>CAVQZK010000040.1:0-15466 GCA_963718465.1 Bryobacterales bacterium | reverse complement strand
ATTCAAAAGAGTCGAACCTTTGAACAAATTTCAGTGATGCCCATCAGTGCTTAAGACTTCAAGGTTTTGCGCAACGCCGGTTGGCTGGCATCGCGTTTCACCCACGCGTAAGCCTTTAGCGAATTCTTCCAATAAAACTTCTCGCGGCTCGCTGCGTCTTTGGTGGAGATGAATTCTTGTGCCAGCCGGAAGACATCCGGATACTCCGCCCACTGATCGCTGTTGGGCCAATCGCTCCCGAACAGCAGCCGGTCTGAGCCAAAGGTTCCCCAGATGCGATCGAACCGATCCCGATAGAAACTGAGATCCAACGGCACGCGACCGTCAACGCGCCGCACTATACCGGATATCTTGCCGTACACCTGAGGGCGCTGACCCAGCAACTGCAGATCCGCTTCGCATGCCTTACGAGCCGCGGGTTCCTCGGGCAACGTCAATTCTGGCAGGTGATCGACAACAACGGTGAGGTTCGGGACACTATCGCTCACCCGCACCACGGCACGGATGAGCGCTGGGTCCGGGTTCGCTGAATCAAGCACCAATCCCGCGCCAGCCAACAGTTTTAGATTCTGTAAATTGGGGTTTCAATATCTCTTTACCTAGGTTGCGGTCCCAAATATTCCCATAGCGAATACCGCGAAACAAAGGATTGCGGTGCAACCGTTCCAGTTGTTTACCGAAACCAGGCGTCCCAGGTTCCAGATCGCCGATTGTGCCTACAACGATGGAATCCTTCGCCACGATATCCGGCACCCATTGGTTGTCCTGCGGCCACGGGCTGCATTCTATTTCAATAGCGCCGACAACTCCGTGTCGCACGGCTAATTTGCGGTATCGTTCCGGCAGCGCGCTCTTGTAAATTGGGCTGTCCTTTGGAGGCCAGGGCACGCCTTGCGGCCGGGATACGTCGAACAGATGAATGTGGCTGTCAATAACCGGGACACTGGGGGGTGGCTCGGCCAGTACGTCGGATGTGCGTGCCACCGCACCCGCAACGACAGAGGACAGAAAACTTCTACGCTTCACGCGTGCATTATATATGCAGGGGTCGGTTTGAAGAATTTACTAGTAATGAAGTTCGGCGGGACCAGCATGGGCAGCGCCGAACGCATGAAGGTGGCTGCCGGGATCATTGCGGCGGAGCGGAAGAAACATCCGGTCGTAGTGGTGGTTTCGGCGATGTCGAAGGTCACAGACCTGTTGCTGGAGACGTTGCGGCGGGCTGAGGTGGGCGACCGGACATCGGTCGAGGCTTCGCGCGAGGCTTTGCTGAAGCGGCATATCGAAACATGTGAGCAGCTATTGGAAAAAGATAGCGATGCCTGCAAAGCTGCTAACAGAGACGTGCAATTGTTAGCGAGCGAATTTCAGCGGATTGCGGGCGGAGTGCTCATGTTGGGTGAGCGGCCGCCGCGCTCAGTGGATGAGGCGATTGCGGTGGGAGAGCGGCTTTCTGCATTGATCCTGGCGCGGTATCTGGACCAGACAGGGACAAAGGCGATTGCGGTGAACGCGGCCGATTTGATTGTGACCGATGCCATATTTGGCAACGCCTCGCCGCAAATGGAAGCGACGCGGGAACGTTGCGTGGAACGGCTTTTGCCGCTGATCGAAAAGGGCATCGTTCCGGTGGTGACCGGTTTCAATGGGGCGACAGCGGATGGACGCCCCACAACTTTAGGCCGGGGCGGCTCTGACTTTTCCGCGTCCATCTTGGCCGCAGTCTTAGACGCGCACGAACTGTGGATCTGGACCGATGTGGACGGCATTATGACGGCTGATCCGCGAGTGGTGAAAGACGTGGCGGTGCTGGACGAATTGACGTACGCAGAGGCGGCGGAACTGGCTTATAACGGAGCCAAGGTGCTGCATCCCCGAACGCTTGCGCCGCTAGTTGAGAAGCGTATTCCCGTGTGGAGCAAGAACAGCTTCGCGCCGCACAAGCCTGGATCGAAGATCGTCTCGCATTTTGATGAACCGAAGGGTGCGCGAGCCGTCACTTCGATGTCGAATGTAGCGATGATTTCGATGGAGCCGGCGAACGCGCTTTTGAGCGGGACACGCCTGATGGCCAGGACGCTGGACGCGCTGGCGCTGGCAAACGTCGAAATTCTGGTGTTCACAAGTTCCAGTTACCGGCAGACCTTCTGCTTCCTGATCAGAAAGCAGGATGTGACGGCCGCACTGGAAGCGCTGGAGGGGAATCTCTCCATCGAACTGGCGCACGGGTATCTCAAACCGATTGAGGTGGATGAAAATGTAGGGCTGCTGGCCGTGGTAGGCGAGGGAATGCGTGGCACTCCCGGATTGGCCGGGCGCGTGTTTACAGCGATCTCGCGCGAAGAGATCAATATCATTGCCATCGCGCAGGGGTCGAGTGAGTTGACGATTGGAATTATTGTGCGGTTAGACAGGCTTGACAGCGCGGTGCGGGCGGTGCATGAAGAATGCCAACTGGGGAAAATGGCGCAAGTGCATCAGGCCTGATATTCGCAGTAACTAGATTGGCAGTAAGATGATCGGAATAGGAGGACGAATGTCTCTTCCAGATATCAGCACGCGATTCGTGTTCAGGAAGTGGAGCCAGGGCAACTACTCGTACAAGGAGGCTTCGGGGGAACTGGGCGTACCGGGTAAGGTGATGACGCATCGAAGTGTTTCCGCGCAGAGGACGATGTCGGGCGGAACGGGCGAACACGCGGGTCACCTGATCGGAATCCAATTCGGCGCCCCCGGCGATGAACGGAACATGAGCTTGCAGAATCCGAACATGAATACTTTCGCCCCGACCGCATTGCATGAAGCTTTCCGCGGGCCAGGAGGGAGCTATCACGATTTGGAATCGCGCTGGAGTGCTTTGTTGAAAGATGGCCACCGGGTTACCGTTACCGTGTGCGACAAGTTTCGAGCAGGTGAGGAGCGTCCATTCTCGAGGTCCGTGCAGTGGTCGCAAACGAGCCCGAACGGAGTTCCGGGACCGAAGATGTCGCTTGAATTCGGAAATTTCAGTTCCCCTCAAGGGCGTGCCGCGAACAAACCTTAGGCGTGAAGACGGCTTAGACCGGCAAGCCCGCAATGATGCGCGGGCTCGAGATCCTGATGCGCGGACAAACGTCGGATGGTGAAGGTAAGACCAGTGCCTCTATACGTATTGCCGAGCAGATGTTCAATTTCGCCGAGGTGACGTTCGGCGAGCGCCACGATTGATGGGCCTGCGCCGCTCAAGCAGACGCCGAGCAGGTCGGGATGTTCCATACCGAGCGCTTCGGCCAAGCCGGGAACCAGCTTCTGGCGAAAGGGCTGATGGATGCGATCATGGAGAGCTTCGCGCAGCACGGAATAATCGCCGCTTTGGATAGCTTGTAAAAGCAGGCCCACGCGCTGCAAGTTGAAAACGGCGTCTTCACGGGAGATGCTCTCCGGCAAAGCTTGGCGGGACGCAATCGTCGAAAGCGCATATTCGGGCGTGAGGACAAGAAACCGAAGCGATTCGGGCCAGTGGAGTTTGACGGCAAAGGCGGAACGATCCGGCAGCTGGCAGCTTACCGTCAAGCCTCCCAGCAGGGCGGCCGCAACGTTATCGGGGTGTCCTTCCAACGCACAGGCCGCATTCAGCAAGCCTTGCTCGGGCAGCGGTCCGGCCACCGCTTCGTAAAGACGCAATCCAGCCACTGTAGCTGCCGCGCTGCTGCCCAGTCCGCTACGCATTGGAATCTCCGTGCGTACTTCAACATGCATTGAAGGAAACGATGCGCCGTGCTGCTGGGCGACGAACCGGAAGGCGCGCTCAATGTAATTTTCGCCGTCTATTTTGCAATCGGGAAATTCGAAGCAGATCTGATTTGAACCATGCCGGGGCCGCACCGAGAGATTTAGATAAAGCTGCACAGCGACAGCAAGCGTGTCGAAACCGGGCCCAAGATTCGCAATGGATGCAGGCACACGGATCTCCAGACCGGAGGGTGGCAGAGGCATGTCTTTCAATTATGTACCGGCGCGGCGGTTAATTTCTCTGCGCCAATTCAAGCTGCTCGCGTTTTTGCCGCGATTTGACGATGTAATCGGTGTCCTTGAGGACGTGACCGGTGAGGATGGCAACAACCGCGGCGTCGCGGTCGAGGGTGCCCGAAGCGGTCAATTTCTTTATACCGGCCAGCGTTGTAGCCGACGCTGGTTCACAGCCGATGCCGTCGCGGCCGATCGTCACTTTGGCTTCGCCGATTTCTTCATCGGTGACATCGAGAACAAAACCGCATGTGAAGTGGACGCCTTGCAGCGATTTTTTCCACGAGCGCGGATTGCCGATGCGGATGGCCGTGGCAACCGTCTCCGGGTTCGCTACCGCTTCGAGTTCTTTAGCGCCCGATTGCCACATGCGCGCTAGTGGGTTCGCACCCGATGCTTGAACGATCACTATGCGGGGAGTTTTGTCGATCAGGCCATGCTGCTTCAGTTCGATGAATGCTTTCCCGAAGGCCGATGAGTTCCCGAGATTTCCGCCAGGAACAACCAGGTAATCGGGCACGCGCCAGCCTAGTTGCTCTAACAGCTCAAACATGGCGGTCTTCTGCCCTTCAATCCGGAAAGGATTGATTGAATTCAGAAAGTAGAGATCCGGATCGGCAGCGCCAAGCAGGGCGTTTAGCGCGTCGTCGAAACTGCCATCGATTTGAACCATCTCCGCGCCGTAATCGAGGGCTTGCGCCAGCTTGTTGGCAGAGGCCTGACCAGCGGGCAGATAGACCCGCCCGATCACTCCCGCGCGCGCGGCATAGGCGGCCAGTGACGCAGCCGTGTTGCCTGTGGAAGCACAAGCCACTGCCTTCGCCCCAACGAATTTTGCTTCCGTCATGCCGGCGGTCATCCCCAGATCCTTAAAAGAACCCGTCGGATTAAAGCCGAGATGCTTGAATGTGAGGTTTTTCAATCCGCCGAATTGAGCAGTCTTCTGCCCTCGAATGAGAGGCGTGTTGCCTTCAGAGAGCGTTACGACACTATCGGGACCGTAGCAATCAGGCAGGAACTCGCGAAAACGCCAAACGCCACTCGCGTCCCGTGGATCGTAGGACATTCGCCGTTCCAGCCAGCGCCGCTTTAGATCAGCGGGATCGACCCCGGGTGAATCGATAACTACTTCGAGCAAATCACCGCATTTCGGGCACGCCAAAGCGCGGTGGTGGAGTTCTAATGTTGTTCCGCAGTCTCTTACACTGCAGCGGAGGTGGGGCATGTTTCTGGACAAACGCAAGCACAGGAAAACTTACTTGCGCTTGTCTAAAGGTAACATTCGCAGCTTAGCTTTTGGCTGCGTTCTCCAATGCTTTCCACTCCTCTGCACTCAGCTTTACGCTGGCCGCGCCAACGTTCTCTTCCAGGTGCTTTACCGAAGATGTGCCTGGGATAGGAAGGATTACCGATGATCTGTGCAAGAGCCAGGCGAGCGAGAGCTGCGCTACTGTCGCGCCGTGTTTCCTGGCTGTACTGTCGAGCGATCCACCGGTAGCGGCCAACTTACCCGCAGCTACCGGGAACCAGGGTATGAACGCGATCTGATGTTTATCGCAGTAATTCAAAGCCTGTTCGGTATCTTTACTACGATCACTCAGGTTGTATTTGTTCTGAATACTTACGATGCGCGCGGTCTTCTGGGCGCGCTCGAGTTCCTGTTGCGTAACTTCGGAGAGGCCAATGTGGCGGATTTTACCGGCCTTCTGCAGGTCAACCAAGGCACCTAAAGACTCTTCCACGGGAACCTTTGCATCGATGCGATGCAGTTGGTAGAGATCAATGCGCTCGAGTTTCAATCGCCGCAAACTCATCTCTACTTGTTGCTGTAAATATTCGGGACGGCCCACGGGCTGCCACTTGTTAGGGCCTTGACGCGTCAGACCGCCTTTGGTGGCGATGACTAGGTCTTTGGGATAAGGATGAAGGGTCTCACCGATGATGCGCTCGCTGACTTCGGGACCATAGGAATCTGCCGTGTCGATGAAATTCACGCCCAGATCTATGAGGCGGCGAAGTACTTGGCGCGCTTCATCCGTGTTTTTTGGCTCGCCCCAAATTCCTTCGCCTGTTATACGCATTGCGCCGAAGCCGAGGCGGTTGATAGGAAGATCTCCGCCCAGTTGAAAAGTGCCGCTGGCGCGGGCGTCGATTGTCGCTGTACTCATAACTGACTGATTCGACCAAAGGCAGAATTGTTGCGCCAATCCCTCCAAATTAGCGCGTTTTACGGGAGTTCATACGAACTTCAGGCGATTCGTGATATTGTGAACGCCGAAGACCTCAATGCGTCAAATTCACAACAGTATCGTTCCAATTTTTATCACTGCTATGTTTGCAATCAATGGTGGCTCCTCGCTCGCGAAATCACCCGAAGGCGGCGTCCTATTGATTGCCAACAAAGGCGCTCACACACTAGGGATAGTAGATGTCGGCGCTGGGAAACAGGTGGCCGAGGTGCCCGAAGGGGGTGTTACGGGGCATGAAGTCATTGCCTCGCCCGACGGCACCGTAGCCTATGTTCCGATTTATGGAAACTCCGGTGTAGGAAAACCAGGTACCGACGGGCACAATATGGTGGTGATTGACATTGCCACTCGCAAGGTTGTCGGGAATGTGGATTTCGGCCACGGCATCAGGCCGCATTGTCCGGTTTTTGACAAAAAGAGCGGCCTGCTCTACGTGACGACTGAGCTTGACCAGACCATCAGCATCATCGATCCGAAGAGTCTGAAAATTGTAGGCACGGTGCCGACGGGGCAGCCGGAATCGCACATGCTCGCCATAACGAAAGATGGGCATTACGGCTACACGGCGAATGTGGGGCCAGGGACTGTTTCGGTCCTGGATATGCACGCGAAGAAGACTCTGGCAGTAATTCCGATCTCAAAGCAAACTCAACGAATCTCCCTCTCGGCGGATGACAAGTGGGCCTTTACGGCCGACCAGACCAAGCCGCAGCTTGCCGTGGTCGATACAAAGGCACATAAGGTGAAGACTTGGATTGAGCTGCCTGGGTTGGGTTACGGAACGGCAGCCACAAACGATGGCAAGTGGCTGGTGGTTGCGGTGCCGACAGTGAACAAAGTGGCAGTGGTGGATTTGAAGACGCTGAAGGTGGTACACACCATTGACGTACCTAAAGCACCGCAAGAAGTGCTTATCCGGCCGGACGATAAGGTGGCGTATGTTTCTTGCGACTCCAGCCATCAAGTCGCGGCCATAAATACTTCCGACTGGAGCGTGAACCTGATTGACGCCGGCAAGGGAGCCGACGGGCTGGCATGGGCCGCGGCGCAGTAGTGAAGCGGGCGTTGATCGCTATCTGGTTTAGCGTACTAAGTTTAAGCGGCCAATCGAATAATTCGCAAGCGACCCAAAACCCTAAAGGCAGGCTGGAAAGAGGCCGCGATTTTCTAGGGCTCGCGCCGCCCGCGGATGCCGAAGCTGCGGCTCGCGGAGCGAAGGCCTATGCCCAAGCATGCGCGTTCTGCCATGGACCGAAAGCAACCGGTGCAGAAGGTCTGGATCTGCTTCGCTCAAGCATCGTGCTGCATGACGAAAAAGGCGATACAGTGGGGCCGTTTCTTCAGAAGGGACGGCCCGATAAGGGAATCCCGGCCTTCGCCAATCTGAGTCAGGCGCAAGCTTACGACATCGCCGAGTTTCTGCATGATCGCGTTGAGGCGGCCGCGAACCGTTTCGGCTACAAGGTGCAGAACGTGGTGACCGGCGATGCCAAAGCCGGCGAGGCTTACTTCAACGGAGCAGGGAAGTGTGCATCTTGTCACTCCGCTTCGGGCGATTTGGCCCACGTCGGCGGCAAAATGAATGCGACCGACCTGCAGGCTATATTTCTTTACCCGGATAAGAACAACCCGAAAACCGAAGTTACCGTAACTCTACCATCGGGCGAAAAGATTAACGGGATTCTAAAGAGCATGGACGATTTTGAACTTTCAATGTATGATTCCGCCGGGGACTATCATTCCTTCGCGCTTAACACGGTGAAATTCGAGTTGCACGATCCTTTGGCCGTTCATCGCGAACTGCTGGCTAAGTACTCCGATGCCGACATGCATAATCTGCTTGCTTATTTAGTCACCCTCAAATGAAACTCGCAATTATTGTTGGTACCGCATGCTGTTGCGTGGCGGCCAGCGCCCAACTTCTCGATCCAGCCAAGTTACAAACGCCGCCGACAGATACTTGGCCGACTTACAACGGCGATTATTCAGGAAGACGATTCAGCCCGCTTAGCCAGGTGACCTCTTCCAATGTGGCTTCGCTGGCCATGCAATGGATTTACCGCACGAATGTTGGCCCAATGCGGGCCGGTTTGCCGCCAGCCCCTATCAAAAGTACACCGCTGGAAGTAAAGGGCATCCTGTATTTCACTCTGCCGGATCACGTTTGGGCTGTTAACGCGCGGACCGGCGAAGAGCTTTGGCACTACAGTTGGGTCGATCACGGCGGCCATCTTTTGGGCAATCGCGGCTTGGGGATGTATGGGAACTGGCTCTATTTTCTTGCGCCGGATGGCTGGTTCATCTGCCTAAACGCCAAGGATGGGAAAGAACGCTGGAAGGTTCAGGTGGCCGATTCGAAGATGCAATATTTCACCACGATGGCCCCTATGGTTATTGGCAATCGCGTGATTGTGGGTGTAGGGGGCGACGCGATGGATATGCCGGGTTATCTGGAGGCGCGCGATCCGGAAACGGGCAGCTTGCAATGGCGCTGGAATAGCGAGCCGCGCGAAGGTGAGCCGGGTGCAGAGACGTGGCCGAACAAGGGCGCGATGGAGCATGGCGGCGGAATGACTTGGCTGCCTGGCACCTATGACCCGGAGCTGAATTTGTTGTATTGGGGCACGGGAAATCCAAATCCGGTTTATGCCGGGCAGGGAAGGAAGGGCACGAATCTTTGGACGTGCTCCATTGTCGCCATCCACGCGGATACGGGGAAGCTCGCTTGGCATTTTCAAGCTTCGCCGCACGACACACACGATTGGGATAACGTGGAAACGCCTGTTTTATTTGACGGCGAGTTCAATGGGCAGAAGCGCAAGATGCTAGCGCAAGCCGCCCGCAATGGCTATTTCTTTGTTCTTGATCGGGTAACCGGTAAGAATCTGGTGAGCGTTCCGTTTGCCGGTTCTAACTGGTCAACCGGGGTAGACAGCCATGGCGAACCCATCCCAGCGGTTGGCAAGGAGCCGAAGACGGATGGCGCGCTGCTGAATACGCCGGTATCGGGCGGTACTAACTGGTTTGCGCCAAGTTTCGATCCAGAAGCTGGGTTGTTTTACGTAAATACTTTTCAGGGATACAGCTTGGCGTATCTCACCGATACCGATGAGCATCCCGAAGGTTACGGCGGAAATGGGCGCAATCTATGGGAACACTCGGTACTTGAGGCGATTGATTACCGGACTGGAAAGCTTCGTTGGACGCATGAATTTCCGGGCAAGGGAAACGTTGGTTCTGGCCTGCTGAGCACCGCTGGAAAACTGCTGTTCGGCGGCGATCCCTCGGGGAACTTGATCGCTTGGCATCCGGACACCGGAAAAATACTCTGGCATTTCCACCTTCCGGCGCCGGTCAGCAATGGGCCGATGACGTATGAGCTTGACGGACGGCAGTATGTGCTTGCCGGCGCGGGCGACAGTTTGTACTCGTTCGCGCTGGTGCATTAATCCGGTCACAATTGCAGCGCACCGGCATTGGGCTTACGCGCATCTAACCGAACATGCTACCTAAACGAAAGTTAGGCAACGAAGGTCTGAAAGTATCGGCTGTTGGACTCGGATGCATGGGTATGAGCCAGTCGTATGGCGTGGCGGACGAGGGCGAATCTCTCGCTACCATCCATCGGGCGATCGAGCTTGGGTTAGACTTTTTCGACACGGCTGAGGTTTACGGGCCGTTTATCAACGAAGAGCTTGTTGGTACGGGCATTAAAGGGGCGGCGGGCCCAGGCAGTGATCGCCACGAAATTCGGCTTCCGTATTGAAAACGGCAAGATCGCCGGCACCGATAGCCGCCCCGAACACATCCGCGAGGCGGCCGAAGGTTCTTTGCGGCGTCTGCAGACAGACTATATCGATCTTCTATATCAGCATCGAGTCGATCCCAACGTTCCCATCGAAGATGTTGCCGGAGCAGTGGCGGACCTGGTGAAGGCCGGCAAGGTGCGGTATTTCGGTCTCTCTGAGGCTGGTGAAAAGACCATTCGACGCGCGCATGCAACGCATCCGGTCACGGCCTTACAGAGCGAGTACTCGTTATGGGAACGCAATCTGGAGCCGCAGATCATACCGGTGCTCCGCGAGCTTGGCATCGGCCTGGTGCCATTTAGCCCGCTAGGCCGTGGCTTTCTTACTGGAACAACAAAGCGCGCGGAAGACTATCCGGAAGGCGATTACCGGCGGGGCGATCCCCGCTTTCAAGGCGAGAATTACGACACCAACGTTCGGGCTGCGTCGCTGGTTCAGCAGATTGCGGAACGCAAGGGCGCAAAACCCGGGCAAGTTGCATTGGCTTGGTTGCTGCAAAAGGGAGATGACATTGTGCCCATTCCCGGCACTAAGCGCAGAAGCTATCTGGAAGAAAATATCGCCGCTGTATCGTTAAAACTTGATGCGGACGAAATCGCGCAACTCGAGCAAGCGTTGTCGCCGGAAGTGGTTTCCGGACCGCGCTATAGTGAGCGAATGATGGCTATGGTGGACCGATAGGGGCATTCCCCCATAAGCCCTTCTAACTTGAGACAATAGCTTCCGTGTGGCGCGTAATACAACAACAATTCGGAAACACCTGATTCACTTGTCCGACACGCCAACTAGCCACCGAGGTGAAACGCTACCGTTATAGGGCCGAGCCAGGACAATATACTGCAAGTGATATCGCTTGCGCTTATCGTGAATCGGTTGACGGGCCAGGCTCACGCTAACGGCTCAATCTACTTGTCGCCGTGGACGCCGAAGTCATAACTCCCAATCACGCCAGGTCCGACGAGGAGATACTGGCCGGCGGAGAGCGGGTCTTTCGGCGCTATCTCGACGACCGCGTTTGAGACCCGCTTTACCTCAACAGCTACGAGTCTTTTCTGAGGAATCCAGACTCCCTTCCCGTAGGCCTCCATTTTGCTCACTGACTCTATTTGGCGATAATCCTTTGTCACATCAAGTCTGCCAATGACAAAGTTAGCCGTAGCTGCCGAGGTAGGGGCACCGAAACAGAATTTCGGAGTTGCCCCAACGCTCACAGGCGCGGCGACGCCTTCGTAGCGAGTGATAGTCGTGTCCGCTTTGCGGCCGGCACCCCCAAACAAGGCACCCACCACCGCTACCTTCGTTGAAGTTCCTTGCTGCGCTTGCAGAACCGCAGGAGGCGTCATCTGTTTCCATACAGACCCCTCCCAATAATAAGCACCAGAACCGAGACCACACGGCGATCCCGACGGAATCAGGCCCTGATGGCGCGGCGGCAGCTGCCAGACCTGACGAGCCCGATGCGGTGACGCGACTGAGGTTCAGGGGCGTTGGCGTACCCTGATTCCACGTACCTGATAGAGAGGCCCCATCGTTGCTCAAAAAACCCACCCATGCGCCGCGTACCGACGGCACACTGAAGCTGAGGCTCTGTCCGTTAACGGCAAGACTTGTTAACGGCAGGCTAAGCAAACCTTGATCCGAATCATCGACAGTTCCGCTCAGAGTTCCGTCTGAGCCGACGATCAGGTGCAGCTTTACGTGGAGCGGACCCAATAACCCCGCATAATCTCCAGCGAAATCGGGTTTGACTTGCGCAAAGCCGACGGCGACAATCAGCGAAAATCCGACCAGAAACTTGTACAACATGGCAATAGTATATACTCTTTTACTGCTGTTTTACTAGCACCAATGAGATCAACGCGCACGTGCTATTCGGAACTGCGACGAGCCTGCATCGTGCTCTCAAGGGTTGCAGCCACGCTTAGGATGCCGACTATCGCTTCGTCGTCATAAAGGACTGCTGCACTGAGCCCGACAATGAACTGCAAGTATGCCTCTTCGACAAGTTATTTTCATCACGGGCGGTCGTACTGTCCGCAGCGGAGTTTCTTCAATGCTTAAGAAATCCGCCAATCGTATAGATCACCGCTGCGGGAAGCTTGCTGGCCAAGTCGGAACGAAAGCGCTCGGCTTCGATTGCTTCGGTTGTGCCAGCGCTCGCCGTCCTCTAGTCCATCACTTCCACCCCAGAGGTAAGATAGGACCGCATTCAGAAGCTCTCTGTTCACGGCAAATCGCCAATGCGTTCACAGAAGACGGATTAATGCCCGGCAAGCCGGCTTGTATTGTTTATGCTTCACTCAAATGTCCCTATAACGCGCTGAACGTAGAAGTGATCTGCTTGCTCACGAATCGTGTCCAGTTGGTCGGCTATTCGGAACCAGTTTTCCTTAAGTTAGATGGGGCAATTCCCCATGCAAGCCTTCGTTGCGCCGGTATTGAGCCGATAACACACACAATGCTAATTAAGTAAGGTCGCACTTGCTATACTTTTGACTTGATACTCTTGAACGCTCACCGCCACCTTCACCACCATCATGCGATGGTCTAGGCACGGCGTGTCTGCGTTTCAATCTTCTAGCCAGAAATTGTAAACGGCCCGCCGCAAGGTGGGCTTTTCCTTTTGATGCCCGAGGTTTATTTCAGATGAGCGAGTTGCTCGATTTCGACAAACAGGATGGCCTGATAACGGCTGTCGTCCAGGATGCGAAAACCCGCCGCGTACTGATGGTTGGCTACATGAATCGCGAGGCTTTCGACAAGACCGTTTCGAGCGGTCATGTGACATTCTTCAGCCGCTCGCGCCAGAAGCTCTGGACCAAAGGCGAAAGCTCCGGCCATTATTTGCTCCTGAAATCGATTGCCACGGATTGCGATGGCGACGCTCTGCTGGTAGAGGCGGAGACCCATCGGCCCCGGCGTTTGTCACAACGGCTTTGAAAGTTGCTTCTATCGAACGCTCGAAAATGGCGCCTGGAGGGAAACCGATTCGAAGGTTTACGATCCTGAAACGGTATACGGAGTGAGGCAGTGAAGCTCAAGCTCGGGATACCGAAGGGCAGCCTCGAAACCGCAACCATCGATCTCTTCCGCCGCGCCGGATTCAACATCGTCACCAGCAGCCGCAGCTATTACCCGGCCATTGATGATACCGACCTGGAATGCATGCTCATCCGCGCCCAGGAAATGGCTCGCTACGTGGAAGACGGTGTTCTCGACGCGGGGCTGACCGGGCGCGATTGGGTGGAAGAAAACGAAGCCAACGTTGAAACCGTGGCCGACCTTATATACGCCAAGCAAAGCTTCGGCAAAGTGCGTTGGGTGTTGGCAGCCCCGGAATCTTCACCATTCAAAACCGTTCAGGATTTGCAAGGCAAGGTTATCGCCACCGAACTGGTCGGCACCACCGAGCGCTATCTGGCAAGTAAGGGCGTCAAGGCGCGTGTTGAGTTCAGTTGGGGAGCGACTGAAGTGAAGCCGCCCGATCTAGCCGATGCGATTGTCGAAGTAACCGAGACCGGTTCCTCATTGCGCGCCAACAAGCTGCGCATCATAGAGACGGTGCTGGAATCGAACACACAATTGATTGCCAATGTCGATTCCTGGCAGAACGATTGGAAGCGCCGCAAACTGGAAGACATGAAGCTGCTGCTTGAAGGCGCAATCGCCGCATTGGGCAGGGTCGGTTTGATGCTCAATGTAAAGAAAGCGGATCTGAAGGCCGTTTTGGGCGTGCTGCCGGCGTTAAAGAACCCGACCATTTCACAGCTCAGCGACGACGAATGGGTGGCCGTAAATACCATCATCGAAGAGGCAACGGTGCGCATCATCATTCCGCGGCTTAAAGAAGCCGCGCACAGGGTATCGTCGAATACCCGCTGAACAAGATTGTGATGTAGGAATTTTGCCTTGATTCGCATTTTTGACGTCTCGAAAAAAAACGGCCATAGCGCTGAGGAGCTGAACTCCTTTGTGTTTGGCGCGGCGCGGAATCATGCCATTGAGGACTACGAGCAGGCCGTTCGCCCCATCATCGAATCGGTGCGCAAAGATGGCGATGAAGCGCTCTACAGCTACTCGCGCCAGTTCGATTCCCTTGGCGACCGGCCGCTACGAATCAAAGCAGAAGAGCTTTCGAAAGCCGCCATGGCGATGAGCCCCGCTAATTCCGTGACGCCGCGCCAAACAGCCGTTGCCAACATCCGTCAATTCGCACGAAGCGCAGATGCCGCGCGAGTGTTTCGAAGAGTTTTCGCCGGGCCGCAAGCTGGGCTGGATCGTTCGTCCGCTTGACGCCATAGGCTGCTACGTTCCCTCCGGCCGTTATCCGCTCCCCTCCACCTTACTGATGACGGCGGTTCTGGCGCAAACCGCGGGCGTTCGCCCGCATCTGCATCACCTCGCCAAAACCTTCGGTCGAAATTTTGGGCTGCGCTCACCTTGTTGGGCATCAGCCCAGTTTTTTACCGCGATCGGCGGCGCACAAGCCATAGCCGCCTTGGCCTTCGGAACGCAAACCATTTCGCGTGTCTGAAGAGATCGAATTGTGGGGCCGGGAAACGCCTATGTGGCCGCTGCCAGAGGAACGCTGGCCGGCGATGTCGGTATCGATTTTGTGGCAGGCCCAACCGAAATTTTGATTCTGGCCGAAAGACGGCGACGCGAAGACGATTGCCGCCGACATGCTGGCGCAAGCCGAGCACGATGTCACGGCGAGTGCAATGCTTTACACCACTTCTTGAGCCGCTGGCCAAAGCCGTCGCGCATGAATTGGAAGAGCAGCTTGCCACACTGCCCACCGCCGATATCGCGCGCCAGTTGATCGATCAAACCAGCGCTATTGTCGTATTTCCAAATATTCGCCTGGCAATTGCGGCCGCCAATATGCTAGCTCCGGAGCACTTAAGTTTGCATCATCCTGAACTACTTCCGAAAATTACCAACGCGGGGACCGTTTTCTTCGGACAAAACTCGCCGGAATCGGCTGGCGATTATGCCTGCTGGCCCCAGTCATGTGTTGCCCACCGGCGGCGCGGCGCGTCTGCGCGGTGGTTTGTCCGCGGCCGATTTTGTGAAGGTGATCGCCATTCAACAACTTTCGCCCTCGGCTCTGGCGCAGCTTGCGCCAGCTATTACCACGCTTGCCCGCGCGGAAGGTCTTAGAGGCGCACGCGCGCGCCGTGGAGGTTCGTTCTGCCATCTAGTTGAAACTCGAAGCGCAGATTGCAGCTAACGCCCCGGCGCGCGGTGCTCGACATGGCCGCGTATCATCCGCCCAGTGCTGGACGCCGCAATAAACTGCGCCTCGACTTCAACGAGAATACCGTCGGGCGCTCCGCCCCACGTCATCGATTTCATCAAGCGCTATCTGACCGCCGCCGACCTCAGCATCTATCCCGGAAT
>CAVQZK010000039.1:0-291306 GCA_963718465.1 Bryobacterales bacterium | reverse complement strand
AGCAAGCGTTGTCCCGCCGTCCTGAAATAGAGCAGACCAGGATCAATCTCGAAAGCAGCCAGATCAACATCCGGGGTACGAAAGATGCCCTGTTGCCCAATCTCCAGGGCTTTGTCGAACTCACCAACAACGGTCTCACGGGTGTCGCAAATGCGTTGGCCGGCGCTAGCGGAGGCACTCCAGACCCCTATCTGGTGGGTACTTACGAAAATCTGATCAATCAAATTTTCCGCCGGAATTTCCCGAACTACTCCGTCGGCGTCTCGGTGAATATTCCCTTTCGTAACCGCTCCGCGCAGGCCGATTACGTTACCGACCAGCTCAGCCTCCGTCAGAGCGAGCTTCAGCTTCAACGGAGCGTCAAGCAGGTGCGCGTCGACGTGAAGAACGCCATTGTCGCTTTACAGCAGGCGCGCGCGCGTTACGAGTCTTCGAGGGACACTCGCGTTCTGGCTCAGCAGAGCCTCGACGCGGAGCAGACCAGGTTCAAATTTGGCCAGTCCACTATCCCCCTGGTGGTTCAAGCGCAACGTGACTTGGCGCTTGACCAAAGCGCTGAGGTGCAGTCCATGGCCAACTATACTCACGCCCAAATCGCCTTCGATCAGGCTATGGGGCAAACGTTAGAGGCGAATGGCATCTCCATGGACGAAGCTGCCTCCGGGCGGGTGCAGCGGCAGTCGCAAATCTCGGAAGTAGAACCAGCCGCGGTCAATCCTTCGGAGGCAAAATGAAGGCCCGCAACATCTTCCCGGTTCTCTTAGTTTGGAACCTCCTTCTTCTGCCCGTGCAGGCGCAGGAGTCGCAAGTCTCCGTCCAGAGGCCCACGGCTCCGGTCGTGGTACGCCCGTATATGACCGCCACCGTTCCGCCCATAAGGTTCAAAAACTCCGTCCGGCTCCATCGGCTCATGCGCGCTGGAAAGCTGTACTTAACATTGCAAGACGCCATCTCGCTGGCCATTGAAAACAACCTTGATTTGGAAGTAGACCGCTACGGCCCATTGTTATCCGAATGGACTTTGGAGCGGCTGCAGGCAGGAGGCCCGCTGCGCGGTGTTACTAGCGGCAATTCAATCGTCAATCAGGCCACCAGCGGTCAGGGCGTCGTAGGAAGTGAGGTTAGCGCCGGTCTCGTCAGCAACAACGGAAACGGCAATGGAACTGGCTCCGCCGTCATCTCCCAAATTGGGCCCGTCACTCAGAACCTTGATGCGGTTCTCCAAAATACTACCGCCTTCTCGCATACGACATCGCCGCAGCCGAACGCAGTCATTAGCCAGACCACATCCCTGATCGACACGCATTTTGTCTACAACACACTCGTTCAACAGGGACTGCTCACCGGCGGCTACGTGCAGATTGCCTTCAACGATTCTTATCTCAAAGAGAACACCCCAACCGACGTAATCAATCCGTCCGTGGCTGGCGTTGCCCAAATCTATCTCCGCCACAACTTGCTGAATAGCTTTGGCGCCGCAGTCAACAGCCGTTTCATCCGCGTGGCTGAGAAAAACGTAACCGGATCGCATGAAACCTTCCGTTCCCAATTGCTCAATCTGGTGGCGAGCGTGCTGAACCTTTACTGGGATCTCGTATCTAATACGGACTTCCTCCAGGTAAGGCAGCGTGCCGTCGATGCCGCGCAGAAATTCTACGACGATACCAAAAGCCAGATCCAGTTGGGTGTCGTTGCCAAGGTGGAACTATACCGGGCCCAAGCCGAACTTTCAACCCGCAAACGTGAACTGGCCATTACCCAGTCCGACGTTCGTCAGCAGGAGAATTTGCTGAAAAACGCTCTGATTCGCAATGACACTGAAGATCCGCTTATCGATCTGGCCGAAATTGTTCCACTCGATCCGATTCAGATTCCAGAAAAGGACGATCTGCCTCCTCTCCGCCAGTTAATAGCCAGAGTATTGACCAAGAGGCCCGATATCGCGCTCGATAGGATCAGTCTTGAGAACGGAGAAATCTCGGCGCTCGGCACGGCCAACGGTTTGTTGCCA
Source organism: Bryobacterales bacterium (assembly GCA_963718465.1). Taxonomy (GTDB): domain Bacteria; phylum Acidobacteriota; class Terriglobia; order Bryobacterales; family Bryobacteraceae; genus Bog-105. The sequence goes on along the minus strand of CAVQZK010000039.1, from coordinate 289,295 downwards.
ACGCTGCAAGTACTCGCCGCGGTATCGAATACCGGCTTGGCGGGCACGTCGGCTCCCAACACTGGCGAGCCGCCTCCCAGTCCAGCCTTTGTCGGTGGCATTGGCACTGTATTTGGACAAATCGCTCGCCGCGATTTCCCGAATGAGCGCGCCGCCTTGCTGTTTCAGGGCACCCTTGAGAATCGACAGGCGCAAGGCGACTACGGCGTCGAGCAATTGCAGCTGCGCCAAAACGAGCTGGTCGTGCGCCGCAGTCTCGATCAATTAGTGGTGGATGTCTCGAATCAGATAGTGGCCCTCAGGCAGGCCCGCGCCAGATATGCCACGGCCGCCGATTCGCGCATCTTGCAGCAGCAGCTTCTTGAAAAGGAGCAGCAGCGATTTTCCCTCGGCGGCTCCACGATCAACAATCTGATAACTGCCGAGGAGGCTTTGGTGAGTTCGCAGGCCGCCGAAATCACCGCCCTTTCCAGCTACAGCCATGCCCGCGTCGCGCTCGACCAGGTGCTCGGCGAAACCTTGGAACGGAATCACATCTCGTCCGAGGACGCGCTCCACGGTAATCCGCTCCGCAACTAAAGCCGTCCCAAAAAACTCAGTCACAGCTCACGAAAATAATTCTTACCCCCACATTCGAAACCACTTAACATCGTTTTCGCCTATCGGCGAAAGTTCGTTTTGCCCCTCTCGTCTGCTACTGTTAGCCAGGCTCGGTGCTGGGAACTCCCCGCATCCGGGCCATTTCCATTTCTGGAGACCTATCCACATGACCCGCTCCGAACGCCGCGCCGCCGAGCGCCAAGCCAACAAAGCCGCCAACAAAGCCGCTGCGACCCTCCCCTTCCATCCCGCTGCCCTAACCCACAACACCGCATCCAATCCCGCCGCCCCAGCCAACCAACCCGCATCCAATCCGTCCGCCCTGGTGGGGCCCTCGCCCTCGCCCGCCTGCGAGCCCGAGCCCCAGCTCGCGCCCGTTCTCGCAGTCCCCGCACCCGGCGCCCCGCTGCCCGCTCTTTCGCAGATCACCCCCGCCCGCCTCGCCGCCAATCGCCAAAACGCCCAGCAATCCTGCGGCCCTAAAACCGCGGCCGGCAAAGCCATCTCCGCCCAAAACCACGTCCAACACGGCCTCACCCGCAAAAACGGCTGGTTCTCCCTCCTGCCCACCGAAGACGGCGCCCGATACCACCTCATGCTGTTCGATTTCATGGAAGAGCACAAACCCGAAACTCCCACCGAATTCGCGCTTCTCCACGCCTTATCCGAAGCCCTCTGGCTGCGCAACCGCGCCCAGAATTACCAGAACACCTGCTTTGACGAAACCACCGGCGCGCTGGTCAACGAAAAGCGTCTGGCGCTCTTTCTGCGCTACGAAACTACTTACAACTGCGCTTTCAACAGCGCGCTGAATCAGATCCTGAAGCTAAAAGCCGAAAAGCGCCAAGCCGAGCTTGGCTTCGAAGCGCAAAAACACAAACAGCAAGCCGAACTGCGCGCCGCAGAGCAGCACCAAATGAAAAAAGACGCTCATTATTGGGAAGTCTTGAAGAAAGACGCCGAAGCCTGCCACCAGATCAGTCAAAATCTGATTCAGAAAATGGCCGCCGGCGAGCAAAATCCTGGCTTCGTAGCGCAAATCGACGCCGAACTCAACAAACATGACCTGCAAAGAGGCTTCTTCAACGTCGCCGTCGCGGCGTGACAGAACCGCGCGCCGGCCAGCGGCCGTCTACTTCCGGTAAACGCGAAAATACGTCTGCTTGACAAGGTCCCGCGTCGTTGGTACATTACCCATATCCATATTATGCCTAAAACAGAAATGCCTAATGGCGCACTATTGCTCCTTATCTTGCGAGTCCTCCGCTCCGGCTCTCTGCATGGCTATGCCATCGCCCAGCGGATTCATCTTCTCTCATCCGAAGTGTTGCGTGTCGAGGAAGGCGCGCTTTATCCCTCGCTTCAAAAGATCCTACTTAAGGGTTGGGCCACCGCCGAATGGGGCATCTCTGAAACCAATCGCAAAGTTCGCTTCTACAAACTCACGGCCGCCGGCCGCAAACAGCTCGAAGCCGAACTGACTGACTACGATCGCGTGCATCAAGCAATTCAATCCGTTTTGAGGAGCGCCTGACTATGGCTGAATTACTCCGCCGCTTCCGTTATCTTTGGAACCGCCGACGCCTCGACCAGGAACTCGCTGGTGAAATGGAAGTTCACCGCCAAATGGTGGAACAAGAGGGCGGCGCGCCTTTCGGCAATACCCTCCGTCTGCGCGAGGAGTCGCGCGATGCCTGGGGCTGGACCTGGATCGAGCGCCTCTTCCAAGACCTCCGTTACGCCGCCCGCATCCTCCGCAAATCTCCGGGCTTCACTCTAGCGGCGGTGCTGATGCTCGCTCTGGGCATTGGCGTCAACATCGCGGCGTTTGGCTTTTTCAACTTAATGGTGCTCAAGCCCCTGCCTATTCGCACGCCTGAGACCCTCATGCGCTTTGAACGCCGCTCCCCGCAGAGTTATGCGTCTACTTTGCCCTATCCGGAAGCCGCATTCTTTGCCGAACACTCAAAGACACTCTCCGCCGTGCTCGCTATAAACACGACCAAGCTCAATATCGACGGCGAACAGAAGCCGCTTAATGCGAATTTTGTGACAGCAAATTTGTTTAACGATCTGGGCGCAACTCCAAAGCTCGGACGCCTGCTCGATCCCGCATACGATGGCGCGTCAGGGGCTCAACCGGTTGTCGTTCTCAGTTACGGATTCTGGCAGCGTCACTTCGGAGGCGATCCGTCCATTGCGGGAAAAACCATTCGCCTGAATAACAAGCCAATTACCGTGATCGGTGTTGCCTCCGACGAATTTGGGGGCCTCAGCCTGGACATGCCCGATTTATGGGCGCCCATCACCCAACAGCCCTATTTGGTTACCGGCAGCCAACTGCTGACAGACTTCTCGGTCGGCGGAAGCGGCGTGCGCATGTTTGGCCGATTGCAACCGGGCATGATTCCAAAGGTAGCTGAGAACGAGCTTCGCTCGCTGGCAGTACAGTTGCACAAGCAGCATCCAATCGATATCTGGGAAAACGAGAGCCTGCCCAGCAAACCTGGCGGTTACGCGGATAACGTGATGGGGACGCACAGCGGTACGGGCACGGAAAAAAAGAACGAGATGTATCCAGTGATCGCGCTTGTGGGTGCCTTGGTGTTCCTGATTTTAGCCGTGGCTTGCAGTAACTTGGGCAGCCTATTACTGGCGCGCGGGGTTGCTCGCGAGCGGGAGGTCGCCATTCGCATCGCGGTCGGAGCTGGCAGCGGCCGTTTGATTCGCCAGCTGTTTACCGAGAGCCTCTTGCTTGCCCTTTTGGGATCGATGGCCGGACTAGCATTAGGTTATCTTGCATTGCGCAGTCTCATGCTGATGACCGCAACTCCTCCGTGGCTGAATCCCGCGCCCGATTGGCGCGTAGTTCTTTACTCAATTGGAGTCGGCTTCGGATCTGCTATTTTGTTCGGTCTGACGCCGGCCCTGCAAGTGGCCCGGCAACGGCACCGCGCAACCATCATGCGGCAAGTGCTGGTAGGTGCGCAGGTAGCTGGCAGCTGCGTATTGTTGATTGTGGCGGGCCTGCTGGTTCGCGCTCTCGATCATGCCTTATCCGCCAACCCGGGCTTCGAATATCAACGTGTCATTTCTATCAATCCAGATCTCTCCGCGCACGGCTACTCTGCCGAAAACTCGCGCACTTATCTCGACACGCTCGAAAGCCGTATCGCCAATCTCCCCGGCGTTGAGTCGGTATCGCGCGCCTCAACTCCTCCGCTGGGCAGGAAAACGGTTGTTGTTGGCGAGACGCTGCCCGGACGCCATATCGAAATTCATATGAATGGCATCGACCCTCAATTCTTCCAGACTATGAAGATCCCGCTGCTTAGAGGCCGCAATCTAACCAACTCCGATACCCACGCGGTCGTAATCAGCAAGTCCTTCGCCCTCGTGCAATGGCCAGGCGAAGAAGCGTTAGGAAAATCATTCCCAATGGGCGATCTCAACTACACCGTAATTGGGATAGTGGGCAACGCTCGCATGATCGCGATGCAAGATCCCGATGCGGTCGAAACCTATTACCTGGCTGGGCCTTCCGATTTGCCCTCTATGGTTGTGCTCGTTAAGACAACCAGTGCTCCCGAAACCCTGCTGCCATTCGTGTCAGCCATCGCCAAGTCGCTCGACCCTAAAATCTTCCCGGAGGTTACCCTGCTGAAAAGCTCCTTCCAGGAAAAGCTCAAGGGCGCCCGTTACAGCGCTCTATCGGTAAGCCTGCTTGGGTTGGTAGCGCTGCTTCTCGCCTGTCTCGGTATTGTCGGACTGCTGGCCTACGCTGTCTCGCAGCGCACTAAAGAAATTGGCATCCGCATGGCTCTCGGCGCAAAACCTGCCCATATCCTTTCTGTCGTCCTGCGCCAGTTCTCGCGCCCTGTGGCCATCGGCCTGCTGGCCGGTGTCGGCGGAGCGGCTGCCTTATCGCAGATTCTTCGCCGCCAACTCTACGGCATCAGCAATCTCGATCTGACCACCTACGTAGCTGCCATCGGCTTCTTCATCGTGACCGCCGGGGTGGCTTCCCTGTTGGCCAGCCCGCCGCGCCTTGCGTGTCGATCCCATTCGCGCTCTTCGCTACGACTGATCGCGCCCGCGATAAACTTCATGTTGTGAGTCGGAGTAAAGTTTCTAGGCGGGCGGCGCTCGGGCTGCTCGCCGCCCCTGTCATCGGCGCCTTCGGTCAAGGCGTCTCTTCGCGAGTTGTAAAAGCGCAGCCGCGCGGCAAGCCGTCTGGTCTGCCTTTTAATGCGTGCTTCACCGACATCGCCGACAAAGCCGGCCTCACCGCTCCGCTTATCTATGGGCCGGAAGACCACCGGACTTACATCCTTGAAACCGTGGGTTGCGGATGCGCCTTCATCGATTTCGATAACGACGGTTGGCTCGACATCTTCACCTTGAGCGGTACCCGCCTCGAAGGCGATCCGCCCGGCGCAACCAACCGGCTCTACAAAAATAATCGGAACGGCACCTTCACCGACGTGACCCAAAAGGCGGGTCTGACAAAGGTGGGCTGGGCCTCGGCAGTCGCCGTAGCCGATTACGACAACGACGGCTTCGAAGATCTGTTCGTCACCTATTGGGGCCAGAACGTCCTCTATCACAACAACGGAGATGGCACCTTCACCGACATAACGGAGAAGGCCGGCCTTCTACACAACGGCAAAAAGTGGGGTTCAGGTTGCGCCTTCGTTGATTACGACCGTAACGGACACCTCGATCTGGTCGTCGCCAATTATCTCGAACTGGATCTTGCCCACATTCCCAAACCGGGCGAAAGCAGCTTCTGTAACTGGAAGGGTATCCCGGTCAACTGCGGCCCCCGCGGCTTGCCTCCAGGCAACGTCGCGTTGTATCACAACAACGGCGACGGCACCTTTACCGATGTCACCGAAAAATCGGGCGTGGCCAAGGCCAAAGGCGCTTACTGCATGACCATCGCCGCCGCCGATTTCGATAACGACGGCTGGCCCGATATCTATATAGCGTGCGATTCAACTCCCAGTTTCCTCCTCAAGAATAATCACGATGGCACGTTCACCGACATCGGACTAGAAAGCGGCGTAGCGCTGAACGAAGACGGTATGGAGCAAGCTGGGATGGGCCTTGGCATCGGCGACTACAATCTTGATGGCAGTCTCGATATTTTGAAGACCCATTTCGCCGACGACACCGCCGTCCTCTATCGTAACGATGGCAAAGGCGGTTTCGAGGACGTCACGAATTCCTCTGGCCTCGGAGTTGAGACGCGCTATATCAGTTGGGGCGCTGGCATGTTCGATCTCGACAACGACGGTTACCCCGACCTCTTCTGGGTCACCGGAAGCGTCTACCCAGAAGTCGAGAAAGTGCTGCCCAACTATCCCTTTAAGAGCCAGCGCATTGTCTTCCGAAGTCTGAAGAACGGCAAGTTTGAAGAATTGCTAGACCAGGCCGGTCCAGGCATCGTCGCCCCCCATGCCAGCCGTGGCTGCGCCTTCGGCGATTTCGACAATGACGGCGATGTTGACGTGCTCATCATGAACCTGAACGAAGCGCCGTCGCTTTTGCGCAACGATGTGAAGGGCGATAGCCACTTCATCAATCTGAAGCTGCAAGGAGTCAAATCGAACAAGAGCGCCATCGGAGCTAGAGTGACTGCCCATTATGGAGATAAAAAGCAGGCTCAGGAGGTTTTGAGTCAATCCAGTTTTTATTCGGCGAACGACCTCCGGCTGCACTTCGGTTTGGGGACGGCCACCAAAGCCGACCTGGATATTCGTTGGCCCAACGGGCAATTGGAACGCCTGACAAATGTAGCAGCCGGCCATTTTCACACTATCCGTGAGGGCTCCGGCGTCATTAAATCGGAAACGCCCGCGAAGCGGTCTGCGTAACAAACAAAGGTGCCCAGGCCACGCGTCAGCCAGATCGCGGTTCTTTTGTCGATAGCTGGAGCCTCGGGCGCGGCTGTGCAAAACTCCCCGGTTGACTCCTCGGCCATGCAGAAGTATGAGGCGCACGCTACCTCCGTTACTGGGCAGGTCACTCGTATTCGCGACGCCCAACCGTGGGCCGTCAGTCCGGGCGAGCGTGTTCCCGTGCAGCAGGTAATCAGCACCGGGCGCGATGGCTACGCGCACTTCGAAATCGGCGGCGGCAGCAGTTTCGATATGATGGCCAACTCGCGGGTTATCTTCCGCCAGAACGCCGCCCGCGCCGGTGACCTCTTAGATGTCGCAGCCGGACGAGTGAGGGTTCACATGCAGCCTGTCGCCGATCAACTTCAGCAGCGCATCTTCACGCCGGCCGCCACCATCACCGCCCTGCAGGCTGCCACTGTCTCCATCGCCATAGACGAAGATCAAACCATTCGGATTGACGTGCTGGAAGGTGAGGTGCGCGTTCAGCATACCCTGCTGCCGCGCAATGAGCCGACCATTGTCAGGGCCGTGGATGCCATCCTTGTTCAGCGCGATCAGCAGATTACTCGCCGCGTCGATCGGGGTACGCTCTACCGCTATGCCATCAAACCCTTGCGCGATTTGTGGGTTGCGGTTGTACCCGGCCATGCGTCCCATAGCGGCGACCCCATTGAAGGCAACAAGTTCCTCGCCGCCAACTATAATTCGCAAGCGCCGATACAATAAAGCCGATGAACGATGGGGTTTAACCAGGAATGCGCGTCCTGACGTTTTCGCCGCGACTTTTGTGCTTCTAGGCGGCTTAGCAGCTGGGCAACAGCCCGGCCGGTACCGGACAAGCGGCACCGCTCCCGCAGGTACCAGCTGGGCAGGTGATCCCCAAACCCGGCGGAATTGAGAGCGCCTGGAACGTCAAAGACATCGTAGACGATTTATTGAAGGACAACGAAAAGCTGGAGCCCCTGTTGGCGCAGATGAACCCGCAGGATTGGGCTGCGCGCAAGGGTGCTTCTACCGCTTACATTCAGCAATGGCAAGAGGCGCACCAGCAGCTCAAAGACGTCATCGCTGTATCGAAGCAGCTTTCGCAGAAGACCGAAAGCCTGCCGCTCGCCCTGGACGATTATTTTCGGCTTGAGGCGCTTGAGGTGACATCCCGGTCTTTGCAGGAAGCCGTCAGCAGGTATGGCGACCGCTTTACGGCCGATCAAATGAACGGCCTGATCGCCCGCAACTTCTCCCGCCGCGAGCGCTTCCGCGATTATATTCGCGACCTGGCCAACAGCCAGGAACAGAACTTCAAATTGGCCGATGAAGAGGCGCAGCGCTGTCGCGGTATGATCAGCAGGGAGCCTGCTCCCAAGAAGACCAAGAAGTTTTGATGGAAGTTAGTACTTTCGTTTGTTCAATTTGCGACGATCCTTCGCAGAGCATCTGCGTGTATTGCACCAAAGATGCGTGCGATAACCACCTGTGTGACCGCTGCCGCCGTTGCAGCGATTGCTGTCTCTGCGCGGTTCGAATTACTCAATCGGAACCGGAGATTCATCATCGCAACGGCCATGTTCACGCCGAAGCGCCGCCGCCGCTTGATCCGGCTGATCAGCCTGATCCGCCTGCTATTTAGTTCTTTTCTTCAGCGCCTGCTTCAGAACGGGTTCACGGTCTTCGCTCACCCAGGCGGCTTTAATTGCTTTCTTGTCCAGTCCCGCCAGGCGGCCCGCCAGAATGAACGCCGGCAGCGCATGGTTTAAATCGTGCCAGCGAGCCATTTCAAGCACCGAGGGCAGCGCGCGCTCTCTTAAAAGTTGCATGGTGTCGGGGTTGCGGTTCTCCGTCAGTTCCACCAACGCCAGACAGGCATCGCGGCGGTCCGACCATACCACTGAATTCATCAGTTCTACAAACCAGGTGGGTTCAATGTGGATCGTCTCATCCGGGTGCATCTTCGCGCCGACAGTCACCGCCCTGAGCGCCTGTATCGCGTTCTCGCGCACTATGTCTTCCTGGTCGCGCAGCGCATATTGAAGCGCGTCCGAGATCACTTTCGACGTGCGGGCGCCGCGTGGCCCGTACTGCAGCAGATAAGCCGCTCCAGCGCGCTGCTCAGGATCGGACGATTGACGTACCACTTGGTCGATGAGCGGCAGATTTTCCTCGACCGCCGGCAGAAACGATAGCTGCAGTATGCGGCTTTCCGGATCGGCCATCAGCGAGTAACCGTTGGTCAGGTCTTCGTCCGCATTCTTGCCGCGGATGCTCGCCTCGGCATTTTCCAGCAGCTTCTGATAATTCTCGAATAGCCCGGCAGGCAGTGTCTGCGCGCCCGTAGGAGCTGGATGAAACTCAATATGCGGAGCCTCCCGCTCTTCTATGCCGACGTATAGAATCGGCTTAGCATTGAGGCAGCAGGCCGCTTCCACGCGCGACGCCAAAACGCCCGACAGCTTGTTAATGCGCTCTTCGGTGTCTTCCCGCGAAGGCAAAGGGTCGCCGGAATTGACGCCCATGGCCGATCGGATCTTTTGGATGGATACTCGCCGCGCTCCATAGATCTCAATCAGTCCAATACGCGGGCTTATATCCTCCGCCCTCAACAGACACGCTACTAGGGCAAACAACGGAATACATCTCACAGGTTAAGTATGAGACGCGCCGAACGACGGTTTAAGTTTAAAGCTTGTTTCTCGGCCAAATCGCCGATTACCGGAAGCTTTATCTTCTTGCTGTTGAACGCTGAGAACATCAGGTAGAGCCAGAGCACAAAACCAGCCAGGCCGATGAGCGGATACAGCAGAAAGGCCAGGCCATGGGTGACGATGCTAAGCATGAACAAGACGACATAGAGCGCGAACCAAGCCACGTTCAAGAAGATAGACTGAAACGCGTTGAAGCGGACGAACTTGTTCTGGTTATAAGGCGCCGGCACCAGGAAAATGATGCCAGTGATGAAGCCGAACAGATAGGTAAGGGCTCCGGCCACATTCTCGCTCATGCCCGCGGCATTGATCGGTTGAGCCGGAAAGCCTGAATCGGGAGCCTGAAAACCGCTCGGAGCCGCCGCCGGACCCGTTCCTGAAACAGCCGTACCGCAGTTGGGACAAAACGTACCCGCTGCCTGAGTCCCGCAATTTGGGCAAAACGCCATAATGTTAATCTCCTAACTCTTCCTGTGTCTCCGAGTCTAGTGCAAAGTGACGCGAAATGCTAGACCGTTGCAGGACAACGCAAAGTTGACCAAAGTACCAGTTTCAGAAGTACCATAACCGCCGCGAAGGCTGTAGGGATCAAACCGCGACACTGGCGACGTTCGCAACCACCTCGACCGCACGTTCGCAATCGGCGCGTGACACATCCACGTGCGTCACCATGCGCATCTGAGTAGCGTTGATGCCGTTCGCCAGAATAGCCTGCGCCTTTAATTGCCTGCTGAACTCGGAAGTGCTGATTCCAAGCCGCGAAATATCGAATATGACGATATTTGTGCGGATACGCTCAAGGTCGATTGAGAGTACCGGAATTCGGCTGAATGTCTCGGCAAGATAGCGCGCGTTCTCGTGATCTTCGGCCAGCCGGGAAGGGGATTCTTCCAGCGCAATCAGCCCTGCCGCCGCCAGAACACCGGCTTGGCGCATCCCACCACCCAGCCGCTTGCGATACAGACGCCCTTCGTCAATTGCTTCCTGTGTGCCCGCCAGCATCGATCCAACCGGCGCGCCTAAACCTTTCGATAGGCAGAACATGATGGAATCAACGTCGCGAACGACGCGGGCTGCCGGCACGCCGAGCCGGGTAGCGGCGTTGAAAACGCGTGCGCCATCCATGTGGACTTTCAATCCGCGCCGGTGGCTTTCCGCGCAGATTTCGTCGAGAGTGTCCAGAGAATACACCGTGCCCCCCGACATGTTGTGGGTATTTTCGAGAGAAACAAGCGTAGTCGGAGAGTTATGCGGTCCTTTGGTTCTCAAAACACTCGCAATTTGTTCCCAGGTCAAAATGCCATCGCTGGTAGGAACCATGCGCGCCTGGCAGCCGGAGAACCAAGCCATCATGGAAAGCTCCCAATCCACCACGTGCGAGCGCGAATCGCAAATAACTTCTTCGCCGTGCTTGGTGTGAACCTTGATGCCAATGGTGTTGCCCATTGTGCCCGTCGCAACAAAGAGAGCCGCTTCTTTGCCAAGGATTTCGGCGGCGCGCTGCTCAAGGCGGTTAACGGTCGGGTCTTCGCCGTAAACGTCGTCGCCCACTTCGGCAGCGGCCATGGCGGCGCGCATTTTCCGGCTGGGCTGGGTAACGGTATCGCTGCGCAGGTCTACCAAAAGACGCTCAGGCATTTAGAAACTCCTGGAAGATTTCGTTCGAGACAAGCACGCCCCGGTCGGACAATCGTAATCGAGCGCCGTGCCGTATCAGCATACCCTCGTCGATCCATTTATCGATAGGTTCAGCGAAACGCTGCCACTCGGCCGAAGTGGGCTCAATGCCATTCGTTAAGCGCAGACCTACGAAAAAATGCTCTTCGGCTGCGTCCGTAGCGCTCAAAAAGTTCGCGTGTGGCGCGAGATATTCGTCAATAGTATCGGGATTACTCCAGCGCCGCGCTCCGTCGAAGGAATGGGCGTCGAGGCCGAAACCCAGGTAAGGCTCCAGCAGCCAGTACTTAAGGTTGTGGCGGGATTCGAAGCCCGGCAGCGCGAAATTCGAGATCTCGTAACGGGCGATGCCCGTCGCCGCCAGCCGCTCCACTCCGCGCTCATATAGCTCGGCAGTCAGGTCGTCGTCGGGAATGCTAGTCGCGCCATAGCGAATGCCGCCAAGCAGAATTTCGTTTCCCAAGCGGCTATCTTCATCCACTTCTAAAATGTAAAGCGAGACGTGAGGCGGCTGCAGACGCTCAATCCAATCGAGTGACTGCTCCCACGAATCCCGATTCTGGCCAGGCAGACCGGCGATCAGGTCAACATTGATATTTGACAGGCCAGCCTCCCGCAGCGCATCTACTTCACGTTCAACCACTGCGGCATCGTGCCGCCGGCCGGTCTGGCGAAGTTCCGTCGTGACGAACGACTGAACGCCAAGGCTGATCCGATTGATGCCGCAAGCGCGCCAAACCCTGATCTTTTCGCTGCTGACCGTTCCCGGAGCGCATTCCAGGGTCACCTCCTGAAGCAGGGCTGAAGGAACGGCAGAAGTAATCTCGCGCAGAAACGATGCCGGCATCAAGCTAGGCGTTCCTCCCCCGAAATACAGAGTTTCAGGCTGCCATGGCCAGTTGTGCGACCTCAACTCGGACAGGAGCGCCTGTTCGTACTTGGCCACCTTTTCAGCGGGGCTAACCCCCGAGGCAAAATTACAGAAACTGCACTTCTGGTTACAGAACGGATACGAAATGTATATGCCGGCCACTTGAATTAAAGGGTGATTTCTTCGCCCATTTGTTGAGCGATGGCGGAGGAAATAAGTTCTTCCAGGGTTTGCCCGTTTTCAGTTAGAACAAACGCGCTTTTGGCGGCGCTCCAATCCAGCTTAAAACTCTTTGAGTGCGCCGATACCCAGATCTGGCGAACAGGCGAATTGGGACTGACAACGAAGCGGGCCTTGGGCTCCTCAAACTCAATGGATAGAGCGCCCGAATTAAAATCAGGCTCAAAGTCGTAGCGGTCTGTCGCCGTCGACAGCTTACGATAAAGAGACTCCAGAGAGGCGTCAGCGCGGGCCTTAAATTCTTGTTCGTCCATGCAGCTACCTATATTGTCCACTTCCGCCCGAAAGTTTGGTAACTTTCATAGCAGGACGATCATCTGCTAGAAGCGCGCTAAGCATGGAGCCGTCGTGTGTCCGCCAAAATCTGATCCCCGGTACGAGCAAATTTTTCTCGGACTATCTTTACGATTTCCCAAAGCTAAGCAGCTTTTTCCCTTATACTTCATGGTACGCGGACGCAGTGGCTCTGGCGGCCAGGGAAGTGCGATTTCCGGCCAGCCGGCGGGCAAAAATTGTTGCGGCCCTGCGCGAGCAGAACGGTGATTCCGAGGCGCTGGCGAAACTAGCCCTACCCGATACGGTAGCGGTAGTAACTGGCCAGCAGGTAGGATTTCTTTCAGGTCCGGCCTATACGGTCTTCAAAGCCCTGACGGCCGTCAAGCTGGCTGCCTTCCTGAACGAGCGCGGCACACCCGCCGTCCCCATCTTTTGGCTGGCAACCGAAGATCACGATTTGGCGGAAGTGGACCACGCCTGGGTGTTCAACCAGGAGGTGGCGCCAACTAAGATCGGTATCGCAAACACCGCTGTGAACGGCGGGCCGGTGGGCGACGTTGTCTTAAGTGACGTGCCGCTGGCTGAACTGCGGACGGCATTAGGGGAATTGCCCTTTGCCGAAGACGTGATGCGGCGCGTGGAAAAGGCTTACCGGCCTGGCGCAACCCTCGGATCGGCGTTTCGGATTCTGGTTGAAGAGATTCTAAGCGGCTTGGGCTTATTGTTCCTCGATCCGCTGGCGCCGTCGATTCGGGAAATTGGCAGTTCGTTGCTCAGCGAAGTAGTGGACCGGGTTCCGGAATTGCTGGCGGCGCTTCACACGCGGGACAAAGAGCTGACGCAAGCTGGTTATCATACGCAGGTTTTCGTCGACAACAACGCATCGCTGCTTTTCTTGCTGAACGAGGGCAAGCGGCTGCCGTTGCGCTGGAGCGACGGACAGTTTACGGCGCGCGACCGGGTGTTTTCGCCAGCCGATCTGAAGACTAGCGCGCAGCTTTCTCCCAATGCGCTGTTACGTCCCGTGATGCAGGATTTTATGCTGCCTACCGCTTGTTACGTGGGCGGACCGGCTGAAATTGCCTATCTGGCGCAAAGCGCGGTGCTTTACGAAAAGCTTTTGGGGCGAATGCCGGTGATGTATCCGCGCAATGGGTTTACGCTGCTGGATGCGCGCGCGGAAAAGCTGATGGGGAAGTACGGCCTGACTCTGACCGATCTGCTGGACCATCAAGAGAAGGTGAAGGGCGCCATCGCGGGAAAGCTGGTTCCGCCAACTTTACTGAGCCGCTTTGATTCGCTGAAGGCTACGACGGCGCAAGCCATTGGCCGCCTCGAAGCCGATTTGCGTGATTTCGACCCAAGCTTGGAATCGGCAGCGCGTAAGAGTTCGGCTAAAATCCTTTATCAACTTGAGAAACTGGCGGCCAAGACAGCAAGAGAAACTTTGCGGCGGGATGAACGCGCCGCGAAGGACGCTCGTTACCTGATGAACTTGGTCTATCCGAATAAGCACTTGCAGGAGCGCTTTTATTCGATTCTCCCGTTTCTAGCCAAGCATGGGCTCGATTTGCCGCAACAACTGCTTGGGCAAGTGCAGTTGAGTTGCCCCGACCATATGATTCGGACTCTCGCATAAGCCTATAATGGCGAGTGATTGAGGCTTGTTTCGATAGCGCTGGGCGCACTCTGTGCTGGGTTGATCCTAAATGCACAGACTGCCGGCGAACTGGCGGATAAGGCAGAGCAGCTTATTCGCGGCGGTAACGCATCGGACGCGTTGCGGGTGTTATCCGATGCCGCGCAAAAGCCGGGAAATTCCGCCGAGTCGGAAGACAGAATCGGATTCCTCTTCGCCGTGCTGGGGAAAAGCGCCGAGGCGATGGAGCATTTCCAAAAGTCGGAATCACTCGATGCAAACTATGCTCCCGCGCACTTCCATGCCGGAGCGGCGCTGTGGCTGGCAAAAGACTATGAGCATGCTTTGCCGGAATTGCAGACTGCGGTCAAGCTTTCGCCCAAGAACGTAGATTATCGGTTTCGGTTAGGCTCGGCCTATTTAGAGCAGCAGCAATTCGACCTCGCTGCCGGCGAATTGAAAGAAGCAACCGCGCAGGATACCTCGCGGCCGGACATTTGGAGTTCATACGGACAAGCGCTTCGTGGGAAGAAGGATTTAGCCGGGGCCATCGATGCCTACGCGCACGCTTTAGATCTGAATCCCACGGACGACAAAGTTCGCAACAACTACAGCTATTTACTCGTCGAGACGCGTCAGCCGGATCGCGCGATCACCGAAGCAAATAAGGTCCTGGCCGGGAAAACGGCGGATGAGAATACGCGTACCATCGCGCACATGAACATAGGTTACGCAAACCTCAAAACAGGCGAATTTAAGAAAGCGGAGGAGGCTTATAGGGCAGCGCTTGCAACCGATCCTACTTCCGCGGCGGCGCATTATGATTTGGCGCTGGCGCTTAAGATGCAGGACAAGCTCGACGACGCCGCGAGCGAATTCAAAGACGCTGTAAAGTACGATCCGTCGCTGGCCGAAGCACATTATTCGTTAGGCATTATTCAATGGCAGCTTGGCAATTTTGACGGAGCGATTGAACAAATGCGGGCAGCCGTTGCCAATCGGCCGGACTATGCTGAAGCCCACTATATGTTGGGAATCACGTTGAAACAGAATGGAGATCTGGACGGCGCCATTCCCGAACTGAAAACGGCCATTCGTTTAGACCCATCCACGCCGGGTCCTTACAATACATTGGGCCAGATCTTACGAATGAAGGGTGACAAGCAGGGGAGCCAGGAGGCATTTGCCAAGGGCGCGGCGCTCAAGCAAGACAAGGAGCGCGAACTGTCGAATAACCTGGAGCAGGGTATGCGGGGCGGCATGACTCCGCAGCCCATTGAGGGAACCAGACATTAACATGCGGTCTCGCCGCTCGTTTGTTCGGTCCATCTGCGCGACCCTGCCGGTTTTCTCACTTGACCAGTTACTGGCGGACACTCCGCTCGGCATACAGTTTATAAATGTGGCTCAAAAAGCCGGGCTGAACGCAAAGACGATATTTGGAGCAGAGGAAAAGAACAAATATCTGCTCGAAACTACCGGCTGCGGAGTCGCTTTTATCGATTACGACGACGATGGCTGGCTCGATATTTTCTTTGTCAATGGCACACGATTCGAGACGGCTTTTCCGAAAGGTTCAGAGCCGGTAAGCCGCCTTTACAAGAACAATCGCGACGGCACCTTTACCGATGTAACCATGAAAGCAGGTTTGTCGCGGACGGGTTGGGGGCAGGGTGTTTGCGCGGGCGATTACGACAACGATGGGCATCTCGACTTATTCGTCAGCTATTGGGGCGATTGCGCGCTCTATCATAACAATGGAAATGGAACATTTACCGACGTGGCGGAGAAGGCCGGAGTAACTACCCGGACTAAGACCGGACTTAAGCGGTGGAACACGGGTTGCGCCTTCCTCGATTATGATCGCGATGGACATTTAGATCTCTACGTGGCGAATTACATCGATTTCGACCCAAAGACAGCGCCGTTGCCCGAGAATGGGCCTTGCTTGTATGAGGGCTTATTAGTGGCATGCGGGCCGCCCGGATTGCAAGGTGGCCGGGACATTCTGTTCCACAATAATGGCGACGGCGCCTTCACCGATGTTTCTGAGAAGGCGGGCATTCTGAAGAAACAGGGCACCTACGGCTTGGGCGTTCTGGTGGGCGATTTCGACAATGATGGCTGGCCCGATATCTACGTAGCCGACGATTCAGCGCCCTCTGCCTTGTTCAAGAACAACCATGATGGCACCTTTACCGACATCGCTCTGGAATCCGGGGTGGCTTTCGGAGCGGACGGTAAGACACAAGCGGGGATGGGAGTTACTGCGGCGGACGTCTTTGGTAACGGGCGGCTCGAAATTTTCAAGACGAATTTCGCGGGAGATACATCGACTCTTTACCGCAACTTAGGCGACGATAACTTCGAAGATATGACTTATCAATCGGGCATGGGGCGAAATACCCGGTTCCTGGGTTGGGGTGCTTCATTTTTGGATTTCGATAACGACGGCTGGCCCGACATACTTACTTGCAACGGCCACGTTTACCCGGAGGTCCGCGAAAAGGCCAGCGAATCTGGATACCGCGAGCGCAAAGTTCTATATCGGAATTTAGGGAACGGAAAGTTCGAAGATGTTTCGCTGCTTGCCTGGCCCGGGAATTCAAGAGACCGTTCCGGGCCGCGGTTGTGCCGTGGGCGACTTCGACAACGACGGGAACTTAGACATAATCGTAAATTGCGTGAACGATGTACCTCAATTATTGAAGTGCAAAAGCACTTTGAATAATAACTGGCTGAAGGTGAAGACCGTTGGAACGAAGTCGAACCGGTCGGGGATTGGCGCCCGGGTGTTTTGCACGCCGCAAGGCGAACACCGGCAGATGGATGAGGTAAGGAGCGGCGGCAGCTACATTTCACAGAGTGATCTGCGGGTGCATTTCGGGTTGAAAAAGGCCGGGACGGCCGATTTGGAAGTACATTGGCCAAGTGGGATCGTGGATAAGGTGCCGGGAGTGAAGGCGAACCAAGTGGTGACCGTTCTGGAGGGAAAGTTCGCCACCCAATTGTGAGATAAGCCACAGTCAATTTAGGGTATAAACTTACTTGACAAATCACATAGATTTCGTTAGTCTTGAACTATGGAACCCGAACTTGCCACACTTCAGGACGCCATCGTATATTTTTCAGATCCGGTTAACTGCCGAGAGTGGATTATGCCGCGCCGCTGGCCGAATGGCGTTGAGTGTCCACGCTGTGGCAGCAATAAGGTAACGTTCCTTCCGAAGTACAACCGCTGGCAGTGTGGCTCTCGCCATGCTAGCCGTCAGTTCACGGCAAAGACCGGAACCATTTTTGAAGATTCCCCGCTCGGCCTAGATAAATGGCTTATGGCCATGTGGCAGGTTGTGAATTGCAAAAACGGGGTGAGTTCCTACGAGGTTCACCGCGCCATTGGCGTCACGCAAAAGACTGCGTGGTTCATGGATCACAGGATTCGCTTTGCTCTCACGCAAGGATCGTTTAACAAACTCTCTGGTCAAATCGAAGCGGACGAGACTTTCATCGGAGGTAAAGCCCGGAATATGCACGCATCAACACGCGCCAAGAAGGTCACGGGCACCGGAGGAAAAGATAAAACCGCCGTTCTAGGAATTCTGGAGCGTGGCGGCAAGGTACGTACCAAGATAGTCGATAATACTCGAAAGAAGACCTTGCAAAAGGAGGTTCGGGAGCATGTACTCGCGGGTTCCGCGATCTTCACCGATGCTTTGAAGTCATACGAAGGACTTGACGAGTTTCAACATGAAGTGATTGACCACGCGGTAGCCTACGTCAACGGAGAATGCCACACCAATGGTTTGGAGAACTTCTGGAGCCTCCTCAAGCGGAGCCTCGGAGGAACCTACGTCTCCGTAGAACCATTCCATCTCTTTCGCTATCTGGACGAGCAAGCATTCCGCTATAACAACCGCCAAGGCATGAATGATGGACAGCGGTTTGATCTGGCCGTTCGCCAGATCGTCGGCAAGCGGCTCACTTGGGATCAACTCACGGGCAAGATTGCAGAGGCTTACAACAACGTATAGATTGGCAAGCCTCGGCAGGGGCGCGGTAAAAGAAATACGCTCAAAGCGCATCCAGGCGATCCAGAAAGAAAGTAGTTTGCTGTTCCTCACCGAGCAGGATAATCTTAGTGGTTTGGGTGATCTTCGCGCGGTATCTAGCCGGAACAGATGCCGCGTGTTCTGCCGTAATCGCGCTGCCGAATTCGCCTTGGTATTCCTCGCCGTCGTCGGCGCGCAGTTTGAACTCCTTAGTGTCGGCATTCACTGCAAATAACTCACCGTTAACATTTAAACCCACTGTTGTAGTTGTGTCAGAGATCTTTTGCTGAAGTTTCAACAGCAACGGATACTGAATCTCAACGGCGCGTTTCATGACGCCTTCGGATCGCCACTCAAGGCCAAGGCCGAAGTGATTACGGGTGTGAACGTCAATCCAATTGTGGAATGCCCTGATCGGAGCCGGACCAATCGTTTCCGCTATAGTCGCCACGTTTCTCGATTCAATCAAATCGAACACCGTGGTGGATGCTGACTCAAGAGGAGATGTCGCATATATGCCAATGTCGCGCGGCACGGTAACCACAACGCCGACAGATGAAGCAAACGAGTATCCATATCCCAACTGCAATCGTTCCGATTGCGGCGGCTTCTTAGTTTTCTGCCGCTGGGACTGCTTGAGTGCCGCATAAACGGATTCAAAGAACCCCTGGAACTTCACCCAAGCCTCAGCGACACCAGACAACGTTACTCGCTCAGAGTCGTTTAGAAGTCGATAATGGTAAACCTCAAGTTCCAATTGGGTTGCAATGTCCAGATATTCCGCCTCAAGTCGCTTCTTAAGTTTCTCTAGCGATCTGATTGTCGAGACAACGGAAGGCGGAGGGGTCAATCCTGCGGTGGCAATTGCGCCTTCACACTGGGCGAGAAGGGCATTGGTTTTTTCAACGCGTTCGCTTAGTTCTGCCAATACGCTCATGAAAGAGCCCCTTCTCTGTCTGATGCAGTTTTGCGCTGCTCCGCTGCCGAAACCATTGGGCTGTTTACCAAAACTACCACTATCCCTTTTGGTTCACCGGACGAGACGCTTTTCCCGTAGACGGGTGCGTTCCCAATGCGCAAGCACGTTACCTGTGAAGTGCTCATACCAGGGCGACTCTTTTGGAAACCGGTAGACCACATCCGTATCGCAGTTGAATGTTTTAGCCGGATCACGTTCGTTGCCGATGAGCCATTCGATAAAGGCCCTTTGTTCCGCGCTACCCTGATCAGCAAATTGCGGATCGGTTACTAGAATAAAATCGATGTCGTCGGGGTCGTGCTTTCTTGTAGTAAAGCTTCCGTTAATCCAGAATTCTCCCTCAAACCCTAGTTGTATGGCTCTTTCATATACAATCTCGAATCCGGCCATAATATCGGCGCGGACCACTGATTCTGGAAACGCTGTTACGCATAAGCTACGCAACTCCTCAACGGAAAGAGTATGAAACCCTTGTGAAAGAAGTGGTGGATACTCCTGCTTATGCTTGTATGCCAGTCCAGAAATCATGTCACATTCCGGCTTGCTGGTCAAACATTCCAGATTCGAGATTTTTACGTAATTTGGTTTGAGAACGGCAACGCTTTGATGTACTTCTCCATGTATTCCAAATCGAGAACTCCACTAGGCGTTGCGGGAAGTTTTATCGTTGACGCCTTCATTCTCTCAAGATGCCATTTTCTTCCGTAGTTAAACCGATACCTTTCAAGGCGAATCACCGTTGAGATAAACAATGCTATTGAGGGAGTAAGCGCAAATTTCGGATAAAGGACGTTGACACTGTCCGCGCACCAAAATGGTCTCGGTTGATAAAACGCCACACCAACGCCATTACCGTCATAGTTGACCGTCATTGTATTGCCGTCATGAATAGCCGCTTGTCCAATGAAGGCGCTTACTCCATTCCCGTTGTCTAGTGCGCTTATAAATGGCGTTTCCCCGGGCGTCATGTCTGCCTTATTAAGACGCTTGCCCTTTTTAATCTCAAATAATGCCTGTAGTGCAAACTTCTTCCACTTAGACTTTCCTGGCAAAGCTTGCTGTATTATCGGTTTAGCCGCATCAAGTTGAAACCGTGCGTAATCTCGTACAACCCGCTCAAAGTGCTGTTGGCTCAATGGTGAGTAATCGGTTTCCATATATTCCTCAGCGCACCACTCATCCCTATGTGTCACGCAGTGCGAGACCGACTCCCCTGGATGTACCTCCCTATTACGATATTGCTCGACCCAGCGTTCGCGAATTGATGGCCAAGTGTTGTTTCCATCAATTCTTCCCTTGCGCTTAGTCTTGTAGAATCCATCGTTTTTCCAATATCCAAACCATGTTTTACGGCCACTATCAATGTGTGGAACATGCGCCGTGAAAACCATGATGCACGTGATTACGCCCACTGGATAAAACAATTCGTCGGGCAACGACATCACTGCGTCAAGCGTGTGATGCGTCAGAAGATCCTCGCGAATAGTATCTGACGAGATGGCGCACGACATTGGAACGATTGCCATTCCGGTACCATTCACCTCAAGACAATCCAGGAGGTGCTTTACAAAGGTTAACTCCTGCAAGTCTTCGTCTCCTTGCGAATAAGGAGGGTTCAACATGCCAACATTGCATTTATGGGATTTTATGGCCTTTGTAATTGCGGGGTCAAAGCAACTTCCCTGATACAGGTTGGCCTTTCCGTCTCCCCTCAAGATCATATTGCTCGCGCCTAAGGCATACATATTTGGCTGCTGTTCTACGCCAATCAAACAGTGTTTTCTGATCTGCTTACGTTCGTCCTCGGTGAGCGCTTTTTTCATCATGCGTTGCATTGCCGAAATTAAAAAGCCGCCGGTCCCAGCACAAATGTCTAGCACTTTCGTGTCCGCTTTTAGGCTGGCTAGTTCGGCAAACAATTCCGTGATATGTCGCGGCGTAAGGACGATCCCAAGAGCCTTTTTATCGCCACCTGTGTACTTGAGAAATTCGCCGTAGAATTGCCCGACTACATCGAAGTCGTTGTTGATATTTATAAACGGCGATACCTTTTCATATAGGCGTTTTATCAACTCGTGAAGTGCGCCTTTGGGATACTTGGCCGTATGTTTTCCGAGCTCCGGGTGAACGGCAATGCTGGAATACGGCTGCGTCATGCTGGTCTTCTTAGAGTTAGGAATTTCGGCTTTAGCGATTTCCTGTTTTATTACATGCATCCATTGTTTTTGAAGCTCCTCCGGCGCGTAGTCGCCGAAGCTTTTAGCGAAGGGCGTGTTGCGAAGCGCTATCAGCGTTCCACTCACCAATAAAGGTTTCTCACTTTCGGTTAGCTTGGCATGATCACGCATAAAATCGTGGAGTTCTCGGGAGAAAGCCATGAGGTCCTCGTGGCGGCTTCTCTCCACGGCGGGATCGTACGAAGCCAGGCGCGAGAAGTCCCCGAAGGGAATAAGTTTTGTAACCGGAACGCCGCTCTCATTCTTCAGTTCAGAGTAAGCGTTGGACCCCTTTGAAAAAACGAAAGTAGAGATCTTCAATGCAGATTTGGTTTGACCGCTGACGCCTACCGCGACAACGTTATAAGATCGCGAGAGAATACGTGCGTAGTGAACAGCGCCATCCACAGCGAAGTCAATAGGCTTCAACCGATCAGCGCTTTCGTGATTTTTGACGGACGCTTTACATTCAACGATGATTAGGAAGTCAGGCGTACTTGCTGAACTGATAATGAATTCGGGACAACCGCGTCCTCCAGCACCGCTTTTCCCTGCGTTCTTTAGAAGTTTGGCGATCTCAGCAATTTGACTTTTTTGCTCTTCTACATTGATGTCGTTGTCCGGCGATTTGTAGCCAAGAGCGTGCAACTCATCGCGCACAAGATTTTCTGTTATTCGTTCGTTCTTTATAGAAGATTTCACTGGTCATGCTCGACAGCGCCGAACTCGTAGGCTATCCCATTGCAATTAACGTCGTTAATAATAGTCCACATTGCGCTGGGTGATTCTGGCGAAGATCGTCATGACCGACAGACGCACTCCGAACGTTTTTCTGCGTGGTCCATTTAGCGCTATGATGGCCCTATGAGGCTACCTCCGACCGCCGATCTTCCCCCTGGAGGCACCCCGGCAGAACGCCTAGATTTGGCCTTTCGCAAAGTGCTGACGGTTCCGAAAGAAGCAGTCCTGAAGCAAGAGACAAAGGAAAAACAGCAGCGTAGCAAGAAGCGCAATGCGAAGACGGCACAGTGAAGCAGCATTTGTATTGTGCCATGCTTTGTAAGGAATGTCAGCGTGATGGACGAAAGACCTGGATTCCGCTCAAGTATTTAGGCTACGGAGAACCAAACGAAGAAAAGGAAGTGCCGCCTTCGCGAGCTTCCTTTCACGTGACTTGCCATACTTGCGGCAAGAACACCGGGTATGTGCGCGCCGAACTAGAAGCTATTGCGTCCGATGAGCCACCAAGATCAGGCTTTACGGACCTGATCTGAGTTCCGCACCGTTGATTTGTCAAGTAAGTTATTACCCAATTTAGCTGCTAGGCAAGCGACGGATAAGCGCTTGTAGAACAACATCCGACATAACCCTGCTTGACAGGCCCCAAATCCGTGTACACTTATATTAGGTATCCCATTTGAACCAATTCCTTTCCCACCCCCAGGCGCGGGTCAGCGCCAACCGTTAGTCCCCGGCATGTATCCACCAAGAAGTCTCCCTCCACGCCGGCCCAAGATCCGAGAAAACGTAAACGAAGCGATCCGCGCGCGAGAAGTGCGCGCCGTATTTCCAGATGGCACTGTTGAAGTGATGCAGACCCTGGCGGCTGTGCGCAAAGCGCAGGATCTGGGACTCGATCTGATTTTGATCGCACCCACCGCTGAGCCGCCCGTAGCTAAAGCCATGGATTACGGCCAGTGGCGCTACGAACAGAAGAAAAAACAGCACGACGCTAAGAAGAAGCAGCACGTAATTCAAGTAAAAGAGCTGAAGTTTCGGCCGAATACCGACGATCACGACTACGACTTCAAGAAAAATCATGCTATCCGATTTCTGAAAGAAGGCAACCGGGTGAAGGCCGTGGTTCAGTTTCGCGGCCGTGAGATCGCCCATACCGATCTAGGAAAAAACTTACTGCTTCGTTTTGCTGGAGATCTGGCCGGAGTGGGTGCCGTAGAGGGCCAACCTAGAATGGAAGGCCGCAACGCGCACGTTATTATTAGCCCGGTGAAGGCCGTTCCAACCAGCGGCGGCAAAGAGAAATCGGACAAGCCGGAGAAAATTAAGGAGCAGTCCCCGGCTGCTCCGGCAATTCCGGCACCGAACCCGGTTCAATAATCCTAATCGGAATAAAACAAGTATTTGCGCCACTGATCGTCGCTGCGGCCCAGCAGTCGCATCAGATGGCGGCTGGTGTGCAGGCTGAACGGCCGTGGCGGACGGAGCAGTCGCATGCCGGCCTCATCGGGCGTGCGGTTGCCTTTGCGGTTATTGCAAGAATGGCAGCAGGCCACTAGATTCTCCCATGCGGTTTCCCCCGCGCGCGAGCGTGGGATGACGTGATCGAGCGTCATTTCGCCCGACGGCAGAGTGCGATGGCAATACTGGCAGGTATAACGATCGCGCATCAAAATGTTCTTGCGCGATAGCGCACGGGTCTGGTGCGGGATGCGGCGGTATTCAAGCAGGCGAATGACCGATGGCACATTGAGGGTGCGCTTGGCGGAGTGGATCTGCGAAGGCGCCGTTTCTTCGGCCGAGGCAACTCCCTTCAATATCAGTATCAGCGCGCGCCGGGCGGCGCAGATGTTTATGGGCTCGTAACTCGCGTTCAGCACGAGGACGGGCCGATGAAGCCGATCCGGACTAGGCATTTTCAGACACGCTCCCTGTTTTTCGCCGGGCTGGGCCAGAAATGCTGCGCGGACCCGGCGTTCTTTCCTGCAAACCTCAAAAATCCTTTAGCCAACTCCCTCGCGGGCAGTCCCGATCCCAGAACCGGCGGCCTTGCTTCTCTTGTATGCGCCCTGAACGGACATGGCGCGATCAACCCGCGCTAACGTCAGTGCCGACACGTGACGAACGCCGGCGGATTTCAAAACGGCGGCAGCGGCGCGCAACGTGGCGCCGGTAGTAAAGACGTCGTCAATCAGGAGTACGCGTTTGCCAGCCAGTTGCTGTGGTTTGTCCACTTTGAACGAACCTTTGAGGTTGTCCCGGCGGGCCGATTCGGAGAGCCCAGCTTGCGAAGCGGTGTAGCGCACGCGGCGCAAATTGCCGGATAACTTGAGGCCAAAACGGCGGGCAATGGGACGAGCCAGCAGTTCGGCTTGGTTAAAGCCGCGTTCCCAGTGTTTGCGCCAGTGGATGGGCATGGCGATGATGACGTCGAAATTCTGGTCCAGAGGCAGCGCTTGCGATAAAAGGCGGCCCAGCGGCGTGGCCAAGCTTTCTACTTTTGCGTATTTGAAAAGGTGAATGAGTTTCTGGAGGGGGCCTTCGTAGCTGCCGTAAGAGTAGGCTGAATCGAAGTTCGCCAAACCCTCGCGGCAGACCGTACAGAGATCGTGTTCATCCAGCGGATAGTCATCCACGAACGGGGTTCGGCAGGCTTTACAAAAGAATTCGGCCTGAAGGGGCTGGGGAAGGGCAAGACACGATTGGCAGACCGGAACGCGCGACAGATTTGTGAGCGGCTGTTCGCAAAGGCGGCAATCATCGGGAAAAACAAGGTTAAAAAGAAGCGCAGGTAGGTGCTTGCATGCAGCCAAACTGAAAGTTGGCCGGAAGTTCTTAGGTACTATGACGGTGCGAGTCGCAAGACTAGGGAAGGCACACCCCCACTAAATGGAAAGTATACAACATACACTTAAATAGTCGAGAAACGTTACTAAAGTCGCTCTCCAATTTGGCCGATTGTTAAGTATGCTGAGGGAGATTGCTACGGCGATAGAGTTTGCCGAGGCTGTGAGCCCGAAGCGAAAACGGCCCACATGAATTCTTTGAGATTTCTGCTTGTACATACCGATGCCGGGAAGACTGAAAGCATCTCGACCGTCTTGGCCAGCGCCAACCATACTGTTCTGCCGACAACTGGACTGGACGAAGCAGGAGAGGCGCTGTATGTAGAACGCTTTGATGCGGTTTTGCTCGGGTGTCCTTTTCCGGCGCTGAGTTTAGGGGAATTCACGGCCAAGCTGCGCCAAGTGGAGCAAAGCCAGCGCGGTACGGGACGGATTCCGGTTTTGGCGCTTGACGGTAAGGCGGCCGGAGGAACAGGCTGCGACGGTTATTTGAATGAACCGCTTGACCCGTCCGCTTTAACGGAAGCTGTTACCCGCTTGGGTCAGGTTTTGAGCCAACCCGCCGAATTCAAAAGGTCGGCGGAAGCCGAGGGCCTTCCGATGTTGGAGCAGGACAAATTCGAGGAACAAGTGGGCTATGACAAGGAACTGATGGTCGAAATCATAGACCTGTTTCTTGAGGAACGCCAGCATCAGATATTGGAGATGCGCGATTGTGTGTCCCGCAACGACTTGGAACAGCTCTTCAGGGTGGCTCACACCATCAAGGGCTCGTTAGGGAGCTTACATGCCACCCGCGCCCGGTCTCGCGCGCAGGATTTGGAACTGGCCGCACGCGATTTAAAGGGCGAGGTTTGCGGAAAGTTTTTTGCGGCCCTTGAGAAGGATTTGCAGGATCTTGAGCCGCAATTACTTTCGTTGCGTGACGAAGCCAGGTCGTAACTTCAACCAACCCCTTGAGCGGAGACTTGCCGTTTCTGGCCTGTTGGATCGAGCACCAGTAAGCGGCGCGCGCAGTTTTAGAGTAGCCCGAATCGCCTGTTAGACTTAAGCTTGCCTGCTAGCAGTGCTTTTCTATGAGTTCTCCCCAGGTGCTCGATATTGTCTGCGCCCATAGTCCGGATTCCGACGACGCGTTCATGTTCTATGCGCTCGCCACCAAAAAAGTGCGGTCGCGAACGTTGGCGTTTCAGCATGTACTGGAGGATATTGAATCGCTGAATCGCAAAGCTACGGAAGGCCGCTATGAACTGACTGCCATTTCTTATCACGCTTATCCATATGTAGCCGACAAATATGTGCTTATGTCCAGCGGATCGAGCGTAGGCGATGGCTATGGCCCGATTGTAGTCAGTACCAAACCGATGGCCTCGGAAGATCTTAAAGGCAAGCGGATTGCTATTCCGGGAACCATGACCACGGCGTTTCTGACGCTGAAGCTTTTCCAGCCCGATTTCGAGCAGGTTGTGGTGCCCTTCGATCAGATTCTGGACGCCGTCCGGGAGCATCAAGTGGATGCGGGTTTGATCATTCATGAAGGTCAATTGACCTATGGGACAGGCGGGCTGCATGCCGTGGTCGATCTGGGCAAATGGTTTAAGTCTAAATATGGTTTGCCGCTGCCGCTCGGTGCAAATGCTTTACGGAGGAATCTTGCGCCGGAAGTCAAAATGGAGTGCTCCCGGTTGATGCGCGAAAGTATTCAATATTCACTGGAGCACCGCGAAGAGGCGCTGAACTATGCCATGCAGTTTGCGCGTGATCTGGATGTTTCGCTAGCCGAGCAGTTTGTCGGAATGTACGTGAATCATCACACGCAGGATGGCGGCGAAATTGTTCCGCGGGCCGCGCAGAAGCTGCTGGATCTGGGCTACGAAGCTGGGTTGATTCCGCATAAGACAACTGTTGAGGTTTTGCGGTAGCCGCCGGTGTCCAGTGGACCTTTGCGTTAAGTTCAAATAATGGCCGTCTATATTATTCGCCGCTCGGCGTGTGCCTTGTTTCTTTCGCTCCCGTTGTTGGTCGCTCAGGAGCAGCAGCAACCCCTGAACACGGGGCAGAGAATCAGCCGCGTGCGTGAAATTGCCCGGAAGCAAGGTTCGAACGGAATTCCCGAGATCGCCGCGTATCTGAAAGACCCGGAACGCGACGTTAGACTCGAAGCCGTTCAAGCCATTGAAAGAGTCGGCACAATGGCGAGCTTGGACCCGCTGATTGTGGCGACCAAAGATACGGACCCGAGAATCCGTGTTCAGGCGACCGACGGCATTGTGGGCCTGTACGTTCCTGGGTATGTCAACAAGAACAGTTTGAGCGGGCGTCTCGTCCGCGGCGCTCGCGAAGTGAAGGCGTTCTTTGCGGCGCGCAGCGATGAAATTATCGATCCGGATGTGGTGGTCAGGCCGGATGCCGCCCAGGCGATTGCGGACGAGATCGACAACGGCGCCAGCATGGAACCAAGAACGAACGCGGCGCTGGCGGCCGGCATCTTGCGCGACCGGACAGCCGTACCCGAGTTGGTAAAGGCGCTGCGGTCGAAGGATAACGATCTTATTTTCGAGAGCCTGATTGCTTTGCAGAAGATTCGAGATAAAAGCGCCGGGGCCAGCGCGTCATTTTTGGTGCGCGATTTGGATAACCGGGTGCAAATAACCGCCCTTGATACGGTCGGGGTTTTGGGCAATGTGGAAGCTGCGCCGGACGTTCGGTATGCCTTCAACCGCGCGCGAAACGTGAAAATTCAGCGGGCCGCGCTGGGGGCGCTGGCAATGTTCGGTCAGGCGCAAGACCGGCCCATATTCCAGCAATATGCCAATAACAGCGATGCTGAATTGAGGGCGGCTGCGCTCGAAGGACTTGGGCGGGTGCGCGAACCGGCTGATAATCCCTTGTTGCAGACGAGCTTTGACGAGCCCAATACCGATTGGCGGGTCCATTTGGCGGCGGCATTTGCGCTTGTCTCCGAAGGCAATGTCAGCACGGCCGAGTTCAGCCCGCTCCTCTATCTGGTCGAGAATCTCGACGCGCGCGTGCAGGGAAACACCGCCGCTGCTTATTTGACTGAACTGATTAGGCGCCAAGACGTCCGGCAGCACATCGGAGACACGCTGGAGGGTGCAACGAAGTATCGGAAAATCGCGCTCTGCTCTATTTTTGGCTCCAGTCAAAGCGACGATATGCAGCCTCTGTTGGACAAACTGGCGAGCGATCGCGACGTGGATGTGTCGTTCGCGGCGAAACGGGGATTGAGAATACTAAAGGCCCACAAACCTTCTTGACGAGTACTGTGGGCCTGGTGAATTTGAAGAACTGAACTTGTTTACTTAGCTTTCTTCTGCTTCTGCTGGCCGACGCGGATCTTAAACATTTGCTGTTTGGCTTCCAGGAACGACTTGTGATCATGCCTGGTGACGGCATCTTTCAAGTACGCGTCCACATCGGCTTCTTTGGGAAGAACCGCCATCAGCGTGAAGTTTTCGTTGCAGGTCGGGCAAAACGGCCGAAAGCGCTTGATATTCGGGATTGCCATAACAACGCTAGAATAGCACGGGCGCGAAGGCTAATTCTCGCCGATACCCGCGGCGGCAAGGGCCCTTTGTAAATCTTCCGGTGGAATTGGTGTTAGCTGCATCTGCCGCTTGTCGTTCTCTTTCACCTCCACCTCGGCGCCCTTACCGGCTAGCTACTTTAATAAATCGGGATTTGAATAGTCGTTTTGATCTTCGCTGTCGAATGCGAACGCGTGGTAGCGGCCGGGGGAAACGTCTTTGATGGAAAACCCGCCGTCTTGGTTAGCGCTCGCGGAGTAGATACCAGTACCGTCCGACGGCAGGTCGTCGGGAACGAGCATGATGGCTGCTGAAGTGGCGGGGGCGGCCGCGCCATTCCCGCCCGCAGCCGAGGTTGCATTTTGAGTGGTTTGCACCGTGCCGTCCACTTCCGCAGCGCCATAACGAAAGACAATACGGAGATCTCCTCCAGACCCCTGCGTCAGATCGAGCGGCTTCCCAAGCAGTTCCTGTTGGGCGAAGCGGACGGACTTCAGGTATGTACCGTCCGGTTTATTCATTACGCGGAGTTGGACCTTCTCAGGCATGACACCTTCCATAGTGAACGTACCGTCTGCTTTTGTCCCGCTATTTTCGAAACTGGAAATGCCTAAGAAGCCGTTGCGTTCCTCTTCCGGCCGCAGCATGATCTGCACGCTTTGCAAGGCATTGTTCTTTGCGGTTCCGGGCGGCATGCCCTCCAGTTCAATCGAGCCATGCAGAGCAATGCCGGGTTGAATATTCACTACAAGATCGCTCACGTTGCTGGAGCCCACTTCCACCATTTGGCGGGCGAACTGCTGGAGATTTCCGCGCATAGCCGCTAGACTGACGACGTAAGAGCCTGGAGCAATGCCGCTAAACTCGAAGGAGCGGTCTTTACCGGCTGCCATCGCCTGTTGCATAAACCCAATCGGGCCATCGTTGTCCCTGGGAATTAGCACCACCATCAAACCTTCCGCATTCTCTTCGGGAAAATCACCGGCAATTTTGCCTTTAACGAAGAAGGTCTGGACAGCGCGAATTTTGATCTCCACGCCGGAAAATTCCTGACCGGGTTTGACGTCAATGAGGCTTGCGGTAGAGCGTGACAGTGAATCGGGATAAAAGGTGCTTACCGGCCGTACATCCGGCTTTCCTGGCACCGCAGGGATCTCATTCCCGCGCATCATTTTATTCCTGCTTTGAGCCACAACATAATATTTTCCTGGCCGTAAGTTGGCCAACCGGAAAGCTCCCGTGTCATCGGGGGTTGCGCCGCCGGCCATCGGGTAGAAATGCGTCTTCCCTCCCGCGTTCACCTGCCCGATCGCTTGCACCATGACTCCTCCCGCAGGATCGCCATCCTCATCGAGAACTCTTCCGGAAATGACGGCCTGGGGAATTAAAGCGAGCTTCAGATCAGCCAGTTGCTGCCCTGGTTGCAGATTCAGCACGGTTCCGCCGCTCATGGCGCGTTTGCTTCCATACTGTGTCTGGACATAGCCCCACCGCTCTCCCGAAAGCATGTAGTCGCCTGGTTCGACAGCTTCGAATCGAAAGCTGCCATCCGGCTCCGACATCCCGGCATATGCCCGCGGTTCGGAAACACCCATAGATCCTGAACGGTTTCCCCGGCGGGTCAGACGCACAGTTGCTTTCCTTATTGTTTCGCCGCTCTGTACGTTAATGACGTAGCCGGAGACAATGCATTTCTGGCTATCGGGCGCGGTGCTAGCCGGAGTGGTTAGCGGCGGCCTAGCGGCGGTTCCGGTCTGATGGCCTTGCGCGAAGGCGATCGGCAACAAGGCGGTGAGAAGACTGGCAAACGAGACTCTCATACCGGCAGCTATGTTGGTAGTATAGTCTTCCTTCGACACCATTGAGGGGAAGATTTGACGCCGCTGGCATGCAAGCAGATTTATCTTTCAGGTGCGAACGGCAGGGCGAGCGAGTGCCAGCTCGGCGAGCCCGGCAATGGTAGATCGAATTTTGCCGGAGCGCCGCGACGAGTCGACTTCTGTGAGCCTATTGGTTTAGACTGGCGGGAATTTTGTTTTCGTCTTTGACAATTTTCTGCCACCCCTAACGACGCTGATACGAACGTTTCCGCCTGCTTTACAGGTGAAACGAGGTGCTGAGGGTAATGGACTGGGTTCCAATGCTTACTTTGCTGTGCGAATACTCGCCGAGCAGAAGGCCGCTGGAATTCACTTCAGAATGCGCTGTCAGATCGACTCCATAGTAGAGATCGAACCGGCAGCGCGCAAGCGTAAAGCCTATGCCGGTGGAAAGGCTATTCTGCATGATGGCTGCGGTTAAGGGGGAAAGAGTGGAATTTGGCACTGGATTATTGGCGTGCGAGAAGCCGGCGCTAACCGAAAGGTTCTCTCCCAGCATTCTCTCCACTCCGGAGCGCACTGTGAACTGCTGTTTCCAATTCAGGGGAACGCTATCGAAGAGCGAATCGGAGTTGAGAAGGCTGTTCACAAGCGCGTTTGTTCCCTTGGTGAGAGTGACAGGCAGTTGCTGGAATCCGTGATACCAATCAGTCCAATCGCCTTCAACACTCAGGCGAAGTTTTGGATCCGCTTGCCAAACAAGGCTGGCTAAAGCCGATTGCGGCAGTACAACTTTGACCTGGGCGCGGTACGCAAACGCGGGATTAGCAGTGATGCCGAGCGCAGCGAACTGTGCGTTGAGATTTCCGGTTGCCGACCCGCTGCTTACAATCGAGGTCTCGGTTCGGTAAGAGGCTGCGAATTCGACTCGGCGCGAGACTCTTGTCCTTATACCCAGGCTGGCATCCCAGCCAGTACCGCCGGTTTTGAGATCCAAAAGAGTCTTTAAACCCTTGACCACCGGCTGGCTTTGGAAGATATACGGCGCATCAAGGGTATTGGAGTTGTAGACGGCTCCGACGGATGCTCCAATGGCGAGATTGGGAGAAATGGAGAAGCCGATTCCCGCCGAGGAACGAAACGCGAGGATGGCGGATTTCTCAGTTTGCAATCCGTAGTTAGCTCCGGCCGCGCCGGGCGCATCCTTGTAGCGCCAATTGGCGGACGATAGCAGATCGGGGGTGAATCCCGCGCCGATCGTCCAACGCGAGTGGCCAAGCGGCATCCCGAACGCGCCAAACGGGATAACGCCGGCAGTTGTTTGCATGGGCGAATTTGTGTTTGTTAAGTTGCTGAATGAGCCGTGCGCGAATATCCCAGCCGCGCTTAGATTTACGGTGGGCGCGCTTAAAGCAGTCAGGCCGGCGGGGTTAATCGCAAGCGCGTCGCTGACATTGTTCGATGACGGAATGTAAATGCCGCCATTGGCCGCAGTCTGGGCGCTGACACCGGCGCCGAAGAAACTTTGGGCAGCGAGGCGGCGGCCGGCCATATAGTTCAAAAGGAGAAACGAAATGAGTAGAGCGGTTCTTCTTTGCATAATTCTAAACAACTGCTGGCTCGTGAACAATCGCGGTGCTTGCTAACTTTTCATTCAAGGTTTGTAAGTCGACGTACGTTTGATCGCAACCAGCGCCGGACTGCTTCAGCGCCTCTAAACAACTTGCGTCGATGGCATGCGGCGCATCTTTATGCATGATCTGAAAAGCTTTTTCCAGCGGCATCGCATCCCGGTACGGCCGCTTAGCGGCCAGCGCATCGAAGATGTCGGCAACGACGAGGATGCGAGCTTCCTGGGGCAATCGATTCGCCATGAAGCCGCGAAAGTAGCCTGAACCGTCCAGCTTTTCGTGGTGTGACGCGGCTATCTCGCTCATTCGTCCGAACCCAGGTATGCCTTGGAGGATCTTCCAGGTGTAGAACGGATGAAGTTTCAACACGTCCCATTCGGCGGGGTCGGGCTTGCCCGGTTTCTCCAATATGGTGTTTGGCACGCTCAGTTTGCCGATATCGTGTAGCAGCGCGGCGTGCCTCAGAAACACGATTTTCTTTGCATCAAGGCCTAGGCTGCGCCCGATTGCTACCGCTGCATTGGCGACTCCGTTTGAATGGTTGTACGTGAAGGGAGATTTGGCATCCACGATTTGGGCGAACGCGAGGCAGATGGAATCGAGGCTAGTGACGCCCTCCTCCATAAGCCTGTTGTCCGGCTCAAGACTGAGAGCCAGCGAAAATGCTTCGTCGCCGCGCGCACCGTCCCATAGAACGCTGCGCCTGTTTAAAGATTCTGCGGCTCTCACCAGATCGGGGTCGAACCAACGGCGGCTTCGCTGGCGCACGACGTCAACGGCCGTATTGGCGCCTCGGCTGGCAGCGAACACTTCCAGTGTCTGAGCGAGCAACATGATGCGTGCCAACATGGAGATCTCGGTCTTCCTTAAACCGAGTGGGTGGCCTTCGCCGTTCCAGTGCTCGTCCAAGCAAGCGATGCCGCCGCCGGTGCCTTCAGAAAGGCCCATTAACCTCGCCAGTGACGCACCGCGCTCACAACGGATTTTGGTCGCCAGCCTGGTCTGCTTTTTCTCGGAAGCGGCGGTGCGCAATATGGCAGCTACACGCTGCACAAATGGCTTGCCCGGTGCCACATGCCGTAGCGCATACTGGAGTTTCTCCCAACTTAATCGCGTATGATCTGTTGTTTTAACGTCCCGCTTGGCGGCCAGTTCGTCTGAATCCAGCGCGTGGAATATCGTGGACGCATTGCTGCTGCACCCGGCATCCTTGAGTAGTAGGGCGTAGTAGAGGTCGTTTTGCATCGCCCGCGCCATCCCGATTTCTTGAGCGATGCGCATTCCTAAGACGCAAGCGCGGACACTATGGCCAACGGGCTGGCCGGTGCTGAGGTCGAGCGCCGTGGAGAGAGCGGTTACAACCTCCGCTACGCGGACCCCTTCGCGGGTTTCAGTGAGCAGGCAACTTGGCGCTGGCCAAGGAGGGAGGGTTGGCTGGGGAAAGTTGCTAAGGGCCACAATTATCGTATCGGTTGCTTACGCGCGTCGTAATAGGCGGCTACAAGTACCTAGGCAAGGGAAACTGCGGAAAGATATATGAACGAACGGCTGTCGGAGGCGGTCTTAGTGGGGGAAGCTAGCGGAATATGATCGGGCGCTCCGAATGGATCGGGCTGGGAGACACATCTTTGGCGGATGAGAACAGCTCCGGCCGTTGCGAGGAGCGATTTACGGCGCTGCTGGCACGGCAATCCAGATTTGTCTTTCAGGTGGCGTACGGAGTGTTGAGGAATTCGCACGACGCCGAGGATGTCGTGCAGGAAGTGTTTTTGAAGCTGTATCGATCCGGCGGCTGGAACGCCATGAAAGATGAGCGCGCTTACCTGGCGCGTGCCGCTTGGCGGGCGGCCGTCGATCGAATGCCGAAGGGGCGTGACGAGGGATCTAGTTTTGAACTGAAGTCCGCCGCGGAGACGCCGGAAGAAGTGGCTGTGCAGGCGAATTGGTCGGCGGTGGTTCATCGGCTGATTGATGCGCTGCCGGAAGAGTTGAGGCAGCCATTGGCGCTGTCTGCTTCCGAGGAATTGAAATCGGGCGAGATTGCGCGAATTCTAGGGATTCCAGAAGGTACAGTGCGGACGCGCCTTATGAAAGCGCGGACGATTCTGAAAGAGAAGTTGGCGGTCCTCATGGGAGAGCGTTATGGCAAATGAGCGGGACGAGTTAAACGCAATTCTTGAAGAAGGCATCGCGAGCTATGCCGATGCGGAGCCGCTGGCGGGAATGGAAGAGCGGATTTTTGCACGAATTCGGGCGATGGAAACGCCGCGAAGAAGGGTGAACGCCTGGTGGGCCGTATTGGCTTTAGGACTGGCGGGAATGGTGCTCGCGTCTTTGGTGATTTTCCTGCCCAGGCACAGCCTTCCACGGCCCGCGACGATTGCCGCGGCGAAGGCGCCGAGCGTTGATGCCCCACGGATGCGACCGCAGCAGGTTCGGATTTTAAGACCGAAGCGCAGGCTGAACGTTAAGGCTTTGCCAAAACAGAAGGTATTCCCCACGCCGCGGCCCGAGACGGCGGAAGAGCATCTGCTGATGGCGTGGGTCGCGAGAGATCCCGAAGGGGCGGCGAGGGTGTTTGAAAGTTTGCGGCAGAAGGCGGACAGTCCTTTGGAAATCTCTCCCATAGTAATTGCGCCGCTTCCAACTGGTGAAGATCAATAGAAAGGAAATCATGACTAATTTTTGGAGACTGATTCCAGGAGCGCTGGCGCTGTTGATGGCGGCGAGTACTTGCTTGGGGGAAGACGCGCAACCAGCGAAGTTTTACAGGCTGGAATTCGTCGTGAAAGAAGTAGAGGGGGCGAAGGTACTGAATTCGCGGGTCTATTCGATGGTGGCCGCGACGAAAGGGCGTAGCGAGATTAGAGCCGGAAGCAAGATCCCCTACGTGTCAGGTTCTATACCATCGGCGGCCGGCGCACCCGCCGCAAGGCAATATCGAGCAGATCGACGTGGGAGTAAGTATCGATGTAGTGGCTATGAAGGAGGTTCAGAGACCAGTTGTCGTTTGATATGACTGCCGCGATCAGCAGTATTCCGGAAACCTCTTCCACGTCTCTTAATCCAGTGATTCGCGAGAATAGGTGGCGGTCAAACGTATTAGTTCCATTGAAAAAACCAACTGTAGTGGTTTCGTCGGATAACGTCGATGCGAAGAGTAAAATGCAAATCGAAGTGACGGCTATCCCCCTTCCATAAGTCCGATGAGGGTTTCATCCAGTTTGGGATGCTCGAATTGAAACCCGCATTGTTGGGTGGCTTCGGGAATAACGCGCAAGCTGTCGAACAGAAAATCGGACATCTCTCCCAGCGCCAATTTGAGGGCGAACTTCGGCATAGGCATGATAGCGGGGCGGTGAAGCGTTTGCGCCAACGTTTTTGTGAACTCGGCGTTCGTGACGGGGTTTGGGCTGGCGCCGTTCAACGGTCCGCTGGCTCCGCTATTTTCCGACGCGAAGATAAACAGGCGGATGAGATCGTCAACATGAACCCAGGACATCCATTGTTTGCCGTTGCCGAATTTGCCGCCAAGACCGAGGCGAAACGGAGTGAGCATTTTGGCAAGCGCGCCGCCCTCGCGTCCAAGAACCGTAGCGGTACGGATGGTCGTAACTCGGAGGCCGAATTCGCGGGCGCGTAAGGCTTCACGCTCCCAATCCACGCAGACTTCCGCGAGAAATCCGCTGCCTGGGCCGCTTGCCTCGGTAAGAATTTCGTCGCCGCGATTGCCGTAGTAGCCGACTGCCGATGAGGAGATTAAAACCGAGGGCTTGTGCTGCAATCGGCCGATGCCTGCGACAAGCTTGCGCGTGGCGTCGATACGGCTTGCGCGGATACGCGCCTTTATATCGGCGGTCCATCGCTGGGCAACAGGTTCGCCCATCAGGTGAATGATCGCCTCGTGTCGAGGCACGCTGTTCAACGGAGGATCTTCCGACTGGCTGTTCCACTGATGAAAGGCAGCGCGGGAATCGAGATCGGGGCTGCGCTTGCGCGCCAGATAGTTCACGGAGTGGCCGCGCTCAAGCAGCACATTAACGAGTTTCTTGCCGATAAAACCGGTCGCACCGGTTAGAAGGTAGGTCATGAGTGGAAGAGATCTTTCGCGTGTGTCACCTCATCAATGTAAGCACGAGTGTTGGTTTTGCGCTTCATTCCTTCGAGCGACATATAGCGCATTTTGCCGAAAACGGGGCGCTCTGGCCAGGGACGATCGTGCAGGCCGAAACACCAGAGAATGTTTGTATACGTGTTGGGGTCGCGCCCATCCAGGGCATATTTGCCGTGCATCTCCACCATGAAGTCGGCGGCGTGTTGGTAACCGTCTGACCATTCGATAATTTTCTTGCCCCAATACATGCGGTAGTACCCATGAATTTTGCCTACCGCCAGCATTTCCTTTTGGGTGGCGTTCCATAGTTCGTCGTAAGTCTCGGCGCGTTCCAGCTGCGCGTTGCTGTAATGCGGATCGCGCTTATCGTTGGCGTGCTTTTTCATATTGAGCTGGCACCATTCGGGGAGGTTTTTCAGGTCTCCTGGATTTTCTACAAAGCGCGCGTAGTTGAATGCCAGCTCGCGCCGGACGATGAGCTCTTCCAGATATTCGGTGGCGATGAGCTTGTGTTTGTGGGCATACTCTTGAACGGCGAGGCCGGCTTCGAGCGATGAAATCTGCCCAAAATGCAAGTAGGGGCTCATATGCGAGGTGGCGTGTTCGGAGGGTTCGTTACGCCCTTTGGCGTAACGGTGTAGGTTTTCGCGCAGGAACTTCTCCAGCAGGCGTTCGGCTTCGAGGCGGCCTCCGTGAAATTCCGTAGAGGGTGGAATGGAATGATCAATCTCGCAAGAAGCGACGAGCGCCGGGATGTCTTTGAGCGTGACGTCAAGGTGAAACGCCGGAATGGCGCCTTTAAAATGGTGCTTCATCTTTAGTGGATCGGGCGAGGTGAAGTATTTCGGAAGCAGCCGGTGAATACGGGGGCGAATGGTGTACGCGCCATATTGACGTGTGGCGATCTGGCTCATCGGAACGACGCAACTGGAATCAACCGCATAATAGGCAACGTCGAGCTTGGCAGGAACGCTGCGGTTGTGTTGGTGCGCGATGAATGTGGGGTAATCATCCGTCACAACAGCGGCAGCCTGTTTTGCGAGTTCGTAGAACACGTCGTTACGGGATTTGCGGGTTTTGCGGAGATAGAAAACGTAGCCGATCCCGGCTTTTCTTAAGCGCTTGGCGGTTTCAGGAACTCCTTCAAGGATGAAAGTGTGCAAGCGGTCGTTGGCGTACTCGTAAGCGCACGTGAGACCTTCGTAGAAGAGCACGGGAAGGTTGAGACGGTTGGCGATTTCTACGGCGTAGAGAAGAGCGTGATTGCCGTCCACGCGGCGGTTCATTTGGGACCAGTAGAGAACGTAGGAGCGGTTGGGGAGTTCGGGTGCGGTGTTTAGTTTTTGGATCCGCTCGGGGTCAACGGGCATGGGTGGCTTCGGACGGTCTTAAATCTGAAGACTTATTCTTTAGCGGCGATGCCCAGGGTTTTCATCTTGCGGTACAGGTTGCTGCGCTCCAGGCCAAGCAATTCAGAGGCGCGGGACACGTTCCCAGCGGTTTCGTCCAGCTTGCGAAGAATGTAGTCGCGCTCGGCGGCGTCGCGCACTTCGTGCAGGCTGCCGAATGAATCCAAAGTTTTGCTGCTTTGTGCTTTGCGCGAGCTGTCGAGACCCAGATGGCGGGCTTCGATGCGGCGTTGCGGATGAAGAATAACGATTCGCTCCATCAGATTGCGCAGCTCGCGCACATTGCCCGGCCACGCATAGTTCATAAGCGCGTCGAGCGAATCCTGGCTCAGCTCTTTCGGTTTGCGTCCATAAGCGGTGGAATACTCGCGCAGGAAATGATTAGCCAGGGCCGGCACGTCTTCGGCGCGTTCGCGCAAGGGGGGTACCGTGAAGGGGATGACGTTGAGCCTGTAAAACAAATCTTCCCGGAAATTGCCGCGTTCGATTTCTTTTTCCAGGTTTTTGTTGGTGGCTGCCACGACGCGTGCATCTACTTGAATAAATTCCGGAGCGCCCACCGGCTCAAAGCGATGCTCATCCAGGGCGCGCAGCACTTTGGCCTGCGTTTTGAGACTCATGTCGCCCACTTCGTCCAGGAAAAACGTTCCGCCGTGCGCCTTTTGCAGCTTGCCGATTTTGTGGTCGGGCGTGCCGTCGGCGCTGGTACGGCGGTGGCCAAAGAGCTCGCTCTCAATGAGGTCTTCAGGAATGGCGGCGCAGTTCACCTCCACGAATGGACCCGCTGCACGCAGGCTGGAGCGATGAATGGCGCGCGCCACCAGTTCCTTGCCCGTCCCGCTCTCTCCGTAGATGAGCACGCGGCCGTTGGTACCCGCCATCAGTTTCAACTGCTGCCGCAGCGCTTTCACGGCGACGCTGTCCCCGATAATCTCGGGCGAGCCGGTTTCCTCGCGCAGCAGCTGCAGTTCAACATCCATGCGCCGCTGCTGAATGGCATTTTTGAGGACGACGCTTACTTTCTCGATGGTAAGCGGCTTCTCGACAAAATCAAAAGCGCCTAATTTAGTGGCCTTAACGGCGGTTTCAATGTTGCCGTGACCAGAGATTATGATTACAGCGGGACGTTCGCCGGCGGCCATCTGTTGAATGCGTGAAAGGGTGGCTAGACCGTCCATACCGGGCAACCAAATATCGAGCAGAACGGCTTCGAAGGAATCGCGAGTTAGTAAATCCAGACAAGCTTCTCCGCTATCGACGGCGGTGCAAGCGTAGCCTTCGTCGCTCAGCACGCCGCGAAGAGACTGGCGAATATTCGCTTCGTCGTCGACAATCAGAACGCTCGGTCCAGTCGTTGGCATTTAACGGCGAAAGGAAATCGCCACTTATAGAGTAACTGTGCGGCTGTCCGATATCGTTTTCTGGTTCAGGTGGGCTTTGCCCTTTCCGCGAGCTGGCGGCACCCTGAAATGCTCCAACTCTAAATCTAGCGGAAGAATATCCTTTGGGAACTGCCGACTTTGTACTCCACATTGTGTACGTCTCAAGGCATGGCCATTTTTTGCTTCGAGTGATTATTCCAATCGTCCAAAAAGACTTCTTCGTAGTACTCGGCCGCGGTGGCATTGTCGATGATGACTCCGGCATCGCGGTTGCTCAAGACACCCTCCCCCGACCAGTTCATGCTCGAAACGACCACCTTCTTGTGGTCGAACACGAACCCTTTGTTGTGGACATCGTTTTGAATTTTCACGTGGTCAAGATTTACCCCCGCAGCCTGGAGGGCCTCCAATCCCCCCCTTCAACACCTGAAATTCGCTCAGGATGATTTGACGTCCTTGCCCGCGCCGATCTGGGCGGCAACCGCGTCGATCAGATCCGTAAACTTGGCGTCAGCCGGGGCATTCGTGGGATGTATGTACTGGAGTTGGATATACAGTGATACCTGGACAGAGTTGACCAGATCCAGCATTGCGGCTTGATATATGCCAGGATCAGGAGTCAAGAGGGGTGTGATTGTCGTCTGTTCGTCAATTGGTTTCGGTCTGGCGAACGTAAAATTACCGATTACCTCTCCCATCAAACTGCTGAGTTGAGGCATTAATGCCGCGCTCTGGGGCTTTATTGCCAAGGTCACGGTCGCTACGCTTCGCGATCATTTGATCGGTAGCTTGAGGATTGCCGATTGGGTCGATCGCCGGTTGGTTTGAGTTGTTCAGATTTCCGCTAGAAAGCCAAACGGTGTCGCTATCGCGCACCATGACTTTGATGTGATAGGCCGTGGGATAAATCCAGGTGTCCGCTTCGGGGCTCGATCTTACAAGCGCCCATGCTGAAGCGAACTTTGCGGCGAGAGTGTTCTGCAAGTCTTGCACGGTCTCGGGATCTGTCTGGTCTGCGGTGCGGTTCTTGGGGGGATCGTCCAAAGTCATCTGGAGTTTGACGGCGCCAAGCTTCGTTTGAAAGAACTGCAAAACGTGCAAGGAGGTGAAGTCGTACATGCTCACTTTGAGTTGCGTCCGGGTGCCCGATAAAAAGTCCGTCAGAGTCGGCCATCCGGCGTCAGGGCTCACGTCGCAGATCATCGGAATCTTTCCCGATACGAGACTCAGGGGAGCGTTGGCCGGGGTATAGGCGATCGCCGGCTTTTTCTGCCGGGTGACCGCAACGTCCGCGCTGATGTTCGACCGAACGCTCGCCGCAGTTGGGCTGAATTCCGGAAGCATGCTGCCCCGCAGTTCCGGCCGGTGGTCCGCCAATTGCGAGAACTGGTCAGGATTATCGTGACTGAACTGTTCTAGATCGGTCGCTGGGCGGACCTCGTCTTCCGCTCACTCATCGCGGTTCTCCCCAATCCCACCTCCTCTTGGCGGGGGAGGTGCTCTCAGATTAAGGGACACTTCTACTGAACGCTCAAGGGGACATTATCAAAAAACGCGCAACATAGGCGATTCAAGTGTTTGGAGTAAAACTTAATGCAGCTTCCTGGCGACCCTGGAGGTTCCCGCGAACTATGATTTCGGACCATTGACGCCTCCTGCAAAGTTGTACCAAATGGAGTCAAGAAGACCTCGGAAGGCCCCAGGCGCGTGCCAATCAATTTGCCGAGCTCAGGAGCCGGAAGCCTTTCCGAGAAAGCTTCTCCATCGGTTGCTCTCATTGTCTTGCTTGTGATTTATCAAATTCAGAATAGGGCATAGACTCGGCGACTGGCCATCTCCTTTGATCACCACGCTCGCAAATCTCTCTTCTCCCATCAATCCAAACACTTACCGGCCAATTTTCACGGCCATGGTTCGGCCGCCTGCTAACTTCTCGTTCGAGCGCGCACTCGTGTGCGGCCCAGAGACTTAAATGATCAACGGAAATCTCGCGACCCGTCAGCTCGAACCAAGGACTCCAATTGGCTTCGTTTCGCAAAACAGCCTTTCCAACCCGCGCTGCGTTCGTTTCGCAGATCGCCGCATTTCAACCTCAGCCCGGCATTTTGTTTCGCAAAATACGCCATCTCTTCGCCCATTCGCATGGAAAGCAAAGCGAACCGATGTGCGCAACCCCGCTCGTGGGTTCGTTCGGTAATTCAGTAATTGCCGCTGCCGAATGGCTTCGTTCGGATCGGAGTAGCGACTACCACGCTAATATTTATTACACACTAATTACGATTCACTGTATCCTTGAATGTAATTGGCCCGTGTATGGCATGGTGGGGGCAGTGTTTGCCTGAACATCAAATTTTCAGGAGAGTCGACAAATGATCGGACGCAATTCAAGAATCGTCACGCTATTCATAGCGCTACAGATGGTTGTCTTCGGACAATCCTTTCGCGGCGGTATTTCAGGGACGGTAGTAGATCAGAGCGGGGCAAGCATCGCGGGAGCCGAAGTCAAACTTCTAGGAACCGACACCGGCCTGACGCGCACGGTAAGCTCAACCTCGGACGGCGAATTTCTTTTTCAAGATTTGCCCCTGGGGAAGTATTCAATTACCATCAAGAACCCTGGATTCCAATCGGAAGAGATTAAAGATATCAGCGTGGAAGCTGGTAAGGTTTTCAACTTGCAAGCGAAGCTGTCGGTGGCTAGTCAAGCTACCCAGGTGGAAGTAGAGGCGAACGCCGCGGCCATAGAAACGTCGTCAACCGCCCTGACAAGCGTTATACCTACCAAAGCAATACTGGACGTTCCCCTGAACGGACGCGACTTCACGCAGCTGTTGAAATTAAATCCGGGCGCTACGCCCAGCGGCTCGTTGAATGGCACGCGGACTAACTCGCTCGACTGGCAGATTGATGGCGCGGACAATAACGACCAGTGGCACAATAGCAACGCGATAAACCAGGGCGGAGTCTCAGGCATCGCCGGGACGGTTCTGCCGATTGACGCCATTGACGAGTTTTCGCTGCAGAGCAACAGCAGCGCCGAACAAGGCCGGAACGGCGGCGGGGTCTTAAATGTAGTTATCAAGTCCGGCACGAACGACTTTCACGGTTCGGCCTATTACTTCAACCGGAACGAATATTTTGCTTCCAGAAACTGGTTTGTGCCGGCGAGCTCTCCGACAGGGGAACTGAGGAATAGCCAGCCGGGTGGATCGTTGGGTGGCCCTATTTGGAAGAACCACACATTCTTCTTTCTTACGTACGAGCAGCAGAATTACGTCGCGGCGCAAACTGCGACCGGCACCATGCCGTCGGCCGCCTGGGTGTCTCAGGCATCGCAAGGGATGGCCCATGACGGAGTGGCGGTCAATCCGGTCTCGCTTAGCCTGCTCAGTACACTTTGGCCCGCTAACAGCCTCACCGGTCCAGCCAGTCTGAATAACTATGCCAGTACGGCCAACAACATTTCGAACAGTTACAACGGCATCGTGAAGCTCGATCACATCTTCAACGAACGAAACAATATCGCTATCCGGTATTTTGGCGGAACGGGCATTCAAACCGAATATGTCGGTTCGGCCCTGCCCTATTACTTCCAAACCGCGCCTAGCCGGATGCACAACTTCTCGCTGGTTTATAACTTGGTCATTAACCCGCATTTTGTGAGCCAGACGCTCGCTGGCGTGAACTACTTCAAGCAGGTATTCGGCGATGCCACGTCGGGGTTCAACGTTACTGCGCTCGGCTTTAATACCGGTGTCACGAATCCAAGCTTGTTTTACTCCCCTAATATCAATATCTCCGGCTTCGATGCAACCGGCGAGACCCCGCCCCTTGGACGCATTGACACCACTGGGCACATCAACCAGACCTTCACCTATACTGCGGGCGCCCATCAATTCCGGTTTGGCGCGGAGTACCGGCGCGCACGGCTGGACGTCTTCTATGAAAGCCTGGTCCCAGGTGCTTTCAAGTTCGATGGTACGCAAGGGCCGCTCGCCTCGACAAATCCAACCGATACTTGGGGTTTTGGCAACGGCCCCCTTGCGCCGTCGCTCAACGCGCTCGCCGATTTCCTCTCCCTGCGCATTGGGACAAACCACGCCACCATCACCTCCGGAGATCTGCAACGGAATTATTACCTGAATGGTGGAACTCTTTTTGCTCAGGACACATGGAAGGTCAGTCCGAACCTCACGTTGAATTATGGTTTGAACTGGAACTATCAAAGTCCAATTTCAGATCCGACCGACCGGATTTCCACCTTTATCCCAGCCGACGGCGGTATCGTAAATCTGAACCAAATCGGCAGTTTGTGGCCGCGCGATCTTACCAATTTTGGACCGCGCTTCGGCTTCGCCTACCAGCCGAAATTTTCATCCAAGCTGGTGGTCCGCGGCGGCTACGGAATTTTCTATCAGGTTCCGAACGTCAACTACTTCGGGAATAACGTGCCGCCGAATGGCGGGGCCACCGGAATTCTGGCCAATCCTGGAGGAACTTCGCCGGTGTACACGCTCGCAAATTCCGCTCCGATCCAGGTTCAAAGCGGCGCTCCTATCTTCGGGAGTACCGCATTTCCGCCGCCGCCCTATGGCGCCTTTTCCGTGAGCCAGGACTTCAAGACCGCCTACGTGCAGAATTTCAACACGAACATTCAATACCAAATGAATCGGGCGGCCGTGCTTGAAGTTGGTTACGTCGGGAGCTTGAGCCGGCATCTGCCGACGACTCTGGACATCAATCAAATTCCCATTGGATCGCCTGAGGTCCCTGCTTCGCGCCCTTACGCGAGCCAATTTCCAGATCTGGCCACCATCAATCAAGTTGAATCCGTGGCCAATAGTTACTACGACGGCCTGATTGTTTCATTGACCGCAAGCAATTATCACGGATTCACCGTCAAAACGAACTACACGTATGGGCACGCGAGAGACGACCTGTCGGGCGCGCGCGGCATTATTCCACAGAACAGCTATTGCCTGAAGTGCGATTACGGCAACTCGGACTATGATATTCGTCACACCTTTGTCACGTTCATTGGCTACACTCTCCCCACGCCTTCTCGTTTCAAGGCGCTGCTGGGAGGATGGCAGCTCAATTCGCTGCTCACTTTCAACACGGGCACGCCCTTTACGGTTTATTCGGGCAGCGATACCAGCCTTACTGGCGAGAATAACGACCGCGCCGAAGTGTTGAGTAACCCGTTCCAGGGCGTACCCGCCAAAGACCAGGCGACCAGTACTTGGTATTGGTTTAATCCGGGCGCGTTCTCGACGCCGGCACTCGGAACGTACTCCAACCAGGCCCGCAACGAATTCCGTGCGCCTGGGACGAAGCAAGTAGACCTTTCCATCTTTAAGACGTTCAAAATCCGGGAGCGGCTTGCACTACAGCTTCGCGGCGAGATTTTCAATCTCTTCAACATCGTCAATCTGTCGGGGCCGCAAAACAATGCGAGCGGCAGTACGCTTGGAACAATCACTTCGACGCAAGACATCGGTAATGGCGCGCCGGGCATCGGCACCGGAGCGCCTCGCAACGTGCAATTGGCGGCTAAGATCACCTTCTAAGATCATTGGCGTCTGACCATGGGCCTTCGGGCCCTCACGTTATTTTTCGTTGCTCAACATCTTGGCTGCCTCGGCG
The DNA here is from genome assembly GCA_963718465.1 of Bryobacterales bacterium. Classification (GTDB taxonomy): domain Bacteria; phylum Acidobacteriota; class Terriglobia; order Bryobacterales; family Bryobacteraceae; genus Bog-105. The sequence goes on along the minus strand of CAVQZK010000039.1, from coordinate 245,009 downwards.
ATTGTGATGATTAACGTCATCGGGTCAACAGGCGATGCGGCAAGGCCGTGTTTTTCATAGAAGTGTTTTGCTCCAGGCGATATCGCGTGTACCAGAATTGCTTTGATCCCGGTTATCCCCGCCGTCTGCATCGCCCGCAGAACCGTTTCCACTCCTTTCGGTGAACTGCCGTCGATCACGCCTAGAATCCCGCGCTTGCTCGGTCTCGGCGACAATCACACCTCCACCGGATTAGGCCGTCACGCAAAAAATATTCACAAGATGAAAAGGGGACGAGCTCCCGACGAGCGATCAGTTCAGCCGCTTTGTTTCGCGCTGAATTCCCTCCGCAATCCACATCCGCAATTGCGTCTGATACCCAACTGATTTCATCGCCGCGATCTTTTTGGCTGCGGCGATTTGTTCGGGAACCAAGCGAATCGAGATCGCAGCCTTGGTGGCGGCGTGGCGTTCGCGGATTGATTTTGCGAGTGCGGACGACGGCTTGACAGGCTTCGCAGGTGGTAGTTGGTTCCAGATGTCTGCCATGGAGTGCGTCTCGAAATATTCGGCCGCCTCTTTATCCGTAGCGAACTTGGGAAGGGGCGTTTTCGCGGGAGGGAGTCTTTTCTTCATTTGATCTACCTACTTGCGGCGGAACAACCGCCGCTCTTTATCTTCCATGTCACGGGCCGTGACTACACGAATCACGCCACCGCTCAAACGGCGAAAAACCACGAAAGCGAGACGCCCGTCCAGGGTTTGGCCAAACGCCGTGTATAGTTTCTGGCGAGTTCGCCTCACCTTGTACTCACCGGCAAACACTTCCTCCACCTCTTCTGGGTGAACGCGTGCCGGTCGATATGGAAGATGCTGTCATCGTCCCAGTCAAATCCTGTGATGACCAACTGCCATTATAGCTAAGCGTATATACAAAGCGCTACGAGACATGCCGGTCCCGTTTTTATTAGGATAAGAAACCGTGAGCTGCTTTGTTCTCATTCACGGAGGTTGGCATGCGGCTTGGTGCTGGGTTCGGGTTGCTGCGCTGCTGGAGAAGCGCGGGCACCGGATAATTGCACCTGATCTGCCCGCTCATGGCGCGGACGCGACGACGCTTACAGCCCGGCCTTACGAGATGTATGTGCGCAAGGTCTGCGAGGTGCTGGATGCTCTGGAGGATCGCGCCATTTTAGTAGGGCACAGTTCCGGCGGTATGATCGTCACTGAGGCGGCGCGCCAAAGAAGAGAACGCATAAAAAGCCTGGTCTATTTGTCGGCGTTCCTATTGTCGCCGGGCAAGACACCCCGCGACGTGATGAAGATAGATAGTGAATCGATACTTGAAAAATGCCTCGAAATCGACCTTGAAAGGCGCGTCTCGGTTGTCAAGCCGCAGTGCGCCAAAAGTGTTTTCTATGGAGACTGCAGCGACGATGACGCTCAGTGGGCCATCAACCAATTACAGCCGGAGCCTTTGATTCCGCCTGGTCCGCCAATTCCTGCGGAAGAAGGTGGTGAGACAAGCAACACGCCTCGCTACTTCATTGAATGTCTGCAAGATAGGGCGCTGGGTCCGCTTGCGCAGCGCTGGATGTACACGGAATCGCCATGCGCCGGTGTCTATTCTCTTCCTACCAGCCATTTGCCGTTTCTATCTGCGCCAGCCGCGTTGACGCGACATCTTGTCAACATTCACAACAGTTTAATGCGTGTGTCCGATGCATAAACTGCCAGCTTGTTTGGAACGATAGCTCCCCAGCCCGCCATCTTGTCTATATCTTTCGTCCAGGCTGCGGCGGAGCATCTCGCACCGCTTGTGATAAGTCCTTTTCAACAAAGATGAATTCTGCATAACATAATAAGGATATTTTTGAGTATGGCCGATTTATGGAAATCATAGTCAACCACCTGGGCGCCGTCCAGTTTGAGATTAAGGCGCGCCACCACACGCTGATTAGCGACCAACCCTCCGAAAATGGCGGCTTCGACGAAGGCGTCACGCCGCCGGAACTCCTGCTGGCATCGCTTGGTTCATGCGCCGCCTACTACGCCGCGCAATATCTGCAGTCGCGCAACTTAGCTACGGAAGGCACTCGCGTAACTGTCACTGCCGGCAAGGCGAAAAATCCCGCGCGCCTGGACAACTTTCGCATCAACGTCCAAGTTCCCGTACCCCTGACACCGGATCATGAGGAAGGCATGCAGCGCGCCGTGCATCAGTGTCTGATTCATAACACCCTACTGCATCCGCCTAAAATCGAAACCACCATCACCTCCGAGATTCCGGCTGCCTCAAGAGTTGAGGCTTGATGGGAAGGCCGAGGTGTTGTGAGATCTTAGATGGCAATGGCTTGCCGCTGAAAATATGCGAGTGGTGCTCGCCGACATTGAGATCGAACGGCTGCAGATGGTTTAGCAGGAGGGCAGACATGCATTCCACGTGTAAATTCAGCTTTAAAATGACTCTGCTCGTCCTCGCGATGTGCTGGAACATTCAAGCGCAGAAGCTTAAAGTCACGTTGCTCGGCACTGGCAGCCCAATCCCCGTCATCGAGCGTTTGGTTCGAGTACTTTGGTCGAAGCAGGACCGGAGAAGTTGTTGATCGACTGTGGCCGCGGTGCGTCATTACGGCTATGGCAAAGCCATGTGCCGCTGGGTGCCATAACAGCTGTCTTCCTGACTCACCTTCATTCCGATCACATTGTCGGCCTTCCCGATCTGTGGCTAACCGGTTGGCTCCCGCCGCCCTTTGGCCATCGGACTGGAGCCTTTCGGATCTGGGGGCCGGCCGGAACCAAGGAGTTAATGGCGAATCTGGAGAAAGCGTTCGCGGCAGATATCCAGTTCCGAATGGCGGACGGAATCCCTCCGCAAGGCGTCGCCGTTTTGGCTCAGGAAATCACGCAGGGGCTCGTCTATGAAAAGAATGGCATGAAGGTTACGGCATTCGAGGTGGACCACGCGACTGCAAAACCGGCGTTTGGGTACCGAATCGATTATGGCGGGCACTCCGTGGTTCTCTCCGGCGATACGCGTTTGAGCGAGAATCTCATCCGTTTTTCAAACGGTGCCGACGTTCTCGTCCATGAAGTGGCTTGGGCCAAGCCGGAACTTTTAAACAAATCAGAAGCTGCACGAATTATCATCGGGCTCCACACGACACCCGAGGATGCAGGAACTGTTTTTGAACGCGTGAAGCCTCGGCTGGCCGTTTACTCCCATATTGTCCTGGTAACCACCGATCCCGCTTTCTCCGAACCGACCAGCACAAATGTCCTGAATCTTACCCGAAAAACCTATCATGGTCCGCTGGAGATGGGCGAAGACCTGATGACCATCGAAATTGGAGACAAAATAGATGTGCGGCATGGATTGAAATGAAACCATCGCAACGGCATAGAATAGGAATAGCGGACATATTCGAATAGGAGTTACTGGATGACAGTCCTCGAGTCTTTAAAGAAATACAGCATCGTGGTCGCAGACACCGGCGACATTCAGGCCATCGCGCGCCTCAAGCCGCAGGACGCCACAACCAATCCGTCTCTGCTTTTAAGCGCGGCCCAGCGCCCTGAGTATCAGAACCTGGTTCATGAGGCTCTTGAGCATGCCGATAAACAAGGCAACGATCGCAAAGCGCAGGCTGAGGCGTTCATGGACAAACTGTTCGTGAGCTTCGGCAGCGAAATTTTGAAAGTGATTCCGGGCCGCGTTTCCACTGAAGTGGACGCGGGGCTCAGCTTCGATACCGAAGCGACTCTTGCCAAAGCTCGTGGACTGATTCGCCTCTACGAAGAGCGCGGCACGTCGCGTGAGCGCGTCTTGATTAAGATCGCCAGCACCTGGGAAGGCATCAAAGCCGCTGAAATCCTCGAGCGCGAAGGCATTCATTGCAACCTCACGTTGCTGTTCAGCTTCGCTCAGGCCGTTGCTTGCGCGCAGGCCAAGGTCACTTTGATCTCGCCATTCGTGGGCCGCATTTACGATTGGTACAAGAAGGAAAATGGCGGAAAAGATATTCCCATCGAACAGGACCCCGGTGTTGCGTCGGTTACTCGCATTTATAACTACTTCAAGAAATACGGTTACAAAACGCAGGTCATGGGTGCCAGCTTCCGCAAGGTGGAACAAATCACTCATCTTGCCGGCTGGATCTTTTGACCATTGCTCCCGACCTGCTTGAGAAAATGCAGGAGACCCAAGGCGAATTGAAACCCGCCCTCACGCCCGAAGCGGCCAAAGCCAGCAAGGACGAGAAACTCAATCTCGACGAAAAAACTTTCCGCTGGATGCATAACGAAGACGCCATGGCCAGCGATAAGCTCAGCGAAGGCATTCGTAAGTTTTATGCCGATGCCCGCAAACTGGAAGCCTACGCGCACAGCCAGGTTGCAGAGAAGGTTAGCGCCTGATTCGCAGATGCTGATTTTTCGCGGCAGCTAAATATTTCTTGAACGGCTCTTTGGTGGCGGGATGGCGCAGATTAGGCGCTATCTCCACCAAAGGCTCAAGCACGAATCTGCGCTCCAGCATTCGCGGATGCGGAATTGTTAACTGCGGCGTCTCGACAATGCTGTTTCCAAAAAGCAGGATGTCAATGTCAATCGTTCTAGGTCCGCGCCGAATCGCCCCTCGAACTCGCCCCAAATCGCGCTCCACTTTTTGCGCCAGCGACAGCAGCTGAAGCGGAAACAACCGCGTTTCACATTTCACGACTAGGTTCAAGAACCATGGCTGATCTTTTACATCTTGCGGTTCAGTTTCGTACATCGACGACCGTGCCAGCAGCCTGACTTCCCTCTGCTGCAGCGCTTCTATGGCGCTCTCAATTGTTTGCTCGCGCTCCCCAAGGTTCGCGCCAAACGATAGAAAAACCGTTTTCAGCGGCATCAGAAAAGCGGATTCTGCCGGTGCCTTCTGGGAACCCCGAAGTATTCAAACGCTCTGTCGGTCGCCATTCGCCCGCGCGGCGTACGGTCCAAAAAACCGAGTTGCAGCAGGTAAGGCTCATACACTTCTTCAATAGTGTCGGGCTGCTCGTCAATCGAGGCGGCAATGGTGCTCAATCCCACCGGGCCGCCGCCGAATTTTTCCATCACCGTGAGCATGATTTTATGATCGATCTCGTCCAACCCATAACGATCCACTTTCAGCAGATTGAGCGCTGCTTGCGCAACGTCCATATTGATGTGCCCATCAGCGCGAACCTGTGCGTAGTCGCGTACCCGGCGCAGCAACCGGTTAGCGATTCTCGGCGTCCCTCTTCCGCGCCGCGCAATCTCACGAGCCGCGTCGCCGGCGATCGTGATTTCTAGCAGCCGCGCCGACCGCTCCACAATCTTGCCCAGCGTCTCCTCCTCATAAGGATCTAGCCGCAGCACAATGCCGAAGCGGCCGCGCAAAGGAGCGCTCAATAAACCTTGCCGTGTTGTCGCACCCACCGCCGTAAATCGCGGCAGTTGCAAAGAGTGAGTGCGCGCCCCCGGTCCTGCTCCAATCAAGATGTCGAGGCGGAAATCCTCCAGCGCCGCATACAGAATTTCTTCAATATCGGGCTGTAATCGGTGAATTTCATCGATGAAGAAAACTTGCCGCGTCTTAACATTGCTCAAAATGCCCGTCAAATCCAGCTTCTTTTGCAGCACCGGCCCCGCCGTCTGATCGAGGGTCGCGCCCAGCTCGTGCGCAATGATGCCGGCTAGCGTGGTTTTCCCTAACCCCGGCGGCCCGCACAACAGAACATGATCCATTGCTTCACCCCGCCGCTTGGCAGCTTCAATCGCAATGGACAGCTGCTCTTTTGCGTGCGGTTGCCCCGCAAAATCTTCCAGCGAAGTAGGACGCAAAGCCGCTTCAAACTGGCGCTCTTCGTCCTGCGCGGCAGGCGAAACATTGCGGTTTGCGCTCATTCAGACTTCACCTTAGCGCACGGCTGCCAGCGCCGCCCGGAAGAATGGTTCGAACTCCCCAGGCGCGCCCTTGTCCTTCACCTTTTTCATTGCTTCTTCCGCCGCCGGCCGCGAACAACCCAGATTTTGCAGAGCCGAAAACACATCGCGCTCCAGCGGGCTCATCGCCGGCTCCATGTCTGCCAACCCCGCCGCTTTGCCCGGGGTGCCAATTGCCGAAAGCTTATCCTTCAGCTCCAAAATCATGCGCTCGGCCGTCTTCTTGCCCACCCCGGGAATCTTTACCAGCCGTGGTACATCGCTTGTTCGAATCGCCGCCACCAGGTCCGCCGTGGGCAAACCCGATAGAACAGTGATTCCCAGTTTTGGCCCGATTCCGCTCACCGATATCAGCCTCTCAAACACCGTTTTTTCTTCCGGTGTCGCGAAACCAAACAGCAGTAAAGCATCTTCCCTGACGTGCGTATGAATTCGCAGCACCGCTTGCGCTCCCACATCGGGCAGCGCCGTGAACGTCGAAATCGGTATTTGGACGTCATAGCCGACGCCGCCCGCTTCCAGAATCACCTGGTTCGGATGTTTTTCGAGAATTATGCCCCGCAGATGGCCAATCATTGAGTGCCTTTGAACATTCATTATCGATTAACGGTTAGAATCTAACCTGAGTGGCCTCGCCCCGCATAACAGTCAAAATAGAAATCGGCGATAATCCTCCCACCGAGTTTTCGTTCGAATCGCCTTTCCAAATCGGCCGCGCCGACGATGCCGAAGTCTGCATCAAGAACGAATACGTCAGCCGCCGCCACGTCCAGGTTGCCGCTTCCGAAGACGGCCAGTGGTGGATTCGCGATCTGAACAGCAGCAACGGCATGTATTTTGACGGGCAAGTGGTTCCCGCCGTCCCGCTCACGGACGCCGTAACCGTTCGCCTGGGCGTTGCCGGTCCCTTGCTGCATTTCGCGCTCGAACAGCCTCCTCCTCCGCCACCGCCTCCGACTCCGGCCGCCCCGTCGGAAACTGTCATGGTCTCCCGCTACATATCGCATTACTTTGATAAACCAGCCACCGGCGACCAAGCTGGCGAACATACCATGTTTGTCCGGCGCGCCTTCCAAACGGTTCAGAAAAAGGAGAAGCGCAAATACGGCGGAGTCATCGCTATTCTTGCCCTCTGCATTCTTTCCGCCGGCGGCTACGCCTGGTACGAACATCGCGTCCTCAGCGCGCAAAAATCGACAGCCGAAGATCTTTTCTACGCTATGAAGTCGCTCGACGTGGACATCTCCAATCTTGAGAAGATCCTCCTCAACTCGTCGAATCCCGAAGCTGTCGACCAGGTGAACAAGTTCAAGGCGCGGCGTCGCGAAACCGAGAAGAACTATGACCGCTTCCTCGCAACGCTCCACGTCTACGACCCCAAGATGACGCAGCAGCAGCGGCTTGTCCTTCGCATCGCTCGCATCTTTGGCGAATGCGAAATCGACATGCCCAAGGAGTTTGAAACCGAGATCGGCAACTACATCAAAAAGTGGCAATCCACCGATCGCTTGACCAAAGCCATTCATCTCGCGCAGGAGAAGGGTTACACCTCCGTCATCGCGCAGGAATTGCTGGCGCAGGATTTGCCGCCCCAATTTTTCTATCTCGCGCTTCAGGAGAGCGGTTTCGACCCCTACATCAGCGGCCCTCCCACCTATAAAGGAATCGCCAAAGGAATGTGGCAGTTCGTTCCGGAGACGGCGGTAAAGTATGGCCTCCACTTGGGGCCGCTTGTTGATCTGCGCCGCCCCGATCCAGGAGACGACCGCCACCATTACGACCGCGCTACCAAAGCAGCTGGAAAGTACCTCCGTGATCTCTACAGCACCGACGCCCAGGCCTCGGGCTTCCTCGTTATGGCCTCATATAATTGGGGCGAAGGTCGCGTCTTGCCTCTCATCCGAAGCCTCCCCGAAAATCCCCGCGAACGCAATTTCTGGCGGCTTCTTGCGCTGTATAAAGATAAGATCCCGCAGGAGACTTACGACTATGTCTTTTACATCGCTTCTGCCGCGGTGATTGGTGAAGACCCCCGCCTGTTCGGTTTCCATTTCGACAATCCGCTGATGGCCCTCGAAAGCAAGTAGCCGGCCATCCAACTTACTTCACAAATTTCTAATAAGTTTCGTGTATACTTCGGATAATTGCGCCCATCTGTATTTCTACCAATGATGGAAGCCGCTAGGAGGCACCCTTGTTTCGCCACTTGTTTCGCTGCGGCATGATTCTTGCCGCTCTGTTCATCTCTTCCGCCCTTTCTCAGACCATCGATTCCATTCCAGCCAAGCGTGCGATGATCACGCAAGCAGTGAACAGCCAGCAGCGCGTCGCCCTGCCCGGCAACACCCGCTCTGCCGCCAATGCCTCTAATGACCGCGGCCGCGTGCTCGACGGCCTGCCTTTGGAACACATGCTGCTTCAATTGCAGCGTCCGCCTGAACTGGCGGAGGCGCTCGATCAGTTCACCAAAAATGTTCAGAATCCCGCTTCTCCCAATTACCATCAATGGCTGACGGCGGCTCAGTTCGGCCAAAAATTCGGGCTGGCGCAGAGCGACATCGATGCTGTCGCCAATTGGCTGGAATCGCAGGGCTTCCGGGTGAATCAGGTTTATCTCAACATGATGACAGTCGATTTTTCGGGTACCGCGGGCCAAGTACGCCAAGCCTTCGGAACTGAGATCCACAACCTTCAGGTGAACGGCGAAAACCACATTGCGAATATGAGCGACCCGCAAATTCCGGCGGCTCTGGCTCCCGCGGTGGTGGGGCTGGCTTCTCTGAATGACTTCACGCCGCGCCCTATGATTAAACGCCGGCCCACCGCCGCATACACCGAAGGAGGCGGGATCTACGCCGTGGTTCCAGCCGATTTGGCAACTATCTACAACCTGAATCCTTTGTTTTCTAAAGGCATTACGGGCAAGGGACAGACCATTGTCGTTATTGAAGACACCAACGTTTACAGCACGACTGACTGGACCACTTTCCGCGGAAAATTCGGGCTGTCTGCTTACACCTCCGGTTCGTTCACGCAGGTTCATCCCGGCAACTGCTCAAATCCCGGAGTGAATTCGGACGACAACGAAGCCATACTTGATGCGGAATGGGCCACCGCTGCCGCTCCCAATGCGGCGATTCAATTGGCATCCTGCGGCAATACAGCGACGACCTTTGGTGGCTTGATCGCTCTCCAAAACCTGCTGAACGCAAGCGGCACACCCCCTGCGCTCGTCAGCATCAGCTATGGAGAGTGCGAAGTGGAAAATGGTGCTGGCGCCAACGCGGCTTACTCCTCCGCTTTTCAACAGGCCGTGACCGAAGGTGTCTCCGTTTTTGTTTCCTCAGGCGACGAAGGCGCGGCCAGCTGCGATGCTGGCGCAAATTACGCAATCCACGGAGTAGGCGTGAGTGGGTTCGCTTCCACTCCCTACAACGTTGCTGTGGGTGGAACAGATTTTGGCGATACCTACGCGGGCACTACAAGTACTTACTGGAACACAACGAACACGGCCGCTTTCGGGTCCGCGAAGTCGTACATTCCGGAGATCCCTTGGAACGATTCGTGCGCAAGCGGCTTAATCGCAAACTACCTCGGCTACGCGCAGTCCTGGGGAGCCGCTGGATTTTGCAATAGCATTACCGGCCAAACTGAATTTATTAACGTAGCGGCCGGAAGCGGCGGCCCCAGCGGTTGTGCTGCCGGCTCTTCTTCCACCGGAGTTGTCGGCGGAAGCTGCCGCGGATACGCGAAGCCCGCCTGGCAAGCGGGACTTTTCGGCAATCCAAACGACGGGGTTCGTGACATCCCGGATGTCTCCCTATTTGCCTCCAACGGTATCTGGGGCCATTACTTTGTGTTTTGCTTCACCGACCCGTCAAATGGCGGAGCGTCGTGTTCGGGCGCGCCCAGCACTTGGTCCGGGGCGGGCGGAACGTCGTTCTCCTCGCCCATCATGGCCGGCATACAGGCGCTCGTCAATCAGAATACGGGCAGCCGCTGGGGCAATCCGAACCCCAACTATTATGCACTCGCCGCCGCTGAGTATGGAACGGCCGGCACCACCACTTGCAATTCAAACAGCTCACCCGCTAGCTCGTGTACCTTCTACGACGTGACGAAAGGCGACATGGATGTCGTTTGCGGAGGGTCAACAGGCTGTTACGGTTCCACCGGCTCTGGCGCCTCCCTTGTCTACGGAGTTTTATCGACCTCCTCCTCTTCTTTGCTCCCAGCATACGGAACTGGCAAGGGATGGGATTTCGCCACCGGCATCGGCACGGTGAATGCCCTGAATCTCGTGAACAATTGGAATAACTCCGTCGGAACACCCGGGCCTCCGTCGGTGGTTTCGCTAACACCCAATTCCGGATCTGGTTCGCCACAGACGTTTACCAGCGTGTTCTCGGAACCGGGAGGCGCAACGAATCTCTCCTCCCTCATTGTGTTATTCAACACTTCAATCAGCTCAACCAATGGCTGCTATGTATATTACGATCCAGCCGGCAACACGCTGTATCTGCTGAACAGTGCTGGCACCGCTTTTTCCTCGGTAACTCCCGGTTCGTCGGGCTCGGTGTCGAACAGCCTCTGCACGCTGATGGGCGCGGGCTCTTCCTACAGCGCATCTGGGACTAGTGCGACTCTAACCTTAGCGCTTGCCTTCAGCGGCGCCACGCAAAATAATATTTACCTTCTGGCATCCGATAAAAACAGTAATAGCACTGGTTGGGTAAAAGAGGGTACTTGGGGATCAACCAGCACCTCGTCCGGACCACCCGCGTTTGTCTCGCTGACTCCGAGTTCCGGTTCAGGTAAATCGCAGATTTTTGCGGCCGTGTTCTCCGATCCCAATGGTGCAGCGGGCCTATCATCGCTGATCGTTCTATTCAACACGACGCTCACTTCGACGAATGGCTGCGAGGTGTACTACGATCCAGGCGGCAATACGCTGTATTTGTTGAATAGCGCGGGAACCGCTTGGTCCGCAGTGACCCCGGGTTCATCCGGCTCGGTGTCGAACAACCTCTGCACGGTTAAAGGCGCCGGTTCTTCCTATAGCATTTCCGGCAAAAATGCGGCGTTAAATGTAGCACTGACCTTCACCGGCTCCACCGCCCAAAACATCTATTTACTGGGATCGGACAAGAACGGGATGAGCTCTGGCTGGGTGCAGAAAGGCCCTTGGACCCCGTAAAGCCCAAAACGGAGGGGCAGACGCCTCGTCGGCACTTTGACCCCCTGGTCGAGTTCTTAATCGGTCCAAACTTGGGACATGGGTTACATTTCAGACCGAAGACAAGGGTGACAGTGGATTGTAGAGGAAGTTCTGAGTCCAGAGCACATCCTAGGAAGCGATGCTAAGGAAGGAAAACAGAACAAGGAACCTCCGCGTTCAGCCGATTGAGGAATACAACGAAGGGGAAACCATAACCGCGCTCCCATTCGAAGCGCGATATCGAGCGGGGTGGCAAAACGTAAGTTAGCCCAATTGGTTCCTTCGAGGACAAGCCTGTCGCCGAGCGTGCGCCCAATCGCGTGCGTGGGCGCCAATACCCATTTCGCGCGAGTGGGCTGCGTTAGGCATAGTTCAGCAAGCTGCGAGACGAAAGGGTCCATGCTACCTCCGCGCAACTGATTTCTGGTTGCCTATCCCTCGGATTGGCAAAAGCGTTTTCCGCACTTGGCGCCAATGGAATAGTCCTTACCGTAAGCCGCCCGAGGCGAGCAACGTTTCGCCGGTCAACCAACCCGATTCCGCCGACGCTAGGAACACGGCTATGGGCGCGATGTCCTCGGGTTGCGCAATCCGTCCGAGCGGCGTCTGCGATTCAAGCTGCTTTTGAAAATCGCTCCCAATGAAGCTGGCGGTATGTGTACCTTCCGTTTCCACCATCCCTGGATTTATGGAATTGACGCGGATTTTCCTTGGACCCAGCTCCTTGGCCAACACGTGCGTCACTGCGTCCACTGCGCCCTTCGTCGCGGTGTAGACCGTTGAGGCCGGTGGCGTTATTTGGCTCACGGTTGACCCGATATTGATGACGCTCCCGCCCTCGCCGTCGAAGAACTTAGCTGCCTCCTTGGTTGCCAGAATGAGTCCCAACACGTTGGTGTTGAACAGCCGGTGGAACTGTTCTTCGGTAATTTCGTCCAGCGGCGCGAACTGATAGACGCCCGCGTTATTCACCAAAACGTCCAGCCTTCCGAATGCTTTGTTTGTCTCGGCAAAGAGGCGCTGCACGTCGGAGGCGTTAGCGACATCGCCCTGCACAGCGACTGCCTTGCCGCCTTTCTCGACGATCTCGGCCACCACGCGGTCGGCACCCTCTTTACTTGAGGAGTAATTTACAACCACGGCCGCACCCTCCGCCGCCAAGCCCTTGGCGATGCTGGCGCCAATTCCCTTTGACGCGCCCGTAACGACCGCCACTTTGTCCTTCAGCTTGCTCATATATAATCCCTCCGGTTCGAATCGAGATTGATTCTCATTTCGATAACCATCTAACTGATGAAGGGGTTTTGGGCGAAGCTTCAGCTAAATTTTTCCTAAATGAGCAAGGTAAGCGTCCAGTACGCCGCGCTGCAGCACCAAATTGGCGAACTTGCCTTGCCGGGAAATCGTAATCAGTCCGGCCGTTTCCAGCTCTTTCAGGTGATGTGAAAGCGTAGCCGCGCTTACCGGCTGAGATTCGCGGATATCCATGCACGCCACGGCGCAATTCGTTGCGCCAATCTGCTTCAGAATTTCGTAGCGGCGGGGATCGGCCAACGCCTTCGCAATCAATCGCAGCTGCTTCTCTGAAAGAGCGTCGCGTTTGGGCATTATTTCGCCGCTCCTAGCGATAGCTTACCGGGGGCGGAGTAACCGCCAACAACTCCTGGAACTCCGCATCGGGCAGTTCTAAAGAAGCAGCCGCAACATTCTCTTCCAAGTGTTTTACCGAAGACGTTCCGGGAATCGGCAGTACGACGGGTGAGCGCTTCAGCAGCCAGCGGATCGCTACCTGCTGCGGGCTAGCCTGTAGTTTAGCCGCCACGCTTTCAAGCACTTCGTGCGCCCGTCTGCCGCCCGCAATGGGGGCCCATGGAATGAAGGCAATTCCATTCTGCTCGCAGCAGTTGAGCACGTAGTCCCATTCGCGGTCGCCGAAGCTATAGCGGTTCTGTACCGAAACAATCGGCACAATTTTGCGCGCTCGTTCAATGTGCTCGCGCGTGACATTCGATAGCCCCACGTGGCGGATCTTGCCTTCCTCTTTAAGTTTCGCCAAAGTCTCCATGGATGCATCGAAAGATACGGCCGCATCCGGAATGTGCAATTGGTAGACATCGATCCGGTCAAGTTGCAGGCGTCTCAGGCTACCCTCCAGGGCCTCGCGCAAATGCTTTGGACTGGCATTGTGCGTCCATTGGAATGGTCCGGGGCGCTCCCATCCGGCTTTGGTTGCGATCACCACGCCGCTCTTGTAAGGGGCCAATGCCTCGGCAATCAATTCTTCCGAGACGTAAGGGCCGTATGAATCGGCGGTGTCGATGAAGTTAACGCCCAGTTCAACCACGCGTCTCAGTGTTCCGATCGCTTCGTCGCGGTTCTCTGGCGGACCCCAAATGCCCTTACCGGTGACCCGCATAGCGCCGTATCCAAGACGAGCTACGGTCAAATCCCCGCCCAGAGTGATCGTTCCGGCGGCGCTTGCATTTATTGTTGTCATCGTTTGATTCCCTCACTACAGTAAGCCATGCGTCCGAATGCGTCACATGTCGTCCCAAATTCGACCACACGTTGAAGCGGTTATGCGTGCAGCTATTTCAGTGACAACGGCCCCCGGATTGCCTCTCAACTGCGCGATAAGAGGTGTGATGATGTTCAAAGACCTGCGCTATGCCTTTAGAATTTTGCGAAAAAATCCCGGATTTGCGATCGTGGCAGTTTTGTCGCTCGCCATTGGAATCGGTGCAAATTCCGCCATATACAGCTTCGCCGACACGCTCTTATTGCGTCCGCTGCCGGTACCCGAAGCGAGCCGCGTTGTAACCATCAATGCAGTCAGTTCCGCGATGTTCGCAAACTCCAATTCAATCTCGTATCCGGATTATGTGGACCTGCGCGATCGCAATCACACCTTCGATGGCCTGATCGCGACAGCCTACTCCTCTTTTGGATTTGCCGCGGACCGCGCTTCGCAGCCGCGGATGAAATTCGGAATGTTCGTTTCCGGCAACTTCTTCCAGGTGCTGGGTGTCAAGCCGCAAATCGGCCGCACTTTCCGGCCGGAGGAAGACAAGGTGGCTGGGAAGGACGCGGTAGTGGTGCTGAGCCATGATCTATGGGTTTCCGAATTCGCTGCGAGTCCTTCCATCGCTGGCCGGACCTTGTTGTTGAACGGAACGCAGTTTACGATTATCGGCGTAGCCCCCGAGACATTTCCAGGCTTAGGCCAAGTGAAGCCGGCGTTATATGTTCCGCTGGCAATGTCGCCCGGCCTGGGAGGCACAAATAACCTGGTCGAAAGAGACGTTCGCTGGCTGGGAGTGAAGGGCCGCCTGAAACCTGGTATGGGCATCGCCCAGGCGCGAGCCGATGTCGAGGCGATTGCAACCGCGCTGCGCGGCATGTTCCCGAAGGTTGAAGAGAATCTGAGACTCAAAGTCGAAACAGAGTTCCAGCTTCGAACCGAGCAATCCCCGCCGGACACTGCCCTCGTGATAATGCTCAGCGTACTTGCCCTTTGCGTATTGCTCGTCGCCTGCGCAAACGTAACCGGTTTGCTGCTGAGCCGCTCTATGATGCGTGCTCGTGAAATAGCTCTGCGGCTGGCCGTCGGAGCAAATCGCGGCTCGCTCATTCGCCAGCTCATGCTTGAGAATCTGTTGCTATCGCTCGCGGGCGGTGCGGCCGGACTCGTTGTCGCCATCGGCGCCGTCGATTTCTTCAACAGCCTACCGATACCAACCGACATACCGGTGGACCTGACCTTCCATTTAGATCAGAGGGCGTTGCTGTTTACGTTAGCGGTCGCCGTTTTCAGTACTTTCTTGTTTGGGCTCACGCCAGCCCTTGGAGCCACTAAAGTGGATCTGATACAAGGGCTGAAGGAGCGGGATGGAACGGCTTCCCGGGCCAGCCGTTTGTGGGGCCGCAACCTGATCGTTAGCGGGCAGGTGGCGTTGTCCCTGGTACTGCTGATTGTCTCCGCTGTTTTGCTGGAAGGATTTCGCGGCCAGCTCAATCAGGGTCCCGGGTTCCGCATCGATCGTCTGCAATTGATGAGCTTTGATCCAGGTCTGGTGCACTATACCGATTCGCAACGCGATCTGTTCTATAAACGGCTTCTTCAAATGACCCGCCAGGCGCCGGATGTGGAATCCGCGACACTGACATCCAGCGTACCCATGGCCACGAGCGGTTCCAGCACGATAGGCGTTGTACCGGAAGGCCACACATTGAAACGCGGCGAAGAAGCCGCTCAGGTATTCGATACTGTGATCGCACCCGACTACTTCCGCACCCTGGCGATTCCGATTCTCGAAGGCCGAAGCTTCCTGGAATCGGACAAGTCAAATACCCCGCTGGTTGCGATTGTCAATGAGCGATTCGCGCACCACTACTGGCCAAACCAGAGTGCCATTGGGAAGCAGATACGCCTCAAGGATGCCTCCGGCAAATCAGTTGAAATCGTCGGCGTTGCTAAGACTTCGAAATACATGTGGATCACCGAGGCGCCGACCGATTTCGTTTACCTGCCGTTCTCTCAGAACCCGCAGGCGAATATGGCTTTGGTTGTCGAATCCAAGAATTCGGACGCGGCGGCGCTGGTGCCGGTTCTGCGTCAAATCGTTCAAAGCCTGGATCGTAACATGCCTGTGTTCGACGTGAGGACCATGAGGAGTCTCTATGAGAGCCGAGCCGTGGCGACGCCGAAAATACTGACCCGCACGGTTGCCGGTCTTGGTCTCATGGGCCTCATTCTCTCCGTCATAGGTCTGTATGGCGTGATGTCGTATTCGGTGAGCAGGCGGTCGCGTGAATTCGGTATTCGGATGGCCGTGGGCGCAGACCGGCGGAAAGTAATGCAAATGGTTCTGAAGCAGAGCCTGATGTTGGGGATCGGCGGATTATCGGTGGGTCTGATTGCCGGAATTTTCGCGATCCGGGCCATTACGTCCCTGATGTTGTTCTCGTTTCCGGCCGGGGGGTTGCCGTTCTTCGCGGTTTCGTTTGTATTGCTGGTCACCATTGCCCTGGCGGGTTATGCACCGGCCCGGCGCGCTTCCTTGATCGATCCAATGCGGGCGCTGAGGGAAGAATAGCGGCTGGCGCTATTTGCCGTCGTACCGCTTGAAAATCAAGCACCCATTGGTGCCGCCGAACCCGAAACTGTTAGTCAGCGCATACTCTATATCGAGTGGGCGCGCCACATTCGGCACATAATCGAGATCGCAGTCGGGATCGGGAAATTCGTGGTTGACGGTTGGCGGAGCAATGCGGTCGCGAATCGCTAAGACCGTTATGCCCGCCTCCAAACCACCGGCTCCCCCCAGCAAATGGCCGGTCATTGATTTGGTGGAACTGACGGCTAGTCTGGAGGCATGTTCGCCGAAAGCCGTTTTCAGCGCCACGGTTTCCGCTTTATCTCCGAGACCGGTCGATGTGCCGTGCGCATTTATGTACTGCACTTGCGACGGCTCGATTTTGGCATCGCGGAGAGCATTGCGCATTACGCGAAAACCGCCATTGCCGTCCTCCGGCGGCGCGGTTATATGGTGCGCGTCGGAACTCATGCCATAGCCTACAATCTCGGCCAGAATCGGCGCATCGCGGCGGCGCGCCCGTTCCAATTCCTCAAGAATCAGAATGCCGGAGCCCTCGCCGATCACGAAGCCGTCCCGTTCCTTGTCCCAGGGGCGGGAAGCCCGATGCGGTTCGTCGTTCCGCGTGGATAGAGCGCGCATGGCGGCAAAACCACCCACACCCATAGGAGTGATGCAGGCTTCGCTGCCGCCGCAAATCATGGCGTCGGCATAGCCATATTGAATCAGGCGGAATGAGTCGCCAACGGAGTGCGCGCTGGTTGTGCATGCCGTAGCGGTGGCGGAATTCGGCCCCTTGGCGTTATAACGGATGGAAACATAGCCGCTGGCGAGATTCACGATGCAAGAAGGAATAAAAAAGGGCGACAGCCGGCTGGGACCGCGCTCCAGCAGAATCTTGTGTTCGCGTTCGATCACCTCGAACGCACCGATGCCGCTGCCGATATATACGCCGACGTTTTCCGAATCCTCTTCGCTCACTTGAAGCCGTGCCGACTTTACCGCGAATTCACTAGCCGCCATGGCGAACTGAATGAAACGGCCCATCTTCTTCAGTTCTTTTTTGTCGACATAATGCAGGGGTTCGAAATGCTTGACCTCGCCTGCAAAACGAGTGCTAAAGGCAGCGGCATCAAACTGGGTAATCGGGCCGATGCCTGATTCGCCTTTGCGAATGGCCGACCAGGTCTCTTCTGTGCCCGTACCCACCGAACTGAGCAGACCCACCCCGGTGACAACTACTCTGCGTTGCGCCATGTTTTCCTAAAATGCCTTCCACGGTCTGGGAAGGTTGCAATCAGGCGTCAACTACTTCTTCTTAGACTCGATGTAATCGACGGCGTCCTTGACCGTCTTGATCTTTTCCGCTTCTTCGTCGGGAATATCCAGATCGAAAGCTTCCTCGAAGGCCATAACCAATTCCACGATGTCGAGTGAATCCGCGCCCAGGTCGTCTACAAACGATGCGCTCGGCTCGACCTGATTTTCGTCGACTCCGAGTTGCTCCACAATAATCTGCTTTACTTTGTCTGCTACTGCCGCCATTAATGATCTCCTGTGTAATTGGGTGCGCCATTCAAGGCTGTCGTGGCCCCGAGTCCAACACACTAAGCTACCTCATGCGCGAATAGGGACGCGAGCGGGCGCAGGGCCGGGGCTGAGTTTGGTTCGTGTATTCGCTTTACAGATTCTAGCCGATGACTGTGTTGACAGTTAACATGTAGATGTTGCCGCAACGTTTACGTGTCCTGTATCTGCATGGTTTTGCTTCCAGTCCGCAATCCCGGAAGGCGCGTTTTTTCGCCGAAAAGCTCTCTCAGCGCGGCTTTTCGGTCGAGATTCCAGATCTGGCCGGGGGTGATTTCGAGCATCTGACAATCACTCGGCAATTGTTGACAGTGGAAAAAACGGCTCGGGATGAGCCCGTAGTCCTAATTGGATCGAGCTTGGGCGGTTATCTGGCAGCCTTGTATGCGGCACGCCATGCTGAAGCGGCCCGCCTGATCTTGTTAGCTCCTGCCTTTGCCTTCCATCAACTATGGACTGCGGAACTCGGCCAAGAAAAACTGGACTCCTGGAAAGAAAAGGGCAGTATCCTTGTCTTTCATTACGGGGAGGGTCGTGACGTGCCCCTCGCCTTCGACTTGATGGAGGATGCCGCCCGTTTCGAGCCCTTTCCGGACTTCCAACAGCCTGGATTGATTTTTCACGGAACTAAGGATACGGTGGTTCCGCTGCGGTTGTCGGAGGGCTTTGCGGCCAGCCACCCTAATATAAGGCTGGTAGGGCTAAATTCCGCTCACGAACTAACCGATGTACTAGAAGAGATCTGGCGGGCGTCTACCGATTTTGTGGAAACGCAATCAGTTGTAAAAATTCCGTAAATCGTATGAGTTAATATGATCCGATGGAATGCTGATTGTCCGTATACGGTTCTGTTGGGTTAGACTGGTGGTACGGGCTGATGAGACTTGGCCGAATTCTTTGCAACTGTGATTTTTCATATCACGTCCTATCCAATGCACAGCATGTGGTCGATAGAGTTTACTGGCGGAGTGTGTCGTGATCAGCGAGCTTGAAAAGGAAAAAATGGAGCATCCTCCAGCATCGCAGCCGGATAGCCACCTGGATAAACTCCTGATGTCGACCAACATCGAAGCGCCTTGGTTCAAGACCATTGGCAAATCGATCCGGGAAGCCATCAATCCGCCAAAGCTCCCGCCCTTAGAACTGACATCGAGACCTATTGATACTGGTTTCGGTGACATGAACACAATTGAGCAGCCTTGGTTCAAGTCCCTTGTCGGGAATGTAAAAGATCTGATCAGCCCCCCCAAGTTGCCGCCGCTTGAAGTAACTTCAAAACCGGTTGAAGTGGGAACTATTTGGGGTGCCTATGGCGGTGGACAAGGTCGCTCCGGCGTAATGTCGCTGTTGATTCACGTGGGTGTGATTGCTCTAATGCTGGCGGTCTTCCAAGTGCCTGCGGTGAAGAAGAAGATTCGCGACACGACTGATATCTATTTCCCCATCCAAGATTACAAACCGAAACTTCCACCGGCAGCCCAGAAAGCGGGCGGAGGTGGGGGTGGCGGCATGCACGATCCCAAACCCGTGAGCCATGGTGCAGCGCCAAAGTTTGCGCCCAAGCAGTTCATTCCGCCTGTTATGGCGATTCCCCAACCCAAGTTGCCGGTGGTTCCAACGATTACTGCACCGGCTCCGCAGATTGTGGCTGACCAATATGGTGATCCGTTGAGTAAGATTGATCCTATGTCGGGTGGTCCCGGCGCGAGCGGTCTTGGAAGCGGCAAGGGCGGCGGTCTGGGTTCGGGCGACGGAGATGGTTTCGGCCCGGGTAGCGGAGGCGGAACGGGTGGCGGCGTTTACCGGATCGGCGGCGAAGTTTCAGCGCCCACGCTGGTGAACAAAGTGGAACCGGAGTATTCGGAAGAAGCACGTAAAGCGAAGTATTCAGGTACGGTTCTGCTTTCGATTGTGGTGGATGCCAACGGCATGCCCCGCAACATCAAGGTGGTTCGGCCATTGGGTCTGGGTCTTGATGAGAAGGCCATTGAAGCTGTCATGAAGTGGCGTTTCCGGCCCGGCATGAAGGGTGGCCGCCCAGTGGCAACGCAGGCCCAGGTGGAAGTGAACTTCCGGCTCTTGTAAATCGCCAAGCACTTAATTCAGTTCGAAAACAACCTCACAACCGCGAGAACGGTCTGTGAGGTTGTTTCATTTTGGCGCCGCAGCGCCCAACCCACTCTCGAAGCTTAGAATGGTGTAATAACCGATGAAGAACGCGTTAATCACTGGGGCGTGCGGGTTGATCGGCTCCGAAGTAAGTCTGCACTTGGGCCGGCATGACTTCAAAATCGTCGGCGTTGATAACAATGAACGCGCGGTGTTTTTCGGTCCCGAAGGCGACACTAGCGGGTCGCTGGCGCGCTTACGAAACGGGCTGCCATTTTATACACACTACGACGTAGACATACGCGACAGAGCGCAGATTTTGGCGCTGGTAGCGAAAGTGAAGCCCGACGTCATCGTGCATACTGCGGCGCAGCCTTCACATGATCGGGCCGCCGCCATTCCGTTTGACGATTTCGAAACGAACGCCGTAGGCACCCTGAATATGCTCGAAGCGGCGCGGCGGAGTTGTCCGGAATCGCCCTTCGTACACATGTTGACGAACAAGGTTTATGGAGACCTGCCGAATTCCATCAAAATGCGCGAACTGGAGTCTCGTTGGGATTACGACGACGCTGCCTACGAAAACGGCATCGCGGAGACGTTTTCCATTGACCAATCGAAGCACTCCATCTTCGGCGCTTCAAAGGTAGCCGCCGACGTCATGGTACAAGAGTACGGTCGCTACTTCAATCTGCCGACGTGTTGCCTTCGTGGCGGCTGCTTGACCGGGCCCAACCATGCAGGTGTGGAATTACATGGCTTTTTGAGTTATCTGATCCGCTGCAATATTGAGAGGCGCGAATACAAGGTGTTCGGCTACCAGGGCAAGCAAGTTCGCGACAACATTCATTCGGAAGACGTCGCGAACTTTATCCTCGAATTCTGCCGTGCGCCGCGGGCCGCTGAAGTGTATAACCTGGGCGGGGGAAAAGAGAATTCCTGCTCTGTCCTGGAAGCTTTCGCCATGGTGGAAAGCTTCACCGGGCAACCGCAGAAATATACTTATCTGGAACAGAACCGAATTGGCGATCACATCTGCTACTACAGCGACCTGAGGAAAATGAAATCGCATTACCCGAACTGGAGTGTGCACCGGCCGCTGCGTGAAATGGTCCGCGAGATAGCTGATTCCTGGGAAAGCCGTTTGCAGGCTTCTGTCACCACCTCGGTTGGCGGATGAAGATCCTCATCACCGGGATTTGCGGGTTCGTCGGCAGCCGTCTGGCCCACGGGCTCGCGGAGCGCATGCCGGGTTTGGAGATCTGCGGCATTGATAATCTTTTACGCCCCGGATCGGAACAGAACCGAAGTGGGTTGGCTGGAAGGGGAATGCAGTTCTTTCACGGCGATCTACGCATGCGCAGCGATGTGGAAGCGCTGCCCGATTGCGACTGGGTGATTGATGCCGCAGCGAACCCAAGCGTGCTGGCGGGAGTGGATGGCCGCTCCAGCCCTCGACAACTTTACGAACATAATTTAACCGGCACCCTGAACATCGTTGAGTATTGCCGTGCCCGCGATGCCGGCTTGTTGCTGCTAAGCAGCAGCCGCGTGTATTCCGTTCGCGATTTAGCTGCGTTGCCTATGGAGACGGTGGGAAATCGCTTTGTACCCGATGTGAGCAAGAGCCTGGTGGCCGGTGTCAGCACGAAAGGCATAGTAGAGCAGTTCCCAACCCGCCAGCCCATCTCACTCTACGGCGCAACCAAGCTTGCGTCTGAAATCATGGCGCTCGAATACGGCTGTACGTTTGGCTTCCCCGTTTGGATCGATCGCTGCGGCGTGCTGGCGGGCGCGGGGCAGTTCGGCACTACTGAACAGGGCATCTTCTCTTATTGGCTGCACGCCCATGCGGCGCGGCGGCCGTTGCGCTACATAGGGTTCGGCGGTTTGGGCCATCAGATTCGCGACGCATTTCATCCTGACGATCTGGCCGATCTGCTGGTAACGCAGATGCGCCGCGATCCGCCTGAAGAACCGGTCTTCAACGTGGGAGGCGGCGCCGCTAACGCCATGTCTCTGGCGGAGCTGACCGAATGGTGCGACCAGCGTTTCGGCTCGCATGCCCCGCAGCCCGATACGCGCGAAAGGCCGTTCGACGTTCCCTGGTTAGTGATGGATTCGAGCAAAGCGGCGCAGGAATTAGAGTGGTCGCCAAGGCGCGCGCTTCCTGGGATTCTCGACGAAATCGCCGGCCACGTCAAGGCGAATCCGGATTGGCTTAAGCAAGTGGAGCCGGCTTGAGGCGGATAGATCCAGATCCAAACCGTCCGTCCTTGCAGTTGTTAAGCGTGATCATTCCAGCACGCGACGAAGAGGGCTGCATCGTTTCGACCGTTGAGCACCTGACCGTGGAACTGCGCATTCACCAGGTACCCCACGAAATTGTCGTCGTGGACGATGGCAGCACCGATTCAACCTGGCAAAAACTGCACGATCTAACAGCCCGTATTCCCGTTTTGCGGCCAGTGCGGAACACCGGCCGGCACGGGTTTGGCAGCGCGATTATCTTCGGCCTCGACAACATGCAGGGCGATGCCGCGGTGATCATGATGGCTGATGAATCTGACGATTGCCGCGATGTGGTTCGCTACTGGCAACTGCTTAATGAAGGCTGGGATGCCGCGTTCGGTTCACGCTTCATCAAAGGCGGCGGTGTGATTGACTATCCGTGGCTGAAGCTGAAAGTGAACCGCATGGCCAATTTCTTCATCAAGCTGTTGTTCAATATCCGGCTGAACGATACCACGAATGCGTTCAAAGCCTACCGGCGTTCGGTGATTGATGGATGCCGGCCGCTGCTTTCCCCGCACTTCAACTTAACCGTGGAACTCCCATTGAAAACAATTGTGCGCGGTTACAGCTGGACTACTATTCCAATCACCTGGCGCAACCGCCGGACGGGCGAGGCGAAGCTGAAGATGAAAGAAATGGGCAGCCGCTATTTGTTTATCTGCCTCTACGTTTGGCTGGAAAAATACTTCAGCCGCGGCGATTACAAGAAAAACACCTAATCCCGTTTGGCACGGCATTCCGGGCACGGGCATATTTTTCTGAGGTGATCGAACGAATATATACCGGTGCTGTGTCCGTCGTTCCAATGAATGCGTACCGCGTACGACCCCACCGCTTCCACCGAATCCATCTTTAAAGCAGGCTTGTACATGGGGAACAATTCCTGCTTGCCATAGTTCGTCTTTTGCGGTTCCGTGCCATGCGCGCCGGTGCAACTGGCGCATGGGCACTCATCGCGTAAATAAGCCAGCGTGTAGTCTGAATGATGGCCATCGCGCCAATCGATCTTGATGCCGGTAGATTTCGAGATGGCAATGTGTTCCGGGTCGGCCTGCGCAAGTTGGGTTTCGAGTTCTTTTTGCATCGCTTACTTTTCTGATGCGCTTTGCGTCCGTTCGATGTCGCGAACTCCAGGTATTCGCCGAAAAGCGTTCGTCACGCGCTCCAGTTGTTTCTTGTCCCGCACGTCCATAGTGATTTCTATGATTGCGCTATCGTCAGTGCGCTTTTCGTCGCCGCGCGCTTCGAGACTCCGAATGTTGCTCGATTCAGCGCTCAAGATGGATGTAAGTTGATGCAAGATTCCAGGCCGGTCGTCGGTGTAGATAACAATTTTGACCGGTAGCGGATCAGTGGCCGTGCGTGCCCAGTCCACCGCGATCTTGCGCTCGGCTTCATACATCAGCTTCTGTACATTGGGACATTGCGTCGAGTGTACTGCCACGCCTTTACCGCGTGTGATGTAACCGACAATCTGTTCGCCGCGAACCGGATTGCAGCATTTGGCTCGGTAGACCAGCACATCGTCCGCGCCTTTGACATGAATCGCCAGATCGCCATCGCCAATGGGTGAGCCCGGCGGTTGCGAACCGCGCGCGGGCATAGCTGGCGAGACTTCGGGCGTGTCGGGGATGGCTGCCTCATCGGGCGCGACCTTTTGCAGAACCTGGCGGGCGGAAAAACGGCCAAAACCAAGGGCGGCGTAAAGATCCTCGGTCTTGCTGACACCATACTCAGAGGCGACTGAAGCGAGATCGTCCGTCGAAATGCGTCCCAGGCTGACGCCCATGCGCCGCGCTTCTTTTTCGAGCGACTTCTGCCCAATCTCCACCGCTTTCGCCCGTTCAACGGCGTTGATCACGTGGCGAATCTTGTTGCGGGCGCGCGTCGTTTTCACTACCGAGAGCCAGTCGCGGCTGGGTTGATGACCGGCTTGCGTGAGGATCTCTACTACATCGCCGTTGCGCAGCGTGCTTTTTAGCGGCTTCATCACGCCGTTCACGCGCGCGCCTACGCATGTGGTTCCTACGTCGCTATGAATGGTGTACGCGAAATCGATAGGCGTCGCATCGCGCGGTAGAACAATCACGCGGCCTCGCGGAGTAAAGGTGTAAACCTCTTCCGAATAGAGATCCACTTTGAGCGTAGAGAGAAAATCCCCAGAGTCGCTCATCTCCCGCTGCCATTCGACAAGCTGCCGCAGCCAGGCGATGCGCTGATCCTCGTCTCCCGGGCCTTTGCTGCCTTCCTTATATTTCCAATGCGCGGCGATGCCTTCTTCTGCAATCCGGTGCATCTCTTCGGTGCGAATTTGCACCTCGAACGTCATGCCGCCCGGACCGATAACGGACGTGTGCAGCGATTGATACAAGTTCGGCCGCGGCATCGCAATGAAATCCTTTATACGGCCGGGAATGGGATGCCATTCGTTGTGAATCACACCCAGCGCCGCATAACAGTTCTTCACCGAATCGGTGATAATTCGAACTGCCAGCACGTCGTAAACCTGGTCTAACGTGATGCGCTGCCGCTTCAGCTTCAGATAAACCGAATATGCGCGCTTCACGCGGCCGTGAACACGAGCCGGAATATCCTCGCGTTGCAGCTTCTGTTCAATCTGCGTCTGCAGCTGAACCAGATACTCCTCATGTTGATGCCGTTTCGTGTCAATCTCGCGCATCAGGTCGGCGGAAGCTTCCGGCTGCAGCGCCTTGAAGGCCAGATCTTCCAGCTCGCCGCGCACCTTACCCATGCCGAGCCGGTGAGCAATCGGCGCGTAGATATCAATCGTTTCCTGTGCAATCGATTCACGCCTCTCCGGCGGCAGCGAGCCGAGCGTGCGCATATTGTGCAGGCGGTCGGCCAGCTTCACGATGATCACCCGGATATCGCTGGTCATCGCCAGTAGCATCTTACGCAAGCTTTCGGCCTGCCGGTCCTCGCGATTAGCGAAGCTGATTTTGCTGAGCTTGGTGACGCCGTCGACACAGCGCGCCACATCCTCCCCGAACAGCTCGCGAACCTGCTCCAGCTTGACTGGCGTATCCTCCACTACATCGTGCAGCAGACCGGTTTCGATGCTCACCAGATCCATCTGCATGTCAGCCAAAACATGCGCCACAGCCAGCGGATGAGTGATATAAGGCTCGCCGGACTTGCGTTTTTGCTGGCGATGCTGGTCGGCGGAGAAGCGGTAAGCCCGATCCAACGGGGCGAGATCTTCCTTTGGCCGGAGTGTACGCACTTTCTCTTCGAGGGTGCGATACAGTTCCTCAACCTGGGTAGGTTCCAAGACACTGGTGGACATCGGGGCTTAAATACCAGGGTAGATCACTGGAGCTGCCGGGCTGGTCCTTGCTTACTGTATTATCTGTTATAGTACACAGAAGTGATCCCGTTTAGCCTTTCCTTCGAACCGGGAATCGCTCTCTACGAGCAGGTGGTCTACGCGGCTAAGAAAGCGGTCATCTCAGGTCAGATGCGACCCGGCGATCCCTTCCCGTCCGTGCGGGAATTGAGCAAGGCATTGAAGATCAACCCCATACGATGAGCTCGTCTCCGAATATTATCGGCCGGATGCTCGGCATTGCTTTCTGCGCAGTGGCCATGGTTCTCCTCCCGTTCGGGTATAACTGAATCTCCGATCCAACCTCTTGTTATCGCTGCGTTGCCGGCCCCGTTCGTCAACACAAACGGACGCTTGCCAGGTTACGCGGGGCCGCCACGCTAGGTTGGGATGTTTACGCCGCTTAGAAAACCTCCTAAGTGTCCCGTTAAAGCGACGATGGCTGCTGCTACGGCCTCGATCGGCAACCGGTAGCCGGGCAACCGCCCTCCCGGCTTGCGCTTGGTTCTCATGTGGATGAACCACGCCACCCATATCAGCACGCTCGAGAGGCAACCCATCACCATGTGCATGAGGAGGACGCCCTTCAGGCGCTGTCCCTCAAGCTCCATTGCCAGGCAACGACTCCGGTTATTACCGTCGGGATGGCGGTGATTGCCGCTCCCGTGAAATTGTAGTAGGCGGCTGCGGCCAGAAGCGGCCGCCCGGTTCGTTGCGCAATAAAGTCAAACGCAACGGCTACGACGAACAAAGCGATGGGAAAATGAATCAGCACGACGTGTTGCGCATGCTTGGCTAGAAGTAGGTCCTTAATGTCGAATGGATTTGCGCTCATCGGCCGCTCACTGCACCACAACTTTACCGGTCATCTTCGGGTGAATCGAACAGAAGTAAGGAAACGTTCCGGCCTTAACAAACGTGTATGAAAATTTCTCATCCGTGTCCAGCACTTTGGACTTGAATACACCCTCGGTACTGACCACCGTATGGGGAATATCATCGCGGTTGGTCCAAGTGACAGTCGTCCCAGGGGCCACCATCAGGACCGCCGCCCCAAAACTGAAATTGTCGATCTTCACTTCCGCGGTTGCCGCCGCAGCCTGCTGGCCATTCGAGGTAGCCGCCAGTAATCCCGCGAACAGCAGCATCGCTCCCAGCACCGCCGCCAACTCTTTAATTCGCACGCGTCTCCTCATGATCTTTCCTTCCTGAATTTTCGTCACAACTGTCCTCTTCGCACCCGATTTAAGCAAGTGTCGAGTCAACTACTGCCAGTGCGTGTTGCCCCCTCACGACATTCACGTCTGTAATTCCCAGCGAGCTTCTCAACTGCTCTGCCGGCACCTTCAACGGACCCGGTGAAGCGGCCTTGCCTGGCTGCGGTTGTGGAAATGCCGTTGACGCCGCCGTATGAAAGGTGACGTTTCCTTCAACCTTTTGCATGATTTGGTGAATGTGACCGTTCAGCACCGTTACTGAGCCGAATTTCCCCAAGTACGCCAAAGCCTGCGCGCTGTCGTCCGTTCCCCACCCCCACTCCGGATACACGCTCCACAGAGGAATGTGCGCGAACACTACGATCGGTGTGCTGGATTTCAGATGCTTGACGTCATCTTTCATCCATTCGAGTTGCTCGTGACCCAGCGTGCCAAGTCCGCCGGCTTCTAGATTCAGCACGTTCACCAGCCCGATAAAATGCACGCCCTTCTTGTCGAAGCTGTACCATCCCGCGCCTTTACTGCCTTTGCCATAGCGCTCAAGAAACTGCTTTCCGTCGTCGTTCAACATGTCGTGCTCGCCCGGCACATAGAAGACGTCCTCGGGCGTCGCGCTCTTCAGAATCTGATCGACTGTATCGAACTCTTCCGGTTTTGAAAGATGGCTGATGTCGCCCGTATGCAGCATGAACTCGGGCGGTGTCGCCAAATCGTTGATCTTTTCGACGGCCGCTTTCAGCGTCCCTGTCACATCTGGATTGGCGGGTTTGTTGAATCCCATGTGGCTGTCGCTGATTTGCACGAAGCTTAGCTCGCCCGCCGCTCCCTCGGCTCCCGCCTGCGATCCCTGGCTCAGGCTATACGACTTCAGTACGCCCCCGCTCATTACGCAAAGCGAACCAGTTCCGGCCCAGGCCATGCATTTCAGGAATCCCCGCCGGTCTACTCCGTCATTGTTGTGATCATGTAGAACTTCGTCTTTTTTCTTTCCAGCCATAATTTCTCCTGCCTTACTTTGTTCGCAGTGCATCCTTGCTTCCGCCCGAGCGTACTTATCCGGGGCGAGCGGCGCGGGGTCTACAACTTGGAGTGGGCTCGCGCCGCCTGGATGCCTTCCGCATTGGTAAACTGAACCCCCTCCATCTTTATTCCGCTTCAGCGGTTAATTGCGCTTTTTTTGCCCAGTTAGACAATTAGCAAGGGAGCGGGAATAAACTCGCCCTTGCGGCAGTCCCCTTCAGTGAATAATCCCGTTCAGGAGAAAGGTTGGGCGTTCTGGACTCGCAGGATCGGGCGCGCTTCGAGAGGCTGGTTCTACCGCATCTCGATGCCGCCCATAATCTCGCCCGCTGGCTATTGTCCAGCGGCGTGGATGCCGAAGACGCCGCGCAAGAAGCGATGCTGCGCTCATATCGTTTTTTCCATGCGTTTCGGGGCGAAGATGTGCGCGCCTGGCTGCTGCAGATCGTCCGGAACACCTGTTACACCTGGCTGGAAAAAAATCGTCGCGTGAAAGATATGGCCGAACTGGACGAAGAACTGCACGGGCTCCAGAGCCCCACACCCGAAGCACTTGCTATCGGAGGCAATGATCGCGAGCGTCTTAATAAGGCTCTTGAGTCTTTGCCCCCGCGCTATCGGGAGGTGATCGTGCTCCGTGAGCTGGAAGGGTGCTCCTATAAGGAGATTGCGACTATTACTTCGATTCCCCTAGGGACGGTCATGTCCACGCTTTCGCGGGCCCGCCGCCAGCTCCAGTTAACGCTTGGCAAACCTGCTCGCGGGGAGGACCCCTATGCACTGTGACCGCGCTGACACCGTTCTTCAGTGCTACTACGATGATGAACTTGACCCTTTAAGCGCCGCTGCATTCGAACGTCATCTCGCTCAGTGCTCCGAATGTGTTGACGCACTCGAGGTTTTGAAATCTTTGCGCTCTTCTATAAACCTTGCGCAACTTTACGCCAGAACACCCCCTTCGCTTCGCAAGAAGATTCTGGCGAGCCTCCGTTCTCCTGGCCCCGTGCCCGTTATCGCGGCGGGAAAGCCCTGGGTGTGGCTCGCCGTTGCCGCTGCACTTCTTCTATTTGCCTATACGGGCTGGGTCGTCGCCGCCGTTCACCGCGGCGACAACTATGAGACGGTGCTTGCCGCTGAGCTTGTCGATGCGCACGTGCGATCTCTCCAGCCGGGCCATCTTACCGATGTCATCTCATCGGATCAACACACCGTCAAGCCGTGGTTCAACGGTAAGGTGGATTTCTCTCCACCCGTGCGCGACTTTGCCGACCGGGGTTTCCCGCTGGAGGGCGGCCGCCTCGACGTGATTCACGGACGCACCGTCGCTGCTCTGGTCTATGGCCGCCGCAAACATCTGGTGAACGTTTTCATATGGCCCGCAAGCGACTCGAACACCTCTCCGCGCACCGGCTCGCGGCAAGGCTATCACTGGCTCGATTGGCGTAAAGGAGGGCTGGAATTATGTCTCGTTTCCGATGTCGCGCCTTCCGATCTTGACCAACTCCAGCGGATTTTCGCCGAATAGCCAGACGCCAAATCCAGATCGGGGCGATGACACTTTTTCACATCATCCAAATGCTACGGACAATTGAAGTGCAAGCAAATGCCCCGTTACCGCCGCCCGCGCCGAAGATCTTCGCTTCAGCGAAGAACAGAAAGCCTGGATTGTAAGCCGCCATCGAGATGTCGTTACCGCACTTCGGTCGGCCGACCTCTCTCAGGGCCGGCCACCCAAGGCTGCCGCTGACCCAAGCGTAAAGCCAGACCGCGAGAACTCCTGCTTTGCGGTCGCAAATGGCTGGGCACATTCTGAAGTCTTCACTGCGCTTTTGGATTCTCATAATTTCAAGCGGCAAATGGAACTTGATGGGCTGGCATCGGCGTTTCTGCGGCCTTTACTGCGGGATCGCCCGGTCGATCTTGCGGCTCAGTTCATTCGGTCATGGTGCTTGGCTTCAGCTATCGCAGTAACAGGCCTCGATCCGGTTCATACCGAAGCCCTCGCTCGTCTGGTGAGATATCTTTGCGCCAGCGATGCAGCGCCTGACGACCCTGATATCAAGTCTCAGGCTAAAAAAGCGAACCAAGAATTGGATTGCTTCTTCCCCTGGCCGAGCCCTTCATACGAAAAGTCGATGTTCCTTGGAATTGCTCAAACTGTGCCGTACTTTCTCGCAAGTGCATGGGCGGCGTTGTTCCAGCACCCGGCCGAATGGAACACTTTGCGCGCGCATTCCGAATGGATTCCGAGGACCACGGAGGAATTCTTACGCTACGCGGGACCTGTTCATAGTATTTTCCGGCAAGCCGATCGCCAGACCAACATTGGCGGCACGAGGATTGCGGAAGGCGACCGTCTGATCCTGCGATTGGCTTCCGCTAACCGCGATCCGCAGCAATTTGCCGCGCCGGCTCGCCTGGACGTTAAGCGCAGCGCCGCCGGACACCTTGCGCTATCGTCTGGGTCCCACTATTGCGTTGGCGCCTCACTAGTCAGAATGATGACGAAAACGGCGACACAGGCGATCCTCGCCCGATATTCCGAACCTGAATTGAGCAATCCCGTCGAGTGGTCCCGGGGCACTATGTTGATTTGGCCTTCCTCGCTGCCAGTTTTGCTGGGTGGTTCTGACTGGTGACCGTCACGCGAGCGTAGAAATGTTTACTCGACCTGGAATATTTCCTTCCTTCGCCAGGTACACAGACTAGAAACCGAGCTTAGAACTGCTCTTTGCGGACACCATTTCATGCGACATCTCTTAACGACACTTGGTCTATCTCTACTGCTTGTTTTGGCGGCGGCTTCGCCAGCCATGACGGAAGTCATCGACTTCGAAGCTCAGGCCGTGGCACACGGCGGAAATCTTACAGGCATTCCTGATGCACCGCTCACCATCGGCATCGCAACGTTCACAGGAGGCGAGTTGCTCAATGGTGAGGTTGGACTCAATGCCGATCAAACCGGCGTTTACGCCACTGAAGGCTTATTCGGCTCGGGCGAAACAAATCCGTTGATAATCAGTTTCGCCTCCCCCGTCAACGATTTCAGCGTCTACGTTGCCAATGCCGACGATGCGGAGAGCTATACAGTGTCGGACAACTTGGGTGACTCGGTCAGCAAGTCGTTGGCCTCGGTCAGCGGTCTAGGCGCAGCTATCTTCTCTCTCCCTGGCGCAGGTTTAACGACCGTGGACATCACCTCTGCCGATGGCAATGCCTGGAATTTTGCGATTGACGATGTGACCTTTACGCCGGCGATCCTGCCCCGGAGCCGGGCTCGCTGTTACTTGCGGGTGCCGGGTTCGTACTCGTTGTTGCCCGGCTGCGCAAAACAGCCTACCGCATTGCTCCACCTCAATAGTTAATTACTCACCGACCTCTTATAAGAAATCCACCACACCATAGCGAGATTAAACCACTTGACACACCGAAAAGTTGTTTTACTATCTATCATCGGAGCCTCGCTTATCCTTGTCGGGCAGCAAACCGAGAGCGAAGCGCCAGCGGGATTTACTACTCCCACAGTTCAGCAGACGATCAGCCCAACGGGCGAGCTGACAGTGAATGCCGGCTCTCAAAGCACCAGCAACGGGATACTTGAGCCGCCTGGCGACACCTTCGCTCTGGATCAAGCACAATTTGAACGAAAGCACGATGCAAGTACCGGACTGGGACCGGTTTTCAACGCAACAGCGTGCTCAGAGTGCCACCAAAATGGCGTGACCGGCGCCGCTAGCCAGATTACCGAGGTCCGCGTAGGACATAGGGACCCGAATGGCAATTTTGTAAATCCAACTATTCTCATCAACAACGGAGCCAACAGCATTTCGGGCCGGTCAATTGTTAACGATCGCTCGACATGCCCGCAGGTACAGGAGCATGTTCCGGATTCGGAGGACGTGCGGACGCTGCGTGCGGTGCTCAATACCCTCGGTGACGGTTTTGTCGAGGCCGTCGACGACCGGACCTTCCTCGCTATTGCCGCCAACCAGCCCGCGGAGAGCAATGGCATGATTCATGGCGAAGCGATTCAAGTTCCAATTCTGGAAGCTCCAGGGCAAACTGCGGTGGGCCGGTTTGGCTGGAAAGACCAGGATCCCACAATACTTTCGTTTGTCGCGGACGCTTATCTGAATGAGATGGGAGTCACAAATCGCCTAAAGCCCAAAGATGTCACCCAAGTTTGCAAAGTGACTTCCGATCCTGAAGACACGCCGGACAGCTTGGGTTTGGCGGACATTGACCACTTCGCGCAATTCGTCCGCGGAACCCAAGTCCCGCCCCGCAATGCCATCCTGGCCGCGATGCCAGATGCCATCGCTGGCCAGTACTTATTCACATCAATTGGTTGCGCCACCTGTCACGTTCCCACTATGACTACTGACCACCCCGGCACAAAAATAAACGGTGGAACCTATACAGTTCCAGAAGCCTTAGGGAACAAGATTACTCATCCGTACGGCGATTTTTTATTGCACGATGTCGGAACTGGAGACGGCGTTGTACAAGTTGGACCGCAGGACACAGCGAACAAACTGCGCACACCGGCTCTATGGGGTCTCCAGATCAAATCCAGATTCATGCATGATCTCGGATCGCCGACTCTGGGCGATGCTATTCGGCGGCATGCGGGCGAAGCCAAGGGTGTGATCTCCCGCTTCAACGGAATGACTCCGCAAGAGCAACAGCAGGTCATAACGTTCCTAAGTTCCTTATAGAGCCTGGGGTGGGAGAATCGGGTCCTTTTTGCTGTTGGTCTGGGTCGAGTTGTTGGTACGAAACGCCGGCGCAAGTATACAAATTGTTTACTTGCCGATTACCACCGCGGCCAGCAAATGTCGCATGCTGGAAAGGCCCGCGGAGGATTGTTCTCGATATTGGATCTATGGCTGAGTTATTTCTGATTCGGCATGCCGCCACGGACATGACCGGAACGCTGTGTGGCCAGATTGACCCTCCTCTTAATGCAATGGGAAGGGAGCAGGCGTGCGCTTTGGCTTCCCTGCTCCAAAAGTGGAATGTTCGGCGGCTTTATGCGAGCGACTTGCAACGTGCTTTACAGACAGCACGGCCTTTGGCGGAGTTATGGGATATTCCCATCGTGGCTCGACAAGATTTTCGAGAGATCTCCTTCGGAGATTGGGAGGGGAGACGGTGGTCTGAAATCCGTGCTGCTGGGCCCGCTGCAAAGGCCCTCGAATCGTCGCCTGAGCTGTCTCCCCCGGGCGGCGAGACATTCACCTGTTTTCGTAATCGGGTCCTTCTCGCGGTGAAAGAAACCGTGGCTGACTGTGAGGGGCAGTTGATTGCAATCGTCGCGCACCTTGGCGTAATACGTATCATCCTTAATGAGTTATGCTCCACCAATCACGTGTGGGAGCCGCAGCGGCGAATCGACCATTGCTCGGTCTATCGAGTCCGAGTAAGGGGCGCCGTTTTAGAATTCATAGAAGAGCTTAAGTAAAAATAATCGAATTACGGTGCCATTTGGCGCCCGCCTATGCCGGAGTGCTGCTCTTCATGGCGGGTTTGGCCCTGTGCGCGATTGCTCTGCAGGGCGGACGAGGAGATCACATCAGCGGTAATGAACCTCAAGCTTCAAAGGATCATTGCTCTGGGGAAGTTCGATAGCTCCCAGATTCGGATCGAACTTTGCCCAACGTCTGCCATTCAACATGACTCTCTGAATGCTGCCATGAGGAACGCGTACGACAAGCCATACCTCTTTCGCCGGATTGCGCGAGGGAGGTTGCACGGTTGCTTCAATCACGCCCGGGTGCGAACCCGCGTGTATGTCGTAGCTCACGGGTCCAAAAAAGGTTTCTATGTTATGTACCTCAATTCCTTGAGGCAATTCCAACCAGCGTTTGGGCGTTCCGGACGCAAGCCATAGGTCGTCGCCTTTCTCCAGCACGAGAGTGTCGCGCAAGCGGTTCACAAAACGCGATTCGTCCGAGATCTTATAGAAAGGCCCGCTGCCATGCCGCCATTGATGGAACTCCTCCGTGAACATGTTCACATCGGGATAAAGGCACGCAACGAAATCGTTATACAGATTACGGATCGCCGCCGGTGCCTCATGCCGCCAGAGATAAACCTGAATTGGGTTGACCAGATTCGCCTGAAAAACCATGCCTCCTTGACTGAACCAGTAGCGGTCGTCGGTCATCCCATGAATGTTCATCCCCATTCCGCTGCTCAAGGTCTCGTTGTCTTCCCAATCGTCGAGAATCCACCTGGCCTCCGGTTCTTCCGGCGAAAATACGCCCAGAATCAGCAAGACTACCGCACCGCACAACGTATCCCGGTCGGCGCCCAAACGCATCAGAGGTTTCATCTCGGGATGTCCGTAGCGCTGGTAATAGTCGGCGCGGATGGGTCCGAACAGCCTGAAGCGGCGCGTGGGCAACACCGGCACATAGGGCTCATAGGTTCCATCCTGCATGCGTGCCACCGGTGCGCTTTCGATAGCTCGCAGAATGGCCGAGCGGAGATCACTACGAAAGTCATCAGCCCGCTTGCGGATTCGCGGCGCATCGGGATTTCCTATATCGGCCAGTGCCTCGGACGTTCGAAGCATGGCCGCCCAGGCGAATGCATTGATCGAAAACCAATTTGCCCAGTCAACGTTATCCTCCAGTTCCGACGCCGGCAGCAGACCGTATTCACGGACTCTTTCTCCATGCAAATCGGTCAATTTCGTGGCTGAGCGCTGCTCTTCAATCCAGTCAATCGCCTTTTCCATGTGCGGCCAGGCATGCTCCAACCAAGCGCGATCACGACTGTAGAAATAGTGTTGCGCGAGCGTCCATAAAACCGTGCCGTGATCGAGCCCGTAGCCGTGAGCCGTGTAATCGTAGACATCGTCAATCTTCACCCCGTGGAAGATCCCAGCCGCCGATCCTGTTTGCCGGCCTGGAAAATTCTTGCTCCCCTGCAAATGGAGCATGGTTTCCAGATACTGGGAGGCCGTGTCAAATTGCCCGAGCGTATCGAGCAGCAGGATCTGATAGCAAGATTCATTTTCGAAAACGTCGTACCCATAGCTCGCGGCCGGAACCATGTAAAGCCCGGTTTTGGGGTCTTTGGTGGTACTGATATGTATCTGGGCAACGACAGTTTTTGCAAGAAGTTCGAATTTTGGCTCCGGCACTTTGAAACGAACAGCGGGATCCGCAATCTGTTTCCAGTAGGCGATGACACGTTCACGTTCTGCGGTGTAATCGAGTTGATTCAGCGCTTGCACGTCGGTTTGGGAAAGGTCCGAAACGCACGGTATTTTGATGACCAATGACCGGGAGGTTTTGGCGGAAAGGTCAAAGGTGATGTGAACCTTCTGCCCGGCTAGCGACACATTGGTCCCCTCCGCACTACCCAGCACGGCTACTGCCTTGCCATCTCCGTTGACCGTGGTCCCGTTCAGCGTTAAAGCTCCAGCAGCATCCGCTGATAACCAAACATGGGCCTTGGACATAGTTGCGGTCTCATTCCGCGCTGTCAATTGAAGCATCAATACGGCGGGAGTTTCTTCGTCGCGATTGGCGTCGTTGGGCGAAAGCGGGCCGCGAAGAAGCGTTGCGAAGGCTTCTTCGGAATAGCTGATTCCGTCTTTGTCCCAACTCTGAGTGACCACCGGCAGATAATCGTCGAGCTTGCGAACCGTAACTTTTCGATTCTCACGATAGTAAGGCGTTGCGCCGGTGCCGATCTTCCAATCGATGCGGTCGCCCTTCCACTGCAGGCGCTGCAGTTCGTAGCCTTTCGCCTTGATGCCGGTCTTGCTGACGAAAACGTTTCCGCCGTACTCAAACGCGAATTTTTGCCAATTCGAATCCGGCGCGAGCGGCAGATAGGCTCGCCCGCCCCATTCCCGCTCCCAAGGATCTAGCGGCGGGATTTCTCGGGAAGCGCGTTCATAGCTTTGCTCCGGCTCAAGCGGAATTCTTTGGCGGACCCGAAGCTTTTTGGGTTTTACTCCCAAACTTTCGAAAGAGGCCAAGTCGATTACACGGACACCGAGGTCTGGAATTGAGATAGGTCCATGCTTGAGGTCATCAACCATGAA
Source organism: Bryobacterales bacterium (assembly GCA_963718465.1). Classification (GTDB taxonomy): domain Bacteria; phylum Acidobacteriota; class Terriglobia; order Bryobacterales; family Bryobacteraceae; genus Bog-105. Next base: position 209,125 of record CAVQZK010000039.1, on the reverse strand, counting down.
CGAAAAAGTCCGGTGGTCGGCGCCTGCCCCGCGTACCGTGACTACCGTCATATCGTGCGAACCTGCCAAATCCGGCTTGGCCGCAAGAATCTCCAACAAGAGCCCTTTGGGGGCGGCGGCAGAAGGCCACGGCTGCGCTGATCGCAGGATGCCGTTGTAAACGAAAGCCTTCCCGCCGCCGTGTACTTCCACGCGGAGTTTCACGAGCCGCTGTTCACTGCCCGAGTAGATTCGTATCCATTCAATAGCAGGCGCGACCTGCGCATACACCAGTCGAACTTTCAGAGTTCGCCGATATGCAACCCCCGGCAGATTTTTGGCATGGTCGTTCTCCGCATTCGTGATGGGTTCAAGACGATAGGTACACTCGGAGGCGTCACAGTTCTCCGAAGCGGAAGCTCTCACCCATTTGCCTTGCCACGGGTCGTCCATAGGATCTTCAAACGACGGCATCTGAGGTGGTTCGTAAGGCCAGTTCTTGAACCAATACTCAACGCTTACGCCACTGGGCGGTTTGCCTGCGTAGCGCACGCGGATCTCACGAATGTCTCGCTCCTCATCCCATTCAACGCCGATATTGGAAGAATCCGCCGATTGAATGTTCGACAAGCGCCGCACTTCGTTGCCGTTCCAGGTGGACAACTGCCCGGAGGGAGCAAGGTCAAACAAGCCGGCGCTTCGCAACAGAGTGGCGGACATAGCAGACAGAATTACGGCGGCGGCAAATTTTCCGAAGAGCATGGATTACGCCACGCTCTCGTAAACCGGCTGAGCTATTTCATGTAAATCTTCTTCCCTTCCAAAGAAGACGAATTTGCCTGCGGCCGCGGCGGCAACCAGCGCTAAGGCGGCCATGTAGAATGTGGCCCAATAGCCGTACTTCTGGGCCACCGCTCCCGCGGCGAATGAACTCACTCCAACGAACAGATCGTAGAAAGCACTAAGCAGGCCGATTGTTGAACCATGTTCCTGTGACGGCGTGCGGCGCAGAACCGTGCTGGCGACGGATGACCAGGGGAACGAAAATCCTAAACCTAAGATGATGGCGCCAATCACCGCAAAAAGTGGCTGCGGACCTCTGGCGAGAATGAGAAGTCCAATCGACATCGCCGTGAGACCACCGTAGAAAGTGATGCTCGGATTCACGCGATCTGGCAGGCTGCCAAGAAAGAAACGCGAGCACAAAATGGTAAGCGCATAAGCCGAGAATGCCGCCGGGCCGCCGTTGCCGTGACTTGCCAGATGCAGAATAAGGAACCCGGCAATTACCGGGTAATGTACATTCACAAAACCCACGGCCAAACCGGGCCGGATGAGCGAAACGGGGAACCAGTGGCGTTCCGAAGGGTGCGCTGAAGGCCGGAAATCTTCCTTTACAAAAAGCGCCAGCGTGCAACCGGTGAGCGCAGCCATTACCTGAAACGCAGCGGCGTGCTGGAACGATCCGAGCCAATGGCCCAGCGCAGGTCCCGCGGAGATGCCGCCCCAGATTGCGCTGCTCAGATATCCGAGCGCTTGACTGCTGCGTTCCACGCCTCCCACTTCCACCGCCCATGCGGCAGCGCCCGTATACAGGCAAGCCTCACCGAATCCTTGCAGGCATCGGCCTAAATACGCGCCAGCCAAATGCAACGGCAGCATATAGGCGGCTCCCGCGAAGGCGCAGCTGAAGAGACCGGTGATGAAAGTGATCTTGCGGCCTTTGCGGTCCGCCAGAGGGCCCGAGAAAAACCGGCTCAAAAGCGCTACAAACGAAAACGTCCCGATCACCCAGCCGACAGTTTCATCTGAACCGCCCAAATCGAAGCGGACATGCGGCGCCAAGGCCGGCAGCACCGTGCCAATGCCCAGAAATCCAAGAAACGTCGCGCCAATCAAAGACCAGAAGCGCGCGTGAAAACCGGCCCTCCGTAACCCCATCTAATAAAAGTGTAGCGGCTGCGGGAAAAAGACGACAGCGCCGCTTTACCCCGGTTCGGCGATCTCAAGAAATTGATCGGCGGAAATTCGTTCAAGCTTTTGATGGGAACCGGACGGCCAGGCGATTTGCACCGTTGCGGTGATGTCTGCTCCCAGGCCAAAGTGAAGACGTTTGTCGTTAGCCGAAAGATAACCGCCCGATGTTGTGGCGAAACGAGTCTGGCCGTTGACCGTGACTCGGGCGCCCAGACCGTCGCGATTGCTGCGCTTACCGCGCAGGATAATGGTAAGCCAGTGAGCGCTGCCGCCCCGGTTCATCAGCACAATCGGCGGGCCGCCTAGAACAGTCAGAACCGCATCCATCCAGCCATCGTTATTAAGATCTCCAAACGCGAGGCCGCGGCCTGCAACCGGCGTAGTGACGCCACTGGAAGCGCGCTCAAACCGCCCCTTCTGATTTATTGCCAGAAGCGGCAATTCCAAATAGTGTAATGAGCGATCTATCGATTCGACGTTATCGATGACATGGCCTTGCGCCACCAGCAGATCTTTCCAGCCATCGTTGTCGAAATCTTCCAGCCCTACACCCCAGCCGGAACTCCCGGCCGTGAGCGCGCCAAGGCCGGTCTCCAGACTGCGATCTGAAAATAGGCCTTTACCGTCGTTGTGATACAGGCTATAAACTTGGCGTGGTAAGTCCGTTACAAGAATGTCCGGGAGACCGTCGTTGTCGTAGTCCTGGAAGACAGCGCCCATACCCGAAATAGGCTTGCCGTCGGCGGAGAGGGCCGTACCCGCATCAAGAGCCCGTTCGGTGAATGTACCGTTCCCATTGTTATGGAAGAGGTATTGCTGCATGCCGTCGTTGGCGACGAAAATGTCGGTGAAGCCATCGCCATCGTAATCGGCAAAAGATACTCCCAGCGCCCGGCCTTTTTGCGAGGCGATGCCGGATTTTTCGCTTACATTCTCAAATGTACCGTCGCCACGATTGCGAAAAAGGAGGTTCGTGATTGTGGGAAATTCGGCAGGAGGACAATAAATTAGCCACGCTCCTCCGCAGGCCTTGTTGTGAGCCATATCCCAATCCATATAACGCGTCACAAAGAGATCGAGATGGCCATCGTTGTCGAAATCAAAGAAGCCCGCTGAAACAGACCAGCCCCCGCCGGCAACGCCAGCCTTCTGCGTAACGTCGGTGAAGGTGCCGTTGCCATTGTTGTGATAGAGGATGTTCTTTCCGTAACTCGTTACAAAGATGTCGGCAAAGCCGTCGTTGTCGTAATCGCCGACGGCCACGCCCATCCCGTAATTGCCAACTCCGGCACGAGACAAACCAGCGGCTTCTGTTACGTCAGTGAAGCTGCCGTCTTTATTCTGGCGGTAAAGGCGGTTCCAATAGCGGGGATTGTTGCGATCGAACCTTTCTCCGAGAGTAGCGGAGACATGGCCGCCATTTACCAGGAAAATGTCGAGCAGACCGTCATTATTGTAGTCGAATAGCGCAATGCCTCCCGGCATCGTTTCAATGAGATATTTCTGCTCCGTAGGTGAATTCTGCAGCTTGAAATCAATGCCACGCGGGGCCTTCGATTCGAAAATCGGCGCCGTTGCAGCCAAGCTCGCCAGCCGGCAAAAATCGCGGCGATTCATTTTCAGACTTGGCAAGAGCACTCTATCTTAGTATGTATGGAACCCAGACGCAGCTTTCTGAGCCGCTGCTGCAAAGCGGCCGGAGCTCTCCTGCTTCCATTCAGTTTTCGTAGACGCCTGTCCGCGCCTGAATTCCGTCTGCATCCTCACTATCGCGCTCAAACGCCTTTCGACTCAACACTGCTTCAGCTCAAACCCGGGTCGGATCAGTTCAAAACGGAGCAGGAACACGGCAAAATCGCGGCTATTCTTGAGACGTGGGTCAAAAGCCTCCTGGAGTCTCCGCAGGTATTCGAGAAGACGTTTGGCGAGAAGTTTGTCGGCGGTTCGTGGCAGCCGGTCGAATCGCGCCAGTTGCGGCCTGGGTCGAGAACCCTTGATGTGCGCCGTCTCCGCTTTTCCCCGCAACCTTCATTGGGGGCGCCGGCTTTTCTGCGTGAATTTGCCAAGATCCTGACGGCGGAGTTTCAAATTACCAGCATTGAATTGAGTGGAGCGGGCTTGACTACTCGAGTCCGTTATGAAATCGTCGGAACGGGACCAGGAGTACATCGCGAGCAACGCATTGGCTATTGGGTACTTGGCTGGGAAGCGGATCGGTTGGTGAGTTGGCGAGCGGAGGAGGAAGTTCGCAGCCGGTCGACAGAGCCGCTTTTCGCGGACGTAACTCACAGGGCCTTTGGCGAGAACCAGTCTTACGCTTCGCAGCTGCTGCGCGGCGCCGACTGCTGGCGAACTGTACTCGACGGTGCGTGCGGCATCGACGTTTACGGGCACAATGGCATATCAGTGGGAGATATCGACGGAAACGGTCGCGATGCGGTCTACATATGCCAACCTGCCGGACTTCCAAATCGGATGTATCGAAACCGGGGCGATGGGACATTTGAAGATATCACCGAAATGTCCGGCGTCGGACTTCTCGACAATACGGCATGCGCTTTGTTCGCGGATTTCGACAACGATGGAAAACAGGATCTTGTGGTCGTCCGCGCAAATGGCCCGCTGCTGTTCTTGAATCAGGGAAACGGGTGGTTCCAGCTTAAACCCGGCGCTTTCCAATTTGCTAATCCTCCGCAAGGCACATTCACCGGCGCGGCGGTAGCCGATTACAACCGTGACGGATGGCTCGATATCTATTTTTGCCTTTACGCCTACTATCAGGGGGCAGGGCAATACCGATATCCAACTCCTTACTTCGCCGCGGAGAACGGGCCGCCGAATTTCATGATGCACAACAATGGTGATGGAACGTTCCGAGACGTCACCGCAAAGTGTGGTCTCGATAAGAACAACACGCGCTACAGCTTTTGTTGCGGCTGGGGAGATTACAACCACGATAGCTGGCCCGATTTGTATGTGGTTAACGATTTTGGCCGTAAGAATCTCTATCGCAATAACGGAGACGGAACTTTTAGCGATGTAGCCCACGAGACCGGTGTTGAGGATGTCGGCGCGGGCATGAGCGTCAGCTGGCTCGACGCCGGGCAAGATCTCTACGTCGGCAATATGTGGACCGCGGCAGGAGAACGAATCACCTCCTACGCCGAATTCCAGAAGTCCGCGCCGCAACAGGTGCGGGAAATGTATCGAAAACATGCCATGGGTAATTCGCTTTTTCGGCATGTGAACGGTGAGTTTCGCGACGTCACTGCGGAATCACACACGGGGATAGGACGCTGGGCATGGTCGAGCGATTCTTGGGATTTTGATCATGACGGTTTTTCGGACATATACATAACAAATGGGATGATTTCGGGCGCCATTCGCGATGATTTGAACAGTTTCTTCTGGAGACAGGTGATTGCGAAGTCTCCGAACACCGCGAAACCGAATGGTGACTACGAACAAGGCTGGAATGCCATCAACGAGCTGATTCGCAGCGATTACACCTGGAGCGGGTTCGAGCGGAATGTTCTATACGCGAACAATCGCGATGGAACTTTCTCGGATGTTTCAGGCGCGGTAGGGCTGGATTTTATCGAAGACAGCCGGGCTTTCGCTTTGGCTGATTTCGATGGAGACGGACGGCAGGAGATTCTGATCAAGAATCGCAATGGACCGCAAATTCGGCTGATGAAGAACACAATCGCGGATTTGCCTCCTGCGATTGCGTTCCGTCTTCACGGGACGAAGAGTAATCGCGATGCAATTGGGACAGCCGTAACGGTGGGGAATCAGACCAAACTTTTGCAGGCAGGGTCAGGATTTTTGTCGCAGCATAGTAAGGAATTGTTTTTTGGATTCGGAGAAACCAAAGGCAACGATATCGGCAACGATCAAATGGCCGAGCGGGTTGGTCCAGAAGCTGAGATGAGCTGCAGGCTAATCATCGAGTTTGGGTGACGGAGGGGTCGGATGACTTCCGAGCTGAGCCGTTTAAGCCGTATGAAGCAGTAAACACCGAACCTCCTTTGACGGAGGAGTCTCTTCCGGAGACTGTAGAAACCTGGCTGCTGGAGCCGGTTTTGGCTCCGAAAGTAGGCAAATCCCGGCTGATTTCCTTTAAAGCTTCGACGGATGACGAAACCGCTGCGATTTATAACTTGCTGTTTCGTTATCTGTTCGACCGGCACCAGGATATGCCGATTCCAACTTCGTTTCTAATTGACGAGCAGGGGCAGATTGTGAAGATTTATCAGGGAAAGGTCGATCCGAAGACGGTCGAGAGCGATCTCCGAAGTATTCCACGCACCGATGCCGAACGTCTGGCAAAAGCTCTACCGTTTCGTGGTGTCTCATCGAGTTACGAATTTGGGAGGAATTATCTTTCGCTAGGTTCGATTTTCTTCCAACACGGCTACATCGAAACCTCAGAAGGGTTTTTCCAATCGGCACTGAATAACGATCCAGCCAGCGCTGAAGCGTTCTACGGCTTAGGAAGCGTATACCTGAAGCAGGAGAAGAACAGCGAAGCGCAAAAATGCTTTGAGAACGCGGCAAAGTTGAAAGCGAATTATCCGGAGACAACGACAAATGCTTGGAACAATCTCGGACTTTTGGCGACACGGGCGGGCGACACCGCAAAGGCTGCCAGTTGCTTTGAACAAGCATTGCAACTTGATCCCGATCACTTCATTGCGCTGGAAAACTTAGGCAATGCATATAAGCAACAGAAACGATGGCAAGAGGCGCGCGCGACGCTGGAACGGGCGCTCAGCATTAAGCCAGACGATGCGGAAGCGAACTACAGCCTGGGCATGGTTTTCGCCCAAATCGACGATACGAGGCAGGCATATGAGCATTTGCAGAAGGCTTTGCAAGCGCGGCCCGTGTATCCGGAAGCATTGAACAATTTGGGAGTTCTGTACCTGCGGACACATAGGCGCGACGAAGCGGCGGCAACGTTTGAGCGATGCATTCGGGAGGCGCCAGATTTCGATCAATCGTATTTGAACTTGGCCAGAGTCTATGCGATAGAGAACAATCAAGAAAAGGCGCGCATGGTTCTGCGCGATCTGCTGGCCAGGCATCCAGATGATGCTATGGCGCAACGGGCGCTCGATCAATTACATTAGGAGTGATGCATCGGCCAATCGCATTTTTGTTGTTCGGATTGCTGTGCCATGCGCAAGAACAGCCGCAATACTCCGATAAGCCGAAGTTTACGGCGGCGGGAGTGCCGGACCATACTTACCGGGCGGGGCATGGCTCGGACGCCGTTCAGCGGTCGGCAGAAACACTGACGAGGGCTACGGCTTCGCTAGGAACTACCGAAGCCTCGAGCGAGGCCAATCTGTTCAACCGGGGCACGGAGTTGCTGAACCGGCATGCTTCGAGGGCGGCGGCGGAGGTGTTCGCAAAGGGCGCGCGGCAGTTCCCGCAATCAACACGCATGCTGCTGGGACTGGCGAGCGCCTGGTACTCGGCGGGCCTCTACGATAAGGCGGCGGAGTGGTACTTCAAAGCGGCGGATCTGAAGCCGGAGGACGCAACTCCTTATGAGTTCCTGGGCAAGGTAGAGGCGCGCGCGATCACCGAATCTACGGGCTACAGGGAGCGCATGGCGCGCTTTCTAAGAGTCCAGCCGAACAACGCGCTGGCGAACTACTACTACGCGCTGCTGCTGGGCTCTGAAGGCCGCCCACTACTGGAGAAGGCCGTCGCCATCGATCCACACCTGGAACTCGCTTACCTCCAGCGGGGCATCCTAGAGGCTCAGGAGGGCAGATATCGTGACGCGATAGTATATTATCAAAAGGCTCCTGACTTGCAGGAGGCGCATTACAGATTGTCCGAAGCTTACCGGCTCACCGGCGATCCGGTTAAAGCAAAGCAGGAGATGACGCTCTATAAACGTCAGTGAGCGCGCGTCATGAGGCTCGCGAACAGATCAAAAAATTTTCCTTTGTCTAAATCCATATTGATGTCCATGGGCTGCACGGCGACTTTCGGCCGATCGCTTTCATGCCAAGTGAGTGTGTTGCCGTAGCCGGCGCCGTGATCTAGATCGACGCTCATGAAGCGAGTTTCTTTCTTCGTGATGATGGAAGGATCGACCCAAGCGGCGGCGGCGAGTTCGTCCCACATAAAGTCGTTGCCGTCGCCGGATTGGTAGTATTTAGCGACATATTGCGCGATGGGAGCGGCACTTTTCTTGATTTCTTTTACAAGTTCAGGAGTTAAACGGGCTTTTATAGAGATATCGGTGGGAGTGCATACAATTTTCTTCCAAGGGGCGCGTAGGACCGCATGGGCGGCCTCAGGGTCGAACCAGAAATTGAACTCGTGGCGAGGATTGTTGGCAAACTCAGGATACGCACTGTCGGGGTTAAGGCTTCCGCCCATGAAGACCAGCTGCTGGGCGAACTCGGGGAACTGGGGATCGAGCGCTATGGCGATAGCCAGGTTAGTCATAGGGCCGCCTTCATAGACGGTGACCTGATTTGGATATTGGTGCACCATGCGAATCAGGAAATGGACGGCATCTTCGGCGGCGGGTTTGGTGGTTGGCTGGCCTTCCGGCAGCTCAGGGATTTTAGACGCTTCGTGGAACCAACGAGCATCCCAGGCTCCGGCGTAAGATACTTTTCCGAAGCGCTGTTCCCACAGCAATGTCTCCTCCCTGTTGCGAACCAAAGGAGAGGAGGCTCCGAGCATGACCGGTATATCGGTACGGCCGATGATTTCGAGGAGGCGCAAAGTGTGCGCGACCTCCTCATCACGCCATTGATCTCCACTGATGACTGGTAATTCCGAGAACCTCTACCTGGGGAGACTGAAGGAGCAGCAGCACCGTCTGCATGTTGCTGCCGCCCGGCCCGGCACAATCTTCATTGATAATCACTTTGCGGCGCGATTGTGCCGAAGCCAGCGTACCGGCCAGCAGAAAAACCGCGAATACGAATTTCAAAATGCGGCTTTCAATGCGAACTGAATTACGCGCGGATTGCCCACGGTGGAACTGATGGCTCCGAAGGTTGTCTGCGAATTGAAGTCGGCACCGGGCAAACCGAATTGCGCGTGGTTGAAGAGGTTGAAAAACTCGCCGCGGAGGTCCAACCTGAAGGACTCGCGAATGGGGAAATGCTTAATCACGGAGAAATCTGTGTTGATGAAGTTCGAGCCGGAGACGGGAGTGCGCGAGGCATTGCCAAGCTCGCCTCCGACAGGCTGGGAGTAGCAGGAAGTGTTGAACCAGGCGGCCAGACTCTGACTGCCGGACTCAGGACTGCAGGTTTGGTTCGGCCGAATGAGGCTGTTTCCATTATTCTGGAAATTTACGCCCGAGCTATTGTTGCTGTCGACGACGAAGATGGGAAAGCCGGAAGTGGCCTTTTCAATGACAGTGACTTCCCAATTTCCGACGATGGTGTCGAGCGGGCGGCTCCAGGAATTGCCGAATTTTTTGCCTTTGCCGAATGGCAGATCGTAAATCACGCTGGCCGTGAAGTTATGGTTTATGTTGATTTGGGAAAGACCCCAATCGAGCGACTGCCAGCCTGGGAGGGGGAAATAGGTAGCGCCAATGGTGCTTCCGAGGCCATCGGTAAAACCATTATCGTAAGCCCGAGCATATGTGTAGCCGATGATGGCGTATACACCGTTTGTACGCTTTGTTTCCGCCTTGATTTGGAGGGAATTATAGTGAGCCCTGCCGATGTCTTGGATGTTTGAGATGGTAGAGAAGGGGAAGGTTGAGGCGTAGGGAGCGGCAAACGCCGCTCCGCCTGCGCCGCAGCCCAGCGTATAGCCCGAAACGGTACCGCATGCTGAAGGCGACCCAACGTTCAGGTTGTTGCCATCGATCAAAATGTGGGAGCTGCGAGAGCCTGCATAACCGGCCGTGAGGACAATATCTCCCGGCAACTGATGTTCCACATTGATGTTGAACTGCTGCACTCTGCCCTGCTTGAAGTTCAGATTTTGAGCTTGAATGGTGCCGGTGAAGGAGGCGGGATCGGGAGGAGTGTTGAATACCTGGAAGCCGTCTGATGCGCTGATCGCGGATGCCTGACTTCCCAGGCCATACTTAGTGGCGCAAGCGGCAGTAACAAACGTGCATTTACCCCCGAAGGCGAAGCGGTCGGATTCGGCATAGTAAGGAGGGTTTTGCCAGAGGCCTTGGGCACCTTGGTTCCACGACGAATCGTGGAAGATGGCATAGCCTCCGCGGACTACTGTTTTTGGGCTGCCGAAGGGTTTCCAGGCGACTCCGATGCGCGGCTTGAGCGCGGTCCTATCCATTTGAATTCCAGCAGCGGAGTTTCCACCTTGTTGTCCGGCAATTATGAACTGACCGTTTGCCGGATTGAAATCGGCTTGACGGTTGGCGGCCTCGGTCAGAGGAGTGACCAGCGCCCATGCAAGCCCAAGGTTTACAGTTAAGTTCTTGGTTATACGCCAGTCGTCTTGAATGTAAGGACGAATGAGCTTCCAGCGCCGTCCGGTAACATCGCCATTGAACGTTTGATCGTGAATCGCAAGGCTTGGGAGGCCGAGGAGGAAATCGGCCTCGGGTTCGAAGCTCCACGCGCCGCCGTAGATCCAATAACCGTCGGCAAAGCCCTCGGCCAGGACATTCATCTGGTTGGCACGAAATCCGAGGCCGATATTGATGTCGTGATTACCACGCACCATGTCCAGAGAATCGGAGTAGGAGAAGACGTTCGTTCCTCCTTGAAAAGGAGAATAACCCCGGTCGCCCAAAGACCAGTAACCGCCGTCCATTTGAGTGCTGGTGAGACCGCAGCTTTCTCCGCCGAGGTTGGCTCCAGGAATGCCCAAAGCTTGGGAATAACAACTATAAGAACCCTGGGAGGTAATGTAATTAAAGATGCGATTATAACCAGCGCTGAACTGATTCACGGTGTTAGGAGAAAAGACGTGAGTTTCGGAGACGGCCAGATTTCGCCCATGATTGAGAATGCCCTGATTGCTGGCAAAGGCTCCCTGCTCGGCAAAGCCCGGAGATCCGCCGGGAACGTAGGAGGTTGCCTGGTCGTAACTGAAGCGCGCAAAGGCATAATCGTTATTCGAAAAATTGTGATCGATGCGGCCGTCGAACTCGCCTTCGTTCAGCTTGCGCACCGGCTCATTGACGTAGTTATAACCGAGCCCGGCGTTATTGGCGTTGGGCTGCGGGTACAGATTGATCATCTTCTGGGTGATGGGGTTGATGAGACTTGAAGGAATCTTGTTGCAGTTGACGCCTTTGGATTGGCTGCCATCGGGGGCTGCCGGGAGCGGATTGCCTGCCGAATCGCATTGGAATGCGGTGTCCGTGGCGCCTAATACATTGGGGTTTACAAGCAGGCCCTTGCGCGGATTACCGAAGGCGTCGTTGGTGAAATCGCCGTTGCGCATGGCCACGCTAGGAACCAGGCCGGTGAACGGAATGCCATGGCGCTGAAACTTGTTCTGAATGTCGGCGAAGAAGAAGGTTTTGTCCTTCTTGATGGGGCCGCCGATGGAACCGCCGAATTGATTCAGGTTGAACTGTTCGGTTGAGGACGCGAAGAAGCTGCGGGCATCGAGATCGGTATTGCGAAAGAATTCAAAAGCCGTTCCGTGGACGGTGTTGGTGCCGGACTTAGTCGTAACCAGGACCGTGGGACCGGCGCGCGTTCCCCATTCGGCAGAGTAATTGTAGGTAAGAACTTTGAATTCCTGGATGGCATCGATGGAAGGCAGGATGCTGATTCCGCCGGCGGTGAGTTCGTTGTTATCGTTGCCGTCGAGCAGCCAGTCGGTGGAATTGGCGCGCGAACCGCCGACCGAAAGCGAGAACGAACCGCGAGTGGACACCTCGCTGCTGGCGCCTCCGTTGAAAAAGCTGTTCGGATTGGTCTCTTGCGTTGTGCCGGGCGTGAGGGTGGCTAATTGGACAAAATCGCGGCCGTTGAGAGGCAGTTCGGCCACCTGCTGCGATGTAATGACCTGACCGAGAGTGGGGTTGGTGGTCTGGACGGCGACGGCAGTGGCGGTGACTTCGACGCTCTGCTGGACATTGGAGAGGTTGAGAGTGAAATCGACTTCACGCTGCTCATCGACTTGCAAGCGAACATTCTTGACTTCGGTGGCTTGGAAGCCGGTGAATTCGGCGCGCACGGTATAGCTGGTAACGCCGAGCAGCGGAACGACGTAGTGGCCGGCATCGTCTGTTTTGGCTTCGCGAACCGCACCGGTGTTCTCACCACTTACGGTAACTTTGGCTCCAGAAACGGCCCCACCCGACGCGTCGGACACGGTGCCGGAGATGCTGCCAGTCGCCTGGCCGAAAAGAAGCGGACTAACGGAAAAAAGAACCGAAGATACCAGTAGCGCCCGTAAGCCGCCGGTGTTTGTCATGAATTGCTCCCTGTCGTGGCCACGCACGGAGTGACTTGTTAGCGAAACGATTACGTCACCAAACGGCAACGATATTGATGATCGTTTAGTATCCCCTGCCCAGGGAGCGGGTGTCAATACTGGCGGGTTTAGGCGGGCGATGGTGGCTGGGGGTATTTCCCGTCTATAAATATATATAGAGGGGAGTGGGGAATAAATGGGGTGGAGGCGGGATTGAAAAGACACGTGAGGGCGGGGGGTTTTGTAAGGGTGGGCGATGGGGCGCGGGGCGTGAAGCGACGCATGCGGCAAATCGGGCAGGGAACGGATGAAGCGGGGTTGAGGCTGCATGAGCGCGCGGGTGTCCTTTCGAGTTCAGGATACGGGATGGGATCGGGGCGGTGAAAAATTTTGGTACGTATGTAGTTGATTAGAAAGAGGATATATCGGTGGGTGGTTTTGTGGTGACTGGGGAAACGGAGCGTAAAAAGCGAATGGGTTAGGTTGTGATCGATAGAAGGGGCTTATTTTTTGGGTCAGAAACGTGGGATTCTGGCGAGTTGTTATGCCGAGAAAACGGGGACTTTAGGTGAATGTGTCGGGTTTAACGGTCATATGCACGGCCGGTAGACCGGGAATTTAAAGTGATTTCGAGCCATTTGAATCGACTTTTCAGCGGTTTCCGCGACAAATGATGATTACCATTAAGAACATTCCTCGCAAGGCCGCTGCCGACGCTGCGCACATCTTAATTGAAGCGGTATATATGGCATGGATCTCCTGGTGACCTGGAATTGCGTACATACTGCGAATGCGACGAGTGCCCGTGCATTGGCCCTGATCTGCCGGGAGTAGGCGTGCGACTGCCCGATCATCTGCACCCGGAATAACTCATGTGAGAATAGCTTGTGGCCAAGGATCCGATTGTCGATGAAGTCCGGCGCTTCCGCGAGGATCTGGCGGCCAAGTATGGCTTCGATGTTAAGGCAATTCTTATGGCATCGAAGAAGCGACAACGACGGTCCACCCACAAAGTCGTATCGCTTGTTCCAAAGAAGAAGTTAAGCGCCTGATCTGGCGACTTCGATGTTTGCCGACGGATGCCTCCAGGAGGTTGAGGGGCACATTTCGACGGTTCGCCGGGCCAACCAACCAAGTGGGTTCCAGGTGCCATGCGCCTTTATCGGGACTTAACTCTCCATTTCTGGATTTTTCCAGCAGCGGAGAATCTAAACCGATCGAACGATCAATCTTAAATGTGCCTTGTTATATACTATGGTGTTTTCCCATGAAATGCCTAAGCGCAAGCTCGACACAACAGCAAGCCATTCGTTTGTAAGCCTTTTTTCTGGTTGTGGCGGTTTGGACCTTGGTTTTCAGCAAGCCGGCTTCGCAAATATTGGTGCTTATGATGCTGATCAAAATGCCCTTGCTGTGCATGCCCAGAACTTCAAGTCTCGGACTTACAGGTGTGATCTCTCCAGTGGGGTTCTTCCGAACGCATTGAACGCGGGCCCGGCTGTCGTTCTCGCGGGTTCACCGTGCCAGGGTTTCTCGACTATAGGGAAGAGAGTTTTGGATGATTCTCGAAACAACCTCCTGCTTTGTGCGGGAAGGATTGCGATAGCCTTAAGACCAAAGGTCTTCGTAGCCGAAAATGTCCCGGCGGCAACCTCCGGTGAACACGTGAAGTATTGGGACCAGCTAAATGCGATGCTCGTCCAGGCTGGGTATGCATGTAAGACAATCAGCCTTAATGCTGCGGACTTTGCAGTTCCACAGGTGCGTCGCCGGCTGTTTCTGATTGCGTCGGCTGGCACCGAAATGCCCGATTTCGATCAAAGGCCGATGGCCCGGCGAACTGTGGCAGAGTCGCTCGCCGGCGTGAGTGGAAACGCCTCCAATCATGACCCAACGCCTCTGATGCCCGGTTCCCATGATTTTCTGATATCGCGACGGATTGGGCCGGGCCAAAAGCTCTGCGACGTACGCATCAGCCCCCGGTCCGTTCACACTTGGCATATACCGGAGGTGTTTGGTACGACCACGAAATTAGAACGCGCCATCTTAGTCCTTACTGCTCGGTTAAGAAGACGGGAGCGCGTCCGTGCATTCGGCGACGCAGATCCTGTCAACATCTCGCGGTTGGAGCATGAACTGGGATTTAGGCCTGAGCGGCAAATCAGTGAGTTGCTCAAGAAAAACTATCTGAGGATCGTGAATGGGATGATTGATCTGAGACACACCTTCAACGGAAAGTTTCGCAGATTGGAGACCGATGGCCTCTCCCCGACGGTGGATACCGCTTTTGGTGCCGCTCGGAATTTTCTGCATCCGACCGAAGATCGAGGGCTCACTGTGCGTGAGGCAGCGCGTATTCAAGGCTTTCCGGATAGTTTTATCTTCTCGGGCTCCAAAGCCCATCACTATAGGTTTATAGGCAATGCTGTTGCTCCGCCCGTCGCCTTCGCGCTGGCACAACACATTAAACGGCTTATGGGGGTACAGCGAAGTGCTGGATGAGAAAATCAACTCTTGGCAACTCGGCGCATCAGACGGCGACCTGTTTCAGCAGATTAGCGAGCGACTGTATGCGCTCGCCGACGCAATTTATTGTACCTACGAACCAACAATCGGCCCCTTCCCCGAGTATTGGCATCGCCTTGAGGAATGGATCGAGAATGTTGAGACGGAGGAGGATCAGAAGCTGCTTTTCAGATTGGCCGCGGAGGTCTTCTTTATTGGCGCCAAGGAGCTCGACAACCTATACCGTGTCGCGTTCAATGCGAACGTAACCCAATGGCTAATTGACCAGCTGGACTTTGAATTGGACGAGCCTGAACTTCACTCAAAGGTCGGCCAAGCCTTAGAGAGAACATGGTTCTGCCCTGTTACGGATAGCATGAGAATCAATATCTTCTATCATTTGAACCATATCGCGGGGCGGGATTACAGGCCGGATTGGCGATCGTTGGTCGAATTTGGCGATCCCGTTAAGCTTCGTGCGTTTCTGTGTGATGAGATTGATCGTCTTGTTCTCTTAGAGGATTTTGTCGGTTTCTGGATCCCAGATAGAACCTGTTATCAAATTTCTACGTGATCTGCCGAATCGACCGCCCACATTGCTGATTCCACTGATTATTTGTCCGAGTGGGATCGTTGCTGCAGAAACGTGGCAGTCTCAAAATCCGACACTCAGAGTTGCTCCTGTGATGAGGCTAACCTCTCGCGATTTTCTCCCGATGACTCCATCGGCGAACGAGCCCGCTCATTTTCCGTCGTTCAGGAACTTACTGGATAGAACTTTTCCTCAAGTCCTGAATGGTGGAGATCCCATTGCTACCAAGACCTACTCTCCTTATGGCTTTCGGTTCACCGGTTCGCTAGTGGTACTGGCTACGAACTGTCCCGATAACACGCTGCCTCTTCTCCACCACAGATCTGGAACGTGGAATCCGCTCTTTCCCCGTGCATCAAGGATCTAATGGATAGACGATCCAATCCGTTCAATGAGCTGTATGTCTCCGAGACCGTTAGCGCTGGTGCGTTTGTCGAGATCTTTAGTTCAAAATTGGTTCGCAACGCCTCTGCACTATATCTTCCTGGCAACGTAGTACTGAAAGGTATGCAGGGATCTGGTAAGAGCATGCTTTTGACGCTACTTAAGCCCGATGTTCGTGTCGCCTACGCGGAGTCGAGAAACAAATTTCCACTAACAGGGGCTCAGGCAAACTTCATCGGGGCAGGAATCAATTTAACTACAGATGGCGCGATTGCTTTTGGGCAGCGGACGATCGAACCCGATAAATCCGAGTTCGATATTCTTCCAATTTACTTTGGTGACTATGTAAACTATTGGGTCGTCTACGATGTCCTTTCAACGATTGAATTATTTTCATCCCGTGCAGATGGAGCGGTAGCGCGAGAGCTGAATATCCGCAGCCAGGTGGACTTGCTCGACGCCTTCGCAGTTAAAGTTAGTCAGCTCCGATGCTGGTTCGGGTATCTTGATTCGGTTCGTGACTACGCTTCGCTCCGCGTCGCGCTCGCAGGGCGAATAAATTCGATTCTCTCTTATCTCAACTTCAACACCGATCATTTGCCTGAAAATGTGCTTAGGACGAAGACTACGGTTGGCGAGCCTATCGCCCAAGTAGCCCAGACTCTGCATAGCAGCGGAATTGTACCGCCGGACGTCCACCTTTTTGTACGTATAGATCAGTACGAAGAACTGATGCGACTTGAGGGGCACCAACGGAAGCTCGGCTCCTTGTATCGCGAGATTGTCAATAAAGCTCTAAGCCTTCGCGATCCATATGTCTCATACCGCATCGGAACCCGAGGATACGCTTGGGATGAAAACCCAAGAGTTTACGGAACGGCGGGCAACCTTGAGCGCGACAGAAACTACAAGCTTGTCGACCTTGACGAGATATTGCGGCGAAAAGAGAACCGCAAAACTTGGATTTTTCCGGAGTTTGCGACGGATGTTTTTTGGAAGCGACTCACGTATGCCAAATACGAGGTTGCGAACGTTGGTTCCGTTCTTGAAACTGTGTTCGGCGATGGTGACACTCCCGAGGATCGAGCCAGGCGGTACAGTGGCAAGTCCCCTGAGCGTGTGCTGCGCCTAGATGCGGCATGGCCAGAGGAGTGGAACGAGTATCTACGTGGAATCAGTAAAACAGATCCGTTGTCCGCCAGATTTGGGGAAGCTTGGGCTCGGCAGCGCGGTAAAGCCTCCATTGTTCATGAAATTCCACCCGGTGGCATCCCTCCCTGGGAGCAGCCCCGTTACAAATATTGGCGGAAAGAGCGCACCCAGGCTGCATTGATGCAAGTCGCTGGGCGGTGCGGACAGAAGATGTTCTGGTACGGCAGCGACGACATCTTGGAGCTCAGCGGCGGCAACGTGCTTATTTTCGTTAGTATTTGTCAACATGTGTGGTCATCATGGTTGCGAACCCAGCGGGGACGTGAACGAACGTTAGACAACTTACCGCCAAAGCTAGACCCTGCCGTTCAGACTGTGGGAATTCATGCGGCAAGTAGTCATTGGTTCAACAAACTTGGCGAAGAGAGCGGTGGAACAACTCGTCAACGATTTATCAGACGTTTTGCCACTGTCCTTGAGCGAAGTCTTTACAACGACGATGCGCTCTCTTACCCGGGGGCGAATGGCTTTTCACTGGAGTTGGAGGCGCTCTCACGGTATCTGCGGCTTGAAATACTCCTGAAGGAGTGTGTCGATTATGGCGCGCTCGTTGACGTACCGCACACGACGAAAGATTCCAGTCGGCGCCCAAGGCGAAAATGGTACCTGTCACCAGTGCTCTCTCCGTTCTTTCGTTTGCCCCGTGTGCATACTAAGGAACCTGCGTATCTCAGTCCGGCGGACGTGGAACGATGGTTGGATGAATCGCGTTCTCCCGAAACGTTATTAATGTCGCATCCTCAAGAGGACGTCGGCCCGTCACAAGGCTCGTTGTTTGGAGAAGGTAATTTTTGAGGGCAGGTAGTGCGGCATCTCGGCCATGGGGTCCAGCTCCCTGGGTATTTTCGCGCCTCACACGGAGGTGGTCACTACTAGGGTGTTTAGGTTCAGAGGAGAGAAGCCTTGGAATGAGCGAATTTCTGTTGACATCTGGTCAGCTCGAATTCGCCCTACTCGCGGAGGTTCTCCCAGAGAGGACCAGCCGTTTCTATGACATGACGCTAAAGCGACTAAAAGAGCGTCGGGCTGGGCTTGCGGGGCTCAAATCCGTCGCGGAGATTCCTCCGCTAGATTTGTTTGCATCGGATCAAGAAATTGTGGGTTTCGTCGATGCCTTTGCTGCGTCCGTGAGTCCCCATGTGGTACTCGACATAACGGCTCTACCGAAGCGCTTCTTCTTCCCCTTTTTGAAGAGATTGCTGCTTTCGAGCAGAGTCGAGACGATCGTCGCAACCTATACAATTCCCGAGTGCTACGGCAGTGGTGATTTGGCGGAGGACCATCAACCATTTACCGACCTTCCCCTTTTCGGACCGTCTAAGTTTCCTATACCCAAACCACAAGTTGTCATTGTCAGCGCGGGATTTATGAAGCTAGGGCTATCCGAACTTTTAGACCCACATAAGGCCGTCGCAATTCGGACCATCCTGCCTTTTCCCCCAGGCCCACCCGCTTATAACCGCAATTGGGATTTCGTCCGGGACATTGAGAAGGCACTCCCAGAAGGATTGCCGGCTCCAATCCGCGTTGAAGCGTATGATTGCTGTGATGCTTTCGATCACATAGCTGAATTATGTGGGTCGGGAAAGCGACCAGTTCTCTTGGCTCCATTCGGCCCAAAGCCGATATCGCTGGCCATGGCACTATACGCATCCCAGACCGGTGACATCGTGCGCTACACTCAGCCAACGGTGTATAACCCATTCTATTCAAATGGCATCTCATTTATCAATAATCGGCTAAACTCCTATGCGTATGTCATTCGCGCAAACGGTTCTGAGATGTATTCGCTGAGCAACTGATATGGAGCGAAAGTTACGCCTTTCTCTTGTGAACGGAGTATTTCAGACGTCCTCTGCGAGATCGAAGGCAATGTCAAAAGTCCGAGGGCGAGAAAACAAGACTACTGAAATCCGCTATCGAATGGCTCTAGTAAGGGCTGGTATCACGGGGTGGAGAGTACAGCGGAGAGGATTGCCAGGCAATCCCGATTTCATATTTCCACAATCCATGTTGGCTGTTTTCGTTGACGGATGCTTCTGGCATGGATGTTCGAGATGCGGACATCTGCCCAAATCACATACAGCGTTCTGGCGAACGAAGCTCGAGTTCACTTGTCAACGCGATGTTGCGAACTCGGCGGCGCTTAGAGCGATTGGCTACCATGTGCTGAGATTCTGGGAGCATGAGCTGACGGAAAACTTAGTTGACTCTGTAATGAGAACGAATCTTGCCTTACAGGAACGCGAAGGACGCTTCTCCACGCGCAGCGGGCTGATGTGCCGTGTTGAAAGTAAGACATTGGCACCTTGAAGTCGGTCAGCGTCCTTCGATTTCACGATTCCGTAGGTTCGATGCCGATGGAATCGTTGACGGCGTTCTTGAAGCACTGTTTGCATCCTAAGTAACGCTCCGTCGTTTGAACCGAAACGTGGCCTAGAAGAAATTGAATCTGTTCCAACTCGCCGCCGGCCTGATGACACAGACGCGTGCAGCTTCTTCGAAGATCATGGGGAGCGATCGCTTTCAAAGTCACAGGTCGAGGCGATCCGCTTCACTACGCCCCAGATCACTTTCGGACTGAAGCCAGACTCCCCGATTTTTTGGCCCTTGTTGATAGGGCGTAACAACGGATCGGTTTGGATGCCAGCCGCTTGCGTCCACTCATCAATTCCTTTCTTTACCCAGTCAGGAACGGGCACGCTTCTGATGTGGCGACCCTTACCATCCAAATCAGCGATGATCCAATGCTCTTCTCGTTGCTGCACATCTTCGATGCGAAACGCAGCAACCTCGGCTCTTCTTAACCCACAGCCAAGAAGGATCACCAGCGCGGCATAGTCGCGTTTACAGCGAAGGCTGTCGCCCCATCCAGCCGCCAATAGGCGACGCCCTTGTTCTGCCGTGAGCCAGTTGCCGACTTTGACTCCCAGCTTTTTCACACCTTTGACTCTCCGGATACCGGCCGCCAAATCGGAGCTGAGAAGGCCGCTATCGGCTGCTTCGTAGGCAAGTCTTCGCACGGCGGCGAGCCGTAGGTTGATGGTGGATGGGGCATAATGCCGCTGCTCTAGTGAAATCCGATATCGCGTAACCACGGTTTTGTTGAATGCCAAGCGAGGCTCCGAACAATACCACTCGACGAACTCCCTGATGGCGTGGTCGTAAGACCGTTGGGAACTGGCGGACGAAAGGCTTGTCAGCACGGCAGACTTGGATTGTTCCAATCGGCTAATTTGAGTACGTTTTTTGGTACGCGTTTGGTTTTGCGTTTTGTCATAGCTGCCGCCTCCAAATGCCGCAGCGAAAAGCATGACGCATTTCCGAACAGCTTTCCTGACAGATGGGCGTCTGTCAGGACGAATCGGATACCATCATTAGCGGTGCATTGCGCCGCCTGACGGTTAGCGGCTCAAACCTGACAAAAATGCTCTTCATCGGAGACTCAAATGCGGAAGAACAATACCAGGATCACGGCGTTAGCATTCGTTATTCCGATTCTTTTCCACTGGCCGGCCTGTGCGCGAGCGCAAGCTGCGAAGGCTCCCTATCCGGTCATGGCTCCTCTCGACCAGTATTTGATTCCGGACGAGAAGGCTGAGATAGCGCTGGCCCGGAGTTCCGCTCCGGCATCGATTTCGGATGCAGCCGAAGTGATGGTGCTGCGACGGGACGGCTACGCAACGGCCGTGAAGGGCTCGAATAGCTTCGTCTGCATCGTCGAGCGATCCTGGGCGAAGTCGACCGATGACCCGGAATTCTGGAACCCTAAGGTCCGCGCCCCAAATTGCTTCAATCCGGCAGCCTCAAGGACGTTTCTGCCCATCTTTCTGAAGAAAACCAAACTTGTGCTGGCGGGAAAATCGAAAGCACAGATCCTCGCGGCTACTACGTCCGCATTGGAAAAGAAAGAATTAGCCGCGCTGGCTCCGGGAGCGATGTGCTACATGATGGCGAAGCAGCAGTACCTGAGCGACGACGACATGAGCTGGCATCCCCATCTCATGTTTTTCGTTTCGGGTGATGCCGTGAAAAGCTGGGGAGCCAATCTGCCTGGCTCGCCGGTGATAGC
This sequence comes from Bryobacterales bacterium, assembly GCA_963718465.1. Lineage (GTDB taxonomy): Bacteria > Acidobacteriota > Terriglobia > Bryobacterales > Bryobacteraceae > Bog-105. Next base: position 187,997 of record CAVQZK010000039.1, on the reverse strand, counting down.
AGGGGACGATCCGGAAGAACGGGTGACCGTCTTCATGGTTTTGGCCGGCACTTGGTCCGATGGGACGCCGGGACCATCCACGATGCACTGACGGGCAATTCGATTCGAGTTTGCCAAGCGTCTCTCAGCTATGACTGGCAAGGAGCCAAAAGAACCAAGGAAGCCCGAGGCGAATGATGCCACAGCATTAGGCCTTTCCGAAGCTTCCGAGATATGGCGTCGAGCCGATTACTCCTGGGAAGTCGGCCAGCATCCGCCGACTCTATGGGTCAAATTGGCAGGAGCCAGGGGCGTTTCGTTCCTGATCTAGCGGTAGTAGCCTACTGCCAAGAGTGCATCCGAATCTCGGCAGAAGTGTAGGGCGCTCATTCTCGATTTGCGATAGGCGGCGAAAGATACAGCACGCGCTAGCGTCCGCCGCCGCGATTGCGGTCGAGCACTATTTCGCCCGCCATCACCGAAGCGTCCTCAATTGCAGTTTGAGAAATCACCTCAAATTCACTGCGTCTGCGGTTTGACATCCATCTCGGTATGCAAATGGGCAATCCATCGTCCGTGCTCCTTGCTGAAAACCGTGGTGGTCAGCACTTTGCCGGCCGCCGCATTCCCGTTCTGCACGGAGGAGTAGCTCAGCTCGGTAATCACGTATTCGGACGTGAGTGAAAGAACCTCCCGCGAATGACGGACCCCCGAGTCGATATCGATATAGTCCAAGGCAAGCGCCGCGCTCACCTGATCCATGTTGGAATGTGAACCGGCGATGGCTTCCCAAATGCCTCGATCCGCCCCGATCAGTTCTTTCTGCAACTCATGCGGCGCGTTCTGGCTGGGAGCGTATGCCGACAATGCGCCGAACAGGACCGTGCCTGCGAGTAATTTTTTAAGCAATATCAACCCCCAGCCATAAAGAGTCACACAAGCCGCTCCTTCCCCGGGTAGAACCCCGGCCGAAGTTGAGCGTCCGACAAGCGCTCCTGTACCGGCTACGTTGTGCGATGGAGAGTCTGGCCACCGCGACTTGACGTCTTACGCTGGAAGACATACCTCGCAGATTACTCCCGGCAAGTCGGCAATGGCGTCTGTCAGTTTCGGAATGGCGCGTTTCTCGAAAGGCTCCGCCACAACAGGCTACTCGTATATAATCACTTGACACCTTTTCCTGAGGAGGAAGACCGTATGCGAATGTTATTGCGAGTATCGATTCCCGTCGAGGCTGGAAATGCCGCCGTCAAGGCCGGAACTCTGGGTTCCACTATTGAGAAAATTCTAGAGGATCTCAAACCGGAGGCAGCCTATTTCTTTGCCGACGACAACGGCCAACGGTCGGGTTCAATCGTGTACGACATGAAAGACTCATCCGAGATTCCGGCGGCCGCCGAGCCGTGGTTTCTCGCGTTCAACGCAAAGGTGTCGTTTCGGCCGGTCATGACCCCACAAGATCTTGCTAAGGCCGGTCCATCAATTGGCAACGCCGCTGACCAATACGGAAAGTAAACTGCATCCGCAATTCCCGCAGGAATGCCACATCGTCAGTGGAGAATCTGATCTGCCTCATCATCGGCCAACTCGAAAGTATTCGGCCAGGAACGGCGAAGTCAGCGTGTGGAGTGAAATCCGACCGGGGCTCTGCGGGATCGATTGATTTGACTTCGGTACCCTCTCAGGTGGGAACCGGGGATACTTTAAAGATTCACCTTATCGACGGCACCTACGAGTTGTTCCGCCACTAGTTGGCTGAGAACAAACGTTTCCGTACAATGTCCGTACATTATTCTAGATTAGGGAAAGGATTCTATTGTGCGGACACTTTCAATAACGCGCGACGATCGAATCGAGCTTCGTGCCTCGTGAGAACAGAAGCGCATTCTGGCCGCGGCCGCGGCGTACGAACGTCTGGATCTAACTAGCTTCGTGATGCGTACGGCACTCCCTGTTGCCGAAGATATCGTTGTACGGAATGAACGGATTGTGTTGACTGCTCGCGATAGCGAGAGGGTGTTGGATCTGCTGGAGAATCCACCAAAACCGACGGCTGCTTTGCGAGCGGTCGCCAAAAAGCGAAAGCTCCGCGGGTGAGGAGTGCGCTGGCATTGCGCGCGGAGGCTTTGACGCGCCATCATAACGCCCCAAAATCCTCCCCCTCCGTACCCCATTTATTCCCTATCCCCCTCTATATATATTTATAGGCGGGAAAAACCCCCTCCCTTCACGCCCGTTTCGCTATAGTGCTTTGTACACCATGCGCTCACTTTCCATCAGCGTCTTCGTCCTTCTTTTGGCCTCCGTTCCGGCCCACCCGCAAACCGCCGCGCCCGCCGCGCCCGAAAAATCTGCCTTCACTTTGCAGGAAGTCATGATCCCCATGCGCGACGGCGTCCACCTCCAAACCGCCATCCTCACCCCGATCGGCCAGAAATCGCCTCTGCCCATCCTACTCGAACGCACTCCCTATGGCGTCCCCGACAAGGCTCCCGCGCCCATGCCCGCCCGCTGGAAAGAACTCGCCCACGATGGCTACATTTTCGTCATCCAGAACCTGCGCGGCCGCTTTAAGTCCGAAGGTAAATTCCTGCTCTCCTCCTATGTCGATCTTGCCGATCCCAAAGCTACCAACGAAACCACCGATGCCTATGACACTGTCGACTGGCTCGTCAAAAACGCGCCCCAAAATAACGGCCGCGTCGGCATCTACGGCGTCTCTTACGACGGCCTGACTGCCGGCCTCACTCTCCTCCATCCCCATCCCGCGCTGAAAGCCGTCTCCGAACAAGCCTCGCCTGTCGACCAGTGGATGAATGACGATATGCATCGCTACGGCGCGCTCCGCCTGAGTTACTCGGTCGAATACTCGGTTCTCGAACAAGCCGATAAAAACGCCAACACCCACTTCGCCTTCGATACCTTCGACACTTACGATTGGTATCTCAAACTTGGCCCGCTCTCTAACATCAACAACAAGTACTTACACAATTCCATCCCTTTCTGGAACGACACTGTCGAGCATCCCGATTACGATCAGTTCTGGCATCGCGAGGCCTGGGTCGATCAAGTCCATTCCAGTCCCGTGCCTAACCTCAACGTAGCCGGATTTTGGGATCAGGAAGACCCCTGGGGGCCATGGAAGATCTTTCGCAATTCCGAAAAAGATGGTCCATCCGACCACAACTTCATGGTGGCTGGCCCATGGTTTCACGGTGAGTGGCAGTCGCCGAAAGGCGAACGGATAGGCGATATCCCCTTCGGCAACCACGAAACGTCCCGTGAATTCCGCGAGCAAATCGAAGCGCCCTTCTTCCGCTACTATCTCCATGGCGAGGGCGAAAAATTCGCCTGGAAGGCGAGCATGTTTCAATCCGGCTCTAACACTTGGCGCACTTACTCCGCGTGGCCGCCTAAAGAGTCTAAGCTGACTAATTTGTACTTACAGCCCGATGGTTCGCTGTCTTTCGACCAGCCAAAGGCAACGCATCTAACTTCGTTGAATACACTTCCGACCCCGCCAATCCCGTCCCCTATCGCCAGCGTCCCATTTCGCCAACTTATCCCGGGTGGCGATTGGACCACTTGGGAATCTGCCGACCAGCGTTTCGTCGATCACCGCCCCGACGTGCTCAGCTTCGTCAGCGCTCCGCTCGATCGTGATCTCACCATCACCGGCGCCGTCTCCGCGCAACTCTATGCCTCAACCTCCGGTACCGACAGCGATTTCGTCGTCAAACTGATCGATGTATTTCCCGAGAACGCCGTCAAAAATACCTGGAACGAAAACAACGGCCCCAACCCCGGCGATTACGCTAAGTCGCTCAACGGCTATCAACTACCCATCGCCATGGAAGTCCGCCGCGGCCGTTATAACCAGAGCTTCGAACATCCCGCGCCTCTCACGCCGAACGAACCCACGCTCTTTCCCATCCCGTTGCGCGATCGCGATCACGTCTTCCTGAAAGGCCATCGCATCATGCTGCAAGTCCAATCCACCTGGTTCCCTTTGATTGATCGGAACCCGCAAAAATTCACGTCCAGCATCTATACCGCCACCGCTGCCGATTACGTCCGCGCCACCCAACGCGTCTACTGCTCCCCCTCGCTCCCTTCCCACATCGAACTCCCGGTGATGCCATGACGTTTCACCACCAGCGTTCGGGATGAACGTTAGGGTCCGTCGTCGATTCCGCGCGAACGTCTTCTGGACCGCAGATCCAGCACAGCCAATCGCCGCGCTGCAGTACTTCGCGCGGTCGAAAGCACGTCGGTGGGTTCTCGTTGATGAACCCCGATAAAATCAGCACGCCGTTTGGCTTTGTGATTCTCTTCAGATCCGCTGCTATGCGATCTACAACCAGCGCGCTGATGTTCGCCAATACCAAATCGGCGAACTCCGAACGCACCGCATCGGCCGACCCGGCAAACGACGGCGTTTCAGTCAACTGCTTCGCCTGCATTAAGGAATCAAAGTGAATGTCGCAACTAACAATCGTGCCCGCGCCCAGCAGCTTTGCCGCCGCTGTCAGAATGCCTGAACCGCAGCCGATGTCCGCTACAGTCATGCCTGGCTGGAGGAGTGTTTCCATCGCCTCCATGCTCAGCTGCGTGCTCTCATGCCGCCCGCTGCCGAAAGCCATCGACGGGTCCACTGTCAACCTGAATCTGCCCGCGTCCGCCGACTCAGGCACCCAGGACGGAGCCACCACGAACCGTTGTCCCACCAGCACTGGTTCCCACTCAAGCGACTGGAACTGTAAGCTGTGGCCGCGGACCTCATCTGCCACTGCCCCATACCTATCGGCTATCTGGGCAGCCACAGCCGAATCCTCGAAGAACGCGCGCAATCCAGCCGTTTCTTCGATGATTCCCGCCGTGCCTTCTTCCCACAGCTCTGCCGTCAGCGCATCCTTCGCCTTAACGTCAGGATGCAGCAGTATCGACCACATTTTGTTCCTTCGAAAGCGATCGCAGCCAAGCTATGAACGCCCGTTGCGCGCTGCCCAGCGCATGCTGCCTGATGCGCATGTACCCAATCCGACGGTAAGCCTCGCGCTCCAGCTTTACGAATTTGCACCCTGCCTCTGGTTTGGTCGCCATCTCCGGCACCAGCGAAATGCCGAATCCCGCCGCCACCAGCGGAAGAATGCTCGAAAACTGGTTCGTCTCAAACACCGATACGAAATTTGTTCGCGCCCGGTTGCAAATCGTCAGCGCGTTATCGCGGAAGCAATGGCCTTCCTTCAGCAGCAGCATTTTTTCCGCTTGCAGATCCGGCAGCCTCACCGCCTCTTCACTGGCCAAACGGTGTTCGCAACCTACCGCCACGACGATTTTTTCACGAAACAAGTCGCTGCACACCACGTCCGGATTGTTCACCGGCGGACTCACCACCGCCAGGTCAATTTCGCCCGATTGCAGCAGCGCCACCAGATTGGGCGTCATTTCTTCTACCAATTTAAGCTCGACATCTGGATATTTATTCACAAAAAATCCCAAAGAAGGGGCCAAGAAATACGGAGTAATCGTCGGAATACACCCAATTGCCAGCCGTCCGGTCACTCCCCGCCGCAGCGATTCAATGCTGGTACGCGCTGTGTTCACTTGCCGGAGAATTTCAAGCGCCTGTGGCAGAAGCGCCCGGCCAAACTCCGTGAGCTGCACACCCCGCCCCAGCCGGTCGAACAGTTTCGATCCCAGATCCTGTTCGAGCTTGGCAATCTGCTGCGAAAGCGACGGCTGCGTGATCCCCTCCTTTTCAGCCGCCCTGGTGAAGTTCCTCTCGCTCGCAACCCTGCAAAAATAACGCAATTGGTGTATTTCCATAGGTATTCTCTATGAGAGCAATATGCCATACCCGATACCCCGGCGCTCAAAAAAGGCATAGTATGCAGGGTGGGAGATCCCAATGCCAGATAAAGTAATGACCACAAATTCAGGCCGGCCGGTCGGCGACAACCAGAATTCGGTAACCGTCGGGCCGCGCGGCCCTGTCCTGATGGAAGACTATCTTCTCTTCGAGAAGATGGCAGCATTCAACCGTGAACGTATTCCCGAGCGCGTCGTACACGCTAAAGGCGCCGCCGCTTACGGAACCTTCACCGTTACCCACGACATCTCGAAGTACACCTCAGCGAAGCTCTTCTCCAAAGTCGGCAATCAATGCGAGGTTTTGGCCCGCTTCTCAACCGTCGCCGGCGAGAAAGGTTCAGCCGATACCAATCGTGACCCTAGAGGTTTCGCCGTAAAGTTCTACACCGAACAAGGAAACTGGGACATGACCGGCAACAATACACCGGTCTTTTTCATCCGCGACCCTCTTAAATTCGGCGATTTTATTCACTCGCAAAAGAGAATTCCCCAGACAAATTTAAGATCGCCAACCGTGATGTGGGATTTCTGGTCGCTTTCGCCGGAGTCTTTGCATCAGGTTACGACCCTGTTCTCAGACCGCGGCACGCCAGACGGCTTCCGCTTCATGAACGGCTATTCGAGCCATACCTTCAGCCTCATCGACGCCAACAATAATCGCGTTTGGGTCAAGTGGCATTTCAAAACCAAGCAAGGTATTAAGAACCTGATGGCCGACAAAGCGGAAGAACTCGCCGGTTCAAATCCCGATTACGCCACGGAAGATTTATTTAACGCTATCCAGCGCAAAGAAAATCCAAAATGGCGCGTTTGTATTCAGGTGATGACGGAAGCGGAGGCTGAAAATTTCAAATACGACCCATTCGATTTGACCAAAGTTTGGCCGCATGGCGAGCATCCGCTTATCGACGTGGGCACGATGGAGCTGAACCGCAATCCCAAGAACTACTTCGCTGAGGTTGAGCAGGCTGCTTATTCTCCGGTGAACATTGTTCCCGGCATGGGCTATTCGCCTGACAAAATGCTGCAAGGGCGATTAATCAGCTACCCGGACGCGCACCGCTATCGCTTAGGGGTGAACTATGAGTCGTTGCCGGTGAATGCGCCGCGCTGCCCGGTTCACAGTTACAATCGCGATGGCCTCATGCGTTTGGATGAGAACGGCGGAATGGAACCAAACTACGAACCGAACAGTTTCGGCGGTCCGGTGGAAGACCACAAATACATCGAACGCCGCTATTCAACGTCGGGCGACGTGGGGCGTTACAACCACCGCGAAGGCAACGACGATTACACGCAACCCGGCAACCTGTTCCGCTTGTTAGGCAAGGATGGGCAGGCTCGATTGATCGCCAACATCGTCGGTCACATGAAGACCGTTCCGGAGCGCATTCAGCGGCTTCAGATCAGCCATTTCGCCAAAGCTGACCCGGCTTACGGGCGCGGCGTGGCGGAGGGCCTTGGCATCAAAGTAGAAGAAGCCGAACTAGTAGGTGCCAAGTAAGCCGTCTCTGCCGGTTTCTGGTAGCGTTTTGCTCGATCTTGGGGCCAGCTCAAGCAGCTAGTCCCATTAAGTTGTTGGTGGATATCACTGACGCACCGCGCAAAATTCTGCACGCGCATTTGGTTATCCCGGTTCAGCCGGGCGAACTCACGCTGGTCTATCCGCAGTGGATTCCCGGCGAGCATGGGCCAACGGGTCCGATAGATAACTTTGCAGGCCTGAACTTTTCCGCGGGTGGCGTTACCATTCCGTGGCAGCGCGATGACGTGAATATGTTTTCCTTTCACCTCACCGTGCCTGGGGGCGCTACTTCACTTGATGTCCAAGTGGACTTCCTTGCTACCGCTGCGGCATCCGGCTTCTCGTCGGGAGCATCGACCGGTCCGAATCTTGCAGTCGTGAGCTGGAATGAAGTGGCGCTCTATCCCGCCGCAACTTCGGCAGCAGACGTGGAGTTCGAACCATCGATAAAAATGCCCGAGGGTTGGAAGTATGGAACATCCCTCAAGCCGGCCGGAGCCGACGGCCCGAACACGCGCTTCGAGCCGGTGACACTTGAAAGATTGGTGGATTCTCCTTTACTCGCTGGCCGTTATTTCAAGGAGATTTCGCTTGCTGAAGGCGTCCTGCCTCAACACTATCTGGACATGGCGGCCGATGGACCCGAGGACCTGAATATCAGCCAGGATGAAATAGACCAGCTAAGCAATCTGGTGCGCGAGACCGGTACGCTCTACCAATCGAGACACTACAGCGTCTACCACTTTCTACTTACGCTGAGCGATGGCGTTGCGCACTTCGGGCTGGAGCACGCCGAATCTAGCGACGACCGGGTAGAGGCGCGAAATTTTCTGGACGACGATCTGAAATTGCTGAACGGCGAGCTTTTGCCGCATGAGTTTACTCATTCGTGGAATGGAAAATACCGCCGCCCATCCGGTTTGGCGACTGCAAATTTTCAGCAGCCGATGAAAGGCGAACTGCTCTGGGTCTATGAAGGACTAACCGAATATTTAGGAACAGTGCTCGCTGCCAGAAGCGGGATCTGGACGGACGAACAGTTTCGCGATATGCTCGCGTCAACCGCAGCCGAAATGAATGCACGGCCCGGCAGAACCTGGCGCGACTTACAGGACACAGCAACCAGCGCGCAGATTTTGTATGACACCTCCGAGCAATGGGATAACTGGCGGCGTTCGGTAGATTACTACTCCGAAGGTGCGCTCATTTGGCTCGACGTCGATACCACCATAAGGAAGCTTTCTAAAGGCAAACGATCGTTAAACGATTTCTGTGCACGCTTCTTGGGCAAAGGCGGTGACACACTAGCGAAAGTTGTGCCGTATTCGGCAGATGAAATTTACGCACAGTTGAATTCCGTTGAACCTTACGATTGGCGGAATTTTCTCGAAGCGCGGCTAACGTCCAAAGCCCCGCATGCGCCGCTCGACGGAATCGCCAACGGCGGATACAAGCTGGAGTATACCGACGAAGCTAATGAATATACTCGAGCCGAAGAAGCTCGCGACCGAGGAGTGGATGCCTGGTATTCGGTCGGGTTTAGAACGTCCGATCAAACAATCCGCGATGTGTTAATAAATTCCATCGCTGATAAAGCCGGCTTAGGGCCGGGTATGAAGCTGGTGGCCATCAACGGACGCCGCGCTACCGACGAATTACTACATAATGCGATTCATGATTCGAAAACCAACTCAGAGCCGATCGAACTGATTGTAGAAAATGCCGGCTTTTTCAAGGTATTGAAGCTTGACTACCACCTCGGCGAAAGATACCCGCAGCTAGTGCGGGAGCAAAATTCGCCTGGCTTTCTCGACGACATTCTGAAGCCTCTGGTGAGTAGGATCGGCAAGAAAACTATTTGATTTTCGGCGTCTCTACGACCATACCGAGGCCATCGAGCAGGGTCCAAGTGGCGTACTGGTAATTAACATAAGCTTCCTGATAATTAACGTAAGCGTTAAGGAGCGCACTTTCCGCGCTGGCCAAGCTGGTTTGAGAACCGAGATACTCGAAAGCCTGAACCACGCCTAATTCATATTTCTGGCGTTCCGCATCAACGTTTTTTCTGGCCAGATCGCGCGCGATGGTTGCCGCTTGAATGGTTGCCTTGGCCAGCTCGATACCGTTGATAGCTTGGCGCACCTGTAGAGTAATCTGCTCCTGAGCTTGCCGCTGAGTGTAGCGGTCCCTCGCTTTGCTTACCAGCGAATCCGCCAAGCTGGCCTGTGACGCGCTATCGCGCAATGGAAACGTCAGTTGCAGGCCAAAGCCATAACTAGGAAAGTTGAAAGCCAACACCTGCTTTAGGGTCTGCGGCAGGCCGGGATACAAAATGTTGTTTGAGGTAGGGAGTTGATTAAGGCCCGGTCCAGTCGCACCGCCCTGCAGATTGAGGTCGAGGCGAGGCTTGAGGCTATCACGCGAGAGGCGGGTATTCAAATCATCTACAGTCAGACTGTGGCCCGCGGCTTTCATCTCGGGCCGGATCTGAAATGCCTTTGTGAGAGCGTCTTCAAAACCCAGAATGGTTGATTGGTCGGGAACAACGGCAGGATCGTCTTCAAGGACGATCTCCGCATTACGGAGCGCGGGTGTAAGATCGGCGCCAATCAGACGGCGGAGGCCGTCGAGCGCATTCGTGTATTGGTAACGGGCGCTAATCAAATTGTTATTCCGCTCCGCTACCGTCGATTCCGACTGATAAGTATCCAGCTTGGCAATAGCCCCCAATTCCAGCGCTTTCTTGTCGCGTTCGTAGGAGCTTTGGGCGAGAGCGAGGGTCTGTTCCTGGACCCGGATATTGTCGCGGGCGAGTACCGTGTCCCAATATTGGAGGGCGGCGTTTGCAACGGCATTTCCGATGGCAGCTTCACTTTGTTCGGAAGCGATGAGCAGACTGGTGCGCGCAATAGTAATGGGGGCGCGGTATTGAATTGCATTGCGATTGCGCCACAGCGGCTGGGTGATTGTAAAGCTCAGATCGCCAAACAATTCAGGCGATGAGTAGCCGTCGCCGGAATAGCGGCTCACGTTGAAATTGGTGTTAATGGTCTGGCCGGTCGGCAAGATTTGGTTAAAGATGACATTTGAGTTCTGCGTCAGGCTGTTAATGGTTGTCGGCGAGATGAGAGACTCGCCAATAACCCCCTGGCCTGCACCCGCCGTTGGCGTGGTGGTTGCGAAGTACAAAGGCGGGGAAAGCGATCGCGCTGTATTGAAGCCGAGAATTATTTCCGGATCGAGCGGCGACTTGGAACGAACGATATTGTCAGCCGAGGTGTAAACGTCCATCCGGGTGACTTGAATACCGGCGGAGTTCTTCAGCACCAATTCAAGAAAGTCGCGGAGGCGCAGGTGCAATTTGCCATCTATCAGGCGCTGGTTCAGCCCCTCCACCTCGCGAACCTCCGTGCGGGGCGCGTCGAACCGGTGGTTGTAGTAGCTTTTGAAGAGATCCGTGCCAAATAACGATTGGGCAAGGAGAAATGCGAGAAGGACTCTATTCATAACGGAGAGCTTCAATAGGATCAATTCGCGAGGCCTTTCGAGCGGGATAGATGCCGAAGACGAGCCCCACGGCAACGGAGACTCCGAAGGCAATGATAATGGAGGCAGTAGTGACTATGGTGGTCCACCCGGCGGAGGCGGCTATCAGCCACGCCAGGAAATAGCCAAAGCCGATACCGACCACTCCTCCTCCGATGGAAATCAGAATAGATTCGAGGAGGAATTGCCGAATAATATCGGCGCGGCGTGCGCCCGTAGCGCGCCGAATGCCGATTTCGCGCGTGCGCTCAAGTACCGTGGCCAGGACGATGTTCATAATGCCAATGCCGCCGACCAGCAGCGAAATGGCCGCAATAGCCACCATTACATAGGTAAAAATGGCTTGCGAGCGCTGCTGTTCGGCGAGCAACTCGGCCGGTATTGTGACGGCGAAATCTTGTGTGTTGCGGTGAGTGGAGTTCAGAATGGCGATGACAACCTTGGCCGCGGTAGCGCTGTCCGCGCCTTCTTTTAATCGCACATCCACGCCGTCCAGTTCGTCTTTGAGATATCCGCCCATATCAAAAAAACGATATTGGAAAGTCGTAAGCGGCGTGTAAATGATTTGATTGGGATCTTGTGCGAGGGACGATCCAGAGCCTATCTGCTGCTGGAGGACGCCGATCACGCGAAGCCACGTATCGTTCACCTTTACATATTTGCCAAGAGCAGAGCCGTAGCCGAACAAGGAGACTTTGGCCGCTTCGCCCAGGACGCAAACGGCCGCGCCCGATTCATCGTTCGCGGCGTCAAAAAATGTCCCTTCGGCCAGCTTCCAATTGTGAATAGTGGCATAAGAAGGGCGCACTCCATATAGCTCTGGCATGTCTTGCGCCGGTTTAGGGAGTATGCGGTTGGGGTGCAATCCCTTGCGCGGCGAGATCGCCTCCGCTGTGTCGACATTAGCTTCCAGAATGCGAACGTCCCGTTGCGTGAGGCCGGGGGAAGACCGGCGGCGCTGCTGCAATTCCTGCTCGCTGGTGGCGGTACGAGCTTCGACGAGGAGGTTGCGGACGCCAAGTTGCTCAATATATTTCAACGCCTCGGCGCGCGCTCCTGCGCCAATGGCGAGCATGCCTATCACCGCGCCTACTCCGAATATAATGCCCAAAGCGGTGAGAATGGTTCGAGTCTTTTGCGCCCAGAGATTTTGGCCGGCTAAGATGAGGTCCGACCCATAACGGGATAAAACCAAAGGCTGGCTCATTTCGGGAGAGACTTCAGCGCACTGGAACTGGCCGGGCCTTTCTTGGACGTTTCCGTGGGATTTGAGAGCGCCACCTCCTGACCCTCCTTAAGGCCCGAAACAATAGCGCGTGTTTCGTTGCGGCGAACCAGCTTTACGTCTTTGGTTGCGAAGCTTTTGCCGGTGCGCAGATAGACGAAGGTGCGGCCATCGGCTTCAAAAAGGGCCTGAGCGGGAAGCCAAAGTACGTTGCGCATTTCATCGGTGGTCATGACAATGAGGGCGCTCATGCCGGGCCGAAGGGCGGGAACAGGGTCGTCGAGAGAGATTTTGCATTCGAAGTGGCGATCCCAGAGCGAGTCGGTGGTGCCGCCAAGGTTTTTCACTTTTCCATGAAACTTATGGCCAGGAACAGCTACGACGGTAATGGCCACGTTATCTCCGATGGCGATGTGGCCCCGATCAAGTTCCTCCATGGTGGCGGTGAGTTCCCAGTTGTTGAAGTCCGGAATTTCTGCTATCGCCATGCCGGGGCGGACACTGTCGCCCGCCTGGAATGGGGGCAGGACCATGCCGCGAAATACGATTCCATTGGGAGAAATGGGCTTGATTGAGGCGTAACCTGGGCGCTGCGCACGTAACGTCATAGCCTCGATGTTAGAGGTGGCGGTCTTGATTTGGGCCAGAGCTTTGGCGCGGCCAGCCTGTTGGATTGCGATTGAAGCATCGCCGGTAGCTTGACGATTGGCAATATTCTTTTGCAATTGTGCCAGATGATCGCGCGCCGCTTCTAAAGCCAAGTCGTTCTGTTTGGCCACGATCGTCGCGAGCAGAGGGTTTTTTCGAACGTCGAGCTCGGCCACCTTTATGTCGGCTTCGGCCTTTTCGATTGCGTAATGATCTTCCTCTTTATCGGCTTCGCGCTGAGCGCTGGCTTGTATCAGGTGCTGGTCGGCTTCCGCGAGATCCGCCTGAGCTTCCTTGAGTTTGAACTCCTGCTCGCTGGTGTTCAACTGCACAACTACGTCGCCCGCCTTTAACTGATCGCCGGGCTTGCGGACCGTGGTGATGTGCATGTCAGCCTCACCGGTCATGGGAGCTGTTAAAACCTGCGGATTGCCGCCTCTTAATTCAGCCTTTGCGGTAATGGCCAGGCTCAAGTCGCCCCGCTGCACCTTCACGGTGGGAATAGCGGCTTCGCTTGAAGTACTCAATGAGCGGTAAGCCCGAAAAGCGAATAGAGCGGCTGCCCCAACAAGAACTGCAGCGAGGATAAACCCCGCCAGCTTGCGAATCCAAGACTTTCTTGAGCTCGGCTCCCCTTTTGGGCTGGGCTCTATGCCGGTTACGGGAGGCTCAGGGGGAGCCGCAATGGAGGTTAGAAGATCGCTCATTTCTTCTGTAACTCGGGATCTGTTAATGCAACTGCGCTGCCAGCCGGAATGCCCGAGATGGCCACCTCATCGGTGTTGCGGGCCAGGAGTTTCACGGAGGTGGCAACGAAGGTGCGCTCACGCTTCAGATAAACAATCGGCGAGCCGCGCGCGTGAACAGTGCTCTGGAAGGAATGCTGATGGCTTGCGGAATTTTACTTTCAATAATGTCGGCGGCGGCGTTCATACTGGGCCGCAAACGCGCATCGGGCTTGTCGAAGGTGGCGAAAGCCCGGAACGATCTAACCGGCGGCCATTCGTCGAAACTTTCCTCGGTGAGCGGGGAAATTGAGACGATGTGAGCAGTGAAAACGTTTTCCGGGAACGCGTCAACATGCACCAAAACGGCGTTGCCGGCGGCCATTCGGCCTCGATCGGTTTCGTCCACTTTGCTTTCCATTTCAAGGGTGGACAGATCCGGTATCTCCGCGATGGGGGCTCCGGCGCTGACGTGGTCGCCCACTTTAAAAGGCTGGGCGTTCATCCAGCCCTGGGAATAGTTAGAGAGGTAGTTGATCACGCCATTGAAAGGGCTTTTCATGTCCATCAAGCGCAGGCGCTCCTGGACGCGCGACACCTCGGCTTGCGCCTCGTCGCGCAAGCGGCGTTGAGAAGCGTTTTTCGCTTCATCCGATTTGTTGTGAAGATCGGAAGCGGAGATTTGCAATGTAACTTTCTCCTCGGCCATCTTTAGATCAAGGGCGCTTTTCTGGCCCTCCATGGGGCTGACGATAGTTTGTTTGGAGACTTCAAGTCGAGCTTTCTCCATAGCGTAGCGGGCGGTGGAGAGGTCCACTTTGTCCTGTTCGGCGCGCATGTGGGCGGTTGCGACTGCCTGGTCGAAGGTGGCCTGGGCTTGCTGCAGCGCCACGTTTTTCTCGCGGAGATCCTGTTGAAGTTTGCTCTGATCGAAGCGAATGATACTCTGCCCCTCCTTTACCTCGCTGCCGGTGGGAGCGAGCCAGACTATTTGCAGGTCTGAGACTCCGATGGGCGCGGTAATCTGCGCGGTGCGTTTCGCGGTGAGCGATCCGCGGCAATGAATCAAGACATTGAAATCGCTCTGGCGGACTGGCGCAGTGGGTAGATCCAGGTCAGGCTGCCGGTGCGAGTACTCTCGCCAAGCGAACGCCGAACCGCCTAATAATAGGGCAATCACTACGAATCGCAGCCACCGGCGCGGGCGGGGCTTCATGGACGGACTCCATTTCTGGCTGGCGCTTCAATATCGACCGCGGCGGAAAGATCGGGCAGAACGTGTGAATCGACCGTGTCGAGCAGAAAACGGGCGCTGAAGGTCTTCACAGTGCCGCCGATTCCGGAGGTAGCCACCGGACTGGCGGAATCCAAATGCGCCCTGAGACTCAGTTCCGGAAAAGCGTCGAGGTGAACAAGCGCTTTCGCACCAGGTACTAAGGCTGCCCCGTCCGGCTCAGCCACCGCCACCTCAACAATCATTGAAGCGGGATCGAACACGCGCAACAGTCCTTGACCGGGCCACAGTTGATCTCCTTCCCTGGCATGGCCCATGGATTCGTTTCGCCAGATGTTTTGCAGGGCGATCATGCCCGGTATGGGAGTTTTCAATACGAGTTTGCTGGCATTGTTGAGTTGACGATCAACCGCGATCTTCTGACGATCGCGCTGCAGCTCCAAGATGCGAAGGTCGGCGCCTTCCGCCACATCGTGGTGATGATTCGAACGCTTTAGGCTGGCCACGTGCTCGCGGGCATCTTCTAATTTCACCGTGTTCTTCTGTTGTTCGATTTCGCTCAGAATAGGAGCTTTGCGCGTCTCAATTTCGGCTTTCTGGAGGTCGGCTTCCGCCTGCATCAGATCTGAGTTGCGCTTTTCGGCATTGTTGCGGAGTTCGGCGCGCTTCTGCTCCACCTGGTGCGAGAGGTCGTCGAATTTAGCCTTGGCTTCGTTGGCTAACTTGATCTGGTCGGTATCGTCGAATTGGGCCACCAAGTCGCCCGCGGCAACGTGCGAGCCGTTCTCGACAATTTGCGTCAACGTAAGATTGCTGTTGGTCTGCCCTTGGATGGATGGAACCTGAAGGACGAAAGAATGAAGAGCTTCTGTCGTACCCGTGGCGCGAACGGTACGCGCCGCCTCATTGGGGTTCGAGGGATCGGAGGCATAGACGCACGGCAGGAGTGCGAGAGCCGTTAGTATGGCGAGCCGGGGCAAAAAAATCTCGGAAAGAACGCTCTTATAAGGATTGTGCCATGTATAGACGGCGCGAACTAAGAAATGGTTCCCGGGCATAGAAGGGCTGACTAAGATTTAGACGCCGGTTATTGGGAATCGTTTAGATTACGAAGATGGCCCAGACGAAAACCGGCCTTCCGCGTTCGGCGCAATTCATATAGGACGCTAGGTGCGGGCGATGTCGCCTTTATGGTGATCATTGCCGCAGTCAGCCTGAAATGGGTGCCGCGGGCGGCACGCTCGGGTTGGTCGTCGGTAGCGCTTTGGTCGTTAGCAGCCGTGCTTTTCTTCTTGCCGCTGGCCGCTGTGGTGCTGGAACTTTCCACGCGCTTTTCCGGATCAGGGCGGCCTTTATGTCTGGACCGGGCGCGCATTCGGACGTCAGCATGCCTTCTTCTGTGGTGGGTGCCTTTGGCTCAACCAGGTTTTTTACTTCCCAGCTATCTTCTATATGCGCTGGCGAACGTTTTAACAGTAGGCGGCGCGCATTCGGTGAACCTTGCGGCAAATCGAGTTTTCTCGGCGGCGATTGTGCTGGCCGCGCTCTGGGTATTAACGGCGCTGAACGTGCGTGGATTCCAAATCGCCACATGGGTGCAGGGAATTGGCACTCTCGGAATTTGGGTGCCGGTTGGTTTGCTCATTGTCGTCGCGGTTTTTATGTTGGCGAGGGGCGATGCAGGGAACACGCCGCGGCTGGCTGATCTTCTGCCGCATGGCAATGTGTTTTCGGCGTACGCAGGCGATTGGAGTTGAGTCCATTTGGATGCCGCCTCGACGCTTTACCGCGTGCTTGTAGGCGGGCAGCGTTTTGCGATCCGGCAAGTGTCCCGTCGTAATCCGAGGCGAGCGCAACGCGAACATCATTGACGATCACTTTATGTCTCTCGTTTTTCATAGCAGCTTCAATTTTGCGGCAACACTTTTGGATCTTATAGGCGCGCCTGCGCGTATTTCGCTCTATGAGTCACAAAAATTGAGGCCGGCTTGTAACCAAACCGATTCTGCTCAGTATTGCAACTGAGAAGTGCTACGACCAATTTGCTAACCACACGCTGGCTCATCCGTATTTCAAAGGATCCCTAGAGCGTGGGCGACTGGCAGCGGCACCAAACATAGTAAAGGAAACAAAATGGCGGATTTGCAGGAAGCGCTTCGGCAACTCAGAAAAGCACCCGGATTCACCACCACTGCGGTGATCACGCTCGCCTTGGGTATTGGCGCCACGACCGCGATCTTCACCCTTGTTCATCAGGTGATGCTCAAGTCTCTGCCGGTCACCAAGCCCGAAGAACTCTGGCGCGTGGGCGATAAAATCCGCTGCTGCAACTGGGGCGGGTACACGCAGGATAGCGATGGCAATTTTTCGCTTTTCTCCTACGAAGCGTACAAGAATTTCCGCGAACACACGCCCGAGTTTGCCGACCTTGCGGCACTGCAAGCCGGCAATGCACCACTCGGTGTCCGCCGCGCAGGATGGCAGGGCCCCGTCGACACGCGCAATGGCGAATACGTCTCCGGCAATTTCTTCCGCACGCTCGGCGTGCATCCCTGGATCGGCCGCTTGATGACCGACGCCGACGATCAGCCCGGCGCACCTCCCGTCGCCGTCATGAGCTATCACGTCTGGAGCGATAAATACGGCTCCGATCCCTCCGTTGTGGGTGCAAGTTATCAGATCAACGGCCATCACTTTACGGTGATCGGCGTCGCTCCGCCCGGCTTCTACGGCGCTAAGCTCGACGGCTGGGGCATGCCCGATATCTGGATCCCGGTTAACACCGAACCTCTGCTCGATGGCGAAGCCCAGCGCCTCAAACGCCCCAATACGAACTGGCTTGATATCGTTGGCCGCGTCCGCCCCGGCGTGAATCCCAAGCCGCTCGAAGCCAAGCTGCGCGTCGAGTTCCATGACTGGCTGGCGAGCCATGTGCCCGACATGGAGCCCGGCGAAAAGCAGACCTGGCGTCAGCAGACCCTGCATCTCATTCCCGGCGGGGCCGGTGTCGCAGCCATGCGCGATCAATACGAGGAGGCTTAAAGCTGCTGCTCATCGCAGCCGGCTGCGTGCTGCTTGTCGCCTGCGGCAATCTTGCCAATCTCATGCTTGCCCGCGGCTTGAAGGAGCGCTCGCAAACGTCTCTGCGAGTGGCTCTCGGCGCGTCGCGCGGCCGGCTGGTGCGCAAAGCGCTCGTTGAATCCACCCTGCTCGCCATCATCGGCGGCGTTCTCGGAATCGGAATCGCCTATGTGGGCAGTAAACTGATTCTCTATCTCGCGTTCCACAACGGCGGCGGCCCGACGAATTATGTCCCGGTCGATGCCTCGCCCTCCTGGCCCGTTCTGCTCTTTACGCTCGCGGTCTCGGTGCTCACCGGAATAGTTTTCGGTATTGCTCCCGCCTGGATGACTTCGCACGTCGATCCGGTCGAAGCTCTGCGCGGCAGCAACCGTTCCGTGCGCGGCGGCGGCTCCATCGCGCAAAAATCACTGGTTATCGCGCAAGCCGCGATGTCGCTTGTTCTGCTCTCCGCCGCTGCTCTGCTCGGCCAGAGCCTGCGCAATCTCGAGCACCAGAATTTCGGTTTCGAAACGAAGGACCGCTATCTCGTCTCCATTAACCCAACGCTCGGCAACTACAAGCCCGAACAAATGGAGCCGTTCTTCCGCCGTATCGACGAGCGCCTCCTGGCGCATACCCGGCGTGCGCATGGCCGCTCCCGCTCTGTACGCGCCCATGAGCGGCGATAGCTGGAACGAGGGCATTCGTATTGCAGGCCGCCCCGAACCCGGGCCCAAGGAAGAAACCGGCGCCGGCTGGGCCCGCGTCATGCCCGGCTTCTTTGAAACTCTCGGCGCAAAAATTGTGCAGGGCCGCTCCATCGAAGAGCAGGACACCGCCACTACTCGCCCGATCGCCGTCGTCAACGAAGCTTTCGTTCGACGCTTCTTCAAACACCAGAACCCCATCGGCCAGCACTTCGGCATGGACCGCATTCAGTACGCCGGCAAATTCGAAATCGCCGGTGTTGCGCGCGACATCCGCTACATGACCTGGGATTACAAGGATCCTATCCGCCCGATGTTCTGGCTGGCCGAAACGCAAAGCGTTAAATACGACGATCCGCAATTCAACACCTTCGACCTCTTCTCCCACTTCCTCTACAACATCGTCATCTGGGCTCCCGGCAGTCCGTCCGGTATCGAAGCCGAAGTGCGCAAAGCGCTCGCCAGCATCGATCCCAACCTAGTGGTCTATGGAGTGGATCCGTACTCGAAAATTCTTGCCGGCGATTTTCAACAGGAGAACATGATCGCCACCCTCACCATGCTCTTCGGCGTGCTCGGCCTGGTTCTCGCCGCGGTGGGCTTGTACGGCGTAATGGCCTACACCGTCGAACAGCGTACGAGCGAGATCGGCGTGCGTATGGCGCTCGGCGCCGATCGCGCTAGCGTGGTCCGCATGGTCCTTCGCGGCGCCTTCTCCCAGATCGGCATCGGACTCGGCCTCGGTATCCCGCTCGCCATCGCCGCCGGACAGCTCATGACACGTCAACTCTTCGGCGTCTCTCCGTGGGATCCGCGCATGCTCGCCATCGCTACACTATTACTCTGCGCCGCCGCGCTGCTGGCATCCTGGATTCCAGCCGCACGCGCGGCAACTGTCGAGCCTATGGTTGCACTGCGCACCGAGTAGCAATCGCGCCAATAGAGCTCGTCGCCGACTCGTTTGCCTAAGCGGTAGATTGGATATTAGGTTCGGGACGACAGACGGCGTAGTGTTGGAGCAATCGGGTTCATGTTTCATAACTGGTCCTTTTGCGAAACGGGGTAAAGTCGGGTTCGAAGATCCCCCTCCTAACCATGCGACTAGAATTAAACGCATGCTGAATGGCCCATGGAATATCCGCCCTGCGCTGGTTGACGATGCTCGCGCCATCGCCGAGGTGCATGTTGAAAGCTGGAAGAGCACGTATCGAGGCATCTTTCCCGAGACTTTTCTAAATCAATTATCTGTGGAGAAGCGCGAATGCTATTGGCGGGATTCGCTGGCAGCGAATGAGCCACCCTCAGTGATAACGCTTGCCGGCTGTGACGCTGGCGGCAAAGTTGTGGCGTTCGTCTCCGGCGGGAAGGAGAGGACTGGCCAGTTGGGCTGCGGTGGTGAACTATATGCTATTTATCTCCGTCAGGAGGCGCAACGAAAAGGGCTGGGAACGTTGCTGGTCCGCCGATTCGTACAGGAGTTGGATATGCGCGGATTTGGGTCGTTGGCCGTGTGGGTTTTAGATCTCAATCCCTCAAAGCGATTCTATGAATGGCTCGGCGGGAAGGTCATTGGGCAACAGCAGATAGAACGTGGAGGGCAACCGTTCATCGAAGTCGCATATGGCTGGCAGAGTTTGAACATGTTCCTCTAATCGCGAAGGACGAAATCCCGACGATTGCCGCGTCTCGCAACGAGTCCTTTTTGAGATATCGTTTTTCGGCAAATGTCCACCTGGGGTCTGCCGAACCGCTGTAAAATGCATTTTGATGGACCAAGGAATGACCCTCGCACTTCGGGAATTGTTGTCCGATCTGGGCTGGTTACCATCCGATCTTGAATGCGAGGAGAAAAGACGCCTCGCCGAACAATACCTAAATGCAACAGCTGCGTGGTTTGAGATCGGCGGAGGACCATGGCTGACGATCCTGGAGCAGCTCCGTCGATCTTACAGAGGTTCGAGTCGAGGTGAACACGAACCCCCCGGTCCAGCAATGGACGAGGCACGATTGAAAGCGGCACGAGCTCGGCAGACATTAGAAGCGCATATAGCGAGCCACAATTGCTAGCGTCTCTTCTGAGTTTCACAAGGTTAAGTTTTTGCAACGCCGGTGCTAGCCCTATAAACATTGCTCTGCATGGTGCAGAAGTCTGTTGCAAATCGCAGGTGCAAAACTCAGCATCTCTTTCTAGAGAACCAGAGACATTCATCGGTCCACTTGGCGCGGTATACGACCAAGTGAGGCTGCAGAATAGCTCTACCCTGGGCGACGAAGGTAGAGCTCTTTCCCAGAAGGCCCTCCGGGTCAACCTTATGCCGGATTGCATGTGGTAACGGCTGGTCCGAAGCGGCGTAGTCTTCTCCCGTCGAACAGCTCTGCTGTGTCGGTGATCGTCTGCGCACGGATGGTGATCAATCGGCCTCACTCCGAATGCTTCTCGACAAAAATGCTGGACACCGTACCGATTGATCGATTGGGCTGCTGTCAGACTGACTTAGTGAACTCGCCTGCGAGTCTGACATGGAGCAGACACGGCGCGCCATGACGCTATTAAAAAGCGATCTACGGTCAAGATTGCGAATGTCTCATAGTTTTAGTCCAAAACTAGCCACAGTTGAAAGACGTGGTTCGCTGTCAAGCGCTTCCAGAGTCTCGACAAGCTCTTGTATGCGGATAGGTTTAGACAGATAGCCATCCATGCCGGCCCGGAGACACCGTTCACGATCGCCCGCCATCGCATGAGCGGTCATCGCAAGGATGAAAACCTGTTTGCCCGTCCCTCTTTCGCGCTCACGGATCAGAGCCGTCGCGCGTATCCCATCCATCTCAGGCATCTGCACGTCCATCAACACAACATCGAAATCTTCTGCTGCCGTGAACTCGACCGCTTCAACTCCATTGCAGGCCAGTTTTACCCTGTGGCCTTGTTTGCCAAGCAGTCTGAGCGCGAGCTTCTGATTTATCAGATTATCCTCGACAAGCAAAATACGACGCATGTGGGCGGCTGGTCTCAAGTACGGCTTCTTGCGCGTTGGCGAAGAAGCAACGGAACCATTTTCCGGCAGCGCTGCCGTCAATGCTCGCTGCAGCTCGGCCTTCGAGACAGGTTTTACCAGATAGCTGCCAATTCCCAGCCGGCGGCAGTGCGCGGCATGCAGATTCAAATCGGCTGAGCTGAGCATGGGAATCGGCACTCCGCTGTTGCGGGGATTGCGCAGCATGGTCGCCGCGACCGTAAAGCCGTCCATCTCCGGCATATTCGCGTCCAGCAGCACCAGATGGTACATACGGTGTTCGCGATTCGCCGAAGCGATGAGGTCGAGCGCGACGGCGCCGCTCGCGGACAAGTCCGTCTGAATGCCCCAGCTTTCCAGCATCTCCTTGAGGATCTCGCGGTTGGCCGGATTGTCATCGACGACCAGCGCCCTTAAGCTTGCTAGCTCGATTTCTTCGCAATCTGCCGGTTTGGTTGTCTCGCCGTCCTTTGCCGCTTCGCACGGCAGACTAAAGAAAAATGTGGTTCCCTGCCCAAGTTGGCTCTCAAGCCATAATTTGCCACCCATCAAGTTCACCAGCCGAGCGCATATCGCCAGCCCCAACCCTGTTCCGCCGTACCGTCTGGTAATGGAGCCGTCTGCCTGTTCAAAGGCCCGGAAGACGCTGGCCTGCTTCTCCAGTGGAATTCCGATGCCAGTATCGCGCACTGAAAATTTGAGCTCGACTGAATTGCCAGCAAGTTGCTCGGCGTCAACGAACAGCTCTACTTCGCCGCTGCCGGTAAATTTAATCGCATTGCCAACTAGGTTATTTACCACTTGGCGAACGCGGTCACGGTCGATGACGATTCGATCGGGGACGCGCCGACTATAGCGGTAAAGCAGTTCGATTTCCTTGTGATGTGCATAAATCGCGAGAGTCTTCATTGCACTGTCCAGGGCCGGCCGCAGTTCGCACTCGACGGGATCAATCAGCAGCTTGCCGGCCTCGATTTTTGAGAAATCGAGGATGTCGTTGATCACCCCGAGCAAAGACTCCCCTGAAGTCTTGACGCACTCCAGATATTCGTGCTGCTCGCGCGTCAATTCGGTATCAAGCGCGAGCTCTGCCATGCCGATGATGCCGTTCATCGGCGTCCGAATCTCATGGCTCATGTTCGCGAGAAATTCGCCCTTCAGAATGTTAGCTTCTTCAGCGCGCGCTTTCTCCGCCAGCACCTTGGTTTTTTCAGCCAGTACATTGGCCTTTTCAAGCTGCAATTCATGCGTCCTCTGACCGACAGCGCTTTCGAGCCGCTGCTGCGTTTGCAGAAGTTGGTACACCCGCCATCGCCAGACTGCGGCAACCGCCAGCAGCACTACCAGTACTTCGAGCGCACGCGACCACCAGGTCGCCCACCACGGCGGGAGAATCCGGAAGGAAACCACAGCCGGCTTTGCGCTCCATATTCCCCCGGCACTGCGCGCGACCACCTCAAAGCGGTAAACACCAGGGGGCACGGCGGGATATCGGATGGCACGCTCAGCGGTTTCGATCCAGCCTTCTTCCAGACCGGTCATTCGGTAACGAAACCGCACGTCAGTTTCGTTCAAATACGTCAACGCGGCAAATTCGGCTTGAAACGACCGGTCCTTGTAAGGGACTCGGATCACGCCTATGCCACTCACGTGCCGGGGCCCGAACTGAATTGATGTCAGCAAGACCGGCGGCGAGATTTTGGTTTCCGGCCGATTTTCGGGAGTGAAGTGCGAGAGACCCCGACTGGTACCAATCCAAATGCTGCCGTCGCGATCGGCGTAGAGGGAGTGGCCGGCGCAGTCGTCCCACACTAGGCCCTGCGTCTGTCCGTAATGGCGCCATGTTTGACCGTCAAAAGCGTCAACGCCCTCGGTGCCGCTCACCCAGGTGAATCCTTTCGCATCCACGACTATGGAAGAAAGCTCGTTGAACTTAAGCCCCCTCCCTTGGGAAAAGTTGTCAACATGCGGCCGGCCGTCTACCCATGCGAGCCGGCTCGCTCCCAACGGAATCCCATACCCCAGCCAGATCGCTCCGTCGGACCCCGCCGCGATAAAGTCGATCATGTTACTGCGCAAGCCGTCTTTCGTGGTGTAGCGTGTCCACCGGCCAGCTTCCAGCATGAGGAGACCGTACGAGCCAGCTAACCAATAGCGGCCTTGACCATCCATCATGACTTGCTCAATGTGTTCGTCGGCCGGGCTGATCTCCGGTATCAGGCGCTCGAAGCGGGGCGAACGAAGCATGCCGGCGCCTCGAAATATTCCTCCGCGCGTGACGACCCAGAGCCTATTTTCGGTATCCACCATCAGTTGAATGACCCGGTCCTGGCCGGGTTCGGAACCAAGTTGATAGTTATTCGTTTTCCCCGTTCGGGGATCCAGCCGGGTTAGCCCTCCCGGAGAGCTGCCAATCCAAACAATCCCATCCGAGGTGGACGCAAGAGCCCGCACCCTCAGGCCGCCGAGGCCGTTCTTCTCCGTCCAATGCACCCAACCTCCGCGGTCCGGTCTCTGGCGATGTAACCCCTCGTCGGTTCCGACCCATAAATTGCCGGCTGCATCGCGATGAATCGCTTGAACGTTGCTCCCAGTGAGTTCTTGTGCTGAGGTCCATGATTCCCACTCGTTGTATCCAATCCAGCGGGCGAGTCCCGCTCCTCCCAGCCCCACCCACACCGAACGCTCGCGATCGACCAGGACGCAGCAGGTAGTGTTCGTAGGCAAGCCCTGCTCAACGGCGATACGCTCCCAAGCCTCGCCATGGCGTCGCAGCAACCCTAATTCCGTGGGCACGATCAGGCGCCCTTGAGGATCCAAATGTAGCGACACGGTACTGCCGGTCATTGCGATGCGCGGCGTGGCGACGCTTTCAACAAAGATTGGGGAGCCAACCCGACGGATCCGGACCTGGGTCCGGCTACGAATCCAGAGATTACCTTCATGGTCGCCAAGAACTGCCTCCCAATGCTCGGGCGGCACTCCTTCTTTGCTGCCAGACACGGTTGTTACTCTATCTTGCGAAAAAGTGCACAAGGCGCGGCCACAGCCGAACCACATGGCGCCTTTCGAATCGATGTAGATACCGTAGGCGGCAACGCCGCCGGCTTGCGGCGGATTCGGATATTGGTGAAAATCATACCCGGGAACGGTTGGCCGGCCGACGAAAAGGCCTTGGTCGGTCGCCACATAAAGGCGGCCCTGCCGGTCCGAATCAAGACTGGACCGAGTCGAGATCGCGGGTGTCCCGGGAATCGGAATCGCCTGGAATCTTTCACCTTCTCGTCGTGCGATGCCTTTCTGAGTACCGACCAGCAAAGTGCCGTCGGCGGTTTCATGGAGAGCTTCGATCGACCCGTCAGGTAAGCCCTCAGGTTGTGAGTAACCTCGGAATTGCCTGCCGTCATACCGGTAGAGACCCGACGCCGTTCCGATCCAAATAAATCCAATGCGGTCCTGGAGCAAGCTATGCACTTCCATGTCGCCCAGACCGTCTGCGTGCGCATAGTACTTGAAGTTATAGCGCTGTGCGCCCAACCAGGTAGGCAGCACGACGGACAGGACCGTAATTAAAATCGGGCGAGGTTGGAAACGCATGATGCGCCGTCAGATCTATCATCGGGGGCGTATAGGTTATTCTTTAGCCGGGTCGCAACGGCAAGTTGCAAACTCTTCGAAATCGTCCGATATCACTCTATGGCGTAGTTGAGGGATATGTATTCGTTTTCTCCCAGAAGAGGCTAGGGGATTGAACGTTGATGGAGAAGCGCTGCGCCGGAGCAAAGCCCAACTTTGCCGTCGTTCTATTTCGATTCACACAAGAATCTGCCATCTGGCGGCTGGGCGTTCATCGCGCTCAATTATTTCATAGCTCCGGATGGCGTGCCGTGTAGGCGTGACAACAAGATTTGGTGGCATTCCCAGGCTCCATGACTCAACGCGGTTTCCGGTTTGTCCGCCTTGCGAAACCCATTGGCACGAAGTTTAGCCTCGGTCGCCTTGATGTCGGTGACCCCCAGGGAGAAGTGATTTTGTACCCCGAGTTCCCGGTGGTGGGCGCCGGCGGGAATGTTCAGCATGAATTCGACTCGGTTGTCACCCTCGGATACCTGGATTTCGAACCAGTCCGTGCCGGTATCTTTGAAACCGCCATACCAGTAGAGACGAAACCCGAGAAGATCGCAATAGAATCTCCGTTCGACCTCAAGGTTTTGGACGATCCACCCAGCGTGGAAGAGGCGATGGCTAACCTGACGCGGCCGTTGAACTTCGGACTCATCGCGCGACGCCTCAACAAAGGCGATACGGTTACGTTCGGGGTCCGCCACCTCGAAGAAACTAAGGCCGTTTGATCCGTGTGCTATCGGGGTAGGTCTGAACTGGTGCTTGACAAGGTAAAAACGCATGCCCGGGAGATCACTGGCGGCAAATCCGACTTTGTCAAGAAACGAGCCGCTGTCGCGTGAATCGGTTTGAGTCAAGACGAGATCGACCGCTTTGAATCGTACAAAGGCGATGCCGTAAATTTTGGGCCGCGCGGCTTTGAACTGGATACCCAGCGGCGATAGAGCATGAAAAGGCAACAAGACTACAAAAGTGGTCTCATAAATCTTTTCGCCGAGTCCGGCGCGGTATAGACCGGCGAATTCACCACTTGCAGTGATTCCAAGCTTGGCGGCTTTCGCCATTTTCGGGCGCGGAAAGATGCCTCCGTTGAGTATGAAGCGCAGCTATAACGTCCGCGCATAAGTAAAGGGACATAGTGGC
Source organism: Bryobacterales bacterium (assembly GCA_963718465.1). Lineage (GTDB taxonomy): Bacteria > Acidobacteriota > Terriglobia > Bryobacterales > Bryobacteraceae > Bog-105. The sequence goes on along the minus strand of CAVQZK010000039.1, from coordinate 161,690 downwards.
ATACTGGCGTGAGGGGGGTCTGAATGGCGCCACGCTTGTTGCGGTTGCGTGCCAGCACGTATCGTCGGTTGACTCGGCTGAGCAAGGAGGCGGAAAGAGAGGGGGCCTGCCGTGTGGCGAAACGGTTGCGCGCTGTGGTGCTGAATTCGGAAGGACATACCAGCGGCGAATTGGCAGAGATCCTGCAGGCCCCGCGATCCAAAGTGTCGGCCTGGCTGCAGCGGTATCAGAGCAGTGGAATCGATGGTCTGCTGGAAGGGTATCGCTCGGGCCGACCAGCGGAGCTGACAGAAAAGCAACAACAACAGTTGGGGGATATTCTCGATAGTGGTCCGGCGGCTTACGGTCTGGATACCGGTTTCTGGACGTCGCCCATGATTGCCTGGGTCATCGAGGAGGAGTTTGGGGTTCAGTATCACGCGGGCCACGTCCGCAAATTGCTTCACGATTGGGGATTTTCGATGCAACGGCAGCGGCGCGTACTGGCGCGCGCCGCTGCCGCAGCACAGGACCGCTGGCACCGCCGCACTTATCCTGCGCTTAAAAAAAGCCCGCTCGCGACACTGGGCGCTCATCTTCACCGACGAAGCCAGTTTCCTGTAAGACGCGACGCTCCACGCCACCTGGAGCCGCGTAGGGTGCCCGCCGGCAATACCCGTGACGGGAGAACGGAAGAACGTGAAGATTCTGGGCGCAATCGAACTTTGGCGCCCGCGCTTCGATTATCGCCAGGACACCGTCTTCAACGCCACAGCCTACCTCGGCTTTCTCGAACAACCGGCTCGCCGATACCGCCGCCAGGGGGCGATTCTGATTCAAGACAACGCCTTCTACCACAAGGACGCTGAGGTCTGGGCCTGGTTCAAGTCCAACCGGCATTGGCTGGAAGTGCATCGGTTGCCGCCCTACTCGCCGGAATTGAAACCCTACCGAACGGCTGTGGCAGCACACCCGGAAGAACGGGACGCACAATCGGTTCTTTGGCGGCCTGGACGCACTACTCGCCACGCTGACGCGCGTCTTTGGAGAAATGCAGTCCCAAGTCCCAATTGACCCGGTCCTGTCCGATGCCTTTTTGTTGAACGTTATGTCCCTTTATTTATGCGCGGCTGTATAGCTTTAGACGACCGAAACGAATTATGTCTCCGTGTTTCAATGGCTCAGGATTCGACGAATCGAGCCTTTGGGCTTTGACCCATGAATAAAATCCAACCATGTTCCATTTGTACTGCGCATATCGCGGATGTAGAAGAGACCGCTTCGGAATTCAATAGACGCGTGGGGTTGAGAAACCGATGGATCGGTCAGTGCAATGTCTGACTGGCGCTCCCTGCCCACAATTGTCACGCCACGCTCGAGTGGAATGGGTTGTTCCGGGTCAGTCATTGGCCTGAGGAGGGCGCGTTGCTTCTCCGGAACCATCATTTCGGCGGTATGCTTTCGCCTCAATGTAAGCCACAGAGTTTTGGGCTCAGCAGATAGAATACTCCAAAAGGCGACTGCTCGGCTGAAAACCTGTTGGGCAGACCAACTGGCAGAGACTGAAATTGTATGGTCCTCACGCTTTCAACAATTGGCAAGCCGCACAACGTCGTGCGACTATGGCGAACGGGGCGTTATGTCCTCGGAAGTGGAATCAATGCCGATTTTAGAGTTTTACCGGAGAACGATCCGTACATCTCCGCACAACATGCGCTAGTCGAATTAACATCTGCAACTTGCATCCTTCGTCCGCTCGGAGGACCAAACCCCGTAACGGTCAATGGGTAGGCGATTCGAGACCGGGAGCTTTCAGATGGCGACATTGTACAGCTCGGGTTTATTCAGATCCAAATTCGAGTTGTACTGCCGAAGTGCCGATACTGTGGCAGCTCTAATGGCGAACTCTTAAACGCTTCGACATCAGACGACAATCTTGATTTGGCAGACGTAGAGATTTATTCCCACCGAGTATGTCTGCCCGCAGCCGATCAATTCTATGGGCAGGTTGTTGCTGGCAAGAATGCTTGTTTCACTGGTCCAGTTTCGGACCCGCTAACGATCCGGAGAAAACTGGGAAGCGGCGGTTTCGGTTCAGTTTTTCTCGCGTACGATCCCGCTACAAGCAGAGTGTGGGCTGTCAAGAACCTTTCGAAGGGCTTCGACAAATCTTAAAGAGAGGGGGACAATTCCTTATTGACTATGTCCACCCGCACATTGCAAGATGCGTCGGGACGGGTGCCGATCCTCAGTGGGGTCCATACCTAATTTGCGAATTTATCCCCGATGGCGATTTGGCCGCCTTCATCAAGAAGAAAGGCCCTCAAGATGTCAGATGGACCATCACCATAATGATCCAAGTTCTCAAAGCACTCGAATTTCTCCACACTCGACCGAACGTTATTTTGCACCGCGACGTCAAACCCCGCAATATTTTGCTTAATTTTCGCGGAAATTGTCGGCATCTTTCTATAGCTAAGCTGGCAGACTTCGGAATCGCGCGAGCCCTCGATGGCCCAGGCTCCACTCGAATGACACAGGCAGGTGCTGTGCCAGGAACTCTCCTCTACTTGGCGCCCGACGTTCTGTTGGATAGAACAGTGTATGGACCGCAAGCTGATGTATACGCAGCGGGCGTCACGACGTATTACACTCTTACCGGCAAATACCCTTATAATTGGCCCGATGAGGGGGGTGAACTGGCCTTTTTGTTTCGTTTAAATTCGCAAGAACCGATTCCCATTCAGGACCAGCTGCCTGACATACCGGTACAACTCTGCAACATACTCAACCAAGCATAAGCATGTGCGAAGAATCCTGACACACGATTCTCCAGTGCTGGAGCGTTCGCCGATGCTTTGACCTCTGCTGTAGGCTGAGCCATCGAGGATGAGGTACAGCGTGATGCCTCTGGTATGTCGGGGCCTGCGGTTCTTTATCCTACAGCTTGCTCCAGTAACGGTCGGCAAAATCAAACGCCGCCCTCGTCTCGCTTCGAACCAACTCGTGTCCCGCCTCGACCGGAGCTCTTGCACTCTGGCGTAATCTGTAGATTTCATGCAGGAGGGTCTTTCGAAATTCCTGGTCAGACTTGAATGCGTCGCGGCCAATGGTAAAACCATTTCCTTGGAAGTCGGTGATTGCGGAACACGCCCCAGCGGGAATATCCGGTTCGAACTGAATATAGACCCATCCGATCTGAACCTTTGCCTCGCTATCGTGAGCGAATGCCTCTCGGATTTGCCGAAGTAAGGGCGATTTGAAGACATTTCTCGCATCACTGAGAATAGATGCCTCAACCTGCGCGGATATGTTTTGGACCATGACTACGTGAAGCTCGATCGAAGGCAACCGGTAACTACTACAGAATTGATACTCTGCTGGCGTAGCACCCGGATATTCGTAACCGTTATATCACTCCCGTGAAGTCAGATTCCGCTAATCTACAGCAGCTTCGCCGCTTGTTGGCAAAAAACGCAAACCTTCGGCACCCGGACTGTTCAAGCTAATCTCGCTAAACCGAACGAAGTGTCAGACCGCCTACTTTCTCCCGGGAGCAGCCTTCTTCTTGCTCATTGAGAGTTTATTCCCTCGGCGGTTCCGTACGGCTTTCCCTTGCAGCCGGGAACTCAGGATCTCGCGTATTGCCGCTTGGCGTTCTGGTGTCACGCCGAGTGCTGCCGCAACATCCTCCAGCGAGGCACCCGAACCGGTGAGTTCTATAGGTTGCCGCATGTCTTTACTATAGCTGGATTCTCGGTGACGAGTCTTCCAATCGGTTCATGCAACACCAATCACTCCCGCTCGTTTTCAAGCATTCGGATTCTTCTGGCGCCCTTCGAGTTTCTCGATCCGTTTGGTGTTTTGTTCAAGAGACTGGTCGATCTTTTCAGACCACTCATTCGTCTTCGCCATCCATCTGGACCCTCTCTGTAGCAGCGCCCCTTGCCGATCCAGCCGAGCGGCCTGCAGATCAAAGCGGCTCAGCAGGGCGTCCATTTTCAAGTCCATTTTCGAAACGACGCTCTGGATGTCGCGCTCCAGACTTTCCTTGAAGTCGATCAGCAGCCGCTCTAGGTTGTTGTTGCTGACAGCCATTTTGGTCGATTCCTTTCACGCCCAAAAGCTCGTTTTTGATGTTGCATCAAATCAGGCGCATCTTTCTCGTGTGCAATTTTGTTCGCCTGTTCTTCACCCCTGTACCACGAAAACTAAATCTCAAGAACTCCGTTTCTAATCCTCGAAAGCCAAATTCAACTCCGTTTCTACCTCAAGAATGCGTCTAAAACCCCGGCAAATTCTCGAAAATCACCCCACCGCCAATTCACTTCCACGACGCCAAATCCCGCCGTCTATCCAAAGAAAACGCCGATGGGGGATGTCCGGATTTCAGTTGAGACAGGCGACTCAGGCCGGAGCCATGATAGGCTCCGGCAAAACCTTTTCCCAAGGAGAGTCGCAGTGAAGAAAACATATCAGATCAATCAGGAACGAGCGCTGCAACGGTTCAACGCGGCCGCGCAGAAATCCAAACAAGAAATCCAGTTCGCTTTGCCGTTGCCGGAAGTAGTTGCTTTAATCAGCCGGGGCCTGATGCAAGTGGCTTTGGCAGCGCTGCGGCGGCTAGCCGAGGAGATGATGAAGTGGGAAGTGGACGAACTGTTAGCTCCTAAGAGCCAAGCCCGCGGAGACAAAAGCGGCAGCGCTGGGGGCAGCAGAAAGGCTACTGCGTGGTGAGCGGCCAGAAAGTGCCGCTGCAGCGTCCGCGGGTGCGCGATAAGCGCCAGCACGAAGTGCCGCTGGGCAGTTATCAAAGTCTGCAGCGCGCCTCTTTGCTGGACGAAGCAGTGTGGCAGAAAATCATGCGCGGCCTCTCGATGCGCGGCTACGGCGAGGTGGTGCGGGAGTTGCAGGATTCCTACGGCATCGAGAAATCCAGCGTCAGCGAGCACTTTCGCGAGGGCAGCCGGCAACGCTTGCAAACGCTGGAGACACGCTCGCTCAAAGGGCACGGTTTTTGTGCGCTGTTCTTGGATGGCACGTATTTTCAGAAACAGCAGCTGATCGTCGCCTTGGGCCTGAATTTACAGGGGCAGAAGATGGTGTTGGGGTTGCGCCAGGGAGCGACAGAGAACAGCACCGTGGTACGGCAGTTGCTCGAAGATCTGCAGGACCGCGGCCTTGATTTTTCGGTGCCGCGGCTTTACGTGTTGGACGGCGGGAAAGCTTTGCAGACCGCTCTGCGCCGAGTTGCTGGCCCTTGGGCGCAGATCCAACGTTGCCAGGTGCATAAGATCCGCAACGTCGTCGAACATCTCAGCGAGGAGCATCAGAGTGGAGTGCGTTGCAAGTTGCGCAATGCCTATGCCATGCGTGAGTACGCCGATGCCAAGCGTGCGCTGGATGCGCTGTTGCACCAGCTCATGCATCTGAATCCAAGTGCGGCGCGCAGCTTAGAAGAAGGCCTGGAGGAAACGCTCACCGTACATCGCCTGCGGGTGCCCGATAAGCTGCGCGAGAAACTCGACACCACCAACATCATCGAATCCGCTTTCTCGACCGTGGAGACGGTATGCCGTAATGTGAAGCATTGGCAGGACGGCGATCAGCGTCTGCGCTGGGTGGCCAGCGGCCTGCTCTGGGCCGAGTCGCACTGGAATCGGATCCACGCTTCCTGTCAGATTCCCATTCTGGTTAAGGAACTTGAGCTCGCGATGGTGAAGAAGCTTCCCCTCCGGCGCGCTAGCGTGGCATCATAAGCTTTGTCCTCGAGTCGCCTGTCCCAACTGAAAAACGGACATCCCCCGCCGATGACAAAAGACGCCTAAACTTTATTCGCTTCTCTTTCATCAACTTACCCGCAAAATTTTGCAGACCCGCTCACCCCGCGCTTTATCCTAATCGCGTATGGGCAAGCCAAACCAATCCGTCCGCTTCTATAAGTCACCCGCCCCCTGCGCCACCAACCCGCAAACCCGATTTATTCCCCAGCGCCTCCTATATATATTTATAGGCGGGAATAACCCCCTCCCGAACCTCGCCTCAATAACGCCCCAACCCAGCCCAACGGATCGCTCAAGCCATCACCCGCTCTCTTCCTTCGCCCCCTCAACAAATCAAATCAACCCTCAAACAAATCTCAGCAACTCCGTTTTCGCCCTCCGAACCCTTCGGAAACCACTCTCCAAATCCCCGAAATCCACGCAAAATTGTTACACTTCTCAAATGTCGCGCTTCCTGATCGGCATTACCGCCTTTACCGCCCTCCTCATGTCTGCTGAAACCTACACCGACACCATACGCGCTTGGCAGAAACATCGCGATGCTGGTCTCCGCTCAGAGAATGGCTGGCTCACCCTCGTTGGCCTCTTCTGGCTCGATCCGGGCGATAACACCATAGGCTCAGCGCCTTCCAGCAAGTTCGTTCTTCCCAAAACCGCGCCTGCCTCCGTAGGCACCCTCCATCTCGCCGGCGGCAAAGTCATCTTCACCGATTCCTCCGGCACAACCAAGCCTCTCTCCTTCGACGAAGATAAGCCCGATATCGTCCACGCCGGCACCGTCTCCTTCTTCGTCATCAAGCGTGGCGATCGCCTCGGCGTTCGCGCCAAAGATAGCGCCAGCCGCTCTCTCAAGGAATTCCAGGGCATGAAATATTTCCCCATCAATCCGGCCATGCGCTTCGATGCTCACCTCATTCCCGACGTCAAAAGGATTCCTATCCTCAACGTCCTCGGCCAAACTGAATTCGAAGAGAGCCCCGGCTTGGTCGAGTTCACTTACCAAGGGCACGCCTATCGCCTTCGCCCCATCTACGAAGACACCGCCCACGGCAAGACGCTTTACTTCCTGTTCAAAGACCTCACCAACAAAACCGGCACCTATCAGGCTGGTCGCATGCTGAACGTTCCTCTGCCCGTCAATGGCCGCGTCGATCTCGATTTCAATCGCGCCTATACACCGCCCTGCACCTTCACTCCCTACGCCACTTGCCCTCTGCCTCCCAGGCAAAATAGTCTGCCCTTTGCCGTCGAAGCCGGAGAACTCCGTTACGCCGGCCCACACCCCGCCGAGAAAGCTAAAACGGAATAAGTGAATCTCATCGTCGAACCTCCCGATACAGGCAAGCGTCTCGATAGCTTCTTGCATGAGCGCCTGCCTGAGTTCAGCCGTTCGCGTCTGCAATCGTGGATCAAAGAAGATCGCGTCCAGGTCAATGGCGCATCCGCTCGCGCGTCCCATCTCGTGCGCGGCGGCGAAGCCATCTCCGTCTCGCCCGTTAATCTCGCGCCCCTCAGCAAGGCCGAGCCCGAGAATCTTGCGCTCACCATCCTCTACGAAGATTCCGACGTGGTCGTTATCGATAAGCCCGCTGGCATGGTGGTTCACGCCGGGGCGGGGCATTCCTCCGGCACTCTCGTGAACGCGCTGCTCCATCACTTCGGAACCCTCTCCACCATCAATGGCGACCTGCGTCCCGGCATCGTTCATCGCATCGATCGCGAAACCAGCGGCGTGCTCGTTGTCGCTCGAACCGATCAGGCCCATCAATCTCTCGCCGCGCAGTTTCACGACCGCAAAGTCGAAAAAGTTTATTTGGCGCTCGCCCATGGCCGCATGAAACAGAATCAGGGCACTATCACCACTAACATTGCTCGCGATCCTTTGCGCCGCACCCGCATGACCACGAAACTCGCCACCGGACGCAGCGCAGTCACCCAGTACCGCCTTCTCGAACAGTGGGCGCGCTTCAGCTATCTCGAAGTCCGCATCGGCACTGGGCGCACGCACCAGATCCGCGTCCACCTCGCCAGCATCCACCACCCCATCCTTGGCGATCGCCTCTATGGCGCTCCCGCATCCTCTCTAGGCCGTTTCTTTCTGCATGCCCACCGGCTCACCTTTCTCTCGCCCTCCACTGGCCTGCCCATCACTGTCGAAAGCCCCCTTCCGCCTGAACTCGCCCAGTTGCTCGAAACGCTCCGCTTTGACACGGCTAGAATGGATGCATCTCAATGAAGTCCGTAGCATTTCTTCTGTCGTGCCTGGCCCTCGTCGGCTTGGGGTCGTCTCGCACAGTTGCGGCCCAGCAGGAAGCCGCCAAGCCTTCTGCCGACGACACCGTCATCCGCTCCGAAGTCACCCGCGTCAATATGCTTTTCACCGTTACCGATAAGCGCGGCCACTTCGTTACCGATCTCAAGCGTGACGATTTCACGGTCTTTGAAAGCAAGAAGCCGCAGGCCATCATGGAGTTCACTGCCGAAACCGATCTGCCTCTGCGCCTGGCTATTCTCGTCGATACCAGCAACAGCATTCGCGACCGCTTCCGTTTCCAGCAGGAGGCCGCCACAAACTTCATCAATGGCGTGATGCGCCCGCAGGACAAAGCCATCGTCGTCAGTTTCGACACTGCCGCTGAACTCGCTGCCGATCTCACCAGCGATACGAACGTTCTCGAAACCGCCGTGCGCAATCTGCGCCCCGGTGGCGGTACCGCCTTGTACGACGCCATCTACTTTGCGTGCAAAGAAAAGCTCATGCTCGACCAGCCCATGTACAAGTACCGCCGGGCCATGGTGATCTTGAGCGACGGTGACGACAACGAAAGCCATTTCAGCCGCGATCAAGCTCTTGAGATGACACAGCGCGCCGACACTGTCGTCTACACCATCTCCACCAACATCTCTCATATTGAGACCGATGGCGACAAGGTCATGCGTTACTTTGCCGAACAAACCGGCGGTGTGGCGTTCTTCCCGTTCCAGGCGTCCGACCTGAATCAGTCGTTCGAAAACATCGCCAACGAACTCCGTCACCAGTACAACCTCTTTTACCGCCCCGACCCGATCAAGAACGATGGACTCTATCACCCGGTGCAAATTAAAGTGAGAGATCGAAAGGAACTCGTAGTACACGCCCGTAGGGGATACTACGCCCGCCGCCTCACAACCTGATTCAGAGCCGCGACCGGCCAGGGAGCGTTTACCGGTAGCTAATTTTCTTAAAACATCTTCTCCTCATCTTGTTTGAGGCTATAATATTGGTTACTCCCCCACTGTTCCGCTGAAAGGAATTCCCATGGACGAAAAAGAACGCGCTCGCACCTTGACTGCGACACTTGGTCAAATCGAAAAGCAGTTTGGTAAAGGTTCCATCTTGCGCCTTGGCGCCAAGGAAGCCATTGTCCCGGTATCCGCTATTCCCACCGGATCTATCTCGGTCGATTATGCCTTGGGAGTCGGCGGTTTACCGCGCGGCCGTATATGCGAAATCTTCGGCCCTGAGTCGTCCGGCAAAACCACCATTGCGCTGCAGGTCATCGCCGAAGCGCAGAAAATGGGCGGCATGGCGGCCTTCATCGACGTCGAACATGCGCTCGATCCTATCTATGCCAAACAACTTGGCGTAGATACCGATAACCTGCTTGTCTCCCAGCCCGATTTTGCCGAGCAAGCGCTTGAGATCACCGCCGCGCTAATCATCTCCGGCTCTATCGACGTGCTGGTTGTCGACTCCGTCGCCGCTCTTGTTCCCAAGGCCGAACTCGATGGTGAAATGGGCGATTCGCACATGGGGCTCCAGGCGCGCCTCATGTCTCAAGCCATGCGGAAACTTACCGGCGTCGTCTCGAAGTCCAACACCTGCTTGATCTTTATCAACCAAATCCGCGAAAAAATCGGCGTTATGTTCGGCAACCCCGAGACTACAACTGGCGGCCGCGCGCTGAAGTTCTATTCGTCCGTTCGCCTCGATATTCGCCGCGTTGCTGCCATCAAAGATGGCGAAACCGTTACCGGCAACCGCACCAAAATCAAGGTCGTAAAGAACAAAGTAGCGGCCCCGTTCCGTGAGGCTGAGTTCGACATTATCTACGGCGAAGGCGTCTCGCGCGAAGGCGATCTGCTCGATCTGGGCGCCGCTCATAACGTCGTTGAGAAAAGCGGCTCGTGGTTCAGCTACAAAGGCGAACGCATCGGCCAAGGCCGCGAGAATGCCCGCCAGTTCCTCAAAGACAACCCCGACATTCGTACCCGCATCGATGTCGAGCTTCGCAAGACCCTCGGCCTTACGCGCTCCAGTGAAGCCGAAGCTCCCCCGCCTGTGCCGCCCACGCCCATTGACACCCCAGTGGCCAAAGCCGCGTCACGCGGCCGCTAATCCTGCTACCCTAAAGAAGAAGAGAATCCGGCTTTTAGAGAGGGTCTGCCGACCACTCTTCTTTTATCCGATCAAACTCCATGCCAGCTGAGAACGACCCAAACGAGGAATATACCCAGTCAACGCCCGACCGCCCCGTCGAGCATTCAGAAAGCGCGGGAAACGGCATTCCAACGCCGGTTGCCGCGCCCGTTGAGCCGGTTTCGGAGCGTGATCGCCTGATCAAGGAGAAAACTGAATTCCAGGATCTGCTGCAGCGCCGCCAGGCGGAATTCGAGAATTACCGGCGGCGCAGCGAACGGGAACGTGGTGAACTGCTTGAGTTTGCCGCCATGGATACGGTTAAGGCTCTGCTGCCCATCCTGGACGATTTTGAACGTGCGCTCAAAAACGAAGGCCCCGACAAGGAGTACACCCGGGGCATGGAATTGATCTATCAGCGGCTTTACGAAGCGTTGAAAAAGCTCGGACTTGAGCCGATCTCTTCCGACGTGCCGGTATTCAATCCGCACATACACCACGCTGTGGAAATGGTTGATACAAAGGACCATTTGGATGAGACGATCCTCGAAGAATATCAACGCGGATATTACTTTAAAGGCCGTTTGCTTCGGCCTGCCATGGTGAAGGTTGCGGTCAATCGGTAAACCGCTGAGCGCATTGATGGTAGAAGGGGTTTTGTACGTAGATGAGTGTCGCTAAACGCGATTATTATGAAGTGCTGAGCGTCGGTCGCGATTGCGACGACCTGGTGCTCAAGGGTGCATACCGCAAACTGGCGCTGCAATTCCACCCAGACCGCAATCCGGGCGACCACGTAGCCGAAGAAAAGTTCAAGGAAGCAGCCGAAGCCTACGCTATTCTCAGCGACCCGCAAAAGCGCGCGGCTTATGACCGCTATGGCCACCAAGGCGTGAACGGCGCGGCGGCTCCTGGCTTCGACGATGCCGCGTTCGCCGACTTTGGCGACATTTTAGGCGACCTCTTCGGGCTCGGTGACATTTTCGGCCAGCGTGGCGGAAGGCGTTCGCGAGTGGTTCGTGGCGAGGATATTCGCTACGATCTCGAGGTTAGTTTTGAAGATTCCATGCGCGGTCTTTCGGCCGATTTGCTCATTCCCCGCATGGAAGCCTGCGCCAAATGCCATGGGTCGGGCGCCGAGCCTAACGGCGGGCTGATTACCTGCACGGTTTGCAATGGCCGCGGCGAAGCGATTTTTCAACAAGGTTTCCTCTCCATCCGCAAAACTTGTCCGAGTTGCGGCGGGCGCGGCAAACTGATCCGGCAGATGTGTCCGCAGTGCCGGGGCGAGGGCTTCAACAAGGTTGAAAAGAAGCTGAAAGTGAACATCCCGGCGGGCGTCGACAACGGAACGCGCTTACGGCTGGCGGGCGAAGGTAATCCTGGGCCCGCGGGCGCTCAACCAGGCGACCTCTACGTCGTGATCAAGGTGCATGAGCACCCGATCTTCGAGCGCCGCGACAACGACCTGCATTGCACTCTTCCCATCAACCTTGCACAAGCGGTTCTGGGCGCTGAAATCGAGATCGAAACGTTCGATGGTACTCAGCAGATTTTAGTACCCGAGGGCACTCAGCCCGGCGCTCAATTCCGCGTTCGCAATTTGGGCGTACCGGTTCTCAACAGCCGTGCGCGAGGCGATTTATACGTTCATCTGGACGTGCTGGTGCCTAAGAAACTCACCCGCGATCAGCGCAGGCTATTCGAGCAACTCGCGGCGATATTACCCATTGAAAACGTGCCCCGTGAAAAGACCGTTTTTGAAAAAGTACGCGACTTCTTCGGCTGATTACCGACCAGCCGGATAGGCCTTTTGGTATTTATTGCGGGTATTGAATATTTCGAAACTCCCATCTTCATGGGCTGTTAGGTGTAGATTGAGTCCGGTGTCGGCTTCAGTCACATTAGCTATGAACGGGTCTGCGGCATTGTGTTCGGAGCCACCCGCGTCGGCGAAGTGCAGTTGCCAGATGTCTTCCAGGCCCGGCGAGGATTTGATTACGTCCCAAGCGCTCGGCGAGCCGCCTTTTTTCGAACCGTTGTCGATAATGGCGACGCGCGGATGGAGCGCGTGGACCAGCGCCGGGCTATTGCTTTGATCGATTCCGTGATGCGAAGCGATGTAGATATCGGCATGGCCCAGCTTATTTTCGGGGCACATTAATTCGAGTTCCTTGTTCCACGTGAGGTCGCCCAAGTCAACGATGCGCAGTTTGCCGAAATTGATCTCCACGCCCGTTGAGCGCGCGTTTTCGCTCGGATCCGGCTCTTTCTTTGGGACCGCCGCGCAAGCTTTGTTCTCGCCGCCTGCGCCCGGCAGGGCTTGCGCCAAAACATTGCCGTCGGCCGATACCACTGTCACTTGCATGCCTTTAATGGGAATCGTGTCGCCGGGTTTGGCGGTGATGCGGTTTGTGCCGTCGACCGCGGCCACGTACTCGGAGTACAACGTCTTCGTTGCTTTCGACTCTTCGCGATTTTCACCATGATCGACAAAATTCTCGACCGGAATTTTCTTCACTAGCTGCGGAACCCCGCCCACGTGATCGGAGTGGTAGTGGGTGATCAGGACGTAATCGATTTTCTTGATCTTGGCGTGCTTGGCAACCGCCGCGATGCGGTTCGCATCGCGATAAGCGTTGTATCCCCAACCGGTGTCGATTAAGAGCGACTGCCCCCCAGGAGTCACGAAAGAGCGTCGACTGGCCCCCCTCAACATCTATAAAGTAAATCTCGAGCGCCTTCTCCGCGGCACTCAAGCACCCGGCACATAATCCAGCGCACAATACGCTCAGCAAAGCGGTTCGCATCGAGACGATCCTATCAGAGGATGATTCAGACGTCGCGACTTCGGGATTTTCGCCCACGCCGTACTTTCGTTTTCATATGTCGGGTTTGCTAATCGCTTCTTTTCCTTGACCTAGGTAATACGGTTAATGTAGACTCTACTCAAGGTCTACTACTAGTCCGCGTATCTGATCGTCCAAGTGAGAGGTTTTGATGAGACTTTTGTCTGCAAGGTATTCCCGTGTCTTGAGAGGCTCTATTGCGAGCGCTTCACTCGTATTGCTTCTTGGGCTCCTGACTTATTCGCCGAAGCTAAACGCGCAAGCGCTTAGCGGAATGACCGGCACTGTTATCGATGCTTCCGGCGGTGTGGTACCTAACGCCAAAATCACAATTACAAACGATGCCACCAATGTGTCCAAAACGGCGGAAACAACTTCTGCCGGCACCTACACAGTGACTGACCTGCTGCCAGGCACGTACACGGTCAAAGCTGAAGCAAGCGGATTTAACGCGTCCGTCCACAACGGTGTCGGCGTTGAAACCGCTCACACTGCGACGGTGGATATCCAGCTTCAAACCGGCAATACAACCCAGACAGTCCAGGTTACAGAGAGTGCTATTGCCCTAGACACCACGCAGCCCGACCTTAATACGACGATTGAAAACAAAGTCGTGCAGGAACTCCCGAACCAGATCTCCGGAGGACGCGGACGGCAGATCGATCAGTTTGTATTTCTGGCCCCCGGAGTAACGGGCAGTGGCTTTAGCAAACGAATCAACGGTGGTGTCGATTTCGAAAGCGAAGTTGTCTTCAACGGCGTGCCGATGGCACAATCGGAGACGCAAGGTTTCCAAACAATCTGGAACCCTCCTTTCGAGCAGGTGAACGAATTTAACGTCCTGCGTTCGTCGTTCTCAGCGCAATATGGTTTGGCGCAAGGCGTTGTGACTTATCACACAGCTTCTGGAACGAATCAGCTTCACGGTGACGCATTTGAGATTATCCGTAACAACTTCTTTGACGCCCGCGGTGCAGTGAATGCTACGGTTCCCATTGATAGAGAAAACAACTACGGTTTCACCGTTGGTGGACCCGTGATCATCCCGCATCTCTACCACGGCAAGAACCGGACCTTCTTCCACGCTTCCTTCGAGTGGTACCGGCAGAATCAAAGCCAGGGCGGGACCTTCACCTTGCCAACCGCGGCGGAGAAGCAAGGCGATTTCAGCGGTCTGGGCCGCGCTATCTGGAATCCCGCTACCAGCGGATGCAGCGCCAATGGAAACACTCCCGGCACTCCGTTCAAAGGCAACATTATTCCGACAACGTGCCTCAGCCCGCTGTCGGTCAGTCTCTTGCAGTACCTGCCGAATCCCGCGCTTTCTGGCTTGACAAGCAACGCGTACAACCTAGAAGGTTCGATCCCTGTAAGGCAGAATCCTTGGGGTTTCACGATTGACCACACCATAACCGACAAGCAATCTATTCACTTTACGGGATGGCGCGACAAGCAAACATCCTACGGCGGCAACGATCTTCCAGCGGCGAATCCGTTGAACAACTATACCTACTTTCCCGATCTCGGCACGGTGTTCGTCGTCAACTATGCTAATGCCGTCACGCCCCATTTGGTGATAACCGCTGGGGCAAGTTGGCTGGGTGAGCTGAATTTCCAAATTCCATTTCGTCAAACGGCTACGCCCAATTTTCCGGCTGCGCCCGGAACACCCATCGTTCCGGGTATTAATTTCTCTGGCGATTTATCGCCAAATAACTTCGGCACTTCGAACACCAACTCCATCAACCGCAAGTTGGGAACTGTTTTAGTCAACAACTACCTTTGGATCCACGGAAAAAATACCTTCAACATCGGACTTGAGTACCGCAGGACCTATCAGGACGATAACGAATGCCAACAGTGCGCGGGTAACTTTAACTTCAGCAACAATACAACTGCCGATCCGAACAATCTGAGCAGCACAGGTAACTCGTTTGCCAGTTTCATGCTCGGTCAGGTCGACAGCGCAAACCGCACTGGATCACAGGAACTGCGGCTTCGCAACCGCGACTTTTCGATGTACGTTCAGGACGACATCAAATGGAGTCCAAAGCTGACCTTTAACGTCGGCGTACGTTGGGACATCATGGTGCCATTCACGGCAATTGGAAATAATATCGTTTACTTCGATTCCACAATTCCTAACCCGGCAGCGGGCGGACTTTTGGGTGCGGCAACCAAATTCGGTACTTGCACCGGGTGTGCTGGTATTGATCGCGCGTCCATTAAGTACGATCACTTCAGCCCACGTGGCGGATTCTCGTATCAATTGAGCAGCAAAACCGTTCTGCAGGGAGGAATGTCCATGAACTTCCTTGACGGCGGAGCCTATGAATACGGCACCAGCAAGGTAGCTGTTAACTTCGGTAACTTGCTTACCGGTTCATTCACCCAGCCTTCCACGGGTTCAGCGGCACCGGGCTTCGGCTTATGGGATACCGGCACACTGCCTACCCCTGCTCTCACGCCCTTCAGTCCGACGCTCGGTGTCGGGACTTCCATCGATGCCTTCGACCCAAAGAAAGACGGCGTGGCTCCTTACGACATAGTTTGGAACGTCGGAATACAACGCGAGCTGCCGAGCCAAATGTTCCTAAGCGCGAACTATACAGGTAACCGCGGGAACAGGTTGCCCTCTCAGTTGAATCCCATTAACCAGATCGACCCCCGTTACCTCTCGCTGGGTACGACTCTGGGCGACCTGGTCACCTCGCCGCAAGCAATTGCAGCGGGAATAAGGAGTCCTTATCCGAATTTCGTCAATCAGTACGGCTCCAGCGCTACTGTGTTGCAGGCCCTGCGTCCCTATCCGCAGTTCGCCAGCATCTTCAACAATTTCGATGAGACTGGCTCGGCGCTGTACAACGCCATGCAGATCCAGGTGGAGAAACGCTATACACAGGGACTTAGTTTCCTGGTCTCCTACAACTTGTCCAAAATGATGTCGAACACCAATTCGGGCTTTACCTCTTTCGCATCCGCTTCGCTGAATAAGGACAATCAGAAATCGGAATGGTCAATCGATAATAACGATCAGACTAATGCCATAAGCATTGCTGGAACGTATGAGCTGCCTTTCGGCAAGGGGAAACGTTTCATGAACCAGGGCGGCGTCGCTAATGTCGTGTTGGGCGGCTGGCAGATCAGTCCACTGCTCACGTACGCGACTGGATTCCCGCTACAGATCAATGTTCCAGGCAACCCGCTTGGAAATGGCACCGGGAATCGGCCTAATCTGGTTCCCGGCGTTACTCAGGAGTTCGACTACAACAGCAATGTCTATAAGGGCCTGCCGGTGTTGAATGCTGCGGCTTTCAGCAATCCGGGCCTTTGGGCCATTGGTAATGAACCCCGCTATCTTTCCGGTGTTCGCACGCCCTTCCAGTTCAACGAAAATATTGCGCTCGCGAAGTATTTCCCACTGGGCGAAAAGGTAAAGTTAAAACTTGAAATTGAGTATTTCAACGCTATGAATAGGGTTATCTTCGGAGGTCCGGATACGACTCTAACCGATAGCAACTTCGGCAAGGTGATTAATAGTCAGAACAACTCCCCAAGACAAGGGCAAGGCCACATAGAAATTAGGTTCTAAAGCGGCAGTTTCATTCAGTGCGCTGCTTGTTTGTTCTTGATTACCTCCTGGGCCTGCTCGGCAGTTGCCGCGCGGGCCTCTTCGTCTAACTTGCTGAAAGTTTTCATCTCGGCGGCCGACTCCTCTGCGCGTCCCAAGGCGCGGTAAACCTTGGCAAGCAGGAAGTGAATGCCGGGTTCCGCAGGATTTGCTTTTTCCGCCATCAGTAGATCGACAGCGGCGTCCTGGTTGCGGTCGAGCTTAATCAGTGCGCGGGCGCGGTCGGGGCGGGCGTCCGCCAAGTTGGGACAAAGGGAAAGAGCTTTGTCGATCTGGTTGAAGGCTTCATTGGAATCACCATTCTTCTGAAGAATGACGCTGCCCGACTTCCAATAGGCGGCGCAGTTCGATGGGTTGACGGCTAGCTCGGCATTGAACTCTTCAGCGGCAGAGTCCCATTGTGACTGGCTGAAGTAAGCGTCGCCCAGTTTGTAGTGATTGCCGGGCTGGTTGGGCGCGAGTTCCACGGCCTTCTTAAGTTCCACCACTGCGCCGTCGTAGTTGTTCATACTCTCCATCACTTCGGCCGACAGTTGATGGGATAGAACGGAATTCGGGTCGATGGCGTTCATATGCGCAAAGGCGTTTTCGGAAAGCTGCATGTAAGTCTTGGCAAGCAGGTAGAAGACTTCCTGATTCTTGGGATCGCGTTCACCCAGGTGCTGCAATTGCGCGGCGGCCGCAGCGGGGTCGCCCAGCTTTAGAAGATCTTTGGCCAAGTACATCTGCGCGTTGTTGTCGCGCGGATTGGCTTTCAAGGCGGCTTCGAGGCGTGGACGGGCCTGGGCATATTCGGCCATTTGAAAGAGCGAAATGCCGAGCAGCGCAGAGGCGGAAGGCATGCCTGGGCTGACCTTCAAGCCTTGTTCCAGAGTGGAGGCGGCTTTGGGATAATCCTGCCGGCGGAAATATAAGGCGCCCAAATTGTTATACGCGGGCCCCAGCTTGGGAGCGATTTTCAAAATGGCTTCGTAGCTGGCGATCGCCGCGTTTACATCGCCCCGCTGCTGCTGTTCGTGGGCTTCGTTGTAGAGTTTCTCGACGCGCGGATCGTCTTCGCCCTGCGCGCGCAGATTTGATGGCGTGAGGATAGCGAGTAATAAGAGACTAAGAAGTGAATGGCGCATGCTGCTTCGCAATAATTATCATCCAATAATTGCCGCCGTTCTTTTAGCGGGTTCAATTTGGGCGATGACGACGACGGAATCGAATTTGCAGAAACGGCTGCGGGTTTTGCGGCGACGCATCTGCGAATAAGTACACTACTTTGGAGGAAGCGCGGTGATTCCCATGGTGCGGCGGTAATTGGTCTGCAGTTCGCCGGCCTTGGCGGGCTGACCCTGTTGACGGTAAAGAGCCGATAAGAGATTAACTGCGGCGTGCAGCAGCGGATCGAGCGACACGGCCTTTTCCAGATGCTGGATGGCCTCAGGCTGACGATTCAGGCGAATCAAGACGGCCGCCAGGTTAATGTGCGCTTCGGCGGAATCCGGCTCGATTGCCGTCAAGCGTTCAAAATGATCGAGCGCCTGCGGATATTGATGCGCGGCGAGCAGGAGCGACCCGGTTCGAAAGAGCACAGGGGGATCGCTGGGGAATTCGCGTTCGACGAAGGTGAGCATCTGCAAGCTTCGGTTCATCAAATCGACCGACTGCCGCTCGATGCCGACTGAAGCGAGGGCAAGCGCCATATTGCGGCGCTGCAGCGATGGATCAGAGGGTGGACGCCAAGCGATGAGAGTGGCGGGCTCCTCAAACGGAGTGTCCTGGGCGGGATTGCGGACGATGCGGTGATCGGTGAAAACGGTGTGGCCTCCGTCGGACGCCTGCTGGCGGGGCATGTGACATGCGATGCAGTCGCGTCCTGGCGCGGCGTGTGCGGCTTCCAGGGTTGCCGCGTGACAGGTTAAGCAGCGGGCGCGGTAGTATTCGGCGGCTTGAACGGGCTTCTGATGCGGATTGTGACAGGTGCCGCACCAGAGCTTGCCGGCGCTTTGACGGGAGCACATGCTGCGCGCCAATTGTTCGACGTGGCTGACGACTTTGATGTTCTTGCCGTCGGGGCGCGAGGCGACAAAAGTGGTGAAAACATCTTCGGCGCGCTGGCCGGGATGAAAATCGGAGAGCTGTTTGCCGGGGTTGGGAATGCGCGACTCGCCTTTCAGGTGGCACTGCTCGCAGATGCTGTCGCGCTCGCTGCCGCTCAGCTTGGCGGGGTTGACGATTGAGCCGGAAACGGGCTTTTTGAGATGCTCTTCCGCCGAGCCATGGCAGCGCTCGCAGGTGATGGCGAGAGAAGCGAATACGGCGGGCTGGTAGCTGTTCACGGTGTTGGCGATGGGCAGAGGGCGGCCGGAGTGGCAGAGCAGGCATTCCAGGCTAATGGGGCGCGAAAAATCGGGGTGCGGGTTGTTCTCATATCCGGGCGCCACGTCCCATAGCCGGCGCTTGGTGTAGTACGAGAGCGGCGATTGAAACATGTGATCGCCGGTTTGGATGAGATAGCCGAAGGCGTGATTGCCCGAACCGATGACGAAGGCGACGCGGTGTTCGGCGGATTCGCTCTTCCACTGCATGCTCTGCAGCATGCCGGAAGCGCTGGTTTGAATCGTGAACTTTGTGCCGGAGGCGGCGTGCAGAAATGCGCCGCCGGGCACGCTGGGCGCATTGGAGACGGCGAATAACGATCGTGCCATGCCAGTCTCAGCGTAAGCGGCTACTTCTTTGGGATGGCAACGGGCGCATACCAGCGGATTGGGGTCTGCCCGTAGAGACACGACCGAGGCCAGCAGGAACGCTGCCGCGGAAAGTCGCGATGGTGATGGCAAACTTCTAAGATAACGCTGCGGTACACAATAGAAATATGAAGATTGAGGTCAGACCGGACCAGGAGCAGCTGATCGGACGGGCGATTGAAGCCGGATTGATAAGAGCCGCCGACGAGGTTGTGGAAGTTGGCGTGGAAACGATCCGGCAGCGGTTGGACGCGCACCTAGCCGACGGGGCACCCACGGACGTTGAGCAATGGTTGAAGGAATTCCACGCATGGGTGCACAGCCACCCGACTACTACGCCTTTGCTTTCGGACGACGCCATCAGTCGAGACTCCATTTACGGTATTCGCGGCCTGTAAATGGCAATCCTTACGGACAGCAACATTCTTCTTCGGCTGCTCCAGCCTCATCATCCCCATTGTCAAGTAGCGGAACGAGGGGTGGATATCCTCCGAAAACGTAATGAAGTGCTTGTTGTCGTCTCACAAAATCTGTACGAGTTGTGGGCTGCCGCAACTCGCCCGTTCGACGAAAATGGACTAGGTTTGACGGTTGAACAAGCAGCAAATGAGGTTGATCAAATTAAAAAGTTCTGGACTCTGTTGCTAGAAATTCCACTATTCGATGAGTGGGAGATGCTCGTGAGAGCTCACAGGATTTCGGGCAAAAATACGCATGACGCGCGGATCGTCGCCGCCATGCGCGTGCATGGGATCCACACTATTCTTACTTTCAACACGAGAGATTTCGCCCGCTACCAGGACATAACCGTTCTTGATCCCGCAGGGCTCGCTTCGGCTGCGTAAAAGGGTTCACTCTTGTAGCTGTTCGCCGCACTTTCTAAGATAAGGTTAGAGGCGCAGTGATGCGCCTCAACTCTCGCGAATGAATCAGAGTCTGAACGCCATATTAGAAAGCACCTTCGGGTTCAAAACGTTCCGGCCCAGCCAGGAAGCGGTTTGCCAAGCGGCGGTGGCAGGGAAAGACGTGGTGCTGGTGATGCCGACTGGTTCCGGGAAGTCGCTTTGCTATCAATTGCCGGGGATTGCGCTAAAGGGAACTACGCTGGTGATCAGTCCGCTGATTGCGTTGATGGAAGACCAGGTGGCGAAACTGGCGGAGTTGGGCTTTTCGGTGGCGCGGATTCATTCGGGGCGCGAACGGCAGGAATCTCGGCAGGCTTGCTTCGATTATCTGGCGGGTAAGTTGAATTTCCTCTACATTGCGCCTGAGCGTTTGAGCGTAACTGGGTTTCCGGAGATGCTGGCCAAGCGCAAGCCAGTGCTGGTAGCGGTGGATGAGGCGCACTGCATTTCGCAATGGGGGCACGATTTCCGGCCCGATTACCGAATGCTCGGGCAGTATCTGCCGATGCTGCGGCCGGCGGCCGTGATCGCCCTTACCGCCACGGCAACGCCTAGCGTGCAGGCGGACATTGAAAAGCAACTCGGGTTGATTCAGCCGGCGCGATTCATACAAGGGTTCCGGCGGAAGAACATCGGCATCGAGGTGGTGGATATTGGTCCAGCGGAACGCTTCGCCCTGCTG
The DNA here is from genome assembly GCA_963718465.1 of Bryobacterales bacterium. GTDB lineage: Bacteria > Acidobacteriota > Terriglobia > Bryobacterales > Bryobacteraceae > Bog-105. Next base: position 140,727 of record CAVQZK010000039.1, on the reverse strand, counting down.
CGCGAGGTGCTTGCGAACGAAGCGAACAGACCGGCCATTATTTACACGCCGAACCGACGGCAGACGGAAGAGCTAGCAATGGAGCTTGCCGATTTATGCAAGCCCGCGGCGTACCACGCGGGCCTCAACACGCATCGGCGGAGCCTTGTGCAGGACGATTTTCTGGCCGGCAAGATTGACCTCATGGTGGCGACCATTGCGTTCGGCATGGGCATCGATAAGCCGAATGTGCGCACGGTGATTCACACGGCGCTGCCGGGCAGCGTGGAGCGCTATTATCAGGAAATTGGGCGCGCGGGACGCGACGGCGCGCCGAGCCGGGCGATTCTGCTGCAATCGTACGCCGACCGGCGAACGCACGATTTCTTCTTTGAGCAGGATTATCCGGACGTGGAGATTCTGGACGATGTCTATAAGAAGCTGAAGAGTGAGCCGGTGAAGCGGGAAGCGTTGATGGCCGAATTGCGGATGGAGGCAGACCTTTTCAGCACGGTGGTGGAGAAACTTTGGATTCACCGCGGCGCGGTTCTCGATTACGAAAACATCAGCCTGGGCCTTCCCGGATGGCGCAAGAGCTACGTGGCGCAATTCGATCAGAAAGCGGCCCAGTTAGAAGCGATGATAGGGTACGCGCGCGGGCCGGGTTGCCGCATGTGCCGCTTGGTCCGGCATTTTGGCGATTTAGCGGATGGACAGGCAGTGTGCGGCGTTTGTGATTTTTGCGCGCCCGACGAATGCGTGGCTCAGAAGTTTCGTCCGGCGAGCGGAACGGAGCGGGCGCGCATTCTGCGCATTGCCAAAACGCTGAAGCTAGGCGGCCCGAAGGCAACTGGAAAGCTCTACACGGAAATGTTTCCGCTGGGAGAAGCAACGCGCAACGAATTTGAAGAATTCCTGGCGGCGATGGCGCGCGCCGGAGTATTGCAGCAGCAGGACGCCACCTTCGAAAAAGACGGCAAGCAAATTCCTTACCGCATTGTGCGGCTGGTTCCGGCGGCGGCCAAGATGGAGGAGAGTGCGTTCCCACCGTTCCTCATGAAGGAGGAGTGGAATGCCAAGCCCAAAAGGACAACCAAGAAGAGCGCCGGGTTGAAAGCTGTTCCAAAAGTTGAGAAACTCGACAATCCAGAGAGCCAGCGCATTGAGGACGCATTGAAACTTTGGCGCACAGGCGAGGCCAAGAAGCGTGGGATTCCGGCCTACTGCATCTTGAATAATCAGGTGGTACGCGAAATTGCCGCCGCGCGGCCCGGGGCAGACCGCGAGCTCCTGGCAATTCCCGGCGTAGGCGCGTTGATTGTCCAGAATTACGGACAGGACATCTTGCGTATCGTAATTAGCGCCGGAACATCTCATCCAATCACTACGTAATCTTGATATAACGAATCGGAGGCCGAAGAGTTGCCCTTTTGTACCAGTTGCGGAACCGCCATCGACGCGAGCGCTTCTTACTGCACAAAGTGCGGAGCGAAGCAGCCTCGGCGCGCGGTACCGCCGCCAGCAGGGGGCGATTTTCTGGATGGCATTCATGAGCGGACCGCCACTGTACTCTGCTACATCCCCGTGTTCGGCGCAATTCCCGCCATTGTATTTCTGGCATCGCAGAGGTTCAGGGCCAATCAGCGGGTGCGGTTCAATGCGTTCCAATCGGTGTACTTGTTTGTGGCGTGGCTGATCGTTTCTTCGGCGGTGCCGGTGCTTCTTTGGTGGGCTCCGACGCGGGGCATACAGCATCTGCTGGAGGCTGCGCTAATTGGGTGCTGGATTTACCTGCTGATAAAGGCTTCGCACCAGGAACAGGTGAGCTTGCCGATTATCGGCGAACTCGCGGCGCGCTCGACCAGCGAGCAGTTATAGTATAATTATTCATTAGAGTGAATAATAATTCAAAACGGCACAATGTGGGTGTCGTTGGATTCCGGGGCTACAGCGGAGCTGAGTTAGCCCGCATACTGGCGCGCCATCCGCAGGTGGATTTGTTCCTGCTGGAACACCGCTCCGATTCCGAGTCGCGCCCGCAGCCATTGGGACACAGGCCGCCAACGACAATCCCCGCGACGCCAGACGCTTTGAAGCAAGAAGGTATCGATCTGGTTTTCCTGGCGACACCGGCGGAGGTATCCATCGAGCTTGCGACCTGGCTGTTGGGGGGCGGCGCCAAGGTAATCGACTTGAGCGGGGCGTTTCGCCTGCGGGATGCGGAAACATATTCGCGCTGGTACAAAGAGCGCCATACCGCGCCGGAGCTGCTGGCGGAAGCGGTTTATGGACTGCCGGAGTTTTACCGCGACAAGATTCGCGGCGCGCGGCTGGTGGCGAATCCGGGCTGCTATCCCACAGCGGCAAATCTAGCGATTAAGCCGCTGCTGGACGCGCAAGTAGTGGACCGCGGACGGGGAATTATTTGCGATGCCAAATCAGGCGTGAGCGGCGCGGGGCGCAAGCCTTCGCTGAAGACCAGTTTTTGTGAAGTAACCGAAAATTTCAGCGCCTATGGAATCGGCGAGCACCGGCACATTCCGGAAGTGCTGCAGAATTCGGTGCTGGGCGAGCGCGAATTTACCTTCACCGCTCACCTATTGCCGGTTGAGCGCGGCATTCTGGAAACAATTTATTTGCGGACCCAGCGCATTGAAAAAGCGGTGGACTTGCTGGCCGTGTACGAAGAGTTTTATGAGAATGAGCCGTTTGTGCGGCTTTATGCGCCGGGGAAAGTGCCCGATTTGAGGGCGGTGCAGCATACGAATTTCTGCGATATCGGGTTCGTTTTCGATGCCGAAAGCCAGCGCACCATTATTGTGGCAGCGGAAGACAATCTGGTGAAGGGCGCGGCCGGGCAGGCGGTGCAGAACATGAACCTGATGCTGGGTTACAACGAGACTGAGGCGCTGCTGTGAAGCTTCTGATCAAAGTGGGCGGCACGTTGTTGGACGACGCAGCCAAGCGCGCCGACATCGCCAGGCAACTGGCTTCCGTGGCGAAGAAGGTCGAACTGGTGGTGGTACACGGCGGCGGCAAACAGGTGACCCGGTTTTTGGAAGAGCGCGGCGTTGAGAGCCGGTTTGTAAACGGGCTGCGAATTTCCGATGAAAAGGTGATTGATGCGGTGAGCAAGGTGATCGCCGGCAGCGTAAATAAGCAGCTGGCAGCCGCAGTGTGCGCAGCCGGGCAGCCAGCGGTGGGATTGTCCGGTGTAGATGGATCGCTTACTACCGCGGTACCGATCAATAGCGAATTGCAGTTCGCGGGCAAGCCTCAGGCGACCGATGGAAAACTGTTGGATCTATTGGTAGCGGCTGGCTACCTGCCGCTAGTGGCGTGCATTGCAGGGGATGGAATGGGCCATATCTACAACGTCAATGCCGACCAGATGGCGGTGTCCTGCGCGTTAGGATGGCGAGCCGATCGATTGCTGTTCCTCACCGACGTGCCTGGTGTCAAAGATGGAGCGGGCAGGGTTCTAAGCAGCCTATCGAATGACGACGTGAAAGCGCTGGTCTCCTCTGGCGTCGCACACGGCGGCATGCAGGCGAAATTGGAGTCGGCGGTATGGTCGTTGGAGGGCGGATTACAGGAGGTGGTCATCGCTTCTGGGCAGGAGTCGGACGTTTGCGAGCGCTTGTTAACCGGCGAAGAATTTGGCACGCGCATAACGCTAGAAGGTGTTCTCAGCAGGCAGTCAGCATGACGGGTACAAAAGTGAAGGTGGCGGTTCGAAAGGCCGCTATGCGCGACATTCCGAAGGTGCTGGAGTTGATCAACGGCTATGCGGCGAACGGCATTATGCTGCCGCGCACTGAATTTGAGATGTCGGAAAACATCCGCGATTTCTCGGTGGCTTACGACGGCGATGTTCTGCTGGGTTGCGGAGCGCTGCACTTCTATACTCCGGCCACGGCGGAAGTGCGGTCTTTGGCGGTACGTCCTGAAATGAAGGAACATGGCGTGGGACGGGCCGTGGTTCAGGCTTTGGAGCAGGAAGCCAGCGAGAACGATCTTGGAGCGATATTTGCGTTCACTTACGCCCTGGGATTTTTTGAAAAACTCGGTTTCAGCGAGGTTGAGCGGGGCGAACTTCCTCTGAAGGCTTGGAAAGATTGCCTGCGCTGTCCGAAATTCCAAAACTGCGATGAGATTGCGGTTCTTAAAAGGTTGAGACCAATCGCTTTTGGGCCAAACTTCGATGCCGCCGAAGGTACTAGGACGCTCGGACTGATTCAAATTCCGACCGTCGCGCCTGTTACATACCGCTAATAAACTAGTGGTCTCACTAGGAGAAGCTTTAGCAAATCTAAGTTATTTGATGTAAAAAGTTCATTTTACTGAATTTTTTACTGGCGTTCTATCGAAAAGTACCAGTATACTCAGTACCACAGCCGTTTTAGTACTTGGCTGGCTTTTGAAGGGGGTACAGAAACGAATGCGAGCGCTAACAGTTGATGTACAGGGCTCCGCCGGACGAATTCTCTGCTGCACAATTTTCAGACCGGGCGGCAGGAAACTTCTGGCAAAGGGCCATGTGTTGAGCGATGAAGATATCCGCTTGCTTGAAACAGAAGGAATGCGGCAGGTCTGGGTTACCGAACTCGAAGACGGCGAAATAGGAGAGGACGAGGCGGTGATGGCGGTGGCCGAAGCAATGTGCTGCGGCTCGGTTGAGATCAGGCTGGCCGCGGGTGGGCGCGCCAATCTGATAGCGACCGCCGATTCCTGCGCGCTGGTGGACGATGAGCTGCTGAAGCAAATCAATTGCACGGCCAGCGTCGTGATTGCCACCGTGCTGAACTACCGGTATGTGCGGGCCGGCGAACGAATAGCGACGATTAAGAGCGCGCCGTTTGCCGTGGCGCAGTCGCAATTGGAAGCCGTGCTCTCGATTTTGGCCGAGCGTGGCGCGATTTTGCAGGCCAGGCCGATCCGCGATCCAGGCGTAGGCGTACTTTATACAGATCCGGTTCACGGAGACCGTGCCCGCACGCTTTTTGAAAACGTCGTACGGACGCGCGTGGAACGCTTCGGCGGAAACCTGCGTTATGCGCTCTCCACCGTGGAAGACGAAGAACAAGTGGTACGCGCTTTGCAGCATCTGCTTCGCACGAAACCGGCTGTGATTCTAGTCGCTTCCACAACCGCCCCGGCCGGTCCCGAAGATGTGATTGGGCGCGCCATGATTCGGCTGGGCGCGCATATAGAACGTTTCCTTGCTCCGGTGGAACCGGGGAATCTGATGTTGCTTGGTTATAAAGACGATGTGCCGATCGTTTCGGCGCCTTGCTGTTTCCGCTCTGCAAAGCCCAATATTCTCGACTTGGTGCTTCCCCCTATGTTTGCTAAGTACCGTATTTCCGGCTGGGAAATTGCCTGCCTGGGACACGGTGGACTTCTCGGTTAAGTGTCTGTCGCGTATCCCCTACGCGGCGGTTTAACGGCAACCTAATCGCCGTTTGTGAACGAAAGAGATCAGCCGGGCGCCCCTGCCTTAGCGTCCGGCACTCTTATTTCCGTACTGGTTAAGCGGCCTCGAACAGCAGCGCGCCTTTTTTCTCTTCCTGATGCCGCCAAAGCTCTTGGAACGCCGTGCTATTCACGCGCAGGTGTTCGAGCGAACCTTCGGCGACGATGCACCCGCCGTCCAGAACGTAGACGTAATCGAAATGCTGCAATAAGTGAAGCTGGTGCAAGGCCGATACCCATTTTGCCAGAATTTGTACTAGGAGTTGTCGGGCAGAGCCTGTCTGAAAAGCTTGGAGTTATGATTTAATCTCGATACATGCCGGACCTGGTAGAGAGCGAACTGAGCACAAAAGTGATAGCTGTAATCGCCAAGGCGCAGCGAATTCCTTTAGAGTCAATTACGCTCGACAGCACCTTTGAGGAGCTGAAAATCGATTCGTTGGACGGCATAAATCTGGTTTTCGCCCTTGAAAACGAGTTCGGCATCGAGATTCCAGATGAAGGCGCGCAGAACTTGCGCTCCGTGCGGGAAACGGTGGAAGGCGTGCAGAAACTTGTGGATGAGAAGGCGGATGCCGCCGGGAAGTCTGCCAAGGACGAAACCGTTTGAACCGGGTGGCCGTAACCGGCCTTGGCTTAGTTTGCGCATTGGGCAACACCGTTAGCGAAGCTTGGCCGCGTATCGCCGCCGGTGAATGCGGTATCCGGCCCTTGGCCGATCCCGGATCGCCCGCCTACAAGTTTCGATTGGGCGCCGAGGCGCGCGACTTTCAGCCGGCCGCGCATTTCACGGAAAAGGACATGCTTATGCTGGAGCGCTTCGCGCTGCTGGCAACGGTGGCGGCACGCGAGGCGATCACACAAAGCGGCTTATCGTTTGCCGGCGAGTTGGGCGATCGCTCAGCAGTTATCACCGGTACCAGCGTGGGCGGGCAGTTCAGCGAAGAAGAAGGCTACATCCGGCTCTATGTAGAAAAGAATCCACGAGTGGCGCCGCTCACCATCCCGCGAACAATGTCGAATGCGGGCGCTAGCCGCATCTCGCTGGAATACGGCATCCATGGTCCTTGCTATACCATCTCCACGGCTTGTTCGTCTTCAAGCCATGCCATTGGACAGGCATTCTGGATGGTGCGAAGCGGTCAGGTGACGGCTGCGGTAACAGGCGGAAGCGAAGCGGTCTTTGCGGAGGGCCTGCTGCGCGCCTGGGAGGCAATGCGAGTGGTTTCACCCGAAGCTTGCCGGCCTTTTTCGGCTGATCGGCGAGGCTTGTCCTTGGGCGAAGGCGCGGGAATGCTGGTGCTGGAGGATTGGGAACATGCCAAATCGCGAGGAGCCGCTATCCTGGGCGAGATTGCCGGATTCGGCATGAGTTCAGATGCGCACCACATCACACAACCTTGCGTGCATGGACCCGTGAAAGCCATGGAATGGGCATTGCGCGATGCTAACCTGAGCGCGGGACAGGTTGATTACGTGAACGCACACGGTACCGGTACGGCCGCCAACGATCTCACTGAAAGCCAGGCAATCAGGGCCGTCTTTGGAGATAGGGCAGATTCGCTGCCGGTAAGTTCAAGCAAATCGGTCCATGGCCATACGCTGGGCGCGGCGGGGGCCATAGAATCGATCGTCACTTTGCTGGCGTTAGGAAATGGGTTGATTCCCCCAACTGCAAATATTTCGAGCGTGGACCCAGCTTGCGCAATTAACGTGATACATGCTGCGCCGCTTGAGGCTCCACTGCAATGGGCGATTTCAAATACGTTTGCTTTCGGAGGATTGAACGCTTCTCTAGTGTTCCGCGGGGCTGCCGGCTAAAACACGACTACCGGAAGCGGCATCGTAGAGCTAACCTATTGTTTAGCTAACGCGAATAAAACTCGATCGAAGATCTAGACCAAACCATCATGAGGATATCCATCGGCGCCGACCATGCGGGCTACGACATGAAGCAGCAGTTGATTGAGCTTGTTAAGAAGCTTGGCCACACGGTTCACGATGTAGGAACCTTCGAGCCTGGCAAACCGGACGATTACCCCGATTACGCTACTCTTGTTGCCGATGACATCCGGTCGGGGAACGCCGAGCGGGGAATTCTTGTTTGCGGCAGCGGCGTGGGTGTTTCCGTTGCCGCCAATAAATATAAAGGAATTCGCGCGGGCTTGTGCCACGACCACTACTCGGCGCATCAAGGCGTCGAGCACGACGACATGAACGTCCTGGTGCTTGGCTCGCGAATCATTGGGCCGATGATGGCGGAAGATGCAGCCGAGGCATTCTTGGGGGCGACCTTCAGCGGCGAAGAACGCCATGTGCGGCGTCTCGAAAAAGTGAAAGGAATTGAACAGAATGAGTTCCGTTAAGGTGCAGACCACTCACGATACCGGCAGCTTCAGCTATTCGCTCGCGGGCGATTTGGATAAAGCGGTAAAGCAGAATCGAGCCGCCTGGGACAGTGCCGGCTCCACTGCGCGGCTATGGAAGAAAGACGCATCGCTCTGGACTAACACGGATGAGGGGAAGTGGCTTGGGTGGCTCGATATCGTCGGCCAGCAGTTGGCAAACGTCTCGAAATTTAAAGCTCTGTCGGCGGAGATCGCAGAAGACGGCTTCACTCATTTCGTGCTCTTGGGAATGGGTGGTTCCAGCCTTTGCCCTGAAGTTTTCAGCCTCACGTTCGGCAAACAGGCGAATGGGCCGGAACTGCTGGTGCTGGATTCGACGGACCCGGAGCAGATTCGCAGCCTACGCGCCAAAATCGATCCGGCGAGAACGCTGTTTTGCGTTTCGAGTAAATCGGGCACTACGTTAGAGCCGAATATCTACATGCAATACTTCTTCGAAGAAACGAAGAAGGTAGTCGGCGGCAACGCCGGGCATCACTTCATTGCGGTCACCGATCCCGGCTCGAAGCTGGAAGGTGTTGCGAGCGAACTTGGATTCCGCAGACTTTATCACGGTGTTCCCAGCATTGGCGGGCGCTATTCGGCGCTGTCCGATTTCGGACTTGTACCGCATGCCGCAATGGGCCTTGATACTGAGCGCTTTCTGAAGCGCGCGGCTCTGATGGTGGAAGCCTGCAAACTGCCGGATGCGGCACAAAATCCTGGCGTTGCGCTCGGGCTTATTCTGGGGACTGCCGCAACGAAGTTCGGGCGCGACAAGGTTACTTTGATCTGTTCGGAATCGATTTACGATTTAGGAGCGTGGCTCGAGCAGTTGTTGGCGGAATCAACGGGTAAGCAAGGCAAGGGCCTTATACCTGTCGACCGCGAGCCGCTGGTGTCTCCCAGCCAGTACAGCAAAGACCGGGTTTTTGCCTACATAAAGTTTGAGGGCGACGACGATTCCGAAAAAGAGAAAACGGCAGCAGCTCTTGAGAAGGCCGGCGCGCCGGTGATCCGTATCGTTATAAACGATCTCTACGATCTAGGTCAAGTGTTCTTCCAATGGGAAATCGCTACCGCGGTAGCCGGTTCGCTGATCGGCATCGATGCCTTCAATCAACCCGACGTGGAAGCCAGCAAAATAGTGACTCGCGATCTGACCTCGGAATTTGAAAAAACAGGTTCGCTGCCTAAGGAGAAGCCAATTCTCGACCAGGACGGCATCAAGCTCTTTACCGACGATGCGAATGCGGCGGCCGTTCTGAACGGAACCCACCCCACTCTGGGCGGAGTAATTCGCAAGCATTTAGACCGTGTGAAAACGGGCGATTATTTTGGCCTGCTGGCATATGTCCCGATGTTCCCTGAATATGAAGATCAATTGCAGCTGATTCGCAAAGACGTTCTGGACGCCAAGCAAGTGGCTACGGTATTGGGCTTCGGTCCAAGGTTTCTGCATAGCACTGGGCAGGCTTACAAAGGCGGCCCAAACTCCGGCGTTTTTCTGCAGATCACGTGCGACGAGGCGAACGATCTGCCGGTTCCCCAACAGAAATACACCTTCGGAATTGTAAAGGCGGCGCAGGCGCGTGGCGACTTCCAAGTTCTGGCCGATCGCAAACGCCGCGCCCTTCGCATTCACCTTGGTAAAGACCTAAAGGCAGACCTGCAGCGGCTTCGCGATCTGATCCGTGCGGCATTTGCGCATTAGTTAACGGCTCCGGATTAAACTCTGCGGAGGAGAACCTTATCTACTTCGTGGCTTGCACCCTTTTCCAAAATCAGGTGCGCGCGCTCGCGGGTGGGGCCGATATTCTCCCGCAGGTTCAGCAGGTTAATCTCTTCCCAGATTTGCCGGGCGGTTTCTACCGCTTCCGCTTCGGTGAGCTTCGAATACCGGTGGAAATAAGAATCCTTCTTTTGAAACACCGTCTCGCGCAGGCGCAAAAAGCGCGCAATATACCAGCGCTCAATTATTTGCTCATCGGCGTCCAGGTAAATCGAGAAATCGAAGAAGTCAGACACGAATAACCGGGAGCCGTCATGTTGATCGGGCGATTGCAGAACGTTCAATCCTTCCAGGATCAAAATGTCCGGCTCTGTGACGCGCTGTTCGGCACCCGCCACAATGTCGTAATGAAGATGGGAATAAACGGGTGCGGAAACCTCCCGCAAGCCCGATTTGATGTCCGACAAAAAATGCAGCAAGCGGCGCTGATCATAGCTTTCCGGGAATCCTTTCCGATTCATAAGGCCGCGTGCTTCCAAAGTGGCGTTCGGATATAAAAAACCATCGGTAGTGATCAACTCCACTTTGGGATGATCGGGCCAGCGCGCTAATGAAGCCCGCAGCACTCTGGAAAACGTGCTCTTGCCCACCGCCACGCTTCCGGCAATGCCGATGATGTACGGCACCTTCAACGGCGTGGGCTCGCCCATAAACTCGCGCCGCGCCTGATAGAAATGTTGAACGGCGGCGACGTTCAGGTTCAGCAGGCGGGAAAGTGGAACGTAGACATCCCCCACTTCCTTTAGCGAAACCTGTTCGTTTACGCCCCGCAGAGCGTAGAGATCGTCTTCGTTCAACAGAAGCGGAGTAGAGGCCCGAAGACCTTTCCACTGCTCGCGGTCGTAAGTAATATAGCGGCTGAACTGAGCCGGGAAACTGCTCTGGGTCTTGTGCAAGTTGCCTCGAATTGGCGAACCTACATATTGCCAGACCGTCGAGTTAGTTTACCGTTTCCATCTTTTGGAAGAAAAGAATATGTTGCCAGGGCAGGGAATCCACCACCTTCTCATAGCGATATCCCTCCGGCGTCACTTCCGCCTTAACCTCCGCCACGCTCATCTTGTGTTCAGGCCGTATCGGCACCGAGGGGTCTTCTTTGCGATACTCCAAAAGCACCAACCGGCCATTGGGTTTGAGGCTTTCCCGAATACGGTCGAGCATCCGCTGCGGACGCGAAAACTCGTGGTAAACATCCACTAGAACGACCAAGTCAAGCTTCCCGGCGGGCAGCCGCGGATCGGTTTCAGTGCCAAGAACGGTCACTATATTGGTTACGTGCTGCGCGGCGGCCCTAGCGCTCAGTTTTTCAAGCATCCCGGGCTGGATATCGTTCGCGAACACGACTCCCGCTGGCCCTACCACCTTTGCAATCTTGATACTGTAGAACCCGGTGCCGGCTCCCACGTCGCCCACCATCATGCCCGGTTTAAGATTTAATTCAGAGATGGCCTTGTCCGGCTGCTCCTCCTGGTTTCGTTCGTCCCGATCCAGCCAATCGGCGCCCCCCATTCCCATAACCGGAGCGATATGGCGGCCTGTGACCGGATGCACCGATTGAGCAAACCCGATGTGGCCGGACAGCAGGCCGTAAGAAAGAACCAGCGCAGCCAGAGATCTTCCATCAATCCGAAATCTATGCCCGTCCACGATACCTTCCCTCTCCCCCAAGCCGCCGGTTTACAAACCCGCACAAGCTCGTGGGCTTTGGATGCAATCCGCTCGCCACTGGTTGCCTTGTTGGTTCTGCTATCGACATTTTTGTCTCAGAGACTTAACGCTTCTGTCGCAGCCGATCACAATCTTGAGATTCTTGACGCCGGCGTGCAGCGTTCCGAAGACGCGCCTTTCGCACCGGCGGAGTTCCAATTTTTCCCGGGAGACTACCTCTATTTCCGCTTTCAGGTCTCCGGATATGCGATTGAAACCGATCCAAAGACCGAAGTTCGCAAGCTCTCGCTCAGCTACGAAATCACTCCGCAAGATTCGAAGGGAATCGCTTTGACTCCCGCTGTCTCGGGAAAAATCGTCGATGAACTGAGCTCCGAGGACAAGAATTGGACGCCCAAGCGCCGCACTTCTTTTCTTTTGCCGTCTTTCGTTGCGGCCGGCGATTTTACAATCCACATCACCGTCAAAGATCTGATCGCTAACACTTCCACGGAACGCGATTTGCCGTTCCACATCGGGGGCGTGCATATCGTGCCGTCATCTGGTATCGCTATTCAGAACTTTCAGTTCTTCCGTAATGAAGACGACAAAGATCCTGTGGAACTGGCGGCTTACCGCCCCGGCGATACGGTATTCGCGCGTTTTGATATGGCCGGTTTCCAGGTTGGGCCGGAAAACAAATATCACTTGGCCTACGGCGTAACCGTCCTCCGCCCTGATGGCAAGCCGTATCTGGAACAACCGTCAGCAGCGGAACTCGCCGACGTCAGCTTCTATCCGGCGCAGTTTCTTTCCGGGAATGTAAATGTGATCACCGCAAAAAATAGCGCTCGCGGCGACTATCTGATGATTCTGACCGCGCGCGACCTGGTGTCGAGCCGCACGTATCAAGTAAAACGAAGCTTCAGCTTGGAGTAGCTAGTCGGAAAGCCAAAAGGTGCGCCGGGAATTACTGCTTGAGAGAATCCATGGTGATCACTTCGCCGCCGCCTGCTTGCTGCCTCTTTACTTCCTTGAATTCGAGGGCTTTGAAATAGACCTCGGCATCGCGCTGCTGATCGGGCCTGACAAACGGGTGTACTGCGAGCACCACTCTTTGATGGAAGAAACTCCGGCATTCGTGCTTCTCTAATTCGGGCTGAAACACTTCGAAAATGTAGGGCGAAAGCCTCTCTGAAACGAATACCAGGCAGGCGTCGCCCTTTAATTCGGGCAAAGCCAGCGCCGCTAATTCGTCGATATTCACGGGCCGGTCCTCGAAGTATTCCACATCGCCCGGTATGCAGAGTAAAATGACCAGAAAAGCCAGCGCTGGCGAAATAAATGTCAGGAAGCTGGGTAGCTTTCCCGGTTTCACGAGCCATTCCAAAGCGGCAAATGTGATAATCACCATGCCCGGAACCGCCCACAGCATCTCATGCGGGGCGAAGCGCGACTTTGTCCAGGAGTCGATCGCCACTTCCGCTACGGCAGCCAGAATGGATCCGCCAGCCAAGCAGAACACCGTACAGCGGTTCCGCATAAGCGGGGCCGGAGGAGCGGGTGTACCCGGCGGATGTCTGCCCAGCGGCATTGTGCTCACGATGCCGCCGATCAATCCAAGACTGAACAGTACCAGCAATGGCACGCCAAACCACGCGCTCCAGGTTCCCGGTTCGAGACTTAGGAGCGCCTGTACGATCGGAGAAGCATTGGCGTAGGATGGGACGCGTTCAAACAGCCAGTCCCCTGACCTTTGCGGCCCTGCCCAGGCGATAAACGGCATGAAAAGCAGCGCGGCGGACGCCGTCGCCGGCAGCGCAAACCACAGCGCACGCCGGTAATTTGATAAGTTGGCAAGTCCCAGCAGAAAAACTACATAGCCCACTGCCGGCAGAAAACTTACCGGCTCGGTATAGATAGCCGCCGCCAGTACTGCCGCATAAATTATGGCGCGCCGCACGTTTGGCGACTCCACTAAATGGAAGAAGCATAGGGCCGCCAAAAGCTCTGTAAACAGCGCCTGCTCGAATGGTCGTGCCTGCGTGGCGTATTCAAAATGAACCGGTACCAACAGAAATGCTATTAACGCGAGCAAGGGCCGTTGCAAAGGAATTCGCTTGACGATTCTGTAAAACAGGAAGCATGAGCCCACCGCAAAGATCAGCGAAGGGATGCGCAACAGAAAGGGAACATGCTCGCCGATCAGAATAAACGGAAGCTGAACGATATAGCCGAGCAGCGCAGCCGAAGGGGTACGAGCCACCCAGCGGAATAAATCGATCCAGGTGAATTGGAGCGCACTGGCCGCCTGCAGAATTTCGCCAAGACGTAGCGGTTTTGTAAAACTAGTCCAGGCGACAAGCAACGCATAGACCACGACGATAAACGGGAAGATCAGCGCAGATCGACGCACGCCGGATTATAGTTTCGCCATTAGGTACCAGAATAAAGTTGAACCTTGAGGTTATCATTCCTGACCTTACTTGCTGCCATCCGCGACGCTCTCCACGAGATGCCTCAGCTTGCAGATTCCCTCCTTGAAATCCGTTGGTTCAGTGATCAGGCTCACCACCACGAAGGCTTCGCCCGGTATGTCAAAGAAATAGCCAGGCTGCACAATTACGTCATGCTCGTTCAGCAATCGGGTAATCCAAATCTCTTCCGGCAAAATGTTGGGCAATCGCAAAACGGCCGACCAGCCTCCTTCGCCATGCAGCGGATGAACCGGCGAGTTGCCGAGCAGTTGCTGAAGCGCTTGGTTGTTTGTGCCGATACGGCGCAAGATTCCCTCGTGTATTTCTTCGCCCGTTTCGAGAAGCCTCGGCAACGCGTTTTGGACCGGAGCACCTACTGACAGAAACGTATCAAGCAGCAGTTCCAACCGTTCCATTGCTTCGGCCTGCTCGCTGGGCGGCCCATTAAGGGCAATCCAACCCAGTTTCATCTGCGGCATACCCGCCGATTTTGATAATCCGTTCAAAGAGAAGCTCAGGACGTCGTCCTGGCCGATCAGTGTTGGCTCTCGCATTGGGTCGCGATTCCAGGCGTAAGGCATAAAGACTTCGTCCGAGATCAACGCTAAGCTATGTTCTTTGGCAATTGCGCATAGCTCACCGAGTTCTCGATGCTTAAGAAAAGAACCGGTCGGATTATTCGGATTTACTATGACAATGGCTTTCGATCGCGGAGTGATCGCGCGGCGCAGGCCCTCGAAATCAATGAACCAGCTTCCGTCGTAGCCAAGTCTGTAGATAACGGCCTTTACCGATTCGACCGAAGCCAGGTATTCAAACAGCGGATAAGAGGGTGCCGGAATGAGTACTTCTTCGCTTGGATTGCAGAGCAGTTTAAAGAGCAGGGAATAGGCTTCGCTGGTGCTGGCCGTGAGAGCCAGTTGCTTCGGGCTGATTCTAATTCCGTATTTGCTATACCACTGAGTAATCGCCTGCCGGGCTCCTATGAGACCCAGTGGATTCGGCCGGTAAACGAAATCGGGAAATGCCGCGTAAGCAGCGCTAATCTTCGCGTGCGGATATTCACTAAATACTTCCGTGGGATTCGCGATGGTGAGATCGAGAAGCTTCACTCCGGCGTGGCGCTTTTCGTCCACCAGCCGGCTATAGGCATTGCGCCGAACCGGCCAAGAGAGTCTTTCAGAGAATCGATACAAACCAATAATGTGTCACGGATGCCGTTGGGAGGCGCAAGATGCCGATGCCGTCAATGCAAAGGAGGAGGCGCCGCGCATGTCAACACGGCGCCCTCAAGTCGCGCCGGGTTCACCCAACCCGGCGCTAATCCCCGATTGCCGTATATGTCAGCCGCTCAACCAGAGAGGAGGCCGCCGCCGAGCGGCCAATTCCCATCCGCTTCGCCCAAACGGGGGAGCGTACCGACTGACAATCAGGGAATGTCAAAGAACTCAAAAAGGAGGCGCACCGCTTAAATCAAACGATGCGCCCCGAGGAACGCGCCGGGCGCCCAACCCGGCGCTAGTCCCTGTTTGCCGTAAGTGTCAGCCGCTCAACCAGAGAATGGACGGCCGCCGAGCGGCCCAATCCCATCCGCTTCGCCCAAGCGGGGGAGCGTGCTGACGAGCAACCAGGGAATGTCAAATTTTCGGGAACTCATAACGCCTAGCGAACGTGAAAACTTAAATCTGAATACTGAGTCTTGCTGGCGGGCATCGTAGAGGGAGCGCTGAATACCGTCCGCTCAACACAAGACCCGCCATCCATCACCAAAGCCGGTTCCAGCACTTGGCTCTCAAATTTCTCCACTTGATCGGCGCTCAATACCG
Organism: Bryobacterales bacterium; assembly: GCA_963718465.1. GTDB lineage: Bacteria > Acidobacteriota > Terriglobia > Bryobacterales > Bryobacteraceae > Bog-105. The sequence goes on along the minus strand of CAVQZK010000039.1, from coordinate 125,144 downwards.
GCCTTAGTCCCGCAAGAAGCTGCTGCACCACCACTGAACCTAGCGCCGCCCCCGCTAGCGCGCCCGTCGGGAGATTGCTGCGCGTCGCTCCCAGTACCGACAGCACCCCAGTTGTCGAATTCAGCGCAACAGTGAGAATCGTCGAGAGGCTGCGCTGCTGATTGCGCAAAATAGCGGCCAGCATGATCTGCCGGCCAATTGGCTGAATGCCGTTTGTCGATTCCGCCAACGCTTGGAACACTTGGCTGCTTGTCAAATCCGCTTTCTTGTCCGTCTCGTTGCAAATGTTCAGATCGAAGGCAATAATCCCCTTCGGCAGAGCGCCGTAATTCAACTTCAATAACTCCGCCGGTATGCGCGTGCCGGTGACCATAAATGTGGTTTGACCAAAAGCCGCGCCGCACCACATCACCAAACCCAAAATGGACCCCGCCGTAAACTTCATGCTTTCCTCAACTCCGGACCGGCTTCATCGCCTTCCTGATCTATTGATAGCCTTCCGAAAAACCGAATCCACTTTTCCCGAGCAGTTAAGTTGATGAAAAATATGATAGATAATTTTTTTTGATTTTTTGTGATTGAAAGACACGCGTCGCGCAGCTTGTCCGGCAATCTCCGCTAAGTAGCTATTGGGACTATGACTTGCGAACATTAATGGAGCTTGTTTACGAATCCGTTCGCCGACTCCTCGCGCATTCTGGCATTAAAATTGGTAAGGTTCGGACCTATCGTGCATGCCGTCCGATTGATACCGTTAGTAATCATTCCCTACAATGATTGGTAGCGTCCCCAAGAAATTTTATGAAGCCCGTCTTAGCATTTGTTCCCATTTGCGCTTTGCTTGTATTGACAGGATGCTCTCAGAGTCCTGAAAAACTCCTCGCTGCTGCCAATAAGTATCACCAGAACAAGGAATATCAGAAAGCCTCCATTCTGTACCAGAAAGTGGTCATAAAGGATAAGACCAACGCAGAGGCTTACTACCGCGAGGGTTTGAATCTCCTCGACTACGGCAAAATTGCCGAGTCCGTTCCTTTTCTGCGGCGGGCGGTCGATCTGCGGCCGGGCAACTCGGACGCTGAAGTTAAGCTGGCCGAGATTTACTTGACCGCTTATGCGCACGATCCTAAACGCTACAAGAACTTTCTACCGGATATTCGCGACCTGGACAACAAGGTTCTGCATAACGATCCGAATTCGTTCGAGGGGATTCGCATTCAAGCGCTGCTGGCGGTCGCCGGTCAAGATTACGAGAACGCGCTGCCGCTTTTCGCCAAAGCCAACCAAATCAGGCCTCATTCGCGCGATCTGATTGGCTGGTACGCCGAAACATTGCTGCAAGTGCAGAAATCCGATCAAGCCATTGCCTTGGTTCAGGACATGCTTGCCCACGATAAGACGTGGGGACAAGGCTACGATTTTCTTTTCGTGCAGTATGGCCGAGGCAAGGAGCCTGAGAAGGCCGAGGCCATTCTTCGCGAGCGTGTAGCAAACGATCCTTCAAATGCCACGGCCATTGTGAATTACTCGAACTATTTGACGGCAATGAAGCGTACCGCCGAAGCTGAAGCCGTCATCCGCAAGGTGCTTGACGATAAGAAAACGTTTCCGAATGGCCGCGAAATCGTCGGCGATTACTATGCGCGCGGCCGGCAATACGACAAGGCGCTCACTGAGTATAAGCAGGGTCAAGTGGAAAATCCGGCTGACTCCCTGAAGTACCAGGAACGCATTGTAGCCCTCCAGGCAGTCAGCAATCATGGCGCCCAGGCGTCTGAGCTGGCTAAGGACCTCGCCGAAAAGAATCCGAAAGACCTCTCCGCGAATGAAATGTACGCTTCCATTCTTCTGCAAAGCGGCGAAAGGGCCGACGCTACGAAATCTTTGGATGAACTTAAGAAACTCGTCCAGAACAATTCAAGCGATCCGGTGTTGCACCTTGATCTCGCAAGGGCGTATTTTGGGGTGAATACAAAGGACAAGGCGCTGTCTGAAACCACCGAAGCAATGCAGTTAGAGGCGAAATCCCGCACCCCCCGGGTTGGCATTATGGTTCCCGCCCGCACCGTCGCCGCGCGCATTTATGTCGATCGCGGCCAATACTCGAAGGCCATGGAACAGGCCGATGCTGTACTAGCCGCTCAACCTGGAAACCCCGACGCTATTCTCATTCGCGATCGCGCTCTGATCGGTACCAACGAAGCCGACAAAGCCCTGCCCGAATTGGAGAATTTGGTCGCCCATTTCCCGGGAATGAACGATGCTCGTCTTCAATTGGCTTCGCTTTACATGGCGCAGCATCAGTTTGATAAAGCCCAAACGCAATTTCAGGCCGTGTCCGCGCCTCCTCCTCCGGGGAAGTCCGATATTCGCGGATTCATCGGCTTGCAAACCGTTAAACTGGCCACCGGTAAAGGCGCTGAGGCCGTACAGGTAATGCAGGATCTGGTAGATAAGAATCCTACCGTCCTTCCTTATCGTTATCAGTTGGCCAATTTCCAGGCGGCGGAAGCTGGTCAGGAATTTGCATCCAATCCCGCGCATTACAAAGAGATGCTGCAAAAGGCTGCCGACAATTACAAGCAAATCCTGAAAACCACCGCGAATTCCGCGGAAGTCTGGCTACATCTCGGCGTCATGCAGCGGCAGTTAGGTCAGTACGATACGGCACTTGCGTCCTTTGAACAAGCCGGCAATTCCGACCCCAAAAGCGTGGAAGCATTCTTGAATCAGGCCATGCTTTGCGATACTCTGCACAAGCAGAAAGAGGCGTTCGACGATTACGGCAAGGTACTGTCGATCGACCCCGACAACGCTCTGGCGCTGAATAATCTTGCTTTTATGACTGCCGATTCCGGCGGTAACCTCGATCAGGCCATGACCTACGCCGAGAAGGCCAAGAAGAAGGCTCCGGATAACGCCGACGTCGCCGACACCCTTGGATACGTTTACTACTGTAAGAACGTGAACGGCGAAGCCCTGCGCATCTTCCGTCAGCTATCGCAAGATCATCCAAAGAATTCGACCTTCCATTTCCATTTTGCAATGGCTCTTTTGAAGCAGGGCGATAAGCAATCCGCTAAGGACGAAGCGGCAAAAGCCCTACAGTCGGCTTCCCCGGAACAGAAGGACAAGATCAATACCTTCATGAACAAGATTGGCTGACGCCGGTTTGCCATTCTCTAAAACGCTCGCGGGATGGCGGGCCGAGTACCCGGCAGCGGCCTACATAGCGCCTTTTCTCACCGTACTGCTCTTTATAGCGCTCTTTCCGAAGCTCCATGTGAGCGTCTTCTGGGAATGGCCCATCCGCGTCATTCTTGTCTCGCTGGTTTGTTATCTGGCGTGGCCCCGCGAAATCTCACCGATGCCCCAGATGTGGATTTCGAGCGCGCTTGTGGGAATTGCCGTTTTCTTCCTGTGGATTGCCCCGGATGTTTTGGCGCCCGGTTACCGCGGCTTTGTTCTGTTTTCCAACCCAGTCGTCGGGCATGCCGGATCTTCGCTTCGGCCGGAGGCGCTAAGCAGTGCGTGGGTACTCGCCTGGCGTACCGTTCGCGCCTCAACCGTTGTTCCTGCCGCTGAGGAGCTATTCTGGCGCGCTTTCCTCATGCGCTGGCTCATCAATAACGACTTTCAAAAGGTCGCCCTCGGAACCTATGCTCCCCTTGCTTTTTGGATTACTGCCCTTCTGTTCGCCGCCGAGCATGGGCCTTATTGGGACGTGGGTCTGGTGGCCGGCATCGTTTATAACTTCTGGATGATTCGCACAAGATCGGTGGCGGATTGCGTGCTGATGCACGCTGTCACCAATGTTCTGCTGAGCGCCTATGTCATCGCCTACGGACAATGGCAGTACTGGCAATAGCCGCCGGGGAGTAACATTGTTGCAGTTAGCCGAATCTTAAAAACTGTGCCCTGCTTACTTGCAATACTCGCAATTGCCTTCCCAAGGATAGCCATCGTCCTGCTGTGGCTCTTCAGCAACTTCTTCACCGGCGTCTACCACGGCATTATCATTCCCGTCGTGGGATTTCTCTTTTTGCCGCTGACTCTGATCGTTTACACGTATTTGGACAAGACTTACGGCGGTCACCTCAGTACTACTCAATTCGTCATCGTCTTCATAGCTGTTATCGTCGATCTCGGCTTGGTAGGCGGCGGAGCGTCCCGGCGTAGAGGTTAAGCGTCTGGTTCTTGACCTTAGTCATTTACGGCGTGATTCTTTAGATTGAGACATACTGGCCTGGGTCTCTACTAGGACTTTGTGGCTTTGTTTCGAACTTTCAGCGCCGCCATACTCGGCATCGACGCGCATGTTGTTGATGTCGAAGTGGATATGTACCCGGCCGGTTCGCAGCGCGATTTCGTCACTGTGGGCATGCCCGACGCCGCTGTTAAGGAAAGCCGCGAACGCATCAAATCGGCTCTTCTGAACTCCGGCTTCGGCTACCCAAGCAAATCGGTAACAATTAATCTTGCGCCTGCCAACATTCGAAAAGAAGGCGCTGGTTTCGATCTGCCGATGGCAACCGCCATCCTGGGGGCCATGGGACTGTTTGGTTCCATGGACGATTACATGGTAGTTGGCGAACTCTCCCTTGACGGCAGCCTGCGCCCGGTGCGCGGCGCATTGTCCATCGCGGTCTGTGCAGCGCGGCGTGGCATTCGCAATCTTCTTCTGCCGGTCGATAACGCGGCGGAAGCGGCCGTTGCGGAAGGAGTCAGTGTCTATGGCCTGAAGCATCTGGGCGAGGTGGTCCAATTTCTGAACGAACCCACCGCCTTCAGTCCAACTCAGGCCATTATTCCAGATTCCCCGAGCGAAGACCCCAACTTTCCCGATTTCAGCGACGTGCGCGGCCAGACCATGGCGAAGCGAGCTTTGGAAGTGGCAGCCGCCGGCTCACACAACGTCTTGATGATCGGCCCTCCGGGCTCGGGCAAGACCATGCTGGCTAAGCGGTTTGCCGGAATCCTGCCGCGCCTCACTTTTCGTGAAGCGCTGGAGGCGACGCAGGTACACGGCGTGGCTGGCGTGCTTCCCCCAGGCATCGGGATTCTGAGGCAGCGTCCTTTCCGCGCTCCGCATCACACCATCTCGGATGCAGGCTTGATCGGAGGCGGCAGCGGCAGTCCACGGCCGGGAGAGGTCAGCCTGGCCCATCAGGGAGTGCTGTTCCTGGACGAACTGCCCGAGTTCCCGCGCGGCGTGCTTGAGCAACTCCGCCAGCCCCTCGAAGAAGGATTGGTGAACTTGGCGCGCAGCAACGGCACGTTGACGTTCCCCGCCCGCATCATGCTGGTGGGTGCAATGAATCCGTGTCCTTGTGGTTACTACGGCGATTCCACGCGCGAGTGCCGCTGCACGCCCGGCATCATTCAGCGCTATCTCGCTAAAGTCAGCGGACCGTTGCTCGACAGAATCGATCTCCATATCGAAGTTCCTGCCGTCCCCTACAAAGAGTTGCGCAGCCAGGTAAATGGGACATCGTCAGCCGAAATCCGCGCCCGCGTCGAAGCCGCCCGCGACCTGCAACGCCAGCGCGGCTTCTACAACGCCGAAATTCCCCCTTCGCAACTGCGAACCGTCTGCGCGCTCGACGAAGCCGGTGAGCGAACGCTCGAAATGGCCGTCCGCCGCATGAACCTTTCGGCGCGTGCGCACGACCGCATGCTGCGCGTAGCGCGAACTATCGCCGATCTCGATCACGCTGTCAATGTGTCCGCTAAACATCTGGCCGAAGCGGTGCAGTTTAGAAATTTGGACCGGAATTACTGGAATTGAGGGCCGACGAGCCGCGAAGCTGAAAGCGAAAAGATAGGTGCCCACTATTCTTTACGTGCGAGGTTGGCGACTGTTTTTCTATTCGAACGAGGGCGGCGAACCGATGCACGTTCATGCAGAGAAGGGAGATGCGGAGTGCAAGTATTGGCTGCTCAAGGGTCGTTTCGATATCATTGAAGAGTTCGAATATAACTGTACGCCGCGTTTGCGGCGTGAGATCCGCCAGATCATCTTTGAGCATTTCGACCAGATTCTTTCTGCGTGGCGGAAACATTTCAGAGAAGATCATGCAGAGTAAAACCGGCCCGTTATTGGCAAAAGCAATTGAAACGACATCCGAGGCCCTGATCGTGATCACACCTGAAAAGTCTGTTTCAATCCCGTGGGAAAATTGCTCCGAACGGCTCGCCGGCGCTTCTCTGATTGAGCGAAGTAAAGCCGAACTGTCGCCCTCCGGTTACGGTATTCATTGGCCATTATTGGACGAGGATCTTGCGATCGGAACTTTGCTGCAAGCGAACACTAGCCACAGCGAAAGTTAAAAAGATCCTAATTAGTCGGAGTCCTTGAATTTCCGTCAATTTTGCAACCGCTTCTTACCCCAGCGGACATGCGCAGAGATACACTAATGTGCCTGTGGTGATTATGGCCGCACATGCCGTTAGCGACTTCGGAAGTCAAACCGCTGATTGGTCCAGCGCGTATTCCGATTATCTGACGCGCTCCACAGCCCAATCGGTTAGAACCCTTAAGCTCTACCAGTAGATCCTTGAAAGCGTGTCGCAAGGTCGTCTTGCGCCGGTAGTCTTTCAGGACCACTTCGCACGTTTCACTCAGCTTCACGCAACCGAATACACCAACAAACTGGCGGAGTTAGGGGCTAAGTTCCTCAGTGGATTGGTTCAAATCGGCGCTGCTTATCCACAGGAGCAATCGGAGGCGGCCGGCATCGCTGAGCCGGAAATTCGTCCGCCCCAATTTGATCCAGCGGATCCGGTCGAATGGTCCCGGCAACTCGCCGAGTATGCTGGTAGCCGCTACGCGAGCGCAGGCATTTGGCGATAAAAGCGCGATGATCGACAACTTCCTGGCCGTTCCCGGCTCGGCGGTGTATGAGCAAATGCGCTCCGGAGATTGGGAATACCGGCTGCTGCGCGCTGAGCGAACTCGTTAGCGAACGCCCGGTATCTTCGTCTCGTCAAGGGCGTCGTTTTTCAACTCGCGGGCTCGAAGGAACGCCCGCTGCGCGGCTGCTTTTTGCCCGCTTGCCTGAAGCGCCCGGCCCAGTTGATATTGCGCCGATGCCTCGTCCTGGTTCAGCGCTACTGCTCTCTCCAGCAGCGCGACCGCCTCCGCCGGTTTCTCCAGTCGAAGTTCGGCCTTTCCTAAATATAAATACGTGGCCCAAGAATCGGGACGTAGTCTTCGTGCCTCTTGCAGGTATCGAATCCCTTCGGCATACCGGGCCTCTTGAACCAGCAGACCACCCAGAAAATAGTTGGCATCTTCGTTGTTCGGGTTCTCTTTTAACACCAGCTTCAGTTCGCGAACCGCATCTTCCGTGCGGTGTTCGCTGATATAAAGTTTGCCAAGTTCCAGATGCAACCCTGGGAAATTGGGCTCCTGTTTGAGCACCTCCAGAAAACTCTCCTCGGCCTGGGGAAATAAAGCGGCCTCATAGGACGCCCTGCCATTTAGAAATTGGGCTCGCAGCGGGCCAGCGACCTCGAACATTTGGTCGAAAATGGATTTCGCCGCCTCGGCATCGCCATTTTTCAAACGCGCGAATCCCAGCAGGAAGAGTATTTGCTCGTAGCGAGGGTTCGCCGCCTTCAACTGCTCAAGATCGCGAATCGCCTGCGTCACCTGTCCGGTATAGAGGCGGCAAACCGCAAGCAATTGGCGGGCCTGCTGGTGCTGCGGATCAATGGCCACCACGCGGGCAAAAAAAGGAAGCGCCAGGGTATGCAGCTCTTGCTTCAGATATACGATCCCAACGTTCAGAAGAATGGCTTCGTCGTCCGGGCTCAGGCGAAGCGCGCTCTTGTAAGCGGCAATCGCTTGATCGGCGCGATTGGTTCGCGAATAGATTATCCCGAGATTGCCTATGGCTCCGACGTTGTTCGGCTCCTCGCGAATGACCGTTTGAAACCCGTGCTCTGCCGCCGGATAATCCCCTGCCGCGAGGGCCTGCGCCGCCCGATCAAACACCTCCTTCGCCGGCTCGGTCGTGGCCCAAGCGAGCAGACCGCAGAAAAGCAGCCAGCATCCGGCACGTCTCATATGGCCATCATAACCGGGCTATCGGCTTAGCCGAAAATCGATGCTGTTGCTGAAATTAGAAGGCCAGCCGAAGAGCCAACTGTAGTGTCCGAGCGTCGCGCCATGCATTCGGCTGCCCGAAAGTTCCGTCGCTGGCGGAGAGGCCGCTGCCCGGATTGTCACCGCTGAATCCAGTGTTGATGCCCCAGACCTGCGTGTGATTAAAGAGATTAAAGCACTCGGCGCGGAACGTCACCTTTACCCTTTCGCTGAAGTTGAAGTTCTTCATCAGGCTTGCGTCAAAGTTGGTTATGTGCGGCAAACGCAAGGCATCGCGTCCCAGAGTACCCCACGTGCCATCGGCCGGACGAACGAATGCCGCGGGATTGAGCCATTGTGATCGGCTGCCCGCATAAGGATCGCCGGTGACGTCGGGGTATTGGCTGCCCAGGTTCACGCCAAAGAGGTTACCGTTAGAGGTAAGATTAACGGGCATGCCCGTTTGAGTACGGAATATGCCGCTCACTTCCCAGCCGTTGAAGACCTGGCGCGCGACTGGTTTATCGAGAACGCCTTTTACCTTGGGAAGCGTATAGACGAAATCGAATGTGACAACGTTTGTTTGATCGTAACCCGCCGGAGCGTATTGTGAGGCGATGTTGAAGGGATTGATAATCGAGTCGGAATCGTTGTCCACTATGTCCATAACTCTCGACAACGTGTAATTGAAGTTGAATGAAAAATTATTGGCGAAGCGGTGGCTGATGCGGAGCAACATGGCATCATATCGCGAGTACGCGTTCGTCTCGACTGCGTTCAAAGCGCCCCAGCCAAGATAGGGCAGCAGCGCGTTGTTGAAAAAGTTGACCGACTGCGACAGATTGTTATTCTGCAGCGTACCGGCCGGCAAAGCATTCACCTGCCGCTGGTCCATCAAATGCACCGTGTGATTGCCTGCGTAAGAGAGGTCCAAGGCGAACCTGCCCGGCAATTCCCGCTGAATGCCGGCGTACCAGGAGTAGATGGATGGCATAGTATTGTTCGTTGGCCAAACCGTCTCGCCGGGCGGCTGAATGGGTGCGGATGGGTCCAGCGTGCCGGCCGTGACGCTGTTGACATTGTTGTTGTACACAGATGTTCCCGGCAGCAGATTCGGCCACTGCGCTCCAGCCCCGAAATTGAAATTGTTCTGGCGAAGGCGTTCGTTAAAGCTGGCGAAGCCGGCGCGGATAGCCGTCTTCCCGTCGCCAAACACATCATAGGCGATACCGACGCGCGGCTCTGGAAAGCTCTTCGACGGTGAAAAGCCGGCATCGGAACCTTTGCACGGATCGCAGATCAGCCCCAAAGGCGACAGCACGGTCAGCGGCGCGCCCACGATGTAGCCGTTATTCAAATTGATGGCCGGCCTGGCGCTGGCGTTGTACTTGCTCAGGTCCACACTGTACAGCGTCCATGTGCCCTCGCCGCCGGGTGTTCCGCCGCGCACTTGCGTGTAGGTGGGAGTCATATGCACTAACCGAAGGCCAAAGTCTATGGTCAGGCGTTTGCTCACTTTCCAGCTATCCTGCGCGTAGAAGTCGGCCTCCCAGAAGCGGAACCAAGGATAGACCGCGCCGTTAGCTTGGTTAAAGGTGTTGAAATTGCCCAACATCAGGTTGGCCAAACCGTTGCCTGTGTCCGCGGGCAATTGCGCGCTGGGGCTGAAATTGATGCTGCCCTCCAATCCCCCAATTACCGGTTTGCGTCTTGAAATCCTGGTTGTAATACATCCCAAACTTCATGCTGTGCTTACCTTTGAGCCATGAAACGTTCTCGGTGACGGCGTAGTCTTTGCCGGTGTTGTGCCATCCTGGATCGCCTAGGGAAAAATTAACTCCCGCGTTGGTGGTTACATCCTGAACGGAATTGGTGATGTTGGTCTGCGGGTAGAGTTGGGGCCAGTTGGCGCCCAGGGCATCGCGGTTGAGCGGATTCGTTGAGCCCGCGATCGCCAACTTCTGCGATTGGTGATTGTAGGCGAGAATGGTCTCCGACGACAAAGTTGGAGTGAAGGTGTCCACCAAATTCCACGCCCATGAGCTGCCCGGCTTGGGCCGGTATTGCGGCTGAATCGGGAACGGCTCACCCGTCCAGATGCCGGTCTGGATGGTCTCTTTCTGATAGTCGTTCACCCAGCGAAAGAAGCTGTTCATCTTGCTGCTGATGGCATAGTCGACGCGCAGCATGTCCTGGTTCTTCAGCAAATCGTCGGGATTGTTATAGAAATACCGCACGTAGCCTTGGTTCGGCGAGGCCCCCAGACCCGAATAACCGGGAATTCCGGTATAGATCTTCAGAAGAGCGGAGGTCATCGGGTTCCACATTGATTGCGGAACTGTGTTGTTGGGGAAGGGTGTTCCGTTGGTAATGTTGCCGGAGCCGTCGCGCGTGACCGTTCCCGGCTCAAAAACCGTGCCGTTCTTAAACTGCGGCGCGTACTGCATGTTGGTGGTAAGCAGCCATGGCGTGAAATTGCCGTTGAGAATCGCCGGGTTGGGCACGTCCGCGTAGGCGCTCGCAGGCAGATTGCGGCGCGTCATTTCGCGGTTGTAGAAGAAGAACATCCGCTTATCCGACTTAGTTGAGATTTTTGGTATGGGCGCCCAGCCGCTGAAGTTGCCGCCGAACTGGTTGTAGCGCAGTTGTGGCTGCAGCGTGTTGCAGAGCACGCATTTCGCATCTAAGTCATTGTTTCGGAAATATTCGTAGGCGGTGCCGTGGAAGGCGCTTGAGCCCGACTTGGTCTGCACCGCCACCACCATGCCGGAGTTTCGGCCATACTCGGCATTGAAGCCGCTCTGCAGCACTCTGAACTCGGCAATTGTGTCGACGCTGGCCTGCGTATATTGCGACTGGTTATCGCCAACGTCGATATTTGGGGAACCGTCCAGGTACATGTTGTTTTCCGATCCGCGGCCGCCCAGCGAGTGGAATTGCGACACATCGTTAAAGTTCACGTTGAAATCGCTTTGGGCAGCGCTGGTCATGCCCGGGACAGTGCTCATCAACGAAGTGAAGTTACGTCCATTCATGGGCAGCTCGGACATCTGGATTTTGTCAACCACGAAAGCCTTGTCCATGGTGTTGGCGGTGACCAACGGGGTCGCGTCGGCACTTACGGAAACGACGTCGTTGACGTTACCCACCTGCAACGTAATCAGACCAACATCCAGCTTGGTATTCACATCCAGCGTAGTCGCAAGTTGAGCCTTCTTGAATCCTGGTTTCTCGACGCTGATCATATATCTGCCAGGTTCGATGCTGATGCCTTGAAACCGGCCCTCTTGATTAGTCGTGACTTGCCGTACAGTGTCCCCCTTTACGACGTCGCTAATCGTGACCAAAGCTTCCGGCACCACTGCCCCCGAAGCATCTATTACTGTTCCGCTAATGTTCTGAGATTGGGCCATCAGCGGTTGCCTCATGAGTATGAGCAACAGGAACGCGAAAACCGAAACCGGGATTTTAAATCCCACATAATTGAACCGATTTCCAAAACGTCTGCATTGGCGATTGTTCTCGGTCGACCCTTCAGCGCTTCGTGGCTTCCTCATGATCTTTTATCCCCCTAGGGCGCACGCATTAGTTGAAATAGAACTAGCCTGGCGGTACGTCTTGTCAGAGTCAATCACAAGGCCGCTTGGGCGGAAAGGGAGAACACGGTAATTAACGCCGTTAAAGTTGTTGAAAAATAAGAGAATTTGGCTCCTTAGCGCCATCGCTCGGGAGTATACTGGGGGCCATCAGGTCTCGCAATGCAAACTGATCGTAACGCTACCGGCGTGCCGCCCGGCCTTCACGAACCAGGTATACGTAAACAACTTGCGGCTATATTGGAGAGCGATGCCTTTCGAGGCAGCAAACGCTGCCACGACTTTTTGGTCTATGCCGTTGAGCGGACGCTAAATGGCGAGATAGATAGCCTCAAAGAGCGCGCGTTAGCGGTGGAAGTGTTTGGGCGCAAAACGGGCGCCCCATTGGGAGACGACAGCATTGTGCGCGTGGGTGCTCGCGAAGTCCGTAAGCGCGTGGCGCAATACTACGTTACCGACGGAGCGAACGACCAGGTTCGGATCGAGTTGCCACCCGGCTCGTATGTTCCCACTTTTCATTTAACCCAACTAATTCACCAACCATCGGCGGAACCCTTCGTCCGTTCCGGTACACCGAGCGTAGCGGAACAAGGGGCGAAGGCCGGCAATCAAAAAGCTTGGTGGCTGTTGTTCGCCGCGGTGGTGGCCTCGGTGCTGATTCCGGTGGTCGCAGTTCGCGAGAGGCACGCTTTTTCCGCGACGGATTTTGACGTCTTTTGGCAGCCGGTGTTCAGTCAATCCGCTCCCATTTTGGTTGGCTTGGCGCATCCTTTGGTTTACCATCCGTCCGACCGGCTTGCGCAACTGGACGACGAGCTGAATGGGCCGCAACCGACACTGCAGCGGCCGGTGAACGTGCCTTCCGATGTTAAGCCGAACGACTATGTGCCGGTTTTCGATCAGTACATCGGGTTTGGCGATGGAGTGGCTGCCACAAAACTGGCGCTGCTGCTCGCGCAGCACGGACGTACAGCGAAACTGCGGCTCGCTAGTAAAGTTGATTTCGCCGACATGCGTGACTCACCCACTATCCTCATCGGCGCTTTCACGAATCGTTGGACGGCCGAGATCGTCAAAGATCTTCGCTATCGTTTCGAGCGCAAGCGAGGCAGGCCCTGGATCGTCGACTCTGCTACCGGACGTAAATGGCTGGTGGCCGGCAAGGCCGATAATGGCCAAACCAAAGACGATTACATTCTTCTGTGCCGTCTGCCGCATACCGAGACCGGCAAACTGCTTCTCATCGGCGCCGGCTTAACGCAATATGGCACCGGAGAGGCAGGACGGATCTTAAGCGACCCCGATGCCCTGACGCGAATTCTGCATAGGCTTCCTGTGAACTGGCGCGACCGCAATGTGCAGATTGTTTTGCACGCACACGTTGTGGGCGACACACCCACGGCGCCCGACCTGATAGCATCCTACGTGTTTTAAGGGCTACCAAGAGACTCGTCCGTTTTGGCCGGCTCTCTATTCTGTGTGTTGCGCATCTTTTGCGGCCGTGCAAACCGATGTCGCCGCGCTGCCTTGCGGGAGCGTGGTACGGAAACAGCCCTGGTAGCTGCACTCTTAGATTATTCTCGTCGCAAATAAACCATAACCTTACCGGAACTGCAAGCTGGCACCGAGTTTCCGAGAATCGATCTCTCCGGAATGGCGGCAATGCCCGGAAGGTCTCTCTGTTCTGACCTTGATTTATTCGTGACAAGAGCTGTTCTCGTCGGAAATCATTGCGCGCAACAGCGATGTGAGGATGGCATTCGCCGCCGACGGGCGGTTTGCCGCTTACTCGTATCTCAACGTCACCATAAACAGCTTGTCAGTATTCCCTCGTGGTTACGATGCCAGGCTGCGGCACCGGATATTTGCCGTTGGTGTCCGCAACAAGCGGTGCCGGGGAATCCATTGTGAACTTTTCTATGTCCGGCGCCATGTCGTGCTCGCAGTGGAGCATCTCGTCAAACGTAATTTCCCGACCAGTGTTGGCGGCCATGCGGCCCATGCTCGCAACCAAGCTCGCCTCCACGCCGCGTTTGACCTCGTTGTAAGGTTTATCGTCTCGAATGGCGTCTATCAAATCGTTCCACTCGTTTTGATAAGGGTCCTTTTCGTCCGGGCTCACCTTGGATTCCCAAATCAAGTCTGCAGCGGTCGCCGTCTGACTCTTGTACAAGCTTGATGGCAGCCCGCAATCGCCGCTCTTGGAAGCGATCGCCATGCCCTTGGTCCCGTGCAGGCAGCTTGTGTAGATCTCCTCGCATCCGTTCATGCAACGCCCGTCAAAGAAGAACTTTGTTCCATCTGAATACGTGTATTCCACCGAATAGACGTCAAAATTCTGATCCACGTAGGCGACTCCTTCGGGACTGACCTTATAATGTCGGCCGCCTAACGCCTGCGCCTTCACCGGCCATTGATTCTTCATCCATCCCAGATGATCGATGAGGTGGATATAAAAGTCGTTGTAGCAGCCTCCGCTCGCCCAGATGAAGCTGTGGAAGCGCTTTACTTGGTAGAGCAGGTCGGTGATACCAGCCGGTTTAGGCAGGGAGAGGAAATATCCGCCGGGGCCATGCATGCGGTAACCACGCTGCAGAATGATTTCGCCGATCTCCCCGTTATGGACACGGTCAGCCAGCTCCTGTAGCGCCCGGCTGTGACGCGACATGAGCCCTACCCCCACCTTGAGGTTCTTGGCTGAGGCGTCCTGAGCGAGCGCGAACATGCGCTTGCTGGTTGGGCCGTCGACCGTGAGCGGCTTTTCCATAAAGACATTCAAGCCCTTCTGGATAGCGTAGGTGAAGTGAACCCAGCGAAACGCCGGCGGCGTTGCGAAGATGACGATATCGCCCGGTTTCAAGCAATCAATCGCCTTCTGATAGGCCTCGAAGCCGAGAAACTGGCGATCCGGCGGTACATCGACCGGACTCGGGAATTGCTGCTGTAACTTATTCAGGTCGCTCGCAAGGCGTTCCGGGAACAGGTCCGCCATAGCGACCAGCTTGACGGGACCGCGCTTGACGGCAAGTGCATTCGCCGCCGCGCCGCCGCCGCGCCCGCCACAGCCGACGAGGGCTACCTGGATCAGGTCGCTGCCCGCCGCGTGGATCGGGGGAATCGCAACATTGGCCAAAGCCGAAAATACAGCCGATTTACTGCTGGTCTTGATGAATTCACGACGGCTGGTCGAACTTTCTGAAGAGTTCATGGCTATTCAGTACCTCTGAGACTTGCCATTGCCTTCTACCTGGATTGGCAGCAGGCCTGGAGTAGTACGCGGTCTGTATTGTAACCCAGTCGCCACTCGATAACGAGATGCGGCCCGAAACCGGAGGCGCTGGCGTGAGATCGGTAGAATCGCATGGATATCGGCGCGTGGAGCGGGCAGAAATTGACCGGATAAGTCGGCAAGTGTAGAGTGCAAGTGTGGAGTGATGGATCACAAACGAAAAGCCGACTGAGTGTTCCTGATCCGCTTGAATTCGTTGGCCGCGGTCCGTGTGGATCACGATTGTGCTCCGTCCTGATCGAGAAAACCGCGCTAAAAACCACTTGGTCAATGCGTCAGTACGAGATCATGGATCGTCTACAGCATGCCTGTTTCATTGCACATTACGCAGAACGGATATGCCGTGCTGTTTCTCCTCGTCCTTGCCGAGGCCTTGGGTCTTCCCGTGCCTGCGGCTTTAGCGATGCTCATTGCCGGTGGAAGCAGCGCGAAAGGTCCGTTGCACCTGGGCTTCGTTCTGTTGACATCTGTATCGGCACTCCTTCTCGGCGATTCTTTGCTGTTTATGCTTGGCCGCTACACAGGATGGTGGTTGCTCGGCATCTTATGCAAGCTTTCGCTGAATCCGGACTCATGCATTCTGCGCTCGGCCGAGTCGTTTCGTCGGCGCGGACGAATCCTCCTCGTAGTGGCGAAATTCGTGCCGGGAATCAACAGCCTGGCTCCTCCCTTAGCGGGCAGCATGAACATGCGCTTTGTCCAATTTTTTCCGTTCGATGTCGGGGGAGCGCTGCTCTACACGGTTGTCTGGGTCGGCACGGGATTCCTGTTTAGCGACTTCATTGCTCCGCTAACGAATGGATACAAGGTGGGCAGCCGTATTGTCCCGTGGCTTCTGGCGTTTGCAATCACCGGCTACTTCGGTTACAAGTTGTTCCGCTTGCTGCAAGCCGGACCGCTCAGCTACGTGCCGCGTGTTTCAGCGTCCGAAGTCGCTCGCCGGTTCTATTCAGACTTACATAGCGACCTGGCGGTCTTTGACGTGCGCAGTCACGGTTATTACAGTGAAAAAGCTTCCCGCATTAAAGGTTCGATTCGACTGGAGCCGAACACGATCCTTCAGCACATCGATAGCTTACCGAAAGACAAAGAACTGATCCTTTACTGCACTTGTCTCCGCGAGGCGACCAGTCTTCGTGTGGCGCGCATCTTGCATCAACACGGATTCAGGTCGTCGGTGATCAAAGGGGGTCTCCGCGCATGGAAGAGAGCGGGATATGCACTCGAGACCGTTCCGGCCGAAGACGTCGTTCTGCTCCCGACTTTCTAGAGCAACATCTGCGTCGAGATCAATTAACTGCCGCGCTCGAACCACTGCGGGCGAAAGCTTTTTCAAACGGGTTTTCATAATGACGTAGTCACGTGGCCAGGGAGACCGATTTGGCGCCGGACGCCATGTCCGTTGAGGTCGCGGATAAGCAGAGATCGCCAACATCGCGGTTCACCGGCGCTAGTGCCGCCAGATCCTGCTATTGCGATTCCCTCCACATTTCTCGAAAATGCGATGGAACCTACTTTTTTTGACGGATCCTTTGTCGCTACAGCTTAAGGAGATTACGGATGAGCTGCGTATTCTCCGATCCGCAAGCGCGAATAAACAGTCCCGTACCGATGAAGCAAGGCGTCTAATGGATCTGCTGAAGCGGCACAGCAACTTATTGCAAGATGCATCGGAATTTGACAGACTCGGGGTTTTTGAACACTTGGTAAGCGGCAACATAAGTGCGGCCATTGGACGCATTCAGCGAACGCTGAATATTTCGCGCTTCGAGGCGCAAGAGATAGCACGCTCTATATGGCGACATTCCGGCTTGAACATTCCTAATCCAGTAGACAGGCCCACGAGAAATGCCCCGTCGAACTCGTATACTTCTTTGCAAGGGTTCATAGCTTCTGGAAAGGGGCTTCGACAGAACTGGCGATCCCGGAGACCGACTTCCTAATTGGCTGCTCTTTAGCAAGGACGTAAATCCAGGCACTCCGTTCACCTCCTTCGGTGTTCACCGTTGCCAATACACGCTGGTAGCCGCTTCCTTCGAACTCGTCAAGACGGCTCCAATGTTCCGGGAGTTCTGCCGACTCGAAAAGGTCCACGTCAACTAACGGACCAAGCGGATCCAAGATCAATCCAGGAAAGCCAAATGCCGCACCCCACCCGGAAGACAATAGCTTGCCCCTCACCGTCCCGCGCTGCCACGTCCCGGCGAGTGCCGAAATCTGATGATGGTTGACTCTGCCGGGGGCCAAGGTTCCGTAGATGGCAAGCCGCGTATCGGGAGCTTCGACAAGATCTGCTATTTCATCCACAAACCGATTGTAGTGTCGAACTGTGCCCTGCGGAAATTGGTTGACGCTGGCCGACTTCACAATACCTGGCGGCGGTCAATCTCCGCGTAGCCAACCTCTTACCCGGCGGGATTGTTCGCATTAGTTATCTCTTCGCTTCGAAAATGAAGGTTAAATTCGTGTCGCGCCACTTTCAACGTCCTTGTGCGCCGTGATAGGGGCGGTACCCAAGTCCTGTGGTCGCTATCTCATTTCCGGCGAGCCTTCGCTGTCCTCCGCCGTTGAAGGCCAAAGTTTCACTCTGGACGAGTTATTACATTCTGTAAAATGTAAAGAGATCACGCAATGGAATCCGCACTCAGTATAAAAGGACAAGCCACAATCCCGAAGGCCATTCGGGATCATCTTCATCTCGAACCGGGCGACCGAATTAAATTCTTCGTGCATCCGGACGGCAGCGTCGTGATCCTCCCGAAGATCTGCACGTCGAAGTTGAAAGGCATCGTTAAGGTTCGCCGGCGAGCTTCTCTCAATGATATGGAGACTGCAATCGGTGCGGGTGCCATCAGCGGCAAGCAGCGCACCAGACGCCGATGATCGGTCTGGATACTAACGTTCTCGTGCGCTACCTCGTCAGGATGACGTCATTCAGTCACCGCAGGCAACTCGGATCATTGAGCGTCAGCTAACAGAGGAACGTCCTGGTTTCATCAGTCTTGTGACGATGGTCGAAACCGTCTGGGTGCTCGATCGCGTTTATCGCCTATCAAACCATGAAATCGCGGCGGCTATCGAACGCATCCTGCAAGCGGATACGCTTCTCGTTCAGAATGAGCAGGAAGCCTTCGCCGCAATGATCGCTCTCAAAACAGCGGCCGGGTCTTTCTCAGACGCGCTCATTGGGGCGCTCGGCGCGTGGGCGGGATGCAAGGCTACACTTACCTTTGACAAAAAGGCGAAGCGGCTGAAGCAATTTCAGCTTCTCTAGCTCTCCCCAAAAGGGCGTCAATTCCGGTTTTGCGCGCATATTCGCGGACCCGCTCACTTCTGCATCAGAAACGTTGCGACGTCACGGTTAATGACTCGATGGACGCGTCCGGACAGGAACGGGCGCCCACAAGCATCGTCGCCTTGGCAAAGTCCCTCCGCAAACCCTTGTTGTCCTACACAACGAAAGAAAATCCCGGAGTGTCGTGAAGGATTTCGATGGTTTGTCTGCCCGCCTCGGGGCCAAACTGTAAACCGCCTGCTCGCTTTTTGACCGGGGTCAGATGTTCCATTATTTCGATGGATCGGTGAGCGCTCCATAAACAGCTGCGTGGCTTTTGTATTCGATCGAATGGTTGTCGGGCGAAGTCATTCGTTGGATCATTGAGACGAAGACCACGTCGTTGGTTGGATCCACCCAGAACCAGGTTCCGGCGGCGCCGTCCCAGAAAAACGTGCCCTTGCCGTCAGACAGTTGGGCTTCCAGCGGATCAAAGATCACCGCTACATTGAAACCATAGCCGAACCCGCGGCGCATCACGTGCTGACCGCCGGCGAATTGCCCGGTGAGCAAGGAGGGTGGAAGATGGTTAGACGACATGAGCTTTACGGTTTCGGGCGAGAGAATCCGCTTGCCCGCTAATTCACCGCCGTTGGCGAGCATCTGCGCGAAATGATAGTAGTCTTCGGCGGTTGTTACTGATCCGCCGCCACCTGAGGCCAAAGTGGGCTGCTCGCTGTAATCCGTGGGCGTGCTTCCGCCAGGATTAAAGGGTTCGAGATGGCCGTCCGGTTTCGCCCCATAGTTGACGGCGAACCGCGAACGTTTCTCCCGGGGCACAAAGAAGCCGGTGTCCTTCATGCCGAGCGGCTCGAAGACGTGGTCGCGCATGAAATCGGGTAGACTCTGGCTGGAGAGCTTTTCAACCATGTAGCCCTCTATGTCCATGCCGACGCTATACTGCCAGCGGGTCCCGGGTTGATAGTTCAGCGGAATGGTGGCGAGCTTTTCGATCATCTCGTGCAGATTGGCCGATTGCAGAACCTTTTTCTCGTGGTACATGGCATCCACCGGCGACTGCGTGAAGCCGTAGGAAAAGCCCGCCGAGTGAGACATGACTTCTGCAATGGTCGGTGGGTGCTCGGGATCCAGCAGGATCATGTTGCCCAACGCGTCGAAACCGTTGAGTACCTTGAGATGGGCGAATTCGGGGATGTATTCGGAGATCGGATGCCAAGGGAGCCATTTGCCTTGCTCGTAGAGGATCATCATGGCGACCCCGGTAAGAGGCTTAGTCATGGAGTACGCGCGGAAGATAGTGTCGTTGGTCATCTGTACACTCTTTTCCTTGTCGCGTTGCCCGTATGTGCGGTAATCGATGACCTTGCCGTGGCGGGCGAGGATGGTGACCGCTCCCGCGAGCTGCTTTTGATCGATCTCATTCTGAATGAGCGAATGCAGGTTTTGAAGTCGGTCGCTTGAGAAGCCGACAGATTCAGGCTTGGCTGTAGGCAGTTCGGCAGCAGCACATAGGGCGGCAGTTTGCAGCGCGAGGATGAGGGCTCGTTTCATGTTGGGCGTTCTGTCGATAATGTCACAGAGCACCGGCGCGCCGTGGCAACAACTGGTCTAGATACTGTGCGGCGCCCAGATTAGCGGGGCGATGCCGACTTATCGGGGCTGAAACTGATGAATTCTGGCAGCCGCTTCATAAACGACGGGTTCTGCTCGAGAGATTACGCTCGCTTTCAGACGTTCAGGGACCTCAGGTAAGGCACGCTCAGCGGCATCAGCGCCGGATCCTCTTCAAGCTCGACGAAGTAATTCTTCACACCGGCTGTTTTTGCGGCAGTGAAGACGGCTTTCCAATCGACAACCCCCTTGCCCAATGGAACCTGGCGAAAGCCAGACTTGGTGGAGGAGTCCTTCACCCAGTCCTGGCAGTGCATGGAAAGGTAGCGGCCCGAATACTTCTTAAAGTAGTTCACTGGGTCATAGCCCTCCTGCAAGGTAGACACCTGAAACTGCAGCTTAGTGGTGGCGGGATTGAGCTCGGCGATCATCATGTCGTAGACCGGTTTGCCGTCGATGTATGCGGAGACGAAGCCTTCGTTGTGCAGCAATGCGACGATCCCCGCGGCGTGGGCTTTTTCGGCGAAGGCGTTGAAGGGATCGACGTAACGTTTCACGTCGTCAACTGTCTGGGTGGTCTTAGGACTGAACGGTCCAAGCGCGGCGATTGCCATCTGCGTCATGCCGAACTCTTTAGCATAGGCGATGCTCTCGTCCGCTGTTTGAAAGAGCTCGTTCGGCGCCCAGTGCGCGGAGATACAGCCCAGTCCCCAATCGTTCAGCATGCGCCGCAACTCCTGCGGCTTGTATTTCTGGAGGCTCGAAAAATCGTCGTAGCCGTATGGCGAACACAGCTCAATCTGAGTGAACCCAGCTGCACGCAATCCCTTCATGGTGCCGGCGAAGTCCGTACTGATCGACTTGCGCACAGGATAAGTCTGGCAGCCGATCGGCAAGCCAAGCGGATTGGCGGACAGATATCGCGTGCCGGTGAGGAGAGCCGAAGCAGCAGCCCCTCGCATGAGAAACATTCTGCGATTCATCGTGTGCATCATTCCTTTTTAAGCGATTGAAAAAACTATAGCACCCGCAGGAACACTGCCTGTCGCCGCCGCCAGTAGGTTCGCCGCAGATAGAGAGCGGTTTCATCATGGGCGGTCGGTAACGGGAAGACGAGAAGCCGACTCAGGGGATTAGCCTAAAGCGCGTCCGGGGAACGCCTGCGCTTTTGCTAGCTCCTAATTGGCTCAATTCGCCGGGACGGTCGAAGGCGCATCTTTATTCTTCACGAAGAAAACCAAGATCTTCGCGGGCTCCGTGTTGCTGGCGTTTCTGGAGACGGCGTGAACATCCTCCGGTGACTCATAGAACGTCTGTCCTGGACCAAGCGTTACCTCCGGGCTACCCTTGACCTGCATCACCACCGAGCCTTGCAGCACATAGACAAAGGTGAACGCGTTATGCCGGTGAGACTTCGAAGCCGCCCCAGGCGGATACTCAACCGTAAGCATCCTAGCTTCCTTGCCGGCAATTCCCGTTAAGTCTTTCGTCATGAGCGGAACCACTGTGGCATCATTCGCAGCGCAGACGACCGCCGCTACACTCAATGCCATCAAAACTCTCTTCATTGCTCTTCCTCCTTAAACTGCCTAGCTTAGTCTAGCCGCGCCGGTCAAACCGCTGTACGTGCAAAGCCCACTTCCAGGCTCCAATACGTTTAACTTCGCGCGGAGCGGTTTTCGCGTGGTCTCCCGCTCGAAAAAAGTGAATCTGATTGCGCCGTCGGCCAACTCGCCAAAGTGGATTCGCAAACCCTCGCGAGGCTCAAAACTGGATTCTTACAATGGAACCCATGAAGATCCATCGGATGGAGCACGTCGGCATCGTGGTTGACGACCTCGCGGCCGCAACCGAGTTCTTCGTCGAACTCGGCCTCGAGTTGCAGGGCTCGGGCCGGTCGAAGGCCGCTGGGTGGACCGCGTCGTAGGGCTCCAAGGCGTCCGGGCAGAGATCGCGATGCTCCAGACCCCTGACGGCCACGGACGGCTCGAGCTGACGAAATTCCACACGCCGTCGAGCCAGGGCAGCAGCGGGCATGCGCCGGCGAACACACCGGGCATCCGTCATATTGCATTCGCCGTTGAAGACATCGAGGGAATCGTCGCCGGCCTGCGGGCTCGTGGCGCTAATCTCGTCGGCGACCTGGAGCGCTATGAGGATAGCTACCGGCTCTGCTACGTGCGCGGCCCTGAAGGGATCATCGTCGAATTGGCAGAGCAGATCGGCTGACTGTGGGCTCCGCAAATCACGCGATCCTTGCCGACTTTCAGGTAGCTATTCGAAAGTCGCTGAGCGCATTGGCGATTTACCACTCGTCGCGATTGTCGTAGCGGTCAACGGGCAACGGTCACTTGCTCAACAAGCCGGTGGTACATCGAGAACAGGCAATCGGCATTCCTCCGGCCCCTGATGCCAGCGCCTCAACCGTGTCGCACCCAGCTGCATACGCGGCTCTCATGGGCGAGTAATAAACTAGCGCACGTGTCAGGGTTCAGAGATCAGGGAACAGAAATCAGGAATCGCAAAATTCACACTTGACATTGATAGGAAATCCACTACCATATGGTTGTGGATAGGTTGGGTACAACATTTGCGGCTTTGTCCGATCCCACCCGTAGGGCGATGATCGAACGACTCTCCCATGGGCCTGCCTCTGTGCATGGATTGACGGAACCGTTTGCACTCTCACAGCAGATGATTTCAAAACATATTGCCTACCTGGTGCGGGCGCGGATTGTGATCAAGGCGAAGCGTGGGCGAGAGAGTGTGTGCACGCTTAGGCCGGAGGCGATAAAGACAGTCAGCGACTGGGCGATTAGCTATCGCCGATTCTGGGAAGAGAGTTTCGACAAGCTGGATGTAGTTGTGAATCAAATGAAAAAAACGGAGGTCAGAGATGACAAATAACACGGTTAACGAGACAGAGCGGATGGTTGTCACAAGAGTTTTTGATGCCCCACGCGAATTGGTTTGGAAGGCGTGGACAGACCCGAAATATGTGATGCAATGGTGGGGACCGAAGGGTTTTACTGCGCCTTTCTGCAAGATCGATTTTCGCGTCGGAGGAAAATTTCTCTGCTGCATGAGAGCGCCGGATGGGCAGGAGTTCTGGAATGGTGGTGAATACCACGAGATTGTTTTGCATGAGAAGATCGTTTCCTCCATGTACTTTTCCGACCCGGATGGAAACAAGGTTGACGCTGCGCACTATGGAATAGAACATGAGGCCATAGCCGATGCCTACGATGTGACTACCTTTGAGGATTTTGGAAACGGCCAGACGAAACTCACCTTCATTGGCAACGAAACCATGGAGCACGCCAAAAATAGCGGTCAGCTAGAGGGCTGGAACCAGATACTCGATAAAGTTGACGCAGTTGTTGCGGGGCTAGCGCAGGCGAAATAAGAAGTTGAAGTTTTGATGATCGTCATGCGCGAGATACAGCTAAGGCAGGCGGCGGAGGCTTAGTTAGAACGGGCCTCTCGCCGCCTGGCCGCTTTTCCGGCTAAGTGACCCTTGGCCAACTATTGCATTCAGGCCTTAGCACTCATTGAGCGAGTTTGGGAACATTAGTCCTGAGAAACGCCGTAGCGTCGCGCGGCTCGAGCCGACACGCCGGTCGGTGATTTCTAAATCTTGCGTCCCGCGCGACGGAAATCATGTCTGGTTACAAAGCGCGTTCTCTTCCATTAAGTATCGCGCTGCGCTCTGTGGGCACAATAGAAAAACTTACTCTTTTCCGTTCGGTACGCATGCGAAGCTCTCGGCTGCATTCGTATCGCCAGTACCTTCGTATTTTGCGATGTTTGGGTACGCACACAATGGCCGTGTCAAAGCTGTTCCTGCAACCTTGCCCGTTCCAATCAATCGGTCCGGAGCAGCACCCGTCATTACCCAGCGATCCAAGGCCTTGAGTACATCGTGTTCGGCGTCAGCTGGAATTCGGGAGTCGTCATTGCCGAAACTGGTTGGTCCCGGACCACCGGCGCAATGCCCCATTCCCGGTACCATAAAGAGACGGTAGAAGGCGCGGACACCGGTCGCGTTCGTTGAGCGCGGATCGGGATAGTCTCTGAAAAACTCTTCAACCTTTTCGTAAAAGTCAATGGAATCGCGCGGCGCAATCGCGGCGTCGCCCCAGCCGTGGTACTGGATCAGTTTTCCGCCGTGGGCGCGAAACGTTCGGAGGTCTGGATTGTAGGCATTGAGAATCGCGCCCGTCTTCTCGTCGGCCAATTGGAGTTCGCGGTGCAAGTCGGCATTCTTCCAATCCCACTGCGGGTTCTCGTGCACCGCCTGGGCGTACATACTATTTCCAAACATCGCTTGAATGGAGGTCGGAACACCCATGCCGGGCACAATCCACGGAATCCACGCGCCCGGCTCGCCTTCCGTGCCGGGTTCATAGCCGGGATAGATTTGCATCCCCGTGACCGGATCTTTGGGGCCCGCATAGATCTTCTTGAACGCGTCAATCTGCAACTGAGTCAGACAAGGCGAGCCGGCCGGCGCTGCTCCTTGGCACAGCAGCGCGGAGGGGTCGAAGTGGCACTTGCGCGGGTCGTCGATCAAACCATCCTTCACCCCATCCAAAGCATCACAGGCGGCGAGCGCGGCCTTTTCAACATTTGCCATTTGAGCGGCGGTGAGTGGACGGTCCTTCGTCGCAGAGAGCGCCATCTCATTCCACAGGAAACCGGCAAAATGGTTGGTCCAGTGATTGGCCGGAGCGCCGGCGATGATTCCCTCAAAATCCTCCGGATAACGCTCCGCCTCCGTCGGAGCAGCCGTGAAAATAGGCGCGTGTAGTGGGCTTGCCGTAATAGGCACTTACAATTTCTTTGGATAAGGCGGCGGTCTCATGCACCGCACGAAACCCGAAGTCAATCAGCTTTTCTGGGTGACCAATGGCCCAACTGGCATCGGGCAAAGGACCGGCGGTCGCGGTGTGCCCGTCGTCGGTCGCGGCGACGGCATACCCTTGAGCAAGCGGTCCAATCAGCTGAGAGATCGAAATCGCCCCGGCCCAACCGCCGTTCCCCCGCTGCAAGTACTTGCCGTTCCAGTCCTCCCGCGCCGGCAGCCACAGCGAGAAATGGATCTCAGAATCCGAAGTAGGACGGGACACTGCGTCAACCTCACAACGCCGCGCCACAGATATGTTTTGCGGTTTGGGCGGAAAACCCATCGGCACCGGCACGGGCCCGGCTTCCATCCAGTTGGCCGAAGTCACGGCAGCGTGGTCCAATTTCAAATCTTTCAGCGCGTCGCAGCCATTTTGCGCGTGCGCGAACGTTACCCAAATCACACAATTCAGAATCACGGTGCCGAATCGCATTCTCTTGTTCCTTCCACCGAATTGTTATACAACAATGCCCCGGAATGTCCGGCTTCACATAATGCACCGGGTCCAATTTCGGAAATGCCGGTCGCATTTTCTGGAATCGCTCCAAACTTGCCATAATCGACGGCGCGGCTGACGTCGTTTCACTTACCAACCGTAAGTGATTGCCGAAGCAAACAGCAAACGCCTGATCAGACGGCCTAAGTACCGCTTCAGAAGCGTTGCGACGTCCCGGTTATGCTGCGATCCGCATGGCATCCGGCCAAATCAATCTGCTCCGATCCGAACTTGATCCGCTGTACGAACCCCACATCAACCAGGCGCTTAAGATAACTGTGGAACTCCTTCCGGCCAAATCTGACATCAGTCTCCGAAACTGCGGTCGCGTTCTCAAGCCTCTCGCGGTTGACCATTCGCAGCGCGGGTACCAAATTGACGTGACAAGAGGGCATCACTCGATATGGCACCTCACAAGAATTGTTTCAAAAAAAGGGTTAAACATGTACGATAGAAAGAGTTGGGACGACTAAAGACAATCGACCTTTTCAGCGGAGCCGGAGGTTTTACGCTGGGCGCCCACTTTGCCGGGTTCGACACCATCGCCGCCGTTGACCTAGACCCGGACCTTTCCTCGCAGATCGAAAACAACTTCCCCAAGACGCGTCGATTGTTGCTCGACCTAGCCCAATGCAGCCCAGAGGCAATCATGAAGACGTGTAGCGTCGAGCCGGGCGAAATTCATGGTGTCATCGGCGAACCGCCATGCCAAGGATTCAGCTTGATCGGAAAACGTCAAAAGGACGATCCCCGTAACCGGCTTATTGGCCACTTCTTTAGACATACAGCAGCTTTGCAACCGAAGTTCTTCGTTATGGAGAATGTGCCGGGAATTCTCGATCAAAGGAATGAGGGTCTTCTTCAGGGGGGGCTGGATCTGATTGCAAAACAATATAACGTTATAGGTCCGCTCAAGCTGGACGCCTGGGATTTCGGGGCCTCGACGCGCCGCGAACGTGTAATCTTCATCGGCGTGAGGAGCAAAGCAGGAATTGGTTTTTCGGATGTGGATGCATTGCGGATTCCATCATCGAAGCGGGCGACCGTCTATGACGCGATTCACGATCTTCCGGAGCCTGCCGAAGCGGGCTGGCAGAAGTATTCGCGAACGGCCGACCGGGGACCCCGCGGGCTTTATGCAAGGACAGCTCGCTCGCTGCCCGCGAAGGGAATCGGCGATGCAAACGCTCTAGCACAGCTCAATAAAGGGTATGTCTCCGGATTCGCCGAAACGAAACACACGCGGGATGTTCTCAGCCGATTCGCTGCCACTGAACAGGGCCGCACTGAAAAGGTCAGCCGTTGTCCACGTTTAGCGTGGGACAAGCCGTGTACCACGCTGAGGGCAGGAACGGGTAAGGATCGCGGCAGCTATCAATCGATCAGGCCCATTCATCCAGAGGAGAGCCGCGTTATTACAGTGCGGGAAGCCGCACGGCTACAAGGATTCCCGGATTGGTTCCAGTTCCATGAAACAAAATGGCACAGCTTTAGAATGATCGGGAACTCGGTATCCCCGAAACTGTCGGCCGCCGTCTTAGGGCTTCTCAAAACCCGTCCTGACCGAAGCTAATACTGCACTCTATGATAGTGCGGGTAAAATCGATAAAACCTCTCATAGCTGTTGATCATCATAGTGGCACGTTCCTTGTCTTCGTCAAACCACATGTCGTCCTCGTCGATGATCTGAGCCGCCGAGCTATTGAACATTTTCTGATCGAGAAGGAGCTTTTCCCGAGCGCTGAGGTAAGGCACGTCGATTTTGTGGATTTGCCAATCGAGCGAGGCGAAGTCGAGCCCTTTCAGAGCTGTTGATCGGAGAAATGTGCTCTGCTCGCTGTGTTTCAGAAGAATCCCTGTGCATGTGAGCATTTGATGTTCGGAGTCCGCGTAAACATAGCACCCGATCGGCTGAAACATCAGGTGCGGGTTCTCCTTCATGGCCTCGCTAATTTGCAACCTAAGGATGCGCAAGAGGAGTTGCGGATAATTGTCGGAATGGACATCTTCAGGTGCCGTATTACCGGGAAAAGCCTGTCCCAGTCGATTCTGTAACTTATCGAGGCGAAACTTCAAGCGGCGCTCGGGAAGATCGGCACCGGCATCTGCTTGATCGGCGGCGGAGAGGTCACCAAGTGCAGAGGGATTAGCGTTAAAAGTTACCTTGACGATGTCATAACGTTCGAGTTTCGGCAGAAGCGTTCGGACCTCTGCAATTTGAGTCGGGAGCCCCTTAGGAGAGGCGTAATCCAGCCAGCAAAGCAAACGTTTAGCTTTTGGGAATTCAGCTACAATCACCGACATGTCCTTAAGAAGGTCGGAACTGTTGATGTTCTTGTGTTTGATGAGGCCGTAAGGAATATTGTTCTTCTGCCGCTTGAATACCCACCCCTCCATCTCAATCGACAGCATCTCTTTTATGCCAAGCCTGGAATGGATCGCCTTGAAATCCTCAAAGAACGGGCCACCGAAGCCAATGTACAGATAGTCACCGATATGCACCTTCCTTCCAACGTGAGAAAGAAGATCCAGAAAAAGCTCACGCTCCACATGCTTATTCTGGCGAAGGTGATACGGGACACGTGCGCCCGACATTTACTTGCGCTCCAGCGTCTTCGCGACCCGATCAAAACAGAACTCTCCGACCTCGCCGGGGGTTGCGTCTGGATTTTCGAGCAGGCGTTTAGCTATCGCTTCAACTTGCGTTGCGGGCCGCGAGAAGCGGATGGTGCGGAGGTCGGACGTGCTGATCGTTGGAAAAACGGGATCGAAGATTTTTCCGGTCAATTTCCGATCAACACGGACGTATTCACTTTTGTTTGGAATGACGAGCGCGCGGACATCCGTCGAAGTCAGGTTCTGGAAGATCTCCGAGCGCTTTTGGGGAACTTTCTTCAGTTTGTTCGTAAAGCTAGTGAATTTCTTCATTCCCTCGCGCATACGATCCTTGACCTTCAGGTAGACCTCCGAGCCTGGATCGATGCCGCGCTTGGTGGTGTTCACCGGCAGTTTTGATGCGTCATTGCTGCGGAAGTGCACGGCGCCCGCGATGGCATTGAATTGATTATGAAAACCCGGGACCCCCGCCTCTCCCCAACCGGTAAGGCGAGATTTATCCCTGTACAGAACGATCCGATCATTGCAAATAATCGTCCAGCCTGCTTCCTCCGCCGAGTACTCGTCGTTGTCGGTGATGTCGTCAAGCTCGGCTTCGTCGGGCGCGTGTCGATAAAAGCCTACCGATAAATCAACATGCACTCCATCGACATTTCCCGAATACATGAACGGCGCAATTCCGCCGGAGTAGTTTTTCAGGTTGACCGTTCTAAGCTGAAGCGGGAGAGGACGAATCGGACTTCCATCGATTTTGACCTGGAATCCCTTGGCGATGATTAAACTGTACTGTTGACTGACAGCCTGCTCGAACTCCGCGGGAAAGGCTGCCTTGTCTCCGAACCGTGCCGCAACTTCCGGGAGAAGTCGCTTCACGGCAATGCTCGTACCGGTAGCAGTCGGCGTTTTTTCTATGTTGCTCATTTGGAGCATCCACTCGTCTTCTGCAGAGAACCAACTGTGGGGGATACGCACTGCGAAAGCTTCTGTTGCGGTGCGGGACTTCACCTCGCACTCCCGCCCTATTTTGAAAATGGCACGCTTCATCCCTATGCCGTAGGTTCCGACCGTCGGGATGTCTTTGTCCATTTGGTTAGCCGAGATCGGGCGGCCCAGGCGGAAGGCACTCTTCTTCGCGAGATCCTTGCTAATGCCTCCACAGTTATCGCTGATCTGGAACCCTGACTTCGAAAACCGCACGTCGGCCCAATATCCGTTGGATGGTACGTCTTTGTCTTCGGCGCGCTCGAAATCCCTCCCGAGGTCGCGCATCACGCCATCGACGCAATTGTCCAACAGATCAAGAACCGCATCCTTCAAGTCGATGTCGCGCGTCAGCATATCCACGAAGAAGCGCTTGGTGGGAGACGCAAGAATTTGGTTGTCGCTGTTCGTGGCCATCGTTAAACTAATCGTCTAGAATATCGCGAAGCCGCTCCTCCACGTGTGATATGTCCTTCGTTTCGCACTGCCAGATGACGGCAACCTTCCACCCCAGACGTCGGAGATTAGAAATGTTTTTGCGGTCTCGCTTTGAATTCTGCTTCAGCTTTGGCCCCCAGTATTCGAGCTTCGACTTCGGGGGGCGGCCCTTGCGACACCGCGGATGGCCATGCCAGAAACATCCATTAACAAAAATCGCCAACTTTCGGCCCCGAAAGACCAAATCGGGAGTTCCGGGGAGGTCTTTGCAATGAAGGCGGAAGCGATAGCCCATCCGATGCAGCGCGCTACGCACGACTTGTTCGGGTACAGTGTCCTTTCCCCGAACCTTGCTCATCAAGGCGCTGCGCCGCTCAGTTGTGAGGCGATCCATTGCCTGTTAACAGAATAAAACTCCACGGGCGCCCAGACGGTGATCGACGCAGCGCGCCGCACCGGCGACACGGTCGGAAAGGGGGTGTGTTACGCAGCCGCCAAATCCCGGCAATCGGCATCCCCCTGTAGAAACGCGCTTTGTGAACGCACGATAGGTCGCCAGCCGAGTGAATTGGATCCCAAGCAGTAGGTGCATCGCCCGTGTTCGCGAAGCGGGTTATTTTGACGTCTAACTCCATCTCGAACACGCGCGCGAGTATCACACCTTGGTCTGATTTGGGCCAACTGGCAGAAAAGGAGCTATCGTCCAGCGCGGCAAGACAGATTTCTACAAACGGCATGTGTCGCATCCTATTCCCAATAACGAGCTCCGTTACTCCTGAAGTTAGTGCCATTTCGGGCTTCGTCGCCCAAACAAATTCGAAATTACTCAGATCAAACCCAAAGGAAATTACGAATTATCCCCTGGAGCTGTCCAAAACACACTTTTCGATCACCGGAAATACTCATAATCCGAAGGTCGCCGCCGCCTCGTCAGCGAACGCAACCGTCGGCCCGGCACATAAAGCAACCGAGAACTATTCATTTAAGCTCCGTTTTCGTACCAAAGAACGCTCGAAAACTTCGCAAAAAAAGTCATAAAAGCCGCTTCTATTCCAATCCGCAGCGCCCTAATTGCCTTTGGCCTTCCTCGGGTCTCGCCGTCCCCCAAATCCCAGTCACCGGCAACCCCATCAATATATTTCCATCCGTATCAACCACTTAACTCCGAAAATTTTTCGCCGCAGCGCGCCGGATCTTATCCTGATCTCGAAAGGACACCAGCGCGCGTATGCAACTTCAACCCATCTGCGGCCGTTCCCTGCCTGCCTTGCTGACTGGTTTGCTAATTGCATTGCGCCTGCTCGCGTCGCATCTCCACACGCCTCACCACCACGCGCTTTCTCAACCCGGCGCATGCCCCCTCAGCCGCCCCATTTATTCCCTACCGCCCTCTATATATATTTATAGGCGGGAAAAAACCCCTCCCTCCCAAAGGTCGCCTGCCCTTCTCAAACTGCCAAGCGATATAGTGACCCAGATATGAATCGACGCCATTTCTTACTCACCGCCGCCGGTGCCGCCGCCGCAGCTTCGGGAATCCTCACCGCTCGCCAGTCTGCCGCGGCCGATTCCCGCATCGAAGTTTTGATCGATGAGCCCGGCGCAATCATCGCGCCCGAAATCTACGGCCACTTCGTCGAGCACTTGGGAGGTGTCGTCTACGACGGCATCTGGGTCGGTGAAAACTCGCCCATTCCCAATGTCAACGGCGTCCGCAAGCACCTGGTTGACGCACTCCGCAAGGTCAAGCCCGGCATGATCCGCTGGCCCGGTGGCTGTTTTGCCGACCAGTACGATTGGCGCGATGGCATCGGTCCCCGCGATAAGCGTCCCAGGCGTACCAATTTCTGGGTCGATGCTCAGGAATGGCCCGCTGCCGCAAACCGCAAAGGTCCCAGCGTTTACGAACCCAATCTCTTCGGCACCGTCGATTTCGCGCGTTTTTGCGAGCAGGTGCAGGCGCAACCCTATTTCGCCTCGAACTTGCGCAGTCTTCCCGCCGAACAGTTTTATCGCTGGGTGGAATATGCGAACTCGCCCGCTGGTAGCACCACCTTGGCGGACCAGCGCGCGGCCGATGGACACCCTGCTCCGCTGAACGTCCGCTATTGGGGCGTCGGCAATGAATCCTGGGGCTGCGGCGGCAATTTCGATCCCGAAGATTACGCCAGCGAGTTCCGACGCTACGCTGCCTGGGTGCCTTCTTACGGCGTAAAACTCGGCCTTGTCGGTTCCGGTCCTAACGACGATAACTACGCCTGGACCCGCCGCTGCTTCTCTAAGCTCTCGCGCGATGGCGAAGTCCCCGACATGTTCGGCTGGGCTATGCATCACTACTCCTGGAATGCCACCGGACATCCCGGTGCGAAATGGTATACCGGCAAAGCCGACGCCCTCAAGGTCACTCCTGAGCAATACTATTCGATCCTCCGTGATGCCCAAAATATGGAGGAAATGATCGGCGGCCACTGGAACATCATGGGTGAATTCGACCCGAAGCACCGTGTCAAACTCGTTGTCGATGAATGGGGCGCTTGGTACGCACCCGGCACTGAACCCTTCGCCGAAGCTCTCCTCGGCCAGCAGAACACCATGCTTGATGCCGTCCTCGCCGGGCTCACTCTCGATATCTTCAATCGCAACGCCGACAAGGTGGCCATGGCCAGCGTCGCCCAACTTGTGAATAACCTCCAATGTCTCTTTTTTGCTCATGAAGACCATTTCTGCGTGACGCCTACGTATCACGTCTTCGATATGTTCTCGGCCCACCAGGGCGCCACCTCCGTTCGCTCCGTCTTCTCTGCCCCGCAAAGCCGCTACACTTGGGACGATAAGCCCGCTGGCCTCCCTAGCCTCAATGGTTCTGCCTCCTTGAACGGCAAGGTACTCACCCTTACCGTCACCAACGCATCGCTCGATTCCGCGCGCGAAACCGAGATCGCTTTTCACGGAGGCCACGTCCAAACTATCTCCTCCGTCGTACTCGCCGCCCCTGAATTCCACACCCACAACTCATTCGATAACCCAGGCGCCGTCGAGCCCAAAAAGCAGGAGGTGAAATCAACCGGACCCGTCCTCTCACACACTTTCCCGCCCTGTTCCGTTACAAGTTTCGAGGTGACTCTTGGTTGACATGCCCTTTAGCCGCCGCTCGTTTGTGGATGGAGTCGGTGTCGCCCTCCTGTCTGGGCGCACAAACGCCGCAGGCGGTACAAACGCACTCCGGCCTCCCGATTTGGTGGCCCTGCACTCCCATTCCCGGCTTACTCTGCTCAACCACGACGGTGACCTTTGGCGCTCTGGTGATGTGAGTGTGAAGACTCAGCTGAATCCAGCGGACCTCGCCATTTCCGTAACCGCCGAACAGAGCGGCCTTGAGCACATTCTTCTCCGCTGGCACATGTCCGTCCCCTCCGACACCGAATTCCTCGGCGATCATTGGGAGCGCAGCTATGGCGACCTCGCTTGGCGTTCCTCCGTCCCCAACCGCGCTATGCCCTGGTACTTTCTTATGGCCTCTGGCCGTACGACTTCCGGGTTCGGCGTCCGTACCGGCGCGTCCGCTATCGCCTTCTGGCAGGCGGATCCCGAAGGAATCTCGCTCTGGCTCGACGTCCGCAACGGCGGCTCGCCCGTGCAACTCGCTGGCCGCACTCTCGACGCCGCCCGCGTTGTCACGGTTCACCAGAAAGACGGGTCCGCTTTCTCTGCCGCGCGCCAACTTTGCGGCTTGATGTCTCCGCATCCTCGCCTCCCGAAAGCTCCCGTTTACGGCGGCAATAACTGGTACTACACCTATGGCGAGAACTTCACTGCAGCCGACATCGTCCGCGATGGCGAACTACTCGCCGAATCGGCGCGCGACATCGAAAACCGCCCCTACATGGTCGTCGACATGGGCTGGGAACGCGCCGCCGAGGGCGCCTGCCCGACCAGTGAAACCAACGAACGCTTCCACGACATGCCCGGCTTAGTGGCCAATCTCAAGAAAATTGACGTCCGCCCCGGCATCTGGATGCGTCCGCTTCTCACCATCGAAAAACTGCCCGAACATTGGCGCATGCCCGGCAGTTCCGCACGCATGAAGCCAGGCTTCTTCGTCATCGACCCCAGCGTTCCCGAAGCCTTGGCGCGCGTCAAAGACTCCTTGCGCGTCGTTCGCGAGTGGGGTTTCGAACTCATCAAACACGATTTCTCCACTTACGACATGCTGGGCCGCTGGGGCTTTGAAATGGGCGTCACGCTCACTGAACCTGGATGGAACTTCGCCGACAAGAGCCGCACCACCGCCGAAATCATCAAGGCGTTCTACGCATGCCTGCGCGAGGCTTCCGGCGACGCGCTTCTGCTCGGTTGCAACACCATCGGCCACCTCAGCGCCGGTCTATTCGAACTTCAACGCATCGGTGACGATACCAGCGGCCGCGATTGGGAACGCACGCGCAAAATGGGCGTAAATACCTTGGCTTTCCGCCTGCCCCAGCACAACACTTTCTTCGCCGCCGATG
This sequence comes from Bryobacterales bacterium, assembly GCA_963718465.1. Classification (GTDB taxonomy): domain Bacteria; phylum Acidobacteriota; class Terriglobia; order Bryobacterales; family Bryobacteraceae; genus Bog-105. The sequence goes on along the minus strand of CAVQZK010000039.1, from coordinate 91,319 downwards.
CCGATTGCGTCCCCATCACGCCTCAAATACCGTGGAGCATGACCCGCCAGTGGCTCGATTTAGTGGCCCGCAGCGGTACTGCCCTCTTCGTCTCCACGGATCCTAAGTCTGTCGGTCTGGAACAGAGATCGGTCTTGCGAGCCGCCTTCCAGGTCGCCTCCCAAACACAGAAAAGCGCTGAACCTCTCGACTGGCGCGAAACTACCGCTCCCGAGAAATGGTCTTTCGGGGGCGCAAACGCATCCTATCAGTGGTATCCACCGGAAGGAGCTTCGCCATTCGCAACATAAACGCTAGCCGCCGATTTTGAGGACTTGCCAAAGATTGCTGAAGTCATCAGTCCAGGGACGGATACGGCTACTGGGGTTGATATGGACGATCCGTCTCGTCAACAACGGACTTTCAAAAAATCCAGCGCGGTTCGAAACCAAAACCCAAGTCGAACTGTAGACTTCCTGAGAATCGTCGTCGTCGTTGTCTACCTTCTCGGCCCTCTTATCAATTCCCTCGGCATCTAGCGCGACGATGGGCGCGAGATTGAGGTAATGGTTTGAGACGTGAACGGCCAGAACGCCGTCGGGCTTCAAATGCCGCCAGTAGATCTGAAAGGCTTCGCGGGTGAGCAAATGAACGGGAATCGCGTCGCCGGAGAATGCATCAATTACGAGAATGTCGAAATGCTGAGTTGGCTCGCTAGCCATCGACAATCGCGCGTCCCCAAGCACGATGTCGATGTGCGAAGGGCAATCTCTAAGAAAGGTGAAATCTGTCTTGGCGATTTTTATTACGGCGGGATTGATGTCGTAAAAACGGAGCGTGTCGCCGCCTCGGCCATAGGCTGCCAGGGTGCCCGCGCCCAGACCGACTAAGCCCATCTTCAAGGGACCGGCGGTTTCGAGCGTTCGCCAAGTGCGGCCAATACCCGAATCGCGGCCGTAGTACGACGTTGGTATATGGCTCATGGATGGGTTGAGAATTTGCAGGCCGTGAGTAATGGTGCCGTGATTCAGCTCGCGGACATGCCGGGTTTCGTCGTCGAAGTCTTCAACCCGGAGTGCTCCATAGAAGTTACGAGCCATGACTTTGGTCGCGCTGACTTCTTGCCAGGTCTGACGAGCCGAATAGCCTGCCAGCAGGAGAGTGGCGACGGCGGCAGTAAGCCAGAGTGAGAGATCGAGTCGAGGTTGCGTCCATCGCGGGCGCTGCCTCCAGAAAACGACCAGCATCAGGACAGCGCAAAGAACGTACGAGATAGGGTATTCGTAAACGCCTGAAAAGAAATGTGGCGCGAAAAGAGCGACAAACAGTCCGCCCATCGCGCCACCTGCGGAAAGGCACAGATAGAAAGTGGTCAGATGCTGGGCGGAAGGCTTCAGCCGTGCAAGCTCGCCATGGCAGCTCATGCAGGACACAAAGAGCGATGCCACCAGGAGGGGGATAACAATTCTGATCTTCTGATTTTCGAGCGGACCGGTGGCATTTGCAAAACACCATAGAGCCGGCAGCAGCAAGGGAAGGAATACGATCCGCTTATACCAGCGCGCATTTTCGAAGGCCAGAATGAACGTGAGGAGATACACGCTTAATGGAACCACCCAAAACAATGGCATGGGTGCGATGTTCTGCGTTAGAACATTTGTAACAGTGAGCAGCAGCGTTGAAGGAGCCGCGGCCAGCAGGAGCCACAGTAGAATCACTCCTGGCGCAATGCGGGTATCGGGCGCAAGTCCGTCGGCCATTGAAAAGAACTCAGGTGAGAGGGGTGAGCGCGCCGCGAAGATCGCGGCGCCAATGCACAAGAACACAAAAACGATGAACGCAGCGGACCACATCCAGGCTTGGCTATGTCCATTCAGATACGGCTCAACCAGCACCGGGTAAGCCAACAAAGCCAGCAGCGATCCGGCATTCGAAAGAGCAAAATAGCGGTATGGGAGCGTCCCCCGTTCACGCGCCGCGTACCAACTCTGCACCAGCGGACTTGTGGAAGAAAGCAAAACATAAGGCAGGCCGACGGCAGTCGCCAGGACAGCCAAAACCTTCCATGTAGGATCCTCTCCCGGTTTCGGCTGCCACATGGCATTCGGCAAAATAGGTAGAGTCGCCAAGCTCAACGCCAGCACTGCGATATGTATGATGGCCTGTTGCTTCGGTTTGAAGCGGCTCGCCAGCACGTGAGCGTAAAGATAACCTGCCAGTAGCCCCGTTTGGAAAAACAGCATGCAGGTGATCCAGACCGACGCCGAGCCGCCGAACCACGGCAAGATCAGTTTCGACGCGAGCGGCTGGACCAGGAAAAGCAGGCAAGAACTGGCGAGGATAGTGGCCCCGAATAGGAGCGGTAAGGCCTTGGGCGTCGTTTCGCTCGTTGGCGTGCAAACCATCATAATCCACCAGGACTCGGGCCTATGGATTTGTTTTGCGCTTGATATCGATATTCAGCCGTTTGATTTTCTGGTTCAGTGTTGAGAGTGGAATGCGCAATCCTTCGGCGGCTTCGGTTTGGCTATAGTTCACACGTTCTAGCGCTTCAATGATTTTGCGGCGCTCAAAATCGGCCACCACTTCAAAGAGCGAGGCATCGGGCGCGAGCATGCCGTTGTTGTCCCGCGAAATGCGCAAACCGCTGGCCTGCTGCAAGTTATCGGGCAGCACGTGAGCCGGCACGGACGAGGTAGTAGCAAGCACTACCGCGCGCTCCACCACGTTTTCAAGCTCGCGGACGTTTCCCGGCCAGTTGTGCTCCATCAGAATCTGCATGGCTTCAGGCTCGAAAGTCAGAACGGAACGCCCCTCGCTGCTGAGGTATTTTTCGTTCTCCTGGCAGTAGCGCGTAAAGAAATGATCGATTAAAAAAGGAATATCTTCTTTGCGGTCGCGCAAAGGAGGAAGATTCAAATTGATGACGTTCAGCCGGTAGTACAAGTCTTCACGAAACTTACCGTCGTCCACCTGCTTCTTCAGATCGGCATTAGTCGCTGCGATTATTCGCACGTCAACGCGCACGCTTTCGTTCGAGCCGAGCGGCATAAATTCGCGATCTTGCATAACACGCAGAAGTTTTACCTGAATATCGCCGCCGACGGTGCCAATTTCGTCAAAAAAAATCGTACCTCGATTCGCAGTTTCAAAGAGCCCTTTACGGTTAGCGACCGCACCGGTGAAAGAACCTTTGACGTGCCCGAAGAGAATGGATTCGAGAAGCTCCGAAGAAAGAGAGCCGCTGTTTACCGGAACAAACATCTGGTCGGCACGGGCGGAGTGGGCATGAATCGCTTTGGCGATGAGTTCCTTACCGGTTCCCGTTTCGCCGGTAATGAGGATCGTCGCCCGGCTTGGCGCGACCTGAGCGACTTGATCGAGCAGCCGCAGCATACGCTCGCTTTTGCCCACGATATTAGGGAAAGCGTAACGCTGTTTCAGTGCGCGCTTGAGTTGCGTGTTCTCGCGCTCCAAGCGGCCTTTCAAGATCATGCGGTCGATCTCAATCAGCAGCTTGTCGTTATCCCAGGGCTTCGCGAAATAATCGTTAGCGCCGGATTTCAAAGCGCGAACGGCGACTTCTTCGGAACCATAAGCAGTGAGCATGAATACCGGCGTTTCGCTATCGCGTTGTCGAATATCGGCCAGCACCTCCATCCCGGAGCGATCGGGCATCATTAAGTCGAGCAGTACGAGGTCTTGATGACCGGTCTCAAATTTCTGTAGGCCGATAGTAGCGTTTTCAGCCAGTTCCACGGCGTAATTTTCACTAGTGAGAAGCAATTCCAGACTCTCACGAATGTCCGCCTCGTCGTCGATGACGAGGATACGACGCCGTTCCGGGGGGCTAACACGGTCGGCAGGTAGAGCTTGATTAGGGAAAGCCACTACTGTGGTTTTAGCAGACAGCGGAGAGATTTGGCTGAAAACGGCCAGTAATGGTGCATCGTGACCATACCGCTGCTGTTGACGAGCGCGCTTCGCCAGCGATTTAGCGATTGGCACTCACCGTGCTGGCCTGACAAGCAACTTCCGCCCGATGGCGAACATAGCCGACCTGTTTTGGACCTTGGCGTTCACCGCGCTTACGCTGCTCTGTCCGGAAAGCAACTACGACGCGTATATTCTGCTGCCGCTCTTCGGAACGTTCCAGGTGGTTGAGCGATACGTTCGGTTTTTCGAGACACGGGCAGGACAGGTGGTCTCGATCCTCGTGAAGTTGTTGCTCAGTTACCTGCTGATTGGCTATACACACAGCCTGGACAGCGTTTACTACCCAATACTTTTAATTCCCGTGATTGCAGCGGCAATCCGCTTCGAGCTTCTGACAACGTTCCTGATTATCACTTTGGTATGTGCGGCCTACCCATCCTTCTTACTGTTCATTGATCTGAACAACATTTCGGCGGAGGCGTCCCGCGTCCTCGGCATTCGAGTGGTCTTCTTTATCGTAATTGGATACCTGGTCTATGAACAAGCCAGCGCCAAGCGGAGAGAAATGCAGCGGGCACTCCGAGCCGAGAATGCCTTGCGAAGAAGCGAGCGTTTAGCCGCCCTTGGGCAATTGACGGCGGGTCTGGCTCATGAGCTGCGAAATCCAATCGCCACCGCCAAAGCTTCCGCGGAAATGCTTATCAGACGTGGCTCTCAGTCCAATCCGGAAACTGTGCTTGAGCTTTCTGGTTACATCCTTTGTGAAATTGATCGCACTGCCTCACTGATAACGCGTTTCTTAGAATTTGCAAAGCCCTTTACACCCCAACTCGAGTTGAACGACCTTAGCTCGGTGATCGATGATGTGTTTAGTAACTTGAGTGCCCTCACGCGCGCGTTCGGCGTTCATTTGCGGAAAGAAATCGACTGCCCTCCTATCGTCTTCGCATTCGACGCGGAATTGCTGAGACTCGCCTTACTGAATCTCGTGAAGAATGCCATTGAGACAAGTACGCCCGGACAGACAGTGATTGTATGCGTGGAAGACCGCAGCCCAGAGGTCGCAATCTCGGTTTCGGACAGAGGATCGGGAATCGAGCTGCAAAATCGCGAAAACATTTTTAATCCGTTCTTTACGACGAAAGCGAATGGGATTGGTCTCGGCCTAGCGTTAGTTCACAAGATCGTGGATGCACACCACGGGCGAATCAGCGTTAAGTCGACGCCAGAGTCGGGCACGACCTTCGAGGTGCTTCTTCCTCAAGGCACCCAATAGTGGATTTAAATACTATTTCGACGTAGCCTCGACGAAATCTGCCAGCTTGATGTCGGGAACCTGTAAATTCAATCGGACATTTTCAAGAGGTTCTTTGACGATGATTGTGACTTCCTGCGCAGACCCGGTCATCGAAACAGCGTCGACCGCAACATTATCGAAACTTAGATCGGCGGGGAAAGGAGAGTAGGAAATCGCTGCGTGAAGGAACGCATGTAGCCATCCTGGAACTTCGCACGCACGAGTAGCGCCGGCCAGCGAAAAGGCGGCCGGCAGTACAGTTCGCTTAACGCACCCACGCCGCATTGCAAGCCGTCAATGACATTCACGGGCGTGCTCTGGAGCGGAATAGTCTTCGTTCGGGTATTGCCGAAAAGCGTAAGATAAATTGATGCCCGTAGCGTTACGCTTTGCTCACGCTCTTCGTTGAAGAACGCTTTAGGCGTCACAACGAGCCCATTAAACACCGGCACGCCCAAGCGATTTATGTTCTTTAGCGTTGCCGGCAATTGGTATAAACCCGATTTCCAAATCCGGCCATCCGAGCCCTGAAACGCGACTGCGAGCGCGTCGGCCTGAATGTCAACCCCATCCGGAACTCCTGTTGCCGCGATTGGAAAATCAAGTTGGATTCCAGATAGCCTGCCCTCAACTGATACCGTTCGTTTCGAGCTCGGGTCCAGTGCGAGATGGATGGAGGAAGGATCGAAGGTCCGCTTGGAAATTTGGATCTGCAATGCGAGTGCCAGGGGCCATGGAATGTAAAGATATGCCGCCGCAATTAATGCAGCCACGGTGATTGCCAATGTTCGACTGACTTGCGTATTGCGATTCTTGTATTGGATGTAGAGGATGGAAACCGCTGCGGTCGTAAGGGCAAGGGCGGCAATCGCATCCCATACTCATTGGACGCCGTCCAGCAGCGTTCTGACGGCCGGCAAAGACGGCGGCACCATCATTTCCTGGACGCCAATTCCGATCGCTAGTAGTACCAATCCTGAAAAAATGAAGGGCACAAGGCCGGCCGTGACCGTCGCGAGCGCCGCAATTGGAAAACATGCAGCAAACGTGATTAACAATTGCGACCAGAGGAGACCCGGCAGACCAGACGAAAGTGGAAACCCTTCCACGAGGAGGATAGCTAGTCTTGCCACGAATATGGAAGATTTATAAACAAGACGATGAACAGGAGTTTTGCGCCAAGTAGGCTTTTCCAACGGTAGGGCCGGCTGATCCAGAACTGGTTATGGCCGGGTATCGCTTCGGCCTGAATCAGACGGGCGATCAAATATACTGCTGCGATTGCCAAGAGCGCCCGGACCCAGATCGGGTTTCGGGAGACCATCTCGGTCCAAGCAAAAGCAGCCGTCAACACCAGAACGAGGCTGACTTCAAGCCGCAGATGCCGAATATCTTTTTTCAAAATGTGCAGGGCCTGTAACATTTCTCCTCCTTCACGCGGCTTTTGACTGACCGCGCGCGAGTACTAATACTACTGTGTTACAAACGTAGGGCACAGCACAAAGGGCAACAAGGGAGTTGGTGAAGGAGTGAGCGGGCGAGGCGGAGGCGAAGAGTAGCAATCGAGGCTGGGTTATGCCGCTCGGCCCTTGTGCGCGGAGCCACGGGGTTGGAAGTCGGCAGGAAGTGGCGGAGTGCGTAGCTCCAGTTTGCCGCTGCGGGCGGAGGGGGAAAAACGGCTTCGCTCTGCCATCAGGAAACCGTAAGCGGCAATGCAAAGTGTGGCGTGATGATGAAAACCTCGCCAGCCTCTGCCTTCGTAATGGCCCAGTCCGAGTTCCTGCTTTAACTCTTCGTAGTCCCGTTCGATGATCCAGCGCTGTTTGGCGATCGCCACTAAATCTTTTAGTTTTGTATCGGCTGAGAGCGTCGAAAGCCAATATTTAGCCGGTTCCGATTCTCCTTTCGGCCATTCCATCAGCAGCCATTCCTCCGCCTGGGGTTCGGCTTGCCAGTAGTCGCGATGCGCCGGACGAACTCGCACGGCGGCAAAACGCGAGCGTAGCTTCTGTTGCGTGCCCTGCCGCCAGGTGACTGTCTGCCATTCTTCCGCCGGTAACTCAGAGGCCAGTTGCTTAGCCGAAATAGGATGATGATCCTTGTCTCGTCGCAGCAGGCTCGCGGGACGCCTAATCTGTTTGCGCGGCAAAGGTGGCAGCGGTTCGGTGCCGGGTTCCCATACAGACAGCGAGGACTGCACACCCACCGAGTACTCCAACCCCAATTCCGTAATACCTGCCCGAAACCGACCATCGACTCCATAACCGGCATCGGCCACCACTACACCCGGCGTGACATTTTCCTCCACCGCTTGCCGTATCTGCGCTAACGCGATCTGTGGCTTGGTCTGAAACTGAACTTTAGCGGGGACGCCGCCTTGCTGCCGCCGCTTCTTATCCTGAGTCCACGCTTCGGGCAGGTACAAACGAAAGGCAATAGGCAGACTCGCTGACCAGGTGGCGACCGACAAACTCACCGCCACGCGGCAGTTATCCTGCTTGCCCACCTGGCCACAGTATTGTCGAGCCACGCCCACAGAATGACTTCCCTTCTTGGGAAAGCCCGTGTCATCGACGATCCAGCACACTACCTTGCTCGGCTTCTTCATGGCTGGCAAAACCCACTCCCGCACCTGCCGAAGCACCTCTTCATCACTCCACGGCGCGTCTGCCACCACGTGATGCAAACTCTGGTGCATGCGCCGAACATTGTCTGGTGCTAGACGCGCCGCCATCGGTTCTACACTCTTGCGCTCACCCGGCAACAGCAAGCCCGTGCAATAGTTCCTCAGTGGAATGTCTCGATCGGCATGTCCCGCGGCTTTAACCAGGCCATCCATGTATGCCGCAAAGCGCTTTTCTTGTGGGCCTGGCTCGGAGGCTTTCTTTCCCACAAAACAATTCTATACTATTTTGTTCTGTTTTGTAACACAGTAGTACTAAGAAGATTGCACGCAACGGCATAGCGTTTACGGAAACCTGTCGAACTGGGCCGAATATCTGGCTGATTTCGCTAGCCGTGCGCTCCGAATCGAAGCACGTTTCACGAAGCGGACCATAGCGTGTGTCGTTTCGTACCGGAGCCAACTCGCAGGCCGTTTGCGCTTAGCTGCAGGCGTCGCGGGCGTGTCAAGCGTGATTGCTATTTCACGGAAACGCGCCGTCAAAGCCGTCATCTCCTCTGAAAACTGCAAACGGCCATTCGCCAGATATCCGATGTGGCTCGCGAAGCTCTCAATGTCGGCGAGGTCGTGCGAGGAGATGAAGACGGTGGTCTCGATGGCGCTTTCAAGAACGCCGCCAATAAGATCTTCGCGCATTACTGGATCGAGACCGCTGAATGGCTCGTCGAGCACAAGCAGACGCGGATGGTACGCCAGGGAGGAGGCGAGCGCTGCCTTCATTCGCATACCTCTAGACAACTGACGCAGCATGCGATCACGAGGCAGCTCGAATTGCCGCAGCAGTTCTTCCGCTCGGGCATCATCCCACGACGGATAGAACGGCTTCAGATAAGCGAGAAGATAGCCGACCGTCGTCCACTCCGGCATTTCCTGGTTCTCTGAGACGTAACCAATTTGCGTGAGATCGCGCGGACCAATGTTGCGGGAATCCACACCGAGAATTTCGGCCCGTCCGGAGCTCGCCCTTAGGAAATTCATCAATATCTTGATGGTGGTGGTCTTTCCGGCACCGTTTGGACCGATCAGACCGAATACACTCCCATGGGGAACTTCAAGGTTCAAGCCATCGAGGACCGGCACGCTTCGAAATCGCTTTGAAAGACCCGTTGCGGTGATTGCCGCGCTCATCATTTCCTCCCCGCTGTTTTGTTTGCTCCGTCGAGCCGCCGCCAGTGTTGACCGACGGCTCCATTGACTTCATCAAGGCTCAGGCCAAGCGATGATTTATCGTTAACTTCGAGGAGACGGACGACGGAATCGTACGCGACGACACGGCCTTTGCTGAGGATAAAGAACTTTGTCGCAAACTTTCTCGACTACTTCGAGAACGTGCGAGCTGTAGAGGACCATTTTGCCGCGCGCCGCGAAGGTGCGAAGAAGACTGCGGAGAATCATGGCAGCGTTCACGTCGAGGCCCGAGAACGGTTCGTCGAGGATGAGGACCTCGGGGTCGTGGAGCAGCGCTGCTGTGACGAGGATTTTCTGGCGCATCCCTTTGGAATAACCGGCCAGTGCGGTATGACGGTCTTCCCAGAGACCGATAAGCCTGAGAAGCTGGTCCACTTTGGGTTCGAGAATGTGCCGGGATAGGCCGCGGGGACGTCCGACAAGTTGGAGATGTTCGCGTCCGCTGAGGTGCGGATATAGGTGCGGCTCTTCGGGCACGTAGCCGATGCAGCGCTGAAAGGCTTTGCGGGCTTCGGGATCTTTGTGGATATTGTGGCCATCAAGCGTAATTTCGCCGGACGTGGGCTCAAGAAGGCCAATGATCATCTTGACCGTGGTGCTTTTCCCGGCGCCGTTGGGACCGAGATAGCCGAGCGTTTCGCCGCGATGAATCACGAAGCCGACATGATCGACGACAGGGATGCCGGCGTAACGTTTGATCAGGTCGCGAGCTTTGAGCATGACGGGTTAGACACCATGTGGAACGCGGGAGTTCCCAATATTTGCGCTATCGGTAGAATGCATCTGCCGTTGCGGGCTCAGCAACCAGGTAGCACTTACAAGCGATCTTTCAGGATCTACTTACCGGCAACGATTCGCGGCTCGGGAAGCTGGCTGACGATATAACTCGAGATCCGTTGACCAGCGGGCGGATCCATATTGGCGAGTACCACCACAACATAGCCCGCAGCGGGGCAAATCTTCAAATCGTCATCGCATCCCGGCCCAAGACCTCCATGCCCGAAACACCGCAATCCATTCAAGATGAACTCTTCGAAGCCGTATCCGTAGTGTCCTCCTATCGGCGTCGCGATGTCGCCGTTTGTCAGCAGTTCCGTGTCGTGAGCGTCCAGCAATTTGTTGTTTTGTAGAGCGTTCGCGAATCGCAGCAGATCTCCGGCTGTGGTGTAGCCGCCACCGGCCGCGGTCCCTCGAAACTGCGGAGAAGCTCTGTCGGTATGCCAGGTGTTTCCTCCTCCCTGTTTCGTATAACCAAGGCTCAGATCTGGGAGCGGCCGTGTAGGCAGCCACGAGCGATAGCGCACTTCAAGGGCCGGTGTTAGCCATTCCTCAGGTGTCGTCAAGCTTAAGATCCGGCGCTGATTTGGTCATTTCTAGCATGGTGACTGGCAGTTTCTCGTGATGAAATTCGCGTTTCACCCTCCAGCCATTTTGCAGATAGAAATTCACAGCCGATGCATTCAATTTGACAACGCGAAGCCGGAATACCTCACAACCGCGACCAACTATTTCAGCTTCAGCGCTCGCAAGTAGTTTTCGCCCGATACCACGTCCCCGATTTTCTCGAAGCACCCATAAGTCACTCACCCGCTCCTCATGGGTCAACACCATTCCGACGATGCACGCGTCAACGACGGCTACTAAAGCCAGAGACCAGTCCTCTTCTTCCACTGGCAGTGGTGAGGAAGCCCAGAGTCCCCCGTAGGTTTCGTCCACGACCGTCTGCACCATCGTCCGAACGGAATCGAGTTCACGCGCCTTGGGTCTTCGTATGAGCAATTCCGCCATCGTGCGGAGGTCACATATACTTCGTTGTTGGAATCAAACCGTAGTCCAAACAACGCTGCAACCAAAGAGTCGAGGTCAATGGGGGCACTTCAATTCAGTTTAGGCCCTACCCTACGGGAACTGGTGCCGGCGTCAATACAGCCTGACCTGACGTCCTCCTTCGTGTTTGCTGCCCGCCCTCGAAAACATTGCAAAGCGCCTTGATACTTTACTCTGAAATTAGACCCAACTATAAGGAATATGCCCCATGACGTTGACAATTCATCTTCCCGGCGAACAGGAAGCCGCGCTAAAGGCCAAAGCTCAAGCCGAGGGCATTTCCGCCGAACAATATGCACGGCAGGTTTGGAGCAGGCCATTGAGCCCATTAAGCGGAAACATATTTCCGAGGTGATCGGCGAGATCATGAACGACGTCCCGCCCGAGGTGATGGCGACAATGCCAACAGACGGGGCGAGTGAGCACGATCACTATCTTTACGGCTGGCCCAGTAGAAATTCGTGACAGCCGTTTTTGCCGGCACTATCTATTGGATCGCTCTCGCCCTTCCTGCCTTGCTTCTTACGCCCAAGCCAAACAGATCAAGAGCGACATCGTAACAACGGACGAAGTTCTCGGCGAATACCTGAATTTCTTCTCGCGTGCGCCCCAGCATCTCCGCCGCCAGGTAGCAACGAGCATGGAAGCCATATTGCACGAACCTACGGTGCGTGTTATCCGGCAAAGCCGGGAAACGTTCCTGTCCGGGGTGTAGCTTTTCACTGCGCGTCCCGACCAGGGCTACAGCCTAACGGATTGTGTTTCGATGCAGACGATGCGCCGTGAAGGTTTGACTGATGTTCTCACCAACGGCAGGCATTTCGAGCAGGAAGGTTTCCGCGCCCTGTTCCGGAAATGCTAAGCCTTTGCGCCCCTTATAGTTGGTCCGAAGGGACGAGGATCAAGAGAGCGTTTTCCACAGTAGTCGGCGACGCCGGCTGTGGAAAAACTTACGTCAGCAGAGTCGTGACCTTCCTGTCCGGTGTTGAGCCGACGGGCGCGATGTCGGGTAGTTTAGTTTCAACCGGCGGAACCCGCGGTTACGAGTAGGAGCCCCCAACGTCCGACGTTTTAGGGAAGATTCTCGAACCGCGGGCTTAGCCTTGTTTCCATGACGAATTCTCAGGTATCGTCCGGATGTCTGAAGACTACTATAAGGCTCTCGGGGAGACAAGGCCCTCTTGCCGGGGATGAACATTCTCTCTCAAAGAAAGGCAAGGCATGGAGCAAATACCACAACAACCAATCGTGAAAGCAGAGCTGGAACCGGAGTTCGCTGCTTTTGTGGCGATCGACTGGGCGGATCAAAAGCACTACTGGAGTCTCAAAGTGGCCGGGCAACCAGCCCTCCAACGAGGGAATCTGGACAGCACTCCGGAAGCGGTGGAAGTGTGGATCATGGAGTTGCATTCGCGTTTCGGTGGCCGGCCGTTGGCCGTGGCGCTGGAACAGCGACGGGGGGCCTTGGCGGTGATGCTGAGCAAATACGCACACGTGCATCTGTATCCCGTCCACCCCACGACGCTAGCAAAATTCCGCGAGGCTTGGTACCCATCGCGCAGCAAGAGCGATCCCATCGACGCGGATCTGCTGCTGGAGATTCTGACTGCCCATCGGAGCCGCCTACGACGCCTGGATCCGGACACGGTCGAGATGCGATTAGTGCAGACTCTGGTCGAGAATCGGCGCAAGTTGGTGGACGAGCGCACGGCACTCAGTAACCGGCTCACCGATCTGCTGAAGTTGTATTTTCCGCAGATCCTAGGGTGGTTTGACGAGGTGACTTCGGCCGTAGTGGGCGATCTGCTGGAACAGTGGCCGAGCTTGCAGGAGCTCCAACAGGCCAAGCCGGCAAAGCTGGAGAAGTTTCTGCGCGCCCACCATTGCTTGGAGATCCCCGAGCGCCTCAACCAGATCCGGCAGGCCATTCCAGCCACCTACGACCGCGCCCTGATGGATTCGGCTCCTTTCCTGGTGGCGGCGTGGGTGCGGCAGATCGCAGTGCTGCGGGACTCCATCCGGCAGCTGGAAAAACATATCGCCGAGCTCGCGGCCAAACAGGAGGACTGGCACATTTCCCAATCCTTTCCTGGAGCAGGTGCGGTTCTGGCACCCCGACTGATGGCGGCCCTGGGAACCCAGCGCGATCGCTATGCTTCGGCTAGCGAACTGCACTGCTTTAGCGGTATCGCTCCCGTCAAAGTAGCGAGCGGCAACACCGAATGGGTACATTTCCGACGGGCCTGTCCGAAGTTTTTGCGCCAGACATTCCATGAATGGGCGGGTTGTTCGATTGCCCAATGCGAGTGGGCCAAAGCCTACTATCAGCAACAGAAAGCCCGCGGCAAGAAACACCACGCCGCAGTGCGCTCTCTGGCGTTCAAATGGATGCGTATCCTTTACCGTTGTTGGAAAGATCGCCAACCCTACCGTGAGGAGATCTACCTGACTAGCTTGGCCAAACGAAGAAGCGCCTTGGTGGCCGCACTGGCCAAAGCTGTGCAAATGTCGTGAGTGAGCCCCCCTTGCCTCTGGAAACGCTCGCAAAAGAACTCTTGACTCACTAACTCACGTATCTTCCCGCATGCAGCCAGGCCACTACGGGGTTGTTTATGTGTCTTATTGAGGATCTAGACCGCTGCTGAACCTTTGCGCGGACGCAAGGCGATTTCAACGCTTTTGTGATCGGAACTGAAGCAGGCATGCTGGTAAACGAAGCCCCGGAAATGATGGCAACGGTTAAAACGTGATGAGTTGCAACATGGCGTGACAACGCCGATGGGAATCCCTCCCTAGGTTGCTGGTAGCGACAGTTGGCGTCATGTTGCTGCCGCCGCACTTCCGACCCGCATTCCGGACTGCAGTAGCGCTGGCCACGGTCGCAGCTGACACAGATCGTGAATGAGGCCCAGCAAGCCGCGTGGCCGCAAATCCAAAGGCGAAGAACAGCGTTGTCGTCGATGTTCACATCCGCCGCAAAGAGATTAAGCCACCGTACACAGGTCGAATTGCATTTGTCGGCACCAGCCACCGGCGCTGGCCGGTGCGGGCTTGGCCGTCCCAACTTCCGGATACGCCGTAATCCATGCGCAACCTGGCGCTTTCGCCGACAACGCCAGAGAATTCGGTAGTTTGCAAAAAATTCTCCATTACGCCTCGCTCTGTATTGCTGCTTATGGTTTCCTCGCGGCCGAGAGAAGCTGTTTTTCCCCCTCAGCACATGTCGAACAATCTTGGACTACCAGCGCCGCTACTTCCAGCAGAATTCCACCCGCGCGGGTCGCCTCCATCCGGGGCGGCATCATCCTTGCTCGATCGCTACTCTTCGCATCCTTATCAGCCGTCAACTTCTCCAGCAACTTCCCTGCTGCCCTTTTTGTGGTCCACGTCGCTTAGAACACGGCAGTACTAAGGTGACGTTATTTTAATGTCCATAGGTATCGGCATGCTGAGCTACTTTGCCTCGGAAGAGCCAGTACACAATCCCGAAGTAGAGAAGTGCGAGCATCGTTCCGAAGATCCACCAGACCAATCCAACGCGCAGGGTATGTGGGCCTGCGAGAGCATTGGAAATCGAAATACTTGCTGTGCCAGGAATGGTAGACGGTAAGAGAACCGGGAAAAGGCCTGCAGCGGCTCCACAAAGCATCGCCGCCAGGTACGCACAGGAACTCAGGAAGGCTGCGAGTTCGGAACGTCTGCGAAGCGCTATTGGAATTGCGATCAGGCTTATGATCACGGCGAGTGGTGATAAGAATGCCATCGGATAGAGCTGATAGTTGTGCAGCGAGTCGGGGCGAGCCAGGACAGTTGCTGGAATCGCGAAAACTGTAGCGAGAACGACAAATATCCATAGTCGTCTTGCCCACGCGCGGCTGCGCCTCTCAAGGTGTCCCTCCGTTTTGAGTGAGAGGTACAGCGCTCCGTGGAGTGAGAGGGCGAGCAACGCCATTACGCCGCCGATCACCGTATACCAATCGAGAATGCCGGGCTTTACGCCGGTCCGCCAGTCTGTCCAGAGCGGCAGATAGAAATAGTTATCCGGCCCAATCGGTACACCCCGAATGACATTCGCCAACGCCGCTCCGAAGAAGATTGCGAGCAATGAACTAGAAAAAAAGAAGAGACCATCGAAGAAGCTGCGCCACAGCGGTTCATCGACATGCATCCGGAGTTCTACACTGAGTCCTCGCAAGACGAGCAGCCAGAGGACAATCATCACCGGCATGTAAAACCCACTGAAGGCTGAGGCATAGAGCAGCGGAAACGCGAAGAAAAGGGTGCCACCGGCGGCGATGAGCCAGACCTCATTGCCATCCCACACAGGTCCGATGGCACGGATGGCATGCTGGCGCTCCTCCTCGCTGCGCGCAACGAAAGGGTACACGATGCCCACACCTATATCGAAGCCGTCCAGCACAACGTATGCCGCCAGCATAATGGCAACGATCCAGAACCAGAGTGTGCCCATTGTTGCCTCCTTATGCAGTCGTTAACGAATGTCCGGAACCTGAAGTTGTGGTCAGTGCGGGCCCCTTTTGGATCGTGGTGTATACCAGCAAAATCCAGAGGATGGACAGCACACTGTAGAGCCCAAGAAAGCCAAGTAGGGTGAATAGGCTCGTTCCAGCTCCGATGTGTTTCGAGTAGCCGTCCGAGGTTCGCAGCAGACCGTACACCAGCCAGGGTTGACGACCAATCTCCGCAGTCATCCAACCCGCTGTGTTTGCGATATACGGCAGAGGAAAACTGAGCAATATGGGCCAAAGCACCCAGCGTGCGTTGTACAGCTTTCCTCTCCACAAAAGAAACGCCGCAATCACCATAAGAGCCGCGAAATAGGTCCCGAGCCCTGCCATGATGTGATAGCTGTAGAACAACAACGGGAGCGTGCTGGGCCACTGGTCGCGGGGGTATTGATCGAGGCCTTTTACTTCAGCCGCGGTGGTGCCATAGATCAGGAAGCTGAGCACCTTGTTCACGGCGAGCGGGTTGTCAATCTTCTGCGCCTCGACATCCGGCTGTCCCATCAGAACGATCGGTGCGCCTTTCTCGGAGTGAAAGAGGCCTTCCATACCTGCCGTGGCGATGGGCTGATGCTTGGCCATGTACTTGCCGTGAAGGTCGCCCGTCGGAAAGATCTGAGCAATGCAAGAGATGAGTCCTGCCAGCACGCCCAGCTTAAGGAAAATGCGGCCATAGTCCCCCTCGCGCTTTTGTAGAACATAGAGAGCGCCGACGGCGGCCATCACGAAGCTCCCCGTGATGACTGCTCCCGACATGTTGTGCGCGTACTGAAGCCATGCCCAGGGATTCATCATGAGGCCCCAGAAGCTGGAGACTTCGTATGTGCCGTTAGGCAGCAGCCGATATGCCACCGGGTGCTGCATCCACGCATCGGTAACAATAATGAAGAAGCCAGAGATCCACGAGCCTAAAAACACGAGGAAGGCGGCTCCCCAATGAGCGAACTTACTCAGGCGCTTCTCCCCAAAGAGGAAGAGACCGAGAAAAGCAGATTCGAGAAAGAAGGAAAACACACCTTCCATGGCCAAAGGCTGGCCAATGACCCCACCGGTACGTCGCGAGAACTCCGACCAGTTGGTGCCGAACTGGAATTCCATGGGAATTCCAGTGACCACACCCAGGAGAAAGTTGATCGAGAAAATACGCGCCCAAAACCGAGCGGACACGTTATAACGCTCGTCGTTGGTTCGAAGTGCCATCGTCTTGAGGACGACGATGAGCAATGCCAGACCCATCGTGAGCTGGGGGAATAGATAATGATACGTAATCGTAAACGCGAAATGAATTCGATGCAGTGTCAGTGCGTCCGTCTTCTCGTACCTCTATCTTCAAAGGTACCTTGAAGCGCTTCTGCGTTTGTACGATCTTGCCATCCGACTCATTCAGAGTCGAATGCGTCTGCTATCCTAGTGGGCTTCATGGGCCGCATTCGAGAGCACCATATTCTGATCTTGCCCTTACAAAATGTGAGCGCCGCCCGGAGGGAAAGCTATCTCAACTTCATTCGCTTTCTGTTGCCTCCGTCTTTCCATCCAGGCGGATGTTCTGAGCAACCTCGCGCGCTGTCGCGCTCGCGCGGGGTGAGACGGATCTGGTCCGGCTCGCAGACTTAGGTGATAAAACGTCCACCTGCAAGCGCTGCTGAACTGAAGGATGCTCTCAGCGGGGTGCCTCAACCCATCCACCGTCAACTCCTGGCGCTGTATCTGGCGCGCTTAGATTTGATCGAATCCCACATGGAAAACCTAGACCGGTTGATTGTGGAGGCAATGGCAGCACATCAGCACGCTATCGTACGGTTGGCCGAACTACCTGGATTAGGAATCGATTCGGCGCAGCAAATCATTGCTGAAATCGGACCGCAAAGCTGCCGCGTTTCCCTCCGCGGCTCCACTGGCCCCTTGGGTTGGCGTTTGCCCAAGGGCGTCAGGAGAGCGCCGGTGTATCCAGTAGCGATCGTTCAGCCAAAGGAACCCGTTCCATGCGTCGGCAGCTTAACCAACTCGCTCATGCGCTGTCAGGAAGGAGGATTGTCAGCTCCAAATTGTCTTCCGCCGGCTATCTTCACGTTTAGGGTACGCAAAGGCTGTCTGGGCTGTCGCCCATCGCCTCTGTTCGACTGATTTGGAAGGTCCTTCACGAAGGCGTCTCTTACGTGGAATACTGCTCGGACTCCCACTCCGCTCGCACTCAAGCGAAGACGACAGCGGCTCGTGACCCAACTGAAGAACCCCGGCTATCAGGTACAACTCCTCCCAGCCGCACCATAAGTTTGGGCAATTGTGGCGTGTTATTTTCGAGGGTGTGGCAGCGGGTCGGTGGGTGACCGCCGCCCCTTATGCCGATCAAGTAGGGTTCTCGGAAACTGAGGAGTTGATTGGACTTGTCTCCGAATTGTTCCTGAGTTGTCGGCCACTCTTCCACTAGCTTTGCAGATTGTCGGGAAAGCATCTTCCGGATGCGCCGTGATTCGCCCACAGCGCAGTCCGATGCTTGCCGAGAGCCAACTTCGGGATCGTTGGTTTGGCTGATGTCGAACTATTCGATCTGATACGCCGGCACCGCAGTCACGATCTTTGCGGCGCGCGGCACGTCCACCGCTAGAACGGCAACTTGATCTCACCCGAGTACCCAACGAGTTCCAGCACTTCCGCGTAAGTGAAGACGGGGATTTCCGGAGCGTATTTCTGTGACGCCGATACGCCGGAATCCACCGTGCAATTCCTTCAGTACCTGCAGGAACATGGAATTGGCCTCGAGGTGGGTGTTTGGGAATGGACTTCAGGAGGCTTCGATAGCGCCCGCAGGGACTTTCCTTCGCCCAAAGTCTCAGCTTTACTGGCCTCTTGTGCCACCAGAAGGGCTACGGCCTTTGAAAAGTGGTTGACTCCTGGCAGTCCACGGGCATACCTCCAACAACTCCTAAGTAGACAGAAGCTGTTATTGCTTTGAGGCACTGGAGCGGCCGGATCGCTTAGAGACTGCGCTCTTCGGCAATCGCGGAACAACCTGAACGCCCGCCCAAAGCGTGGCGATCGTTTGCTCGACCACGAGAGTCTGGTTAGGCAAGTCAGGCACAACCCCTTGGATGACCATGAGCGTGGCGAGGCCGAAGATCGTGTACCACCAGGTGTGGGCTACCACTATGTCATCCCTACTTGGCAATCCTTCATCCTTGGCAACATCGAAAAAGAGCTGTACGAAACGTTGGAACAAAGGCGTGCCAATGTCGTTGATATATTGTCCAGCGCGGATGCCGTTGCGGTTTTCCGGCCCGAAGAAGACGTTGCGGAACTGCTGTGGATGGGCAGTGCAGAACTGAATCAAGCCACGTGAAGTCGCAAAAAGACGCTCTTTCGGTGCAGGATGTTTAGCGGCAATCGCGTCGAAGTTCTGAATCAGCAGCCCGATCGTCTCGCTGCTCAACTCGGCAAGAATATGCCATTTGTCAGGAAAATGCTGGTAGATCACGGCGTGCGTATAGCCGATCTCTTTAGCGATCGCACGAAGCGTCACGGCTTCGTAACCGCGATCGGCGAACATTTTACTTGCAGCCGCAAGTATTTCGCCCCGCAGCCTTTCCTTTCGCTCTACCCGGCGACTTGGTGATGTGGATGTCACTTGAAATAGCTTAGTCCCTTCCAGCGATAGTTGCGGCCATTTGTTGTTTAATAACCATTGGTTACATTATAACCGATGGATGACTGGGCGAATAGACTAAGGGACGAATTGTGGTGCAAAAGCGCCCCACCCTTTCATGGCACAGCGGTTGATGCGCTTACGAGCGCACAAGCGTTGATCAGCTCAAAAATCACAACCACTGAATAATTTGCAACCAATGGTTTATAGAAAGCCTCCAATTGTCAGGTCGCGGATTTGGATGAGCGGCCATATAGAAGACAACAAGAAGGAGAATGCGATGAAAGTTCTAGTGATTGGAGCAGCGGGTAAGAGCGGAGATGCGCTGGTAAATGAGGCGCTGGCGGCCGGACATAAGGTGACAGCTTTCGTGCGCGGTGCCGCGCAGTACAAGAAGGCGAACGTCAGAGTTGTTGCGGGCGACGTGCTGGACGCGGCCGCAGTCGACGTTGCGGTCGCCGGACAAGATGCGGTGATCGACGCGCTGGGCGGCAAGACGCCGTGGAAAGTGACGACGATGGAAACGAGCGCGGCCCACAATATTGTGGACGCGATGCGGCGCAACGGCGTGCGGCGATTGCTGAAGATTTCGGTGGTTGGTGCGGGCGAGAGCGTCAAGAATGCAGGTTTTTTCAACGAGCACCTCCTCATGCGGACGTTTCTGCGGGGTCTGCTGGTAGACAAGGCTGGCATGGAGGCCGAGATCGAAGGCAGCAACTTGGACTGGACGCTGGTGCGGCCGCCGATGTTGACCGACGGCGAGAAGACCGGCGTTGCCAGGGTGCTGAGCGCAGAGGGCGGCGAGAAGGCGCACAAGATCGGGCGGGCCGATCTGGCAGCATTCATGGTGCAGCAACTGGAAAGCAGCCGGTATGTGCGTCAGGCCGTGACAGTGACGACCACATAGTAAGGCCTCCGCGAGGATCAACCAGCTGAGGCAGCAGTGTGGACGGACTGTTTGCGAAAAGTGCGACGTCCTTATCTTTCAAGCAAAACCCAAATAAGGAGAAGACTGATGATCGTTGTAATAGGAGCGGGTAGAAAGCTTGGTGGACACGCCATCAAGAGTCTTTTGGAAAAGGTGCCTGTAAGGCAGATAGCAGCAGATACGGTACCGCATCGCTGCAAGAACAACAAGGAGAAACAAGCATGTATTTAGTTATGGGCATTACTGGAAAAGTTGGGGGCGCCGCCGCGCGGCATCTGCTGAAGCAAGGCAAACAGGTGCGAGCGCTTGTGCGCAATCGCGAAAAAGCGGCGAAGTGGGCAGACCAAGGCGTGGAGTTGGTGGATGGAGACTGGAACGATGCGACAGCCATAGCGGCGGCGCTCAAAGGTGTTGAGGGCGCGTTTGTTATGTTGCCGGCTGTATGGGCGCCCTCGCCTGATTACAGAGAAGCAAAGGGCGTGATTGCGAACTATGTCGAGGCGCTGACCAAGGTAGTGCCCCCGCGGGTGGTAGCGCTCTCGTCGATGGGCGCGAATACAACAAGCGGGTTGGGGATGATCACGGCCTTATCGCTTTTGGAGCAAGGTTTTCGCAGCCTGCCATCTCGGGTCGCATTTGTGCGCGCAGGCGGCTTTTTCGAAAACTTTCTTTTCGGCTTACAGGCCGCCCAAGGCGCAACACTGCCGGTCTTCTACAATCCTACAAACCGGAAATCGACAATGGTCGCGTCAGACGACATCGGCGCAGAGGTGGCAACGCTTCTGACCGGGCTGGCGTGGTCAGGGCATCGCGTCATCGAGCTGGGTTCGATGGTAAGCGCGGATGAAGTGGCCAGACAATTGGGTGAAGTCCTGACACTCGACGTAAAAGCCTTTGCAGTCCCGCGTGCAGGGTGGGCGGAAGCGTTCGAGCAGTTCGGCGTCCCGAAGGGCCACACTGGACCTGCCGAAGAAATGTTTGACGGCGTTAACGCGGGATGGATGGACCTCGGAATCGCGGGTACCGAGCACGTAGCGGGTACGACGTCCGCCCGCGATGTGTTTGCGGCTGCACAGAACGCCGTCAAGGCGTAAGTCCCAAACATCAAAGTAAGATCAAGGTCAAACATGGAAGTTCTCGTTTTGGGTGCAACGGGCGGAACCGGACGGCTGATCGTCCGCGACGCCCTCGTGTTAGATCTCCTTCTTCGAAAACCAAAGGAAATAGAGGCGACCGGATGAGAAATAGTCTTCTTTTCGTCCATATTATATCGGCGTCTGTACTTGTTGGATGCTTGATTTTAAGAATCCTATTTGTGCCACTAAGCCGAAGCTCAAAAACAGATCCCGAGGCTAAGGTCGCTATTTTCTTGCAGGCCCGGGCATCCCATTTCTTGAATATGGGCGCGGTGGCGTTTCTCCTGCTAACGGGTTACTTCCTTGCACAAAACTTTGGCGGTATTGCGGCTCACCGCTGGATCTGGGTTTCACTTGTATTTACAATATGCGCGTCCGTTTTCGCGATACTCGCCGGCAATCAGGAAGAGCAATTGTCAAGGACCTCAACCGTTACAAAATGGTCCAAGTTCTTTAGATTGTGGTGGGTCGAAATTGCTCTCGCCACGAGTTTCGCGTTAATCGCGCTTTATCTAATGGTTGCAAAATCTTTGTGATTGAAGACAAGGCCACGCGACTTAAGGCGCATGAAACGGAAGTCGTCTTCCTGTGATCTTTCGAGGTAACCACCATTGAAATCGGTCGTGTCGCAAGTTTGAACGCGAAGAAGAATCTCAGCAGGCCCGGTGTCCAAGGCTAAGTGTGCGGACCGGATGACCCGGAAGTAATGCATTTGGACGTACAACGCCCGATAATCGGACGGATGATTGCGCCTTCGGCGCGGATGATGTTACCCTATCCGGCGGCCGTTCAAGAAAATACATTTTTGGATGATCGCTGACAACCTGTGCGGATCTGTCGCCAAAGATCATCCAGAAGCACGTCGATAATCGTAATTGTCTGAGAATCACAGGAACAGGACAGGTCTCGGAGCAGGGTTAAGCGATCGTTGCGTTTCGCAGACGCAGCATCACTTCGGCGACCGCTGTAAGAACTGGTACGATCAGTCGCGACGGTGGTATCGCCGTACGCAACTCCAGAGTGTCGCGATGTCCCAGGTCGGATGGCTCGTTAGCCAAAAAAACCGTTGGGAGGTTTTTCTCGCGGAGCGAAAGATATTCGCAGTCTGCTACCAGTCCGACAACCTCGACCGGGTGCGCTGCTGGGGCACCCACTAAATACGCCCTGCCGGCGGTGGCTGCACTGGCCCAAGCTGTGCAAATGGTGTGAGTGAGCGCCCCCTGCCTGTGGAAACAGTCCCAAAAAACCTCTTGACTCCCTAACTCAGGTATCTTCCCTGCGTGCCCTTGTTGGCTACTATTGTTGAGTTCTGAATTCACACCAGAAGGTGACCCATTCACCTTGAACATCACTCTGGACCTCCAGATTAATCCGCTCAATATAAATGGCCGCCCCCAGTAGGTTTTGTATCGTTGCCGGCACTGGCCCGAAAGGAGGGACGTCCGGACTCTCTGCAAGCGCCGAAAAGGTCTGCACTCCCTATTGCCGGAGTTATTTATTTCATTCGCTAGGAGCGAAGCAGCGCCCGAAAGCCTTCCTGCTCAAAATGCTTGTCGTTTGTGAGTACCTCGGTCAAACCTTCCTGTTTCATGGTTTTCATGGAAACGCAGTCAGTCAGGCTTAGCCCTTGTCCGGCCGCGCGCTGTAAAGCTCGACAGCAGCCAAGAAGTTGCGTGACTCTGCGGAACAAGCGTACCGTCGGGTCCTGCAGAATTCCCGCACGGTAGCCGCTGCCTTGCGGCGAAAATGCTGAGAGCTGCGGGAGAAACACGTCAGATATTCAGTGAGCACTTCTTCTGTCGTGACGACAGCGTCTCCAATCGCTTGAGCTTCACGGTGACCCATCGCGGGGAACAGTCAAAGCGATCCAGTAGAACGTGTCGGCAAGACGCTTTCACGCGTTTCTTTTTGGTAGGCCGTAAATGTAGTGGTCGTGCTCGCTTGCGCCATCCGTGGGGAAGTCATTCCAAGCTTCCGCTGGCACGTCACTCCAGATTTCACGGATCACTTCAGAAATATGGCGATGAGGGGTCGCCGCAGCAGCGTTGACCGGCGGCTCGTCCAAATCACGATTGAGGGCTTTTGCCGCATACTGTTCAGCCGACATGCCTTCCAGTTGCGCTTTGGCTTTCAGAGCGGCTTCCTTGTTATCCGGCAATTCAAGGATGGGTGTCATTGCTTAGCCTCGATGCTATCTTTTCACGTTAAAGCATTCAGCCCGGTCTGTCGCGCATTCAGCCTCGTTCGGTGTGCCAGATCGGCTCTAGACCGGCTTTTCAATAAGGATCACCGCGCAACGCGCCCAAACAAAAGCTATAAAAGATCTTTTGAAACACACGCTGAAGAACACTCGGTGTCCAACCGACGACGCGGGAGATATCACTTCGCGAAGGTAGGTTTGACCCGGGCGCAAGAAAATCGAGAACGAGACCTAGACCGCGAGTTACATTCCGACCTCGAACGGGAGGCCGAAGAACAGCGAGAGAGGGGCTTGTCACACGAGGAAGCCCGCTATTCCGCTAAGCGAGCCCTGGGCAACACGATGTTTGTGAAGGAGGAGGTGCGGGAAATGTGGGGTTGGAATTCAATCGAACGGCTTGGCCAGGATCTTCGCTTTGCAGCGCGTGATGCTGCGGAAGCCCGTTCATTGTTTCCGTAGTTCTGCTTCTAGCGCTTGTCATTGCAGTTAATACGATAATCTTCAACGCCGTTGACGCGGTATCGTTTCTTCCATTGCGTTTGTGCATGCGAGGTAAAGGATTTGTACATCTGCGAAGTCACGTTCCTTAACCAGCCGATACTGATTCACAACTTGTTTACGCGCTTCTTACACATACTCTGCCGCTATCGCCATATCGTTAAAACATGCAGTGTCTAAGGCATTGAGGCACCCGTGTACAACAGAGGAGAAGAGCATGATGAGCGATCCAGAAACGAGGCGGCTGGTGTCAACGACCTTAACGCACCTACGGTCTTCGTTATTCAACGGAGCATCGACTTAGAGTGGGAACCTGCAAACCATGGTGCATATGGAAACCCTTCCGCAGTTGTTGCCTCACGATCCTGGGTAAATGGGACAATGAGGCGATCATGTGATCTCGATCGTGCAGCGTCTCAAGCCGCTTTCGTACTCAGTCGGACGCAGAAACGGGCTCCCGGCCCGTTCTTATTCGCTAGCCAAACGTCACCCCGTTGTTCGAGGACAGCTTGGCGGGAGAGCATCAGGCCGAGCCCAAGTCCCCCGGGCTTTGCGCTCGCAAGGGCTGGAACAAAGTGCTGCGGAGCAGCGTAGGGATGCCGGATCCCGAGTCGTCGATATTTATAACGGCACTGTCGGATTCAGCTATCGCTCGTAAGGATAACCGCCCTCCGCGGGGCATGGCTTCGAGTGCATTGGTCATCAGATTCAGAAACACGCTTTCCATGCGTGTCCTTTGGATAGACACGTCGATGAAATCAGGGATGTCGATCTCTATGCGGACCATTTGGGACTGAGCGGCGGCCCGCGATCGCTTCATGAACATCGTTGATGACCGCGGCCAGATTCCACAGCCGCTGCGATTCGCCTTCCCCACGCCATATCTTGACGAGATTCTTCAACAACCGATCGGCGTGAGCGGATGCGCGATGAACGCTTGATGCGATGCGTCTTGACTGGTCGGGCGAAAGATCATCCCTGGCAAGCATCTCAGCGCCGCATAAACTGCGGCAATGGGATTGCGCAAATCGTGAAGCAAGGCTAACGCGGAAAGGCTTCCCATTCTTTCGACGGGCTCCCGCCGGGCTCACAAGGTGATTATGCAGCTTGTCTCTGAAGGACTGATCGAGGTGTACTCAGGGCGGGGTACGTTCGTTGCCGAGCGCGGAACATGTACAGCGGCTGAGCGCGGCAATCTGCTGAAGAAGGAACTTGAGCAGCTGGTAGTCGAGGCCAAAAAACTTGAGGGCGTCTTCGCCGGGCTAACGCAAACCGAAGATGCGGATTCGATCGCCAGGCGCATGCTCGAGGTGGTGGCTGCATGAGCCCGCGCCGCGAACTGCTGCGCCACTTCCTCGAAACTTTTTTCGACAGCGAGGCCGTTGCCGTCTCCGGCGAATGGAAGAAGACCGCCATTGGCGTCCTTGCTGCTTTCGTTTCATTCGGTATCGTCGTGTTCGAGACCTACTGGAAACGATACGCGGCCCTTAATTCTCCCACCCACTCTACCCTGGCGCTCTATCGAACGGAACTGCGCTCGGACCTCCTTTTGTTCATCGGGCTCGCCTTAACGGTGACCGCCGTGCTTACGCTGCTTCAATGGCAATCGCTATTTCCCAGCCGCCGCGATTGCCTGGCGCTGGCCGGTCTTCCCATTAGCGCCCGCGACATCTTCGCGACAAAATCCGGCGCGCTGATGATTCTGTTTGCGGGTTACGTCATCGCGGCAAGTCTCCCTTGGGCGGTCCTTTTCACCACCGCAACATCGGGCGCGTGGCAAGAGAACCCGAACACGTTGGTGCTCGTCGCGGCCACCTTCGTCACTATGGCCGCCGCCTGTTGCTGCGCGTTTTTGATTCTCCTCGCCGTCCAAGGACTTCTCCTGAATTTTCTGCCCGCGCGCAGCTTCGACGCTGTCTCCCTCCAGATACAGGGCGTTCTTTTCATCGTGACGCTCGGCGCGCTCCCGCTCGCCGGCCGCCAACCTCACGCCGAATGGTGGCCCGGCGTCTGGTTTCTCCACCTCTGGGAGTCCATCGTTCTCGGCGATCCCGAACGAGCACGAGAAGCGCTCCTGAGCGTTGCAATCCCGGCGGTGATCGCAATCGGCGCTTACCTCGCCGGTTATCATCGCCACCGCCGCATCCTGCTCGAGGCATTCACCCGGCGAGGCGATACCAGCATGCTCGACAAAATTGCCAAGCTCGGCTCACGTCTGCTTGAAGCCTGGATTCGCCGCCCGCAGGAACAAGCGCATTCACTTTCATTTGGAAAACGCTGGTAAGAAGCCGTGCTCATCGTCTTCTCCTCCTGGCCTGGGGCGGACTGGCGGCCGGCTGGATTGTTAAAGGCATCCTCGATATGCCGACCCCCTCTCTGAAGAACGAAGGCCTCTACGGGATGATCGTTACGGCTTCGCCGCTTGCTCTGGCGCTGCTCGCCGTAAACGCCCTGCGCCGTCTCTTCTCGCTGCCCGTTACGCACGATGCGAAGTGGATTTTCGAAATCGAAGAGCACGATGGCGCCTCTGCCTGGCTCTCGGCCGTCGATCGTTTCGTTATCTGCTGCGGCATCGCGCCAGTCTGCCTCGCCGGACTTCCCGCGTGCTATGGCGGTATTTGGATGGCAGCGCGCGCTTATTGTCATGGCGCTGGTATTCCTCATCGCCGCGCTTTGGTTCGAGGTGGTTTTCCGCGAATGGCGCAAGCTGCCTTTCACGTGCAGCTATCTGGCTTCTAGGCGCCCCTTCGCCCTTACGCTTGTGCAGTACGGCTTCGCCAGCGCGCTGCTCGCCGGTATCGCAAGTCTGATTCTCTACTGCTCTTTGGAACCCGCGGCTCTGTTTTCACTCTTCACACTCCTGTGCTGGAGCGTCTGGCAGATGCGGCGAAAGCGCCGCGCCGCATGGTCTGACTGTCGCATCGTCTACCTGGAATTAGAGGAGTCGGTAGCGAACCCGCTCGAACTCGATCATTTCGCGCCGCATGCTCCAGCCGCTGCATCGAGGTCGTCCCGCCCTGAGGCAGAATTCACCTTCGGTCTCACGACTTCGCGCTCTGTCATCCCGGAATCGCTGACCAGCGAAATCGCCGAGTCCATCCGCAACCGGACTTTTCTCGACAGTGTGCGGGATGACCTCCGGCACGGTCTCCGTCTCATCCGCCACGACCCGGTTGTTTCGCTCGTCATCATCGCGACGCTCACCGCCGCCATCGGCATCAATGCCAGCGTCTTCACGGTAGTCAACGGATACTTCCTTAAACCCCATATCACGAACGATCCGGCGAGCTTCATCCAAATCACACCTGCCACAGGATCGGTTGGAGATTGGCGGGGAGCCTCTTATGCCGAGTATCAGACCTTTCGAAACGCCCGGTCACTGCGTCAGCTCGCCGCCTTTTTCATGTTCCCCGCTCTTTTCGGCGAAGAGAGGGTTCAGGACCTCGGTGTTTCCGAAGTTCGGGGTCTCGGCGTTTCCTGCAACTTCTTTACGGTAGAAGGCGGCGTGCGTCCCAAACTTGGCCGGCTTTTTGTCGAGGACGACTGCCGCGCGCCGGGCCAAGCTCCGGTCGCAATCCTAAATGAGACCACCTGGCGCAGCCGCTTCGCCTCCGATCCAGCGATCATCGGCCGCGTTATTCAGATCAACAACCGCTCCATGCCGGTTGTTGGCGTCGTGGCCGCAACCACTTCCGGCTGGATTATAGGCCCTTCGGCGAGCGTATTTCTCCCTTACACCGCACAGCCATACATTGATCCAACAGAGAACCTCTTCAAAGAAGATCAGCACTTCTGGCTCAGACTCGCCGGACGCATCGCTCCCGGTTACAACCGCGCAGCAGTCCGCGCCGAACTCACCAGGCTGGTTCGGGAGGAAGATAAACTGAACCCCGGCCGCACCACTCGCATTGAAACAACGGATGGTTCGTGGATCGAATGGATCGAGCTCTTTGCGAATGCGCAATTCGTGCTACTCGCCAGCTTCTTTTTTGGTGCGTTCAATCTGGTGGTTATGATCGCCTGTGCCAACGTAGGCGCGCTGCTGCTTTCGCGTGCGGCCACCCGGAATCGCGAAATCGCTCTTCGCCTCTCGTTCGGTGCGCCGCGCAATCGTCTCGTCCGCATGCTGATCACTGAAAGCCTCGTGGTTGCCGTTGTCGCAGGCGCGCTTAGCTGGCTCATTGTGAACAGGCTGCCACAACCGCTCGCCCGCTATCTCATCGAGCGTTCGCCCGATTTTCCGCTTGTGCCCGATTGGCACGTGCTCGCCTGGATCTCGGGCCTCGTGCTCGCCACCGGCGTCCTAGCCGGCATTGCGCCTGCGACGGAAGCTCTGAAACTCGACCTCATCAACTCACTTAAAGGCTTTGGCGGTTTGCTCGGCGGGGCGACCGGAACGAAACGTGCGCTCGGTTATCTGAGTGAGCGCGCAGATCGCATTGAGCATGGTCCTCATTGTCGGTGCGGGACTGCTCGGCCAAGCCGAGAACCGCAATCTCCACGCCGATCCGGGTTACGACTCGCGCCACATCGTTGTCGCGTTGTTCTGGCGGCCCATGCCTCTCCATCCGATCACAGATCGCCTCTTGAGCGTTCCCGGAGTACGTTCCGTCGCGGTCTCCCAGGGTGTCCCGCTCGTAAATCCCGACACAGTCGAGATCTCCCCGCCCGACAGAGCGGACGCGTTGCAGCCAGTGGCTCTCCTCCCGGCCTCGCCGCAATTTTTTAAGACAATGGGCATCCCGCTGGTCGGTGGGCGGGAGTTTGCTCCAGGCGAGAATAATGCTGCAATCGTCTCGCAGACTCTCGCCCGGCTATTTTGGCAATGGAGGAACCCGCTCGGCCAGCAACTCAAACTGCCCCACGGAACCGCGCTCACCGTCGTCGGCATCGCTAAAGACATCGACCCGCTGCGCTTCGGCGGCACAGATAACCCGCCCCTCTATCGATCGATCGCGGCCAGTACCGCCGAGAGTGTCATCGCCATCCGCTTCGACCCTCGGCTGAAGCAGCCTATGCCTTCGATCCGCGCCGCGATTCGCGAGATCGAACCGGATCTGCCCGTCGACACCCGCCTCATGCAGAACTGGATTGATGAGGTGACCACCGAAATCTGGAATTTCGTCTCGCTGATCGTATTGCTCGGCATTCTCGCAACAATCCTGTCGGCGGCTGGTATTTACGGAGCTGTTTCATTCGCCGTGAGCCAGAGTACGCACGAACTCGGTATTCGCGCGGCGCTCGGCGCCCAACGCCTCGATATCATTCGCTCCGTCTACTCCTCAGGAGGCAGACCCGTATTCCACGGCCTTCTACTCGGTCTGTGGCTCTCTGTTGCGACGGCCGCAGCTCTCAGCAAGACGCTCGACACCGGCCCTCTGCGCATCGACAGCAGTGACCCGCTTCTGTATATTGCGGCTGTTTTGTTCTTGGCCGGCGCAGCAATGGCGGCGACGTTTCTTCCGGCTTGGCGGGGCGCGACTTCGGACCCTATCGAAGCCCTAAAATGCGATTAGCGTGACGTCGGCCCGCCGGCCCCAATCACTCTCGCGGGCGTACTCGCTCGCGCTTCACGTTACCGGAGGCTGCCAATCCGTCTAAGCAGACCGGCTGCTGCATAACAACCGGAGCTAGGATGGCGATTATGTTCTAAACCCCTCAATCGCGGAAATGGCGGGAATTCAGAGCGACCACTTCCAATTCATGGTCTCCGGCATTTTCGAAAGAAACGCCTTCCCAGCGAGCAACTACCGCCGTCGCCACGCAGTTCCCAAGCAGGTTTACAGAAGTTCGGCACATATCCATCAGCGCGTCGACGCCCAGGATCAACGCAATCCCTTCTTTGGGAAGGTTGAAGGTAGCCAGCGTCCCTGCAAGGATGACCAGAGAGGCCCGTGGAACGGCCGCGACGCCTTTGCTGGTGAGCATCAGTGTAAGCATCATCATGATCTGGGTGGCTATCGGCATGTGAACCCCCGCCGCTTGGGCAACGAAGACCGATGCAAGCGAGAGATAGAGAGTGGAGCCATCGAGATTAAAGCTGTAGCCGGTGGGAAGCACGAAGCCGACGATATGTTTCGGTACTCCCATGCGCTCCATATTTTCAAGCGCCAAGGGCAATGCGGCCTCGCTCGATGCGGTTGAGAAGGCGAGCAGAAATGGTTGGCGCGCGGCCTTGATAAAGGGACCAAGAGGCACACGGGCAATGCTGAGTGCCGACCCCAACACCAGCACCACGAACAAAGCCTGCGCCAGATATAAGGTAGCGACAAGCTTCCCCAGGTTCAGTAAAACGCCGATTCCTTTCGAACCAATCGTCACTGCAATGGCTGCTCCCACGCCAAATGGGGCCAGGTACATGACGTACTTGGTAAACATGAACATCACTTCGGCAACCGAGGCGGCGAAATCGACCACCGGTTTTGCCTTTACGCCAACGGCGGAACAAGCTGCGCCAAATAAGAAAAAGAAGACGACCATCTGCAGAACGTCATTCTGCGCGAGCGATTCGAATATGTTCGCCGGAACCGCGTGTTCGAAAACTTGCGCCGCTGTCACCGGCTTAGCCAGAGTAGGAACGCCAGCCGTGCTTTCGCCGGCCAACTTCAATCCAGCGCCCGGTTGGAAGACATTGACCACTGCCAGGCCGATAACAAGCGCCAGCGTGGTTGCCAGCTCAAAGTAGGTGACGGCTTTAAGCGCGATCCGGCCCATTGTCTTCAGTTCGCCGGCCGAGCAAATTCCATAAACGAGCGTGCCGAAGAGCAGCGGCGCCACAATGGCCTTGATCAGCCGCAGGAATATATTGCTGACGGGAGCCAGACCCTTGGCGAATTCAGGAAAGAAAATGCCGATCAAAATGCCGAGCACGAGCGCGATGAAAATCCAGCCCGTGAGCGATACCTTCCTGAGTATCTGCATTTAGACCCTAGCGTTCCCCCCATTTGAGCTTTTCTCGCAATACATCGAAGAAGAGCATTTTAGGAGGTCGAATCAATTGAATCGTTTTCTGAGACGAACGGCAGACGATGCGGTCGCCTTTTGAGAGAGGTTCGCCTACTTGGCCGTCGATAGTCAAGTAAGTACCGTCTTCGCCATGATTGAAAATTTGAATAACGCTGTTATCGGGTACCAGAACAGGGCGGTTCGTAAGCATGTGCGGACAGATGGGCGTGATGCACAAGGCGTTAACCGAAGGGAAAATCACCGGGCCCCCGGCCGAAAGAGAGTAGGCGGTGGAGCCGGTTGGAGTGGAGATAATCAGGCCGTCGGCTTTGTAAGCGGCCACGAAATGATTGTCCACATGCGTATCCAAATCGATCATGCGCGCCAATTCCGATTTCGTGATCACCACGTCGTTCAGTGCGGAATAGGAGGCGATCTGCACGCCGTCGCGGACCAGTTCACAATCCACCATGCGGCGGCGGCCAATGCGATGTTCCCCGCTCAGCGCGCGCTTGAGTTCCGGGTAGAGCTGGTCGAGTTGAATCGAAGTCAGGAATCCTAAATGGCCCAGGTTCACGGCGAAGAGCGGGATATCGCGTCCGCCGATGATGCGCGCCGCCGAAAGCAGAGTTCCATCGCCGCCAAGCACGATCAACAGGTCTATGCCTTCCGGCAGTTCCTCCCGGCTGAAAAATGTCGCGCTGCCGGCGTACTCGGCAGTCTGTTGGTCACAACGGTAACGAATGCCGCGCTCACTCAGCCATTCGAGCAAACCGGACACCAGCTCCGGCGCGTGCGCGATTTTAGGTTTTGAAATGATTCCGACAATGCTGATCGTTCGCATCCGTTTAAAGCGCTAAGGGCAAACCATTAGGTTACTTGACTTAGAAATCGGTCGAACGGCGGGTGCGGAGCAGGAACTCCCGATTGCCTTCCGTGCCTAAGATGGGGCTGTCCATGAGCTGGCTAAAAAAGCCCTGAGCGCTCATCGCTTGAGTCACCTTATCGCACGCTAGCCGATGCGATGCCGCGTCGCGGACAATGCCGCCTTGACCCACCAGTTCGCGGCCCACTTCAAATTGCGGCTTGATCAAGATGATGAATTCGCCCTCTGGCTGCAGCACCGGCACCAGCGCTGGAATCAGCAGCGTGACGGAAATAAAGCTCACGTCGCAGACAATCAGATCAACCGGTTCGCCAATCTCTTCTTTCGACAGAAAACGGGCGTTGGTGCGCTCGTGCAGAATGACACGCTGATCAGTCCGCAACTTCCAATGGATCTGCCCGGCACCCGTGTCGACAGCGTGAACTCGCTTAGCGCCGTGCTGCAAGAGGCAATCGGTAAAACCGCCCGTCGATGTACCCACGTCAAGGCATACTTTATTCGCGGCGGAAATCTCGAAGGCCCTTAGCGCAGCTTCCAATTTCAGGCCGCCCCGGCTGACGTATTTCAGCGGCTCTGCTACTTCGATGCGCGCGGTATCGGAAATTGCGTGGCCGGGTTTCGCGGCTTTCTGCCCATCCACAGTCACTTTACCGGACAGAATCAACGCTTGCGCCTTTTCGCGCGATTCCACCAGATGCCGCTCCAACATGGCAGTGTCCAACCGCTGCTTTCGAACCGAAGCCGGTTTCAAACTTTGCGCTGAACAACGAAGTCCGCAATTTGACGCAGCCGGCCTGCCCGCTCGTCGAACGGCGCAAGCGCGGTATGGGCGGCGAGCCGTTCCTGTTCGGCCATCTCGCGCGAACGCTCCAAGCCATACACTGCCGGGAAAGTAATTTTTTGCTGCGCCGCATCTTTGCCGGCCGTCTTGCCGAGTTTTTCCGAAGGCTCTTCAATGTCCAGCACGTCGTCAATGATCTGAAACGCCAGCCCTATGTGTTCGCCGTATTCCGACAAGGCCATCAATTCATCAGCGGCAGCATCCGCATAGATACCGCCCATGCGCACGCTGGCCCGCAGCAAAGCGCCGGTTTTCGCGCGATGAATCGATTCCAGCAGTAAGGCGCTGGGCCGCTTCTTTTCACCCTCTATATCGTTCACTTGGCCGCCAATCATGCCGCCAACCGTGCCTGCGGCTCGCGAAAGTTCCTCCACCAGGCGGATCTTGCGTTCAGCGTCGATATGTCTCAAACGGCTAAGAACTTCGAAGGCCAAGGTCAACAGGGCGTCGCCCGTCAGAATAGCCATCGCCTCGCCGAAGACTTTGTGGCAAGTCGGTCGGCCGCGCCGCAAATCGTCGTTATCCAGAGCCGGTAAATCGTCGTGAATCAGCGAATAGGTATGAATCAGTTCAAGTGTTATCGCCGCATTCTCAATGCCGTCGGGTGAATCTGAAACCGCGCACGCAGCGGCAATCGCCAGAATGGGGCGAATCCGCTTGCCTCCGGCGAACAAGCTATAGCGCATCGCTTTGTGAATAGACAGCGGATTGACAGATTCGGCCGGGACCCATTCTTCCAGCACGCCATCCACTGCGCGCACTTGCGAGGCCAAATAGTCTTCGAGGCCTTGGCTCGCCGCTCTCATTTGTCCGGCTTTCGTCATTTCACAGGTTTATCCGGACTAAACGGCACCGCCGCCATTTCAGACCCGCGCCTGGTCAATACTTCCACTCGCGATTCCGCCTCTTCCAGCAGCTTCTTGCACTCCGCGCTCAATTTCATGCCGCTCTCAAAAAGTTCCAGGCTGCGCTCCAGGGCAAGGTCGCCCTTTTCCAATTCCTTTACAATGCGCTCTAACTCTTCCAGGCTTTTTTCAAAATTCAGCGAGGACGTTTTCTCCTCAGGCATCGACCCATTGTAACGGTGCGGATTAAACTTTTGTCGTCGCGAATACGCTGTGCGCGGCGAGCATTAACGATTTGCCGTCAGGAAGTGGAGGTGTTGGTCCGCCTGTATGTAGGCGATGCCGTAAAACCGCGGATGGCGACTGGTCCATACGCCAATGTGGTGCCGGTGACGGGGATAGCAAGTAGACGCATGGAGGGCAGCTGTTAGATAGCTCGGGACCTGCTAGGGCCGTGATGACTGCGTATGATATTGGGTAAACTGAAGTACGGCCCGTGACAGACGTACAGCTCTACTTGGCTATCGGAATTCCTTCGGCGTTATTCGCGCTGAACTTTTTGGCGGTTCTTGCTGCTGGGTTCTGGCAAGCGAAGCGCTTCGACGACATGAAGGAGTTATTCAAAGCGGAGATCGGGCGCATCGAAGTGGGGTTCACTTCGGAACTGAAGCGGGTTGAAGGCGTTCTCAGCGCTAAGATCGACACCTTAACGGTACGCATGAAGGCGCTCGAAGACGAAATCCATTCGCCGCTCGTTAAACGTTGAGCGCGCGCCAAAGTGGAACTTTTTCCGCAGAGAGAAACTGGCCCTCCGCTGCGCATAAAACCTTGGACATCCCGTTGTTCGAGACTTAGTTTAACTTAGCCTTTTTCTCGAACAGAACGTTTGCCCAAAAACTCATTCCGTGCGAAGCGCAACCATCGGATCAAGGCGCGAGGCTCGTCGCGCGGGAAGGTAGGCGGAGAATAACGCGACCATTGCGAGTATCACCGGTACCACGGCAAACGTCAGTGGATCTCGCGGACCGATATTGAAGAGCATACTTTCGAGCAGACCCGTAAGAGCAAGAGCGCCGGCTATCCCTGCCGCCACTCCAGCCAAAACCGGAGCTGCGGCGCCGCGCATGATCAAAGACATCACACGGCTTGGGGTAGCGCCGATTGCTACGCGTACGCCAATCTCACGAGTTCGTTCCGAGACGGAATACGTGAGAATGCCATAGACTCCCACCGCTGCCAGAAGCAATGACGCGACCGAAAAACCGGTTAGGAGGAGCGTGCTGAAGTGCTGACGTGAAAAGGTGTTGGCAATTACCTCGTCCATCGTCCGGACATCCGCGATGGGTTGTGCCGGATCGATAGTACGGATCGCCCGGCGGATTGGTTCTGTCAGAGCCGGCAGATTATTGCTCGACGAGCGCACCACAATAACCATCCGATTGTAGGCCAAATGAGCATGCGGATAGTAGACCGTGGGCGTCGGAGGTTGATCGAGCGTCTCATCTCTCACGTCTCCAACAACCCCAATGATTTGGCCGAAAGGGTTTTTCTCTTCCATCCAAACGCTGATCTGCTGATCGAGCGGATTGCTCCCAGCCAGGTACTTGCGCGCAAACGCCTCGCTTACGACGAAACGATGTGGCGTGTTTTCCACGTTATCCGCGGCGGTGAAATCCCGGCCGCTCATCAGAGGAATGCCCATTGTTTGGAAATAGCCCGGTAAAACCGTTCGAACGGTGGTCATCAGGTCCTCGCCCGGCTTGGCTTTGGGACGTCCCGCAATCTGTACATTCGTCCCAGGCGCCAGTCCGTTGAACGGTAGATGACTGACTGCACTGGCCCTGCGTACTCCCGGCAGCGAGGCAATCTTCTGAACAGCCGCAGTAAAAAATTGGATGGTCTGCGGCGGCTTGGCGTACTGCGCCCCAGGAAGCGAAACGCGGAAGGTCAGCAGGTTGGCCGCCTCGATGCCCGGATTTACCTTCTGCAGTCCTTCTAAGCTGCGAAACAGCAGCAAAGCGCCGCTCAGCAGGACAACTGATAACGCAATTTCCGCCCCAACAAACCAGGCTCGCAGATGCCCCTTTGCACCAATGCTCGAGCGCCCGTCCATCTGCATCGTTTGCGCCAACTCGGTCCGCGAACCAGCCAGAGCCGGAGCCAGCCCGAATAGGATGCTCGTAAGAGCCGCCAGACCGGCCGCAAACAGGTAGATTCTCACGTCGATTGCAATCTCGATAGATTGCGTCAGATCCTTCGGCGCCAGCAGGACAAGCAGGGTCACAGCCCATTTGGCCAGAAACATACCGGCCCCGCCGCCAATAGCTGCCAGCAGGATGCTTTCCGTCAGCAATTGACGGACAACGCGTGGCCGCCCGGCGCCTAAGGAAGCACGAAGGGCCATTTCTCGCTGACGCGCGCTGTAGCGTGCCAGCAGCAAATTGGCTACGTTCGCGCATGCCACCGCCAAAAGAAGGCCGACCGAGCCCAGCAACACAATCAGCGACGGTTTAACGTTGCGCACAAGAGCGTCGCGAAGGGGCTCTAGGATAACCGTCCAACCCTTGTTGAACTCCGGATCGTCCACCGCGCGCTGCTGCGCAATAGCAGACATCTCCACCTGCGCTTGCTTCAAAGCGATACCTGGTTTAAGGCGGGCCAAACACTCCAGCCAACGGCCATCGCCGTTGTTCTGGGCCGGACTGATCGTCAAAGGAGACCAAATATCGATCTCGCGGTTATGAAAGTAAAAATTAGGCGGTAAGACGCCCACAATGGCCCGTGGCCGTCCTCCGAACGCAATTCTCTTGCCGATGATGTTTCTGTCGCCGCCAAACCAACTCTGCCAAAGACGAAAGCTGATCAGCATCACCGGTTCAGATCCTTCGCGGCTCTCCGCCTCTGTGAAACGGCGGCCAAGAATCGGTTGAAGACCCAGCATGGGCATTAAATTGGAACTGGCTTCCATCTCCGCGAATTCTTCCGCCCGTCCGCTATCGCCCAGCACTGCCTGACCCGTGTCGAAAACAGCGATGTCCTGAAACACATCGTTTCGCGCTTTCCAAGCGAAGTAATTTCTGGGAGCTACGATTCCGTGCGCTTCATTGTGCGGGATGTATTCCTCCCAGATCATCACGAGTTGTGAGGAGTGCGGATACGGAAGCGGCCGCAGAAGCAGATTATCGGCGACAGTATAGATGGCAAGGCTCGCTCCAAGACCCAGCGCGAGCGAGAGAATCGCTGTGAGCGCAAACCCGGGATTGTTCTTGAAGCCCCGCAAAGCATAGCGCATGTCCTGCGCAAACTCCTCAAAAAAACGCCAGGTCCAAGCGGCGCGCGTGGTTTCTTTCACAAGTGTCATATTCCCCAGATCCCGGCGGGCAGCCCACTTCGCCTGCTCCTTTTCCGCCCCCTCCGCCTGGCGCTGTTCAGCCTCTTCTTCAAGGTGAAACTGAATTTCTTCGCTGAGCTCGACCTCTTTCCGCGAGCGTTGCAGTAACCAGCCCAATCGGCGAAAAAGCGATTTCATGTTTCCTCCCGCACGGGGTATTCTGTAGATATCCTACTACACATTCTGTAGGCTGTCTACGGTCCTGGAACCATTCACTGAGGGTAAGTTGGAGTTCTCCTTCCCAAAACCCTTACTTTTGCTCTAGAATGGATGTATGGCGATTCCGTCCGCCACCCGTCCCTCACTTTTCGGCTCCGACTAAACCCCGCTGCTAAGCGGCCCTCTTCCTTTTCCCAGTTGATTTCCAATCGAGGTGTTAGTTATGCCGACGCAGATTGCTCCGAATCCGCTTCTTCCTTGTCTCGTAACCACGCTGCCGGGTCCCAAAGCGAAAGATATTATCAATCGCGACCACGCCGTCGTATCTCCCTCTTACACGCGCGGCTATCCGCTGGTGATCAAGCGTGGGGAAGGCGCAATGGTTGACGACGTTGATGGCAATCGTTTCCTCGATTTCGCCGCCGGCATCGCAGTAGTCGCAACCGGTCACTCGCATCCTCGCGTCGTCCGGGCGGTCCAGAAGCAGGCGGCCGAATTCCTGCATATGTCGGGCACCGATTTCTATTACGAAAACATGGTGCAGTTGGCGGAGAAGCTCGCGCATTTAACGCCCGGCGGCGTGGCGCGTCGAGTTTACTTTGGCAACTCCGGAACGGAAGCGGTGGAAGCGGCCATCAAGCTCGCGCGTTATCACACCGGGCGGGACAAGTTCATCGCATTCCTGGGCAGTTTTCACGGGCGCACCATGGGCGCGCTTTCGCTGACTTCGAGCAAGGTTACACAACGCCGCGGTTTTCATCCGACGCTGCCCGTCCACCATATTCCATACGCCAACTGCTATCGCTGCTCTTATGGCAAAGAGCCTTCTACCTGCAATGTCGAATGCGTCAAGATTTTAGAGGACACGCTTTTCAAGACAATCCTGCCGGCCGATGAAGTGGCAGGCATCGTGGTGGAGGCGATTCAAGGCGAAGGCGGCTATCTGGTACCCCCCGCCAAGTTCCATGAAGAGCTGCGGCGCGTGGCCGACAAATACGGCATTCTTCTCATTCACGATGAAGTGCAAAGCGGCATGGGACGTACCGGGAAGATGTTCGCATCGGAGCATTTTGGAGTCTCGCCCGACATTGTGACAATCGCCAAGGGCATCGCCAGCGGTATGCCTCTGGCCGCAACCGTGGCCCGCGCCGACGTTATGACATGGCCGCCCGGTGCGCACGCATCAACCTTCGGCGGCAACCCGGTTTCGATAGCGGCGGCCCTCACCACTATCGAGCTGCTGGAGGAGTCGCTGATTGAAAACGCTGCAAAAATGGGCCAGTACATGATGCACCGCATGAGTTCCTGGCCCGATCGCTTTCCGATTGTGGGCGATGTGCGCGGCCGCGGTCTCATGATCGGAATCGAGCTGGTTCGCGATCAGGATACGAAAGAGCGTGCGCCTGAATGGCGGGACCGCCTTGAACAAATGGCTTTTGAGCGCGGATTGCTCATCCTCGGCTGCGGCCAGAACAGCATCCGGCTTTGCCCGCCCCTGATAATCACGCGTGACCAAGCGGATTTTGCCATGGATACACTGGAAACGTGTCTAGCGATTTTGCCTACGGCAGCCTAGGCATCTTAGGTCCCTCACTTAGGTTACGAAACTTGACGACGCACAAAAATGTACGTACAATCAATTAAGTGACGTTCGAATGGGACGAAGCGAAAAGCGAGCGGACAAAAGTCGAGCGCGGGTTCGATTTTGACTATGCTTCCACCGTTTTCTTCGATGAGAACCGGGTCCCACGGCCCCATGCGGATCGTTGGTACGGAAACTCGCTGGCTCGTGATCGGCAAGACTCCCGCGAACGACGTTCTAACTGTGATTTACACCTGGAGACAATATGACGAAGAACAAGTCTGCCGCATCATCTCAGCCCGAAAAGCTCACAAGACGGAGCGACGCCGATATCCGGGCTTATATTAAATCGCCAAAGTTCAAAGAAGACGCCGCACACTTACGGAAGCGCCAACGCGCGCATGGCAGCGAGCCATCGCCTGAGGATCTGAAAGAGATTCCGGTGCTGACAGCGGCCGAGCTAAACGGCTTGTACCGTCCCGTAAAAGCGCCGGTGACGGTGCGGATCGACGGCGATATTCTGGCGTGGCTTAAAGGCTAAAGGTGGAAGGTATCAATCGCACCTGAACGCTACGCTCCGTGAGGCCATGATCGCGGAGCTGAAGCGTTGATGCCGGAGATTGGCCAGCTATCGGGAGTGCTCCGCGAACAGCCTAGCGCGCTCCTGTTTCAACGCGGCGATAGCTTACAAGCGCGCACGTGGTCTGATGGCAGCAGAGGCGGTTCAGTGCTCGATACACTTGAAAGTGTCTGCAGTCATTGGAGGCGTAAGCGCCCTTCCGGTACTCGACGTCGGCTGCGGGATCAACAAGTATCCGGGCTCCATCGGGCTCGATAACAATCCGAACACGCGCGCCGACGTTATTGCCAATTTGGATCACTTCCCTTTTCCGTTTCGCGACGAATCGTTCCGGGAAGTGCGGGCGATTCACGTTATAGAACACGTCGCCGACGTGATTCGCCTGATGGAAGAGGTTCATCGGTTGCTGGCGCCGGGCGGCCGCGCGATAATCGTTACTCCCCACTACACCGATTTCAGTTCGTTTTGCGACCCCACGCATCGCTGGCATCTCAACAGTTTTTCTCTGCGATACTTCGGCGACGACAATGCCGGCTATGGCTACTATTCAAAAGCGCGCTTTCGTGAGATTTCTACTCACGTGAAGCTACTTTCCTTGTGGAGATATCTGGGTTTTGAATTCCTGGTGAATCAGTCCCGCTGGTTCCGCCGGTTTTGGGAGTTCTATCTTTGTTATCTCATTCGAGG
This sequence comes from Bryobacterales bacterium, assembly GCA_963718465.1. Taxonomy (GTDB): domain Bacteria; phylum Acidobacteriota; class Terriglobia; order Bryobacterales; family Bryobacteraceae; genus Bog-105. Next base: position 51,565 of record CAVQZK010000039.1, on the reverse strand, counting down.
CAAAGTCATTGAATGGCAGCTAGAAGCGGTGAAAAGCCCGGCTGGCAAATCCAACCCGGCCAACTCCTCTGGAAACTGAGCGATCGGGCCAGACAGGCTCGCGAATCCTCTACCTTAGCGCCCGACAAGGCGCTCGGGAAGCGCGGCGAAGACTTGGCGCACCGTTATCTGCGCAGCGCGGGCTATTTGATTGTCGCGCGAAATTACAAGCCGGGTACCGATTCCGAAATCGACATCGTCGCCCGGCAGGGCGATGTGGTAGTGTTCATCGAAGTGAAATCGCGCGCATCCGCCGATTACGGGGCTCCCGAGCGCGCTATCGATTTGGACAAGCAGAAGCACATCGCCCGCGCCGCCCGCGCTTATACAACCCGCGCCGGCATTGAATGGAACCGCGTGCGCTTCGACGTGATTTCTATCGTCTTTACTGACCCGCCATCGGTTCTCCATCAGCAGGACGCCTTCTTCCACGGCCGCGCGAATTAACGGGCGGCAATTTCCAGCTGTGGCCACATTCCTTGTCGGAAGTGGTTACAATGAAGGGTATGGAAGTGGGAATAAAGCAGGCGAAGAGCAATTTATCGAAATTGGTAAACGATGCCCAGCAGGGAAAACGGGTATTTCTTGTGAATCGCGGAAAACGAGTCGCTGAACTCGTTCCTGTTTCCGAGCCCGCTGTGAAAAACAGGCGCGGTTTAGGCATGTTCAAGGAAAAGATTCATCCGCCGAAGGGATGGGGAAGCAAGAAGCAGCGCAAACAGTCGGAGAAGCAAATCCTGGAGCTTATGGGGATCGGCGGTGAGTAGCCCGCCAAACCTATTATTCGATACCCAGGCAGTTATCCAATGGGCCCGTGATGAAACCACCAAGCGTGTTGTTTCCTTGGTCGATGCCGGCAGCCCGGTGTATGTAAGCATTGTGAGCTATTGGGAGTTTCTCCTCAAAGATGCGTACCACGACTTGGGTATACAGTTCGAGGATTTAGAACAAATTGTAGCTGCGCTCGATGCGAAGGTACTTGATATCAAGCTTGCACACCTAAAGACGCTGCGAAGACTTCCTTTCATTGGCCGCCATCGGGATCCATTCGACCGGCTGCTTATTTCTCAGGCAATTTCGGAAGGTTACGCGCTAGTTGGAAATGACAATGAGTTTTCGAAGTACAGCGAGACGCCAATCGGCCGGGATTTAACGGTTATTTGGAGGTGAGTTCACTATCATTGGACAGATGAACCGCCGGGCATTCGTCTCCTCTTTGGCCACCACGGCCGGCGCGCTGCTGTGTACTCCAGCCAAAGCAGCTGATGCAAACATCAAGCGCGTTTTAGTGATGTTCAAATGTCACCTGGACGTAGGCTTTGTCGATACGCAGGCCGCTATCATTCACAAATATTTCGAGAGCTACTTTCCGCAAGCCATAGAGACCGCCGCCAATTTGCGCGAAGCGGGTGGAGACCGGTATGTCTGGACCACTGGCTCCTGGCTGATCTACGAATATCTGGAGCAGGCCAATTCGGAAAATCGCAAACGCATGGAAACAGCGCTTCACCACGGTGACTTGGCGTGGCATGCGCTGCCGTTCACTTGGCAAAGCGAACTCTTAGATCCCACCGCGATAACTGGAGCAATCGGTTTCTCGAAATCGCTCGACAGGCGCTTCGGGCGCAACACCACTGGCGCGAAAATGACCGATGTTCCCGGGCACTCGCGCGGCCTGATTGCGCCATTGGCCCGGAGCGGAGTAAAGCTGCTCGATATAGGAGTAAATTCGGCAAGTACACCGCCCGATGTGCCGCCCGCATTTGTTTGGAAAGATCTCCGAGGCAAGTCGCTCGTTATGCTCTACCATCGCACCGAATACGGCGGCGTGGTTCAGATTCCCGATTCCGGCTTGGCGATTGCAGTTGAGGTGAGGGACGATAACAGCGGTCCGCATACGCTCGACGAAATTCATAAGATTTACGCCGATCTGCGTGCGCAATTCCCGAATGCCGAGGTCAAAGCCGCGAACTTGACTGAGATCGCCGAGGCCGTGGAACCGCACCGAAACAAGCTCCCCGTAGTGACGGAGGAAATCGGCGACACCTGGATCTATGGCATTCCCAGCGACCCGGTAAAAGTCGCGCGTTACCGCGAACTGCTTCGCTTGCGGCGCGAATGGATTGGGCAACGCAAAATCGAAATCGCGGACAGCACCGATCTTAAATTTCTGTCGAAATTTGCCCTGGCGGCGGAGCATACCTGGGGGACCGATACCAAGACATGGCTTGATTTCGACCACTACACGCCAGCCGCTTTGGCTTCGAAACTGGGCGATCCGAAGTATAAAACCGTAACCGGCAGTTGGGTGGAAAAACGCGCCGATATCGATGATGCAGTCGCCGGCCTTCCCGCCGCCTTGCGCGACCAAGCGGAAAAGCGCTTGGCAACTCTGAAACCAATGCCGCCTGATACGGGCGCTTTCAAGAAGTTTGACCCCAATGCAATCTTCGAAACAGCGCACTTTACGGTAGGACTCGACCACGGAACGGGTGCCATCACCCATCTCACAAGCAAAGCCAGCCGGCGCGAATGGGCAGCGGCCAAAAACCCGCTCGCGCTTTTCAGCTACCAGACTTTTTCAAAATCCGATTATGATCGCTTTCTGGCAGGCTACATCACCTTGCAGACAGATTGGGCGCCGAAGGATTTCGGCAAGCCCAATATTGAGAAGTTCGGTGCCGCGAGCAAAATATGGAAACCGGAAATTGTGAATTGCTGGTTTACCGAAGATGAGCAGGCGCATAGTCTGGTTACACAACTTGCATTTGGCAAACAGGAAGCGGTAACGGCGTGGCCCGAGACCTTGTATCTGGTGTTGCGGTTCCCGAAATCCGCGCCTGAAATTGAGCTTGACCTGTCGTGGTTTCGAAAACGTGCGAACCGCTTGCCTGAGGCCCTCTGGCTCACCTTCAAACCCATCGCGCCGGAGACCAAGAACTGGATGCTTTCGAAACTCGAACAACAGGTTTCCCCGTTCAACGTGCTAAGCGGCGGCAACCAGCACATGCACGCATTGTCAAACGGGCTTTCCTACAGCGATACGCGCGGCAAGTTGGCAATTGAAAGTATCGATGCTCCGGTGGCGGCGTTGGGTGAGATGTCGCCCATTTACTTTTCGAAAGCTCCGCCCGGCTTGGCAAAAGGCGTTCACTTCAGCCTCTTCAATAATGGCTGGGGCACAAACTATGTACAGTGGTTTGGCGAAGATATGCGCTTTCGTTTTATATTGAAAGCGAGTTAGGGAAATGGCGGCATGACACCTGACGATTTCCGGCGAATCGCCTTGAGCATGGCCGACGCCGCGGAAAGTGCCCACATGGGCCATCCCGATTTCCGCGTCCACGACAAAATCTTCGCCACCCTCGGCTACCCGGATAACGCGTGGGCTGTCGTGATGCTCACCCCCGAAGAGCAACAGGATTTCATCGACACTAAGCATGCCGTCTTCGAGCTGGCCCCCGGTGCCTGGGGTAGAAAAGGGAGCACGCGAGTCAGGTTGGAAGATGCCGATGAAACGACTGTCCGCAACGCTCTCGAGAAGGCCTACCGCAAAGCGTCAACGCCCAAACCCAAGTCGAAACCAAAACGGCCTTAAAGAACTAAGTACTCGGCGATCCTGCTCGGAAATACGCCATTCGCGGTTGTGATAGTCTCCAACGATGTCTATCGTCATGCCAGGTGATCTCATCCACCCTCCCGTAACTCGGCACCCCTTAATAACCGCGGTGCTGCTCGCCCTCATCATCGGAACCCCCCTCGCGCGTACTCAAACTGCGGCGGCCAAACCTGAAGCGGTTGGCCTTTCGTCCGTGCGCTTGGAGAGGATTGCGACCGTCGTTCAGCGCAGCGTTGATCAGGGGGAAATCGCGGGCGCGGTTACCCTTGTTGCGCGTCATGGCCAAGTGGTTTGGCTCAAGGCGACCGGTAACCAGGATCGCGAAAACTCTAAGCCGATGCGTACCGACTCGATCTTCCGCATATGCTCGATGACCAAGCCGATTGTGACTTTGGGCATCATGATGCTCTACGAGGAAGGCCGGTTCCAGTTAGACGATCCGATCTCGAAGTACATTCCTGAATTCAGCGATCCCAAGGTGCTGGTCACTCCTAAAGAGGGAAAGCCCTATACGATTCCGGCAACCCAGCCCATTACGATTCGCAACCTGCTGACTCACACCTCTGGCATCGGCTATAACTGGGACCCCGATTTGGGACCGTTTTACAAAGAAGCTAATATCGCCGCCGGCCTGCTTACCTTCGATGGAACAATCGGCGAGAATGTCAAACGCCTTGCGCGCTTGCCGCTGCTGTTCAATCCCGGTGAACGCTGGAACTATGGATTGAACATCGACGTGCTCGGGTATCTGATTGAGATCATTTCAGGCAAACCGCTTGATCAATTTTTAAAGGAACGTATCTTCGAGCCGCTTGGTATGCGGGATACCTTCTTCTACGTTCCGGAAGAAAAGGTCGACCGGCTTGCTACGGCTTACACCTGGTATGAGGGCAAAGGGCTGGCCCGGTTTCCGGATACACCCATCACGGAGGGGACATTTTCCTACTCGGCAGACTACCCAATCCACGGTCCTAAGAAGCTCTTCTCGGGCGGCGCCGGACTCTGTTCCACGGCGTCGGATTACGCGCGCTTTTGCCAGCTCATGCTGAATAAAGGGAAGCTTGGCAAAATGCAATTGATCAGCCGCAAATCGGTGGAGCTGATGACGCACGACCAGCTTGGCCCCAAGTTCCCCGAGCAGGATTTCGGCCTCGGCTTCGGTATAGACGGTGCAAAGACGCCTTTACATGAACTCGGGAGCGCCGGGCAATATCAGTGGGGAGGATTCTTCTATACGGCGTTCACCGTTGATCCAAAGGAAGATATGATTACGGTCTTCATGGCCCAGCTTCATCCCGGCGGTCCAAATACTCAAGGGGAATTCCACACGCTGGCTTACGCCGCCCTGGAAGAACAGGCTGACGATCAACCGCCAGCCGAACGCCAGTCGAGGTAATGCCTTTGGGGTTGCTTACAACAATTGCGCATTCTTCATTGAGATACCCTTGCGCATGAGATTCTTGTTCTCTTGCGTCATGGGCAGTTGAGGAGGAGATGAAGCCAAGCCGTTGCCGCCGTCCGGGCCATGCATTTGGGCGTTGGTCCAACCCGGAAACTGATTATGGAGCGCCTCATGGAAAGCGAGTTTCGCATAGCCGTCGTCACGGGACATGGTTCGGCGATTGCCAATAACCATATGAAGGTAGATCTCGGAACCCGTGACATTGCCGCTGGTGCGAGTGTGTCCGCCTCATTTATGCGCGCACCCAAAGGAACTAGTACTGAACCCTTTGACAGATGTTTATCTTCCGTTTATCTTATGAAGGAAGCATTTCTCGGAGGGGAATTCGTTGCGGCGGCTCACTCTATTTAAGGCCCTAAGTGTCTTTGTTTTATTCCTAATAACCACGAATGGCGATTGCGCTGCTTTAGGCGGCAGCATCTCAGGCCGCGTAACCGACCCCAACAGTCTTGCGGTCTTTGACGCAAATGTCACGGTTATCAATACTGCCACGGGCGTTAAGGAAAGTGTAAAGACAGATGTCAGCGGCGTGTACCTGTTTCCCGATCTTCCCGTAGGCGCCTACAAAATTCAAGTAGAATCGAATGGCTTTCGTACTTACGTGCAAGCGAACGTAGTGGTGGATACCAACAGCGCCGTGCGCGCCGATGTTTCCCTGTTGATCGGCGACCGCAGAGACACCGTAACCGTGGTCGCTCAAAGTGTTCGCCTGGAAAATGTGGATACGCAACTGGGAGAAGTCGTCTCGGGCTCCAAAATCACCGCGGTTCCACTGAATGGGCGCGCTTTTACCGATCTCTTAGCGTTACAGCCCGGTGTCGTTCCCGCCACTACAATCAGTGGAAGTTCTATCCAGGCCGCTGGCGCCGCTATCCTTGCGCCCTCCGGCGATCTGAACGCGGGCACTATGTCCATAAACGGTCAGCGCGAATACGCGAACGGTTTTATGGTGAACGATTCCGACGTGAATGAGCGCTTTACCATGGGCGCTGCCGTTATCCCGAATCTTGATTCTATCGCCGAGTTCCGGATACTGACCGCTAACTTCGATGCCGAATATGGAAATTACAGCGGCGGACGTATAAGTGTAGTGACTAAGTCAGGTGCAAATCAGTTTCACGCCTCCGCCTTCGAATTTCTGCGGAATACCGATTTCGATTCACGCAATTTCTACTCGCCTGAACGCGCTGTTTACCAGCAGAACCAGTTCGGCGGCGACGTCGGCGGCCCTGTTCTTCACAACAAACTCTTCTTCTATTCCGATTATCAAGGCACCCGCCTTAATCAGGGCGTCGATACCGGGCTGATCACCGTGCCCTCGCTGCTGAACCGGGCCGGCAATTTTAGCGATGCGGCCAGTCAACTCACGGGTACCGTTTCCGGCCAATACTTTGCCAGTCAATTGGCTGGCAAACTCGGCTATGCTGTTACTGCGGGCGAGCCCTATTACCAGCCTGGCTGCGTCACCTCAGCTCAATGCGTCTTTCCAAACGCGGTCGTTCCCACCCAGGCTTGGTCCGCCCCCGCGCAAAATCTCTTGAAGTACATACCGTCTCCTAATCTGCCGGGAGATGTCTTCTCCACCTCCGCTTATGACGAAACCCTTCGCGACGATAAAGGCGCAATCCGAGCAGACGCCAGTACCCGCTTCGGACAAATTTCCTCCTATTACTCCGCCGACGATTATTCGCTGAACAACCCCTATCCATCGTTGCAGGGCGGCGCGAACGTACCCGGCTTTTCCGCGCTCAACCTCGGCAGGGCGCAACTGCTCTCCTTAAGCGGTACAAAGAGCTTCGGCTCCGGCAGCGTGAACGAATTCCACATCTCTTATATGCGCGCCGTCAATGACGTGGGCACTCCCTCGGGCACGGTGGGTACCAGCCTGACGTCTCAGGGTTTTCTCACGGCCTCCGGTGGACCCAGCATTTTGCCGCAGCGGCCCGGTATTGTCGGCGTTGAAAACGTGATTTTCAACGACTTTATTATTGGCTCAACGATTACCGGCTTGAATCAAGTGGACAATACCTTCGAATACCGAGATAATTTCTCGCGGGTCATCGGTACGCATTCCGTTAAACTCGGCGGCCAGTTGCTTTTTAGCCAGGTGAACGCCGCAGCCGACGTCCAATCGAATGGAACATTTTCTTTTTTCGGCTCTGAGACGGGTAGCGATTTTGCCGATTTCTTGATTGGTGTTCCCAGTTTCTATAAGCAGGGTGATGCGCTGGCTTTTTATATGCGCAATCGTTACGGAGCTTTGTTCGCCCAGGATAGCTGGCGCGTCAAACCGCGCCTGACTCTGAACTATGGCCTGCGTTGGGATGTGGTCATGCCCTGGTACGAAAAGTACAATCAGATTCAGACCTTGGTTCCGGGCGAGCAATCCATTGTCTTTCCGGGTGCGCCCACTGGCTTGGTCTTTCCCGGAGATCCTGGCGTGGCGCGCTCATTGGCAGGCGTGCGTTGGAATAATTTTTCTCCGCGTTTGGGCTTAGCATGGTCGCCGCGAGCGAACAGTGGCCTCGCGGGCGCACTACTCGGAGATCGCGATAAAACCAGCATCCGAGTCGGCTTCGGCCGCTTCTTCTCGGCCATTGAAGGCGTATCGGCAGGTGTTATGGCCGGCGATCCGCCATATGGCAGCACATACTCCAGCCCCGCCCCGCCGCTTTTTTCAAATCCGTTCATCACCGCATCTACCGGAGTCGATAATCTTCAGCGCTTTCCCATTCACTTTCCGCCTCTGAATGCGTCCGCTGGCGATCCCAACTCAAATGTCAATTGGGCGCCGTTCCTGCCCGTCTCCGGTCTGCCCGGCTACAAACCGGACGGCGTGAGCCCATATTCTGAGCAGTACGCTCTGTCCATTCAGCGGCAATTTGGCAATAACACGGTATTCACCGCCAGTTATGTCGGCAGCGAGGCGCATCACTTGCTGACGTTACTCGAGGCCAATCCAGGTAATCCAGCCCTGTGTCTCAGCGTTAGCCAAGTCAGCCAGGTTGCGCCTGGAAGCCCCACCTGCGGACCTTTCGCCGAGTCGAACGTATTTACCACCGCAAACGGAAAGGTTATCAACGGTACACGGCCGGTATTCGGGTCCAACTTCGGCAGTGTCGATTGGCTCACCACAATTGCCAATTCCAACTACAACTCCCTGCAACTCAGTCTTCGCCACACTAGCAGGCATCTGGAACTACAGGCTGGCTACACCTATGGCAAGTCGCTCGATAACTCCTCCAGCATTTCCGAACAGCTCAACCCCTATGATTACCGCGCCACCTATGCGCCCTCCGCTTTCGATCTCAAGCACAACTTCGTATTCAGTTATCGTTGTGAGTTGCCCTTTGAGCAGTTGCTCCATGCCCGCAACCGCCTCACCGAAGGATGGCAGCTTACCGGCGTCACCCGCTTCTCTACCGGCTTTCCTGTCACACTTACAAACGCAAGCGATACCTCGCTGCTTGGCACCCAACCGAATGGCGTTAATTCGTTCGGAGTCGACCTCCCGAACGTGCAGCCCGGCAACCTGCAATTGAATTCCAATCCCAGGAATGGTTTCGAATACTTTAATGCGTCGTTGTTTGGCGTGCCTGATCTGGGTCAGCCCGGTTCCGCGGCTCACCGCATGTTCTACGGTCCTGGCATGGCGAATTTCGATATGGCTCTTTCCAAATCCATCCGTCTCCGTGAATCAAGCTCTGTGCAATTGCGGCTTGAGACCTTTAATCTCTTCAATCACGCGCAGTTCTTTGGACCCAATGCTGTCAACGGCGAAATCACCAGCTCGGCCTTCGGCCAGGTAGTGAGCGCCGCGCCCCCCAGACTGGTGCAGCTTGCTGTAAAAATCGGGTTCTGAGAACGGTGGGGCTAAACCCGCTTACAATAGAGGTTATGCCCCAGACGCTCCGGCGGGCCGCTCACCTCGCGAGCCTTTGTTTCCTCCTCAGTGGCCTTCTCGTTGCGCAGGACTGGAAAACCAACGATTCGCTGCCCGGCGTCAACCTTGCCAATCTAACCGCCTCGCAAAAGGCCGCCGTTCTCAAAATCTTGCGCGAGCAGGGCTGCAGCTGCGGTTGCAGTATGAAACTGGCGCAATGCCGCATGGAAGATCCGTCTTGTTCGTACAGCACCGGCCTGGCCGCCACCGTTATAGAGTCCATCAAATTGGGTAAGACCGAGGCGGAGGCCATCGCCGCCGCCGGTGCTTCCCGCTGGGCCCACAATCAGGACCAAGGCCGCGTGCTGGACGACGCCGTCAAGATTCCCGTTGCCGGTTCGCCTTACACTGGACCCGGTAACGCTCCGATTACTATCGTTGAGTTTTCCGATTTCCAATGCCCATACTGCATCTTGGCCGTTCCTCAGATCGATGCCATCTTGAAGAGCTATCCCAAACAAGTGAAGCTGATTTTCAAACAGTTCCCGCTTGAAATCCATAGTGATGCTTTTCGTGCCGCATCGGCCGCGCTCGCTGCCCACAAGCAAGGCAAATTCTGGGCCATGCACAATGCCTTGTTCGCCCACCACGACGATCTTTCAATGCCGGCTATTCTCGAAATTGCCAAAGATAACGGTCTCGACACCGAGCGCCTGCAGCGCGACATGGCATCGAAAGAAACCAGGGTAACCATCGAATCCGACGTCGCGGACGGCGAGAAGGCCGGCGTCGAAGGCACGCCTACAATCTTCATTAATGGCCAGCGCTACAACGGCCGCATCGAATTGGCTTCCTTAAAACCGCTGCTCGATACCGAACTGAAGAAGACCACGCAAACCGCCTCCCGCTAGCGATCGGTATGCACATTCGAATCCCCATACAGAGTTAACTACTCGTATCGAAGTGCGATCAGCGGATCGATCTTGCTCGCTCGCCGGGCGGGAAGGTAACTGGCAAGCAGCACTACCAACAGCAGCAGCACGGAAACCAGCGCGTAAATCAGAGGATTAGTTATGCGGACGCCGGCAAGCAGGCTTGACAGCAGGCGTGTAAGGAAAACAGCACCCGCTGCGCCGATCGCTATACCGATGACGGCCAGCAACGCTCCCTGCTTGACAACCATAAGAAGGACGCTTGTACGCTTCGCGCCAAGCGCCATGCGGATACCAATTTCCTTTGTGCGCCGTGCGACCTGGAAACTGAGCAGGCCATAAATCCCAACCGACGTCAGAATGAGAGCGAGAGCGGCGAACGTGGCCATCAGCGACGCGTTAAAACTTGGGCGTGCCATCGAACGCGCCACTATATCGGACATTGGTTGCAGATTGAGAATGCGCTGATTCGGCCTCACTGCTGTCACGGCCTTACGAAGCACAGTGCTTAAAGAAGAGTTGCCGGTCCCGCGAACCACCCAAGCCGTCGAACCCGGCGCTCTCGCAAGTTGTGATGCTGGTACATAAACTGTAGTCGGAGTGGCTTCGTTGACCGCGAGGTTTTTCACATCTGCCACGACGCCCACAATCTGGCGAGGCTGTTCCAGAACCTCAGGGAATTGGTGATCTTTATATTCGCCGACTACGATGCGATCCCCAATCGGGCTCTTGCCTCCCCACCAGGCACGCGCCACGCTCTCACTCACAATGGCCACCGGTGTCGCAGAAGCCGTGTCCGTCTCCCTGAAGACGCGTCCCTGGATGGTAGGAATTTGCATTGTTCGAAAATATTGTGAACTCACCGCACGATACTCCATCCCGCCGATGCTGTGCTCGGGGCGCCCTTCGTGTTGAGTTGGCAGGTTATCGGGGCCAGTCAGTGGCAGCTGGCTGACTACCGCCGCTGAACTGACGCCAGGCGCCCCCTCGATACGCCGAAGAACGTCTTGCTCAAAGCTCCATAGCCGCATCGCATTAAGTTTTGCAGCCGGCCCGAACGGAGTGCTCATGGTGTACACATGGCGAGGATCGAAGCCCAGCGTCTGCTGGTGCAGGCGATAGATGCTCTCAATCAGCAGTCCCGCCCCTACTAACAGCATCAACGACACCGCAATTTCGCCCATTACCAGCAGATTACGCGCGCGGTTTTGAGCCGCGGTCCGCCCCGCGCCAGGGCTGCTCTCCTTAAGCGAGCTATTTAGATCCAGCCTGTTCGCCTGCCAATAAGACGTGAGTCCAAAAATTAAGCTTGTACCCACAGTCACCAGCGACGTAAAAACCAATACCCGAATATCCAGGCGAACCTGAGTAGTGAGCGGAATATCCCACGGGATCGTGGAAATCAATCCTCGCAACGCCCAATTGGCGGCTGTCAAGCCGGCGACACTGCCGATAAGCGCGATCAGCAGACTTTCGGCCAAAAACTGCTGAAGCAAATGTAAGCGCCCGGACCCAATGGCCAGCCGAACGGAAATCTCTCGCTGGCGGGAGCTGGTCCGCGCCATCAAGAGACTGGCGACATTAGCGCATGCAATCAATAGCAAAAGGCTGACGGCTCCAAACAGCATCAAAACGCTCGTTCGAAAGTCGCCGGAAAGCCACCTTTGGTAGCTCTCGAGCTGAACTCCCCGCTGCCCTGACTGGACCGAGCCCTCATGGCGAAGAGCTTCGAACACAATACTCATATAGGCTTGCGCCTGGGCAATGGTCGTTTTCGGCTTCAGGCGGGCGATCACGCGCGTGTTCATTCCGGTATCCGCAATGCCACGCCCCAGCTGCAGCGGCACGAAAACATCCGCTGGCTGCTCGACGAATGTAAAACTTGCCGGCATTACGCCTACCACCATGTAAGTGAGATCGTTAAGTTCGATTTGACGGCCGATCACCGCGGGATCTCCGCCGAATGCATTTCGCCAAAGGGAATCGCTCAGGATGGCGACTTGAGGGCTGCCGGGGCGGGTATCGTCGCGCTCAATATCCCGCCCTATCGCTGGATGGATGCCCAGCGCGCCGAAAAAACCGTCGGTCGCTCGAAGAGATCTAATCCATTCGGGTACATCTCCTCGCTTAATCGAGACCGTTCCGCCTCCCCTATACCCGGCAATGGTTTGAAAGGCACTGCCGTGGTCGCGGTAGAACTCAAACTCGAGAACGGTTAGAGTATCGTTTAAGTCCCCACTTTTCCACGCCAGGCTCATGTGAACGATAGTGTCCGGTTGCGGATAAGGAAGAGGGCGGAGAAGTACTGCATTCACAACGCTGAAGATGGCCGTATTAGCTCCAATACCCAGCGCGAATGTCGCAATCGCCATAGCGCTGAACAATGCATTTTTTCGTAGTGCTCGCGCCGCAAAACGAACGTCCTGCAGAAATCGTTCAATCCATATCCATCCCCACATTTCTCTGCTCACCTCTTTCAGTAAGGTTCTGTTTCCGAACCGCCTCCGGGCCGCGTAAACGGCTTCCATGGAATCACCGCCCTGTTCGCTCAGCTTATTAGCCCGAAGTGCAATGTGAAGGCGTATTTCCTCTTCGAGCTCTTCGGCCATGCGATTACGGCGGCAAAAGAACAGCACCCGTCTCCACACTTCTGCGGGCGTCATGTATTGCCTTCCCGGCAGTTGCAAAATGCCACGACATAGATAGTCTATGCTAATCTGATTCGCAGCTGCAACGGCATCGTCGGTATTGCGCAGGCTACGGTAACCCTGGCTAAGAGAAGAAACTCTGAGGACAGATCATTCGTCTATCTTGAACAAACAATGCTTCGCCGCCATCTCATTCAGACTGGGCTCGCGGGAACCATCTCCTGCTGGGCTTCGGGATTGCCTTCGCCTTCTAACGAGGCAATCGCTTGGGGTGCGGCGGCGAACGGCCTGATACTCGGCCTGCACTTAGATACCGCCGCAAAGGCCGGTTCGCTTATTATAATCATGAAGAACGTTGGATCGAGTCCGTGCGACCTCTATGTTTCCAACGGCGAAACAACCAGACTTCACTTTGTCGCTACAGCTTCAAACGGACAAAATTACAACCTCGAAGATCGCGAACTCTACAGGCCCTGCGCGGGCTTGTGCGGTTTTCCTCCTATCGTTCAGCGTCTCGAATCTGGCGCGAGTATGAAGATCGCCCTGGCACCCGATAATCTGCTTTACGTTCCAGCCAATGGTCCGTACGCCACTCTCGCTGCGCTACTTGATCGAGGCTTCTCCGTTCAAGCCAGTTTTCAGATGAGCGAGAAGGATCTTAATGACGGCAAGCTGTTACCTGAACTTCCGTGGCTGGGCCGGGTGAAATCCGGTACGGTTCAGAAGCATTAGGCTCTGCGCGATCACTTCTTCACGATTACCGGTTTGCGTGGGGGGAATGGCGATGCTGGCGAGCAGAAGGCGCAATTTAGCGAACGTGGGCCTCGGCTCTTTTTACCAGGGCTGCCGCACTGATACTCGCGTTCGGATCCGCAAATTGCCCCGCTTGAGCGTATGCTACGGCGAGAGCATCATGGAGTTGGCCTAACTGTCCGACCGATGACGTCGGAGCGTATGGCGCTACCCTGTGATTCCCTGAAACCGTGAAGAGCAGATCGACCTTCTGGTCAATGAACTCGAACCATGGAGGCAGAACGCCAATGATCGAAGTTTGATTGCCTTCGATGTTGATGCGCCGGCCCACCACCGCGCGACTCCCACCGAAACGTGAACGCCAGTACCCGTCGGAGACCATAACGGTGTGTTCGCCATCCGGGTCGTCGTCTCCAGTTGCGAACGACCGCCCAAGTTGCGGTGTAACCTCAAGAATCGGTAGGAATTCATGGGTGGCGAAAACAGCTTGCACTTTTTTCGGGATGGCTCTTTTCGGTAACGGTGCTCGTGCCGCTGGTGAACATGCTGACGGCTTGGAAGGTCCGGTCCTCATCGTGCATCGTGAAGTAGACTGATGGAGCCATGTTCAAATCCGTTATTTTGAGCTGTGACTCTGTCATCCACACAGACACTAGCTGCTCGGGATGCGTGTAAGGCAACGGCTTCAGCAACACACCGTTGATCACACTGAAAATGGCGCTTGTCGCCCCTAGCCCAGTGCGAGAGTCCCGATGCTCACCAGTGTGAAACCCGGAGTTCTATCAACCCGTCGCGTCTACCTCTTTTTTGGCTCCAAAGCACGCGGGGAATCCGGATCGGACAGCGATCTGGACTTCTGCATTGTCCTGCCTGACGATGCGCCGCCGAGCCTCTTCCGCGACAGGAGCATTCACAAGCGCTTTTGGGGTCTGCAAGCGCCGGTGGATGTAGTTCGCCATCTGCCGATTTCGACGCGCGCGCGGCCCACATCGTCTCATCCCTACCAGCCACCGTCGTTCGCGAAGGGAAGCTCCTCTGTTGGCGATCAAGCCCTCGCGCTCTCGGGATTTATAGCTTTGGCCAGAATGTCACAGCGATAAATTGGAGATAATCGAGTCTTTCCGTCCTGGGAGCGCGCAAGACCCAAAAATTGTAAATTTGAGTAGTCGAGGGAGAAACATCGCCGTGAGATCTAGCAGGAGTTCCCTTTTGGTCGAGAGCGTTGAGCGGGCGTCAACTCGCGCTGCAGTTAACGTACATAGGAATTTGACACATGGCCTTAGCTCTCTCGCCACGATTTCATCAACGGCGACTATAGTGGGACTGCTCGGCACAACTGTTCAGATGATGACGCGCACGTTCTACACTTGCGGAGCAGGCTTGTCGACCTGTTATTTTCCGATTGGCGGTCGGCTTTCCGAAGCACTTGGCCTATTCGCATTCGGCCTCCTTGTTTCCTTGCTGGCGCTCGGCTGCTACTGTTATTTGGGCAGTCAAGTGAAAAGGTTCGATCTGGAAATGAAGAGTGCTCAGATCGACCTACTCAACATGCTTTCTGGCGAACAAACCGCATTCATTCCATTCACCTTCGCCATACCTTTTCCCCAAAACAAATCCAACTAAGTCAAACAGAACTTCAGGCAAATAGTTGGCAATGGCAAATCCCTGAAAAAATCCTCGTAAATGCCCATTATCGCCCTTCTCGCGTCCTGGGCAGAGGCTATAGCGCGAACTCTGTAAGTGTGGCAAGGCCAAAAATCAAAGCGAGTCGACCAAGTGAGGCTTGAGGCGATCGCCGAAGAGCACCAACAGTTGACTCATCACTATGGTTGCGAAGTAATCACGCTTTAGCGCGATACACTTTTCCTTTTCTGTTTCATCGCGTTTCCAGGTAAGCCTTGCCGCCTTCCGATTCGCCTGGGTAAAAACCATCACCTTTTTGGGGAAGCTCCGCTCGCCCTACGGACTCCCTTCGCCTCCCCAATCCTACTTTGTTCACCTTAGCGTACCCAAACAACTTACACAGGACATGTTTCAGCGCCCCTGGGCATGTCTCGGGTAAGAAAGGCCTGGAAACGTCATTGGCAACCCTCGAAAGACGATTGGATCGGCGGAATTTGGGCGCGGAAGATAGTGCCATTAACAGGCATTTACAGGGTGTTTTTCGACCGCTCCAGCCGGTTTCCGGAGGTTTGTTTTGTGCTTCTTCGGGATTAAAAGTGGAGAGCGGGCCGAGCCTGTGTTAATATTTGCTTGTCCGACGTTTTTCCACATGGGGACGTAGTTCAGCTGGTTAGAACGCCGGCCTGTCACGTCGGAGGTCGCGGGTTCGAGCCCCGTCGTCCCCGCCAATCCTTTCAATTATTTCCGAGCCTTCCATCAGGATAATTTCGTTTGTTTTCCGCCGGTGCTGTAGTACCTAATTACAGCTTTTTTCCTTCCAAACCTTTGACTCGCGAATTGTTTTCCGCCACCCGGTTCGGCGGTGCGCTAGGCCTATGACATGGACGCGCATGTACGACGTGCAGTCACTGTACATTGCAGTAAAAATGCAGTATAAATTAAGCATGCCACGCTATACAATTGATTTTGACGACAAGTTCGATAAAACGCTTTCCGAGCTCTTGGAGACCACGGACGCTACTACGAAGGCTGACGTCATTCGCCGTGCCGTTGCAAGCTACAGCTATCTTAAGAAGGCGCAGCAGGGGAACAAAGACGCCAAAGTTGTTGTAACCGATCACGCAAATCTGAACAAGGAAATCGTTCTTCCCTAAATGCCGGACAAGGAGATCGTTAGCCCAAACGAGATCTTGAAATCTGAAGGAGCGGAGGAGCCTGTAAAGCAGGGCACCTTTCTCCAGCGTACCGGCCTCGTGCTGGCGGCCGGCGTCGGAATTCTAGCCGCCAGCGTGATCGCCGTGGTTATCTGGAAGATTTTTGGGTCGGTGCCTCCGGCTCCGATAATCCCGGTTGGTACCGACCCTGCGAATGTAAAGGCGATTCTCGAGAACTATAAAACGCTTCAGCAAGTCACACTGGAACCCTACACGGCCCTCCTGGATTCCGTCGTTGTAAAGGTACTGCTGCCGATTTTCACAAGCATACTCGGCTATATTTTTGGGACGCGCAGCAAGGAAGAGTAGAATTCCTTGTTCGCATAATTCCCTGGACGAAGCCCGCCATCTTTCCAAACCGCAGCAGCAGCCCAGTCGTAGATACTGGAGTAATGACGCCAGGACAGCCTGCTCCTAAATTCCAACTCACTCAAACGGCAGATTACCGCGAGCAGTACGCCAATAGCGTGCAGATGCGCGTAAGCTTGTGGGACTTCTTCCTGCTGTTCGGCATTGTGAACCAGACGGCTCCTGACGCGGTTACCATCCAGAATTTTCAAGGGGTCTACTTGAGCCCGCCGCAAGCGAAGGCCCTGTCGAATTTGCTGTTGCAGAACCTGAAGCAATATGAAGCAGCATTTGGCGAGATAAAGCTGGAAGCGCAGGGCACGACGGGCGACGTTATTCAATAGGCCGCCTGGATGCCGGCTAAACATCGACCACCGATGCCCAAGCTGCCGCCGTTTGCGCTGGCGGACGACAGGCTGGGACGGAAGGCACGCCCGCAATATCTATTCGTATTCTTCTTCCTGTTCGGGATCCCGCTGTTCCTGATCCACATGCACTTGCTTGCACTCCCGTTCTTTTGGGATGAGCAAGGGCAGTTCATTCCAACGGCGCTCGACTTGTTGAGGAGCGGTGCGCTGGTGGCACGCTCTACGATGCCCAATGTTCATCCGCCGGGATTAGAAATTTATCTTGCAGCGCTGTACAAGATACTCGGATTCTCGATCCCGCTAACGCGTTCGGCGATGCTGCTGGTGGCAAGCTGCGGGCTGCTGTTCACATTCCTGCTAGCGATTGAGTTGAGCCAGGGGACTAAAGGCGCGCCCGCGTTCCTGCCGCCGCTGCTGCTGCTGGTTTCTCCTTTGTTCTACACGCAGAGCATGATGGCGCAACTGGATATGCCTGCCATGACGCTAACACTGTTGGCGCTGCTGCTGTTCATCAAACGCAAATATGGCTGGGCGGCGGCGGCCTGTGTCGCGCTGGTACTGGTGAAAGAAACGGGATTGGTGGTGCCGTTTTTATTCTTCATCTATCTGGTACTGAGAGCGGAGTTCAAGCGGGCTGGTTTTTTTGCGTGGCCGGCAGTCGCGCTCGGGCTATGGCTGATGGTGCTGCACAGCAAGACCGGCTACTGGCTGGGCGACCCGGGATTTGCGCACTACAACGTGGGCTACGCACTGCATCCGGTACGCGTGGCGCTGACGTTTGCACGGCGCATTTACTATCTATTCTTCGCGGAGTTCCGGTGGGTAGGCACAGCGATCCTGATCGCTAGCGTGAAAGGGTGCAAGACGTTTCGCAGACGGCGCTGGACCGTAGTAACCGCTGTTGCGGTGTTAACCATCATTTTGGTTTCGGTATTCGGCGGAGCGGAGTTGGAACGATACCTGCTGCCTGTGCTGCCACTGTTCTACATAGCCGTCGGCGTGGGGCTGACCACAATGAGGAAAAGCATCAACATTGCGGCGATATCCGCGATGATGATTGGCTTGATCGTGAATCTATTCTGGAACCCGCCGTATCCTTCTCCTTACGAGAACAACTACGCGATGGTGGATTTTGTAAGACTGCAACAACTGGCCGCCAACTTTGCCCAACGCAGTTTGAAAGACCGGACCATTGCCACGGCATGGCCCTATACACCAGCGTTGGAGAATCCCGATTTCGGCTTTGTGCGGCAGCCGCTGCGGGCATTGGAGACGAACGACTTTCATTACGATTCGATACGCGCGATTCCAGCGGCAAAGTTCGATGCGCTTATTACCTATACGCGTACCTGGGCGCCGAGCGGCGGCCTGATCAGAGTTGAATTTGTGCGGCAATTCCTGAGGCGCTTCTATCAGTGGGAACCCGATATTACGCCGGAGCAATGTGAACAGCTTGGATTGCACGAGTTCATTTCATGGAGCTTGCGGGGACAAACGATCACAGTCTATACCCGCAACGAACGCGCGGCGCCGGGCGGCAGCGCCATAGCGAGTCTGAGATAACAGCATGAACGGTAACATCCGGCGGGCGTGGTGGGCAACAGTTGTCCTGTTTCTGGTACACGGGCTGATCGTGGCGACGTGGGTCTCGCGAATTCCGGCCGTGCAAAGTGCGCTTCGGCTGAACAACGGCATTCTGGGTTTGACGCTGCTGAGCACTGCGGTGGGCGGGGTTTGCACGATTCCGTTCGTTGGTTTTCTCATCAGCAAGTTTGGAAGCAAGAAGATCTGCGTGCTTTCAAGCGTGGCGTTCTGCCTGAGCGTGATGCTGATGGGGGCGGCCTTTAATGCCATCAGTCTGGCATGCGGCCTGTTTGTGTTTGGCGGGGCGGCGGCGGCAATGGATGTGGCAATGAACGCGCAGGGCGTGGAAGTGGAGCGGGAAATGCGCGGCCCCACTATGTCGCGCTTTCATGGCATGTTCAGCCTGGGTGGAATGATTGGAGCCGGGGTGGGCGGAGTGATTGCCGCACACGGCTGGGCGCCACTGACACATTTCGCCTGCAGCGGTGTGGTAAACGCGCTAGCTTCCCTGGCGGTGATACCGCTTTTGCTGGATGTTCACGATCCGCATACCACCGGCGGGCACCGGCTTCCGTTCAACAAGATTCCACCGGTGCTGTTTGCGCTGAGCGCGATTGGGTTCTGCATTCTGCTTTCGGAAGGCGCGATAGCCGACTGGACTGCGGTCTATTTACGGCAAGTGTTGCGTGCCGGGCCAGGCGTCGCGGCGGCTGGATACACGGTGTTTTCCGCTGCGATGGCAATCTTCAGATTTCTAGGAGACATGATCACGGCCCGGTTGGGTCCACAGAAGACTGTGATGGCGGGAAGCTTAGTGGCGGCCGTAGGATTGACTTGGGCATTGCTTATGCCTGCGGCGAACTGGTCGCTGCCCGGATTTGCGCTGGTTGGAATGGGCTTCTCAGTGATTATTCCGCTCGTGTTTGGATCGGGTGGACGGGTTAAGGGCATCAATGCTGGAGCAGGCATTGCCACCGTTACGGGGATCGGGTATATCGGGTTCATCGTCGGGCCTCCGGCCATCGGATTCGCGTCGCAGTTGGTGACGCTGCGGTATGCGCTCGGGGTGGTGGTGGCTTGCTGCGTGGTTTCGGCGGTGCTGTCCAGGTCGATGAAGGTTCTGGAGACAGGCGGGAGGTCAGTGCCCGAGCCGCAAGGGTTGGGTGTAGCCGGTCAGCTCTAAATAGCCGACTCCTTTTACAGGTTTGTCGTGGATCGTGCCTTGGTAAGTGACGGCTCCTTCCCAATAGGTTGGGGAGATACTATTCGGAGTGAACAGTTCCTGGTTGGCGAGCGGGGTTTGCTCGGAAAGTTGCAGGCCGAGAGACGGGACCGAGATTTGCCAGGCAAGCGGGTAATTTCCTCCTGAGGCAGGACTGTGCCAAATACCGCCGGGAGACAGACTTATCCGCGAAACGTTGAGGAAATGGGATCCGCCCACCGAATCGACATAAGTTCCGGAGGAAAAGGAGGTGGGCTGCCCGGACTTATCGCGCAGGCGGTAGAGCATCAACTCCTCGTTATTATCGAGTTGAATGGCGAACCAGTCCCAGCCGGATAAGGAGTTATTCATCTGTTGGGTAAAGAATTCGTGATCCATCCAGGCCAGGCCGGTCACGGTGAAGGTTTTGTCACCCATGGTTAGATCTCCCTCGGCGGCGAGATGTGTGAAGGAGATGTAGTGGGAGGCATCGCCGGGCGCGGCGCCTTTCCGGCTAACGCCGTTCTGCCCATTTACGATTGCAGGCTTCTGCGGATTCAGGCGGAGCGACAAAGTGAATTTGCGGCAAATGGCTTGCAACTGCTGATCGCCCGTTTCCAGAGATTTCCAATAAACCTGCCAGTTTCCATTCCAGTATTTCCGGCTCTCAATATCCGATCCTGCAATACTAGGACCAGCGCGGTTGAGCCGTTCGGTGTGATAGAAACTGCGGCCGTCGATATCAGTAAGAGCGAGATGGGCGAGATAGATTTGATCGGTCCGCCAGGTAGGGCCGTCATCCGCCGAGGCGCGCTTGGGCAAATTGACCGCTTGCCGGAAAAATGTGAGCTCGAAGCCAAAACGATGGCCCGACCGGTCTTGCAGATTGCCGGTGTAGTACCACCATTCCGTTTGGTAATCGGGGTGGTTGAAGTGATCGTGAGGGAATTGGTAATGATAACCGGGGAGGGCGAGTTGGAGGATGAGAAGCAGGCTACTCTTCATGGATCACCTCAATCGGGTTCAGACGGATGGCCATTTGCGCCGGGTAAAGACCAGCTAGGACAGTAGCTAAATAGATGCCGGTGAGTGCAGACAGCAACATGGCCACGGGCCAGTGGAACTGGATGGTCCAACCGAACGACTGTTCATTGATAACGAATATCAAGATGAGTGAGAGTACGGTGCCAAGTACAATGCCGATCGCGTTTGAGAGGAGGCCGAGCAATCCGGCTTCAAAGAGAACGATCTGGCGGACCTGGGGTTGAGCGGCACCGAGGAAACGGAGGAGGGCGAACTCGCGACGGCGGTCGATCACCATGGCGAGCAGGGCCCCGGCGATGCCCATGACGGCCACGAAAATGGCTACAGCTTCAAGCGCGTAGGTGATGCTGAACGTGCGGTCGAAGATTTCGATGGCTCCCCGGCGCAACGTGCTGTTGGAAAAGACGAGGACAGCGCGACCGGCGATGATGCGGTCGATGGCTTGACGGATTTGATTTTGATTGGCGCCGGGCTTTACGTGAACAGCGAGGTTTGAAGCAGCCGGATCTGGGAGGTATTTCAGGAGCGTGCGGCGGGCAAGAATGACGAAGCCGCGTTCGGTGGAGTAGTCGTAATAAACGCCGAGGACTTTGAAATGACGGATCGCGCCGGCAAGGGGCAGGTCAACCCTACCGCCGGGCCTAACGTTATGTTTGTTGGCGAAAGGCTCACTGACAACGGCGTAGTCTCCGGTAGGGAGGGTGGCCGCTATGGTTTCAGCATTTTCTCCAGGGAGGAAGCGCGTGCTGGCCGAGCTTTCGCCGCCTGCCAAGCTTGCAGGCAGACCTTCATAGGTGATCGGGTAAGCGCGAAAACGGTCGACACTGGCGATGCCGGGGAGCTTTTCGATCCGGTCGGCGATATCGGCGCTCATGGTGGGGTGGCGGTCGGCGGAGGAGGATCCAGCGGGACGGAGGTAGAGATCGGCCTTAAGCTCGTTATCCATCCAAACGGAGACCGTATCGCGAAAACTGCCGACCATAATGCCGACGCTGGCTGTCATAGCCACTGCCGTGGTAAGAGCGGCGGTAAGGACGGAGGTACGGCCCAGAGAGGCGCGGAGAGAGCGCATGGCGAGAAGCGCTTCGACGCCGAGGAGCTTTTCTATAGTGCGACTTGATATGGAGGCGAACCAGGAAACGAGCGTGGGGATGGCGGCAGCGGTTCCTGAGATGAGGAGGAGAACGGAGAAATAGGCGAAGAAGGGCTGGCGATGAACGGGCGGGAGCGTAGCAAGAAAGGCCGCCGCGATGAGCATCGGTAGAGCCCACCAGATGGCAGTGCGGGAGCGGACAGCGGCGGCAAACTCCTCGCGGCCGCGCGCCATGGCTTCGACGGGCGGAACGCGTGCCGCTTCGAACGCAGGATAGAGGGCGGCCAGCAGAGAAATGCTAATGCCGAGAAGTAGGCCCGCTAGCGTTGCTTCAGCCGTCAGGTGGATAGGGGCAGGTTCGCTGCTGACATAGAGAGACTGGACGGTTTTGCCAATCAGCTTGACTGCGCCAAGGGCCATCATGCGTCCAAGCAGTAGACCGGAAACGCTGCCGGCAACGGCGAAAAACAGCGATTCGTCGAGAAAGCCCGCTGTAACAAACGTGCGGGTAGCGCCAAGCGCGCGAAGCACGCCGATTTCATTGCGGCGGCGGACGACGGAGATTGAGATTGTGTTGTAGATAAGGAACGCACCGACGACGAGAGCAATATAGCTCAACACGCGCAGGTTCCAGCGGAAGGCCGAGAGCATCTTTCGGTTCTGATCGGTACGGGAGCCTTGGGGCTCGACGGCGACGGATGCGGGCAAATGCTGAGAAACGATCCCGCTCCAGTATTCGATGGAGCGTCCAGGAGGAACACGAACGTCAATAGAATCGAGCTTGCCGGTTTTGCCGGTTACTCTCTGGGCAAGGCCAATATCGGCGACAATGGCGTTGTTTTCACCGACTTCACCTCCGCGCGGCTGCAGAACTCCGGCGACGGTGAAATCGTGAAGTGCGTCATTGATAAGTAGGCGGACGCGATCGCCATGCTTGAGGTGAAGGCGGGCGCCCACCCAGATGGGATCTTCACTGGAAAGGAGGTTAGCGGCTTGCTCGACGCTCTGGTCTTCGAACTGCTGCATATGGTGGCCGATCAGATCAAGGCCGATGAAGGGCAGAGCTTCGCCTTTACCGTTGACTGACGCGAAATCTTCAATTCGGGGTGCGAAATCGAAGGCGAAAGGCAGTTGATCGAGCGTCCCGAGGAGCTTCTCATCAATCCCGCCCGTCGCCGTAATGACCAGGTCGCTGGTGCCCATGAGGGATTCGACGGACGAGTGAAAACTTCCGGCGGCGGCTTGTCCGGCAAGATCGATAGCTACAACGACGGAGACTCCCAGGGCGACGGCGAGCAGGGTCAGCGAGGTTCGAACTGGCTCGCGGCGAAGCGGGCGGAGGATGAGGCGGGTAAAAAGGAGGACGTTGGACGTCATGGATTATTCCAGGCGTCCGTCCCGCATCTTATATATGCGGCCGGCCACGGCAGTGCTTTCGGCGCTGTGGGTAGCCATTATGATGGCGACTCCGAATTCCTGGGCGGTGCGCCGCAGAAGGTTCAGAACGAGATCGCCGGAAGCCGTATCGAGATTGCCTGTGGGCTCGTCGGCCAGCAGAAGGCGCGGGTTGTGAACCAGAGATCGGGCGATGGCGACGCGCTGCTGCTGGCCTCCTGAAAGTTGATGGGGCAGACGGCTGGCGTATGAATGCATATCCACCCAGCGGAGACGTTCTTCGGCAAGTTTGCGGGCATCGGACGCGTGCGCGAGCATCAACGGCAGCTCCACATTCTCGACGGCAGTAAGAGTGTTCAGCAATTGGAACGACTGGAAGATGAAACCCACTTTCTGGCGGCGCAAGCGGGCGAGTTCGGCATCGTTGAGGCGGCTGGTGACTTGCCCGTCGATAGCGATTTCGCCCGAAGTGGGGAAGTCCATAGCTCCGCAGAGATGCAGCAGAGTGGATTTACCGCAGCCGCTGCGGCCGACTAACGCTACGAACCCGCCGGCATCGACAGCAAGGGACACGTTGGCGAGAGCGGTGACCGGTGACCGATCGTTCCCATAGACTTTGGACACACTTCGGACTTCAAGCAGGGCCATCTTGAATATTTCATTCTACTAGCCGCTTTCGCCAATATCTTCATTCCACAGTTGCGTCTATGGGACGAAAGACTGAGCATCGCCGTAAGGGCCGCCATGCACCAAGCAGGGGCGGCGGCATTGGGCCAGTTGCTGAGTTGCGAGATGCCCGGCGTAAACGAGCGCGCGATCCCTTGCCCCTGCGGCCGCCAGGCCCGTTACCGTGAGATGCGGTCTCGGCGCGTGTTGACGGCAGTGGGGGAGGTTGAATTTCTGCGGCCGTGGTACCGCTGTCCAACGTGCCAAGAAGGGCAGTTTCCCGCCGACATTGCTTTGGATATCGCAAGGACGGAGTTGTCGCCCGGCGTTCGTCGGATGCTTGCGTTGGTTGGATCCGAAGCGCCGTTCGACCAGGGCCGTCGGCAGATTCAACTGCTGGCCGGGTTGGAAGTTACCACCAAATCAGTGGAACGAACCGCCGAGAGCATTGGCGAAGATATCGCCCAGCGGGAGCAGCGAGAAGTCGACCGCGCGATGCAGTTGGATCTGCCCATCGTGTTGGGTGCATCGATTCCTATCCTTTACATCGAAATGGACGGCACCGGCGTTCCCGTGGTTAAAAAGGAAACGCTGGGACGTGTCGGTAAAATCAATGGACTTCCCGCCCATACTCGCGAAGTCAAACTCGGCTGCGTCTTCAAACAGACAACCTGGGATAAACAAGGCTACGCCATCCGCGATCCGGACTCCACCACTTATACCGGCGCTATTGAGACCGCCGTTGAGTTCGGCAAGCGGCTTTATCTGGAAGCCTGGAATCGCGGCTGGAATCGCGCCGAAAAGAAGGTGGTCATCGGAGATGGAGCCGAATGGATATGGAACAATGCGGACCAGCACTTTCCCGGCGCCATTCAGATTGTCGACCTGTTTCATGCCCGCCAACATCTTTGGAGCCTGGCACGACTTTTGTATCCCGCCGACCTCCCACGGCAAAAGCGATGGATGGTCCGCCACCAGCCCAAACTCGATGGCGGCAGGATCGAAAAACTCGTCATCTTCCTCCGCGGCCTTCGTGTTCCCACGCCGGCACTCGTTGAAATGATCCACATCGAAGCCGCCTACTTTGAGCGCAACGCCGAGCGTATCCGCTATCCTGCATTCCGCCGTCAGCACTTGTTCGTCGGTTCGGGCGTAATCGAAGCCGGCTGTAAGACCGTCATCGGCTCTCGCCTCAAACAGTCCGGCATGTTTTGGACGGTCAAGGGCGCAAACGCCATCATCGCCCTCCGCTGTTGCCAACTCAATAACCGCATGGAGAACTACTGGGAGTCTCGTCGAACCGCTTGACTTCCACTTTCATGTCGCACACCCGCCCGGCTAAATCTATGCTGCGCCGATACGCTCAATTGTGGCTTCCAGTGTCCAACGAAGACGCTGAAGCTATATACTTTCGGCATGCCAGCCCTTCGCCTCGGCACGTTATCCCTGCCCCTTTTGCTGACGACTCTGCTTGCGGCACAGGAAACCATCTCATTCCCGACCCAAGATGGTGGGCGGATCTGCGCCGACCTCTACGGCAAAGGCGGCCGTGCAGTTGTGCTCGCTCACGGCGGCAGATTCAAAAAGGAGAGCTGGCGAGATCAAGCCCGAGTTTTGGCCTCCAGAGGATTTCGGGCCCTCGCTATTGATTTCCGCGGCTTCGGCTGCTCAACCGGTCCGGGCCAGAGTGATTTTGATCACGCTCCCTTTCAGAACGATGTGCTCGCCTCGGTTCGCTACTTGAAAACGCACGGCGCCAAGACCGTCTCTGTGGTTGGGGGTAGCTTCGGCGGAGGAGCCGCCGGCGATGCATCGATTGAATCCGCGCCCGGTGAGATCGATCGGATTGTATTCCTCGGTGCGGCGCCGAATCTCCCGGCCGAAAAGCTGAAGTCCCGAACGCTATTCCTTGTCGCTCGCGATGACGCCAATGACGGCGGCCCACGGCTTCCGCGCATTCGCGCGCAGTATGAAAGAGCGCCTCAGCCGAAGGAAATGATCGTCGTGGATGGTTCGGCGCACGCCCAGTTTCTTTTCCAGACCGATCAAAGCGATCGCGTTATGCGCGCGATCCTGCGATTCCTTTTGATGCCGTGATCCGTCGGCCGCCCGGCCGCCGCGTGATCTGTCTCCTGTCTCCCGTCTTCTTCCTTCTGTCACCGATCTTTCAGAATCGTGCCGCATACTCATTTCAGAGGTAAACAATGAATCTCAAGCCTTTTTTCCTGAGCGTGCTTATTGGATCGGCTTTGCTCGGTGAAACAAAACTCTCGTTTCACGAATTGCCGGCTGCTGTTCAGGCGGCCGCCAAAGCGCAAACCGACGGCGCGGAAATCACCGGCTCCAGCAAAGAGGTGGAGAAGGGCAAGACCGTGTATGAGGTTGAGACCAGAACGAACGGGAAATCCCGCGATTTGAGTTTCGACAAAGCGGGAAACTTGCTTGAGGTGGAACAAGAGATTGCGCTCGACGCCCTGCCATCGTCCGCTTTAGCGGCTCTGCAAAAGCGGGCGGCCGGCGGCACAATCAGGAAGGTTGAATCCATCGCGCAGGGCGATTTTATCAGCTATGAAGCGACTTTCGTAACCAAAAGCGGGAAAAACGCGGAAATTGCCGTGAACGCCGATGGCACTCCCCACCGAGATTGATGTACAAGCTGCTTCTCCACGCCTGTGCGCTGCTCCTGCTTTTCACAGCGGCGTTGTTCGGCCAGCAGGGCACAGTACGGGGCCAGGTTAAAGACGATTCCGGCGCCCTGGTTCCCTTTGCAAAGGTTGATTTAACTGGCCCGGCCGGGCTTGCCCAATCGACCGTCTCCGATGGCGCGGGATCTTATTCGTTCTCCAGTCTGGTTCCGGGCAGCTATTCTGTCCAGGCCTCCGCGCCCAACCTTACCCAGGCGCAGGCCTCTGCCATCAAGGTGCGCCCTGGATTGCAGAATCTGGATCTGCGGCTGAGCGTCGCAAACTTAATCGAGCGAGTCACGGTGAGCGACGACACGCCGGGGGCGTCGGTCAGCACGGCATCCGTCGAGAACGCTAACGCGCTCGTGTTACAAGGTCATGACCTTGACGCGTTATCCGATGATCCCGACGACCTTCAGGCCGATCTGCAGGCGCTGGCGGGCCCCTCGGCTGGCCCCGGCGGGGGCGCTATCTATATCGATGGCTTCAGCGGAGGCGAACTTCCTCCCAAAAGTTCCATTCGCGAGATCCGCATCAATCAGAACCCATTCTCTCCCGAATACGACAAGCTGGGGTACGGCCGCATCGAGATCCTAACCAAACCTGGCAGCGATCGTTATCGAGGCACCGTCAATTACAACCTCGGCACCAGATGGTGGAACTCTCGCAACCCTTACTCGGCGGAAAAAGCGCCGTTCCTGCTGAACGAATTTGAGGGAAATGCGGGAGGACCACTCGGGAAACGTGCGTCTTTCATGGTCGATGCACAGCGCAATACGGTCGACAATGGCTCCATTTCAAACGGGGTGGTTCTCAACCCTTCATCGCTCGTGGCGACTCCGTTTAACAGCGCCATCGTCAGCCCGCAGGCCCTCACCCGAGTCTCTCCACGCGTCGACTACCAGGTAAACGAGAAGAACACGCTGACGTTTCGATATGGAATCACGCACGCGGCAATTCAGGATGCGGGCATTGGCGCTCTTGATTTAGCAACCCGCGGCTATCGGGAGCAGTATACGAATCAAACTGCCCAGGCAAGCGACACCGTGGTCCTGGGCGGCAGCATCAACGAGACGCGCTTCCAGTTCTACCGCGAAGCCATACAGCAGGTTGCCAACCTCAACACCCCCCTCATTCAGGTTCTTGGCTCCTTTAATGGCGGCGGCTCTCAACTGGGCCATTCCGCCGATGCACAAGATAAATACGAGTTGCAAAACAACGTTTCTACGCTGCACGGCGCCCATACTCTGCGTTATGGAGTTCGCTTGCGCGCTTACACCGAAGACAGTGTGTCGCCGCAAAACTTCAATGGGGCTTTCACCTTCGGCGGTGGAAGCCTGGAGCCTCTCTTGAACGCGCAGAATCAACCCGTCTTAGATTCGAACGGCGTGCCTCTTCTCTCGCCCATAACTTCTATTGAGCGCTACCGTCGAACTCTTCTGTTTCAGGGCCTCGGTTATTCGCCGTCGCAGATTAGCGCGCTGGGCGGCGGCGCTACTCAGTTCTCGCTCAGCGCTGGATTACCAGATCTCGCCGTCCATCAGTTTGACGGGGCTCTCTTTGCCGGCGACGAGTGGCGCGTCAAACCGAACCTGACCCTGAATCTGGGACTGCGTTACGAAGTGCAATCCAATGTTCACGATTGGCGCGACATCGCCCCACGCTTGGGGGTCGCTTGGGCTCCGGGGCGCCATCTCCAATCCGGCAAAGCTAAAACCGTTCTTCGTGCGGGGTTCGGTATGTTCTACCAACGGTTTGACATCACCGACTACTTGACCGCCCGTCGTTTCAACGGAGCTGTCCAACAACAATATGTAGTAAATAATCCCGACTTTTTTCCGGTTGTTCCCACTGCGGCCGCACTTACCGGATTTCAGTCGCCCCAGGTCGTTGAAGAAATTAGTTCAAATCTCCGTGCGCCGTACATCATGCAATCGGCTTTCACGCTTGAGCGGCAGCTTCCCGCCAAAACCACCGTCGCTCTCACTTACACCAATTCGCATGGCGTTCACCAATTCAGATCGAACGATATCAACGCGCCGTTGCCGGGAACTTATAATCGTAACTCCGCCGGCAGCGGCGTTTACCCGTTGGGCCAACCGGATCCAGTCTTCCTGATGGAATCGTCCGGACTTTATAACCAGAATCAAATCATCACGAATGTAACTACCCGGTTAAGTTCCGCTTCCATATTCGGGTTCTATGTGTTCAACCGGGCCCTTAGTAACACCGACGGTTTCAACACCTCCCCGGCAAACCCTTACAGTTCATTGGGAGAGTACGGCCCGGCCCAGACCGACGTCCGGCATCGCTTCACAATCGGCGGGTCCCTCAATCTCCGCTGGAACATTCGGATCAGCCCATTTATTGTTGCCCAGACCGGTCTCCCGTTTGACATAACATCCGGCAGCGATCTTTATGGGACGTCTCTTTTTAACGCTCGTCCAGCTATTGCCGCCGACCCAACCAAGCCCGGTCTCATAGCGACTTCGTATGGCCTTCTCGATCCGAATCCGTCGTCGGGCGAAACGGTCCTTACGCGCAACTATGGCCGCGGTCCCGCGTTGGTTTCCTTAAACCTTCGCATCGGCAAAACAATCGGCTTCGGATCTGAGCGCTCCGGCGGCAGCTCGAAGCAGGGCTCCAATGGCGGCGGCGGAAGCCCAAACATCAATCCAATGGCCGCAGCCTCGGGCCGCGGAATCGGCGGACTGATTGGCCAGTCAACCACTTCCCGCCGTTACAACCTGACGATTTCGATGTCCATCCGCAATCTTCTCAACCATACGAATTCCGGCCCGATCATTGGTGATATCACGTCACCCCTATTCGGCCGAGCCACCCAAATCTCCGGAACTCCGAACGGCGAAGGCTTCTACGAAACGGCCAATAACAGACGGTTGGAGCTGCAGATCCGCTTTGCGTTCTAACGCGAATTCCGATCTAAATCAAAAGCCGCGGCTTCTCCTCAACTCGTACTGCCAAAACGTTGCCGCGTTTGAATAGCGGCACGGCTCTCAGCCTCCCTTGTTCGCACCGGCCGGATCATGAAGATCAAGCGACGGAAACAGTTTACGGTAGAAGCCCCGGTCACGCGAAAGCAGACGTGTCGCCTGCTTCTGGGCGTGCGCTCCGATTAGAAAATCCGCCAAGATCCTGGTTCGCATTCCTCCCTGTTGCCGATAAGTACGCCATGCGCGGCTCGCGAGGAAATGCGCTTCCCGCGTCAATGCTTGTACGCGGATTTCATTGCTTTGAAGGAAAGCATCGCACTCGCGTTGCGTTTCGAAGTGAATGCAAAGTTCGGCGTAAACGATATCGCTGATCACAAGAGACCCTTCACCCGCCGCATCCTGAAGGGCGTTGGCTGATACTTCATAGAAATTCTCGTTTGGCACGAGAATATCCAGCAGGATATTGGTATCAACGGCTGTGATCATCGGCCGCGCACGTCATCAATGAACTTGTCTACAGAGGAGTAACCCAATTTGGCGAACGCGTCTCCGCAGCGGCCCTTCCACTTTGCGAGATTGAGTTTTTTAGGTGCCTTCTTCAGAATGATCGAGCCGCCCACAACACGGAAATCGACCTCCGTTTCTGGTCCCAGCCCGAATTGATCGCGGATATCTTTCGGGATCGTCACCTGACCACGCTCGCCAATTTTCATACTTTCAAGTATGACTATATATTCATACCCTGTCAAGAACGGGATTCTCGGCGCTATGCGCCGGCGGCGAATCGCCGATCCGCAAACAGCACCCTGCCGTGCGCTGCAAAGTGCAAGTCAACCCCCCAAAGTACGGTAGAGCAAACATAAAGGGCGTCGGACGTTCGGCCGGACAGTATTGCCGCCGCGTGCCTTTCCGATTGTTGATTAAATCGAATCGGCATCACGCAGCAAGCTAGCCAGCCGAGTACTTTCATTATGCTTGACGTAATGCATAATGAGGGCTATCCTGATGAATGATCGTCGGCTATCGAGATAAGCGCACCAGAGAGTTCGCGGCGGGAAAACGGGTGAAAGCGTTCTCTGGAATCGAACGGCAGGCGCGGCTAAGCTCGATCGACTGGAAGCGGCTGCAGTGTTGAAGGATCTTGCCGTTTTGCCCGGTAACCGCTTCGAAGCGCTGGCGGGCGATCGCAGAGGCCAGTTCAGTATTCGCATCAACGACCAATGGCGAATTTGTTTTGAGTGGCTGGATCGAGCACCGGGGCCATCAAATGTAGAGATTGTTGATTATCACTAGGAGAAACCGTATGGCTGTCACCGCGATACATCCAGGGGAGCACCTGGCGGAGGAACTGAAGGAACTTGGCATGAGTGCCGCCGAGCTGGCGCGCAAACTGGGCGTGCCGACCAACCGAATCACCGGTATTTTGAACGGGCAGCGCGCCATCACCGGAGATACGGCCTTGCGGCTGGCCCATTTCTTTGGCACGAGTGCGGAGTTCTGGCTTAACTTGCAAAGCCTTTACGAATTGAGGATCGCCCAGCGAAAAGCCGGGAAGTCGATAAGAGCGCTTCCCAGGTTGAAGCACCCCCAACGCGTGCCTGCCTGAAACAGTGTCCGATACCAGTTCGAATCCCACCTGAGGAGCCAACTTGTTTCAAAGACTTCCGGTTCGTTTTTCCTCCCAAACCTGCCTCGTCTGAACACCGCTCCGCTCGCGGCAGCTCCGCTTGCGGCAACTAGTGAAAATGCGCTTGCAGTCAAGGGTGCGGAGAAGGACTTAAAATTTGCATATATAGCTTCTCTACATTGTGAAAGCGCTTTCTTTTTTCGTTGACTTCCGGCGGAACCCAATGTTATATATGGCTTCGAGGCTTCCTGCTATGTCCTTGTTAGACCTGGAATCCATACGACCGGGTAAATTGCTCTGCAAGACCATTCTGCTGGCGACGTTCGCCACCCTCGGCTACGCGCAATTCGGCAGCAGCATCACTGGAACCGTGGCAGATCCCAGCGGCGCTTTCGTCCCTAAGGCCGCCGTCACTCTTCTTAATACCGATACCAACGTCACCGCCATCGCCCTAACGGACGAAACCGGCAATTACCGTTTTGTGAGCTTGGCGCCCGGTAAATATCGCCTTACTGCCGAAGCCCGCGGCTTCGCTAAAGGGTCGGTCGAAGCCACTCTCGAAACCAATCAATCGCTGAACTTGCCGTTCGAGTTGGTTCCACGGGGTACAGCGGGTATGCAAGAACTACGATCAGTGGAAGGACGGTAGCGGACACACAAGCCTTGACCATCAACGGACAGACAATTAGCTTCAATTCGATCAGACCTGGCGAACCTCCGCCGCCTCCTCTAAAACCACGTAGACTCGCGGGAGCACCGCCTCCAATGGCGGCAGAACCACGCCCATCGTGGCCGCCGGTGCCTGGCGCAGCACCTCAGCCGCCTGGCAGAACGGATGAACCTCCGTCTCCGCCAGTGGCCGCCGAACCAACGATGCTCCAGAATGTGTAGAAACCGTACAAGGTTGGCGGATATCGAACAGTATGAAGCTTCCGGCTCAAAGCAGGGACTGGCATGTTTGACGGAGACGGTCGTGCTTCTCAGAATGCAGCGCTGGTTTTCGAAACAGGGCGAAATGGCCAAGGCGGTGGACAAAACGGCTCAACGCGCCCTTGAATATAGCCGCCTATTTGAAGATAGCGGCGAACAGCGACTCCGATCACGCCGTATGTTCGATGCTGACCGTATGGCCGAAGCAGCAGACGCACTCCTCCACGTGGCGGAGCATCAGCAGCATTTGCGAACGGGCGGAGATCAGAAAGGACCTCCGCCCGCCCCATCGATACGGGATCATTTGCAGCGCGCCTACTTTCGAATTGAGCAAGCCGGCTACTTCCTGCGCCAAGCCCATGATTCCAGGGCAAACTCATTTCCCGAGTGGGCGCGCGAGTTCTACCAGTTGGCCGTCCAGGCGTATGAGCGAGGGGACTTGGTCGCGGCTGACGAGAATACCAAGAGCGCCGAAGACGTTGTGAAGGCTCTGGAAAATCTGGCGCAGGCCGCTGCGCCGGCTCCAGTGCCTCCCGTGGCGCCTCCACCTGACAAGAAGGAGCCGATTTGAATCGCCTGCTTCAGAACCGCTTGGTATTGCAGTTACTCTTCACGTCCGCGGCCGCTCTCTCGCTTTCAGCGCTTAGCGTGGTGCTTATCACCGATGCAGTTCGCAATGCAGAACGGGTTGTTCTGGGCGAAGCGAACAGAACCATCGCCACCGCAGCCGGCGAATTGAAAGATCAATATCAGTATCGCGTTTTGTCCGATAGCTCCTGGCAGAGTCTTCCTTCGCAGGCGCGCGATATCTCGCTTCGCGGAATCACACAAACCGTCCTCCGATCTTATCCAGGAGTGGAGGGCGGTTTTTATTCGGGCGGCGATTTTCTAGGCTACGCTTTCCCAACCCATGACACAGGATCTTCGAAGACTGATGTCCCTAGCGCAGAACGAGACCTGATTGTATCGTTGACGCACCAGAGCGCCGGGGCGAATGCGTTCGCAGAGCAGGTGATTCGCGGCCGATCCGATCTGCTGGTTCTTGGCGCCATTCCCGCACAAAGCGGGGGGACCATCGTCTGGACGATGAAAAGACTCGCTGGCCGCGCAACACCCGGCGCATGGCGTCGCGAGTTACTTCTCTCCGTTCTCGTCGTGGCGGCGCTGGCCAGTATTGCCGGCAGTCTGGCGACCGGTCTGAGCCTTGCTCGCGGGGTCGCCCAGATCAAGCAGGGGCTGTCGCGGCTGGGACAGGATTTCGACTTCCGCCTTCCAGAGCGTTCGGACGAGCTAGGCGTTATCATCCGGGCCGTCAACGAGATGGCGTCGGCGCGCGGAAAGCTCGAAATAGAGCTCCGGCGGGAAGACCGCCTACGAGCGTTGGGACGTCTGGCCGCGGGCTTCGCGCACGAAATCAGAAATCCCCTCAACAGTATTCGCCTCACGGTTCAATTGCTGGAGCGAAGACTGGATACCAATTCCATTCGCCGTGAGGACCTGCGGACTGTCCAGATAGAAGTGGACCGATTGAGTGTGTTGCTGAACGATCTTCTGGACCTGCAGCGATCACGCCAGCCGCGACTTGAGTTGCAAGCCATTTCGCCGGTCGTCGAGCACTGCGTCAGTTTAGTGGAGCAGCAGGCCAAGATGCAGAACGTTACCATTCGTCTCGAAGAAACCAATGAACATGCAGCCGGCTTCTTCGATTCACAGCAGCTTACGCAAGCCATAGTCAATCTACTCCTGAATGTGTTGGAGGTTTCGGAGAACGGTGGAACTGTGACCTTGAGAACTTGTTTGAAAAACGGACTGGCGCAGATCGAAGTGCAGGACCAGGGACCGGGCCTTCGAACTGAGCAACAGGAGCATTTATTCGAACCGTTCTACACAACCAAGCCGGCCGGAAGCGGTTTAGGCTTGGCAGTTTCGCGCGAACTCATGCGCAGCCAGGGCGGAGACCTTCTCTATTTGGCGAGCGAAACCGGCGCGCGCTTCATTGTCGAAGTACCCGAATCATCCAGGAGCTTACATGTCCCCCTCAACCATATTGGTAGCTGAAGACGAAGAGGCCGCGCGAACCTCACTAACGGCCTTGCTGGAATCGGAGGGCTTTCGCGTCCTCTCGGCACCGGACGGCGTAGAAGCGTTATCGCTGACCCTGCACGAGGAGCCTGATGCTGTGCTGCTGGATATCCGCATGCCTGGCCTGGACGGCTTGTCTGTCCTCCGGCAAGCGCTTTCCGGAGGTTCCCACTCCGCATTCCTCGTTATGACTGCGTTCGGAGATAGCGTCATCGCTATCGAAGCCATGAAGCTTGGAGCATTCGACTACCTCTCAAAGCCTCTCGACTTCGAATATGTTCTGTCTCAACTGAAGCGGGCCATCGAACAGCAACGCTTCTCACGTAAAGCAAAGGCAGCTCCGGTGACGGAAATGCCGGCGCATAACCTGCCGATGGTGGGCTACAGTCCCCCGATGCAGCATGTTTATAAACTGATCGGGCAAGTAGCCGGTTCAGACGCCACCGTGCTGGTACGCGGGGAGAGCGGCACGGGTAAGGAACTGGTGGTCAATGCGATTCACGAAAACAGCTCGCGTGCCCGAGGCCCGCTGCTGAAGGTAAATTGCGCCGCCATCCCGGAATCGTTGCTGGAATCGGAACTGTTCGGGCACGAGAAAGGCGCTTTTACCAATGCGCTGTTCAGGCGCATCGGACGCTTTGAGGAGGCCCATGGAGGAACGCTCTTTCTCGACGAAATTGCCGAACTGGCGCGGCTTTGCAAGCGAAGCTGTTGCGGGCTGTGCAGGAACGATCCATCGAACGGCTGGGATCAAATACTCCCACGCACGTCGATATTCGCCTGATTACCGCCACGTCAAGGAATTTGGAACAAGCCGTATCGCGCGGGGAGTTTCGCGAGGATCTCTACTATCGCCTGAACGTTGTGACCGTTGCGCTGCCCGCTCTTCGCGAGCGCAGACAGGATGTTCCGGCGCTGGTGCAGCACTTCATTCAACGAAGCGGGCAGAACGTGTCACTAACTCCGGCGGCACTGTCGCTGCTTTGCGAACATCATTGGCCTGGAAACGTTCGCGAGCTTGAAAACACAATCGCGCGTGCGCTGGTCCTGGCGCGTGGAAACGTCATTGATGGCGACGACATTTTGCTTCTTGCCGATAAACAGAACAGCGCTGCTACCGGCAAGTGGACCGATCTTGTTCCGTTGGACATCGGGTGGAAACGGAATATAGATTTGCTGGAGCGATCGTTGGTGGAGCGGGCTTTAGTTGCAGCACAAGGCAATAAATCGAAAGCTGCCGACAATCTTGGCATTCACAGACGACTCCTGTACGAGAAACTACGGCAGTACGGCGTCGAAGCGAGAGAATCAGCATGATCCATTTCCACCCATCATCGTGTTGTTTCCGGTCGGAATCGGCTCGTTCGCGTGCTGAGCGGAAAAGACCAGGGTTGGCCTTTTGGTTGCCTTTTAGCAGCAGGGCGCTAACGGAGCGGCGTCGAAAAAATGACCAATCCACAGACAACTTCCAATACGTTTATCAGGTGGGTTCATTTCGGCGACCTGCATATACAGTTGGAAGTTTAAGGAACGAGGTCCGTGGCTCTTCACATGTTCCATCAACGAAGTTGCCGCACAAGCTATGCATTTTGCCGGCGATTGCTGGCGGTTCATGTGGAACTCGCATACTGTGCCAGACGGCAAGCATTCCATTCTAGTGCGCGCCGAAACTGTGGAGGGCCAGAAAGCTAGCGATGAAATCTCGATGCTGGTAAGTCAAGCCAGCCATCATAATCCACCGCCAAGACGGGAGATTGATTATGAAAATGCGATTGGACCCGATAGGGTCAAAGGCATATTGGGTACCGAACTAGGTCCTAACGAAAAAGGGACAAAAGGGACTTGGCCTTCCTGGCGTGGCAAATGACGGGGCACTGGCATACTGCTGTCATTTGGATTATCTCGCTGGTCTCAATTGCATTGGTGCTGATACGCCCGAGAGGACTGCCAGAAGCATGGTGGGCCACGGCAGGCGCGTGTTTTCTGGTGTTATGCCAGCTACTTTCTCCTAGATCCGCCGCTCACGCGATTGCCAAAGGCCTGGACGTCTATCTGTTCTTAACCGGAATGATGATCATGTCGGAACTGGCGCGCCGCGAAGGAGTCTTTGATTGGGTCGCCGGACATGCCGTTCGCGCTTCTAGAGGTTCCCAGTCGCGACTGTTCGTCCTGATTTATTCCGTAGGCGTTGTGGTTACGGTGTTTCTTTCGAACGATGCAACGGCCGTTGTGTTAACTCCAGCGGTATTGGCTGCTGTGAAGGCAGCAGAAGCGGAACCGTTGCCCTACCTGCTCATCTGCGCGTTCATTGCCAACGCTGCCAGCTTTGTCCTCCCAATCTCAAATCCTGCAAACTTGGTCGTATACCGCGGCGATATGCCAACGCTGGGTCATTGGCTGCTGACATTTGGATTGCCGTCGCTGGTCTCGATCCTTGTCACTTTTCTGATTCTCCGGTGGCTAGCAAATAAGCTTCTGAAGGGTGGAATGAAAGCCGATGGGGACGGGCAATCATTGTCTGCAACAGGTAAGCTGACTCTTTATGGGATAGCACTTCTTGCGGCGACGCTCATGACGGCATCGGCCCTGAATGTCGATCTTGGCGCGCCCGCTCTTGCTGTTGGTCTTCTGGTTGCGATAACCATCTCTTTCCGGGATCACGCGACCCCAAGAGACATTGCGAAAGAACTTTCGTGGAGTATTCTGCCCCTCGTGGCTGGCCTTTTTGTGATAGTAGAAGCCTTGAATTCGGCCGGCGCCATGGCTGCTGCGGTTCGCGCACTACAGGAGATGAAAGCGTGGCCTCCCTTGTCCGGAGGGCTAAGCTCCGGCTTCGGCATCGCTGTGATTTCAAATCTGATGAACAATCTGCCCAGCGGACTGATTAGCGGTGCAGCCGTGAGGGCGGCGCATGCGACAGGCCCGCTTCGCAACGCAGTCTTGATTGGAGTCGATCTCGGACCAAATCTTTCCGTCACCGGTTCCCTGGCGACTATTCTTTGGTTGATTGCCATTCGTCGCGACGGACAGGAGGTGTCGTTCTGGAGATTCCTGAAATGGGGGGCACTGGTTATGCCGCCGGTACTCGCTTTGGCCATTTTTGCCCTCCTTCTCTGAGTTTCCAAGCTTAAATCGCATCCTCAAAAAAATAGCTGTCTATGGAGTAAAGTCTTCCAACTGAGTTAAATTTTCGACGGCCGCTTCTTGATGGTAGCCGCTCACTTTGAGCGGCTACCATCAGTTTTGCGGATTACTGTCCGTCTATGATATGCGCTAGCTGTTTTCGCGCGTCTTCCCAATCGTCTGGATTTATCGAATAGGGAAGCGGACTGATAATATACCCGCCCAGATCGCTTAGATCCCAGAAAGCTTCGGGTACCATCTGCAGGACGATCTGCTGGGTCGCAGCCGGGTTCTTGGCGGCCGCCAGATTGATGTAGTCAACGTCCTGGATACCTCGACGCCAGTGTTTAAGCCGTAAGCTGGCGAACATTCCAAGGACGTTGTAGGAATTATTAGGGAAAACCGAATCAGTTCCCGGATAAAATAGAACACCCTCGCCGTTGGTGTGCGCGTAATTCCACTCGCCCAGCACCGGATCTTGCTTATGCTTGCCCCCGCCGAACGTCTCGGCCACATTGAACACGTCGTTCTGAACCTTCGGCGCAGTTTGGTAATCGGAGTAATAAGTCGATTCCCAATAAAAAAACCGATCCACGCCTTTTTTGTATTGGGCCCAAGCCAGTTCGCGAAGAGCCACGCCATCATCTTCAGTCGTGAACGATCCGGAGTACGGGCGCGACGGGTTGTACATGAAGATCTTCGAATTCGGGTGCGAACGAATCGTGGCTACCGCATTCGTATACACTGTCGAATTACCCGCCGCCGTGTCGGCTATGTAATCCACCAGCGGTTCCTCGGCGGCGGCAACGTTGAAGCTGACCGTTGTAAAAGATCTTAGAGCGTTTCCTGCGCCCGGATTTGCTTTCATCCAGCCGGCCCACTGGTTGACTTGGGCAGGCGTCGGCTCTCCGGGGTTGGTGCATTCGTCACATAGATAAAGGAAGCGGCCGGTCGAGGGCGCGTTTGCCTGGAACCAGGATTCCCAAGCATTGGAGTGCGTCCAAAGTTCCGTTTCGGATGGCGTTTTTTCGCCCTTCTTCAGCCAAGCCGTCCGCCATCCCGAGAAGCTGAGGATGGAGTAAATGTTGTTGCCCGTGTTACTGCCTGGTCCCGCGTACCCATGCGAGCTGTTGAACAGATTGCCGTTGAGCCGGTCCACCCACGCTGGGCTGGGTGAATCCAGGCGGAAATAGGCGCTGTCGTCATCTCCGATGAGAGAAATCTTATGGCGGTGTGCCAGTTGAAAGAGCCTATCTACGGCAGTTTCCAGGATTGCGCCCTGCGCACTCGTGGGCGATAATCCAGTCACTCCCAGCAGTCGATTGGAGACGTTCGATTGCGAGTAATACACCATAGTCTTCGATGCCGGTACGTCGGGAAGCGCGAATGCCCGAACGGTAAGTTGAACCGGAATGATATGGGTTACCGTTCCGCCTTCGGAAACAGTCAACGTTCCTTTGTAAAGTCCAGGAGGCGTGCCCGTAGGAATGTAAATATCTACCCAAATGCTCTGGTTGTTGCCTTTGGCTATGTTGAAGGTCGGAACCAATTCCAGCGGGACGGCGATATCGGGATAGAACTTATCGTGGTCGGGCCGATCGGTCCACAATCCTGTTCCGACGCCCTTACCCGTCCAGGGCCTCTCTAGACGTTTAGGTACAATCCGTTCGTCAATATTCTGCCAGCCCGAGGCATAACCGAAATAGCTAAGCCCTTTTATGGGTAAATAACGCACATAAAATAGTTCGATGTTCCGGTTTGTCCAGTCAAAAATTGGAGACGGTTCTGGCGAAGTCGAGCTAATTGTCGCGCCCGCTGGTCCGGTGAGTGTCTGAAACTGGACCGATACGTTGCTCGCCGCTGTAGTTCCGGCTTCCAGGACCACATTGCAGCCCACAACCTCATTCTGCGCACCAAACAGGTTTACGTCCGTTCCATCCCACGAGTTGTTTGTTACCGTTGTGCCGTTCGTTGCACGCAATTCGTCCTGCGTGATTTTGTCTTCCCCATTATTTGCCCAGACAGCTCTGTTAAAAGGGACGATGTCGGCGCCGCGTTGGTTGTTGGAACAGTGAGAACGGGATTGTTAAGCTGCGACGAAAGGCTAAGAAGAAGTGCCTCCGCGCTTAGCGGCACCGTCGGTGCAACCGAACTGGTAAACACCACGCTGCCGTTCCGGTAGTATTTCACGAATCCCGACTCGATCGAAATTTTAAACAGATCCCCATCGGAGAACGGAACACCAGCGCGATAAATGCCGGACTCATAAATCTCAACAGTGTTGGTTTTGTCCACTCCTATTGCATAGGCTAGCTGTGCAAAACCAAGCGAATCTCCCGCTGTAAGGCCGGCGTAACGGGTTGGTCCATGACTCGCAGTGAACCGAAAAGAGCCTCCGCTTGCAGCGCTGATTTGCTGACTAGAAATGCCTCCGGCGTTGCAACCGTCACATCCGCCCGCACGATAAATTCCCTTAGCGTTCGCCGTTGCGTTCGATAAAACGGACCAACTAAAGGCCGATGGGTTGGTCGAATTCGAAGCTATCAGCGGAGTGTCAAGACGCGAAGAGAGAGTGAGTAGAAGCGCCTCAGCGCTGAGTGCCGCGGGAACCTGAGTCGGGCTCGTGAACACGAGATTGCTGTTTTGGTAGTAGCGAACCGTTCCGCTCTGAACCGAAATTTTGAAAATGTCACCGTTGGCAAACGGAATTTCCGCTCGATAAACGCCCGATTCGTAAATACCAATGGAATTCCAAGTTGAAATCGCGCAGTCATAAGCAATAGCGTTGAATCCCAGCGCTTTTCCAGCGGTCAGTCCTACGTGACGTCCGGGACCGGTATTCGCCACGAATTGAAAAGATCCGCCCGCAATCGGGTCAATCTGTTCCGCTGAAATGGCTCCAGCGTTGCACCCGTTACAGCCATCAGTTCGATAAATTCCTGCCTTATCCACAGCGGCATCGACAAGTTTAGTCCAAGTTGGCGGAGCGGAAGCAGCCATGATCGTGGCTGGCCTAAATAGTGCTGCTGTACAAGCAAGAAGCAGCAGAGCGGGCGAAAACGCACCCGTAAGCGCGCGACGACAATCTGATCGCCGCTTTGACGAAGCCCTATAAAGTGGCCACACGCGGCCACAAAAAGTCCTAGAATCAAACAAAAGTTATTTCTCCGCGAGGTAAATATAAAATTCAAGAAAGGACCCCTTTGTTGCTCTCAACCGACTGGATCAGACGCGACTAGTACAAAATCCAGTACTAAATATGTTTAGAAAAATTGTAAAGAGTCTCTGATGAAAGCCAAATGAACGCCTCCGAACGCGGTCTTTGTAACAAATGAAATGTTACACGCCTGGGGAGAACTTGATGGAAGGCGGCGAAGAGGTTAGCGGCGTGTGCGTTGGGTTTCGAAGTCTTCAGCTACCAGAGGCATGCCCGGTTCCATACCGGAATGGGAATCCACTTTGTAGCGGGCGCGTGCCGCAAACAACTTTTCAACTTCCTCGCGAGGCAGCGGGCGCGCGCCGCCAAGCATTTCAGCAACGAAGGTGATGCGCGCAAAATGCTCAACCGTTTCCATGCGATAGAACGCTTGCCAAATATCCTTGCCATAGGAGGTGCAGCCGTGATTCTCCAACAGCAGCGCGTCGTAGTTGGGAATGAAAGGAAGCATGCCGTCGCACAAGGCGGGCGTGCCGGGCAATCCGTAAGCTGCTAGCGGCACAGCTCCCAATTGAATGATTACCTCGGGTAGCAACGCTTTGTCGAGCGCACGCCCGGCCGAGGCAAATCCGGTGGCTACGGGCGGATGGGCATGAACCACGGAGCGCACGTCCGGCCGCAGCGAATAGATGGTAAGGTGCATGGCAATTTCACTGGTGCATTCTCGCTGGCCGCTTACTTTCGACCCGCACATGTCGCACTCAATCAAATCGTCGAGGGTAACCATTCCCTTGCTCAGCGCGGTGGGCGTGCAGAGTACCCGGTTATCATCGAGCCTGATGCTCATGTTACCGTCATTCGCCGCCACCCACCCCTTGTCGTAGATCAGTCGGCAGACGCGCAAGAGGTCTTCGCGGTGTTCCTGCTCGGTCTTACTCATGCGAATCCGATTTTAGCAAGCGGAAACGAACGAAGCGGCGGCTACAATGAAGACCGTGGAAAAAAGGCGAATGTGCCCGAACTGCCGGGCGTTTATCACAACCAGCGATAGAGTATGTCCGTATTGTGATGCACAGGTGGGTCCGAGGGCGGTAGATATGCGCGCGGGGGCGTTTGCGGCATCGTTTTTGCCGAGAGCCAACCTCACGAGCATTATAGTTTTGGCCATTAATGTGGCGTTCTTTTGTTTGCAATTAGCTTTTAACTACAAGCTCTACGGAAATTTCGATCTTCAGGTTGACCTTGGGGTCGAGATCCGGCCCTACATCGTTCAGGGCCAATGGTGGCGTCTGATTACCGCCGGCTTTTTGCATGCCGGATTCCTGCATATCGCCATGAACTCATGGTCGTTGTTCATTCTTGTGACGGAGGTGGAGCAGTTCTATGGAACCAGCAGGATGATCGTGGCGTATGTCGTCTCAACGTTCACGGGGTTTTTTTGTGCGTTCCTGTTTTCATCGGGCTACGTCTTAGGCGCTTCGGCAGCCGCCTTCGGGCTTATGGGAACGATGCTGGCAATGGGTCTAAGGGATCGTTCAGACCCGCTCTCGCAGGCAGTTCGCCAGCACTATGGGCAGTGGCTTGTATTTGGCTTGGTGATGAGCCTCGGCGGCGGTATCAGCATGACGGCGCATATTGGCGGATTAGCGGGCGGTTTCCTGGTCGGAATGATTGCGGGGCGGCCCGGCCTGTTGAACTCACCACGAGAGACCTTCTGGAAAGCGATAGCTCTTCTAGCTTTACTGATCGTAATCGTCGCGTGGGCGCGAGAGTTCCAACTGCTGCATGCTCACAGGCTCATCTGAAGGGGTAAATTAGCGATTCGACAAGCGCCATGCAAGCGCCATGTAAGATAGTAAGCAAAATCACTTTTGGCACAGCTACTGCTTCGTGGAGCCGCGCAGCTGTTAACATTGCGCGGAACCGCCGATTTGCGCCGAGGTGCGGCATTACAGGATCTTGGCATTGTTGAGGACGGTTCGGTTCTCATCCAAAATGGAAAAATTAAACAGATTGGAAGTACGCGGAGAATTGAGAATCTAAAAGACGCAAAGGGCGCTCTGGTCATCCCGGTAGGTGGTTGTGTAGTGATGCCGGGGTTTGTGGATCCTGGTATTCAACTCACCATGCACGTTCGCCCCGGTCCGGCGCCGGTGGTCAAGCGCAAGAAGATGTCGGTGTTCAGCAGCGAAAGCCTCACGCTGATGCGCTCATGTTTGCAGCATGGCACTTTGAACGCTCAGGCCAACGCGTTTTCGTACGATGGTTCGGCAGCGGTGGACCGCGCAGCGTTGCGGCAACTGGCCGGCATCGGCAACAATCCGGTGGGCATGGTCCGCAGCTTGCGGCTCAGCCGCTGGCCGGAAAACCACGTTGATTTAGAAGACTTGCGAGAGCGCCTGCGCCATCTTAAGCAGCATCAACTGGCGGAATCGCTGGAACTTTCGTTCGTGTCATTCGATGAAATGAACGACCACCTCTGGGAAGTACTCGGCCACTCAGATTTTAAACTAAATCTTTCCTGGTCCGGCGGTCGTTGCGAAACTCTTCGCCGCCTGGTGGAGAGAGTCAAACCCAGGAACGTCTTCTGTCCGGTAGCGTTAGGGCCGGACGAGTGCAAGGTTCTTTCGCAATCGGGATCTATAGCCGTGTTTAGTCCATGTCAGGAATTGCTGCAATCGAGGGAGAATATGGCTGCGCGGCAAATCATTGAAATGGAGGGAGCGATTGCTTTGGCGAGCGGCTATGATGCTAAAGACGCCCCAACGTTCAGCATGCAGATGGTGGTAGCGCTCGGGGTTTTGCGATTAGGGCTAACGGTGGAGCAAGCGATCAGCGCGA
The DNA here is from genome assembly GCA_963718465.1 of Bryobacterales bacterium. Classification (GTDB taxonomy): domain Bacteria; phylum Acidobacteriota; class Terriglobia; order Bryobacterales; family Bryobacteraceae; genus Bog-105. The sequence continues at coordinate 8,295 of CAVQZK010000039.1, read as the reverse complement.
CGACCATAAATGCGGCACACGCGCTTGGCCGGGCTAACGAGATTGGCAGTCTGGAACCAGGCAAGCGCGCCGACATAGTGGTGCTTAATCTAAGCGATTACCGGGAGATTCCGCGCCGTTTCGGCATCAACCACGTGGGCATGGCGATTCGCGACGGTAATCTGGTCATAAATCGCAATCGGGTGAAGGCGAGCGGAATCTGAGCGCAGTGATTGAGTGCGTGCCCAATTTTTCCGAGGGTAGGGAAGCGGCGACGATTGATGCGCTTGTGGCCGTAATTGGTTCCGCGCCGGGTACCGCAGTGCTGCACCGCACGAGCGACAGCGACCATAACCGCAGCGTCATTACTTTCGCTGGTAAACCAGAAGAGGTACTAGAGGCGGCTGTACGCGCCACCGCCCTGGCTGCGCAATTGATCGACCTGACAATCCATCACGGCGTACATCCGCGGTTAGGAGCGTTGGATGTTCTGCCCTTCGTACCCCTGGGCGGCGCCACTTTGGACGACTGTATAGAATTGGCTCATCGCGCGGGCAAACGAATTTGGGAAGAACTGAAGATTCCCGTTTACTTCTACCAAGCCGCGGCTTTACGGCCAGACCGCGTACAGTTGGAGAAAGTTCGCCAAGGCCAGTTTGAAGGACTGAGGGAGGCGGCTTTGCTCGACGAAAGCAAAAAGCCGGATCTCGGCGGCCCAGGGCTCCATCCCACGGCTGGGGCGGTGATTGTGGGCGCACGTAAAATCTTAATCGCCTACAACATCAATTTGAAATCGGAAGATCTTGAAGTCGCTGAGAAGATTGCGAAACAAATTCGCACCAGCAGCGGAGGTCTGCCCGGCGTCAAAGCGCTTGGCCTGCCGCTACAGTCGCGCGGTTTGGTACAAGTCTCAATGAACTTGACCGACTTCGAACAAACTCCCCCTCACAAAGTGTTCCAAGAAGTGAGCCGGCTAGCGGCGACGCTGGGGGTGGAGATAGTGGAAAGCGAACTGATCGGTCTCATGCCGCGCAAAGCTGTAGAACTGGCGTTTGCGCAGCATTTAAAGCTGCATGACTTCGACGCGCAGAGGGTAATTGAGAACCGAATAGAAGCACTGCGTGTAAGTTGAGTTGACGCTCCGTATCATAGAGAGATGACAACGACGCTTGCCCCGGAGCCAGAGGTGTCCCCGTTCAGCGAGACCAATCCGCAGGAGATCATGGATCTCGAACGCGGTTATCTCTTGCAAAATTATGCCCGCTATCCATTGATGCTGCATCGCGGCAAGGGTTGCTATGTATACGACCTGGACGGCAACCGCTATCTGGATTTGATCAGCGGCATTGGCGTGAACTCGCTAGGTTACTCGCATCCCCGAATCACAAAGGTCATCCGTCAGCAAGCCGGGCTGTTACTGCACACTTCAAACCTCTATTACCACGAATATCAGGGCAAATTAGCGGAGCGCCTGGCCAAGATCAGCGGGTTGAATCGCAGCTTTTTCTGCAACTCCGGTACGGAAGCAATGGAAAGCGCGCTGAAGATGATTCGCGGCCATGGGAATGCGGTGGCTCCCGGGAAGGTGGAAATCATTTCGCTGGAGAATTCCTTTCATGGCCGGACCCTGGGAGCTCTTTCAATCACGGGACAGGAGAAGTACCGGAAAGATTTTGAACCTTTGTTGCCGGGTGCGCGCTTTGTAGAGCGAAACGATATCGCTGGACTGGAAGCGGCGTTCAGCGATCATACGGCCGGAATCGTGCTCGAATTTATTCAAGGCGAAGGCGGGATCTACCCGATTTCAGAACAGTTCGCGCGAAAAGCCCGCGAGCTGGCCGACAAACATAATGCACTGCTTGTGTTTGATGAGATTCAATGCGGCGTCGGTCGTCCGGGAACCTACTTCGCCTATCAATTGCTCGATCCCGTGTTGATGCCGGACATTGTGATCGCCGCCAAGCCGATGGGATGCGGCATTCCGCTGGGTGTTGTTGTAGCAAATGAGAAAGCGGCCGCTGCGATAAAACCTGGTATGCACGGTTCCACATATGGAGGAGGGCCGCTGGCCTGCCGTGTCGCGCTGGAATTTTTCGATATTCTGGAGAGTCTTCTTCCCTCGATTAACGCGGTCGGCGGCTATTTCCGCATGCGCCTTACTGAGTTGATGCGGACCTTTTCATTCATCAAGGAAGTTCGCGGCCATGGGCTTATGATCGGCGTGGAACTGGAGTTTCCCTGCAAGCAACTCGTCATGGACGGCATTAGGGAAGGCTTGCTGTTTAACTGCACGCACGATACGGTGCTGAGATTTTTGCCTCCTTATATTCTCACCGAACAAGACGTGGACCGCGCGCTTACGGCACTGGTGAAGGTTTTCAAAGGAGCGAAGCGGCCTGAAGCTTGAGGGCTGGGCGGAATCGATTGACGGGGCTCGCCGTACAGAGAAAAGCGGCGAGTGCCTTCAGGTCGAAATGCGAGCCTTGAGCGCAGGAGAAAGACCCTATACCGTTGTCAGCCGTTTCATCGAGCTCAGCGCTTCAATAGCCGCACCACGAGCTCCCGCAGTATCTCCATTCGGCATGACGTAGATGGGAATATCCATATGTTCCGCCCGCTGGTTCGGGATACCAGCCCGGATCTCTGAAATGAACCACTTCTGGAATGCTTCGCTGGTCTCGATAGCGCCACCGCCAACGATGAGCGCATCGGGATCGAAGGTGTTGATCATTTCATCAAAGAACAAACCAAGCGCTTGAGCCTGGGCTTGAAAGACTTTCCGGCACAGAGGATCGCCACTCTCGGCGATGCCGCGCACGAGTCTCGCGGCTTTACGAAGGTCGCCCAGCCTATTCAGTTCATGATCGGGATATTGAAGTAGGAAGAAAGGAAGCAGCGTGCGTTCGATAGCAGTGAGCGAGCAGAGGGATTCCAGGTCACCCGGCCGGCCGCAGTTGCACAAGGGTTCTATACCCTTCAGCAATGGAAGACATTGGTAGGGAAGAAGAACGTGCCCTAACTCGCCGCCAAAGCCATTGCGGCCTTTCAGGACTCTGCCATCGATGATGACTCCGCCCCCCAAACCGGTACCGATAATGGCCGAGACAGAGCTTGCCCGATTCGAACCGCCAAAGATGACGAAGTGGCCCCAAAGTGCGCCGGCGTTTCCATCGTTGATGTAGGTGACGGGTTTGCCAAGCTCTTTTTCAAGGGCGCTCCGAATATCGAACTCTTTCCAATTGGGGTGAACAAAATTGGTGGAACCCTCAGCGCTAAGGACGCCGTTGGCGGTGGCAGGACCGGGCGTGCCGAGGCCCACTACCGCAATATCGGTTAATGAGATGCCTGCCCTTTGCGCGGCGACCGCCAGACCATCCGCCATCTGTTGCAAACAGATATTCGGCCCCTCGCGTGCCAGCGACGGATATTCGCACAGCTGCTGGATTAAGAACTTCTCTTGCCAGGTGAGAAACGTGTAATTTACAGCAGTACCGCCAAGGTCCACGCCCGCAACTAGTTGCACGAATTCAGCGTATCAGCCTGAAGAGTTTGGAGCAGGCCGCTGGTATTCACATGCTGCCACGCGCGGTCTGTCATGGACCTCAGACTCAAGAAGAGGCGGGACAGCACGTTGTTGGGACTTCGGAAACGGAGAGATACAATCGACCAAGGCGAAGCCAATATACACAGCTCCTGTCATTAGGGTCCGCATTGCTCCCTACACCGCTGGTTCGGATAGATCTGCGGGACAGGCGGAATATATGCTGGGCCTGTGCGGCCATCATATGCCTATTAGCCCAGACATCAAGCGCATGCCGCGACATCGGTTAGCGAAAGATCCGCCCGTATGCAACCTGAGCAACTAAAGCCGATTAATCAGGCTAGCCACGTAACCCGCGCCGAAACCGTTGTCGATGTTTACAACTGTCACGTTGCTGGAGCAACTGTTGAGCATCCCCAGCAGCGCGGCCAGCCCATTGAAACTGGCGCCGTATCCCACGCTGGTGGGGACGGCAATCACGGGACAACCAACTAAGCCGCCGACGACGCTCGGCAAGGCACCTTCCATACCGGCACAGACAATGGCGACGCGAGCTTCGGTGAGCTTTTCGCGCTGATTCAGCAGGCGATGTATGCCAGCCACGCCCACATCGGCGATGAGATCCACTTGGTTGCCCATCACCTGCGCGGTCAGTTGAGCCTCCTCGAGAACGGGTAAATCACTTGTTCCGGCACACACGGCGGCAATCTTTCCCTTTCCGTGAATAGTGCGATCCCGCCAAACGCGAATGATACCGGAAGCTGGGAAGTACTCAGCTTCAGCTGCTAGCGCGAGGATCCGATCGGCCATTTCTTTCGTAGCACGAGTGATAAGCAGGTTGTGGGACTTGGCGAGCAGTGCGGCGGCAATGCCGGCTACCTGGTCGGGCTGTTTCCCCTGGCCAAGAATTACTTCAGGCATGCCGTGCCGTACAGCGCGATGATGATCGACCTTAGCGTAACCAAGATCCTCAAAAGGCAGGTGCTTTAGGGCTTCCAGAGCCAACGAAACCGTGGTCTTGCCACTTTTGACCTGCTCTAAGAGTTGTTGAAGTTGTTGAACGTCCATAATTTGAGCCCCGGGCGGTTGGGGCGGCATCCCCTAAAATAGTAACGTCCGGCTGATTTGAACCGCTCACGCCGCACAATTATTGCGCCAATATGGCTCGATTCCTAGCACGCTTATGGCTGACGCTCGACATGATCAAGTTCGAGCATTCGGTGTTCGCATTGCCGTTTGCGCTAACCGGGGCGTTGTTGGCATGGCGTGAGAGCGGATTCCAGGTAACGGGTCTGCGCTGGCGGATGGTTTGGATATTGGTGGCTATGGTATCGGCCCGCTCGGCGGCCATGGCGTTCAATCGGCTGCTGGACAGCGATATCGATGCACGAAACAGACGGACCGCGATGCGGCATTTGCCTGCCAAATTACTGAGCGCGAGGTTTGCCTGGGGCTTTACGGTGGCGGCTGTGCTCGCCTTTTTGTGGGCTTCGCGTGAATTAGGGACTCTGTGTTTGGCGCTCGCCCCGGCAGCAGTTGCGATTCTATTTCTTTACTCGTTTGCCAAACGCTTCACAATGTTCTCGCACCTCATTCTCGGGTTCTGCCTGGGCATAGCGCCCGCAGCGGCTTGGATTGCGATTCGCGGAACGTTGGATGCGCGGATTTGCTGGTTGACCGCCGGCGTAATGTTTTGGACCGCGGGCTTTGACGTGATTTATGCCTGCCAGGATTATGAGTTCGATAGCGCCGAAGGATTGTTCAGTATTCCGCGGCGCTTCGGGATCGCTCGCGCATTGCTCATCTCCAGGCTTTTGCATCTCGCCATGATCGGATGTTTAGCCGCTGTGGTCGTGACGTTTCATTTAGGTTCTCTTAGCTTCGCCGGAGTTTTGGCCGTGATTATCCTGCTGGTCTATGAGCACGGGTTGGTCAAACCGGACGATCTTTCACGCGTGAATGCGGCCTTCTTTACGGTAAACGGTTACGTGAGCATTCTGTTCTTCGTCTTTTGGGCCGCTGATATTTTTCTTCATTGCAGATATCTCTAATTTCATGAACACTTCTTCTAGTCTCATCGCCTCGCAGCCAATGATTGAAGACCGCCGCCTGAAATCGATTTGGGAGAAAGTGCAAACGCGTGAGCGCTTATCGTACGACGATGGCGTGGTCATGTTCCGCAGCAACGATATTCTGGCGCTTGGATATATGGCTAACATTGTGCGTGAACGGCTGCACGGAGATATCACCTACTTCAACGTGAACCGCCATATTAATCCCACTGATGTCTGCGTGGCGAGTTGCCGGCTGTGTGCGTTCGGGAAGAAAGCTAAGGATCCCAACGCTTACACGATGTCTTTGGAACAAGTTTGGGAAGTTGCCGGGAAGGGATACGCCGAAGCGGTCACTGAGTTTCACATAGTGGGCGGCTTGCATCCGGAGCTGTCGCTCGATTGGTTCTGCCAGATGATCGCCGGCTTGAAGGAACGCTATGCGGGTGTACACTTGAAGGCTTTTACCATGGTGGAAATTGCGTTCCTGGCTAAGAGGGCTAAGATTTCCATTCTTGAAGCTCTGGAACAGCTAAAGGCCGCTGGGGTGGATTCGCTGCCGGGCGGTGGCGCCGAGATCTTCTCAGAGCGCGTGCGGCGCATTATCTGCGATCACAAAATTGACGGCAATGAGTGGCTTGAGACGGCGCGGCTGGCTCACCGGATTGGACTGAAGAGCAATTGCACGATGCTTTATGGGCATCTGGAAACTGTAGAAGATTTGACCGACCACTTGACACGCCTGCGTGCTGTGCAGGATGAAACGAATGGGTTTGTGACGTTCATCCCGCTGGCATTCCACCCGCACAATACGGCCCTGAGCCATCTGGCAACGACGACCGGCTTCAACGATCTGAAGCAAATCGCCATTGCGCGATTGATGCTCGATAATATCCCTCACATCAAGGCGTATTGGATCATGATGACGCCAAGCGTAGCGCAAATAGCGCAGCGGTTTGGCGCGAACGACATTGACGGCACTGTGGTCGAAGAAAAGATTTACCACGACGCTGGGGCCACTACCGAACAGCATCTGCGGAGGAAAGATTTGCTGCGCTTGATTCGTGAGGCAGGGCGGGAACCGCTGGAACGCGATACGTCATACCGGCCGGTGACTCGAACAGAATCGGCGTTTACCGTACTGGTCTAACTTAAGTCGCCAGCCCTAACAGCCGCCGCATCGGAAGATTCCGCGCGCGCGCCTCTACCAAATGTTCCGAGAACTCGCCCCAACAAACTGAGTTTGATAGCTGCAACAGTTTCCGGCGTGGATTTTCCGGTTGGAACCTGAGCTTCCCGCAAGAAAGTTTCAGGCATAAAGACCGCGCCCTCCTTCGCCATCTGCTCTAACCACCTTTTTCCTTCAGCATCCGCGGATTTCAGCCTTCGAACGTCCAACGAGAGGCGGCGATTTCCCAACGTAGTCCGTGCGGTTTCCCAACAACCGCTAAGCTCAGTAACCTGAGCGCGTGTAAGATCGCCCAACAGTTGGAGGCGGCATTCGGTTACGCTGTCGTGGATGTAATAGTTGAAGATGGACCGGTTCTTGAGGTTGATTTGATGGTTCACTCCCTTCAACTCTTCGGCAGCGGCGTCGTTTTTCTTGAGTCCATTTAGTGGTTCCGCCATAAGATACGAACAGACAAACCTTTGGATTCTTGAGTAGCACTTGGAGTTCCAGTTATTCTTTTGCCAAAGTCCAGTCAATGTTTTTTCCAAGGCTATACTTCTCATCACGGAAACCGCGCTCAAAGGGTTACGTCCTTTTTAAGGTGAAACGCATCGATATCAACATGAGCACAAAGTGCATCGTTAGGGTAATGAGCTAGATGGCCCATGGCTTTTTTGTCAGATCGGCACCGATTGTGCTCTTGCTGTTTAGCCGAACGATTCAGGCACAAGCGCCCGAAGTTCCGCCTGACGCGGGTGAAACGGCTACAAAGGCGCAGGCTCCGGACCCGACTAACGCAGTACCGCCGCAAGACAAGCGAATTTTTGGCGTCCTTCCGAATTATAGAACCGCGGAAAAGACCGCCACATATCAGCCAATCGCCGCTAAATACAAGATTAAGATTGCAATAAAAGACTCGTTCGATTACCCGTTATTTGGCGTGGCTGCCGCGTACGCGGGTCTGTACCAGCTTGAAGATTCGCATCCTCAATTCGGGCAGGGAGCGGAGGGCTATGCGCGCCGGCTGGGAACATCCTATTGCGATCAGGTGGTGGGGAATATGTTGACGGAAGGCTTTCTCCCAATCCTGTTTAGGGAAGATCCGCGCTACTTCCGCATGGCTGAGGGGGCGAAAAAGAAGCGCGCGTTTTATGCCTTGAGTCGAATTTTTGTTACCAAGACGGATGCTGGAGGGACCTCGTTTAATTTTGCTGAAGTTGTCGGCAACGGTATTTCGGCAGGCGTCGGCCTGTCCTACTATTCTGACGACCGGAACGCGGCTGATTTCCTGCAGAACTGGGCGACGCAATTGGCCACAGACGCGACATCGCAGCTCCTGAAAGAATTTTGGCCGGATATTAAACATTGGTACAAAGGACGCCACGCCGCGCGCGAAGCTGCTTCTGGAATTTGAAAGTAGCGTTCCGGTCAGACTGCTACCGCTTCAGCGTCATCACCATCGACCTTGTGCTGGTCGTTCCTGCGCGCTTCCATCTTTGCCAGAAAGCTGGTGTCAAAATTACCTGCCAGAAACTGTTCGTCCGCTAAGATTT
>CAVQZK010000038.1:0-40285 GCA_963718465.1 Bryobacterales bacterium | reverse complement strand
CCGCTACGCGCGGTGGCAGCCGCCAAAACCCCCTATGAGCAAAGCTGGAGTTTCGGCATCCAACGCGAACTGGGATGGAACAGCGTGCTCGACGTGGAATACGTTGGGAAAAAGGGAACGCGTCTGTATTTAGCGGGCGGCAATAATCTGGACGTTTTTGGGCCGCAGATTGAGAGCCTGACCCCGAATCAGATAGGTAACCTGGGCAACTACGTGTCAAATCCGTTTGCGCCGCTTCTCACGGGCCCGTACTATGCCAACAGTGTTCTTACGAGCCCGACTGTGCAGGCTTTCCAACTGCTGTTACCGTATCCGCAATTCACGGGTGTCGCTACAGATGAGCCGCCGACTGCCGACTCCATCTACAATGCGTTGCAAGTTAGTGTTGCAAAGCGCTATTCGAACGGCTTGCAACTCTCGGCGAACTACACGTGGTCGAAATCGATCGACGATTCCTCGACATACGACACCAACGTGGCTTGGCTGGCGAATGGTCCCAACTCGGGTTCCAATATCCAGGATCCCAACAAGCGGTTTCTTAAGCGCGGTGTTTCGACCTTCGACATCCCGCAACAAGTGAAATTCAATTATACCTACGATTTGCCGGTCGGACAAGGAAGAGCTTTCCTTAACAACATGCCTCGGCCACTGGACCTGATATTTGGGGGATGAAAAACGCTGGGGTTTGGCCATCCACGACGGCTTCCCGCTGCAGTTTACGGTTGCCAATGGGGGCACTCCTATCTGGACTTACGGGCCGCAGCGACCCGACCTCACCGGCGCGCCTGGCGCAGTGGCGGGCCGGAATCTAACTGGATTAATAACTACTTCACCGATCCGAATGACTTCCAGCTACCGGCTCCTTACACTTTGGGCAATGCGCCCCGGACGGTGGGAAGCGTGCGCAGTCCCTTCTTCTTCACCACCAACTTGTCCATCTTGAAGGAATTCGCTCTCTCCACCAGCCACGAAGCGATTAAGCTCGAATTACGCCTCGAGGCGGAAAATGCCTTCAACCATCCCGTGTTCGGTACACCGGACACGCTCGTGGGCGATCCCAACTTCGGCGTAATCAATTACACGGCCGTCGGTCCCCGGCAGGTGCAATTGGCGTTGAAATTCTACTTCTAGGCCCCGGGCATGGTATATATTTATGCGGCTGCCGATGCGTGCCGCAAAACGCTCTGGCCCTGATTCGCCAGGATTCGCCCTCTGATCTCGCCTATTTGGCTGGCAACCCTCATCGTGATCAGGTTTTTTAGGGAGGAGAAAGAGACCAACTAGTCGAATTTTCGGAGCCAGATATCGCGCACAGAAATTTTGCACGGCTGGCTTTCGATCTCGAAGCCGATGAGCCCCGGTTGGTTATTGACTGAGTCTTTATTGTCATCGATGAAGACCGCCATCAGCTGGCCGTTCATGATGTGCATCATCACGCCGCCGCGCGCGATGACCTCGTAGTCGTTCCATTCGTTGACCTTCACATAACCGCCTAGCGCCCGCTTGTCGCCGATATTGGCAACCAGGCGGTTGGTCTGGCCGGGCAGCGCCTGCGTTACCTGGCCGCGATAGGCGAGGATGCCTTGCATGGTGTTTTCGGAGTACCACTGGCCTGTGTACGCCGCGGTCTGCGCACTGACCGGGAACCAGAAGTCTGCCTGCGGGCCAGTCATCATAAACCTGAGGTCATAGGGCGGCTGGCGGCGGGCTGCGGCCGTGTCCACGGTACGCCGGTGACGCTTCGGTACTGAATGCCGCCACCGCCGCCTTTTTCATCTTCATCTGCAGCTTCAGATCGAAGTCGCGTGTTTTGCCGCCGCGATAGACGATGTAGTTGTTGCCCTTCGGCTTGCCCGCGAGCGTTTCGCCCACCATGATGCCCCCTTCGATGCGCCAGATGCTGGGGTCGGCATCCCATCCGGAGAAACTCTTACCGTCGAAGATCTGCTGGTAGCCGGTGTGCTCGTCAATGTCATATGGCGCCGGGTCATGAAATTTCGGCATGCCGGCGAGCTTCTCGCCGTGTGGGCCCGTCTGGGGCGGCTGCGCAGCGGGAGATTCTAGCGCGGCGGCACCGACTGAGCCACGAGCGCGGCCGGGAGCGCCAGGAGCAAGACGCTCAGCGCGGCTGTCGGCAAAAGTGATTGACGAACGAAGCGCGGGTAGGGGCGATACGATTCGGACATGGAGTTTTGTGCCTTCCGATTGAGACGATTCAGGACCAATAGGAGTTTAACGCGAGGGACTCTTTTGGTGTACAGTTAAAACGCGATAGAGACTGGACCTATGTGGCTGGTTGAGAAAATCGAGATTAGCGGCGGGTTTCTGCCCGGCTTGAAGGTGAATATTCCGCAGGGCCTAACTTGCATCATTGGGCCACGAGGAAGCGGAAAATCAACGCTTGCCGAAGCATTGAGGTTTGCGGTCGCGGTACCTCAGGCGCGCCAAAGCACTGTGTTGACCTCATTCAGGCGAATCTTGCGGGTGGGGCCCTGGTAACGATCACCGCCCTGGCGGAAGGTTCGAGCCGCTACACAATTAAGAGGGGCCTTAAGCAGCAGCCCGTTCTCGTGGCCTCGGAAGGCAGAACGATCAATACTGTCGATCTCGATCGGGGTACGTTTCTGCCGCTGGATGCCTACAGCAGTCTCGAAATTGAGGCGATAGCGGACGAGGTCCTCGGCCAGAAACGGAGAAATCTGTTGGACGAACTGTGCAGCGAACGGATGCGCACAATTCACCTGTCGCTGGCCGAGAGCGCGCGTGCGCTGGATGCGAATGCCGATCGTATTAGGACGGCACAACGAGTGATCCAAGACCTCACCGAACAAACTGAAGAACTCGGCGACGTCCGTGCCCAGTTGGGCGCTCTTCCGCCATCGGATCATGAACCGACGGCAGATTTCGTCCGGCTTTCGCGCCAGCAGCAGCTCAATCAGCGCGAAATCGCTAAATTGGACAGCGCCGATCGAGATCTTAGAACGCTGTCCCAAACACTGGACCAACTACGAAGAGAAGCACAGGTTGCGTTCAAGGCGCGCCTTGCCGAGCAGCAGTCCGCGAATGGAGGCATCCTTGGCCGATATGACGATCTACTCGCAACGTCTTTAAGAACAGTTGAAGAACATATATCGGCCATCGGCGGTCAGATCCGCGAAGCCCAGGGTACTGTAGCCCAAGCCCGCCAAAGCGTCGCCCAGGCCCACACGAGTCATGGCGGCGAATTGGCGAGGTTAACGGCGCTCAATCAAGCGGCAAGCGAGCATGCTCGAGAGCGTGCCGCGCTTGAGCAGCAAGTTGCCAAACTTCAAGCCCTGGAGGAACAGCGGTCGGAACAGAATGCCGAGCTGAAGACACTGCTTGAGCGGCGGAAGTCTCTTAAAGCTACTCACATCCTAATGCGGGATCAAATTTCAACGATGAGGGAGGAGGTCGCGGCTGAACTCCAGCGCGAAGCCGGCGAGCGTGTACGCATTCGAATCATGCGAAACGCCGACGATCTGGCATACCAGCAGATGCTGGTGGATGGCTTGCGCGGCGCCAGGGTCCGGAACCACGAAGAGATCATCGCGAAACTGATAGAGCTTCGACCGGAGCAACTCGGACAGGTCATTCAGGCCAATGACCTCGACTTCTTCGAAGAACTAACGGCTTTCGGAAATGAGCGGTCACGCAAGATACTGGATGCATTCCGCGACGGCGTCGATCCGCTGGCTCTCGAGGTAATTGCAATTGAAGATAGAATCGGAATCGAGTTAAATGTTTCGCCGGCCGGAAAGCCAAATTTCAAGGACGCGGCGGATCTTTCCCGCGGTCAGAAGTGTACAGCACTGCTACCCATACTCTTAGCAAGAAGAGATAGCCCGCTGATTATCGATCAGCCGGAGGACAACCTGGACAACCACTTTATTTTTGAGACGGTAGTAAACGCGGTGCAGCGATTAAAGAGACGTCGGCAAATGATCTTCATAACTCACAACGCGAACATCCCGGTATTGGCTGAAGCAGACCTTGTTTTGGTTATGAACTCGGATGGGCGGGTCGGAGCCGTCGAGAAGTCCGGAACAGTCGATGAATGCCGTGAACAGATCATCGACCTGCTCGAAGGCGGCCGGGAGGCGTTCGAACTGCGGTCGAAGCGCTATGCAACCGCCTGAGACTCTCTATGAGGGACTCCGGCATCTGGTGGTGGAGGACCCGCGTGAGGCCCGCAGGGTATTTCTGCAACTCCTCGATTCCGGCGGTCTTGGGGTTGACCAATTTCTCGGGCGCATCTCTTCTCCGGCGGACGGCCGGCTGCGGCAGCTAGTCGCAAACGCAATAAGGCAGGATCGAGACCGGGAGCGTCTCGCCCCCCACCTCATTGCGTGGCAGGAAATTGAAACGGACGAGTTCACGCATCGCGCTATCGCGCGCGCGCTCGACGGTCTTGATAAAAGGTCGGCCGGGCAAACGGCTTTGGCGCAGGAGGTGGCTCGGTTGGCGGCGGCTATCGGCCGCGAGATGGCACAGCGCGAGCGGTTGAATCGCGAGTTGGAAATCGCGCAGGAAGTCCAGGAGCGCCTCTTCCCTCAGCGCCTTCCCCCGGTGCCCGGTCTGGACTATTGCGGGAGCTGCCGGCAGGCGCGAGAAGTAGGCGGAGACTACTATGATTTTCTGGAGCTGTCCGAAGGCAGGCTAGGCATCGCTATCGGCGACGTTTCCGGCAAGGGCATTGGCGCCGCGCTCATGATGGCCAGCCTGGAAGCTTCGCTGCGCGCCCAGGCTTCGGTGGACCATGAGTTGACGGAGCTAATGAAGCGAGTGAATAGCCTGGTCTTGGAGGCGTCCTCAGCGAACCGCTACGCCACTCTTTTTTACGCCGAGTACGATCCTCGAAGCCGCCAGCTCTCCTACGTCAACGCGGGTCACAACCCACCGGTGATCCTGCGCAAATCTGCCGCGGGCTGCCAGGTGTTCCGCTTGGAGGCAGGCGGTCCTGTGATCGGGATTCTACGGCAGCCCTATCGGCAAGAATCTTTTTCTCTTGAGCCTGGTGACCTGGCCGTACTCTTTACGGATGGAATTTCTGAATCGATGAACGTCCGCGACGAAGAGTGGGGTGAAGGCAGATTGATTGAGTTCGCCAAAACATCCCATGGGCTGCCTGCTTTTGAAACAATGAACCGAATCCTGGCCGCCTCGGAGGCATTCGCCGCGGGCGCTTCCCAGCACGACGATATGACCCTAGTGGTGCTCCGCGTTCTTAGCTGAAGGGTGAGTAGCCCGACGGGAGATCGGATTTGCAACGCACTACTATAGACTAAGGCTACGGACCATGGCGAGTTGGCGATTGGATAGAGACCGGAGGGTCGGATTCGGTGATATAACGGTTATATGCTCCGGTTTGCTTTTGATCGGGCAAAAAGCAGGGCGGTCAAACGCAAACACGGTGTCAGTCTAAGAGAGGCGCAACAGATATTCGAACAGACGTACCTGGTTGACCAAAGGAACCGCGATCCTGAGCAGTATCGCGCAATCGGTTGGTGCGGGGGCCGCCTGTGCTCTGTGATCTTCGAGATCAGGCATGATAACGAGGGAGAGTATTACCACTTGGTGACCGCCTGGAAAGCGACGAAAGAAGAAGAGCAAAGTTATGCCGAAAACGCGTAAGTTCAAAGTCTCTGCCGACGAGATCGCCGAGAAGGCGACGCGCGGTGAAGACATTTCCGCGCATTTCACAAATAGCTTTGCCGTGGTTAGGCCCGTTCATCGAGTGAATTTGGATCTCACCCATGGCATGCTGCGGCAACTCGACGAGCGGGCGGCGCGCCTCAACGTGAGTCAACAAGCAGTAATCAAAACCCTACTTGATGCAGCACTTAAGCATGAAGGACTCAGCCAATCAGCTCGGCGGAAGAAGACAGGCTAGGCGTTGTAATCCGCGGCAAGCGGTGCGCTGCCTCAGAGTAACTGGCGCAGTTCCAGGTAGTTCTGCTGCGTGACGAGTTGAAAATCGACCTTCAGAAAAGTGAAGCTCCTGATTTCCTCCATGGCCTCAGCCGAGGGGACGCGCAGGCCGGCCACCACGAGCCGTCCCGCTTGAATATCGACGGGCACAATGCCGTGCCGCTTCTCGACGTGCGTAGGCAGGCTGCGGGCCACTTTTTGCTTCACCTTGCGGACGTCAATCCGGGCCAGCGGCACGCCAGTTTGGAGGCTGACCGCCCGGCAGAGGTCGGTATCGGAGAGAATCTTTTTTGCTAGAACGAATTCAACGAGGTCGGTATCCGGCGGCATGCCGGCACGCAGCTGGGCCAGTTTTTCCGGGGTGATGAAGCCGCCACTGATCAGTACTTCATCGAACTCGCGGCGAGGTTGGGCTAAAGTATCGCCGGTAGGGTAGTGATGTTCGGTTTTCTGCCAGACAAGCACGCGTTTTTCGCGCCTGGCATGTGCGTACCGCCACATGGCACGCAATGCGGCAAAGGCGTTGATGAGATTAGCGTGGAAGGACCGCAGAGGAACGCCGAGCGCGAAGGCCAAACCATAAATACGGCCCACGCATAACATGCGCAGAGTGAGCCGCAAGCACTGCAGCGCCATGGTTAGAAAGCACAGAACGGAAATCCTGGGATTGTTTAGAGCGAAAGCCCACGGCCGTTGGTTGACGACGCTCAAGCCAAGATCGACGAGGCCAGCCAGGAAAAGGAAATTGGTAAGCAGGCTGAGCGGGTTGGCAATCAGGCCTTTGCGGTCGCGCCAAAACCAATAGCGCGTGCGCCAGCTACCGCCCCAACCGCGGCGCTCCCACGATTGCAGGGAAATGCCGGTAACCCAACGAGTCCGCTGGCGAATGGCGGAGTTGGTTGTGCGGGGGAAGTATTCGCGAGTGGCGATGAAATCGTTGTCGACGCGCGTGAGCGGGGCGAAGAGCTGCCGGTATCCAGCGGAGTGGATGTAAACGCCGATCTCGTAATCTTCGGTCAGGCTGGCGGCGTCGAAAACCTCTTCACGCTCAGAGGCAAGGCGCTCCAGAATCTCACGGGCAAACCCCGTCCCGACGCCGCTGGATGGTATAAACGAGCCGCTAAACTGGCGTGCCCGCATATCGAGGGTCTGAAACTCAGCAAATTCATCGCAATAGATGCCGTGAGTGGCTTCGAGCGGCGGAGTGGGCAGCGGGAGAACGGGAACCTGCACCATGGAGTAGGTTTCGCGCTCGCGATTGATAAGGCGAAGAGCTTCCGGATGGATGAGATCTTCGGCGTCGTGCAGCACGACCGTATCGAAACGAGCCCCGTGCTGCGCTTCGAAATCGAGCATGCGGCGGTAGACCGAATTCAGGCAGTCGGCTTTCGAGGTGGGACCTGGATGGGGACAAACGGCAGCATGGACGTTCGGATAGCTCTCAGACAAATGGCTGGCTACTGACACCGTAGGATGATCATTAGGATAAACCCCAAGGAAGAAATCGAAATTACTGTAGCGAATCGCCGCCAGATTATGCCGGACCATATTGCCGATAACGCCCGATTCTTTCCAGCAGGGAACAAAGATAGCGATACGGCGTTCGGTCAGATGGAGCGGATGAGTGGGCACTTCGGGACCGCGCAGGAGCAGGAAAAGCGAGTGAAAACAACAGATTGCCAGCGGAATGATATCATCTATGCCACTCAACAAGAGAGCTACCGCAAGGGTGCCGAACAGCCATGGCCATATTGAAGCAAAGTAATAGGCCGCAACGACGGGCAAGGCTAGAGCTACCAGTAAATACATCACGTTCTTCAGGGAGGAAGTGGCGGGCGGCGGCATTGAATCGCAAAAATCCTTAGACTTTTCCACAAGTTGAGGCACATACCCTTTTGACCGTCAATAACTCAGATTGGCTAGCGTTTCTCCAATTGGTCCAGGACCTCATTAACGGCAGTGTCCTTCGGCATACGTTTACCCCGAGAGAGTTGGAACTGCTGCTTGATTTGCAACAGGCGCCGCTTCGGAAATCGTCGCGGCTGGAGGCCCTAAAGCGCTATCAGAAGGCTGTACTACAGCAGCAAGCGGCGGGCAGCGAGATACCGCGAAGGTTCGCGGAATTTTTGAGCCATGACGTGAAGCGGCGGGCGGCGGCGGGCGGATTGAAGTAGAGTTTACGGTAAGACTTGGCGGGTCTGGGCTATCCTCAAAGGTTAGCGAACACAAGGAGATTAGCCGTATGGCCAGCACTTCCGGGACGACCCCGAAAGCTGAGCGAATTGTTCACTGCGTGAAATTAGGTAAGGATCTGCCCGGTTTGGACGAGGTGCCGTTCGACGGGCATCCGTTAGGACAGCGTATCTATGAGAACGTCTCAAAACAGGCGTGGGCCGGCTGGGTTGAACAGATGAAGATGATTATGAACGAGTATCGTCTGAATTTGGGCACGACGGAAGCGCAAGAGTTTTTGCTGAAACAGATGGAAGAGTATTTCTTTGGAGAGGGCGCGGCTCACCCTCCCGGGTACGTCGCTCCGGGCCACTAGAGTGCGAAAGGCCGCTCAGGCAGTTACACGGCAACGAGTCTGCGCGCGTCTTGTTTGTTGGATGCAGAAAAGCTTGTTGTGCCTGCTGCTGGCAGTGGTTTGCTGGGCGGCGGCGAGCGGCGTGGATGTAGCGCGACAGCTAGCTGAGAAGGCCAAAGCGGCGCGGGCATCCGGCGAAGTAGTGCGCGCCTATCTGCTCTATTCCGAAGCGGTTAAGCGCGACCCTCACAACCCCGGTTACCGGATCAGTAGAGACGTTTTGGCTGGCCAAGCCGGCTTGTTGCAAAAGACTGACATTGAGAAGGCCGACATTACGGACGATCTCAAGGCAGCCGAGCAGGAAGCGGAAGCGGCACTTGAAACAGCAAAGCCCGCAATTTCCGAAATCAGAGACGAACGCGGTCCAGAGCTACTGGCTGTTCCGCACGTGGTAGCGAACAATTCGCGGCACGATTTCGACCTGCACGGCGATGAGATTTCGCTGATTCAGAAGGTCAGCGCCGCTTACGGAGTGCGTGCCGTTTGGGACCCGCAGCTCGCAACTACCCAAGGAGGCCAATCGCGTCAGGGCCAGCTTTCGCTGCAGGTGTCGGACGTTGATTTCCGCGGCGCAATGGAAGCGCTGACGGCGGTCACCGATACCTTTGTGTTTCCGTTTTCCACTACGACAATTTACTTTGCGCACGACTCGGAAGAGAAACGCAACCAATTAGAGCCGACCATTCTGCTTACAGTGCCGCTGCCGAATGCAGTAGGCGACAAGGACATAGTGGACGTGGCGAACGCGGTACGGAGCGTGTTGAACCTGCGGTCGTTCGGATGGAACACGCAAAATCATACCGTGTTTGTAAGGGACCGGGTGTCGAAGGCGATGGCCGCACGCATGCTGCTTGAAGCTCTGATGCTGCCCAAGGCGCAAGTAGCTCTGGAAGTGCAGGTGCTGACGTTAGATTCGGACGTAAATTACCACTACGGAACGGCGCTGCCTACCTCATTTCAACTCGCGGATTTCGGCCGCATTAACCATTTTCAAACGGTACTGGCGGATATTGGGACGTTCACGAATTTCTTCACCTTCGGGGCGCCTCGACGATATTCGGCGTGGGCATTATGGATGCGACTCTTTTTGCCACGTACACGAAATCGCTGGCAACAAGCAATTACGATGCTGTTGTGACGGCAGCCGACGGCCAGACGGCCAATTTCCACGTGGGCGAAAAGTACCCTATTCCGCAAACGCTTTACACCGGCTTTCAGCAAACCGCGCAAACCATATACAATCCGATTCCCCAATTCACCATAGAGGACCTGGGACTGGTGCTGAAGATGACGCCTAAAGTGAATGGGAACGGGGAGATCGCATTGGATTTGGAGGCTGAATTCAAGGCGTTGGGAACGCAGACCTTCAATACGGTACCTTCTGTTTCGCAGCGTAAGTTTACCGGGAACGTTGTGCTGCGCGAAGGTGAATGGGCTGTTCTGGCGGGACTGGAACAGGAATCCAGAAGCAACACCAGGAACGGCTTGGCGGGATTGAGCAACATACGGGGGGTTAATGAGGTCCTGTCAGAGAACACGCGCGGCCATAGCAAGAGCTATACATTGATTGTTATCAAGCCGAACATTACGCGGCTGCCGATGTCGGCGGATATCAGCCCGCAGTATTTACTTGGGCCAGTGAAGGGCGCGAAGGTTCTGCTATAACGCTCCCATTCGCCGACGATGAAGCTGGAAAGGCAACAAGCAGTTAGCGGCCGATTAAGTCTTCGATGTTTTTGACATCCAGCAGGCGGACGGAAATCTCTTCCAACTCGGCCGTCGATAGCTTCGTTAATCGCTCGTCAGCCCAAGCGGGCACAGCGCCGAAGCGTTTGCCGATCAGGCGGCGAAGAATAGTTAGTTCTCCTTGTTGTAAGCCTTCTTGCCTACCTTCCCGCAAGCCTTCGCGCCGGCCTTGCTGTAGACCTTCGCGGATGGCTGGGCCGATGACGTCGTGGTCCATAATGTCGTCTAAAATTGGCATATGTCTTACCTCGCTACGGATCGAATCTTCCAGCTTGCGCAGACCGGCAAGAATCATCAGCTTCTTAAAAGCAGTGTCCCGCGCTCCACCCTCTAGTGTAGCGATTCGCGATAGAATCCGCCGTATCGTTTCGCGCCGATCCTTATGCCGGGTCAGAATCGCCATGATCTGGTCGCCGTCAAATGGGCTCGCAAGCAGCGCTTCTTCATCCAGTTCCCGAATGTCGATAATCTTGTACCGGCAATAGAAATTCGGACCGGTGAGTTCCGACGGCATTCGCATTTCCTTATTGCCTACAAAGAGCACATATTGTTCCGGGAAGTGCTTATGGAGCCGGAAAATCCGCAACGCATATTCGGCCATTCGAAGAGGCATGCTGGTATCGTTATCGCTCTGCAGTTCCAGAGCAATCAGCCTCTGCCGGTCTGCCGTTTCGCCTAACAGATCGGCCCGCGTCTGCTGCACCTCCGGGAACTCGGGGTTCAGCCAATGATCGATTCGCGCGCCGGTGATGCGCTCCAAAATGGAGTTCTGCGGGTTCCGCAACAAGGCTTTGAGAACGGTGTCATATTCGTGCATGCGTTCTTACTGTGACATTGAAGTGAAGAGCACCACTCCGAAAAACAGTTAGAGAACAGGTTCATGGAGTAAATGGTCCGAATTGTTCACAGCATCTACAATCTCCCAGGTCTCTCTACACCGAGCCGCTTGAGATCTTCATCCCGACATCTTTCAAGCTCCCATAAATATGGGACAATGGCTATCAATGAAGACCACGCTTGAGATTCCAGATGCGCTTTTCAGACGGGCAAAATCGGTTGCCGCTGAGCGAGGCATACCCCTCAGAGAACTGATTTCGGATGCCCTCGCGGAAAAACTCAGCAGCCGCGGCGTCGAGGAAAGACCGTGGCTCAAAGTATTCGGTGGATTGCGCGGCCTGCATAAAGAGACCGCGCGCATTAACGGAATTATCCAAGAGGAATTTGGCCGGATTGAACCTGAGGAGTGGCAGTGATATTGGATACCAACGGTCTGTCGGCCTTGGCGGATGGCGACCCCGGATTGGAGCCGATTCTTCAAAGGGCGAGTGAGGTGGCCGTTCCTGTTATCGTGCTGGGCGAGTACAGATATGGCATCAAACAATCGCGAAGCCAATCCCAGTATGAGAAATGGCTGGAGAGCATGCTGGCGAACTGTCGAGTGCTGGTGGTGGACAAGGGTACAGCCGAACAGTATGCGGAAGTCCGCGATGAATTGAAACGCAAGGGCCGGCCTATTCCCGGCAATGATCTATGGATTGCCGCCTTGGCGAGACAACACCAGCAGCCGCTGCTTAGCCGGGACCAGCATTTCGATCTTGTTCCACGGCTTAAGCGGATCGGCTGGTAGGCTTTGCACTTCAGACTTTGGGTTGCCGCTCTACCCGATTAGATCAAATAAGGTAGAATGTCTACCAGCTACATGGCGAAGGATTCAACCGATCGGATCGAGCTGTTGCAGGGCACGCTGGACATGCTCGTTCTGCGCACGCTTTTATTTGGGCCCGCTCACGGGCATCAGATTTCAAAACACATTCAAAGAACTACGGAAGATTTGCTGCAAGTGGAGCACGGGTCGCTGTATCCGGCGCTGCATAGGCTGGAGCGCAAGGGTTGGATTGCGGGGAACTGGGAACCGGCCGGCAAAGATTTGAAGCGTGAGTTCAAATATTATCGCCTCACGGCGGCCGGCAAGAAACAGCTTTTGGCGGAAGAATCGAAGTGGAAGCGGCTGACCGGCGCCATTGCCCGGGTGATGTGGCCGGTGAAGGAGGGCTGAGCAAATGCGTTTCCGGCGGCGAAAGATACGGGAGCAGGAACTGGAACGGGAGTTACGGGCGCATCTCGACCTGGAAGCGGAAGAGCAGCGCGACGCTGGGCTGTCCGCCGAGGACTCGCGTTATGCGGCGAGACGGGCGTTTGGGAACCCGAGTCTCATAAAAGAAAAGACGCGTGAAGCGTGGGGTGGGAGATTGTTCGAAACATTAGGACAGGACTTGCGGTATGCGTTCCGCAGTTTGAGGTCGAGCCCAGTTTTCGCACTGGTGGCCATTTCTTCGCTGGGCCTTGGAATCGGCGCGAACACGGCGATATTCTCGTTTGTGAATGCGCTGCTGTTGAAGCATTTGCCGGTGCCTGAAGCTAGTCGCTTGGTGGAGGTAGCCGAATATGAAAACGGCACAGTGATAAATTCCGTCTTTTCGCTTCCGTTCATCGCGGAGCTGAACAAACGCAGCCAAGCGTTTGACGGAGTTCTGGGACGGTATCCGGTGCGCGTCAATCTGGCGGCCAATAACGCAACCGAACCGTTGAAGGGCGAAGTCGTAACTGGCGACTATTTCCGGACACTGAAAATTCGACCGGCGCTCGGTCGCTTGCTTACGGAAGAAGACGTCAACACGGCTGCAGGTAACCCGGTTTGCGTTATCAGTTATCCAATTTGGCAGGGGCGCTTTGGTGCCGATCCGGCTATTATCGGCCGTAAACTACTGCTCAATTCCCATCCTTATACGGTCATCGGCGTGACCGAAAAAGGATTTGACGGGCCGCAGTTGCAGTCGCGCATCGATATGCAATTGCCAGTTTCGCGGATGGGCGATTTCATGGGCGGATTCTTCTCGACTGGGCCAGGAGGGACGATGTGGAAATCGCCGGGATTTAGCTGGTTGCAGCCGCTGGCGCGATTGAAGCCAGGCGTGAATGCCGCGCAGGCACAAGCGATGATCGATCCGCTTGCGCGGGCGATCAGAACCCAGTTGGCTGATCCAGAAGAAGCAAAAAAATTAAGCGGCAAAAAGACATCTTTTCGCTTGACGGACGGAAGCCAAGGCGCCAATTATGATTCCGCGTACTCCAAGCCAATAACAGTTTTGATGGGAGTCGTAGCGCTAGTGTTGCTGATTGCCTGCGCAAATTTAGCGAGTCTACTGCTGGCCAGAGCTAATGCGCGCGCGAAGGAATTCGCAGTCCGGTTGTCCCTGGGCGCGTCCCGCTGGCGCGTAGTGCGGCAACTCATGGTAGAAAGCGTGCTGATTGCTTGTTGCGGAGGATTTGTGGGACTTGCGCTGGCATTCTGGATTGTCCGCACGCTGTTGGCCTATTTGGGCGATAGCGTGCAGGACGTTACACCCGATCCGCTGGTAATTTGTTTTTCGATTCTGCTGTCGTTGCTGACGGCCGTAATGTTCGGCTTTTTGCCCGCGTGGCAATCGGCACGACCTGACATCATCCCCGAGTTGAAGGGTGCGCCGGGCAGAACGGCGCTGAGTTCAAGTGGTGTTGGGATTAGACGTTCCCTAATTGTTTTTCAGATCGCGCTTTCGTTAATGATTCTGTTTGCCTCGGGGCTGATGACTCGCACGCTGAGCCGGTTGAAAACCGTAGATCTCGGCTTCAATCCAGCGCGCGTGATTACGCTCAAGATCGACCCGGCGATGGCTGGCCACTCTCCGGAGCGGACCGAGCAGGCGTTTGATGAGATACTCAACCGTTTGCGCGCCCGGCCCGGAATCGCCGCCGCGAGTCTCGCAGTAGTGAGCCCGCTTGAAGGGGGCATGATCTCGCTCGACTTCGATGTACCTGGCCACATTCCGAGAAGTTCGGATGTTCAAACGAATTTCAATATGATCAGTCCGGATTTTTTCAGCACGCTGCATCAAGGGCTGCTGGCCGGCCGTGATTTCACCGCGCGCGACATCATGAAGGCGCCAGGCGTGGCTATCGTCAATCGGCTATTCGTAGACCAATATATGCCGGGCAAGAATCCGATTGGGCGGCATTTCAAGGTTGGAAACAGCGATGAGCAGATAGTCGGCTTGGTGAACAATTCGCGTTACCAAGCACTGCGCGAGAAGCCGTACCCGCTGATTTATCTGCCGGCAAAGCAGACGCGATCGTCCGGCTATACGCTGCTGGTTCGAACCAAATTAGAGGCAGGCGGCGCCATCGCGGAGATCGAGCACACGATTCGCTCCGTGGATGCCAAAATTCTGATTTACGACGTGCGCGAGATGCAGGATCAGATCGACCATACGATATCGTCCGAGCGCGTGCTCAGCTTTTTAGCAACACTGTTCAGCGGACTCGCGACGCTGCTTTGCTGCATGGGCATATACGGACTCATCGCTTACGCGGTTTCACGGCGTACGCGGGAGATTGGAGTTAGATTCGCGATCGGAGCGCAGAAGAGCGATGTGGCAAAGTTGTTTTTGCGCGAGAGCTTGCTGCTGGTTGGGGCAGGCATTTTGGTGGGCATTCCATTAGCGTTGGCGTCCACGCGGGTGCTGAAAAGTTTGCTGTACGGGATTGAATCGACTGACGCGCCCACCCTCGCGGCGGCGGTTGCTATCTTTCTTGTTGCCGGGCTGCTGGCGAGCGTATGGCCGGTTTCGAAGGCGGCGCGGATAGAGCCGTTGGAAGCGTTGCGGTACGAGTAGGTTGACCTCTGCTATCTTCACAGCATGTCGAAGATGGGAGATGAAATTCGCCAGCAGCCTGCGGCGATCGAACGGACGCTGAAATCCGAGTGGCGGCACGCAACAAAGCTGCGGGAACACCTTCAACGAAATCCGGTGCGGATGATTGTGCTGGCGGCGCGAGGGACGTCGGACAATGCAGCGCAGTTCGGGCGCTATTTACTGGAGATTTTGACTGCGATACCCGTTTCGCTGGCAGCGCCTTCGGTGACAACGTTGTATGGATCGAATCTCCAGTTGAAAGACTCAGCGGTCATTGTGATCTCGCAATCGGGCGAATCGACAGATACCAACATCGTTCTGGAAGCGGCTCGGGCGGCCGGTGCGTTTCGATCGGCATCACGAACGAGGCGGAGAGTACGCTGGCTAAACTGGCGGAGCATTCCTTTTTAGTGCGCGCCGGAAAAGAGAAAAGCGTTGCGGCCACTAAGACATATACCGGGCAACTGCTTTGCGTTTATCTATTGGCGTACGCTTTGGGCGCATCTATCGAGTTGGAGGATCTGCAACGGCTGGCGGACTGGACAGAAGCGGCGCTGCAACTGGAGCCGGAGATTCGGGAGAAGGCTGAGCGTTATTGCTTTATGCAGCATGCGGTGTGCGTAGGCAGAGGATTGAACTACGCTAACTCGTTTGAGTTCGCATTGAAGTTGATGGAAACATGCTATGTAGTAGCGGAGCGGTTCTCATCGGCCGATTTGCTGCATGGGCCGATTGCGATGCTTGAAGCGTCGTTTCCGGCGTTCCTGTTTTGCCCGCCTGGCGTGACTTGGAAGGCGACGAGCGAGTTGTTGGCGAAACTCGAATCGATCAAGGTGGAAACGCTGACGATTACCGATAAGAGCAACCGCCATGCCACGAGCCTGAAGGCGATTCAAAAGGGTCGGCTTGTTATCGACGCTGAACTAAGCCACCGAGGGAGCTTGCCGGAAGACGTCTACACACCTATCCCGTACATCATTCCGGCGCAGCTGTTTGCCGCTCACCTGGCAGAGGTAAAAGGACTGAATCCCGATCAGCCAAGAACGTTAAGCAAGGTGACTAAAACGATTTGACGGATCAGAAAACTTGGGGAATACTACTTGCGAGCGCCGCGAGTGGTACCCTTGAGCGCCGATTGACGCCGCTTCGCACTTTTGCGCTTCGGTTTAACAATGTGGAAGGTGCCGCTGCCAAGATAAGTGGCCTGGTAGATGGTTCCCTTCTGCTTGAGGTTAGGTGAACTGGCGTGGGCCGCCTTGCTGAGACTCTTCTTTTCTGCCATGAAACTCCTCTGAAAATTGTGTAACTTACAGTTTAGCAGCGGACAATTTCCCGGCGATTGCCGGAAACGTTCTCCCATTCCATCTTTCCGCGAGGAACACAGTGTAAAGGTTTAACAAAAGACGTCGTCGAACCTTTTGGAACTTCGCGTAAGGCGAAAGGATCAAAAGGGCGTGTCAGTCCTTCTCACACTTTCCGATACTTTGAGCCTACGCGGCGCAATTGTTGTATGCGCCGGGCTCGTCCTGTGCCCGCCTGGTTTGTTCGGCCAAGACGGTTCGGCGGCAAGTGCTCCGCAACAACCGGGCGTTCTCGTCGATAACAAAACAACATCCGCGGTGCCGCCACAGATGGAGAGTAAGCGCCTTTTTGGAATTGTGCCTAATTACCGGACATCACCGTTGCCCAATCCATACGTGCCCATCTCGGCAAGACAGAAGTTCGTCATCGGAAGCCAAGATGCGTTTGACCGGGGAACTGTTATTCTGGCGGCCGCGTTTGCCGGCGAAGGGCAATTGACGAATGCGAACCGATCTTTCGGACAAGGGGCTGCCGGATATGGCCGGTATTTTGGAACTTCGTATGCCGATTATGTAATTGGCGATTTCATGACGGAATCGATTTACCCTACGCTCTTTCATCAGGATCCCAGATATTTTCGTAAGGGCGAGGGATCTGGTTGGTCGCGGTTGGAGTATGCGGCAGGTCAAATACTGTTCACGCATAACGATTCGGGCTGGACCGCGTTTAACTATTCTGAAATAATCGGCAACTCAACCGCGGTAGCAATCTCAAACGCATACTACGAGGACAACCGTGACGCGTCAAGTGCCGTTGTTAAGCTGAGCAGCCAACTGGGCGTGGACGCTGCCGCCAATATTCTGAAGGAGTTTTGGCCGGACTTGCACAAGAAGTTTTCGCGGAAACATTGAACGAATGAAGCGGAAGCATTATTTTTGAGCTCGCTCGTACTTCAATGCTCGTCAGAGCATGGACTGCTACCGGCTACTTTGAGGTCATACGGCCAGCATAGGTCTGGTACCGAAGCATATCCGCTTGCTTCAAGATTAAGCCGAATCCGGGCTGATTGAGATTCGGCCGGAGCATCCCGCCCACTGCCTCGATCGCGCCATCAAAGGCCATTTTTTCCAGCCGGATATGGTCGAAGAAATATTCGGCGTGAATTACGCGTTGCGCGGCGCAGCAGACGTGGGCATGAATTGACGGGGCGGTATGCGCCGACAAAGGCAGCGAATGGCCCTCGCATAGTGCATCCGCCTGGAGGAAGCCTGAGATTCCTTCGCAGCGGGTGGCGTCGGCCTGCAGGACATCTACTGCGCCTGCCGCCAGCATGCGGCGAAAATACCAGGCGTTGTATCCGTACTCGCCCGCCGCGATATTCATACCCGGCGGTCCGGAATCGCGAATCAGCCGAAGCCCCTCCAGATCGTCGGACGAGACTGGCTCCTCAAACCATGTGACGCCATCTCAGCGAATCGATACGCCTGAGACAGCGCCTGCTTGCGCGTGTAGGCTCCATTAGCATCGACAAAAAGTTCTACCCGCTCTCCGATGGCCTTCTTAACGGAGCCGACACGTTTCAGGTCGCTCGCGGGATCGCGGCCGATCTTCATTTTCACCGCACGCATCCCGTTTGCCGCCCAGAAGGTCATCTGGTCCAGCAGTTCCCGTTCCGAGTAAGAGGTGAATCCACCGCTCCCGTAGGCCATCACTTTCGACCGCACTGCACCGAGCAAAGACGCTACAGACAGGCCAAGCAGTTTACCCTTTAAATCCCACAGTGCGTTGCCGGCAGCCGCGATTGCCATAGAGGCGACTCCGGACCGGCCCAGATTTCGAACCGCAATCCCCATCTTTTGCCATAGCGCGCCGGTGGCGAACGCATCACCACCTTTTACTTTTGGAACAAGCGCGTCTTCAATCAGTTGCGCCGTTGCGGCATTGGCATAACTGTACCCAAGTCCCGTTTTGCCACCGGCGGAGATCTCCACCAGAACGATCGTCGTCTCGCTCCATTCCAGCGTCCCGTCCGATTCGGGCGTTTTCGTTGGGACGGTGTAAGCGGATACGAAAACGTCGTCGATGAGCGGTGCAGATCCCATGCTTCACACCGTGGGCATGCCATGCCCCCACGTGTCGGGTGGTGAAAGGTCGCGGCGCATTGGCAGCGATTCCGTTTCTCGCCGGTCGGAAGCGAAGATGCAATCTCCCTGCGCGATCATATAATCCGCGATTCGCGCAGCCAGCGCCATAATCGTGAGGCCCGGGTTGGCCGAGCCTTGAGTGGGCATCAGGCTGCCGTCACAGACGAAAAGATTAGCGATTTCATGCGTGCGGCCGAACTGATCCGTCACTGAATCGCCCGGGTCGCGGCCCATGCACGCGCCACCCACCAGGTGGGCGTATCGGGCCTCCTGCACCACCTCCTCCGCGCCAGCGGCCCACATAATTTCCATCACTTTTTGCTTACCGTATTCGATCAGCTTTTTGTCGTTGTCATAGAGATTGAATGTGACTTTTGCGACTGGCAAGCCGAATTGATCTTTCACGTCCGCGAGCGTGACTCGATTGTCCGCATTGGGCAGGATTTCACCCAGCACCCCCAGCGCAGCCCAGTGATTGTAGTCCATCATCAGGCGGCGCAGCCCCCAGCCCCACGCGCCTTTCGCGGTGATCATCTGTTTAGCAAATGCGACAGGCAAAGGGCCCACCGTCTGCACGGCAAAACCGCGCGCAAATCCGCGCTTCGGATCCGTCTCGTAGAACTCTTCCGTTAAAGCATGTGCCGGGGGCGCTTTATACATACGGATCAGTTCCTCGAAACGCGCCAGCACCACATTTCCCGCTTGGGCCATCAGATAGCGGCCGACTTGCCCGTTGGAGTTTGCAAGACCGTTCTCAAATCCGGGACACGCGGAGTTCAACAGGAGCCGCGGCGTTTCAATGGCGTATCCAGCCACCACCACCGCTTTGGCTTTCTGAAAATGCACGCGGCCTTCCGTGTCGAAGTAGCTGACGCCGGTGACGCGCCGGTTTTTTCCAAGGTGTATTCGCGACACCATGCTCTCGGCGCGGATTTCCGCACCGTTCGCCAGAGCATCCGGCACGTGCGTGATTAACGTGCTTGCCTTGGCTCCCACTTTGCAGCCCTGGATGCAGAATCCGCGGTAGATGCAATGCGGCCTGTCCGCGCGGGAGCCGCTAAGGATTGCGACCGGTCCTCCGGCGCTCACGCCGATGCCAAGTTTCGTGCAGCCGCGAATCAGCACATCGCCGACGCCGCCCATCGGGTGCGGTCCATAGGGATAGCTGTGCGGATCACCCCACGGAAAATAGGGACCCGACACCGGCAATTCCCTCTCCATGAGCTCGTAATACGGTTTGAGATCCCAATAGGTGAGCGGCCAATCCGCGCCCACGCCATCCAGCGTGTGAGTCTGGAAATCCGAAGGGTGAAAACGCGGCGTGAAGGAAGCCCAATGAACTGTCCCTCCGCCCACGCCTTTGCCGCTATTATTTGCACCCAAGGCCAACGGATCTTCGCCGCCCGTGATCCGCGGATCGTTCCAATAAAGCTTGTGTGAACCGGTCTCATCGCTCACCCAATCGCGCTCAGTGTCCCAGAACGGGCCGGCATCGAATCCGATAGCCCGAAAGCCTGCCCGAGCCAGGCGCTGCAGCAGAACGCCCCCGCCGGCGCCGATTCCGACGATCGCATAATCAACCTCTTCGCCGTCGGCAAAACGCCGCATCGGCGTTCGAATACGTTGCATCGGACCCAGCATGTGCGCGGGCCCACTGTCCGGTATCAATGGGTTCCCCCTTGCGAACCGCCACGATGTTCCGTCAGACCGGCCATTTGCGTGAATTTTTCGGACAATGAGGATCCGGGCGCGATCCACTCATGGCGCTTCTCGTTCTTCTCCCAAGGCTCCGGCTCGCCGCGTTCCAGCCGCATGTAGGCGCGTGGGTAGGCTGGTCCTCCAAAGCCAATTTCATCCCATGCCCAAGGATGCGAATAATAGACGGTGATGCAGTCCTGGATCAGCAGCATCCAAAATCGATGCACAGGCATTTGTTTCCAGATCTCGAGCGCGGCGGCCGGACGCGCATCGTGGAGCGTTTCCAGGATCTCGTCCCGCTCGCCAATTCCGATCTCGCAAAAACCTCGACCGTGCAAATGGCGGGCAATCTCTTCGATGCCTCGAAGCCCCAACTGGTATGCCTCGCGATCCGGCGGCATATCTTCGAACCGATAGCCGTCGTGCCGGTCGGCGAACAGGCGCTCGTCGATCCACGGCACAATTGGGATTTTATGCGCTTCATCGCGATCGTCCTGGGGGAGAATGCGGCCGCAAACAGCTTCCATCAGCCGCGCCTGCTCAGGAGGGAAGAAACGAATCTCGGGAATGTTGTTGACGCGATCCAATACCGCCTTTCGCGTAGCGGCATCCCAAAACTTCTTCTGATCGAGCGTGTGGAAGCCCGGATAGTAGCCGGGGCCCGGCTTGCTCATGGCTCTCTCCGCAACAGGCTGGCTAAAACTCCTAGAAATCCGCACGCCGCGAACAGGAGCGGCGCGAACACCGGCGGCCCATAGATCAGATTGTAGAGCGGCTTTTTCAAACCGCCCGGCCGCTGAACCACGCCTCGCAAGTGATAGTAGAAACCCGCTGCGCCATCTAACATCGCGACTCCGGAAATAGCCGGCAGCCAGGTCTGGGCGGTGCGCGGATTCTTCAGAGAGCGCGCGCCAACCGCCATCAACAAAGGTGCAACGATAATGGGAGTCCACTGGGCTTTGTAGCGGAAATTATTTTTGTAGTGGGAGTACCAAGCTTCAAAGCCGCTGAAGAAGGCCGATACCATCGTGGCCACCACCATCTGCCGTTGAAAACGTCCTTCGCGAACATCCTGGACGAAGCCGATCGGTTCGTGCTTGCCTGTTACCGCGCGCGCCCAGTGGCCCCGGTGCGCAGGCAGCGGGGTCAAACCGCTTCCCTCCTCTTCGCCCCGCCGCAGGAGGGAAGCAACCAGGCCCAGATAGGCGCTCACGCCAAAGAGAAGAGGCGCAAATATCGGCGGCCCCATCACCATATTGGTAATCGGCAGGCGCCATCCACCCGGCTTCCGCGCAATACCGCGGGCGTGAAAATAGAAACCGGCCATTCCATCCGCCAGGGTGATAGCGGAGATGGCCGGCAAAACACTTCGCGCAGCCTGGCGGCTGAAGAAGCCTGCAATGCCTCCGGCCGCCAGTGCGCCACTCAGGATGACGGGAGTGTACATAACGCGCCGGCTGTATCCGCCGCGGT
Source organism: Bryobacterales bacterium (assembly GCA_963718465.1). Classification (GTDB taxonomy): domain Bacteria; phylum Acidobacteriota; class Terriglobia; order Bryobacterales; family Bryobacteraceae; genus Bog-105. Next base: position 18,653 of record CAVQZK010000038.1, on the reverse strand, counting down.
AATGTTCGTAGGCAACCTCCAGGCCGCTGAGCGCGCTCGAGAGCCCCGCGATCAGAGAGAGCCAGCGCTGAAACCGGCCCTCCCGGACTTTCATGTCCGTCTTCCTGAGCGACCAGGCTTTGGCCAAGACGTTCATCGCTTCCACAGCATCGCCGCCACGCAGCCCAGCAACACGCCCCACCACGTCCTCAGACGACTTCACGAACTTTATCTTCGAGAACCGTCCGTATAATTTTCCATCTATCTTTCTCGCCTTTGCCAAGTGCTTCGGCGAAGTGCAATGCTTGTTCCGCGCTCACATTTCCCGGCAGAGGCGGTTCGTTCGGATCCACCACGGCTTCAATCACCGCCGGGCCGGGATGAGCAAGTGCGTGCCGCAGAATATCCTCCGCGTCGGCGGGGTTTTCTATTGTAAAACCGGCGGCTCCGCACGAGCGCGCGAAAGCGGCGAAATCGATGGGCTGGAGTTCAACGCCGTATTCGGGACTCGCTTCCATCACCAGTTGCTCCCATTTGATCTCGCCTAGCACGTTGTTCTTGATGACCACCACTTTAACCGGCAGGTTGTATTTCACCAGCGTCGCGATCTCGCCCATGAGCATGGTGAAGCCGCCGTCTCCTACTACGCAAACTACCTGACGGCCTGGATAGGCCACGGCAGCGCCAATGCTGTACGGAAGTCCGTTGGCCATTGTGGCGAGGAGTCCGGAGAGCGAGAACTGCATTTCATTGCGCATTTCAATATAGCGGGCTGTCCAGGTGGCGATGGTGCCGCTGTCGGATGAGACGATCGCGTTTGAGTCGAGCAGTTTATTTAGCTGCCAAGTCACTACCTGCGGCTTCATCGGAAGGTCCGTGCGAGTGCCGCGTTCTTCCATGAGCCGATTCCAGGAGTCCATCCGCTTCTGCGAAGTTTCAAGAAAACCGCGCTTGGCCTTACGCTGAATCAAGGGGATCAACGCACGGAGCACGCTGCGGCAGTCTCCCACCAGACCGACATCCGCCGGATGGCGCAGGCCGATCCGCGCGGGATCGATGTCAATCTGAATAGATTTGGCTTGCCCGGGCTCGGGTAAGAATTCCATGTACGGAAAACTGGTCCCCGCCATGATGAAGGTGTCGCATTCCTTTAATGCATCTTGCGATGGCGCCGTTCCCAGCAACCCGATTCCGCCCGTGGTGTACGGACTGCGATCCGGAACAACCGCTTTGCCAAGCAGAGCCTTTATAACGGGCGCTGCCGCCAGTTCGGCCAATTCGAGAACTTCACGGCGCGCCGCCAGGCAGCCGCGGCCCACCAGCATTGCAACCTTTTTACCTTGATTGATCAAGTCGGCGGCCTGGCGCAGCGAACTCTCCGGCGGCATCGGGTAGGCAGCGGAGAAAATATCGCTGCTGTGATCCGCGATGTTCGCGGGCGAGCGCTCGTTTTTCGACTGAGGCATATCCTGAATGTCTTTGGCGATGTTGATGTGCGAGACGGTTCTTCGGGCCAGCGATGTTTTAATCGCTTCATCGACAACGTTGACGACGTGCGCGGGTCCCATCACACGCTGGTTGTAAGCCGCAACGTCCATATAGAGCTTGTCCAGATCCACGTCCTGCTGATAATGCGTGCCGATCAGATCGTGAAACGTGTGGCCGGTGATTGCGAGGACGGGCTGCCCGTCGCATTTAGCGTCGTACAAACCATTCAGAAGATGAATGCCTCCAGGCCCCGAGGTGGCAATGCACACGCCCAAGCGCCCGGTAAACTTTGCATAACCACAGGCCGCAAAAGCGGCAGCTTCTTCGTGACGGACCTGGATAAAACGGATCTTGTCTTTGTGAGTACGAAGGGCGTTGAAAATTCCGTTGACGCCATCGCCCGGCAAGCCAAAAACGACTTCCACATTCCAGCCGATCAACCTCTCCACTAGTAAGTCTGCGACTGTGGGTTTGGACATGCATCTCCTTTTTCATGCATACCGCCGGCCGCTGCCAAATGCACGCACATCCCGTAGATGCTCGCAGTCACGGGGCGTTTCGAGCGTTTCAATTAATCACTAGCAGGGAAAGCAACGGTGTTGCGTACCGCGTTCTCCGCTTGCCTGGAATCGAGCCGGGTGTGTTGAACAATAATCGGAACGTCGCTCGACGTTGCCCGATTAAAGGTGTGTCCGGCTGCATCTTCTCGGGATCTTAGAAGTTGCGGAAGCAATATTCTTGAACTCACTCATACTTCAATGCCCCAACAGAATCGAGTTTCGACGCGCGCAGGGCGGGAATAAGCGTGGCCAACAATCCGATTATCAGCAGGAGTAGGCAAGCTCCCGCCAAGGTCCACGGATCGGTGGCCTTCACTCCATATAGCAGGCTGCTCAAATACCTTGTTAACCACAGCGTGAGCAGCAAACCTGCAAAGAGGCCGGTAACGGTAAGCAGCAGACCTTGCCGGGCCACCAGGAGCAGAACGTCGCGCCTCTGCGCTCCCAGTACAACCCGCACGGCAAATTCTTGCTTGCGCTGCGCAACCAATTGGGAAAGGACGCCGTACAATCCGATGCTCGCGAGTAACACTGCAAGCCCAGCAAAGATAGTAAGTAGGGTAGCGCGAAACTTGGGATAGGCAAGATTGCGGGCGAGCAAGTGATCCATGCTCTGCGCCTCCCCAAGAGGCACGCTTGGATCGACAGATGAGATCTGTCTCTGAATCGCGAGAGCCAGTTCTGTTTCACCCCCTTCCGTCCGCACGACAAGACTGCTCCGGGAAGGGAGATCCTGACTCACGGGACGAAATACCATCGCAATATCATCCCAAGCCATTTCGTGGAAAAAATTCTTGTCCTTCTCATCGCCGGCAATACCGATAATCGTCAGCCACGGCCTGTCAGTGCCGGGATCGCCCACTTTGATATGCCCGCCGATTGCGTTGCCATGCGGAAAATATTTATGGACCAGGATTTCGTTTACAATTGCCACCGGTTCAGCTTCTGGACGGTCGCTGTCGGCAAATTGCCGCCCACCTTTGAGCGGAACCCCCATCGTCTTAAAATACTGAGGCGTGATAGAACACTGACCCACATCGGCAACCGCGGTGCTCAAGACAGGCTCCGGACGCCCCTCTACCATCAGAATGCTTCCTCTCCATCGTCCACTCGTTAGCGGGAGCGAAGTCGCGAAAGCCGCCGTCTTCACATCGGGATAAGCGAGCACCCTACTTAGAACCGTTTCATAGAACCGGGCGCGCCGGTTCGCTGCCGAATAAGTCCAGGCCGGTAATTGAACTTCCATGGTTAGTAAATGGTCCGTACGAAATCCAAGAGAGACGGAGGACAAACGGTTCACACTATCGATGAGCAATCCGGCTCCAGCCAGGAGCGCCAAGGAGAGCGTTACTTCCAGGGCAACCAAGCACCGCGCGAACGAACGGGTTGCGGGACCGGACGTTGAACTCCGGCTGGTGGCTTTTAAAGCGGTGACAAGGTCGACACTCGAAGCCTTGAGTGCCGGAATCAGTCCAAACAAAACAGCCGTCGCAACAGCCAGAGCGGCAGCGAACCCGAGAACCTGAAGATTGACTTGCACTGGATTACCCGGAGGCAGCTGAATGGGATTTAGACTTTTGAAGGCGTGAACTGCCGCGACCGTGATTAACATGCCAGCCATCGCGCCCGCGGAGGAGAGCAACAAACCTTCCGTCAATAGTTGTCGAATCAGGCGCCATCGCCCCGAGCCCAAAGCCGATCGCACAGCCAATTCCTTCTGCCGTATTAGTGAACGGCCGAGTAGAAGATTGGCAATGTTGACGCACGCAATCAGCAGAACCAGTGTGACCGCTCCGAACAGAATTTTGAGACTAAGCCGCAGGTTCGGTCCCGTCAAGTAAGCGAATTGCTCAGCGAGCGGATAGACAACGGGCTCAAGCGCCACCCCTGGCTTGTCGGCCTTGTGTTCATTCCGGTAGAGTAACTGTAGTTCTTTCTGCGCCTGCTCAATTGAGATACCAGGTTTGAGAAGTCCAAAAACGCCGACGTGGGCATTCTCCGGATCCTTCGCAATTGGGCCGCCGGGAGTAATCAACATCCACATGGACAGTGCATCCGGATAAAACGTGAAGCCGCTTGGCATCACGCCAATAACCGTGCATGCCTGATCGTCTAATTGAATATGCTTTCCCAGGACCGTCTTTTGCCCACCGAACGCGCTTTTCCAAAAGCCGTATTTCAGAACGACCGTGCAGTCTCGGCTCAGATCGTCATGCTGGAAAGTGCGGCCTAACTCCGCTCTAGTTCCAAGCAATGGAAAGAAATCGAGGCCCGAGGGCATGGCCAGTACATCCCGAGCTGGCCCGGAGCCCGTAAGTATGTGCCCTCCCGTCACCCAGGTAGCTGGCGCAAGATATGTGAAGCTTCGACTTCTTTCGTGGAAAACTTGAAAATCACGATAAGAGTCGAAGACCGGCGGAGCTTTCGGAGCGCGCATTTGCTGGTCCCAAACCACCACCAGCCGATCTGCATTGGGGTACGGTAAAGGATTCAATAGAACGGCGTTGACTATGGTGAAAATGGCGGAAGTTGACCCGATTCCGAGCGCCAGGGTCAAAATAACGACTGCGGTAAATCCGGGTGTTCGCGCAAACGTGCGGAAACCATAGGTAAGATCTTGTTTCAATCTCTCCAGCCAGTTCCAGCGCCATATTTCCCCGGTGGATTCCTTGATCCGCATGATATTTCCAAGATTGCGCTTGGCCGCGAACCGTGCATCGTCGACAGGCATGCCATTCTCGTGTTGTTCGGCGGCCTCCGCTTCCAAATGCGAGAGCAGTTCGCGCTCCAGATCTTCATCCCGTTGCTTGCGCCGCCACCATCCCATAATCTCAGAAGACATTCTACCCTAATAAGGGAGAGGGTGTTGGCGGGCACAGTTAGCGCAAGGGCTCGTGATCGTTCGACTACCATAAATCACGAGGCCACAAGAATCTGAAACTCAGTTGCACGCGGCGTAGTTGGTTTCTTGCACTGTCGAGTTCCGTACTTGCTTTGGCTGGACAGCGTCCGGCTGATACCGACAGCAACAAAGATTGGGTATGCCCGATGGATCCGGATGTTCGGATGAGCAAGCCGGGTGTATGTCCGCGATGCGGCATGAAGCTGTTGCTGCAAGTGCCGGAGCGAGTTGAGTATCCGCTGGAACTTTCACAATCGCCGGAACTTTTGCGTGCGGGCGATACGGCCATGTTGACCTTCCGTGTGCTGAATCCAGAGACAAATCGGTTGGTTAGCCAGTTTGAGGTGGTGCACGAAAAACTGATCCATGTGTTTTTGGTGAGCGAGAATTTAGAGTTTTTCGCGCATGTGCATCCGGTACTGCAAGCGGACGGAAGTTTCAAGTTGGACGTAAAGCTGCCGTATGGTGGGATGTATCGAGTGCTGGCGGATTTCTACCCCGCTGGTTCGGTACCGCAGTTAGCTGTGAACACCTTATTTGTACAAGGCGAGGCGCGGCCTGCGAAGTTGGAACCGTCGCTTGCTCCGTGCAAATCGAGCAACTTGACTGCCACGCTGCGAATGGAACCCGAACAGCCGTTAGCGGGGCTGGAGACACGACTGTTTTTCACGCTCGATCCAGCCGAGGGATTGGAGCCCTATTTAGGCGTTTGGGGACACATGCTGGCGGCAAGTGGCGATTTAATTGACATGCTGCATGTTCATCCGTTCCTGATGAGCCGGGGCGAGATTCAATTCAATATAATTTTTCCACGCGAAGGCATATACCGCATCTGGACGCAGTTTCAGCGGCTGGGCGAAGTGAATACCACGGTCTTCACCGTTCCGGTGAAGGCGCTTTGAGCCGGCTGCGATGATTTGAATATGGCAGCGGATCGGTTTTTAGATGCGGCAATTGAAGAGCGCGGCAGGGCCTTCTGGAGGGCGGCATTCCAATTGGCTCCGTGCTGGTATGCGACGGGAAGATCATTGGGCGGGGACACAACCGGCGGGTGCAGAAGGGCAGCGCGATTTTGCACGGAGAGATGGATTGCCTGGAGAATGCCGGACGGCAGCCCGCGGAGGTTTATGCCAGGTCGGCAATTTACACCACGCTTTCGCCTTGCTGATGTGCAGTGGAGCGATTTTACTGTACAAGATTCCGCGCGTGATTGCGGGGCAGAACAAGACCTTACCGGGCGCGGAAGAGACTCTGCGGGCGAACGGAGTGCGGGTGGACGTGTTGCAGGATGAAGCCTGCATTCGCCTGATGCGCGAATTTATAGAAGAAGATGAGATCGTCGATCGCCTGGCTGGAGTGGGGATCGCCCGTTTCCACGAACCCGGCGTCCTTCATCCGCGCGCCCTCTCCACGGACGGATAATCGTTCCCGCACGGCCCGGCGAATAAACTCAGCGATCGAAATACCGAGGGCCGCTGCCTGTTTCTTTGCCAGATCGTATTCATCCTTATCCAGACTAATCTGTGTTCGGATCATGTTATCACCCGTGAAAGATACGATAACAGCCAGGCGGACGGTGCGAATCAAGTCGATTCGAAAATGGAGGCAAAAAGCGAGCGTTATTCGACTCCTTTGCCTTCCTCTGTCCAACGCCGCGCACGTTCATCGGGCAGAAAGGGCGGCAAGGCATTCGTCCATGTAGATGCCGGAATAAGCGCTACGTGGATGCGTCCGATTTCAGCGGCGTCTTCCTTCACGGCGCGCCTAATCAGTAGCGATGTGCTCATGCCGTAGCAATATCAGCCGACGTTAAAAAGGATGGACGTGCCCGATCATATGAAGTACTAGTGCAATATATTCGGGAACTCATCGATTAGCTGGAATTCCGTGTTGGGGAAGTCTAACCGAGTATTCACGCCAAATTTCCGCGTATTACGATGAGACTACTCGGATGCTGGATTCAAGCTTTGCTTTTCAACGGGACTCATTCTTCTCGCCCTGCCGTGCGCCTGGCGCGCCCAAGCCCAGTTACTTAGTCCCGCAAATCCGCTTTATGCACCGAGTCCGCTCCCCTTCCATGCACCGCCCTTCGATCGCATTAAGGACAGCGACTACCACCCCGCGATCGAAGCCGGTATCGCGGAGAATATGCGAGAGGTCCGGGCCATCGCCGACAATCCAGCGCCTCCTGACTTCAGCAATACCATAGTTCCGCTGCTCAAGTCCGGCAGCTTCTCGATCGTTCCGTCGCGCCGTTCTTTTGCGTTGTGTCGGCCGCTTCGAACCCCGCGCTCCAGAAACTGGAAGAAGTCATTTCACCCAAACTCGCGGCCCTTCGCGATTCGACCTATCTCGACCCGAAACTATTCGCCCGCATCAAAGTTATTTACGGCAAACTCTCGAAACTTTCCCTCGATAGCGAAGCTAAACACGCCGTCGAGGTCTATTACCGCGACTTAAGCCGCGCGGAGCCACCTCGGAAGCGCGGGGAAAACGCGCCTGAAGCAGATCAATGAGCAGCTTTCGACCCTCTCCGCCCAGTTCGATCACAAACTTCTTGCAGCCTCCAACGCCGCTGCCTTCTCTACCACAAAATAAGAAGCTTCTCGAAGGTCTCACCGACGGCCAGATCGATGCCGCGGCGCTGGGGGCGAAGAACCGGCACCAGCCGGGTTACCTTCTTCCCTTGCAGAACACCGTGCAGCAAACTCTTTTCGCATCGCTCGCCAATCGCGAGACGCGCGCCTCCGTCTACAACAACAGCTGGAATCGGGCAGAACGCGGCGGCGATGCCGATACGCGCGAAACCCTGCTCAAAATTGCGAACCTGCGGGCGGAAAAAGCACAGCTTCTCGGTTATCCTAACTTCGCCGCGTGGATATCGCGGGCCAATGGCGAAAACTCCCGATGCAGTCTTGAAGTTTTTGGACACCCTCAGTACTCCGGCGTCTGCGCGAGCCGCGCCGAGGCGAAAGACATTCAGGCGGTAATCGACAAGCAGCCACACCCCTTCCCGCTTGCCGCCTACGATTGGGATTTCTATTCCGACCAGGTCCGGAAAGCCAAGTACGACCTGATCAAAACAGATTCGGCCGTACTTCGAACTGAATCGTGTTCTCCAGGACGGCGTTTTTTACGCCGCGACCAAGCTCTACGGCATCACCTTCAAAGAGCACAAGAGCATTCCGGTTTACCATTCGGACGTTCGTGTATTCGAAGTTAGCGACTCAAACGGCAAACCGCTCGCCCTCTTCTATGCCGATCTCTTCGAGCGCGACAACAAACAGGGTGGCGGCTGGACTAGCGATCTCGTCGGCCCGTCCCAACTCAATGGCCTGCTGCCCGTTGTCTTAAACGTCGAGAACCTGCCCAAACCCGCGCCGGGGGAGCCCGCGCTCATCAGCTCAGACGATGTTCGCGTCATGTTCCATGAATTCGGCCACGCCCTGGCGGAAATCTTCGACACTGCTGTCTACGAAGGCGGCTCCACGCCGCGTGACTTCGTCGAATTCCCTTCGCAATTCAATGAACACTGGGCCAATGACCCCGATGTATTCGCCCATTATGCCCGCCACTACAAGACGAATGCGATCATGCCGCCTGAATTGCAGCTAAATCCGACGCGCCGCATTTCAACCAGGGCTACCTGACCACTGAAATGGTGGCCGCCTCTATTTCGATATGCGATGGCATCTGTGGCCCCGCCGCCGTTCCCAAGGACCCCAATGCTTTCGAAAAGGATGCTCTTAAGAAACAAGGGCTTTGGATTCCGCCGTCCCCCTGTTACCGTACCAGCATCTTCGAACACATCTGGGCGGGCGGCTATCCGGCCGGCTATTACGGCTACCTATGGAGCGAAATGATCGACGATGAGTCATGAATGGTTGGTCCAGCACGGTGGCATGACGCGTTCGAACAGTGACCATTTCCGGCAGTGGATACTGTCCCGCGGCAGCAGCCAGGATTTCGAAACGATGTACGAACACTGGCGCGGCGAACCGCCCAGTCCGAAAGGGCTGCTCCGGGAGCGCGGTCTGCTTCCGTCCAGCGATTCTCAGTAAAAAGCGGTACGTTGGCAGCCGCTTTCAGGGACTAATCTTGGTAATCGGGATATCATCCATGAGCAGCCCCCTATATAAGGCGCGGAGATGGAGGCCTGTGCGACGATTTTCACCGCGTTGAAGCGCATTCCTGTGGTGACGATACCGCGGCGCTACCACGATCAAGAAGGTCATGACCTCGCCGGTTGCGCCAGCGTATTACTAATCGCATACTCAAGAGAACGATGCCGGTTTGGTTAACTTGTGAGCTGTAAGCGCTAGTTTGATCCGGTTCTTCAGCGTCCGGCGACAAAGGAACTCCCGCACCAAGAAGGACCGGGACAATGCCAACTTCGACCGTATTGACGATTCCGTCTTCAGCGAGACTGCGGAAGACGATACACCACCGAATAACCAGATATCCTTTCCGGGGCGCTTTGAGAGCGGCTAAGGTCTGCTGTTGATCATTGGCAACGATAGCGACTTCGGGGTGATGCTCTTGCCTCAGCGTCCGCGAAAAAACGATCGTCTTCATACCGGTCATCGACACGCTCGAGCAGCCACCATGGTGTCAACGTCCGCCGCCCGGCCAAGATGGTATCGAACTGGCTAATATCGCGGAGAAATCGAAATCCGGGTCGCTGATGATCCAATCGGCTTCGCCCTTTGGTCCTGCAATATAACCGTCTAGACTCATCACCACTGAATAACGAACGCGCCGCCTGGATTCTCCGTCTGTGTCATATCCTTATTTCATTTCGCGAAGTTTATGCATCCCGCGCCGTTGGGGCCAAATAATTAGGAACTTTACTATTTTATTTTGAATCGAACGTAGCGTGATGCAAGATCCTCGCGAAACGTTTTACCGTGAGCGCGTTCGTGACTGTGGATCGCAATATCCCGGTTTCGATAGTGCATCTACCGACATTTCAATCGACTTCTCCTATTCTCACGACATCCTGCAGCAAGCGGCCAATCGTTATATGGCCGATTTCGGCCCTCCAAATCGTCTCTGAACATTCTAATGCTGTTGCGGCATGGGCCGGCGAGGGCATGCAGCTTCACGATCTTGGCGAGTTACTGGTCGTCAGCCGTGCCAACATAACCGGCCTGATCTATCATTTTGAACAGAAGGGCTACGTAAACCGCGTTGTTGACCAGCAGGATCGGCGCGCCCGTTTTGCTCGCATCACGCGCAAAGCCGAAGCGCTGCTGGATGAGTTTATGCTGCTCATTATCAAAACCTTAAGGTGTTGTTGCAGGATTATCGGAAGAGGAGAAAGCGACCCTCACCCGATTGCTTGTAAAAGCCCGTTCAAGCATCTCGGCCCATGCCGAGAGTGCTTGCGGGTGGAAAATGTAAGTTGTCCGACTCTAGGCTAGGGGAGAAAAGAGTAGGCAGAAGGAAATATGGCAGAGGTCCAAGAGCAGGAAACCCAGCAAGGGCAGGATCAGAAAAACCAAGGCAAACAGAATCAGGGCAAGCCGCAATACGATCGTTCGAGCGATAGTGAGGCTCGGCGAACTGTTGATCCAAGGCGTAAGCGCACCATTCGCTTTGTGTTACTGGCATTGTTAGTGGTTGCGGCGATCGTGGCGATTCCGGTGTATGCATACTACGCCGCGCGCGAAAATACCGACGACGCCCAAGTTGAGGGTCATTTTGATCCCATGACCCGCGTGTAAGCAGCGCCATCTTAGAAGTCCTGGTGGCGGACGATGGGCCCGTGAAGGAAAGCAATGATAAGGTTAATGGGCTCGATGCACAGGCAGGATTTTAGAGTTGCTCCGAGCGCAAGCCGAAGCTCAACTGGCAAGCGCGCAAGCGAATACCGCCGAATCGAGTACCAACATGCAATTAAGCAATATCAATACCCGTTCGCAGATCAATACCAGCATTTGTTACCGAACTCGACAAAAGCATTAACCATCATGGCGTTCCACCCAACAAGCGGTGAACTCCGCCCGCGCGAAGGTCGTCGGTGCAAATGCCAATTTGACGAACCCACAGCCGGAGCCTGGCGGAAAACTCAAAAAGACCTTGGGAGATTGAAGCAGCTGGTCAATAAAGATTAGATTTCGAAGCAGGATTATGACGCCGCCCTGGCTGCCGCCGACGCGAATGCCGCGAGTGTCGATGCCGCAAAATCGGATATCGTAGCAGCACCGGGTGCGGTGGACCAGAGCCTAGGCGCAGCTCAATCAGGCCAAAGCCCGCTATGCGACAGCGCAGGTTGAGCGGCTTAAAAGCCGCAAACAAACCCGGCCGAAACAACAGCAAGTGAGTGAAGCCCGTTCCGGACAGACCAAGGCTCAAGTTCAACGAGCCAAAGCGGCGTTGAACCAAGCAAGGCTGAATATGGGCTATCCCGTGATCAAAGCCCCGGTTGATGGCATAGTGAGCCGCAAATCGGCTGAGCCCGGCATGCAAGTGGCGCTAGGCACTCAAATTATGCGCTTGTTCCGCTCGACGATCTTTGGGTGGTGGGCAACTGCAAAGAAACCCAGCTGGAGAAAATGGCCAAAGTCAAAAGGTTGAAGTGGAAGTGGACACTTACGGCAGCAGCCGCAAGTATATGGCACATTGACAGCATCTCGGCTGCATCGGGCGCGAAGTTCAGCCTGCTGCCGCCGGAGACGCCACCGGCAATTACGTGAAAGTTGTGCAGCGTGTGCCCGTAAGATCGTTCTTGAGCCTGGTGAAAACCGCGACCACTTGCTTTTGCCTGGAATGTCCGTCATTCCCACGGTCCTTTTGAGCAGCGGTACAAATAACGCGAACTGAGGCATGGCATCCACCACCGCGCCCCCTAGAACGCCAACCATTCAGGCTGGACGTGCCGTTTCCGCGCACGATGAACCGGTTTGGCGGCCCAGTTCAATCCCTGGCTCATCGCGCTTACCGTGACGCTGGCCAGCTTCATGGAGGTTTTGGACACCAGCATCGCCGATGTTCGCGCTTCCGCCACATGGCTGGAGGTATGTCGGCCAGCGAAGATGAGGCCGCCTGACTGGTCACCTGCTTCCTGGTTTCGAATAGTATAATTATGTATTTGAGCAGTTGGTGCCGCTGGGCTCCTCATTGGACGCAAGAACTTCTGGCTGTTGCCCGTTTTTATTTTTACGCGTCAGCTCTTTTCTTTGCGGCATTGCGCCTACGCTGGGAGCGCTGGTTTTCTTCCCGCATATTGCAGCTAATGGGGGGCGGCGTATTGCAACCTAGCGAACAGGCCATCCTTGCCGATACCTTCTCACCGAAACAACGGGGCATGGCTTTTGGATTTACGGAATTGCGGTCGTTACCGCCCCCGCCATTGGTCCCACGCTTGGCGGTTTTATCACCGATCACTTTGATTGGCGCTGGATCCTCTTCTTGAATTACCAGTGGGCGTCTATCTTTGTCGCTTATCAGCTTTATGTTGGACGATCCGCCTTACCTTGTCAAAGAACGGGCGCTGCGGCTGAAGACTCAATTGCAGTCGATTATTGGGGCATTATATTCATCGCTCTTGGATTAGGCTTCCTGCAAATGGTTCTCGACAGGTGAGCGCGACGACTGGCTGTCATCGAACTTCATTCGCACCTCCACTGTATTGTCCATCGCGGGGCTCATCCTGGCGGTGTACTGGGAGTTTGACAGAAAGATCCAGTGGTCGATCTCAGCTCCTTCGCGACCGCAATTTCGCCATTTCGGGTTTGTTCATGTTCATGGTGGGCGTGGTTCTGCTTGGCATACAGTACTGTTGCCGCAGTTCCTGCAACTGGTGATGGGTTACTCGGCGACCGATGCGGGACTGGTGATCTCGCCGGCGGACTGCTGGTGATGGCCGTCCTGCCGTTCGTCGGAATCTGCTCAGCAAGCTAAAAGCACGCTGGCTGATTGGATTAGGGCTGCTTATTACTTCACTTGGCCTGATTCACATAGCAGCGCTTTTGACGGGACGCTGGAACACGATCTGCGCCATGCTGACCGCTGATGCTGGCTGCTATGGATCGCTTTGTATGCCCATCGCACGGCGGCGTACCCGCTTATGCCCCGCAACAGGAAGGCGACGTTACATAGGGGCTGATCAATTTGGCGAGAAATGTCAAGCAGCATCATGCTTATTTTTGGAGGGACTTCCATCCTCAGCCACGGCGCGCTCAACTGCATCAGAGCAGACTAGATGAAAACGCCTAGGCATTAAAATCCGAAGTTGAACTTAGGACGTGCAGAGGGCTTCGGGCATATTGCCGGTCTGCCCGGAGGCCCTGATCGGCAGCCCGACCATTCACTATGCTGCTTATGCGCCTGCAGGAGCGGCCAGCGGAAACCTCGCTATCCTATGTCGATTGCTTCTATCGTATCGCAATAGCATTCGGAGCCGTGGTGCCGCTCGTTTATCGTGATGAAGAAGACTACACCGGGGAGGGCTGGCCGAGCGCATTAAAGCGTTAAATCCCCTATTCCGCAATCAGCTTCCGGTACACCTCTGGAAACACCGAGTTTATCTGGATGAATCGTCTTTCAGAATCCCAAATTGGTGACTTCAATCGAGATACGCCGTGTCCCCATCGCGCAATGAGAACAGTTGGTAATGGGTGATATTGAGATGGCCGCGAAGGTCGTATATCGCGCGTCCCCCATGGTCGCCAGCAAATCCGCCTGGCGGGTGTAGTAACATCGGAAACAGGCAGGTGGGCCAGCGGTTTATCAGGGTAATGTGTATGCGACCGGCTCCCAGAATATAGCACGCTGTTAGATTTACTTCGCGAAATTAAGCCAACATCACCGCTACCTTATTCGCCATATCGCCAATGAAGAACTGGGAGAAATAGGGATGAAGACTTAAACCCCACATAGTAGAGAGGGACTTCGGCGGAATTCATCGTCAACTTTTCTCGACATTCCTAGCACAGAAAGCATCCTAAGTACCGTCGCTGGGTATGGCGTTGAATGGGATTGTAACAGCCCAGAGCGCACCCTACCTGAGTGTTTTGAGCGCTAACTTAGCACCAGAGAGAATGACAGCAACTGGTACCGGAATACCCAAAACGCCTATCAGCAGGATAATTGAGACGGGTTCAGCTCTTCGCAAATCTGCAGGCACCCAACATACGCGCCATATGGTTACGATGACGTTGTCAGAATGAGTTCCAGCCAGCCAGCAGTTAAAGTTCCCACTGCCATCCCAAATTGAAAGCAGTAAATTATCTTAGGCCGTGCCATGTGTAGCGGGCGAGTTCCGGCAAACCCGGCAAACCGGTTAGTTGTGTATCTTGTTGTCGTGCCTGTGTGCCTGATACACGTTCTTCGAACGAGGAATTGCCTCCCGCCTTGCAACGTCTCCAGCGCGAGATTAATTTCATTCCGGCGTGTCGGGCTTTCCCGTTGCAAGCTGGTCGGCGTGTCTCCGCCACGCCCCGGAGGTCGACGCAGAATTTGGGGCCGACCCGCACGAGCAAAAAGGGATCACGTTTGAGCCGCTCGTGGCGTCCTGTAACGAGCGGTGAATCGGCCGCCGAGTTTTTTCAGTGCTTGCCGGGACTCGTTTTAGCGTGGGCGCAAACTCGCGCCAGTGTGTATCTGTTGGTCAAAAACCAGTCGAGCATCGACAGGCCATTTTGCGTCGCTGGGTTCACCTACTCCTTCATAGGTAATTAGTCAGGTTGTTGCCGATGGGAGAATTTATAGGCCTTGCGTTGCTTAAAGGAGGATTTGAATTTCGCCGCCAGAGGGGGGCTCTTTTACTCTCACGCTTGGCTGACAGGGCGAAGCCCCTCAAGGCTCAAGAGGAGTTTAGAGAAGAATATTGTAAACTTGACCTTCTTTCCAGTTCGCCCAGTTCGGCCGCCGTACAGTCCGCCAATACTTTTGGGAGATTAAAATCGTCCATTGCCGGTATCCTCCACCTCGCGGCCGTGAGGCGTAAAAACAGACCAAAAATCCGTTCGGCGAACTCCCCCCTAAAGCCCCGTCCGTTATGGCTCGCCGAAAAGATCCAGTTTTCCTGTCGCGCCGCGCTTCAACGCGCACCTTAAGCGGATGGAGCGCGGCGATGATTAATGACATTAGAAATCAGGTTCTGCAACACTTGCGAAAACTGAACTTAATAGACCGCTAGCGTCCCACAGGCGCCATAATGAATATGAATTCGCTATTTTTGATTGCCGCCTGTACAGGCTTACTTCACCTTATTCAAGTAATCGTTCGAAAGACGCCGAAGCAACCAGGTGGCCCGTCTTTCAAAGCCTTTACCGGTCCGAGGGGCCCATTGATCAAATCGGTCATCCAGCGCGAAGCCGTGACAATGTAGCCTATGAATTTCCTGGCCGTCGTTATCAAGTTTATTTTTTTATCTCGAAAAACCACAGGCTCAGAAAAACTGGTAATCGTGCGCAAAGGCTCTTGCGAGTAACAGTTACTGGCCACATAAGCAAACTGCTGCAGCTCCTTTTTCATCTCCTCACCTTGGCGTGTGTGCGCTGGTCAAATGCAAATATACAACTTTCATTGCACTATCTATAATTAGTAGCCCCGTCGTCGCGGGCGTATAAGTAGGACAGCAGCGCGTTGTAGAGCCAGACCATTACCGCAATCATGACCAGCGTGCCTACCGAGAAAAACACAAACGTCCACCGGTATAAATTGCGCTCGTGCTCCAAATCGGCTCCCTCGGCTTCGTTTACATCGCCAGGAAGCGCCGAAACCCCGCTCTGAAGTTAATAAATAATCAGGAATATCAGCCCTGGCGCGTGCTTTGTAAGTTCAAGGGCGGCGGCAAAACCCTTTTCCCGTTTGCGTTTTTGCGCCGAGCTTTCGCCTGATATCGAGGAGCGGGTTTGTAACGGAACATCTTCTCAAGTTTCGGCAGCAGCTTCGGGCAGGCTGGCGGCGTAACCTTCGCGATCTTCATCTGCGATGGCAGTATCTCCGCCGCTTGGATTAACGTCGGCAAATTGCCTTCGTCTTCCGTAAGCAGGAAGCCGCGCTCATTCAATGGAGCGTCTTTTGCCGAAACAGATGCCATGCCGAAATACTGGTTTGCCGACTGTCTGAAATTCAAGCAGCAGATAACGCGTGCCGCTGCGCCAAAAGCTCCACCCCAAAAAAAACCAGGCTGAACGCTAACGGCACTGAAAACAGAGAAAGCTAATCGCCGCCGCGTTTTTGTTGGTCCAGGCAGAGGCATTTCCGTATTCTTCCGCGCGTAGGAGGGGATGCTGGATATCGATAGCTATCCCCCAGGGGGCCGCGGGAGTCCCAGGAACCTGACCCCGGGTCCCAGCTCCATGGCAATGGCGTGCCAGGCAGGTGTAAAGCAGGCTTCACTCATACTCGTAGTACGCGACTCTGCCTGAGGCGCGTCGCCTATCGAGCGCGCAAGATGTAGAGGAAAACCAAATGCGGTAAATCGTTTGCGACCAGCCGCGCTGCTCGCACCCGTACGGCAAAACAAACCGGGGATAAGGTTTATAAAATCAACTTCGCGCCGGAATTTGCCGCGAGTTGTCTTCTGATCTTGTCTCGAAACAGCACGTCAAAACGTACCGAGTCTCGCAACGCTGTGTTCCTTGTTCTCGGTTCGCAATGTTGGACCTTGCGCCAACACATGCAGGCTCCAAGCATCAGCCATCCAGAGATCCCCGGAATAGATAGCCCCAATCGACCCAGCCATATTCAGCTACAAGCCAATTCATTTCCGGTCAGCCATTGCCATTTTGCCAGCTTCGGGCGATAACCACGGGATAATCCACTTTGTCATCACCGCGGCAACAATATTTATGCCAGTAATGGGCTGCCAGACTCTCCTGTCATATCCGCTTCATCCGCCCTTCCGTCTTACCAATTAGAACAGCACAACATCGTTGCAAACCGGAGCCCCCTTACCGTTCGAGAATCAGGCCGAGCGCGAATAGGGAAAAATTAAGCTCTGCCCGAAGCGCTCCAGAAACTGCCCAGCAGTGCGGCAGCTGTAACTGCCAACTGATAGGCACTCGTCCAGCACCAGGACAAAAGAGATTTCGGCGTCGGCAAAGGGCCCAGAGCCCGCCCCGATCGCGACCAGCATTCCGCTCCACAGATTGTTTTGTATTAGGCGGGGAACAGCTGAAACTCGAACATATGAGTGATGGCTTCCAGGAAAATAGCACCGCCAGAGCTGCCCGTGAAGCCGATCACAGCGAAGTGAAGGGACAGATATGCCAAGAACCTCGAAGTCTAATGCCATCGCAGCGGTGTAATGCCCCAATTCGTGAACCAGAATCGCCGCCAGCAACACCACACACACGGCACTGACCGAAGCCATGCTATCTGACCATCCGATCGCGAAAATGCTTCGCACCCCAGCTTGGACCGAAAGCGAGCAGCGCCCCTGCCATGGCTATAGCCACCCGGATGGATCACCCGAAGTGGAAGAACTGCTCGCCCGATTTCGGCAAGCTGGCCCGGGTCGCCGCTGGTTTTAGTGTTCTTGGAAACGCCGTCGCCATCACCGTAAGTATGGGAGGAAATGGCCGTATTTCACAGTGCAACCGGTACCTGGTAAGGATCTGCGTAACACCCGGTACGGGAATACCTCGCCTGCTAGAACTGATTTTGAGAATCTGGATGAAATCGCCATGTAAAAAAATCCTTTTTCAGGCTATCTGCCCGCCGAGCCGACGCTGTCTGTCTGACAAACTTGGGACGGGCTTCATAGACCCGCTCCGGCTTTGGGGCCCGGCTGGAGGACATATCCTTAATAAAGATGAACGGGTATATGCTGGAAGAACTGGAACATACGCTCGTCACCACCCATTCGGCGCATTGGCGCGGGTCGACGATCTCAGGGAGCGCCTTCCGCGCCCGTATCGACCGGCGGGTTTACCTGGGGGCTGGCGCTGCCGAGATACGCAACCTGATCCGCGAACAATTCTGAGAGTATGCCTCAGCCCTCGTAAACATCTATCCGCGTTGTATGGGCCCCGCAGCCAGTAGTGATGAATAAAAGAGTAAACGGCCCTCTGAAGACAACCGCCGTAGGCAAACTGGCCTATCGCTTGTTGGGTGAAGAACTGGAAAGTGGTAGTATGCGCCGCCAATACCTTCCGTGCCGCGGCCGTCGAGCGATTGTGGAGAATCATCGCCCGCATCCTCCAGACGTAAAGCTGATCCGTCAGAAGACCGGCGCGGATCCCGGCGCCGTAAAAATCGATGCGCTGCAAGCAGTTAAGGCTCAGGGCATGGATTACGTCATAGTGAACACGGCGGGCCCATTACACTCAAAAGAAAAATTCTGATGGCTGAACTGGAGAAAATACACCCCGCCTGTCAGCGCGTCATTCCGGGGTGGCCGCGCCAGCTCACACCAGTCCTGGATGATCTACAACGGGCAAGAATGGGCTTGAGCAAGCCCGGAAGTTTACAAAAATGGCGGGTGCCACCGGGCGTCATCCTCACCGAGCTTAATGGAACGGCCAAGGGCGGCGTTGTTATTTCACATTGCCCGCCAGAACTGAACTTGCCTATCCGGTTCATGGGAGTACATGAAAAGATTGACGTCTGCTGCCGTTCGAACCGGAAAAGTTTGTGGAGTCGCTGCTGCTGATTGAGCGCCCAGAGCCCTGAACGTCTTCATGCAGGAAGCTCTGGCGCTCGCCCGCCAGGTCTTCGTTAAACGACCCCAATCCCGCCGTGAGCGCGTTAGTGGTTCAGGATGAAAA
>CAVQZK010000037.1:0-352210 GCA_963718465.1 Bryobacterales bacterium | reverse complement strand
CTCGGGATCGCGTAAATGCCCGATGTCGGCCAAATCATCTCCGGCGTTTGGCTGATTGTCGGCGCGATTTGGCTGATCAGCGGCATTGTTTCTAAAGCGACCGTTCGGCGGCAATCCGCAACGTCGCGCCTGCTGCAAGCTGTTCCAGTTGTGTTGGGCTTAGTCCTTCTCTTCGACCACGATTACTCCAAAGGACTTTTGGGCTTGCGTTTCATCCGCCATTCGGACGTTACGGATGCCATTGCCGTCGCCCTGGTCGTCGCCGGAGCGCTATTCGCACTTTGGGTGCGCTTCTACCTGGGCGGCAACTGGAGCGCGGGGGTGACGGTTAAGCAGAATCACTAGCTGGTTCGGGAAGGTCCATACGCTGTCGTCCGTCATCCTATCTACTCCGGATTCCTCTGTTCGATGTTAGGGACTGCGCTGTATCTGGGAGAGATGCGGGGACTGGCGGCCGTTGGTTTTACGCTCATCGGTTGGAAGCTCAAGTCCATCCAGGAGGAAGCGTTCATGCGCGAACAATTTGGCGCTCAGTACGATTCGTACCGGGCCAAAGTAAAGGGTCTGATTCCTCTTATCTGGTAGCGGGCGCCAAGGCCACGCCTTCAGGCTGCGCGCACGTATCAGATAGGCACCCACGCCCAAAACGACTAATGCAAAGGCGCTCAAGATATAGATGGCACCACTTGTAGTAAAGATGAAAATCCAGCCCGCTAGGGCAATCAGCACCGGCAGCGGATACAACGGCATGGTAAATGGGCGAGATATCTCTTTCCGGTAGCGCCTGATCATCACCACCGCCACGCATTGCGCTCCGAACCAGGTGATGATTTGAATCACCAGCAGTTCCTTGATGAGCGCCTCTAGCGAAAAAAGGCACATGACAGCCGACGAGATACCCATGAACACAACTGAGAAAGAAGGGAAATTCCTGGTAGGATGCAGGCGCGCAAAAGCGGAAAAGAAGTGCCCCTCCACGGCTGCGGCATACGGCACGCGGGTGTAGCCCAGCAACACGCAAAACACTGAAGCAAAGGCCACCCAGAGAACTAAACCAGTCATGAAATTCGCCGCTTTAACGCCATACAGCTTCGAGATATAGAGTGAGATTACGGCCGACGAGTTCATTGCTTCATGCCACGGCACGACGGCAATAATGCAAAGAGTCATGGCTACATAAAGGATTGTCAGCACCGCGATCGAGAGCAGAATCGCCCGCGAAATATTCACAACAGGCTTCTCAATCTCTCCGCCAATCAGACAAACGTTGAAGTAACCGCTGAAATTGTACATGCTCAGCAGCGTTGCGCTGCCCAGCCCGGTAAAGAATGCGGGACCGATGCCGAACGCGTCTTTGGGATAGCTGAACGCGAGCGAACTGTTGAAGTGCGTGGCTCCGCCCCAGATGATGATTCCGATAGTCAGCATCAGACCTACCCAAAGCACTCCCGATATCTTGCCAATCGATTTGATGTCACGATAAAGCAAAAGAGTTGAAAGCAGGCAAACACCCATGGCCAGCAAAGTATGTGCCGTTTGACTGAGCGGATGAAGAAAGTCGGCGTAATCGGCAAACCCCAATCCGCCCGAGGCAGCTGTTAAGGGTGCAGCCAGCATTACTTGCCACAGGAACAAAAATCCCATGAGCCTTCCGAGCGACCGCGTTCCGAAGGCTTTTTGCAGGTATTCATAAGAGCCGCCCGAATCGGGCATGGCGGCGCCAAGTTCCGCCCAAACCAGGCCATCGCACAAGGCAATCACGGCGCCTGCGATCCAGCCCAACAGCGCCTGTGGGCCGCCCATGGCAGCCAGCATCAACGGTATGGTGAGAAAGGGGCCAACTCCCACCATGTTCAACATGTTGGAAGCGAGGGCAGGAAACAGTCCCATGCCCCGTTTGAGTCCGGTAGTGGCCGGTACCGTTGGAATGCTCACTGGTATTCGAGTGAGCTTACTTCTCTCCGGCCCGGAGCGCCTTTACGGCAACTTCCTTGAAAAACACGATGTCGTTGTCGCTGTGATTTTGCAGCCCGATGTAGCCGTAATTGGGCCTCGGTCCGCGCTGCGGTTCGAAATCGAATTTCCTTGGCGGAACCGGTTCGCCCTCGGTGTAATCCGTGACCTTTTCGCCGTTGACCGTGACGATCGTGCGGGGCCCGTCGAGCGTAATCTCCATGGTGTTCCACTCGGGGCCCGGTCTGCCCGGTTTAGCCAACGGCTTTGTCAATGAATACAGGGTGCCGGTAATGTGATACTCGTCCTCTTTGCTTGTTTCCGGATGATTATCAATCTGTACTTCATAGCCGTAGTTAACCGGCATCCAAGGCTCGGTCGGCGCCACAGGAATGCGTACAAATACCCCGGAGTTGTCATTCTTGTCGCGCATTTTGTACACCACGCGAATCACGCAATCGCCCAGTTTGTTGCCGGTCCAATACAGCAAGCCCATACCGCCATGGGGGTGGATAAGCCCGTCTTCGACGGTCATCTCGCCCGGCCCAACATGCTTCCAACCGTCGAGATTCTTACCGTTGAATAATTGCTTCCATTCCGGTGCTTTGGCCGGCACTAGGCCGGTCGCCAACAGGAGGAGTGCGAAACCTTTGAACATATCAGTAAGGCTACAACAACACCATGGTGAGTGAGCCTCTCCGCGAATATTGCCAAATCTTTTCTCGAATGGCGTATAAATACCTTCGAACCGTGCGCTAATGGTAGTGGTACTACGAGCTAGTAATGCCTCGTGCTGCCCACTTCTAGGTTTCAGAGGTTGGGAGACCTCTTTCACAATGAAAAAGCTTGCCATTTGCTTGTCGATCACCGGGGCGTTGCTTGTTCCTTCGTATGCTGCAGCCCAGGACCGCGATAATCACCACGACGGCGATCATCGTTATTACGACAGACATCACAAGGACTACCACGAATGGAACGATCATGAAGATCGCGCCTATCACGCCTACTGGGATCAGCGCCACAGACCCATCGTCAATTGGGAACGCGCGAACGAACGCGACCGGCAACGGTATTGGGACTGGCGGCATAGCCACTCCGATGCGATCTTAAAGATCGACATTCGCTGAGCGCCGACGCTCTCTGTCTGTCAGCTCACTTAGCCGGCGTTTTTAGAGGGGAGGCCAGCGAAGCTGGCCTTCCCTTCGTGTATCTATCTTCCAGGGCTTCAGGAAAGAATGCGTATATCTCCGATGGTGGGCGGAGCGGGCAGCGCCATCCTCTCCTTTTGCCTCTAGTGGTTTCTTCACTCCTGTGTGTTCGTAGTGGTACTACGGCCGAGTAACGTGCCGTAATTGCCCGAGTCTATCTTTCAGGGGTTGGAGACCTCTTTTGCACAATGAAAAAACTTGCCATTTGCTTATCGATCGCCGGGGCGCTGCTTGTTCCTTCGTATGCAGCAGCCCAGGATCGTGACGATCACCACGACCGCGACGATCACCACGACGGCGATCATCGTTATTACGACAGACATCACAAGGACTACCACGAATGGAACGGACATGAAGACCGCGCCTGGCACATGTACTGGGAGGAGCGCCACAGACCAGCGATAGAATGGGACCGTGCAAGCGAACGTGAACGTGAACGCTATTGGGATTGGCGGCACAACCATTCCGATGCGATCTTAAAGATCGATATTCGCTAAGCGCGAACCGGCGCTGTGCCTATCAGTTCATTTGGCTGGCGTCTTAGAAGAAAGGCCGGCGAAACCGGCCTTCACCTTCGCGTATGTATCTTCCAGGGCTTCAGGCAGAATACGTGTATCTCCGAGGGTTGTCATAAAGTTCGCGTCGCCGAGCCAGCGCGGCAGCATATGGAGGTGGATGTGCTGCTCAATACCGGCACCCGCGGCCTCGCCCAAATTCATGCCCATGTTCAAACCCTGGGGCCGGTAGATAGCCTCAAGCGTTTTTTCGGCACAGCGGGCCAGCCCGATCATCTCGGTACTGGTCTCTTCATTAATTTGGTTCAATCTGGAGACGTGCAGGTAAGGAGCAATCATCAGATGGCCGCTGGTGTATGGATACCGGTTCAGAATGACAAAGTTGAATTGTGCCCGATGCACCACGAGCGTTTGCGCGTCGTCACCCGATTCAGCGGCAAGGCAGAATATGCATCTTGATCTGTCCCGCTTGTCACTCAGGTAAGTGGAACGCCAGGGCGCCCACAAATAATCCATGATCTCGTAACGCCCTAATTGTGGGTTGAACCATCTCCCACGTGCGCGAAATGATCTTTGTCCGGCTCCGCGGCAGCGGTCTCCGTTTTGGCGATGCCATTCACCAGGTCGCGCAATTCTTTACTCGGTTTAAAAAACGGAATGCGCTTGGCGGCGACTTCAACGCGCGAACCGGTCTTTGGATTTCTTCCCACCCTTGGCTGGCGCTGCCGCGTCCGGAAACTGCCGAAGCCGCGGATCTCTATCTTTTCGCCTTTGTGAAGGCTGTTGACAATACTGTCGAAGATTGTTTCCACTATCGTTTCGGAATCCTTCCGGGTCATCTCGACTACCTTCGATACTTCCTCGATCAGCTCAGCCTTTGTCATATATACTCAGTTTCCCGATTCTTCCTGTCAACTCTTGTCGTCTGACTTGTGTTGCTTGATGGCGTCTCCCACCGTAGATGTGGCCGCTGCCGCCTGCCGCTTATAATCCTGAAGCCGGCTCTGCTCGTCTTCATCCGTGATGGCGCGCAAGCTGAGCCCAATTCGCCTTTGCGGCTCATTCATCTTCACTACTTTGAAATCGAACTCCTCGCCTACCGGCAGCGCGGTGTCTTCTACAGCCTGTTTGAGCGGAGGCCGCTTGCCGGCTTCGCCGGTAATCTCACTTCGGTGGCACAAGCCTTCCACGCCGGGCAGTAATTCCACAAAGACGCCGAATGGCGCGGTACGGCATACCCTTCCGCGAACCACGTCGCCAATCTGGTGGGTTCGGAAAAAAGTCTCCCAGGCGTCGGGCTGTAGCTGCTTTATGCCTAACGACAAGCGCCTGTTGGGCGCATCGATGTTCAGAATCGCCGCTTGGACGACTTGTCCCTTCTTCACGAGCTCCGATGGATGTTTTACGTGCGCCGTCCACGACATATCGGAGATATGTACCAAGCCATCGATGCCTTCTTCAATTTCCACGAAGGCGCCGAACTCAGCCAGCTTGCGCACGCGTCCCTCAACCACCGAGCCGATACTATAGCGATCGGCTACTGTGGTCCACGGGTCGGCTTCAAGTTGTTTGATACCGAGCGAGATCCGGCGTTCCTTGGGCTTGATCTTGAGCACAATGGCTTCTACCTGGTCACCGGCCTTGACCACTTTGGCGGGATGCTTCATGCGGCGACTCCACGTCATTTCCGAGATGTGGATGAGCCCTTCAACGCCTGGCTCAAGCTCAACGAACGCCCCGTAGTCAGTCACGCTGACGATTCTGCCGAGCACCTTGCTCTGCGATGGATAGCGCGCTTCAATACTCAGCCAGGGATCGGGATTCAGTTGCTTCAACCCAAGCGAAATGCGTTCTTTCTCTTTATCTACTTTGAGAACCTTAGCCGTAATTTCATCGCCAACCTGCACAACCGCCGATGGATGAGTGACATTCCCGTAACTTAAATCGCTGACGTGCAGAAGACCGTCAATTCCCCCCAGGTCCACAAAGGCACCGTAATCGGTCAGATTCTTTACCGTGCCGGTTACCACGCCGCCCTCGTGGATGGTGGCTAAGGCGTTCGCTTTTCGCGATTCCACTTCGTGTTCCAGCAATACGCGGCGTGAGACTACGGCATTTCCCCGGCGCTTGTTCAGCTTCAGAACTCGGACGTCTATGTCGGTTCCTACATAGATATCAAGATTATGGATTGGACGAACTTCCACCTGTGAACTCGGCAAGAACGCGATGACTCCGATATCGACCGCCAGGCCACCCTTGATTTTGTTGACTACGCGACCGGTTACGGGCGTTCCTTCAGTTGCGGCTTTTTCAAGCGTCTCCCAAATATGAAGCTTATGCGGCCGCTCATACGAAAGAAGAATGTAACCTTCGACCTGATTGCCGCTGCGGTCAATCATCACTTCAATGGTGTCGCCAGTGTTGACATTCGGCTTGCCCCCCACCGATTGAAACTGGGGCGCGGGTACTAAGCCTTCGGTCTTTCGTCCGATGTCGACAATCACTTCTTTATCGGACACACTCAGCACATGACCGTGCAGGATCTGGCCTTCGCTGGACGCGAATTGATTACTGTAGTCGTCTAGAAACGCCTGATAGTCTTCACTATCAAGGGTTCCAGGTGTATCGACATACTTCTCAGTTGGGCCAGCCATAAGTCGCATCGTTCCCGAGTCGCTGTCCCGGGGCATTACGTGAGCCACTTGGCAGGAGCCTATCCATCCCCCAGCAGCCATCTTTAGATTTTCTCATGGAAGAACCGGGCGTGGAAGAGTCAACTCGTTGATAGTTCAGTACTTTAGGAAACTATAGCCGACCCTCTGGCCGATGTCAACACGCTTGATGGCCCTTAATTTCGCCCGTCATTCGTAATCCGGCGCTCTAATGGGCGGTTTGTCATATATACTTAAAGAGGCAGGTCGGTATGCGCGACCGCCTGATTGCGGAGATACCCATGATTGAAGGACTATTACAACCCACCCACCTGTTGATCATCCTGGTGATTGCGTTGTTCGTGTTTGGCCCAAAGAAACTTCCCGAATTAGGGCAGGGACTAGGCAAAGGCATCCGCTCATTTAAGGACAGTATGCGGCAGGCGACCGAAGAGTTTCAGAAGCCCGAAAAGATTGAGACTCCCGCTGCCGATCAGTCCGAGACCGTAGGCAAATAGCTTTCCCCTCAGCTTCTTTCGCAGTTTGAAAGAGCGCTTAAACCTTCTCCATGTGAACGGCCACCTTGCATTCAGCGGGTGGCCGTTTTCATTTGCGCGGAAAAGGTAACAACAAAACTTCGCCCTACTCAGCAAATTTTGCATCAGCCGGAAAGAATTGCTGCGCGTCACGATCTTAAATAGACGAGGAAATGGTTGAAGTATGCCCTCTAATCTATTGAAATTTAGCCCTTTATAAAGAGTCCTGCTGCGGTCGGTTGGTTGGCCCTCAAACTGCCTGTTTGTATTCCATTGGTGAGCAGCAGTAGAGCTCACCAGGATGACCGCACGGCGGAGCATTCGGACTTTCAATCAGTTTGATCACTGTTTGAGAGCTTTCTTACGAGAAAAATTTTTTAGGAGCGGTAAAACCCAAAATGACAACTGAAGAATACGGCAGGGCGTATCAACGGGGCTTTAACCTGACGGTACGTTTCTTAGTGTCTCGCGGACTTTCTTACGACGCTGCACTCGATACGGCCCAGGCAGCCTGGGCGAAAGGATGGGAGCGCCGCGAACAGCTTCGCGATCCGAACCTGGTATTGACCTGGACCAATAGTATTGCCCTTAACATTCATCGAACCTTTCTGCGCCGTGAACCGCAGACCCAAACGCTGCCGGAATTGCAGGCTCCGCCGCGCATGAATATGGCAGCGATCGATGTGAAACGCATTTTGAACGAGTGCAAACCAAATGACCGCGTGGTTCTCGAAGGGCATTACATTGAAGGTTACAAGGTTCAGGAAATCGCGCGCCAGCACGGCTGGTCCGAAACGGCAGTCCGTATTCGCCTGTTGAGAGCGCGCCGCAGCGTCGAAAAGAAGCTGAGCCGCCCGAAGCATGCCAAGTTACGCAATCTGGCTGAGAAAACGAGAAAGGCGCTAGCCAGCGCCCTTGATGTGACCGTTTACGAGCCGAAGGTAGCGTAAACAAAACAGATTGTTTGCAAATGGCCGCAACGAGAACAATCCCGTTGCGGCCATTTTTTACAGCAGCTCACTCACACTGAAAAAGAACGGAATTTCCTGCAACGCCGTCTCGGGAGCGTCAGAGCCATGCACTGAATTCCGCTCAATGTTCTCCGCGAACTTTTTGCGGATAGTGCCATCAGCCGCATTGGCCGGATTCGTTGCCCCCATGAGTTCGCGCCACTTCGCAACGGCATTTTCGCGTTCCAACGCCAGGACTACAACCGGACCTTCGGTCATAAAGGTTACTAGCCCTGTGAAAAACGGCCGTTCCTTATGTACTGAATAAAACGCCTCGGCCTCAGGCTTTGTGAGTCGCCGTTGCTTCAGGCCGGCCACGCGAAAGCCCGCCTGCTGAATCATCGTCAAAATCTCTCCGGTGTAGCCGTTTTTTACGGCATCCGGCTTAATAATCACAAACGTACGTTCCAAGGCATTCCCTCTATTCGCTATTTACCGACGCCCAGTGCTTGCTGCATCTTCTCGCCCAGTACCGCCGGCGATGGGCAAACCACAATTCCGGCGTCTTTCATGGCCGCTAACTTGTCTTCCGCTTTGCCGGAACCACCGGAAATAATGGCGCCAGCGTGTCCCATGCGGCGTCCGGGTGGAGCGGTCTGGCCGGCAATGAATCCGACCACAGGCTTTTTCACATTCGCCTTGATGTACTCAGCCGCAGTCTCTTCGGCGCTGCCGCCGATTTCGCCGATCATGATGATGGCGTGGGTATCGGGGTCTTCGTTGAATAGCTTAATGGCATCCGTGAATGAAGTCCCGATAATAGGATCGCCGCCGATACCAATGCAAGTGGATTGACCAATTCCGAGCCGAGTTAACTGCCCAACAGCCTCATAAGTGAGCGTCCCGGACCGCGAAACAATGCCGATATGTCCAGGCTTATGAATATGCCACGGCATGATACCGATTTTGCATTTGCCCGGCGTAATCACGCCCGGACAATTCGGCCCAACCAGTCTAGTGGCGGGCTTCGTTTGCAGATAAGCGCGCACGCGAATCATGTCGATAACTGGAATACCTTCCGTGATGCAAACCACCAGGGGCAGTCCCGCATCGGCTGCTTCCATAATGGCGTCAGCGGCAAAAGGAGGCGGTACAAAAATGACCGAGGCGTTCGCCCCGGTAGCTTTGACGGCTTGTTCGACAGTGTTGAACACCGGCCGGTCAAGGTGCTTTTGCCCGCCTTTACCCGGCGTCGTGCCGCTCACCACGCTCGTTCCGGCCTTAATTGCTTGTTCAGCGTGAAACGTTCCCTCACGGCCGGTGAAACCCTGGAACAATAATCGCGTGTTTTCGTTGACTAATACGCTCATTTCGCGAGCCCCACAATCTTTTCGGCAGCGTCTTTCATGCCGTCGGCCACGGTGAAGTTGAAACCCGATTCCGTAAGAATCTGCCGCCCCAATTCCACGTTGGTCCCTTCCATGCGAACCACCACGGGGATCTTTATTCCCAGTTCGCGCGCCGCTGAAATTACCCCGTTCGCCAAAGTGTCGCAGCGTAAAATGCCGCCGAAGATGTTGATCAGCACCGCTTTCACACTTTGATCCGACAGCAGAATCCGGAATGCATTCTTAATCTGCTCCGCATTCGCCCCGCCGCCCACATCCAGGAAGTTGGCCGGCTGTCCGCCAGCGTACTTAATAATATCCATGGTGGCCATAGCCAACCCGGCGCCATTCACCATGCACGCAATGTTGCCGTCGAGCTTGATGTAGTTCAAACCAAAGCGCGAAGCTTCTACTTCCAGCGGGTCTTCCTCATTGAAATCGCGCAACTCCAGCAGATCTTTGTGACGGTAAAGGGCGTTATCGTCCAAGTTGATCTTGGCATCGAGCGCGAATACTTTACCGTCTTTGGTGAGAATGAACGGATTAATTTCCGCCAGCGATCCGTCGATAGCGTCATAAGCCTTCGAAAGCGCGATCATAGCCGCACTGGCAGCCGCAACGCTCGTTGCCGGAATATCCATCCCGAACGCCAACTTCCGCGCTTGAAAAGGCTGTAGCGGCTGATCTGGAGTCAATGGTTCCCGAAGAATCAATTCCGGCGTTTTATCCGCGACTTCTTCAATATCTATGCCACCCGCTTTGGAGGCCATGAACACCGATTGGCCTAACGCCCGGTCGAGCACGATTCCTAAATACAACTCGCGTTCAATCGGCAACGTTTCTTCTATCAACAGACGCTGAACCAGACGGCCTTCGGGGCCCGTCTGATGTGTAATCAACGTCATGCCGAGCATTTTTTTGGCGATTTCGGCCGCTTCGCTGGCATCTTTCGCAATCTTTACGCCGCCGCACTTTCCGCGCCCGCCAGCGTGAATCTGCGCTTTCACAACCACGCTGCCGCCGATCTTTTTTGCGGCCGCTTCGCTTTCTTCAACTGTGTAGGCAACTTCCCCGCGCGGCACAGGGACGTCGTATTTGGCGAGAATCGCCTTCGCCTGATACTCGTGAATTTTCATAAACTTGAATCGGCAGTCAACCCAGACAGAGAGCGTGGGGAATGCCGTCAGTTCAGTGTACCGTTGCCACCTGACGTATCGTGAGGTTAGCGGATGTTGTTAGGCGAAAATCTTCGGGATCCTATCCTGATCAACACGATCGGCCATACCGCCGGGTTGTTGCTGTTCGCCTTCATCATCATTCTCTTCATCCGCGACCGCCGCTCCCACGGTATCCGCCGTACCAAGCTCTCCATTTTGGCGGCCTTTCTTGCCTTTTCGTGGAACGCCGGCTCACTTATCGCTCTAGCTCCTGGCAGCGCCGCTCTGCTTTCATTCGAAGCGGTGATGACCGTAAACTTTTCCGTCTTAAGCCTGCTGCCCGCGGTCCTGCTGCATGTCACGCTCAGGGATCGCCAAAGGGCTCTCACTAAAGCCGGTTATGCTCTTAGCGCCACTGCCGTCCTATTGCACTGCAGCGAGCTGTTTTTGAGCGGCCCAAACCTTCACCAATGGGCCATCATCCTGATGGCCGGCGGTTTTGGGGTACTGAGTGCAGCGGCGTTCTTTTCCACCCGGCGAGATCCCATTGCCCCGCTCAATCGAGCTGACCGGATTGCGCTCGCCTGCCTTCTCTTGTTCACCTCTTCTTTTGTCCACTTCGGCTACCAGCATGTTGGTTCTCCCTGGTCGGCCGAAATCACTTGGCACCACGTCGGCATCCCGGTTGCTCTAGTCGTTCTTCTGCAGGATTACCGCTTTCTGCTCCTCGATACCTTTATTCGTTTTCTGATGAACTCCGGTCTGGCCGCTGCTTACCTGGCGGTCCTCTTGTTTCTTAATCAGAAGTTCCGGCTCTGGGGTGTTGTTAGGTCCAATATGTTTCTGATGGGGCTGGCGCTGGTGGCATTCTGCCTCTCGCTAATCCTGTTTGCTCACATCCGTAATATCCTTCAGCGCTGGATTGGCCGCGTACTTTTTCGGCGTCAAAGCCTGCAGCCGCGCCTGGTGTCCATCAATCGGCTCAGTTCGAGCGCCCGCTCGGAGGAGGATCTACTTCTCCAAGCCGCTGGTGAAGTGGCCGCGCATTTGCGGACAGATCAATTTCGAGTCACCATTCTTGCCGAACAAAATAGCGGGCCGCCGGGCGCATCGATGCAACCCGCCGTCTTGTTCGGCAAATATACCGCCTCGAAATTCCCATGGTCTGAAGCTCAGATCCCACTCCGTTTTTCCAGCGGTGAGCCGCACCTGATTCTCATCGGCACCCGCCGTGGCCGCCAGCGTTACCTGAGCGAAGATCTGGAAGACATGCGCCAGCTGGGCGCCGCCATTGTTGAACAGGTGGAACGCTTTCGCTCACAAGAACTAAAACGTCTGGCCACGCAAGCCGAGTTGCGCGCATTGCAGGCTCAAATCAACCCGCATTTTCTGTTTAATGCCCTGAACACCCTTTACGGCACCATTGATCGCCGTTCCGAAGAGGCTCGCCGCTTGGTCCTCAACTTGGCCGAAATCTTTCGTTACTTCCTGGGAGGCGAACGGATCGTAATCCCCTTATCGGAGGAACTGCGGATCGTCAATGCTTATCTGGAAATCGAAGCGCTTCGTCTGGGCGACCGTCTGGAAACCTCTATTGACGTTAGCGACTCCGCTCTCTCCGTGCTCATTCCGGTACTCTCCATTCAGCCGCTCATTGAGAATGCCGTCAAACATGGCGTGGCTCTAAAACCCGGTAAGGGTCGAGTCACTCTGTATGCAAATGCCGCCGATGGAAAGCTCTGCATATCCGTTTCCGATACCGGTCTGGGCTTCGATCAAACCAAGCTCGCGGCCTATGACGAGGGTGCCGGTATCGGCCTCGATAATGTCCGCCGCCGCTTACAATTATCGTACGGCACCGCCGCCGAGCTCAGAATCGACTCCTGCGAAAACGGCTCAACCGTAAGTTTCGCCATCCCGACAGCTGCCCAGCACGAGAGTTGCGAGCCGGCAATGCTGCCGGACGCGGATCCCGTTCATCTGCGGAGATAGTCCATTTATAGCCATTTATGGACTGGACATCGTCCAAATCTATCAAGTGTCCACAAATTGGTCGTACAATCGGGGCGTTGCCCCAGCTCCGCGCCCTCATAGTCGACGATGAGCCTATTGCGCGCAAAATCCTGCGCGAGGAATTGGAATCCTTGAACGGCGTTGAACTCGTAGGCGAGGCGGAAAACGGCGAGGTTGCTCTTCTGCAAATCTCTGCGCAGAAGCCTGATTTGGTCTTCCTGGACGTGCAGATGCCCGTGATGGGCGGCTTCGAACTGCTGCGCCACTTGACCGGCGGTTCCATGCCGGTCGTGATTATGGTGACGGCTTTTGATCAGCACGCCATCCGCGCCTTCGAAGCCGGCGCAGTCGATTATCTGCTCAAACCGGTGGGTCGGCTGCGACTTCAGCAAGCGGTGGAACGAGCCGGCCGCCTGCGCCGCGACGCTCAAGCCGTTGCTGAAAATATCGCCCAACTCCAGCAAGTTGTCCCGTCTGATGCCGTCCGCGAATCGCGCCTGCAAAAAATTGTGGGCAAAGCCGGCGAAGAGTTCTTCATCTTAAATCCCGACGAAGTCCTAGCGTTTCAAGCCGACGGCGACCTGGTCTGGATTTTGACCGCCAAACAACGTTATCTTGCTACCCATAATCTGAAAATCCTGGAGGAGCGGCTGGGTACCGGTTCTTTTCGCCGGATCCATCGCAATGCCCTTGTGAACATTAATCAGATCCGAAAAATGAGCATGCTCACCAGCCAGCGCTGGCTGATTACTCTGAATAACGGGCAGGAGTTCATCGTTAGCAAGCGCCAGGCCCACAAAGTTCGCGATGTTCTTCATTGGTAGTTTAAAGCAAGCGCGCTGGAATGCCCTTGGCCGTATGAGAGCAGTGCATTTGAAGCGTGCCTTAATTCTGTTGTATGCAGTGTTGCTGCCTTCGCCAGCGGCATTCAATGCCTGGAACGGACGCACAATTTCGCTCGGGGATAATGGCCATGCTCTTATCAATCCGGGTATGG
Organism: Bryobacterales bacterium; assembly: GCA_963718465.1. Taxonomy (GTDB): domain Bacteria; phylum Acidobacteriota; class Terriglobia; order Bryobacterales; family Bryobacteraceae; genus Bog-105. The sequence continues at coordinate 338,842 of CAVQZK010000037.1, read as the reverse complement.
GTTGGGTATTTCACTACTACGACAACAAGCTAGAGGAATTCGGACGCGAGTTGGGCTCCGACGACGCGCTTGATGGGTTTCCCGGTATGGCAGTCGCCTATTTGCGTTTGCCGTGGTCCGTTCTTGAACCGCAAGAGGGCCAAATTCGTTGGGATCTGATCGATACACCGGCGCAGACGTGGCTCCGCCATGGAAAACGCATTGCATTCCGTTTTACTTCGGCGGAGTCGCAAGAGCCGGTGTTCGCCACACCGGAATGGGTGAAAAAGGAGGGAGCGAAGGGCGTTTACTTTGAGCCGGGGCGCGTGGCGGTCCAGAGCAAACATTGGGAGCCGGATTACGGCGATGCCGTCTTTCTGGCGGCTCTCGACCGCTTCTTAGGCAAAATAGCGGCGCGTTACGATGGCAAGCCTTGGATTGACTTCATCGACGTCGGCAGCTTTGGCGTTTGGGGCGAAGGACATACGTTGTACAGTTCAGGCCGGCCATACGATTTCGAAACTGTGCGCCGGATCATCGATCTGTACCGCAAGAATTTTCCGCACACTCTGCTTGTGTGCAACGACGATTTCACCTTGCAGGGGCGCGGAGAAGCGTTGATCGATTATTGCCAAGATCATGGGCTGACATTGCGCGACGACAGCATTCTGGTAGGCCGCGACGAGAATGCCTATCTGAGCGCGGCGCTGGCGCAGAAGTTCTGGCGCACGCGTCCGGTAATTTTGGAATCGCAGTACTACGACATCCCGCGAGACAACGGCTATTGGGACAAAGGCCGAAAGTACGCCGAGGCAGTGGAGGCTTATCACGCCAGCTATGTGTCGGCGCACTGGCACGCGTATGAATTCCTGAAGGAGAACAGCGCGCTTATTTCAAGGATAAACGGGCGGCTAGGCTATCGCCTGGTGATCGACCGCGTTGCACTTCCGGAAAGTCTTTTGAGCGGGAGACCCAACAGCATCGGCTACGAGATCCACAATGCCGGTGTTGCGCCTTGCCTCAAAGGGGGGTACGTCGCTTTTACGTTACGGAGTGCCGGGTCTTCCAGCCGTGAAAAGACGCTGGTGGATCGGAGTTTCAACGTGAAAAGTGTTTTGCCGGGCGATCTGCTCAAGAGCCGTTCGTTCGAGCTGAATACCGGTTCTCTTCCGCGAGGCAATTATGATTTGTGGCTTTCTATTGGCGATTCGGAAGGAAATCCAGTATTCGCTCTTCCTCTGCCGCTTCCAGCGCAGAACCGGCGTTATCTGCTGGGTAAGGTGACCGTACAATAGTTTTGTACAGAGCCTCTGTCCGCCTCACCATGCGTTCCGCGGTGAACTCGCGTTCATAGCGGAGTCTGCCTCCGCGGCCCATTCGAGCGCGCAGATCGGCACTTCTCACTAACCTTTGCAACTGGCGCTTCAGTTGCACGGTGTCGCCTTTTTCATAAAGCAATCCGGTTTCGCCGTCGTCCACTACTTCCGGGATAGCGCCCGCTTTGGCCGCGATAACGGGCAGCCCCGCACGCATCGCCTCAACCAAACAAAGTCCAAAGCACTCGCTACGGGAAGCCAGCACCAAAATGTCCATGGTGGGCAGCAGTTCGGCAACGTCGTTGCGGCTGCCCAAGAGACTTACCGACTTTAGATTCCGGTCGCGGATTAAGTTCCTGACTTCTTGTTGCGCCGGTCCGTCGCCGATCAGAGTCAGTTCCACTGGCACGCGCTTGTCGAGCATGGAGAACGCCTGCACTAGCGAGAGTTGATCCTTCGGCCGCTCGAACCGCCCGACCATGACAATCCTGACGGGACCGCGATCGCGAACGCTAATTTTTTGGTGAACCGAATCGCTGATTCCATGCGGAATTACGGCCGACCGGCCGTCTTTCATAACGCCCGCGCTCTTGCCAAACCGGAATTCCCATTCGCTCACTGTAATGACCCAGGAGGGTAGGCTCTTGCATACCCACTCGACCGGCCAAGAAACCACGCGCCTGGGCCACGTTGAGCGTTCTGAGAAGGTCCAGCCGTGGGGCGTATAGACACTTGGAACGCCGCAAGCCCGAGCGGCAATCCGGCCCACGATGCCCGCTTTCGCTGTATGCGAGTGCAACAAATCGGGTGCTTGCAGCATCAACAGCTTTTTTAACGCCCGAACCGCGCTTACGTCTTTCCACGGGGCGATGGGATGCACCAATTGCGGTATTTGTTCCCAAGCCACGCCTGAGGCGCTCAGTGCCGCGGTAAGGTAACCAGTCTCACCCGTGTAGACAATAATGTCATGCAGTTTACTAAGTGGCCTTACAAGCTCTAATATATGAACTTGCGCTCCGCCGTGATTGGCTCTAGTTACCAAGTAAGCTATTTTCATTTGACGCGCGCCTAATATGCCCCATTTTTTGCAAATACCGCCTGCACGGTCTTCGCCAGTAAGTAAACGTCAAGCCAGGGCGACCAATTATTCACGTAATAAGTGTCATACTCAACACGCTCCGCATAGGTCGTATTATTGCGGCCTGAAACCTGCCACAGGCCCGTGATTCCGGGCGGAACTCTGGAGTAGGTCTGAAAATCGTCCGCGTACTTCACTATCTCCGCCTCCACAATGGGGCGCGGGCCTACCAGGCTCATCTCACCCGTTAATACATTCCAGAGTTGGGGCAGTTCGTCGATACTGGTTCGCCGCAAGACGCGCCCGATGCGCGTCACCCGCGGATCGTTCTTCAGCTTGTGATCGCGCGTCCACTCCAGCATGTACTCGGGATGTTCGTCCAGATACCGACGCAGAATGAAATCCGCATCCTCGACCATGGTTCTGAACTTCCAAGCCTTGAAGCGGCATCCATCGAACCCCACACGAGTCTGCCCATAGAAAGCCGGGCCGTGCGATGTACATTTCACAACGAGGGCAATTGCCGCAAGGACTGGCAAGAGGATGACGGCCGCCAGCGCCGATAGGAAAATATCTAAAGACCGCTTGAGAAACAGTGGGCCCGGCATCCTCAACCCGTGCCGCACTCGCAAGGTTAGGTATTGCCCAAGGCCGTAGGCTTCTACCCACAAGGTGGAGAGGCCAGACATGTTGGCCACGACGAGTACGGTTGGGAATACCCCTGCGTATTTGACGAATTGCGCAGAAAGCCTATCGTCTTGCAGGCGCGAAAGGGCGACGACGGCGCAATGAATGTTGTAATCCCGAGCCACGCTGGGCGCCATGCGGACGCTGCCCAATACGATCACCCCGTCAATAGCGGAGCCGGGGATCAAATCGTCGGCAAGCACGGCCACGGGGCGGAGCCCCAGTTCCGGCCGTTGCCTCAATGAACAAACGACTTTCTGTGTAATATCGTCTTCGCCCAAGACAACGACCGGCATGCCCCACCAATGCCGTTTTCCACAAATGCGCCGAAGCATAGCGCGGCCCAAAGGGAGCAGCACAATAGAAATAAGCCATATTGAAAGGAAGACCAGACGGGAATAGCGGAACGCATCGCGCAATAGAAAGATGATGGCGGCGAGCGTTACCCACACCATTGTGGTGGAGGTGATCAGGCGGCGTAACTCCTCAATTTCATTCAAGCCAAGCGCCGGGTACAAGCCGCGCAACTTGTAAACCAGGAGGAAAGCACCCAGTAACGGCCACAGCTTGAAATACGAAATAGGTTGATATTGGCCATTCAGAATCCAGCGCCCATAGATGCTGATAAAGGCAGCGATAAGCAGCGCCGTCAGATCGGTGCAGACTACTAGAAAGGCCGTGAATCTTGGCCTGCATGCAATCGGATCGATTGTCAGTATGGGTTGTGGTTGTACACGTGCAGTTGCCACTTTGGCCTCCAGCGAAAGATTGCTCGTGCGAACGGCGGCGGTTCGGTTTTTTGGAATTCGAAAGCTAATTTAGACAGGCAGCTTGGTCAAGCAGTGGGGCGCCGGACTTTTCAGCCTGTTGCCACGCTTCGAACATGAGAACGGCCCATAGTTGGTTTTCGTGATTTGCCCTGCCGCTTAGATGCTCCGTCCACGCACGCTTTATCAGTTGTGGATCTATATACTCAGCACTCGCTAAGTGACGCTGATTTAAATAGGCCTCCGCCCATTGTTTCCAGCCTTGGCGCAGCCAGCGCCTTACGGGGGTAACGAAACCCATCTTAGGACGTTCAATCAGTTCTTTGGGAACATACTTATAAAGAATTTTGCGCAGCGACGGCTTAGTGGCTCCACTTAAGTTGTAACTTTCAGGAAGGGCCGCCAGATATTCGATAATTTGAGGGTCAAGCAACGGTACGCGAGATTCTAAAGCCACCGACATACTGGCCCTATCGAGCTTTACTAAGATGTCGTCCGGCAAATAGAATTTTGCATCCAGGTACATCAATTGCCGTACCAGGTCTTTAGAACCTGCACCGGCGGTGTCCATCCACTCCAGCGAGCTATTGTTCTCCCATGACGACACTAGTGACAGATAAGTTTCCTGGGCATCTTTCGATCGCATCAGCGCGCCGAGACGCCGCAGAGCACCGGGAGAATTATCTGGTTTTGGGCCGCCTCGGACGGCAGCAAGTTTGTCGATCAATCGGGACGCCATGCGCGGGGGCACCGCGCTTATTGCCCGGCCGGCCACTCTTCTCGCTGCGCCCGGCAACCAACCAAGATTTTTGCTGAGCTTATTCGCCCAGATGTATCGCGTGTAACCGCAAAACAATTCGTCGCCGCCGTCCCCTGAAAGCGCGACGGTCACGTGGCGCCTGGCCAGCGCTGAAACAAGGTGCGTCGGAATGGCAGAACTGTCGGCGAACGGCTCGTCGAACATCACTGGCAATCTCGCCGCAACGTCTAACGCCTCGCTCGCTCCAAGACTCAGTTCAGTGTGATCGGTGCCCAAATGCCTGGCCACCGCGCGCGCATACACCGCTTCACTAGGAGCATCGTCGAATCCAATCGTGAATGTTTTCACCGGGCGGCTTGTCTGCTGTTGCATCAGGGCCACCACGGTTGAGGAATCTACTCCACCGGAAAGAAACGCACCTAGCGGCACATCCGCTTCAAGCCTGAGCTTTACCGAATCGCGCAGTAGAAACTCTAACTTTTCCGGTGATGCGGATTCGGTTCTCGAAGATGAGAATATTCGATCGAGAGACCAATAGCGCCTTGGCTTGGCAGTATCGCCTGTCATTCCCGCCGTAACGTTCAGAGTGGCGCCCGGGAGCAACTTCCAAAAGTTGCGATAGACGGTCAATGGCGCGGGAATGTAATTCAATCGAAAATATGCGTTCACGGCGATTGGGTCAATCTGACCGGCAAAATCGGGATGCCGTTTCATTGCCTTCAGCTCTGAGGCAAAGAGAAATGTACTCCCCGACCATCCGTAATAAAGCGGCTTCTCGCCAAAGCGGTCGCGGGCCAGCGTCAAAGATCGCTCTCTTGAATCCCAGATCGCAAAGGCAAACATTCCGTTGAGCTTGCTCAATGCGCGCTCCAATCCCCAGCAGGCAATCCCTTCGAGCAACACTTCCGTGTCGGAGCCGCCGTGAAATCGCGCACCCTCTGCCTCAAGCTCCTCCCGAATGTTACGGAAGTTGTAAATCTCGCCGTTGTACACAATTAGATACCGCCCGTCTTGCGAACGCATCGGTTGATTACCAAGAGGAGACAAATCAAGGACCGCGAGCCTTCGATGCCCCAGCGCAATACCGGCGGAAAGATCCGTCCACACATCCGCGAAGTCAGGTCCGCGGTGCGACAACGCATCCGTCATGACACGAATAGTCGAAGTTAAGTGGTCGCGCGAACGCGAGCCCCGGGTTTCAAGAAACCCTGCGATACCACACATTTATTGGGGAAAATGGAAGCGTTACTGCTTAAGGGAGGTGAGTTCGTCTTGGGTTTGCACTGAAGAATTTTGCAGGCTGCGCCAAAGGTTTCGCCATTCGGTAGTTTCTTCATCGGTAAGAGGCCGCGCTCTATGACGCAGCAGACGGTAATTGAGACCTGTTCCCACCGCCAGACAATCTAACGTAAGCTTGGCGGCGATTATTGCGCCAAGTTCAATCTTTTTGACGAAGCCGTAGAAGCCGTGTAAATGGTTTCCTATAATACTCCACCAGAACTGGCGCGCCTTAATGATTTTGCCGACTTCCAATTTGTTCTGGCGATATCCAAGCATGATTTCGGGGATTACCGCGAAACGACTGGTTGCGTAAGCCCTGTACAACAATTCCTGATCCTCGGCGTAGGGAACATCCCCTTTATAGAGGTGCTTCTTGAACCAGGTCAGGCGGCCGGCCCAGGTAGGATGCCACATGCGGAAGCCCATCAACGGCCGTCGAATAATCTCGTCGTGCGCGACTGACCCGCTGAGTTTTCCGACCGCTTCGCCATCGCCGCGAAACACCAATGCAAAAGCACCTACTAAATCCACTTCGGGATGCTGGTCCAAGAACTCGATTTGTTTCTCAATCCGGTCCGGATATGCCACGTCGTCGGTATCCATCCGGAAAAAATATTCTCCGCGCGCCCGCGCAATGCACTGATTTAAACGCGCGCTAAGCGGTTTCCGCAGCCCGTCGGACCAGGCAATCACCCGCTGATCGTCAAACGAATGGGCGATGGCCATTGAAGCATCGGTTGAGCTGTCGTCGCAAATCAGCAGTTCGAAATCGCTAAATCCCTGATTCAGAATCGATTGAATAGCAAGCGCTAACGTGCCTTCGCTATTGCGGGTAGACATGCCGACAGTCACCCGAGGCGGCCGTTGATCTCTTAGACTCAGCGGCTGACCTTCTAAGAATGTAGTGGGATCTACCAAGAATCTATGCCAAGCTCCGCGTGTCTTAGATGCCATCCTATCAAAGCGTCGCGGAGCATTTCCGAGAGGCTGAATCTTGAATTTCAAATAATTGAGAGGCCAATCGCCTGCCTAGCACGTCTAAGCTGAAATTCTTAATCGCAAGCTCGCGGGCGTTTCCACCCAGCCGCTTTGCAACGCCGCTATCCCGCAGTAAATGATTCAGCCCTTCGGTCCAATCACTTTCCGTTTTTACGCCGTAACCGATTTCGCCCATCTGTAACACGTCGGCATTCATTCCGACCGGCGAAGCCACTACTGGAATGCCTGCTGCCATGTAGATAAGCATTTTGAAACTGCATTTGCCCCGCGACCATGGCGTGTCGTCCAGCGGCATGATGCCTACAGTCATGCGGCGCAAGGCTTCGGCCTCCGCAGTGACCGACCATCTGACGAACTCTACACGGGCGGGCGGAATCTTTGAAAAACGCGGCGGCTTATCGGAGACAAATAACACCCGAGCTTTAGGATTTGCCTCCAATACTCGCGCCAGGGCGCCTTCAATGCCGTAAACAAAGCTGTAGTTCTCACTGCTGCCTGTCCAGCCGATTACCTGGCCTGCTCTTTCGTTGTCACAATCGACGGGCTTCACCACATCGGTATCCACAGCTGTCGGAAGCATCTTCACATTGCTGTTGAACTGTTGGAAGTATTCCATCAGAAACGAATTACCGCAAATCACCGCTTCACAAGAGCGCGCCAACTCCGGGACGCGAGATCCGCCGCGGCTGAGCCAGATTGCATCATCAACGTCCAACACAAGCGGCCGTTTAAACAGCGACGTAGGAGAAAAGTAGCCAGGGAACAATTGGCGCTGGATGATGGTCATCGAACCTGTATACGAAGTTGGTATTTGACTCAAACGCCATGCCGCCGTCGCCGGGGCCCAGATGGCGCGTTTTATCGCCGCTTTCGGCATAGTTGAACCCCAGGGGATCGACCGCTCCACGAGTTTGATTCCGTGACACAGCAGCGATGGGGCAAACTGCCGAACCCGAAGGCGGGCGCTGGGAGATTTCACGCCAGCAGTATAGGCCACTACAGTCACTGCGAGGCAGTCTCCGCAAGCAGCTTTTCATGCTTCGCACCAAGCATTCTTGGAGCTACCCGATAAATCAACCATCCCAAACCAATTGTCTTGATCCAAAAACCTAATTCGAGAAAGAATTCTTCGGCAAAAAACGTCATCAAAATGCCATACAGAGCAGATCCGAACAGCAATACGTATTGAGGGTCGTTAGTCGAGGCCTTCCGGAATATATAAGTCATGATGAAGCCGAGCGCCGCCATGATAATAATAGTGCCTAAAATTCCGTACTGCATGTAATAAGCAAAATAGATGGTATAAACGTTTACTTGCACGTCGTTCGAAATCGATGTATAGGCCAAAAACGCCGTTGGCTGCTCAATATCCATTCCAAACTTGTTCAATGTTCGGATGAAATAGCGATATAGCTTCCAGTTATTCGGGATAAGGCCCGGATTTCTCACAGCGGTCTCGAACGCAACCAAGCTGCCTTCGGAGTAGAGAGCCAAACCCTCAACTACCTTTGGAAGATTTTCCACTAGTGGAGCATCTGCTCGCGCTCCCACTTTTTCCATGGATATCTGGTTTACGCCAAAGAGCAACGCGAATGCGATTGCGCCGATCGCACCCCACTTCATTGCAAGCTTAGGGTAACGGAACCAAATGCAACTGAAAAGGCCCAGCAGCAGAGTGAGCACCTGAGACCTGGCAGTGCTGCCAAGCTGATAGATCAGCGCCACGGCTACTAGAGCAGCTGTGCGGAACAACTGTTTCCCGGAGCGGCAGAACTCGTAGACGCTCACCATCGCCAGTATGGAAAAAATGGGCGTCAGGCTGACGGTAAGATTAAGCGGAGCTGATAAAGGCTCATCGGAATTTTCCCGCTCCAGGGTCGCCATTCTGAGATCCTTCCAGAAGGTGGCTGAAATGCCGCCAGTCAATTGCATCAGATATTCCCAATAAAGCGGCAGCAACAGAAGAGCTAGAATCAGCGTGCCACCAAGCAACATCTGGATGTGATGTGGCGTCGCGCCTCCAGTTTCCACTTTCGGCGCGGGCACTTTCAGCAATGCGGCGATCAATCCACCCGCGCTGAAGGCGACCGCTCCCACGATGTAAATCCAAAGCGTTCGCGACGTCACGGGATAATAAACATCCTTCACTGTTTCCAAGCCGAAGATCACCATGGCCCACGATGCGCAAAATACAAATGGCGGAAACAACACCGACTTACAGACGCAGAAATTCATCAGCGCCATCACCAGCAGAGCAAAACCAAAAAGCCAGATCATGCGCCCGGAATAACGCGGCGAAACTTGTTGAAGTTCATCACGCCAAGAACGAGTAAGACAGCGACTAATAGTGAAAGCCGCGTTACCACGCTTACATTTGTGTAGGCGAGCCACAGCGCCAAGGCCATAACTGCGCTACCGGCAGCCGTTGAAAGAAAATTCACCGGCGGCCCTGGAACCCACGTTCGCGCGAACCAAAGCAGAAGAAGTGCGTCAAGGCTTACCCGGAGCACCCAGACAACGGCGGCGCCTTCTATTCCAAAGTGCTTGATAAAGAACCAGCAACCTGCGGCATAAAGCGGGAGTTCAAGCATGTGAAGTTTGGCGCATATATCGGGCCGGTTTCCACCTTGCAGAACGGCGGCCGGAACGTGCGCTACGCCGTTTATGACTACTCCCAAGGCGAGCCACATCAGGACATGGAAACTGTGGCCAGCAAAAACGGAGCCGAGCCAAAGGGTGAGCAGTTCCTTCGAAACCAATATGACCAACAAACACGTGGGAAACAGCACCAGCAAAATGCCGTCAATCGCGCGTCGATAAACGGTGCTGGCTGAATCCCCCGCAGCAAGCCTTCCGCTGAAAATGGGAAATACAGCGGTCTGCAAAGCCATGGGTACAACCAGCGCTTTTGTGATCATTTCGTGCGGAGTCACGTAGTAAGCCACAACGCCGATCGAAATCAGCCCGCTAATCATGAATCGATCCATTGAAACCATGAGTGGGCTAATGATGTTCGACACCGTGACCCAACCGCCGTAACGGAGCATCGGCATGAGTGGTGTGTTGCCCCACCGGCGTTCAGTTAAAATTCGCGGCCATGAATTCACGCACAGATAAAAGTAAGCCACCCAAGTGACCACGCGCATGGCGCACAACGCGCCTATCACGGCGTAGACCTTGTGAGAAAAGGGCAGCACGGCGAGGGGCCCCAGAAAGCCCAGTACGCCTACCATCATCCGCACCACATTCACCGCCGCAAACCGCTGCCTCGCTTCCAAACAACCGCGCAGACCCGAGGCCGTGCTCACCAGTGGTATGGCGGCTGCAATCAACCAGAAAGCCGTAATGGTCTCGGACAACAACTCCGCGGGAATCTTTAAGATGGATGAGGCAATCCACCTTGCCGCGCCACCTACCAGAAGCGTTCCTGCCAGGCCAAAGATAGCAAGCAGGAACAAACAGCTCCAGAACGCCCCCGGTATTTCGCTCTCACGCGCGAACCGAATCTTTTCGGCAATGATCTTTGTAAGTGCGCGCCCAAGCCCTAAATCAAACAGTCCGAAGTAACCAATCAATGTCCACGCCAGTGTTAGAATGCTGAAGCGATCGTTGCCCAGCGCGCGAATCAGCACAGGAATAGCCACTATCGCGACTAACAGCGGCGCACCGGAGCCTGCGATGTTCCAACCGGTATTGCCGGCAAGACGCGTCAACACCGCCGTCTCGCCTATTTGGGCGGGAGAAGGCAGCGTAGCATCCGGTTCGAGATGAACTATGCTTCCCATGCCGCGGCTCTATAAGTGCGGTAATAATGCAGTGTGTTCCTTTTAGCGTTCCAATCCGTCAAGATAGTCCCAAGCAGAGGAATACGGTCTTGCAGAATGATGTCACGGGCCAGCAACGCCGCTCTCCGATCCGTAGATTCGGCCCGCACCACCAAGATAAGCCCATCGGCGATCTTCCCCACGCTACGGGCATCCGAGTAAGGCAGCACTGGAGGAGTATCTACAAGTACGAGGTCGAAGTACTTAGTAAGTTCGCCCATCACCTTTTGTAAGCGGTCGGACGAAAGCAGTTCAGGAGCGTCCGACCCAGCTTTGCCGGCGGGCAAAATAAAAAGATTTGGAAACGATGTTTCGGCAATCAGGCTTGGATTGAATTCAATGTGTACGTTAGGATCGTCGTTCAGAAGATCGGCCAACCCCTGTTCATTTTCCGCCCCCAGCACCTCGTGCAGTCTTGGGCGGCGCAGATCGGCATCCACTACCAAAACCCGCCTGCTGGAAGTTGCCATGGCCGCTCCCAAATTGCTGACCACCGTGGTTTTCCCTTCTCCCGGCACCGCACTGGTAAACACTAGCGACCGAATGGTTTTGTTATCGCCCATCTGGTAAAGAATGGACGACCGGATGGCCCGGTACGACTCCGCCGAGGTCGACTTCTTGTCAAACGCCAGTTGCAGCGTGGAGGTCTGTAAGCCCCGCGAAAAGACCGGTAATTGCCGGAGATACTCATCTGACGGTACTGCGCCTAACTCCGGGATTTGCAGATACCGGGCTGTGAGCCCTGGAGACTTGAATGTACTCGACGCTCTATCGCGGAATAGAATGTAGATCAATCCCAAAAAAGTGCCGGCCAATCCACCGGCGGCGGCGTTGAACGGCAGACTAGGGGAAATCGGTTTATTCTCGGCCAACGCCGGATCGACCACTATGATATTGGTCGCGCGAATGGCGCTTGCGACTCCAGCTTCTTTCATCCGCGTCGTCATCGAATCGTAAATTTGCCGGTTAGTCTCAACATCGCGCTTTAATACGTTGTAATGAACCGCCTTTTCCGATTGCGTCGACACCAACTTACTTTGCACATCGAAACTGGCTTGAACCAGCCGCTCGCGAGCCTCGGCCGATTTGTACTCGTTCTTAATGGTGCCCACGATGCTGGCGGTTCGCTGGCCGAAGATACTCTGCATCTCCTTTACCTGAGCGGCCAGCTTTAGGACTGCCGGATGCTGCGGCGTGTAAATGGATTGCATCTCGGCATATTGCCGTTTCAAATCGGCTAACCGTACGTGTAACTCACGCAGGGTATAATCGCCGATTACTTCCGGCAGTGCGTCTGGTTCACTCTGACTGATACGATCGAAGTTAGCCTCTTTCAGCATGCGATCGGCCTGCGCCCGCGATAACTCTTCCTGCACCTGAAGCAGCTTAGCTTCCGCAACGTTGTTTTTGTCCGAGGTAAAGAGGAGGCCCGAAGCACGAGCGTAGTCCTGCAAGTCCTTCTCGGAGCTCTCAAGCTTCGTGCGGAAATCTTCCAACTGCCGTTCGAGCCATTCACGCGTGCGCTGACTGGTTTTCCAACGCCGCTCCAGGCTGTAGTCGGCTAGTTCGTGCGCTAAAGCATTTACAAAATGCGCACCTGCCGCCGCATCGGGAGAATCAAAGCTCAAGTCTATAATTCTTGCCTGTCGGGAAGGCCTTGCGTCAAAGCGTTTCGCGATCACCTTGTATTCACGATCTTGCGGTAGCGGGAACGTTCTGGCAGTCGAACCCTCCACCAGACGGATTCTTTCAGCGGGTGATAGCTTGGCCAGGGTACGCTCCACTAATGAACGGCTTTGCGCAATACGGATCTGTGTTTGCAGATACGATTCAGCGCCGTAATTCGTTGTATCAGTTGGATCAAGCTCTTTCATGTCCATGAATTTGTCGTTCATGTCTTGAATTTCGAGCGACGTTTGCGCGCGGTACAAAGGTTTCTGAAGAAAAGACAGCAGTATGCCAAAAAGAGCGCAGATGGCAATAATGGCAAGCAGAGTCCACTTTGCGGCGAGCAACTGGCGCCAGAACTCTACAATTCCTTCCGGCTCGAATTTCAGCGGAGCAGAAATGAGAGGTCGGTCGATTGAACGCTGCTCCCGGGGTGGAAGCAGGCTCTCCGGAGCCGGCAGTGATTGGTTTTTAGCCATTTGTGGTCTTCTTTCGCTTATCGCCAGATCAGAATTCCGCTGCCCGTCTGGACGGCGGCTTCGAGAGCGCGTAGCGTTACTTGCTTTGTAGCGCTATTAGGAACGAACAGAATGTCATCGGAACTCAACGGAATGTCGGCGTCTTTGCCCGCTAGAACCCGCTTCAGATTCACGGCAATCTCAACTCGCTCGCTCTTGCCTGGCGCATGATGCAGAATCTTCGCGCGGTCAAGCGCCGCGGCGTGCTGTAATCCCTCTGCCATCGAAAGGGCCTGCAACACCGTCAGAGAAGGGCGGTCATTCAGGAGAAAAGCTCCTGGCTTCTGAACGCTGCCAATCACGTAGACCCGGTCTGCCCTCGGTACCGAGATCGTGTCATAGGGTTCAACGACGATGTTCGCCTGCGGGTCTGTACCGTCCATAATCGACTTCACGCCAATGCTGCCCACAATGAATTTGCCCGAAGGATCGGCCGCCGAGTTAGCCAACGGGAGCGGTCCGTATTCTTTCTTGCGGGTAATGGTAACGGTCGAGCCGGCATCGGTGGCGAGTCCTCCAGCAAGTGAAAGCACTTGATAGAGCGTCTTCTGCTCAATCAACTGGTATTCCCCGGGTTTGGTTACAGCGCCCAAAACCGAAACCGGCTGCGAACGAGAATCCACCACATTCACTGTCACCCTTGGTTGGATGATGAACGGCAACAGCTTCTCTCGAATAGCCGAGCGCAACTGCTCGACATTGCGGCCAGCGGCGACAATTTCTCCGGCAAGCGGCAGATAGATCAAACCGTTCGCATCAACCCGAATCTGTTTCTCGCCAATCTCCGGAGAATCCTGCACTTGGATCGATAGCTGATCCTCGGGTCCTGATAACGTAAGTCGGGTGAAGAGGCTGCTTCCCGGGAACATCGGTTTCCGCCGGCAACCCTCGCGAAGTGCCCACTGCAAGAACTGCGGTCGCAAATAGAGCTCGCATTCTTCGATTGATGGCTTCGATCATTGACGTTGTCCGTTGCCTATAAGATCCTCGCGCAAGTCGCTAAGCGAGGCGATTAGCTGCGACAGCTCCAGCACCAAGTACCTGAGACGTGCCTGTAAGCGCTCTGGGGTTTGTGTTTCCGAATCCAAAGCAGACTCGTTCAGCGGCTTAAAAGAAAGCAGCGCCGATCGGGCTAAGACAGACATCCCACGATAGCCGTATGCCTTACATAGCTCTTGAGCCACGGCATACTCGCTATCGGATAAGCGAAAACTTACTACTTTGCTCCGCGAATCAAAGCTCGTTGAAAGTTCGGTGTTCATGCACTTAAGTGCCTTTCGTCTATATTCAGCGCAACGGAGCGCGGTAACAAGTTAATTGGGATTACAACTTACTATAAGTTTCCGCCGACCGATCGCTATACTGTTGAGCCCAATAGAAGGTCCACCGGAGAGCCGGTGAATACGGCCTGCCTGAGGATTTCCAAGCGCCGATAAAGAGTAGGCTCCGCCCCTTCTAACACAGACAGGCTGCCTGATTCCCTTAAAGCCCTCGGCTCAAATGGGAACTACCCGGCAGATACCACCGGATGTTAGCCAGCCCAGCACGGAAAGTGGGCCGCAAGAGTTACTTGCCGCCGGAGCGGATGTCAGCAGTAGATTGAGAGGTAACTTTTAGTTACCCGATATTGGATGGTATGAAAAGCCCTAGAATCAATAACTACAGCATTTGTTTACATCTGTCAACGGACTCAGGGCTAAGCAGGTTGAGTGAATGGAAATCTGAGTTCTAGGACTTTTTGAGAATTCAAAACTAAGCGTCGAGAATTACCGAATTATTACCCTCCCGGCTTTAGCAGCATTTAATCTTCCGACCGTCATCTATACCCTATTCCGCTCAAGATGGCGCAATAGAATGAACAACTTCACAAGATCGTCGCGCGTTTAAAACATTACGACTGTTGGTACTTAGGGTTCTAGTCCGATGTTGCGGTAACCGGATACTGACACTCATACTTGCTATTTAACCCTCACCTCCTGATTCTTACTCAACCAATGTCCAGACACAACAGACGCAGTTTTCTAATCACGGCTTCCGGTGCGGCTGCGGCGATATTGCCCGCAGAGTTAAACGGAAACCCCATCTCCGAAGCCTCATTCGGCTTCTTTGCCTGCGATTTCGCGCCCGAACTCGAAGATTCTTTAACCCAGAACATGACTGCCAGCACGATCGCCGCAGACGGTACGATCTCGATTATCAAGATCAACGGCAGCGATTCGAGCGTATATCAAAGCAAAGACGGCAAGACCTGGTCGATTGTCTGCACATTTCCCGGCCAGCAGTTTGAATCGCAGTGCTTCGCCCAAAACGATCTCGGAAATCTTTTCCTCTCGCCCTGGGGACCGGAAGTAAATGCCAACACTCGAGGCCTTTGGATCAGCAAGGACACCGGGAAGAGTTGGATTCGCGTTCTGGATCTCTCCAGTTTCCAGGACCAGATCGGCATCTGGGGCCTTACCGCCCTAGCCGATGGTTCCATGTATGCCGGCGTTTACTCAGACGGAACTCAGAACGCTTGTTACATCTACCGCAGTACCAATCACGGCAACACCTGGGCTCTCGCTTACCACGATCCGGCCGCTCGTCACGTGCATGACGTAGAAGCCGACCCGAAGAATGGATATGTTTACGCGACAATCGGCGACAATCAAGCCCCCTGGAACACTGCTTACGTGATTCGGTCTACCGATCGGGGCCGAACATGGTCGAAGATACTACCGGCTCTACCTCAACTTGTGCCGGTCTGTATTACTCCTACAGCGCGCCTGTTCGCGACAGACGACCCCGTTTATAAGGCAATTTATAGAACCACCGACGACAAAACTTTTCAGCTGGTGCTGAATGAAAGCGCGACTTTTAGTACCTGGATGCGCCGGGACTCAATTACCGGTTGGGTTTTTGCCGGTTTCGTGACCGACCCGGTTGACTCGAATCCTTCCTTGGGCCGTGTTTGGGTTTCCAAGAACGACGGGGTGACTTGGTCGCTGCACAGCCAATGGCCCTCGATTCAGCCCTATGACGGCACGCCCTTCGCCAGTAATATCCAAAATGGCCGGATGACGATCAGTCTAATTGGGGGCGGCAACGAGGAAAATGGCGCGCTGATTCACACACGAAGCTCCGCCAGTTACATGACCAGGCAAGTTACAGCCACCTGCTTCGGCCTGGATGGCACCCTGTCGTTCGCCGGTATTGATGGCGCTAATTCCAACATATACCAAAGCAAAGATTTCGGACAAACGTGGAAAGTGACGGCTACGTTCACAGGCCAGCAGTTCGAATCGCGCTGCTTTACGACGAATGTGATTGGCGACCTGTTCTTCTCGCCTTGGGGCGGAAATGTAACCAACAACTATCGGGGTCTCTGGATCAGTCGCGATAACAGCAAATCGTGGAACCGGGTCCTCGATCTTTCGAGTTTCGCGGGCCCGGCCGGTATCTGGGGTATCGCGTCGTTTTGGGATGGCACCATGTACGCCGGAGTCTATACCGAGACTCAGGCCTTCGCGGCGGCTATTTACCGCAGCACCGATTATGGATCGTCATGGACGCAGGTTTATTTCGACCCCAAAGCGCGTCACATTCACGACATCGCTGTCGATCTACTTACCGGTGTGGTGTACGCCACTTACGGCGACAATATCGCGCCCTGGAACTCAAGCGGAATTCTGAAATCGACGGATCGCGGCAAAAGCTGGGTTAAGATTCTGACAGGTTTGCCGCAAATGGTACCCATATGCATTACCCCAACCGCGCGCCTGTTTGGCATCGATGACACAAATATACGCGGAGTTTATCGGACCACCGACGATAAAACTGCGACGTTGGTTTTAAGCGAACAAAACGTGTTTGCCTTTTGGATGCGCCGTGACCTGATTACCGGTTGGGTATACGCCGGCTTCGTAACCGATCCGCCGGACTCCAATCCCACGCTTGGCAAAATCTATCTCTCGAAGGACGATGGCCAAACATGGGGTCTACATAGTCTCTGGCCTTCAGTTACGGGTTACGACGGGCCGAATTTTGCCAGTAACATCTATTTCGGCAACATGGCCATTAATGTCCAATTCAATGGCAACGAACTCAACGGCGCTGTCGTAAGAACCTGTTAGTTACGAGAATAACCGCCTCGCTGAACTCGCAGCGGCTAAGAGATCTCGCTGGCCGAAAATCGATTGTTTAAAATCGGTCAGCGAATCCTCGGCGTTAATACTCAATCGCGGAATCTGGAAGCGGTCCTCAATTTCTCTGAAAGTCTTATGGGTTCCGGTGAGCCCGGCCTGAATACCCTGTTCAGCAAGAATGCGACTGCAGCGGGCATCGCATTGTCCGTAGGGATATGCAAAAAATCGCACCACTTGCCCGCATCGGTCCCCAATCAATCGGGTACTTCGGTTAATCTCTTCTTTCAGTTCATCATCGGAACAGTTTATCCAGCGCCGATGATTGTGCATATGAGAGCCCAGTTCAACGCCCGCCTGTGCCATCTCCCCGGCCTGCGCCCATGTGAGAGAGCGTAAGCTGCGAAATCGCGTGCCCCAGTTACATACGCCTGAGTCCAAGAAAGCCGTACAGAGAAACAGGGTGAAAGGTAACCCCTTGGCTTGTAACAGCCGGAAGATCTCAAAGTTATCCTCGTAGCCGTCGTCAAATGTAAGTGCCGCCAGGCTTTTCGTACCGCTCGCAGTTTGCCCGATTAGGTCCGCCAGCGGAATGATATTATGACTCTCCTCCAGCAGTGCGATCTGGTCTTTGAAATCCGCCAGTGTGATCGAATTCTTCCAACCCGCACCCACGGAGTGATAGACCAGCACACAGGAGCGATCCCGGCGCGGCGGCATGGACCGGCCCAAAACCCGTTTAAACTGCAGGCGTAGTGACGTTCGATTCATGCTGCGCTGCTGCGGTGCCGAACGATTCACTCAACGCCAATATGTCTTCACGCACGTTGAGCCATCGTTCTTTCTCCACGGGAGTCAGTGCGCGGGCTCTGTGCTTGAGTAATTTGTAGTCGAGACCCGACAGAATAGCAGCAGCATCCAGGCATACCTTGAAGGCTAGAATTAGGGCGACATAGATGCGCGCCGGCAGGCCACCTAGTCCCCGATGATGCCAACCCATATAGCGCATCCACGACCGCCGCCGCCGGAACATCTTAGCCAAATCGAGGTTCTCCTCCCGAATGGCGACGAGGATTTCAGGTATGGATGCATAGCAACTAGTGTGGTGCGCTCGATATAAAAGTTCCTGATCCTGTGCGTAGAGCGCTCGAGGGTCGTAGCGGTACCGGCGAAACCATGCCGTCTTCCCCATCCAGCCCACATGGGTCATGGGGAAGCCTCGCAGGGGATGACGCGTGATCGCCGCATGATCGCCGCCGTCGCACCAAACTTTACCAAACGCTTCGAAATCACGCCCAAACACCAGCGCCGCACAACTGACCAAATCTACTTCGGGATGCGCATCCAAAAAGCGCAACTGTCTTTCAAACCGTTCGGGATACGCCAGATCGTCGCCATCCATGCGGGCAAATACTTCGCCCCGCGCGCGGTCTATACAATCATTGAGGCGCACAGCCAAGCCGCCGCGAATGTTATTGGTCCAGAACCTGATTCGTAAATCGCTAAAGCGTGCCGCTATCTCGCGAGTATCATCGGTGGAAGCGTCGTCGCAAAGCAGTAATTCCCAATCTTCGAAGGTTTGCTTCAGCAAAGAAGCCACGCAGACCTCAAGCGTCCGGCTTACATTGAAGATGGGCATAGCAACAGTGATACGCGGCTTCACTATCAGACTCCCACCCTCAGACATGCTTGGTTCTCAGAGACTGGCTTCGGCGCAACCGGAAACGCGCCGACCTGCATCCAACCTTATATCAAAAATAACAGATTTAAAACGGGATCGCCGATCACCCCTGCGAGTTTGGAGATGTAATTTGGACCGGAGGAAAATGCAGCGGTAGGTCACTGTGCTTTAATGGTGGGAGCCCATCTGCGCAGACGGTAAGAAGGTTGCCGCAATGCGAGAGCGCAATGCTCCTCAGTAGCTCAACGGTAGAGCATTCGGCTGTTAACCGAAGGGTTGTAGGTTCGAATCCTACCTGAGGAGCCAAACTAAATTACAGAATTAAAAGGCGTTACTGCTCCCCGCAGGACGCGGTTTGGTTCTGTTCTGTACGAACTTTTGTACGAACTTTCGAGTTCGGCTCTTCCCCACTTCAACCGTCACCGGGATATTTCGTCGCCGGTTCGAGCTAGATGGGCTTTTGCCCCGCGGCTTGAGCAAAGAAGGGCCGGGGCTCATATCCACGAGTTTCGGATTACCGACCCGTCCAGGTTTGCCCGCATCACCCGCATGCTTACCGGTCCGACCAGTAAAGCTTGCCGCTCCTCTTCTCCAGCTGGAGCTGCTTCGGCGTGAACGTGCTCCCGGGGAGAACGATGGTGATCATGTTCTTGCCATCGAGATCCGAGCGCATGATCGAGCCATCATTCCTTTTGGGATCACCCATATTGGTCCAGTAGATGTGCCCAGCGGTGACATCGAGCGCCAGGCCATCGGGCAACTTCCGGCCTCCGCTGATAATGTCTTCAAATCAGAACCATCAGGGTTTGCGGACAGAATGCGGCCGCCGCGGAGATCCAGGAAGAAGAGCCTGCCCGGCGTGGCTGCCCTTTTCGCCTGTGCGTTTATGGGTGTGGAAGCTATCGAGCTCATGTAACGAATCTCCTCACTAACGTGGCGATGCGGTCTGCGTATCCGTGTGATGGTCGTCCGGCCGCCCGAACCCAGGGAGGTACCGGCCGAAGTTCAATTCGAAGTCGCTCCGAACACCGTAACCGATGCCACGGAGCTTGGCACGGCGCGCCTGCGGGTTTTCGGGTAGCCGCCAGTCCGCGTAATCGGTCGTCTCTGATGGGGGACATGTGTCGGGAATACCACGTCCACACTGAGGGCAGAATTTCCCTTCGCTTGCTGCTCCGCAAGTACAAAACCACATGGCGCGCCTCCCCAAGTACGGGCTGAAATAGTGGAAGTCCAATGTAACACTTCGGGACCGTGAATAGAGGCCACTGTGACTGGCTGAAAAGGGATCATATACTCGGTCGTCGATGTCGCTGCTGTGAGGCTCGCAGGGTGCGCTTTACAGCCAGACAAAATCACGGGCGAACCGGCGGTTTGTGTTAGTCGCAGAATTATCTGGTTCTGACGCAATTTTGGTGCAAGGTCGAAAAGTCACAACGGAGAGAAGTCTCACTTTCAATGGGATCGAAATGCTGCCATTGATTTCTAGAAAACTCGGCGTCGGCCTCTGCACCATTCGATTAACCGGTTCGTTTTCCTTTACGATAGCTCCGCCGGACGCGGCCGGGTTGCATGCAAATTGCGTCAGAAGTATTTAGTGTGGCAGTTTACAATTGGGAAACCACATTAGAGCCAGCAGTTCTGGCTTAGCGCGTGAAGTGATCTCCGCTGAACAAAAAGGATTTACAATGGTGAACATGTTTAGGCTGTCGAAGGTCGCTGGAGCGCTGTTAATTATCGTGATTATCACCGCATGCCATGGCTCTCGCGTGGCGCAATCTCGTGTCATTCGTTTGATGGAAGAGAACGGTTCCGGGGATTTGTCAACTTACTCAGCTCCGGGTATGCAGCAGTGGTTTTCCGTTCGGCCGGAGTTAGCGAAGAGGGTGGCTAATCTGTGTGTGCCGCTCGCCAAAACTTCAAAAGCGAACTGGGCGACTTCCGCCGAAGGAACGGCGTGTGCTGCTGCAGTACGTACCGTCGCTTTTAGGCCCGACAACGTGACTGCTGATCAGAGGGCCTGGTAATCTGCCGTGACGCTCGGCCCGAACGCATAAAATTCCGAATTCGATCTAGGATCTTCGATCCGGCGGCAATTTCATCCAGTGATTGACATGCTCGCCAACGCGATTGGCCCGCCTAGGCGAGCGAAAGGATGCTTTTGAAGTAGTTGCATCGCGCCACTCGGTCGCCATTCCGTCTTTGATGTCGTCGGATCTTTTGGGCTGATTCGTTTCGGCATGAGGTAACGAGCATACCATTGATCCATGAACCTCGAAGAAAAGGTCATGTTCTTCCATGCGCAGTGCGGCGGTATCGTTGTCGGGTCACTGGAAACGGGTGAACTTCGCTGTGCTGAGTGTGGTCGCGAGATGACGGCGTTTGTGACAGCGCAAGAGGAAAAGGAGCTTGAGGATCGGCGCAGTGACTACGCTCAGTTTGAGGAATAAGCACCCTCGATGCCTGAGCCATTACAAATCGGGCAGTCGCACGGCCCTTCAAACGGTGGAATATCGCCGTAGCCATAAGCACAACCGGTGTAGTTGCCGTCGCCAATGGGAATACCTCTGCAGCGCGGCGGTTCCTGTACGCGACGTATTTCAGAGCGTTCGTTCTGTTCCACTCATCCATCACAACACCTTGACGGCCTGAGTCAGCATTTGACAGGGTCAATCTGTAATCCCGAGCAACTCTCGTAACTTCTGTTTTTTTATAATTCCTGGGGCTCCCTTGGGGACACCGTGCTTTGCGAATTCCTCGACCTCATGCAGCGGAACTACGTAACTCTGCGTTGTTTCAGGTACCAGCTTAACGGTGAATTCGCAGCCCGGGCCCGGTGGATGACCAGCCCAAAGCGTCTTGCGGAAGATGTTCGCCGCGGCGGCTATCGCTTCGAACAAGCTTTCGGCTCGGACCTCGCATTGATGCCGAATCCCCTCGATGTCCCGGTAGGAAACTTGGCATAGTTTCACAGGAAAAAACATATCACTTCGCCTTTTGTTTGCTATGTTGCCTTAATCTGGAACTGCGGGATCCGCCCGGCTTTCTATGATTTTAAAGAGTGTGAGTGCCGCCCGCTTCATCCCACCTATGCTGCTGCTGGCGACGTCACGCCTTCCCGAAGGCAGCAACGTCCTTCTTGAAATCAAGCTCGACGGATACCGCGCGTTGGCAATCAAGAGTGGCGGTCGGGTCAAACTCCGTTCGCGCAATGACAAGGATTTCGTGGGCCGCTATCCAGCGATCGCGCAAGCACTCGGGTCTATGCCGGACGAGACGGTCATTGATGGCGAAATCGTCGCCCTTGACTCCGATGGGAAGCCATCGTTCAACGCACTTCAAAACTACGGATCGGCGGCGGCGCCGGTTTTCTTTTACCTATTCGATGTTTTGGTGTTGAAGGGGAAAGACGTCATGGCGGAACCGCTAAGTCGTCGGCGCGAGTGGCTGGAAGCCATCGTCTTGCCCCTGTTGTCCGAACCAATTCGGCGTTCGCCGGTGCTCGATGCGCCGCTGTCCGATCTGATCGAATCCGTGAAGACCCAGGGCCTCGAAGGACTAGTGGCTAAGCGGCTCGATAGCAAATACGAACCGGGCGAGCGTTCGGGAGCCTGGCTGAAAATGCGCGTAAATCGGAGTCAAGAATTCGTGATCGGCGGCTACAAGCCATCGGCAAAGAATTTCGATGCATTAGTGATTGGCGTCTATCGCAACCGGCAACTGTTTTATGTGGCTCGAACGCGGAACGGGTTCACGCTGGCGTCACGGGCCGAGCTGTTCAAGAAAATCAGAGCATTCGAGGTAAGTCGCTGCCCGTTCGCCAATCTGCCAGAATCACATAACGGGCGCTGGGGTGTTGGCCTTACAGCAGAAAAGATGAAAGTTTGCAAGTGGTTGGAACCGCGGTTGACGGGACTGTTCGAGTTTGTCGAGGCGACCCAGGATGGTCATTTGCGCCATAGCAAATTTGTGAGTCTGCGGGACCAGATCGGATCTCCACATAGGAAGCCGCGAGACTAGGCAGTCGAAGCCGTCAGCGGCGCTCAAATTTCCTGTGCCTGCCCAAGGCGCGGCTTAGTGGACCGGCAGGCACCCCGGCGAACTATGACGATCGTGTACCAGTCGATAGCAGAACGATTTGTGGGAGTCGAGCGCACTCGCTCCCACAACTCGTGATTCCAATTGTTACTGTTGTTCTGAGGTCACCTCCTCTCGGTCGTCGGACAGCTCGAAGCTGTTCCCGTCTGCCACTGATGGCGCGATGCGGATCGGTTCGGGCAACCAGCCGCTTCCGGCAAGCGCTTTTTCGGCGAGATCGGCGAGGGCCGCTTTCTTCAGTTTCGCGGCAGTATTGGCGTCGGCAGGTTTGCCGCTGTCCGCCATGGCTTGGAGAATGCTGGGTTTGGACACCCTGTTAAAGAAGTTGTCGGCAGTGGGAGCAAACCAGTTACGCATGTCCATGCTGAGAGCGGTCGCAAGGGTGTCGGCATGGTGAATTCGAGCTTGGCCCGAATCATTCTTTGTCCGAATTCCGTTAAGGCTGAGGGCGGCGCAAAAGGTTAATAGCTGGAGAAGCGTGTCCTGCGGCTGAACCAAAATCCATTGCCAAAGCGCATTCGGCGATTTTGGGAAGCGCTGAAGCCAGGCGGTCTTCTGTTCACTCAGGGACTGGACAGCTAGCGACGAGGCAGCCTCCGCCAGATTGGGTTGAGTGCTGTTGATTTGGATACTGGTCTGCGTGCTGTACAGGTGAAGGTCGAAGCCGAACTGACACACAACGAGGGCGTGTACGACTGCGGCAAGGCCGATCTTTGGCTGCTGGCTAAGTTCAGCAGCGATGGCGGCGGTTTTGATGGTGGTAAGCGTTTCGACCAAAGTAGCGGAATATTGTTGCGGCTGGTCCGAGGTTGGCTCTTCGGTTGTTGTGTCTGTCTCCTCTGGGTCCCGGCCACTGGCCAGTTGTGCGGCGTCTTCTTTCCGTAAAAGTCCGCGGATGAGTTGCGGCTCTCCGTCATGGCCGATGGTCACAATGGTTCCGCACTGCGCCTTGGTGTCGGCATCGAACGCGGCGGTTCGCTTGTTCTCGATCTCCTCGATCTGATCCTGTAAAGACTCCATCTCATCGTAGAGGGCGTCCTGGTCAGCCTCGGCGTCGGTTTCTGTCTGCTCTTGCAGCTTTGCTAACTTTTGTTCGAGTTTGGCGACTTTGGCCGCGTCTTTCTTCGGCAAGGGTACGGGCAGAGGTTGAATGCGGCGGAATTTGCCGAGAGCCTGATGGTCGGTTTGCGGCTGTACGTCGATCCATTTCCAGCCTTCCGCTTTGGCGTCGGCAGCCAATAATTGGAGCTTGTTATTCACCAAGCGTAGGAGTAATTCTGGATCTACGATGGAAGCACCGTCTTCGCCTTCGGAGAACAAGTCGCGTCTGACGATGCCGCCAGCGGCCTCATAAGCGTCGAGTCCGACGAAGCGGACGCGTTTATCGGTAGCGGGGATTTCTTCCTTGAGTAGGATGCGGCGGATGGCGTTGGGTTTGTCCTGGTCCCAAGGCGGTAGGTCATTCCAGACGCGCTCTTGAGTGGCGTGATCGTCGGTCAGGGTGAAGGCCTGCAGAACGGCAAGGGTGAGTTGATCCTCTTCATAGAGCTTCCATAAGGCGGGGCTTACGCGGGCCAGGGCTAAGCGGCCATTCACGATTTTCTCGCTGACACCGAAGCGCGTGGCGATATCGGCGACGGAGTTGCCCGCTTCGGTCAAAGAAAGGAAAGCGGAAACCTCCTGAAAAACGGTCATGTTCTCGCGCAGCACGTTTTCCAAAAGGCTGATCTCCACGGGGTCGAGGTCGCCGTTAGCGATCTTACACGGTACGGGGTGGGTTGCCTTGATTTCCCCGGCTTCGGCCAGTTGTCGGAAGGCCAGCAATCGCTGGCCTCCGGCGACAACGGCGAAGCGGTTGCCTTCGGGCTTCACGACAAGGTTCTGTTGAAGCCCATGCGCCTTGATGCTGGCGGCAAGCTCGGCAATAAAGCCCTTGTTGCGTGTCTTGCGGACGTTGCCCGCGAAGGGCGCGAGTTTGTTGAGCGGGATAGTTACGATTTCGGTCGTCATGGTTTGGTTCTCCTTTTTGAGTTGGGTTTAGTACTCGTCCGGCAGAAGGACAGTCGTCGCGCTCCGGTCTGCCTCGGTGATAATCCAGAGCGTGTTTTTCCCGAAGCCCTCCGAAGGCTTCGCGGGGTCGATGGGATAAGCGGAAAGAAGGCGTTCGCCGGTTGAGAGCGCCTCGTTGTTGGTTTGCGCGTCCTCGGCGTCAACACAGCCCCAATCGGCTGCTAGGTGACGCGCAAGACATTGGGTGATGCGTTCGATGGGACAGGCGTCGAGCGCGCCGGGGGTGGATACGATCATCCCGAGTTCAAAGCGCGGTTGGCGGGGATTGGGTGGCGTTGTGTCTGGCATGGATAGGCTCCTTCGTTTGGGGTTCAGAAAGGTGGTGGAACCTCAAGCCGCTATGCGGTCGGATTGAGGCTGCAAGGCTTGAAGAAAATCGGCGGCGCGTTGCGCGTGTGCGGCGGCGCTGAAAATCGCGCGTTTGTCCTCTTTCAGGATCTTCAGCCAGTGGCCCAGATACGCGGCGTGATCGTCCCGGACTTCCGGCGTAATCCCGAGGTCCGCGCACAAGAAGGCCGTGCCCAACTCAGCGACCAGTTCCTCGCGGGCGTAACCGTGATCGCCGAAACGCTTGGCGTTGAAACCGCGGTCAAGGCGGCTCTTGTGGCTGGTCCAGTGCGTCAACTCGTGCAGGGCGGTCGCATAATAGCTTTCGGCGTCCCGGAAGGTCGCAAACGGGGGCATTTGCACCATGTCCCGCGCGGGAGCGTAATAAGCACTATTCCCGCCGTGGTTGATCGTCGCGCCGGTGGCCGTCATGAAACGGTCGGCACTCTCGATGCGCTTCTCTAACGGAAGCGGGTTCAAGGCTTGCGCGTAGTAGTGCGCGGGCAGCGCGTGCACCTGTTCGACATTGAAAACGGTGTACCCCTTCATGAAAGGGATTTCGCGCTCGGTGTCCTCGCCTTTCTCGTTCGTCTCGGTGCGCGTGATGCTGTTGGCGAATACGACGAGGGAACCTTTTTCGCCCTTCCGCACCTGACCGCCGATTTCCTGCGCCTGTTTGTAGGTCATCCAGATCGGCACGGAATAGCCGCGTTCCTGAGCCTCGCCCCACAGCAGCATGACGTTGATGCCGCGATACGGCGTCCCGTTCTGGCGTAACGGGCGGCAAATGCTCCCGGCGGGATGCTGGGCGCTCCACGGTTTGAGCCATGACCGCGCGCCCCTTTCGAGGTCGTCAATAATGCGGTCAGTAACACGGCTGTAGATGTCTTTCTTGAGTTCGTTCATTGGTTTTTCCTCACTTAGGCAATGGGTTGCATGGCGCACATGCAACCCTGCCCTCCGGCGAGGATGGGGGTAGCAAGCGCAAGGGAGACGATCCAGGAGGGGGATCACCCGGCCTGCACAAGCCCGGCATCCAAAAAACGCTTTTCAAGAAAAAATTGCCGGGCGCGGAAGGTTGGGGAAACCCGGTCGGCTCCCTTGTGGGCGCGAGGGGCAAGGCCCTTAGGAAAACTTAAAAAAATGCTCCCATCCGCTTTTCTTGCGAAATGGGATCGTTACCCGAATGGGCCGAGACACCGTCTTCCGGTGGCTCGGTGAGCGCCGAAGCGAAGCGAGAGGCCGAATAGAGCCCGGTCCGCCGTCAGGCGGATTCGCCCAAAACATTTTTTGAATGATTGTTTTAGCGGTTCAGCTTGACCGCTTCGGCAAATACTTCAGCATCGCCTCGATCCATCGGCGAATACGTGAGGCCGGCGGTTTCGACTTTTGATCCAGCCGCACGATTTGGTCGCTCACCTGTCGCAAGGTTTTATAACCGCGCTCGGAGAGGGAAACCATGGTTATAATGACCCAACCAACCCAGCGGGCCAATTCGTCTACATCTGTTGTCTCGATGTGGTCGAATTTTGCAGAATGGACAGCTTTGGATCGGAGTTTATAGAGTTCCTTCACCCTTCGCTTGATAGCGGCATAGTCGCCAGGTGCAACGACGCCATAACCGCCGAACGCGAGAACGGAAGCGATGCCCCTTGCGTTTGCCTCGGTGATGCCTTCATGGCCAATGGTAAAAAAGCATTCAAGACATGACCACAGTTTGACGAACTGCATGGGAGGATTTCGGTCACTGTGCGCGTCCGCTATCCAATAGAGTGATCGGACAATAGCATCGTGGAGCTCTGACCGCTGCTCTCGATCCGGTAAAGACGCAAGCTGTTTTAGGAAGCACTCCTTGTTGAGGTATTCGACGGCCGCGGCATCGAGCGGGAGGTCTTGTTCGCGGCCCCATCTACGCGAGATTGACGGGCTGCCACCTCCCTGTTCCCACATCAGAAGCGTTATGGCGTCAGAGGGTCCGCCAATGGAAATCAGGGGATGGACGCGCGATCTGCGAAAAGCGTTGGGGAACAACACCGCCGCGCAAACAGCCAGGACGCCTACCGTCATGACAACGCGCATCTCGAAGCGCTCTTGAGCGACAGCCTTGCTACCTCGCGTCTTGCCGATCAACCAAATGCTGTTCTCAAATTTCTTGTCTATCCAGGCCGGGTCCAGTGGATTGAGCTGCACACCTTTGAGAAGGGTCTCATCGGAGCGCTGAATTCGTATGGAGCCAAGCTCGATGAGATTTTGGTCCTTTAGATCAATCCCCTCCAGCTTGATCAGATGTTCATAGTCTTTGACCTTGGCTGCCAACTCCTGAAGGATGGGGTCGATGAATTCCTGGCCGTCCGGTTCCAATTCCTTGACGAGCCAACCGTTGTACGCGGCCTTGACGGTGGCGAGCACATCCCCCATGGAAACGGAATCGGCAAAAGACGGTAGTTCGACGATCAGATCCGAAATCTGTCGGATTGCGCCATATCCTTCGTCAGACAGCAGTATCGAGCCGCCGTTCTTGGCTTTGATTTCTCTGGCGAAGGATTGTATGCCCAGCCGCTTCCATTCTTCGATTGACCCCGACGAGAATGCGCGCGTACTGAACAGAAGTTGAAGATCCTTCTTGATAAGGCGTTGCTGCTTTGCCACAATCGCGCTGTAAGACATCATTGAACCTTCCTCTTCTTCTTGGCCCTAAGCCGTCTCGGTCGCCGCCAACGTATAGCCGGTGCTTCGTCCGCCTTCCGCGTTGCGGACGAGAATGCCCTGTTCGACGAGTTGCTGGATGTCGCGGAGCGCCGTATCGTGCGAGCATTTCGCCAGTGTGGCGTATTTGGATGTCGTCAGTTTGCCATCGAAGCCGTCAAGCAACTTGTTCAACACAAGACGCTGGCGCTCACTCAACGGGATGTCCTGGATGCGTTGCCAGAAGCGTGCTTTGGCAAGGACGGAGCTTAGCGTTGTTTGAGCCCCGTCGATCGCGCGCCCGAGGCAGTCGAGGAACCATTCCATCCACGGCGTGACATCCATCGAGCCTTTTTGAGTACATTCCAGAATGTCGTAATAGTCATTGCGCTCCTGCCGGATTTGCGCGGACATGCTGTAGAACCTCTGCGGGCTGTTCTCCGACCGCGCAAGCGCCATGTCGGCGATTGCCCGTGCAATGCGACCATTGCCGTCGTCGAACGGATGGATAGTGACAAACCACAAGTGGGCGAGAGCGGCTTTCAACACCGGATCGATGCCGGCACCGTCCTCGAACCATCCGAGAAACACCTTCATCTCGTTATCAAGGCGATCGGACTTCGGGGCCTCATAGTGGATATGCTCCCGTCCGATAGGGCCGGAGACGACCTGCATGGGGCCTGTGCTGTCGTCGCGCCAGCTCCCGGTCGTGATTTTGGTCATGCCGCTGCGGCCGGTCGGAAACAACGAGGCATGCCAGGCGAACAGACGCTCGGCAGTGAGGGGCCGGTCAAAATGGCGCGTGGCATCGAGCATCATCTCCACGACGCCTTCGACATTGCGGTCTGCGGGCTTGAGCGCCCCGATGTCCATGCCGAGGCGCCGGGCAATGGATGAACGGACTTGTTCGGCGTCCAGCCTTTCTCCCTCGATCTCACTGCTCTTGAGCACGTCAGCGGTCAGGGTTTGCAGGACGGCTTCTTGCCTGAGGCTAAACCCGAGGGCTTCCATGTGCCCGGTGAGCCGACCCTGGCGGTGCCGAACAGAGGCCAAGGCCTCCGCCAGCTTCTCCCGATTCCACTCGAATCGGGGCCAGTCTTTCAGCTCATGGATATACATTCGACGCACCTCTTGCGTAGATTATAGCGCGTATTCGCCGCACAGGCAATTATTCGACGCATAGATGGGTAGAATATGACCTCTAATCGACGCATCTCTGGACATATAATATGCGTCATATGATATGACGCAAAAATATTGTTGACCTTTGATTCCGAATTGTGCATCATCAGCTTTGATGCAGAAAGTTCGCAAATCGCTGTCCGACCTTGCCGCAATTTCGGCAGGCCATCCAATCCGGGATGCCGTCAGGGACGTCCCCGGCGGCGAAGTTGCTGTGGTCCAGATCAAGAACGTCGACGCGAAAACGGGCGTTGACTGGTCCGGTGTCGCCCGAACCCATCTAACCGGAAGGCGGGAACCGGACTGGCTAAAACCCGGCGATGTGATCTTTGCCGCGCGCGGCCAACGGAATGTCGCCGTGTGCATCGATAAGCCCCCGGGTAAGTCAGTCTGCTCTCCCCACTTCTTCCTGATCCGGGTCAGGGACAGCAAAACGGTGCTCCCGGAGTTTGTTGCGTGGCAGATGAACGTGCCGAAGGCGCAGCAGTATTTTGCAGAATCAGCGACAGGCAGCTACATCAAGAGCATTCGCCGCCAGGCGCTGGAAGACCTCCCGGTTCTTATCCCCAGCCTGGAGAAGCAGCACCTCCTTGTTCGGCTTGCGAAAGCCGCGCAGCGCGAGAAGCAGATTTTAGAGCAACTGATCGAGAACCGGCGGCAAGAACTTGAGCTTGTCGCAGGCGAGTTACTGGAGTACGTAGGTGAAGGCATAAAAGGAGCCCGGCAATGACATCACAGGAAATCGAGCAAAAGAAGATCAACCAGACGGTGTGGGCGGCCTGCGATACGTTCCGCGGCGTCGTCGATCCCAGCATATATAAAGACTACGTCCTGACTCTTCTCTTCCTCAAGTACATCTCCGACGTCTGGCAGGACCATTACGACGACTACAAGAAGCAGTACGGCGACAAACCCAAGCTGCTCGAAGAGATGATGAAAAACGAGCGCTTCGTCCTGCCGCGCGACGCCAGCTTCTATGCGCTCTACGAGCACCGCTATGAGGCGGGCAACGGCGAACGCATCGACAAGGCCCTGCACGCGATCGAAGAAGCCAACATCCACAAGCTGCAAGACGTGTTCCAGGACATCAGCTTCAACAGCACCAAGCTCGGCGACGAAGCCCAGAAAAACGACATCCTGCGCCACCTGCTCGAAGACTTCGCCAAGCCGGAGATGAACCTGCGGCCCAGCCGCGTCGGCAAGCTCGACATCATCGGCAACGCCTACGAATTCCTCATCAAGAACTTCGCCGCCACGGGCGGCAAGAAAGCGGGCGAATTCTATACGCCGCCGGAAGTTTCCGAGCTGATCGCGGAACTCGTTGAACCCCGCGAAGGCGATGAAATCTGCGATCCGGCCTGCGGCTCCGCGTCGCTTCTCATGAAATGCGGAAAGGAAGTGCAACGCCGCTTCAATGGGTCTCGAAAATACGCGCTGTTCGGGCAGGAAGCCATCGGCAGCACCTGGGCGCTCGCCAAAATGAATATGTTCCTCCACGGAGAGGACAATCACCGCATTGAATGGGGCGATACGATCCGCAACCCGAAGCTCCTCGATACCGAAGACACGCTGAAGCATTTCGACGTGGTCGTTGCCAATCCGCCGTTCAGCCTCGAAAAGTGGGGTTACGAAAGCGCCTCCAACGACAAGTTCAGCCGCTTCCGCCGTGGCCTGCCACCGCAGACCAAGGGCGACTACGCCTTCGTGTTGCACATGATCGAAACGCTCAAACCCAAAACGGGCCGTATGGGCATCGTTGTCCCGCACGGAGTTCTGTTCCGTGAGGCTAGCGAAGGCAAAATCCGCAAGGCATTGATAAACGAAAACTTGCTGGATGCCATCATCGGCCTTCCCGAGCGCCTATTTTTCGGTACCAGCATTCCGGCTGCGATCCTCATATTCCGACGCAACAAGACGGACAAGAACGTGCTATTTATCGACGCCAGCCGCGAGTACGAAGACGGTAAAAATCAGAACCAGCTTTCGGATGATAACGTCGCCAAAATTATCCAGACGTACAGAGCCCGTCATGATGTCGAGAAATACGCTCACTTGGCTAGCCTCGAAGAGATCAAAGAAAACGACTACAACCTGAATATTCCACGGTACGTAGACACTTTCGAGGAAGAGAAGGAAGTCGACTTGGCAGCTGTCCTTAAAGAGCGCAAGACCTTAAAGGCTGAACTTGCCCGGATTGAGGCGGAGATGGACGGCTATCTGAAGGAGTTGGGCTATGGTTCGTGACGGCTGGAGAACACTGCAACTTAGCAAGTTGATCGAACGGGCAGCGCGTTCAGTAACCGTCGAGCCGAAACAAGTCTATCAAGAGATCGGGATACGGTCGCATGGGAAAGGCCTCTTTGATAAAGAGCCAGTACTGGGTGCAGCGCTCGGGAACAAGCGCGTTTTCTGGATCGAACCGCATTGCCTTGTCTTGAACATCGTGTTTGCCTGGAAGCAGGCAGTAGGAAAAACGACGGAAGCTGATGTCGGAAAGATCGCATCGCATCGTTTCCCTATGTATCGTCCGAGGCCCGATCAGTGCGATATCGATTATCTTGTATATCTTTTTAAGACTCCGTACGGGAAGCACCTACTTAATTTGGCTTCACCCGGCGGGGCGGGCCGAAACAAAACACTGGGGCAAGCTGACTTCCTCAAGACCGTCATTTGCGTGCCGCCAATCGATGAACAGCGTCGGATCGTTCTTGTATTAGCTACTTGGGATAGAGCGCTAGTCGGGTTGAACAGGCTCATAGCGAACAAAGAGTCGGAAAGGCAAGCCCTTTCAAAGAACCTCTTTGACCAAGAAACAAGATTCCCAGAGTTTGAAAGCAATGCTTGGACCGATGCAACCTTGGCAGAATGTTGTTCGGCTAAAGGAGAGTACGGCGCAAATGCTCCCGCTATTCCCTTCAGTGCTGGAGAGCCTCGCTACCTCCGGATCACAGATATTTCTGATGTTGGTGAGTTGATTAAAACGGGCGTTGTCTCGATCAAACGTTCCGAAGCAGAAGGCTCGTTTCTCAGTGCCGGCGACATCGTCTTGGCACGGTCGGGGGCGACCGTCGGGAAGTCTTACCTTCATCGATCCTCAGCCGAACTGGCATTTGCCGGTTACCTCATCAGGTTTCGGCCCCGGCCCGACCTTTTGGATCCCCAATTTTTGTTTCAGTTCCTTCGCTCCGACCAATACTGGCGGTGGGTAAAGCGGTCAACACGTGCAGGGGCGCAGCCAAATATCAATGCGAAGGAGTACGGAGAGCTACGCGTTCCGGTTCCGCCGATAGCGGAGCAAAAAAAGATTTCGCGAGTACTTCAAAAGTTTGATGATCAACTACGAGCACTACGTAACGACAGGAACCTTCTCTCCCTAGAGAGGAATGCCCTCATGCAGCAACTCCTCACGGGCAAACGCCGGGTGAATGCAAAAGATGCCGCGACGCCGGTTGCGGTCAATGGATAAATAAGATGAGCGCAATTCCTGAAACCAAAGAAGAATTCAGCGCCCACGTGCCAGCCCTGCGGGTTCTAACTGCAATAGGATGGGAGTATCTTTCCCCGTCGGCGTGCGTCGCGGTGCGCGGCGGCACGCACGAAGTTGTCCTGACAAAAGTCCTGGTCGAGCAGTTGCGCAAGCGCCGATTCGAGTACAAAGGCAAAGAATACCCCCTCTCAACCAACGCCATCGACCAGATTGTGCGCGAACTCACGGCCCCCTCGCTGCATGAGGGCCTACTCACCGCGAACGAAAAGCTCTATAACAAGCTGACGCTCGGCATTACGGTCACTGAGTTCGTGGATGGCAAGAAGCATTCTCCAACCGTCTCGATAATCGATTGGGACAATCCAGCGGAGAACAGCTTCATCGTCACCGAAGAATTCGAAGTGATGTCCTCTGGCGGCACACATACGCGCCGCCCGGATTTCGTTTGCTTCGTCAACGGCCTGCCTCTCGTGGTGATCGAAGCAAAAAGACTTGATTCCGGCAACCCCAACAAATCGATGATCGACGAAGGGATCAGCCAGAATATCCGCAACCAGAAAGTCGAAGAGATTCCTAAGCTCTTCGCTTACTCACAGCTTCTTTTGTCAATTAGCGGTACGGATGGCCGCTATTCCACAACGAAGACGCCGAAGAAGTTTTGGACCGGCTGGCGCGAAGAGGAGTTCGACCAAGCGCATTTCAACGCGGTGAAAAATGCGCCTGTCAGCAATGCGATCAAAGAAGCCGTCTTCGCGACGCGTCCCAAACATCTGCGCACTTATTTCGAGAGTCTGTGGGCCGGAAAGCAAATGCCCACAGATCAGGACCGGCTCTTAATCAGTCTGCTCGGCAAGGGACGCCTTCTGGAGTTTATCCGGTTCTTCATTCTGTTCGACAAGAAAGCCGGTAAGATCGCCGCACGCCATCAGCAAGCTTTCGGCAGTAAAGCGCTGATCGCGCGTATCAACATGCGAAAGCCCGATGGCGGGCGCGAGGGTGGCGTTATCTGGCACACCACGGGCTCCGGCAAATCGTTCACGATGGTCTTCCTTTGCAAAGCGCTGCTCTTACATAACAGCCTTAAAGAATGCCGCGTCCTCGTCGTCACTGACCGTATTGACCTGGAGGGCCAGCTTTCCAAGACATTCCTCTCCGGCGGTGCTTTCGGTTCGGCCATCGCCGCCAAAAAGGAAGGCGAGAAGGCAAAGGCTAGTTCAGGACGTGATCTTGCCAAGCGCATTAGCAGTGGGCAAGAGCGGATCATGTTCACGATTGTTGCCAAATTCCATACGGCTTCGAAATTGGCGGAGTGCTATAACCCCAGCGAAAAAATGATCGTCCTCGTTGACGAAGGGCACCGGAGCCACGGCGGCGAAGGGCATGAGCGCATGCGTAAGGCGCTCCCAAATGCCGCTTATGTCGCCTTCACGGGCACGCCCCTTCTCAAGGACGAAAAGACCGTCAACAAATTCGGCCCGATTGTTCATGCCTATACGATGCAGCGCGCCGTCGAAGATGGCGCGGTCACGCCCCTGCTTTACGAAGAGCGAAAGCCGGAGCTCGAGGTCAACGAGAAAGCCATTGACAACTGGTTCGACAAGATCACGACGGGCCTTTCGGAGCGGCAGAGATCTGACCTGAAGAAGAAATGGGGCAAGAAGGGTCCGGTATACGGCTCCGCAAACCGCATCGAGCTCATCGCCTGGGATATCGCCGTTCACTTTAACGAAAATTTCAAAAAACTGGACCAGGGCATGAAGGGTCAGATTGCCACCGACAGCAAGCGGGCGGCGATCAGGTACAAGAAAGCTCTGGACGCCAGTGGTCTCGTGACCAGTGCAGTCGTCATCTCCCCGCCGGATACGCGGGAAGACCATTCGGATGTCGATGAAAGCGAATTGCCCGAAGTGCAGGAATGGTGGAAGAACAACGTCAGTAACGACGCAGCGGATTACGAGCGCAAGATTATCGAGGACTTCGGAACAGAGGGTCGCCCCGATCTATTGATCGTCGTCGATAAATTGCTGACGGGCTTCGACGAGCCGCGTAACAGCGTCCTTTATATCGACAAGCCGCTGAAAGAGCACAACCTCATTCAGGCCATCGCCCGCGTCAACCGTCTGCACGATGCCAAAGAATACGGTCTCCTTATCGACTATCGCGGGATTCTGAAAGAGCTTGATACGGCGCTCGCCCAATACCAAGACCTCGCCAGCCGCACGCAGAGTGGTTATGACATCGACGATCTTGAAGGCCTGTATCACCAGGTCAGCACTGAATACAAGCGCCTGCCCGGCTTGCACGATCGTCTCTGGGATATATTTGCCGCAGTTGAGAACAAGCAGGACCTCGAACAATACCGGCAGGTTCTCGTGCCCAAGAACGAAGAGGATTCAGAGGGCAATACGTATGACGCGCGACAGGCCGTTCGCGAAAATTTCTATCAGGCACTTACGGAATTCGGCCTTTGCCTGAAAGTTGCGCTGTCGTCACGGACGTTCTTTGAAGACGGGAGCTTCAGCGAGGCAGAGATCGAGACGTACAAGCGCGACCTGCGTTTCTTTACGAGCCTGCGGCAAATCGCCAAACAGGACGCCCAGGAAACGGTTGACTACAGCGCTTACGAGGAACAAATCCGCAAGCTTGTTGACAAGCATGTCGTGGGCTCCGAGATCAAGGAAGGCGGCGGCGTGATCGTCGTCAACGAACTCGGGAAAACGAGCGATCCGAAGAAGTGGACCGAAGAAAAGACCCGAAATGAAACGGACATCATCCGCAGCCGCCTGAAAAAAACTATCCAGCAGGAACTCTCGGACGACCCATATGCACAGGCGGTATTTTCGGAACTCCTCAAACAGGCAATTGCCGAAGCGGAGGCGATGTTTGACCACCCGTACAAGCAGTACATGCTCTTCAAGGACTTGGAGCAAAAGGTTGAGGGGCGGAGTTTGGAAACCGTTCCCGATACCTTTGGCAACAACAAGCACGCGCGCGCTTATTACGGCGCCTTCCGCCTCGCGCTTGGAGACGGCTATTTTGAAAAGGTCAGACCGGACGACGGACAAGCGTTTATTGATGAGGCCCTCGCGATTGACAACACCGTGAAGCGGGCGGTGGCTGAATTCTCGGTTAATCCGCAGGATATTGAAGCCGAAATCCGCCGCACCCTCCTGCCCCGCCTCTTCGATTTGGTCGGCCTCGACAACGCAAAAGATGTAATCGAACGGGTTATTCAGATCACCCGCGTCGGTCTTAGCAGGGGGACGGCGTGACGACGCGTAAGAGCTTCATCTACGGGACAGACCGTATCGAGTACGAAGTCGACTTTGTGCCGACGAAACACAGCCGTGTGTCCATCCACGTCTACCCTGACGGCTCCGTGCGGGTAGATGCACCGGAACAGCGTGACCTGCCGGAAATCCATCAGGCTGTTTTGAAGCGGGCGGGCTGGATCAAGCATCATGTCGATGAATTCAGGCGTCAGCAGTCGCAGGCGCTCCCTCGGACATACACCAGCGGAGAAAGCCTCTTTTATTTAGGTCGTCGTTATCAGCTGAAGGTCAAGGAACAGACCGGATCGAAACCTTCCGTAAAACTTATCCGTGGCCAGATTTGCGTCGAAACGAAATCGCGGCAAGCTGCTGCGGTTCGGCAATGCCTTTCCGCATGGTACAGAGACAGAGCCGATGACATATTCACGCGCAGGTTTGACGAACTCGCTGACGGCGTCAGATGGCTCCGCAAGGTGCCCGAATGGCGGCTGCTTCGCATGCGTTCGCAATGGGGGAGCTGTTCTCCTGCCGGCGTCATCCTGCTCAATCCGCATCTGGTGAAAGCCCCGCGCGAATGCATTGACTATGTAATCAGCCATGAGCTTTGCCACCTGCAAGAGCACAATCACAGCCCGCGCTACTACCGGCTTCTTGCGAGAATTATGCCCGCTTGGGAGTCGGTGAAAACAAGGCTGGACGGCATGGCTGAATTGTTGCTGAACGAGTAATTTCTTTTGGAAGAGGAGGCCCGCATAATGTGGCCGGATAACGAGACAGACAAGGATTTCCTGAATTTCACCGGTGTCGCTGAAACCGTAGCCGAGATCATCGTGCAGGCGAAGGGAAAACCCATTTCCATCGGGGTTTCCGGAGCTTGGGGAGTCGGCAAGTCGTCCATGATCAAGCTCGTCCGGCAGTCGCTTGAACATCGCGACGGAGAGAACAAGAAAGAGGAAGACGGCAAATTTATTTTCGTGGAGTTTAACGCCTGGCTTTATCAGGGCTATGATGACGCGCGCGCGGTGCTCATGGAGGTCATCGGAGAGAAGCTCACGAAGGAGGCGGAAAAGCGCAAGAAAGGTATCGAAAAAGCCAAGGAGTTTGTGGAGCGCATTCGCTGGTTCCGCCTGGCCAAATTAGTGGCTGGCTCCGCTGCCGCGATGCACGCCGGGCTGCCGCCCGTCGGCCTTATTGGCGAGTTGTATGGCCTCGGGAAGCATCTCCTCAGCGGTGATGTGACTGCGGAAACGGCGGTGGCGGCGGTCAAGACGGCGGGAGAAGGCAAGGAGACCGCCACTGGATTGCTTGACCCGAAGAAGAAATCCTCTCCCCCGCAAGAAATACAGGCGCTAAGGGACAGCTTCGAAAAGACGCTTGAGGCGATGGAAGTGACGCTCGTCGTGCTCATCGACGACCTCGACCGCTGCCTTCCAGAGACGACCATTTCTACCTTGGAAGCCATCCGTCTGGTTCTTTTCCTCAAGAACACAGCGTTTGTGATCGCCGCCGACGACGGGATGATCAAGTATGCCGTCCGCCGCCACTTTCCGGACGTGACGGATGAACTTGCGATCAATTACTTCGACAAGCTCATCCAGGTGCCGATCCGCGTGCCGCCGCTTGGAACGCAGGAAGTGCGTGCTTACATGATGCTGCTATACGTCGAGAATAGCGATCTCGACGAGGGCGTGAAGGAGAAAATCCGCGCGGGCATCTGCAAACAACTCGGTCAGACGTGGCAGGGAAAGCGTGTAGACCGCGCCTTCGTGCAAACGCTGCACGATAAGTTTTCCGACGAGCTAATCGGCAAGTTCGACTCCGCAGACCGTCTCGCGCACCTCATGACGACTGCGACGCGAATTGCCGGAAATCCGCGTTTGATCAAGCGGTTTTTGAACGCGCTGGCGATACGGATGGCGATTTCAAAGGCCCATGGCGTCGGCGTCGACGAAGCCGTTCTCGCGAAGCTGCTCCTGTTTGAGCGTATCGGCAATCCGAAAGCCTATGCAGAGTTGACCAAGGATGTCACGGAAAGTGCCGAAGGCAAGCCTGAATTCCTTAAGGATTGGGAGGAGCAAGCAGGTTCCGGGAAGGACCTGCAACTGACTGCACCTTGGGACGAGCTCTTCGTTAAAGAATGGCTTACGCTGCCGCCCCTACTAGCGGATCACGATCTCCGGGGCGCACTCTATGTGAGCCGGGAACATGCTCCGTTAATCACACCGCAGGATCGGCTGTCGTCGGAAGCCGCCGAACTGCTTACCGCTTTGTTGCAGCACCCGGATATGGCTGCCGGACTGAAAGACCGGCTGGCCAAGATTCCGCGCACTGAAACGACCGTTCTTATGGACCGCCTGCTCGATCAGGCACGAAAGGAGCAGCAGTGGGGCGTTCCTCCCATTTTGGAAGCTTGCCTCGCCGTCGCTGCCGCCGATCCGGTGCAGGGGCAGCGCCTCGCGGCCTTCCTGTCGGAACTCCCCGGCGCGCAGATTAAGCCGAACATCGTGCCGAAGATCGCCGATCAGCCGTGGGCCGGGAGCGTTTTTGATAAATGGGACCAGTCTCCGGGAGTGTCAACGCCCGTGAAGAAAGCGATGGGTCAGAAGAAGGTAATGGCTCAAGGGGGCGGACATGGGAACGTCGGCGTCTAGTAACGGTCCGGGTTCGGGCGTTCCACTGGTTCCGCCATGGGTTCCGCCGCTTCCCCCGCCTCAGCGAGTGGCTCCTGTGCCGCCGACCGCGCCGCAAGATGGACAGGGCACGGGACCGGCGGATGGAAACGGTCAGGGAGCGCCTGCACCAACAGCTCCAAATCCGCAGCAAGCTGCCCCGCCTCTGGCATCCCCGACCGCACCTGCGGGGCGGTTTCAGGGAGCACGGCTGAATTTCGGGAAATTCGCCAGCAGCGGCGGCGGCGGAGCCGGGGGCAGGAACATGCGCCGAGGGCTCCGGGAGTATGTCCGCAAGGGATATGGCGGTCGCCAAAACGCCGTCAGGCGCTTCGGAGGCACAGCGTCAACGGCGGGGACTCTTTACGGAGCGTTGTCGAGCGTTGCTGGAGGGCAACCGGCGGCGGCGGGAAGTCCGCTCGATCCCGCTCTACTATCCGGCAAGTCCGCGCGCGAAGTAATGGACGCTATCGTCGAGGCGGTACGACCGCCGGATGGGACGCAGGACGCGGAGGCCAGCCGGATCGCGATCAAGGACGCTCTTTCCGATTTGCTGACGACTTTCCCTGATGCAGATCTTCTTAACCTGACTGAAGACCAGCGGGGAGCAGCGATAGAGCGCTTCGTCGCGATCGACGTGTATCAGCGCGCCATGCTGGATGTCGGCAAGTACATCCAGGCAAAGGCGCCGACGGCGACGGTCGCCCTCTCGCGTATGAAGGACATCCGGGACTATATCAAGCAATCCGTCGCGGCGGCGTTCAGGACATTGCACAAAGCCGGCCACCGCATCACCACGGGGCGGGTCAACGAAGTCGTTCGGGCGGCTCTCGATGAAACCTTCAAAGTTTTTGAGGAATACAGACAATGAAGCTCCTCTGCGCGCTGAAGGACCATAAATTCACGAATAGCAAAGACATGACGAAAGTAGTGCTGTATTCCCGCACGGACAGGCCGACGCGCGGAAGCGCCGGGGCGGCCATTGCGGAAGAGATTGCCGATAGCAAATTGCATCCGGCTCCAAAGGCGTGGGACTTCTTGTCGCTTTCACTCGCTGTCATCGCCGGAGATCTCGCCGGACATCGGCGCAAGAGCCCCGACGGCTGGACGCGTGAGTTGGACATCGAGGTCGCGGTCGCCGAACCGGCATTTTGGAACAGCCATCGAGACCTTGTTCGCAGGCTTCTCGGGTTCCTGACGACCGATGTATGGAAGGTGAATTTCATTGGAGGCGGTTATTCGCCGAAGCCGCCTAGCAAGCCCTGCCTGCCGACGGAAGATTGCGTCAGCCTGCTGTCTGGCGGGCTGGACAGCTTCATCGGAAACGTGGATCTGGTCGCTGCCGGGAGAAAGCCGTTCGTTGTCAGCCAAACGGTTGTGGGCGATGCCGAGAACCAGCGGCTATTTGCGCAAGCGATGGGCGGCGGGCTCCGGCACTTGCAGATGAACCATAACGCGGAAGTTCCCGACCCTGAGACGCCGTCGTCGCAACGCGCACGCTCGCTGATTTTCCTTGCTTACGGCGCACTGGCCGCAACTACGCTGAAGCTCTATCATGCCGGGGGAAGAACGGCAACCTTGTACATCTGCGAGAACGGATTTATTTCCATCAATCCGCCGCTAACGGCCATGCGGCTCGGCAGCCTGAGCACGAGGACGACGAATCCCGTCTTCTTGCGGCTCGTGCGCGACCTCTTCAACGCCGCAGGACTGCGGGTTCAGTTGGAAAACCCGTATCAGCTCAAGACCAAGGGAGAAATGCTAAAGGAGTGCGCTGACCAAAGGCTCTTGAGCGCCCATGCCTGTGAAACGACGAGCTGTGGCCGATACCTCATTCACGGCCATAAGCATTGCGGGCGGTGCGTGCCCTGCCTTGTCCGGCGGGCTGCATTCAAGTCCTCGGGCATGCCGGACACTACGGAATACGTCTTCAAGAAACTGGGATGCGACGATAGCGACCACGCTGGCTTCGACGATGTTCGGTCCGTCGCGATGGCCTTGGCCGCAGTGGATGCGGACGGTCTGGAGCGTTGGCTGGGTGCGACGCTCA
The DNA here is from genome assembly GCA_963718465.1 of Bryobacterales bacterium. Lineage (GTDB taxonomy): Bacteria > Acidobacteriota > Terriglobia > Bryobacterales > Bryobacteraceae > Bog-105. The sequence continues at coordinate 298,323 of CAVQZK010000037.1, read as the reverse complement.
GCACGACGTTGTTGGGGGATGTTGGCCCGCTTCAGGCGATGGTGGGCCGAGGGCTGGAGGAATTGCGCTTGCTGCTGAAGTCTTATGGTGTGAAGTGATCGACTTTCACTGCCATCTGGATTTGTATCCAAACTATCGGGAAGTGCGGCAAGAATGCGACCGTCGCGGCATGTACGTGCTGTCAGTTACGACCACGCCTGCGGCATGGGAAGGAACATCCGCGCTTGCACATGGATCGCCCCGCATCCGCACCGCGCTTGGGCTGCATCCGCAGCTTGCCGGAGAGCGCAAGGGAGAGCTCGCTCTCTTCGACGCGCTGCTGCCGCGCGTCCGGTATGTGGGAGAAATTGGCCTCGATGGCGCGCCCGAGTTTCGCAGTTCCTGGAAAGACCAGCTCGCGGTGTTCGAACATATTCTTGCGCAATGCCAGAAATTCGGCGGACGGATCATGTCGATCCATAGCCGCCGCGCGAGCGGTCATGTGCTCGATTGCCTCGAAAAAAGCCCGGAGGATGGAACACCGGTGCTGCATTGGTTTTCGGGAAGCGTCCGTGATCTGGATCGCGCTGTGAAGCTGGGATGTTGGTTCAGCGTCGGCCCGGCCATGGTGGTCGGCAGCAAGGGGCAAGAACTCGTTTCGCGAATGCCTCGGGACCGTATTCTAACGGAATCAGACGGCCCGTTCGCTCAGGTTGGTGGTTCCCCGGCTTTGCCGTGGCAGGTCGAGATCGCATTGAAGGCGCTGAGTGAAATCTGGTCCGTCCAACTGAAAGATGTAATGGAGACTGTCAATCGGAACCTGCGGACGCTGCTTGCAAAACATAATACGCAGCATTCGATTGAGGCTGAGTGATAGTCGAATGGGGAATAAGGCCGTAACATGAGCGTAGACGAGGAATTCAAGACCGTCGATGCTGTCATCGCATCTAAAGGCGAGACACACGGCGTCGATGCTTTTGCGTTGTCTCTGATCAAATCCGAGCGTCAAGTTGCCGGTGCGTAGCCTTACATGTAGCTTGAGTCGCGGGAACGGACAGTGAAGGGAACGGTTGATCTAGCCAGTTCAGGCGCTTCATGATGGCGCGACTTCTTGGGTAAACCATTATCGCTGCCGGTTATCGTGACGGAAAATTAAAAGTGGCTTGAGCAGTATTGGGCTGGCATTTAGGAACCTGAAAGGGACGTTATGGGTGGGCGGGATGACTTCTCCGAGGCGACGAAACGGTATGTCGCACATCGTGCTGGTTACCATTGTTCGTTCCGCGGTTGCGGCCAGTCTACGGCAGGGCCTAGCGATGAATCGCCGACGGCTGTGACTAACATTGGTGAAGCAGCGCACATCTGCGCGGCGGCGCCGGGCGGAAAGCGTTATTTCGCATCGATGACGTCGGCGGAGCGCAAGCACATTGATAACGCGATTTGGTTATGCAGAAACCACGCAGCACTGATCGATCGCGACGAGGCGCTTTACACGGTCGATTATCTTCGTCAGATGAAAGACGAACATGAGGCAACCCGTGCAAAGGAAGTTCAGCAGCCATCAGGATCGAGGGAAACTTATGGCCTGATCGCGGTCGGACCGAACATCGTTTGCACGGGTGAGATCCTTGAAGTCGATGGGCCATCGTGGTCGCTTTCTTTGAAACACTTCGTGAGCGGCGATTTCAATGCCTTAATTGCCTTCGTGGACGGATTCGCTCACTTGGCCACTGCGGATCAATATATCCTTTTAAACGCAATCGGAGATGGTCGCTTACTTGCCAAAGCGCCAGCTCTAAGCAAGCGTGATATCGGCTTCTGCCTTCGATGCGAAGTGGCGCCAGGCTTTCCTCGGATCGCCGCTCAAGAACTCGGGAGCCAGTTTGCTATATCGCCTACCACGAACGATCTCTTTGTCGAAAACGGCCAACTCGCTCGTGTGTCCGGGCTGGCCTCACTGCCTCAGAAAGTGCGGTCATGTTTGTCGCTGCAACGGGGTGAAAGCCATTTTGATCCGGCTTTCGGCGTGCGGTTTGCCGAATATTTTTAGGCTTTCCGTGGCTCTCCATGGCTGGCACATTTCCTCATGCTGGATGTGATCCGGCAAGCTTCCATTCCGTACCATCATGAGGCGACGAATCAGACCTACACGCCGCTTCAGTGTGTCGAGCGCGTGTTGAGCGTCGAAGGTTTGGCGGAGACACCTGAGAATGGGCGGCTACCGATCCGAGTTGCCTTCGAAGTGAAAGGTGTTGGGCGATGGCACTGCGACGCTTCTGTTTTCCTGCCGCCACCGGTTCCTGTCCGACTGGCCCGGAAGACGGCATGCTGACTACGAGCCTCCCAGCGCTTCCGTAAATTGACCAAAAAAGAGATTAATGTGTCTCTTGCTGAACCGGACATTCGGGTCTACGTCGCCGACAACTGATCGTGAAATCGAAGCGGGAAGGTTCTTTGATTTTGGGATAAGGAACGTTTCTACGCCGTCAGCCGCTGCCGTAAACAGAAAGCCATCGATCCGATCGCGCGCAAACCGAGCTATAGTTCCTTCGACCAGTCTCGCAGGCTCTACGATGTGCCGAGTTCGGTTGGCGGCGCGCATCTCGTCAACGGAGAAGACGGCGGGAAGGATCAGTTTCATTTACGCCTATCGACCGTCAGGCATGATCGCGCCAGGGGGTCGATGTCTTGTCATCAGAATACGCCAGAAACATCAGATTGCAAATATCTTTTATGGGCGCCCCACCTCACCTAGAGACGTCGGCTGCGGGTTGCAGGATTTGTACTCTGAAAACGCCGCTGTCGCGCGGAGTCGATGTGCGTATATCCCGTTATCTGCGCACGACTCACATTTGAGAAGAAACAGCTCTCAAACGAATGGCGTTTCCAGAGTGTTCACGTATGCGCCTTGCTTCCTTGCAGGAAGAGTATGTTGAGTTGGTGTCTCGGAATGATCGCACCGGCTCCATCGTGCTTGGGCGTTGCGTCGTCCTCGTTCGCGCTTCTCTTCTTCACTCACTGTCGCCCAATAATTGCGTGACACCTGGCCCATCGTTCTGCGGAATACCTCCGATTGGCTGGGGCTCTTGATCTTTTGATTGAGCGCCGAGTTGCGAATTTCCATTTCACGCACCAGTGCATCCAGACCCTTGCTGAGTGCTTGATAGCGCGATAGCTGACAGGCTTTGGCGATTCGATTGAGCTTTTTGTAGAACGACTCGGTGGCTTCCAGCCATACGGGTCGCCTGATGTCATCGATCTCGATAGTTGCGCAGACGCCTTCATTTCTGGAGGCGCGTTTCGTTACTTCGTTCACTCCTCATTCCTCCCCAGTTCCTCTTCGAGTTCTTCAATTGTCGGTAAACTGCCTGCTAGGGGCCGCTGGCAAAGATTCAGCCAATTTGTATTCAGAAACTCCAATTGGCGTCGTTGAATTTCGCAGGGCGTACTCGTGTCAAGGGCGGAGTGAAAGTTTTCCATTGCGGCGGAGTAAAAGGTGACCACCTCGACGGTTCCACGGCCAATGTTTCTTGAAGGATTGTTTGGTGTTTCTGGGGATGGCTGGAGCGAAGTCCATGCGACGCCCGTTAGGGCGGCGCGGTTTGGGCGGAGCGGAAGCCGTCTCCAGAAACAAGCGGCAGCGTCAGCCGCCTGGAGAGCTATTACGTGCTGGGATCTTTTTTCTTCTTGCTGTTTTTGAGGCGGAAGCTGTCTCCGTTCATCTCCAGAATGTGGACGTGATGGGTCAGTCGATCCAGGAGCGCTCCGGTGAGACGTTCCGATCCGAAGACGTCAGTCCACTCGACAAAAGGAAGATTGCTGGTCACCAATGTGGAAGTCCGCTCATAGCGCTGGCTGAAGACTTCAAACAGCATTTCAGCGCCAGTCTTGGAGAGCGGCACGAAACCGAGTTCGTCCACAATCAACAACTCCTGCCTTGCCAACAGCTTCTGATAGCGTAGCAGCCGTTTGTCATCCCGCGCTTCCACCAACTCATGAACGAGGACGCGGCCGTCGTGAAGCGCACGCGGAGTCCTTGCTGACATGCTGCCAGACCCAACGCAAGACCAATGTGGGTTTTGCCGGTCCCAGAATTGCCGAGAGCCAGCACATTTTCCCGCCGACCGATCCACTCGCAACGCGCCAACTCCACGACCAGTTTCTTGTTGAGCGACGGGATCGCGAGAAAGTCATACGTCTCCAGACTTTTGCTTACCGGAAAGCGGGCTGCCTGGATCCTCCGTTCGGTGGCGCGGCGTTCGCGATCCGTCATCTCCTGCTCCACTAAGCGCAGCAGAAACTGTTCAAACGTGGCGCCCTCTTTGGCGCACTGCTCACCGAGCTTCGGAAACTCGCGCAGCATCGTCGGCAAGCGCAGTTGCTTCAGATAATGTTCCAGTAATAAACGAGGCGTGTCCATTAGACGGCCTCCTGCAGCAAAACCTGGTAATCGGCGGCACGTGTCAGCGCCACCTCCGCTGTCGGCAGATGTGGATAGTTCTCCATATCCAGCCGCGGCGGCCTTTGTTCGATGGCGCATAACACCAGGTGTTTGATGGCATCGAACGAGATCGCTGGCAGCCGCAGCGCCTGGCGCACGCCGGCCGCCACCTCGATCAGCGAAAATGTTTCTAGTAGGCGTAGCACCTGCACATACTCGCGCCTCCCTCGTTTGCCCAATCGTACTTCCATCTGCCGCCGGAGTTCGAGGAACTCTTCCGGCAACTGCCAGCCCACGAGCGGCGCTGCTTGATCCAGCGCGTTGCTCTTGTGTTCCAACAACGCCAGATAGTGCAGTGGATTGAATACTAATTCCTCCCGTCCATAACTGCGGCTGTGCCTGGCAATGACTTCACTGCTGCAGCTGATCACCACTTTCCACACGAATGCTTTCACCAGTACTTGCTGATGCCCGTGTTCCGTTGGTACTGAGTAGTCGTTGGTCTCGTAACGCACCAGGGCCTGCGAACTAGCGCGCGTGGTCCGTTTCTGACAGGCTTCATACGAGGTGGGAGGAAGCGGTAACAATTTCTCGCGATCTTTTTCGAACCGCTCGCGAATCGTTTCCTTATATCCCCATAGCTTCCGTTCCCGCCTCTGCCGGCATCCTTCCAGCAACTGTCCATTCAGTTCTTCCCAACTGCCCACTCTCGGCACCGGCACCATGAAGTTGCGCCTCGCATAGCCCACCAACCCTTCCACGTTTCCCTTGTCATTGCCTTTGCCAGGACGTCCGAACTTGGCGGCAAAAAGATAATGCGATTGCAATCCGCTGAACGCTTCGGTGGGTCTACGTTCGCCATCGCCGGTGATCTCTTTCACAGCGATTCGTGTGTTGTCGTAAAGGATGGTCCGCGGCACACCGCCGAAGTAACCGAAAGCCTGATTGTGACCTTCCAGAAAGGCCTCCGTGTTCTCGGCGGGAAACGCCACCACGAAGCAATCGTCCGAGTGTGGTAGATCCATGCACTGAAAATGCGCCTTCTGCTCGACGCCGCCAATCACTACCAGAGCTTCGCCGAAATCGGCTTGCGCGTCTCCCGGCGGATGCGCTAAGGGCACGAAGACCTCTTTGTGCTGCAGTCGGGCCTGACGAACATAATCCTTGACGATCGTGTAACAACCGTCAAAGCTGTGTTCAGTTTTCAACCGATCCCAGACTCGTTGCGCTGTGTGCCGTTGCTTTTTGGGCTGCGATTGGTCATCCAACAGGATCTCGTCAATGATCCCGACCCAGGGACCCAGCTTCGGTCGCTGCACCGGCTTCTTACGCCGATAACCGGGCGGCAGCGAAAACTCCAACATCCTCCGGATCGTCTTCCGCGCCAGCCCAAACTCCTGGGCCGCTTGCCGGATGCTCATGCCCTCCACCTGCACCGCTCGTCTTACCCGCGCATACACTTCCACCTTGTACACCTCCCCGGTGTCGCACAAAACACAATTGCTCTGTTTTGTTTTGGGCTCTGAGAGTGTGGTGGTCTACTTTTTGACCGCCACAAACCGCCGCTCACGTGGCGCTTTGTGGTCTATTATTGCTCCGCCGTTTATAGCGGCTACGACCCGATTGTTCGTCTTGCAAATGATCAATCCGATGCTCGGCTGATCGTTGGCGTGCCGCAATCGGTCATCCACCGCAGCGAGGTAGAAGTTCATCTTGCCGAGAAACTCCGGTTCGAAGGCCTTCGCCTTCAGATCGACAAGGACAAAACAGCGCAACGTCAGATGATAGAAAAGTAGATCGACGAAGAAATCCGTCCCACCCACTTCCAGCCGGTATTGGCTAGCTACGAAAGCAAAACCTACGCCCAATTCCAGCAGAAAGTTCCGCAGGTGTCCCAGCAAGCCTCGCTCTAGCTCGCGTTCATGAGCGTCTTCGCCGAGCATCAGGAAATCAAAAGTGTAGGGATCTTTCGTGATTTGTTGTGCCAAGTCAGACTGGGGCGCTGGCAGCGTTCTCTCAAAATTCGTGATGGCGCCTCCAACTCGCCTATGCAAACCGCTCTCGATTTGATGTAGAAGGACATCTCGGCTCCAGCCGTGCTGCAGGACTGCGCGGGCGTACCATTCACGTTCGGAAGGGTCTTTGAAGTGATCCAAAATCCGCACATTGTGTCCCCAGGGAATTTGTGCAACAAGTTGTTGCACAATTGCTTCGTCCGGCCAGGCCTCCGCAAAGGCGCGCATGTACTTCAGATTTCGCGGTGAGAGCCCTTTCATTTCAGGGAAAGCTTTCTTCAGGTCTTCTGCGAGGCGGTCAATGACTTTAGCGCCCCAATGTTCGCGTTCCTGGCGCAGCAGAATCTCACGGCCAATGTTCCAATACAGAAGCACCAACTCTCGGTTGGCTGAAATCGATGCGCGTAATTGCGCTTGGCGAATGCGGTGCTTTAGCTCGTTGAGAAACTCGGGATAGTCTTTGGGGAGCAGTTCCGATTTAGCCATGATGAAGTTCGCACCTGAAGGCTGTCGTTCTCGGGGGTAATGTCTCAATGCCCACTTTGCTGTTCGAAACAACGGCGCTGGCTTTGCTGACAATCAGACAAGTTCCATCCCGACTGATGCGCGCCGGACACTCGGGCCAAAGGACTCGAATCGTGTTTAGCCATTGATCGAGCTTTTCGCGAAAGCGCCGCGGACGCGCATATTCGACAGAGCCGATCTGGTTCGCGAGACCGAATGGGCCCAACAGCGGAATCGCTTCGTCGCCCTTGGCGAGGAAACACCGATAAGACAGCCACATGAATAGGTCCAACACTGCAGGCGCTCCCGCCAGCACCTTCACGGCTTCTAAATCGGCTGGGATCGGATGCGCGGCGATTTCCTGGTAGAACTCGTCGCTCAGAACAACGACATTTTCAAACTGCTCCGACAGCGGAAATTGCTCCGGATCGCGGCTGTACCAGATCTGCGCTTCGCGGAAGAAACTGAAGCGCGATCGTTGAACGACTTTGGCCGTTCCGCGCAGCGTATCGGTTCCGAAGAAGATGGTGGCACCGAAGATGCGTTCGAACGCGGCCACCAGGCGGCGATATTCTTTGCCACCCTTGTGTAGGCCGAAGGTTTCCAACATCTCCGCTGCGGTTCGAAAGCGGATCGTTTGGTTCTGCTGCCGCACGGCCAGCGTTGCCAGGTAGATCGGCACCACCCGATCTTGACCAAACGGCAAGCCGTAGTCGGGGTGACCGGTGATCTGCAGTACGAAGTTGCCATTGCGGCGTTCGTATAGCATTTGGCCTTGCGATGGCTTCCGCACCGGCAGTCCGCACAGGACGAACGGTCTCGAACTGAATCCTAGATTTTGTTTTCCTTCTTCGTGCTTCAAGCGCACGATACAGCTGCCTTCGGCTTGGCGAAGTTTCTGTTTCGAAACCACTAGCTCCGGCACGAGCCGCTTCAGAGCAGAACCGGCGGATTCCAGACCACGGTTTTCGGTCCGTTCATCTCCAGACACACTACAAACGTTTGCGTTTTGCACGCTTCACCTCGCGTCAGCGCCGAAGGTGTTTTAGGCGCTCGTTGGGCGAGGGAATCTTGGGTTGGATGCTTGGTTTTCGGGAGCTAAAGAACGGCCGGCTTTTCTTAGTTCGATTAGTTCATTAAGCCGGGCTTTTTCGTAAAATCTTGAGCCGCAATGGACAAACTTAACCAGGATGGACGCAATGGACGCATAAGTTCTCTATGGACAAACGAGATGCGGCTTCCCAAGCTGGAGGCGGGGGTTCGAGTCCCCTCTCCCGCTCCACCTTTAGTTTCAAGGTGTTACGAGCGCAAAATTAGCCCGTGCGGGGCCAAAGTCCGGATATGAGTACCAGCCCCATACGCTGGCATTCTCTTTTAGCTGCAAGAATGGTTACCCGTCGCTTCACTGCTTTGCAGCCTCACTAGCTTGAGGTGATAGAAATCGCAAGATTGTGGGGGTTCGAGTCCCCTCTCCGCACCATCTTCAATAGCTTACGGGCATTCACAAAGCCGCGACGCACTAGTTCGGATGTGCCGAGCGCGTCTCTGCATCACGATACTGGCGCTATCGGACCTATTCGTCCTATGTGGTGTCGATAAGAATCGGCTAGCCATCAAAAGCCCACGCGTGTTTGCGGCTTCGCAAGCTCGCCCGCAAAAGCCATGGCAAGTCCGAACACGACGAGCGCGACCCGGGCGGCAGGCCGGTGCGGGAGCATAGTGCCGCCAAATATCCTCGGACCAGCCGATCGTTCTTGTCGAAAAGCGACCTTTTGGAACGGTTATGTTGCGGCAACCGAAGTGATTAACCCTTCAGGATGGATTGGAGGATGATTGCCTCGTTGTGCTCTTCGTCCTTCGCGCCGAAGAGAAGCGTCACCAGACCGGCTTTGGCCTCGCGTTTCAGCGCGGTGAGAGGTTGGGCGTTTTCTTTCACCTCCGCCCGATATCGTTTCTGAAGTTCTGTCCATTTGGCGGGGTCATGGCCGAACCACTTTCGAAGCTCTGTCGAGGGCGCAATATCCTTCAGCCAGAGATCGACGCCGGCTTTGTCTTTGCTCAGGCCGCGTGGCCAAAGTCGATCGACGAGAATGCGTTTGCCGTCACTCGCGCTTCGGGGCTCGTACACTCTTTTGATTTGAACGCTCACGTCAACCTGCCTTTATTGTCTCCAGTCGCTGCACGGCATCTTTAAGCGTTTGTTGCGTGGCGTCAAGCGCGCATGAGAAGGAACCGCCCTCCTCGCCGATCTGTAATTCAAGATCAGCGACCAGGTTCTGAAGCGTCTCGACGGTTTTGCTGATGATGATTTTGTCGTCGTTCGAGGTCATTGGAATGGATGCCGAGATCACCTACACAGACGGGTGCTCGACAATTTCGCTCAGGAACCAGACCCGTCTCTCCGTCTCGTCAATCCAGCCCTCGATCAGGCTCGTGGTCGCAAAATCCCCTTGCGATGAACAGAGCTCGTGGCTTTCACGCAAATAGCGGGCCAAAAGCCGGTTGTCATCCCGGAGCTCGGTGAGCTGGGCGAGCGGCGTCATCACCGTCTCTTCGACGTTGTCCTTCAGGTGCATCTGTTTTGAAATGTCGCCGATCGAGCGCAAGGTGTCGGTACTGATCTTTCGGGCTCTTTCGGCAATCGGATCGCCCATGCCAAGAATTTGGTCGGCGTGTTCGTCAAGGAGCAAATGGAAGTCCCGAAAGCTCCTGCCGGTCATGTGCCAGTGGAAGTTCTTGGTCTTCAGATAGAGACAGAAGACATCGGCCAGCATTGCCTTCAGCGACTTGCCGATCTTCTCGACGCCATCATTCGTAATGCCTGTGTCGCGCCTGTTATTTTTCATGGCTGGTGCCGTTGCGTTGCTCATTTATGCCTTCTTTCCCGCGACGTTGTCGTTGTAGAAATGGATCATGCCGTCCACGATCGTCGTGAGCGAGTCCTCGACCGCAAAATGGCCGGCTTCCAGCCGGTGCATTTGGGCATTCGGTAAATCCTTCAGGAACGCCTCGCCGCCATTGCGCGTGAAGAAGATGTCGTCCTGCCCCCAGAAGATGATCGTTTTCGGCTGATGCCTGCGCAGGAACGCCTGCCATTTCGGATACAGCTCGACATTCTTGCGGTAGTCATAGAAGAGATCGAGCTGAACCCTGCGGGCATTGGGGCGCTCCATGAAATGCGAATCCGAGATCCAGTTATCGGGACTGATGCGCTCGGGCTCTTTGGCGCCATGCAGATAAATGCTTTTAATCGCGGCTTCCTCGAGAAAGGCGGTCAGAGGCTTCTCGGTCTCCTCGTTGCGGTTTTTCCATAGCGCATTTCGAAAACCGTCCCATGCTGCCGTGAACCCGACCTCGTAGGCATTCGAGTTCTGTATGATCAGCCATTCAAGCTTGTTCGGGTCCTTGCCTGTGATCCGAAAGCCGACGGGGCCACCGTAATCCTGGACATAAAGCCCGAAGCGATCGAAGCCTTTCGCTGCAAGAAACTCACCGATGATATCGGCGATGCCGTCGAAGCTGTAGGTATAGCTGGCGGGATCAGGTATCGAGCTATTGCCGAAGCCGAGATAATCCGGTGCGATGACGTGGAAAGTCGGCGCAAGCGCTGCGATCAGATCCCGGTACTGGTGAGACGAGGAAGGGAATCCGTGAAGCAGCACGAGCTTCGGGCTTTCGGCATTACCCGCCTCGCGGTAGGCAATATCCAGTCCCTGAACTTTGGCAGTGCGGTAATAAATGGTTGGCAGACTTGTGTGCATCGCGCGAATGTCCCTTTGTTTCAGCGTCAGATTTGATTGCGGGCGAAAAGAGGCGACCACCCGGTCGCGAGTTAAGACTAGCGAAGACAGAGTAAGCCATGCTTGTCGATCGGCGCTCTTTGGTAGGATTCAGGCTCCGAAATATGGCCGTTGAAGTCAAAAGATACAAAAGGCCATAAAGGGACAAGACCTCAACCGCACGCAGCGCCAAGCTGGTGGATCAAGCCCCGCGATAACGCGGTCAATCAATCAGGAGATTCAACGATGTCGGCTGTGACAACAATCCTGCATGTATCGTTTGGCCGTGTGAAAGCCGACGGGATTTCGGTGTTCTTCAGAGAGGCCTGGCGCGGCAATCCCGTCATTTTGCTGCTTCACGGTTTCCCGGCGTCATCGTTCCAGTTCCGTGAACTCATTCTTCGGCTTGCCGATAAATATCATGTGATCGCGCCGGACCTGCCGGGCTTCGGCTTTACGGAAGTGCCGGCAGAGCGCGATTACAAATACACTTTCGATGCTTTGGCCAAAACCATCGAAGCCTTCACGGACGCGCTGGAACTCAAACGTTATGCGATCTATATCTTTGATTTCGGCGCGCCGACAGGCCTTCGGCTGGCGCTATCACGCCCCGACGCGATTGGTGCGATTGTCTCGCAGAATGGCAACGCTTACGAAGATGGCTTCGGAGCGCCATGGGCGACACTCCGAAAATACTGGGAAAACGAAACGCCCGAAAACCGCGAGATCGTCCGCAGGGCCCTGGGTGCCGAGGGCATTCGGCATCAGTATTTCACAGGCGCGCCCGATCCGGAACGTATAGCGCCCGAGAGCTACACGCTGGATATCGCTCTTGTTGAGCGCCCCGGCAATATGGACATCCAACTCGATCTACATCTGGACTACCGCAACAATGTGACGGTGTATCCGAAGTTCCACGAGTATTTCCGAACACATCAGCCCCCTCTTCTCGCCATCTGGGGCAAGAACGATCCCTTCTTCATTCCTCCGGGGGCCGAGGCCTTCAAACGCGATTTGCCCAATGCGACCGTGAAATTTCTCGACACCGGTCACTTCGCACTTGAAACGCACTGCGAAGAGATCGCAACCGCAATGCGGGAGTTTCTTGCGGACAACGGCATTTGACGGCCGGCGTCCTGAAGATGGCGAAACTTGACCAAATAGCCGATTCTCACAAGAACGAACCAAGATCTCTCGGCTACGTTGAAGGCAGAGTTCAACTGCCCAAAACAAGGAGAGAACAATTTGCCAAACAAGGTTGCTGTGGCCACGGGAACGTCCAAAGGAATCGGTGCCGGTATCGCGAAGAAACTCGTATCAAAAGGCATCGTGGTTGTGGTCAACTATTCATTGAGCCAAGCTTCGGCCGGGCAGGTTGTGACGGCGATAACGGGGGAAAAGCTGTTGCTATCCAGGGCAGCGTTGCCGACCCGGCCGGAATTGAACAGCTCTTCGCTGCGATCAGGGCTAGACACGAAACGAGCGATATTCTCGTCAACAACGCCGGCATCTAATCGGAACGGGTGTCTGAAGACGCCGTTCATCCAGATCGTCGCCAAGGATCTCTCTCAGCCGCGCTGAATCAAAAGTGAACCGCACATCCCACACGAGCCGGGGCCCTTTCAGAAAAGCCCCAAACTGTTCGATTGGAGGGCACCCACACCGCAAAGGCCGCATCATATCGGTTTCGTTCGGTTGCTGTGTTGAGATCGAACTGCGCTTCGCAATGCCCGCCCTTCCGTTCCAGGCAAACGGCCACAGTGTTTAGATCCGATGACATGTCGGCATAGGCTCTGCCTGGTCCCGCATATTTTTCGCAGTAACGGACATCGATGCCGTTCCATATCTTCGATATGCAATCGACTTTGAGTAGACCGTGCGCATCGCGAAAAGGAATTTTCTTTTCCTGGTGCATGGCGGGGTCTCCCGGCTTGCCTGATGAACGGATTGTTTCGCTAGCAGAAGCAAACATGCTCCGAGATTAGATGACTTGGATGCGAAGAAAGAATCGGCTCATCTCCAATCGTGACTAGAAGCCCCAGCCGCGTTCAAGTTCCTCGAAGTGGAGCGGCAGCGCGTGACCATCAAGCCACGCCTTCAACTGCGTGCAATCCATCTTTCCTGCCGCCAGCAATTCATTTGTCAGGGCATCGATCAGTGGCCGATCAATCCTGAGGACCCGCGAGGCAAGCTTGTAACCGACATGAGCCAACGGGTTCGTCTCGCTGACATCATGCGTGAGTCCCCATTTGACTGCTGTTTCGCGGGCGTCGAGAGCATTGGACATATCGTTCGCCAGCTCCTTGCGGAGCGCTTCGGACATCGGTCCGGTTGTCTCCTGATCGAGGATCGTGCCGATATAGATGAACGCGAAAGCGCGGTGGAGAAGTTTCTCATCGCTCAGGCAATGTTCGCGGGCCTGCTTCCAGTCACAAATAATGCCGCTTTCGGACGTGACGGTGCCGGGCACCGCTAGCCCGTCGACTGAAAATCCGGCACGGTAGGCCATAACGGCGCGCGCGGCCAAGTGGCCCGCGCTTTGAGGTTCTTTGAGATTGCTTTCCATAATGCGTTTTTTAAAGTTCCTGTCAGCGCGGTGCCGCGGGCGCCGCCGCAAATTAGAGATGCTGCCTTATAAAAAAAGATCGACCTACTGAAAGCTCCCGAACACCTTGTTTAACTCCGAGCCGGGCATCAGCCTCTCAAGGCCGTCAAACTTGCCCTGCTGCATGGTGCGCGCGGCATCAACAACCGCTTTCCAGCCAACGAGCGCCAGCGCCCCGCCCACACTGACACGACGAACGCCGAGATCGGCAAGCTCATTCATCGTGAACTGTGGCCCCATCGTGAGCACGTTGAGCGGCTTCGGCGCAACAGCACGAACCATGGCGGCGATATCCTCCTTTTTCGAAACACCGGGCGCATAGAGACAATCCGCACCGGCATCGGCAAGGGCAACAAGGGTATCGATTGCCTCGCTTACAGCGCCGGGGTCGATCAGCAAGCGTTCGGTGCGGCCGACAAGAATGACGTCCTGCCCCGAATGGTTGATTGCTTCACCGGCCGCACGAATGCGTTCGGCGCTGAGAGACCGTTCATAGAGCGTTTCCAGGGAAGAGATGTCGCGATCCTCGATGGAAAAGCCGGCAACGCCGGTGTCGATGACGAGATCGACATTGGCGATGAGGTGTTCAGGATCACGCGCAAATCCGGATTCGAAATCCGCATTTACCGGAAGGTCTGTCTTTTCGCCGAGCGCAATCAGATGCTCAAGAACATCATCCATCGAGATCGCGTAATCGGGGCATCCGATTGTCCAGGCAAAGCCGGTGCTTGTGGTGGCAAGCGCCGAAAAGCCCAGATGCTGCATCATTCGCGCGCTGCCAATGTCCCACGGGTTTGGCAGCACGAAACAGCCCGACCGGTGCAAGGCACGAAATTTGGCGCGTTTCTCTTCGGTTGCAATCATGGTGGCCTCTTTCATCTAATCGACCGTTGAAAGTTATCGGGCAGGCTCCTTGACGGGCGGCGCCTCTTTAATTTCTTCGCCGTTTGTCAGGGAGTCTGATGGATTGAGAATGACCTTATCGCCGGCCTTGAGGTCGGTCAGGACTTCCAGAGATGATCCGAAATCGCGGCCGACCGTAATCGGTGTGAGCTGCGCGTGCCCGTCCTGAAAGAGCGCAACCCTAAGACCTTCCGCGCGGAACAGCAGGGCATTGGCCGGAACAGATAAAACCGTATTGCCGTTTAGCCGGCAGATACGGCTTTGAAATGCGCCAGGATCAGGATAAGCAAACCCAACACGATGAAGGTGTAGGGCCTGCCGAGCGCTATCCGTACAATCCACATTTAACTGACCCGTTCTCCGTATCTGGTCAATCCCAAGGTTTTTGCAAAAAGTGAGGTCCGTCGTGCTCTTTACCGACGGGTTGTGACCGGACCCTGACTGTCATTGCGCCGGACAAGCCCCGAAATGTCTTGTCAAGAACTGTCCTTTGGTCAATTCCTGCCCGGCACGGCAGAGTCTTAGAGGCTTAGACGAGGCGCGTGACGCCATGCGGACCAAGCGTAAACACTTCGCCGCTGGCGAGGCGCAATTCGGCATCGGCTGCGTGATCGGTGATTATGCGCGCACGGTTCTGAAGAAGAAGCTGCCAGATGCTCTTATAGACAAACGTTTTGTCATCGGGCCTTTCAGTTGTTACGGGTGAGGATGTTACGGGTTGTGGTTTCATCACTCTGCCCGCCGGAAGGTCAGGTTTATGCGGTAAGAGCCCGCTGCCGGATGATGACCTTCCCTGATCGGCGCCACGCCGTGAAAATGCAATCGTGACGGACCACCCCACACCAGGACATCGCCGTGGATCAACGGCACGGACTTTGTTCGGTCTGAACGCTTCAGACCGCCCAGAAGAAACCGCGCCGGAAGGCCGAGAGAGACCGAGACGATAGGCGCATCATAATCCCTCTCGTTTTTGTCCTGATGAAGGGTCAGGCGCGCCTCTGGCTCGTAGCGATTAACAAGACAGGCATCGGGCGTGAAATTTGCAAAGCCCGCCTCACCTGCGGCATTTCGGGCGAGATGCTCAAAAACAGTCGGCATCAAGGGCCATGCGCGTCCGGTCGCTGGATCAACAGGATCGTATCGGTAGCCGCTCCTGTCTGTGACCCATCCGAGCCTGCCGCAATTAGTTAGCTCCACGGACATTCTGAAGCCACCTGGTGTCACCATGTGGCGGAACGGTGAGATGGCTGCGATTTCACGAACCTGTTCGAGCAGTAATTCAGCATCGGCAAGCGCGAAGCCCTTCAGCATGGTGACACCCGTCGCGAGAGCAATGGTTTGCTGCGACGGGTTTTCGAGGCCATGAAATAATGTCGGGGTCACTGAACTCCTTTACGCCGCGTCATGAAAAATGATGCCCATTGTGTGACGCTGGCCTGACGTGATCCGGCTGACACCGTGGCGCATATTGACCCGGTAGATGCCCTTCGTCCCCTGAACCGGCCGATGATGTACGGCAAAGGCAACCGCATCGCCGCTTCGCAAACGAACGACTTCGGGGCGTGACTGCATACGTGGCCTTTGCTCGGTCAGCACAAACTCGCCGCCAGTGAAATCCTCATCGGGTTCGGACAGCAGGAATGCTATTTGGATCGGGAACACATGCTCGCCATAGAGGTCCTGGTGCAGACAGTTGAAATCCCCTGTGCCATATTCGAGCAATAGGGGCGTTGGCCTTGTCTGGCCAGGCGTCGTGACAGCGTTGAATGAATTCGGCATGTGTGGCCGGATATTGCACCGGTATTTTCATAGCCGTGTTCCATTCGTTCGCGATCGGTGCCAGTTGCGTGTAGAGGCCGGTGCGCAGCGTCTCGATCAAATGAGGCAGGGGATAGCCGAAATATTTGTACTCCCCACGGCCAAAGCCGTGCCGCGCCATAACGACACGGCTGCGAAAGTTCGTATCGGCCGGATAGAGACTCGAAAGCGCCCTCGCCTCTTCGGGCGAAAGCAGCCCCTTCAGCACAGCATTGCCCTGTCCGTTGAGGGCCTCGCGCAGTTGAGACCAGTCAAAACGCCCGATCCTTTCCACGATGTTGTCAGTCATCGTCAGGGCCATTGCCTTCGCCGCCATTTCCAGGGGTTCTGCGTGTGCGCTCATTGGGCCGCCTCCCGGTTCAAAAGGGTCTGTTTGCGCTCGACGCCCCAGCGGTATCCCGACAAGGCGCCGTCGCTTTTGACAACCCTGTGGCATGGGATGGCGACAGCGATCGAGTTTGAGGCGCAGGCCTGAGCCACGGCGCGGACCGCTTTCGGCATTCCGATTTTTTTGGCGATGTCGGAGTAGCTGACAGTTGAGCCGACCGGTATCTGTTGGAGGGCGTTCCATACCCGCCTCTGAAAGACAGTTCCCTGAATATCAAGAGGCAAGTCCAGACCGGTCCCAGGATTTTCGATCAGGCCAACGACTTTGGCGACAAGCTCTTCGTACCCGGTCTCACCGCCGATCAGTTCAGCGCGTGGAAACTTGTCTTGCAGGTCACGCGCGAGAGAATCCGGGTCATCGCCGAGGAGAACTGCGCAAACACCGCGGTCGCTTTTGGCGACGAGAATGGAGCCGAGAGAACATTCGCCGACGGCAAAATGAATGACCGTATCCTTGCCGCCGTTTCGAAAGCTCTTCGGTGTCATGCCAAGCATGCGGTCGGAGGACGAGTAAAACCGGCTGCTCGAATTGTAGCCTGCATCGTAAATGGCATCCGTAATCGTTTGATCCTTGTTGAGGGTTTCTCGCACGCGTTTTGCCCGGGCCGCGTCGGCATATTCAACCGGCGTCAGGCCCGTGACGGCCTTGAAGGTCCGGTGAAAATGAAAGGGGCTGATGCCGGCGATACCAGCCAGTTCTTCAAGTGACAGCGGCTCTTCTGCCTTTTCAATCCGTCGGCAGGCCTTCGCGATCTTTGCCGCCTTCGCTTCTGTCAGGGAGAGACCGGTTGGCTTACACCTTTTGCAGGCTCTAAACCCGGCCTGTTCCGCCTCTTCTGTCGTTGCGTAAAAGCAGACATTCTCGGGCAGGGCAAGACGGCCACCGCATGAAGGGCGGCAGAACACGCCTGTCGTTCTGACGGAGTAAAAAAAAGATCCGTCGGCGTCCTTATCCTTGGCGACGACGGATGCCCAACGCGGATCTGCCGTGGTTGCTGCGGCCAGTTTTTCGTTTTCTGATGCCTTGCTCATGTGAAGCTTTCCTCTCTGTACCTCACATTAATCCGAATCGGAAAACCGAACACTCCGTTCCTTGCTTTTGAATTCGCGGGTACCCCGAACGTGTCCCGAAGGACGCGGCTGGGAGCTTCGAAGTCCTTGATTGTTCTAAACGATTTGATTTGACAATACCGGACGAGATCATCCCGCTACCCTTGGCGAAGCAGTCTGATTGGCAAAGGAAGGAGCATGACAGATGCGGCTTTGGACGACGGGATGGATGATGGGCACTCTGGTTCTTCTTGCAGCAGGTGGTCAATTGCAGCTCAACGGGCAAAGCCGGGGCAGTTATGACGGGTTTAAGCTCGTCGACAAAAGCGGCAATATCAGCAAGCCGCCAAATTATCGTGATACGTTTCGCGTGATGGGTACCTATGCCGTCATCGATCTGAAGGGTAACGAGCTCCATTATTCCTACGCATCGCCGGGCGCAATCGAGTCCTATCGTCGCGACAAAAAATTCGCGGATGGCAGCGTCCTGGTGAAGGAAGTTTACGGCACCGAGCACGCGAAACTGACGACGGGCGACGCCAATTGGGCGTCGAACATCAAAGTCTGGTTTGTGCTGATAAAGGACGCCAAACGCCGGTACGCCAACAACCCGCTCTGGGGCGATGGTTGGGGCTGGGCGCTTTTCAAAAGCGATGCTCCGGACAAGGAGGTAGCTGTGGACTACAAAAAAGATTGCCTCAGCTGCCATATTCCGGCAAAAGCGGACGACTGGATTTATGTGAACGGGTATCCGGCGCTTCGATCCAGATAGGCAACGGGCAGAATCGTTCCAAAAGCGCCTTTTGGACAAGATCAGGACCCGTAGCCTTGCTTTATACTTGAGTTGCGTGGGGTGGACGCGGCTGCCCGTATCGAACAATCTGAACACGCCATGAAACGAGAAATCATCCGCGTTGAGCCTTTATCGACCTATCTGGAGCGGTGGAAGGCGCCCACATCAGCTGTGACCCGTCATGGGGATATGGTTTATGTCTCCGGCTTCCCGCCCTTTGATCCGCAAACCGGCGAGATCATTCAGCGTCCGATCGAGCAGCAGACCGAAATTGTTCTCACCCAGATGAAACGCTGCCTTGAGGCAGCGGGATCGTCTCTGGAGAATGTACTGAAGTGCAATGTTTATTGCACTTCAGTCGATAAATTCCCTGCTGTCAATGAGGTTTACGCGCGTTTCTTCCCGGAGAACCCGCCCTCGCGGATTTTTATCAATGTGCAGGCCTGGCCGGGTCCGTTCGATATTGAAATCGATTGCATAGCCGCAGTCGGCTGATCCACAAACGGGAGTTAAACAGGAACCATGTTCTCAGTTCTTTTCGAAGTCCACCCAAAGTCCGATCAATGGGATGCGTATCTAAACTACGCGAAGATGCTGCGTCCCGAGCTCGAAGTCGTCGACGGCTTCGTCGATAACATCCGCTATAAATCGCTTACGCGCGAGGGCTGGATATTGTCGCTCTCGAACTGGCGGGACGAAAAATCGGTGGTTCGCTGGCGCACAAAGATGCGGCATCACGAGGTTCAGGAGCGTGGCCGCGGCGAGGTACTGTCTGACTACCACCTGCGTGTCGGGCAGATCACGCGTGACTCGCGCATACCCGAAGGCTTTACGCTGGAGGAACAACGTCTCGATGAGACGGAAGTAGGCGAAGGCACAACGGTCACGCTTGTCGATGCCAAACGCCCTTCCGACTGGCAGCCGACGAACAATCCGGCCGATTGCGCGCAGTGGCTTGGGCTTGCGCCCTTCACCGGCTTTACTTCATGGGACATCTACGATGCTGTCTTGACACCGGGCGATCTGATCCTGATGCTGACGTGGCGTAATAATGCCATGGCCGATGAATTCGAGGGTTCGGCCTCTCTGCCGGAGGGTGCGCGTATGCGACGGGTTCGCATCGTGCGCGATTACGGCATGTACGACCGTCGTGAGGCGCCCCAATATTATCCGGACGCGCCGTACGGCAATACTATTCATTCCTGAAATTACCGGCTTATGACGACGGCGCCACCAGCCAGCGACGCGAAAGCAAAATCCCGGATTTTGCTGACGACTTCGCTGGTCTCGTCGCTGATCATGCTCGATTCCAACATTGTGGCGGTATCCCTGCCCGCGATCGGACGCTCCCTCGGTGCGTCGTTCACTGATATCGAGTGGGTCGTGAGCGCGTACCTCTTAAGCTACGCATCCCTCCTCATGGGTGCGGGAGCCTATGCGGATCTGAAGGGCCGGAAGCGGGCGATGGCGATCGGTCTTGCGCTTTTCGCGATCTCGTCCGGTATGTGCGGGGCCGCGACAGCGTCCTGGATGCTCAATCTTGCCCGGGCCGTTCAGGGATGCGGCGGGGCCTTGCTTCTGACGGCTGCGCTCGCCATCATCTCCAACACATTCACGGGCGATGAGAGGGCCAGAGCCTTTGCGATCTGGGGTGCATGCCTTGGCATTGCGCTGACATCGGGGCCCATCATTGGCGGCTGGATAACCAACGCGCTTGGCTGGCGCTGGATCTTCTTCGTGAATGTGCCGGCTTGTGTGACGCTGATTGCCGCGACTTTCATCGTAATCCCGGAGTCGCGCGATCCACAGGCAAAACGCCTCGACTTCCGTGGCATTTTTTCCTTCAGTCCTGCCCTTCTCCTGCTTGTCTGGGCTCTGATTGATGGCAATACGGCCGGCTGGTCATCACCCTCGATCATCGGGCGGTTAATTGGCGCGATCATCTTCTTCATCGCATTCCGGATGGTTGAAACGCGGCAGGAGCGCCCCATGATCGACTTCGGCCTCTTCGCAAACCGTACGTTTCTGGGCTCGGTCTTTGCCATGATCGGCTACGGAGCGGCCGCGCAAGTGATGGTGTTCTATCTGCCCCTGTTCCTGCAAAGCGCCTACGGCTTCGACGCCACGAAGGCCGGCCTTGCGATGTTGCCCTTCGCGCTTCCCATGGTCCTGGCACCGCGCATCACGGCGCGTTTGGGAGGCCGCATATCGGGACGGACGATGCTGACAGCGGGTCTCCTGATCACAGCGCTCGGCAATATGCTCTTCTGGGCAATCGCTCATGCAAGTCTCGGCTATCTCTCGTTCGTGACCGGCATGCTTATCGCCGGATCGGGCGCCGGGATTCTAAACGGAGAGACAGTTAAGGTCTTAAGCGCGTCCGTGCCGCCGGAGCGTTCCGGCATGGCATCCGGTCTTGCCAGCACTACACGTTTTATTGGCATTCTGGTCGGTGTCGCGACGCTTGGAGCCATCCTTTCAAATGTCGCAAGACAGTCTTTTCTGGCTGCGGCCGAGGCGGCCGGTCTGGGCTCCGCCGCCTCAAACGAGGCCGTCAGGCACGTCATTTCGGGTGATCTTGCCGGCGCGCTTGAGAAAGTACCCGCCGGCATCAGGGACAGAATCCACGAAGTCGCGCTGACCGCATTCGGTGACGGTTTCGCATCGGCCGGCCTGACGGCGGCTGTGGTGGCTTTCATTACAGCGTTTCTGACGTGGCGTTATGTTGCGGGTACTGCCGCGCCCGCAACTGCCCCGACCGAGAAAAAGCACCGTCGCTGCATGGTGGTGGACTGCCGCCATCCGATCTAGGTTACGAGAGGCGAAGATGACCAAAACCGTATCGAAAACAAGGACCAAAGATGTGCGGGCGCTGCGATATGGCTTCGGCCGAACCACATTTGGGCGCATTGTCGTGGCCGCCGGTGATGAAGGGGTGGTCTCTATCCTGATCGGCGGCAGCAACGCACAACTTCTTGAGGATCTGCAGGCACGCTTTCCCGGCACGCACCTTATGCGGGATGATGCGGAAACGGGCGCTTTCGTCAAGGCGGTGATGGATTTCGTCGAAGATCCCTCCCGTGGCATTGCCGAACTGCCACTGGACATTCGCGGCACCGAGTTTCAGAAGCGGGTATGGAAGTCTCTTCTCGACATTCCGGCCGGTCAAACCAGCACCTACACCGAGATCGCAAAAAAGATCGGCTCGCCCAAAGCCATTCGCGCTGTCGGTAATGCCTGCTCGCTCAACAATCTCGCTTTTGCGGTCCCGTGCCACAGGGTTCTGCATAAAGACGGGTCACTTTCAGGCGGATATCACTGGGGCGATGATCGTCAGCGGGAAATGATCAATCGCGAAGCCGGGTTGCAGTCCGAAAGGAAAAAATGACAATCCTTCAGGATCGAAGGCTTTTGTTGCGACGCCATTGGCCCGGCGTCATTCCGACACCACGCTTAAAGGCCTTTGTGAAATGACTTTGGTCCGCAAAACCCGTTTCAAGCGCGATCTCGGAGAGT
This sequence comes from Bryobacterales bacterium, assembly GCA_963718465.1. Taxonomy (GTDB): domain Bacteria; phylum Acidobacteriota; class Terriglobia; order Bryobacterales; family Bryobacteraceae; genus Bog-105. Next base: position 276,533 of record CAVQZK010000037.1, on the reverse strand, counting down.
GACGTTCTTTCGCTGAGGAGAAGTCTCTTCGCTTTTTCTATTCGGGCGCGGGTAACCCACATATAAGGAGCCAGCCCGGTCGATGCTTTAAAACCCCGCACGAGACGGGACTGTGAGAGGCCAACGAGATTTGCGACCCCTGTGAGATTGGTATCGGAGCCCAGATGTTCTTCAAGATGATCTTTGACAATCCGCAACTGCCAGGGCGCAAGACTGCCTGGCGGCAGCACGACAGACCGGCCGCTGGCAGCGCTATGCAGGGCAACGAGCAGCGCTGTCGTGAGGTTCTCGGCGTAGACGCTATCGTCCTGAAAGCCGCGTGTGAAGACATCGGCAAGAGCGTCCGCGCAGTGCGCGACCCGCGTGTCGTAAACCATAAGCAGAGGCTCACGAAGATCAAGCGGCGCGAAGGCGTCGCCCAGGATGGTCGCGACATCGACGTGTTCAAAGCGAAGTTGCAAATCCCGCACGTAATCCACACTGTCCGCGTACCACCAGATTGTCCGGTTCTCGGGTATCCAGTTAAAGAAACCGGGTTCACGGCGACCACGCGAGACGGGTGGAACCGGTTCCAGCCGCGACTCGGCGATCCCGCCGCGCTGCTCAAGCCTGATGATGACTGTTGTGTTATCCGCAAGGATCGGGGTCCAGGTCTCGCCTGGTCCGGGATGCCTTTCGGTCAGGCGCACTTCGACACCGGCCCAGCGCCGTGCGTTTGCACTCCGGGCAGTCTCTGCAGCTCTCAAACCGCTCATGGCCGCATTCTGGCAGTTGAACGGAAGACACACTTCGTCTAGGATCAAACTGTTAAATACAGGTCCATACATGCCACCCAAACCCAAGACACACGGCAGTCCCGCAGCGACAATTGATGAAGGCGTGGGCCGGATAGCTGCCGCCATCGGCGATCCGAGCCGGGCCCTGATGCTGTGCAGTCTCACGGACGGGCACGCGCGCACATCAATCGAACTGGCGACGATCGCCGAAATCACACCTTCGACCGCCAGCGTTCATCTGGCGCGTTTGACGGATGAAAAGCTGGTGCGTGTGGTCAGACAAGGCAAGCACCGCTATTACACGCTGAACGGACCCGATGTCGGCATCGCCCTTGAAAATCTCCTCGTTCTCTCGGGTGTGACCAATCAAAAATTCGTTCCAAACACGCCGCATCGCCTGCGTGCGGCCCGGACCTGCTACGACCACATCGCAGGGGCTCTTGGTGTAGCACTTCACGACAGCATGTTCAAACATGGCTGGCTGACGGAAGACACGAACCGCGAGGGGCACTATAAAGTAACTCCTGCCGGGCAAGCCGCTTTGGAGAAACTGGGCGTTGATCTTGCGACGGCGAAGGCTACGCGTCGACGGATTGCATTCGGCTGTATGGACTGGAGCCAACGCTGCCCTCACCTCGGGGGAGCATTAGGGGCGGCTCTTCTTGCCTTCGCTTTAAACAAGAAATGGGTATCGCGGGAACTGGATAGCCGGGCGCTTGCCGTGAGCGCAAAAGGCATCCGCGAAATTCGCGACCAATTCGGCGTCGCTTTCGACCCAAAGCTCTCTGGCAGTGATGGTGGCATAAGCGACTTCGAATTCTGAAGCGGCAAGATTGTTCCAAATTGCTGTTTTTGACAAGAACAACGGATCTCTGCCCGGGTAAGCTGGAACGACCGACGATCCGCGAGGCCAGGCTGCGCTTTGCAACATCACAATAGCAATTATTTGACGACTGGAAGATCCGAGGTTGGCCGGAACGTCAAGGAGAGCAAGAATGAGCCGCTTTATTGTACCTGACGTTGGAACCCTCCCCGCAGAGGCAAAAGACATCCTCAACGTTACCGAGAAGCGTCTCGGGTTCGTGCCGAACATGCACCGGCTGATGGCGCAGAGTCCTGTTCTGCTGCGTGCCGTCACCCAATACCAGGCAGAAATGAGTAAAGCCCTCGATGCGAAGACCCGCCACGGCATTGCGCTCGCGGTCACAGAAGTAAATGGCTGCGAATACTGCAGGGCCGCTCATTCCTACTACGCGACAACTCTGGGGAAGATGAGTTACGCCGAGGTCGCCAAGAACCTGGCCGGGCACTCGGAAGATCCCAAACGATCTGCTGCAATTGCGTTTGCCAAAAAAGTGGCCGAGCTTCGAGGCAAGGTGAGCGACAGCGATCTCGCCGATGTCCGCGGGGCTGGCTATACCGATCCGCAAATTCTCGAGATCGTCGGCCTCGCGGTTCAGTTCCTTTTGACCAATTTCATCAACAACGTCGCGGACGGAATCCGAGTTCCCGGATGAAGCCGACTGAACGGACAGGGCGGGCGCCACGCGGAAGCCGCAGATCATGAGGCTGTTCGCGCCCGCTATCGTCCGGAAAAGGTCAGGCTGCTTTTTGTGGGGGAGTCCCCCCCGGCCTCGGGTCGGTTTTTCTACAACCGCGATTCAGGACTTTACCGGGCAATGCTCGGTGCCTTCCATGCCGTGGATCACACGATCTCGGACGACAACTTCCTCGATGTTTTTCAAAAGACAGGCTGTTACCTGACCGATGCCTGTCGTCGGCCGGTTGATCGTCTGGACCTGGTTGCGCGACGCGACGTCTGCGCGGCCGGAGAGAAGACACTGGCGAGCCGAATCCGCGAGCTTCAGCCCGGCATCATAATCTCGCTGGTACGTTCCATAAAAAGGAACGTCGAGAACGCGGCCTCCCTCGCTTCATGGGACGGCACCTTACTCAACACACCCTATCCGGGTCGTTGGATTAGGCATCGGCAGGAGTTTCTGAAGATCCTCACTCCTGAATTGCGGCGGCTCTTGAAACCGGCAACGGTGAAAGGCAAATCATGGCTTACGACTTCGGCTCTCTGATCTTTACTTCCGCGATCAAGGCGCTGCAGGAGAAATACGGGAGCCGTCGGCAGTACGTACGAAGAGAGAGCTCCGAACTAGAGGAATATAAGGTCGGGCCCAAGGAGGCAGAATTCATTGCTGAACGCGACAGCTTCTATATGGCAACGGTGGGCGAAGGCGGCTGGCCCTATATCCAGCATCGAGGGGGTACCAAAGGCCTTGTGAAGGTGATCGACGATCACACGATCGCATTTGCGGATTTGCGCGGGAACAAACAATACATCACGACCGGCAATTTGATGACAGATGATCGCGTCGCCCTTATTTTTGTCGACTATCCGCGGCGGACACGCCTCAAACTCATCGGACATTCGCAAATCATCGAGGGCAAGGATGCATCGCCATGGCTTCCAAACCTCGATCACCACGATGGCGTAATCGAACGCGTGTTTGTAATCCGAGTTGAGGCAAGTGACTGGAATTGCCCGCAACATATAACCCCGCGTTTTACAGAGGACGAGATAAGAGACGCTCTCGCCCCTTGGACGGGGCGCATCGAGGCTCTTGAAAAGGAAAACAACGAGTTGCGTCGACAGCTGCACCTTCCGGAAGGGAGCGCGGTTAACGGTGCAAGCCGGTCATCCTGAGCGGACCGGCCATTTGCGCGGTTGCCAGGACCGCGGCTGATGGGATAATGGCTGTGGAGTTTAGAACGCAGATATACGGTCACGAATGATCACAGACGATAGAGGCGGATCGCGAACAGGTGCCGCACGCGCGCGGATTGTGCAGCCGCCCGCGCTGGTGTTCCTGCCTGCTTTCACGAAGGTTGATACAGTCTCGAAAATCTGGAGCGGCATCACCGTTCGCTATAGCCAAAAATATCCCGTACCCGGCACTTCGTGCGCGAATGTCAAATCCGACCGCACCGGGGTCATCGTCCGCCTCGATCAGCGCGGCGGAAGCTGTGAGCCACGGCTCGATCCCCACAAGTCTCTTCCCAAAAGACGGGCTGACGTTGGTTTCTTTAACTGGATTCCACCGGACTTTTCGCTGTGGTGCTATGCAGACAACGTCCGAATTCTAAGGGATCTTCATCTCGATTTCGATATGTCGACGATTGCGGACATCTTGGGGCATCCCGCCGATCTGTCGGCCGCTGCCGAGCCGCATCTCATGGTTTACGACGCGCGCGTGAAGACTTGCGCCAAGCTTCTGGCGGAGGCCTGCGTGACAGAGCCCGCACAGGATCAGCTCTACGGTGAAAGCCTGACTGTTGCTCTTGCGTCAGCGTTGTTTGGAGCTCTCCGAAGCGGCAAAACGCAACGTGCCGTGGGCGGGCTGACGAGATGGCAGCTACGCCTTGCAAAAGAGTATCTTGAGCAGGATGTGGGAGGCGGCATCAGCCTGTCGGAACTCGCCGAGCTGACAGGTCTTTCCCGTTCACGCCTTGCGCGCGGTTTCCGGGCATCGACGGGTCTCGCACCTTACAACTGGGCGCTTCATGCCCGCATTGAAAAGGCCAAAGAGCGTCTCAAAAATCAGGAGTGCAATATTGCGGAGACCGCCCTCACTCTGGGCTTTGCCGATCAGAGCCACTTTACGAAGGCATTCCGCCGCATCGTCGGCACTACGCCGGCCGAGTGGCGCAGCCGTTATCGTCGCGCACGTGGCTAATCCGCGACCCCATCCCGCGCAGCGCGCGGTTTGCGGGCGCAGATAGACCAAAGAGCCGTTTTCCGACAAGAGAGCGAGGTCAATGTTGGGTTATTTTCGAGCAGCCTCGGCTGCACACGAAATCAAGCAACAGGGAGACCATGCGATGACGACGCCTTAAACCAATCCAAATGTTCAAAACGCTGTCGGTTACAAGTTACAAGACGGTCCCTATCGAAGATCAGGACATCTTTTACCGCGAAGCGGGGCCCTCCTCCGCGCCTGTGATCCTGCTGCTACACGGCCTTCCAACGTCTTCCAACATGTACCACAATCTGATCCCACGCCTGGCCGGATCATTTCGTGTGGTGACGCCCGATTGCGCACGAATTCCATATGTCTTCCGGCTTGCTAACCTTGATAACCGCACTCTCTTGAGTGAAGGGTGGTAACGGCTGTCGGATTTCCGCTAACATTTTCGCCTCGCTATGCGAAGAGTTTGAGGATGCGTTCGGCCATTTCGTCGCAATGCGTTTCCAAGGCGAAGTGCCCGGTGTCGAACATGTGCATTTCAAGGTTCTTGAGATCGTTCTTGTAGAGATCCGCTCCGTCCGGCGGAAAGATGAAGTCGTTCTTGCCCCACAGAATTAGCGTCGGAGGCTGATACTTACGGAAGAATTCCTGAAACTGCGGATACAGGGGGACATTCGTTCGATAGTCATACAACATGTCCAACTGAACCGAGCCATTCCCGGGGCGGTCCAAACCAAATTGGTCCAGGACCCACGCTGTCGGGTCGAGCAAGGATTGGTCGCGCACTCCATTTTGATATTGCCATTTGGTCGCGTCCAAGCCGACCAGGAACACGACCTTGCCTTCGTTGTCCGCGGACCGATCTCTCCAGTATTCCTTGATAGGGTCCCAAAACTTTAAAAGCCCTCCCTCGTATGCGTTGCCATTCTGAACAATTAGCCCGGCCACGCGGTCCGGCTGGCGAATTGCCAATCGATACCCGATGGGCGCACCGTAGTCCATTACATAGAGGATGTACTTCTCAAGATGAAGTTCTCGGGTCAATTTCTCGACGAAGTTCGTTTGATTCTCAAACGTGTAGGAGAACGTTTCGTGCGCCGGCATACTACTGAATCCGTACCCGATGTAATCGGGAGCGATAACGTGAAACTCTGGGGCAAGTCTAGGGATGAGATTCCGGAACATGTTCGACGATGTCGGGAATCCATGAAGCAGTAGGAGAACCGGGGCATCACTCATCCCGGCTTCTCGATAGAAAACATCTTGGCCGTCGATAGGAACGGTCCTGTACCTGGTCGTTAGATCTGCCGTTTTGACAGATTGTGTACTCATGGCCTTCTCTCCTGATTTGAGGTAAACATCCTCAGCGCGGTCGCGCCGTCTGGGCTTGTTGATTGTCGGTAGTGAGGCCGGTAGGCCCGCCACATAACGGAGCAGTTGTTGCCGAACCGCTTCCGGGTATCACTTTAGCTATGAACCAATCGGTTCCGAAGTACCCCAACGTCATGGCGACCACAAGCAATGCCCCCTGGAGTCGAGTCGGACTCGGGAGCGGGACGTCGAACCAACGACATGCTGACCCGATGCAGATTGCGACGACACAGCCAATGGCTAGTTTTCCCACGAACACCTCCAATTCCTATGCGAGGCCGAGCCCCAAGCTTAGCCTCGCTGATCTAGCTCGCTCTCCATTAAGAGTCGCTGTGTCCGGTGATGTTATATAACCTCTGACTCGGCTCCTTCCACCAAAGCAAGGCTGGCGCAGCCGCGAGGAGCATTCCGAGAGCCGCTGCGTACATGACAGCGCTGTATCCGTTAGTAAACGCTTGAGCAACGATCTCCCGCCCTTCGTGTTCGGCTACGTCTCCGAAATTGGAGGGAATACGAACTGCCGTCATTAGTGCATGGTTCACGTAGATCTGATCTTTCATCTGGGAAGGAAGCAATGACGCATTCAACTGTTTGAGTAGAGACCTGTCAAATCCGTGCGACAAGAAGATCGTAGCGATTGAAAGGACCACAAGACCTGCAATTTTGGAGATGGAATTGTTAACCGCTGAAGCAACGGCCGCCTCTTCATCCGGAACGGAAGACATGACAACATTAGCGAGAGGCGAAAGAGCTACGGTGATACCGATCCCTAAGAAGAGCATTCCAGGCAAGAGTGAGGCTGCATAGCCCTGCCGATTGGAAAGCACGCCGAAAAGAGCCAATCCACAACCGCTAAACATGGCACCCACGACCAAGAACGAGCGCTCCCCTAATTCTGAGTTGATCCGCCCAACTTTCGATGAAAATAGAAACATCACCGCGATGCAAGGCAGAAAAGCCGCCCCCGTGGCGAACGGACTCAGATGCTTGGCTTGGATCGAAAAGAATGGCACGATATAAAATGCGACCCCAAGTGAACCGTAAAGAAAGAAAGTCAAAAGGTTCACAGCTAGAAACCGGCGATTCGAAAACAATGACAGAGGCATCATTGCGTGTTCATTGTGCCATTGAGAGCGGAGGAAGGCGCCGACGAGACTAATTCCAAGCGCCATCGAGTCTACGACCTTTGCATTTGTCCAGCCGAGTTGCGGCCCGAACGAAAGCGCGTAAACCAGCGAACCCAAGCCAAGCGTGTTGAGTATCGTGCCTCGCAGATCAAATGTGGCAAAGTTTAGTTTCGAAAACGCGGTATCGCTCTCACGCAGCTTAGGGAGCAGCAGCAGTATCCACGCCGCCAAGGGCAAATTGAGAAGGAAGAGGCAGCGCCATGTGGACAACTGAATAAGCAAGCCTCCGACTACGGGGCCAAGAGCCGCAAAGACGCTCGTCCACGCCGACCACGCTCCAATCGCCGATGCACGCTCACCTCCTGGAAAGGCGGCCGAGAGAATCGCTAACGATTGTGGGATGAGGAGCGCCGCTCCCACCCCTTGGACTGCTCTTGAAATGACCAATTGAGGCAAGGAGGCAGATAAAGCGGCGGTTGTTGAAGCCAATGAGAAGAGGCCTATCCCAATTGCAAAGATTCGCTTTCTCCCAAGGCGGTCACCCAGCGTCCCCCCGAGCAGGAGAAGAGCGGCACAGAACAGCGCGTAACTTTGGACGACCCACTGCACCTCCGACGACGTGGCGTAGAAAGTGGCTTGGAAGGTAGGCAAGGCGACATTGACCACAGAGCCATCCATGAATGCGAGCGATGAGCCCAGAATTGTAATGATCAGGATCGACTTGCGATCAACCGGCTGGCACGGTAGATATCCCGATGTCGACGCTGCAGCCGATAGGCACGGCACCGTCTGTGGAGTTTTTACGATATCCAGTTTCATATCTTCAGTTCTCTGACCAAGACAACTCAGCCGAGAGACCAGCCGATTCGGTAAACCTTGCCCGGCTGCCCTCCCTCGACGCTCTTGACGTACCCGAGGGCAGCCTCGGACGCGGGTACCGGTTTCTGCCCTGGGAAAAAGGACCCGAATGCCGACCAGGACTCCTGGGTCACCGTTGGGCTGATAACGTTGACGCGGAGTCCCCGGGGGAGCTCGATCGCGACACTGCGGGCGAATGCCTCAAGGCCGCCGTTGATCATAACGCCCGACGCTCCACGCCGATCGGGTCTTCGTTGATTTGACTGGTGGTCAATGTGAACGATCCGCCATCGCGGATATGCCTCAGGCCAAAGGCAACAAGGTTCACCTGCCCCATCAGCTTGCTCCGCAAACCAACGTGAAACTTGTCCTGATCGAACTCTATGAACGGACTGAAGTGAACGTCGCCAGTCGTACTGACCACTGCGTCGAACTCGCCCACCTTCGAGAAGAGTTGCTCGATCGACGCCGGATCGGCGATGTCGACTTGAAAGTCGCCGCGTTTACGGCCGACTCTGACGATCTCGTGCCGAGTGTTCAACGCGTTGTCCACCGCACTACCGAAGGTGCCAGTGGCGCCGACAAGAATGATCCTCATACTATGCTCCTTTTCGAAGGGGCTTCCCCCTCGTCTTGAGTTGAATCTGAGTTGTGCTTCTCGGGGTGTTTATCGACCCCGTGGAATGAATCCGGGACTGCCGGTCTTCACCACCGTGTTGTACCGCTCTCGGACTTGAATGCCGGTGATCTCATCAAACGCATCCTGCGGAAGAGGCGATATCTCGAAATTGTCTTGTGCATGAGTTTTGGACTTAGGGGTAGTCAGCAGCGCGGTCCCACGTTGTATTGCCCACGCCAGCATGACCTGCGCTGGCGTCTTTCCGACTCGTTTTGCGACTGCCGCGATGACTGGGTCTTCTAATGGGCCGGGCTTTATTCCATGACCTAGAGGCGCAAAGGCCAGGAACACAATTCCTTTTTCTTTACAGAATTCAAGAAGCTCTGTCTCTGGAAGGTAAGGGTGAGATTCCACCTGAATTACGGCGGGCTTGATCCTTGCCGCTTCGTAAACGAGTTGAAGTTCTTTCTGCCCAATATCGCCTAGACCGATTGCGCGGCACTTGACGCTATCTACGAGGCTTTCCATCGCTCTCCAGGTGTCGAGCAACGTTATGCCGTGATCGTAGATGACGTTGCCATCCTGATCCCGTGGATCCTGTTCGTCACCTGGCTGGAATGCGAATGGAGTGTGGCTCAGATACAGGTCCAAATAGTCCACCTGAAGCCGGTTGAGACTTGCTTCAAACGCAGGTTCTACTCGTTCGGGTCGATGATTCGTATTCCATAGCTTCGTGGCCAGGAAGATGTCTTTGCGCCCAATACCCGCAACCGCGAGCCCAGCCTGCAAACCTTGGGCCACCTCGCGCTCGTTACGATAACGCTCCGCACAGTCGAACTGACGGAAGCCCGCCACGAGGGCATCTTTGGTCGCACTTATTGTGATTGTCGGATCTGGAATCAAGGTTCCGAAACCCAAAGCAGGCATGTGTCCCACACCGTCGTTGAGCGGTATCTTCGTTGATCGAAAATCAGTGGCTTCCAGCATAACCAGACCTCCGCAGGGCGCCCTGCGCCTGGCGGCACCGTCCGTTTCATCTGCATCTGGCGAGTTAACGGCACCGACAAAAGAGAGCGGACTCCACGACGATACAGTTAGTTAGCCTCGAGCGTATTGCAAAAAACTGCAGTTTGGTTAGAAAGAGCCGCAGATGATAAAACGCGGCTCAGTGTCCTGTATTGTGTGCCGGCCAACTTTCAGGTGGCTTTCTTCATGTCACAACCCGGGCGGTATTTCACCGGCGGTGAATTTGTACTGACTGAGCAGCGTCCCCGGATGCAGTCTCGGGCCAGAAGTAGTGCGGTTGTTCTAGGATGGTGCGGTCGCATTTGCTGTGCACCACAGGCCGGTTCAGGGAACGCGCGGCGGCTATCGCGTGAATATGCGGCACGGCGTTAGCCGTCTGTATTCCGGCAAGCGTCACACAATGAGGCTCATTTTCCACGACGCCAGTTAGGCCGTGCGCCTCTCGACAAAAGGCACGCTCATCGAGATTCGGGACCGAACGCCGCGGCGCGAAACGTGGTTGGATCGATCGAATACATCTTGCGGAAGGCTCGTGAAAAATTGCTACGGCCCAAAAAACCCGCTTCGTGGGCAATTTGGGCGACGGGAATGTCCGTGGTTACGAGCAACTCGCGGGCGCGCCGTAGGCGGGCGACCCGAAGCAGGCTCATCGGAGTCTGTCCGATCGCCTGCGTGAAACGTGCGGCAAATGAGGAACGGCTCATCCCGGCAATGGCAGCGAGCGACTCAACGGTGAAGGGCTCTGAGGAGCGTCCGAAAATCGCCCGGAGAGCTCGCGCCAGGCGAACATCGGTTACCGCGACCATCCGCGGCAGGGGCGCTGTGCCCGGTTGTATCATCCGGCGCAAAAGGAGAATCAGGCATTGTTTCAGAAGTGCTTCCGTGAGTGCCCGGATCCCTATCGTGGGCCGAGCTGATTCCGCCAGCAAGACGATGAATTGATCGCGCAAGCCTTCAGGCCCATCAAAATGTTCGATGATGGGAGCGGCAAGGTCGCCGAACAGATCGACAGTTGGCCGCGTTGCAACCGATACCTCGCCACAAGCCGTTACGATTCCCTTCTCGCCTTCCCCTGCCCTGATCGTTGGCACGCTCTCGGCAAACAGGGGAGCTCGAAACCGGCGGCGACGGGAGGAGCCTTTCGGTTGCTTTCCAATCGAGCCCACGCTGTACACTACCCCGGGCGGGAGCAGAACAAAAGTGTGCTTGCGCAATTTGAAGGAATTTCCGTTGATAACCATCAGTTCTCCATTGCCGTCCATGCAATAGTGCACGGTTGCAGCGGAGGACGCGTCGAACGTGAGGTCGTATCCGCGCCGCACATCACAGGAGGTGAATTTCCCCACGCCCACCTCCATAGTGGCCAGCAATTGTTCCATCAACTCCAAATCGCACCACCCTCCGGGATCGAATTCACATTTGGACGCATAGGCACCTATCGGAGACCAATAGGCACGACGCCTTCTCTATCATAGGTCTCAGATGATCGTTTGAAAAGGAAATAACGGGCAAGATACAACGCCAGCATACGGCAGACCCGCAGCCCGGCATGTCTGGATGAAAGCGCACGGGAAAAGATCCGCCGGAGCTACGGTCTCGTTTCGTCCGGGATAAGTTTTTACGAATTTCAAAACAAGGAGAACGACCAATGTACGCACGCATGGGAGCAGTGACGCTCTTGATTCTGGCGCTCGGAAATCAGCCCGCCAAGCCTCAAACCCGGAATTCATTTGATGGTTTCAAACTCGTCGACAAGACCGGCAACATTCAGAAGCCGGCGGACTACCGCGATCTCTATCAAACGCTCGGCACCTACTTCGTGCTCGATCCGAAGGGCGGGAATCAGATGCACCTGACCTATGCGTCGCCCGGGGCTGCCGACTACTATCGCCGTAACAAGAAATTCGCCGATGGAACCGTCTTGGTGAAGGAAGTCTTTCGGACCGACCATGCGCAAATGACGACGGGCGATGCTCACTGGGCGAAGGACACCAAGGTCTGGTTCGTATTGATCAAGGACTCAAAAGGCCGTTATGCCAATAGTCCCTTGTGGGGCGACGGCTGGGGATGGGCACTGTTCAAATCCGATTCGCCCGACAAACAAGTAGCGACGGACTACAAGAAGGACTGCATCAGCTGCCACATTCCGGCAAAGGCGGATGACTGGATTTACGTCAAGGGCTATCCAGTGCTGAGCAGCAAGTAGATGTCGAGTCAGCAGCGCATGGAGGATTCAAATATGGGTCGTGCACGACTTCGTGGAAGGTACGTCTATCCTGGAATGGCGCTAGCGGCTATTGGACTCGCTGCCGCACTGGTGATCGGATTTCCTGACAGGCCCGCCTTGGCGCAGTCACAACAATCCAGCGCGGTGTTTCTGCCCGACGGCAAGCTGAAACTGCCGACTGGTTTTCGCAACTGGGTATTCGTGGGAGGGCCGCTGACCCCCAACGGGCTGAACGGAGGGAAAGCCAATTTTCCTGAATTCCACAACGTCTACGTGGAAGCGCGCAATCTCGATGCCTATAAGAAGACTGGAAACTTTCCCGAAGGCACCCTCATCGTGAAAGAGCTGACGCTTGTTCTCAAGCCGACTTTTCCAGACGGCTCCAGAACCGAACCGTCTGGCCGTGGCTTCTTCAATGGGGCGTTCAACGGTATCGATGCCACGGTGAAGGACACCAAGCGTTTTGCGAAGACCAACGGATGGGGCTTTTTCACGTTTGGCCATCATGCCCTTCCCTATGCGGCATCAGCCGTGGAATCATCCGTAAGCGAGTGCGCAGGTTGCCACATGGCGAATGTTGCCAAGACCGATATGACTTGGGTTCAGTTCTATCCGCTGCTTCGCGACAAATAGAACTCGAAGGCAAAACAGGAGGCCGCGAAAATGAAATCAGCGTGGAAATGGGCGTGCGCGTTGTCGGCTGTGGCCATGCTAGCGGTCACCGGAAGCTCACAATCAAGCGAAACACGAGGAGCGACCTTCACGAAAGCAGGAGAGTTGATGCTGCCAAAGGGCTATCGGAAGTGGATGTTTATCGGGGCGCCGATTACGCCCAACGGGCTGAACAGTGGGAAAGCGCCGTTTCCCGAATTTCACAGCGTTTACGTCGAACTGGACAACTTTCGCTATTACCAGAAGAACGGCAAGTTTCCCGAGGGCACGGTCATGGTGAAGGAGTTGTCTCTCGTGCAGCCCGGCAAGCATTCCGATGGATCTCTTGATTCTGCTTCCGGGCGTGGATATTTTCCCGGTAGTCTGAACGGTCTGGATGTAATGGTGAAAGACAGCGCACGATTTTCCAAGACCAACAATTGGGGATTCTTCACTTTCGGGCACCGCGCTCAGCCATACAATGCAACCGCAAAGGAGAGCTCCACCACGGAATGCGCATCCTGTCATATCGCGAATGTCGCTAGGACGGATATGGTTTGGGTTCGGTATTATCCTTTGCTCAGCGTACAGATCGATTAGTGCGGCGTTTGAGGTTCAATCCCGGATCGACTGGTTGAACTGGTACATGCCAGCCGCCGTGCCGCCCACGGCCACTACGCTGCAGCCGGGGAGGCGGCAATTGGGCTGGAGTGTTTCTTACGATTTTCGGGATTTCGATGGCGCTGACCCTTGGAATAAGGTCGCCGCTCGACTTCCGTGTTTACTGCTGCGACGGCAGCGTTCTCGCTCACCGTAATGGCCGCCGATCGCGCGAGGAATACGAGCGGGAGGAAACCGTTGTCTTACAGAACGAGAAAGATGAGATTGGCATTCGGCGGCGTCAGATGACGGCGAGTGTCTTATTCATAAAGGCACTAGGAGGAGGCTGGGATACTTCCCAGCTTCCAACGTATTGATACTGCCAGGAGGAGCACAGTTGAATGGCTGATTTCACTTGAGGTCCACACCAATGCTAGTGGCTTGTCGCAGAGTAACCGTTACCAGTGAGAGTACGTCTTATAGAGGTGCGTATCGCGCCTACGATCCAATTGAATGAAGAACAGAGAAGCGAACTGAGCAGCATCAGCCAGTCACGCTCGCTCCCCGCCGGGTACGTATTCCGAGCCAGACTGATTTTGATGTTGGATGAGGGAGCTAGCTTTGCGATCATCCGCCGGCGGTTGGGGACGACGAATCCGACGATTATTCGATGGAAAGAGCGCTTTCTGGCGCAAGGAATGGATGGCTTGGACACTAGTCATCCGGGCCAGCGGCCCTACCGACTCACCGCGAGTTTACGAGCCAAGGTCTTGAACGTCACACGCAAGAAACCGAGCGACGGCTCGACCCATTGGAGTTGCCGTAAGTTAGCCGATGCACTCGGCATCAGCAAGGATCTGGTTCACCGAGTCTGGCGGGAGGCGGGAGTCAAGCCGCATCGGCTGGATCGCTATATGGCCAGCAGCGATCCGGATTTCGAAAAGAAAGCGGCCGATATCATTGCTCTCTATCTTCAGCCTCCGCAACATGCGGCGATATTTTGTGTCGATGAGAAGAGCGCCATTCAAGCGCTGGATCGCCTCGATCCGGTATTGCCTCTCAGTCCAGGACGGGCCGAGCGCCATGGCTTCGAATATTACCGGCACGGCACCTTGTCGCTCTATGCTGCTCTCGATACTAAAACCGGAAAGGTTCACGGAAAAACGTCCCCTCGCCATACCAGTGCAGACTTCGTCGCCTTTCTAGGCGAAGTCGTCTCCACTTGCCCGGCCAAACAAGAGATCCACATTATTCTCGACAACCTCTCGGCCCACAAGACCAAACTTGTCGATGACTTCCTGGCCGACCATCCGAACGTACATTTGCACTTCACCCCGACTTACTCGTCCTGGCTTAATCAAGTCGAAATCTGGTTCTCCCGGATCGAACGTGACGTCATCTCCCGTGGTGTCTTTACTTCTGTCTCCGACTTGGCAAGAAAGCTAAAGCGCTACATCGGCGCCTACTCCGCCCACGCTAAGCCCTTCAAATGGAAGTACTCCGATCCCTCTCGCCACATTGGTAACGTTATCTTTGCGACAGGCCACTAGAAACGACGAAGGAACTGGAAGAGCTATCACGAGAAGTTCGCATCACTGCATCGCCGGAACGATTGCAAGCAAACGCACAGACACTCTCGGATCTAGTGGCAAGTGGTCTAAGCGCGTCGGCTTTAAGAGAAGGAGATGTAGCCCCAGACTTTTCCTTGCCCGACGCTCGCGGACATGTGGTCGCTCTCAAAACACTGCTTGATCGCGGGCCAGTTGTCATCAGTTTCTACCGTGGAGGCTGGTGTCCCTTCTGCAATCTCGAACTGCGTAGCCTTCAGCGTGTTCTCCCTGAGATTGTGCAGATGGGAGCGTCGCTCGTAGCGATTTCGCCTCAGCTGCCAGATAATTCTCTCTCGACACAAGAGAAGAATCAGCTGACATTTCCAGTGCTGAGCGACGTAAGCAACATAGAAGCGAAACGCTTCGGTATCGTGTTCACCCTTCCGACTGCCTTAGTCGAGGCAAATAGGGCAACAGGCCGTGACCTCGTTGAGATAAATGGCGAAGCCGGAGCAGCGCAGTTACCAATGCCGGCGACATTTGTTATCGACAAAAGCGGCGTCATTCGTCTTGCCTTTGTCGAAGAAGACTGGAGCAAACGGTTGGACCCAGACATTGTCGTGGATACACTTCGAGGCCTTCGCAAATGAAAAAGGACGGCGTCCATAAAAGGATCAACAAGGGGAAACTGCGGGCAATGCTACTGCAGCTTGAGGCGCTCTCTATCGCCGAATCAACGGGCCTTTATCAATCACATCTCGACACCGCGCGTCTCGATCTCAGCGAGCCAAATGACCAGGGACAGCGTTCTCAGCAGGAACAGAGCGCGGTCGAAGCACAGGGATTCGAGGAACAATCTCATCTCCATCAAAAGCATCGAAACGTGATCGAAGCGCTTCCCTTTGGCCGTAGCGCTGTTGTAGAACCGGGCGCAGTAGTGAACGTGAATAATCGTTATTTCGTCATTGCAGTACCGACGCAAGTGATTTCGATCGATGGAATCGGCATCATTGGCATTTCAGTCGAGTCTCCGCTTTATGAAGTGATGGCGGGATTACGGGCAGGGGAAACCTTCGAATTTCAGCAGAAGACTTTTGTAGTAACCGACGTTCAATAAATTTAGGAACGCGAAACAATATATGGCACACAACAGCACAGAAAGGAAGGATAACTCAATGAGTCTTATACAGTTGGTCGAAACCTCGAAGACTGAGGCCATACCAGCACCATTTCCAAACACCAAAGGGACGGTCACGATCAAGGTTCTAAATAGTGATCAGTCCTTTGGTCCAGCAGTGGCTATCCTGAGAATGGAGCCCGGGAGCGAGATTCCAAGGCACCTGCACGAACAAACAACTGAGACGTCGTATGTCCTTGATGGTGATTTCATAAACGAGGGCACCTCGTATCCGCAGGGTACGGAATTCAATATCAAACCGAACGCTGCTCATGGTCCCCATACAACGAAGACTGGCTGCTCCGTCCTGGTCATGTTCAGCTACCCATCTACTTTCGATGATTTCAAGTTGGCCTAGCAGGTCCTCATAGGAGTGCCTTTTACGCTACCAGCAATCAAAAAGGAAGGACGAATGCAGATGAATTCAAAAAGAAAACACGGAGGGAACAGGAATGTCCAAACAACTCAGGGAGGCGGACGATGAAGGCGATCGTGGTGACGGATCAGGCTGCGGGAACGACCGGGGTGAAGCTGGTGGAGCGGCCCGAGCCGCAGGCAGCGATAAACGACGTCGTTGTTCAGATTCATGCATCGGGATTCACGGGGGATGAGCTGTCGTGGCCCTCAACCTGGACCGATCGCGTCGGCCGTGACCGGACGCCTTCAATCCCCGGACACGAGCTGGCCGGAGTGGTCACCGCTCTCGGCTATGGCGCGACGGGGCTGTCGATTGGACAGCGGGTGTTCGGCCTCACGGACTGGTATCGCGACGGCACGCTGGCGGAGTATGTGGCCGTCGAGGTACGCAACCTCGCGCCGCTGCCGGGCGACGTTGACTTCGCGGAGGGCGCGGCCCTCGTGATGCCGGGCCTGACCGCGTGGCAGGGGCTGTTCGAGCACGGCCGCCTTCGTGCGGGACAGAGCGTCCTCGTGCACGGTGCGGCCGGCGTAGTCGGTTCGATGGCAACCCAGCTCGCGCGTGCGGCCGGCGCGTACGTCATCGGCACCGGGCGCGCTGCCGGTCGTCAGACGGCTCTCGACTTCGGCGCGCAGGAGTTCGTCGACCTCGAGAACGACGCACTGGAAGATGTCGTCGGAGTCGATCTGGTTTTCGACGTCCTCGGCGGCGAGATCGCGAAGCGGTCCGCAGGCCTGATTCGCGCGGGAGGAACGCTGGTGACCATCACGGGCCCAACCAAGGCACGGCCCGTTGACGGCCTCACGGTTGACTTCGTCGTCGTACCCGATCGTGCCCAACTGAGTGAGATTGTCCGGCGGGCACGTGACGGGCGAGTGCGGACGAACATCAGCAAGGTCGTGACCCTCGATGACGCCGTCGCCGCCTTCAACCCGACCGAGAAGGTCAAGGGCAAGACGATCATCCGCGTTCGTCCGTGAGCAACTGTCACGGCTCTATTCCGCGCCGCTATCGGAACTATACGTACGGCTATTTGGAAAATATTGTTTCAGCCCCTGTCCCACCCTCACGCGCTTGGGCGATAACATGCCCGGCCTGCCTGCGGCACTCCCCTGCATTTTAAAGCGCATCCCATCGCTGCTGACATTGACGGAACGTGCCGCGGGAACTCCAGTCTACGTCGCGTCATCGCCTGATTTCGACATTTCGACGGCGTCTCAGGCAAGTTATTGCCGCGCGATCGCGATCTGCGCACCAAGCAGATTAGGTACGACGCCGATGTTGCGGTCCGTCTCTGGAATATTAGTGAAGCGCTGTATCAGAGTCGCGCGGCTTTACCCCAAACAGGTTAGGAACGAATATCGATTGCGTGGAACGCGAGGAATATTCCACATTGACACCGTGGTGATTCGACCAGACGGGCTACCGAAATGTTCGAACTGTCAGGTACTATTGCAATAAAGCTAATCGTAGCGGGGTAGCAGACTCTCTGGATGCACTGAAGTGTAAGCTCGGGCTTCTACGCGCTGAGCGTAACGAGCGCCTTGATGCCGATGGCGTCGAGAATCTCTTGCAGTCGGGCTATCGCCACGGTTTGGTATTCCGTCTCTTCGTACCGGCTGATGACCTGTTTACTGACGCCGAGCCTGCGCGCAAGTTCAGTTTGAGACACGCCCTTGGCAATTCGCATCTTCGCGACAAAGGGCGCGATCTGATCCAGTCGTTCGACGTTCGGAAGATTTAACTCGCCAAACTTGAGGTGGTCGTATTCGCGGAGATCGTCCTCGAGTTGCCGGATCATGCCCTCATAGCTTCCGCGAACCGCAGCGGCGCGCTTACCAGTCATCTCTTGATCGACTTTGGCAAGTGCTTGCCGAAAGCCATTGAGCTGAGCCGCTGTCCGTTCTCTCTGAGCATCGCTCTTAATCATGACGAGTTCGACCTGACTACCTGAATTACGCCCCTTGGCAAACCCTCGCGATCCTGCCGGAAAAACTCAGGAAACCCGACCGACGGTCTTGCCAGCATAGAGGGATGGATGAAAAATTCCACGCCGTGATCCGACCACATCCGCCACTTCCATTTCCGAACCTGCGGGTCCAGAACCATCTCGAAATCGATCCAATAAGGGTCGATGCGATCATACACTTCGTCGTCCGGCTCAACCCAATATCCGTCCACGTCACCTGGATCGGACTTCTCGGTGCAGAAGCTCCCGTCGATGAATATGTCCTCAATGCCAGCCGTCCAAAACGCACTCACCGCGGCTCGCAATCCCTTCAGAAGCCATCGGCGCCGCGGAGTGAACCCAAACCGCCTTCCTATCTCTTCCAATGTTGCTCGATGGTCGCCAGGCGGTAATGCACCGGTGGCGGGATCAAAAGCCGGAATCACGCCACCTCCATTATGCCAGGGACAAGACTGAATGTCAACAATAATGCTGTCATTGGGACCCACCTTCTCTCTGAGTTAAGGCAAAGGGTCCTTCCAATTTGCCTTCAGTTGCAAGGCGACGAATCTTCTTCAGGACCCGGTCGGCCACTGCGTCGATTAACGCGGTAGTCCACCCAGGCTGAAACCGCTCTGTGAAGCAGCCTTCCGTCCGAGGACTGATCTCAGCCGTTATCATTCGATCAACGTATCCAAGGACTCATCCGTCTGCCGCAGTCGTTCGATCTTCTGAATGGCGTGAAGAACGGTTGTGTGGTGGCGACCGTTATAAAATCGGCCGATCTTAGTCGTGCTCCATCCCGCTACGTTCTTGGCCAGATACATAGAAACCTGACGGCTGAAACAAGGACCGGACTGATTTCCCTGTATCCGACCACCGCCGAGATGATCGGCTACCGTCGCCTCGATTTGTTCCAACGACAGGCGGCAGATCCCGGTACGTTTCTCAGTTGTGCGCATCAGGTGCTCCCGCCGGCAGGACTGCGTTCTCCCGGTCGACGAATAATCCCGAGCCTTCCTTGTCGATCGAAGCAGGACACTCGGGCCACATCGTGCGAACAAGTTCGAGCCAGCCTTCCAGCTTCTCGCGAAACTTTCGAGGACGCGCATAGTCGGCACTCCCCAGTTGGCTGATCAGGCCGAAATCGCCGAAGAGTGGAACGCGCTCTCTCCCCCGCGCGGTGAAGCAGCGATAGGAAAGCCACATAAACAGATCGAGCGCCGCTGGACTGGATGAAAGCGCCTTGGCCGCTTCCAGATCGGTTGGTATGGGGTGATCTTGGATTTCGCGATAGAACTCGTCACTGAGAACGATCACGTTCTGGCAATCCCCAGGAAGAAGCTTCTGATCGGGGTTTTTGGAATACCAGATACGGGCTTCGCTCATGAAATTGAACCGTGCACGGTGTACAACCGCAGCGCGTTCGCGTTGCGAGTCAGTGCCGAAGAATATGGTCGCTCCAAAAATCCGCTGGAAGGCGCCGACCAGACGACGATACTGCGTGCCGCCCTGTTGCATCGCAAACGTGTCCAGCATCTGCGCGGCGCTTTCAAAAGTGATCCTCGGACTCTTTTGCCGGATCGCGAGCGTCGCCAGAAAAATGGGCACTAATCGATCCTGTCCCCATGGCGGACCGTAGCTCGGATGCCCGGTGACCTGCAGGATGAACTGGCCGTTTCGTCGTTCGTGGAGGAGGCAGCCAGGCGCCGGCCGTTTGACCGGCAGTCCGCAAAGAACAAACGGCCGGGATGAAAAGCCGAGATTCTGCCGGGCTGCTTCGCGATTCATCCTGACACACTCGATGGACTCAACCTTGCGCATTCGCCGTTTCGAAACGACATAGTCGGGGTGAAGATCCACCAGCAGCGGCCCAATTCTTTCCAGACCTCCGGATGTACTATGTTGGTGTTTGGTGATTGGATTTGGACGTGACACGGATTGCCTTTGGCGCTGTCGAAAACAGCGCGGTTAGGCGATCCAGAGGAGGGTCAGAATGGTTGCGGAGAGGGGTCGAAAGCGAAGCTCGGGATTTTACTCCGTTTACTCCGTATTCTGGCTTTTCGGTGCAGGCATTGATTTCTCGATGGTTTGCAATTGTCAGAATGCATAGCCGTGGTCGCATTTGGTCTTTATTTTCAATTGCGTACCAGATTCCCAAGCTGGACGTCGCCGGTTCGAACCCGGTCTCCCGCTCCATATTTTCAACAATTTGGAACTCCTCGTCAATTTCTGCCGAACGCTTAACGCAGTAACGGCCTCCCTAGCGGCTCTTTAAGTCATTTAAAATATTGGTCGAGATCTTCAGGATGTCTTTTCAATACGCTGGCATTCACAAGTTAAAAGGAGCAGAGTTCCGGTGCTTCGTTCCGTCATGAAGCGCTATCTTTGAGCCCTTGCGAGGAAGTTATGGCAGGTCACCATGAGCTTACGATTCCATGAAGGTGTTCGGAACGCGACCAAGCGAAGACACTCGGTGGAATCGCGGGCATACCCCAATTGATCAGCAGTTTGTCGAACGAAGACCAGCACCGAAAGCTTGGCCAGTATGAGAGGACAGTCTTGGTCGTGTCGTCCAAATGCGAGCTTTGTACGAGTGGCGCGTAAACCGCTCGGAGTGGGGTCGCACCGATTCGGAGGGACGAATTCCCTGGCTCATTGCCGGCAGCTAAGGACTTATCGCCAGGAACATAACAGTACGCGGTGACTGGCGGAAAAGGGAGGCTATCCACGAACCGGATCGGACGCTGTCCGTTGACGACATCGAGTTACCTATCCGAGGGTGGCCTTGACAGATTATGCTTGATCCAATATATTGGATCAAAATATATGACTGCACTTGATCATGCGCGTAAGAACGGCAGCGCCGAGCTTCTAATCCTTGCCCAACTGGAGGATCGACCCCGGCATGGATATGAAATCAGTTCCGAGATTGAGCGCCGCTCGGGAGGGTCAGTCAGTTTTCAGCCGGCCTCGCTTTATCCAGTGCTGTATCGGATGGAGCGGCAAGGCTGGATCGCGGGGCGGTGGGTGGAAAAACAAGGACAGCGCAGGCGGCGGTATTACCGGCTGACAGCGTTGGGGCGGACTGAGCTAGCTGCGCAACGGTCGAGCTGGTCTGAGTTCCTGGCTGGACTACGGCAGACTGCGGGGTTACAAGATGCCTGATTTCAAAGCCCCCGACTTTAAGGCTTATGTCAGGACGCATCTGAGACTGCAACGGGTCTCCGGTGCAAGAGAAGCGGAGATCGCAGAAGAGATCGCCCTGGATCTGGAGGAACGGTATCAGCGGTTAGTTCGCGGCGGCGCTGATCCAGACGAAGCGTGGCGGCAGATTCAAGACGGTACCGACTGGCAAGCTTTGGCGGCCGACTTCACGGGAGTGTTGCGAGCCGAGCCCGCCTCTCATTGGGAGCCAGCAAACAGATTCAATCTGGTGCCGAGTTTGCTGAACAATTTTCGTTTCGCCGCGAGGCTGCTACTCAGAAATCCGGGCTTTACGGTTGCGACAGTGCTGACACTTTCGATCTGCCTGGGTGCAAATCTTTCAATCTTCGCTGTGATCGATGCAATCCTTCTGCGGCCTCTTCCGTTTCTCGATGCGAAGCGCCTGGTGACAACGGTGAACAGCTACCCGCTCTCGGGTAGCCCGCACTCGGCGGCCTCGCTTCCGAACTACTATGACTATCGGGAGAAGATCAAGGCGTTCGGGTCCACGGCGATTATTACGCGAGCCAGCGAGTACGCGATTGTCGGTGCCACTGGTTCTCCCTACCGGGTTGAACGCGACCGGGTATCACCCGAATTCTTCAGGACCCTGGGAGTTCCTCTGCTGCTGGGCCGCTCTTTCGGTGACGATCAAATGGTCTATGCGCGAAGCGGGGTTGCCATCCTGACATACGAGTTTTGGCAAAGTTATTTCAACGGCGACCCGAATGCGGTTGGCCGGACATTTCAAATGGACGGATCGACGACCACGGTGATAGGAGTTCTACCGAAAGGTTTTCGCTTTCTGTCCCGGCACACGAAGTTCTATATACCGGCAGCCTCAGATCCCGCGGAACGGGCGGTTGATCAACGGCATAACAATCGATTTCAGTTGATTGCGCGGCTTGCTCCAGGGGCGACTCTGTCAGCGGCACGCGCGCAAGTCGGCGCGTTCGGCGCCGCGCAGATGAAGGATGATCCGTTCGCGGCGATGCTGCGGGCCGACGGCTTCCATGCCCTGGTTAACGAACTGCGTGAGGATCATGTTGAAAGCATTAAGCCCACTCTTGTTCTTTTGCAAGGTGGCGTTTTTTTGCTGCTGATGATTGGCGGCGTGAACGTGGTGAATTTGCTACTCATCCTGGCAAGCAGCCGCGCGAAAGAAGTAGCGGTCCGGCAGTCGCTGGGCGCGTCGCAGTGGCAGGTTATGAGCCAGGCTGTAGCTGAGACAGTATTGCTCACGGTGATGGGCGGTTGCGGAGGTTTGCTGGTTGCGGCTGGCGGAATCAGGCTGCTGGCAACGTTGGGGATGGACCAGCTGCCACTGGGTGAATCCATTTCGTTCGATTGGCGCACTGCCTGTGCCGCCTTCGCAGGAGCGGTCGTTTTAGGAGTGATCATCGCAGTTCCGATTGCAGGCTTTCATCTGCGAGGCCCTTTGGCGGGCGCGCTGCAATCGGAATCGCGCGGTGGAACCAGCAGCCGCGCTGCGCAGCGCCTTCGGCACGGTTTCGTCTTCGCGCAGATCGCCTTTTCGTTTGTGTTGCTGTCGGGCGCAGGCTTGCTCGGCATCAGCCTGAAACACGTTTTTGAGACATCGCCCGGCTTTCGATCGGAGCACCTGGTTACGGGGCAGATCAGCCTTCCATACAAAAAATATCCCGACCTGCCATCCGCGCGGATGCTCATCGACCGACTGCTGCACGCACTTAAAGCCGAGCCAGGAGTCACGTCGGCGGCGATCACCGATCTGATGCCATTCGGTGGGATCGGTGACAGCGGGGTTGTTGCGATAGAAGGTGTCGGGAGAGATGAGAGCGGGACGAACGTTCACTACCGGAACGGAATCGCCGGGGAGTATTTGAAAACCATGGGGATTCCGCTCATTGAGGGACGGTTCCTCAACGATAGCGATCGAGAGCGGAAGCGGCGCGTGTGCGTGGTGGATAGAGCTTTTGCCGAGCGATACTGGCCAGGCCACAGTGCGCTTGGGCACCGGCTTAACGATGGGCCGGTATTCAAGAAGGATGACGCGTTCACGATCGTGGGCGTAGTGTCGCCTGTGAAGCAGACTGGCATAGACGAAACGAAGCCGCTTGGAACCATCTACTATCCCTATGAGTATTGGCCGTCGCCGGAGATAGCGGTGGTCGTGCGAACACCCTTGGCGGCGAAAGCAGTAGGGCCGCGGCTTCGCCAAATCGTTCTGCGGATCGATCCTGAGTTGCCCCTCGATCAAGTGAAACCGCTCGACAGTCTTATTGACGAGAGCATGGTAGCCCGGCGCGGGACTGCGGTGCTGGCGGGTACGTTTGCCGGTTTTGCGCTGCTGTTGACGATTGTTGGCACCTATGGTGTTCTGTCGTTCGCCGTTGGACAGCGGCGTCGCGAAATTGGGGTTAGAATGGCGATTGGGGCGGCACCGCGGCAGGTGCTTGCTCACTTCCTGGGACTTGGCGTGAAGCTGCTTTTGCTAGGGATCGCGTTGGGAGGGCTAGGGGCGTGGATGACGAGCCGGGCTATGGAAAGTCTTCTGTTTGGAATTCGGGGTTTGCCAATGGGAGTGATTGGGACCGCCATGGGAGTGATGATGACGGTGGTGCTCACGGCAACTTTTGTCCCTTCATATCGTGCTTCGCGGATCTCGCCCACGGAGGCCCTTCGCGAGGATTGATTACCCGCTTCTTTTGGATGTGAGGAGCGACCGCCTGGACTTCCAATCGAACCAAAGTTTATTTGGCTGATTGAGCTTATCCCTCAGATGGCGGGTAGCGGCGCAGCGTCTTGGAAGCGGCTGCGGGCGAGATTGGCCGCCACTCGTACAAAGCGAGCTATAAAGGCTTTGGGATGAAGTTCGCAGCGGTCCGTCCTCAAAAACGCGACTCACGATTTTGAAAACTCTGCATCGGATTATCCACGAGTGGCGGCGATCTGTTCATTTAAAAGGCCGATGAACAACCAGAGGGTCAGGACCGATAAACTTGACTGCGAACTAGAATCCCTTCTGCGGTGCTTCGAACCGATTGGCTAATGCTGCCCTCAACTGCAATGACGTCCGGCAGTGTTCAGGTCTTAGCTCCACAGAACTCGCACGGAGCAACAGGTTTGGCCTCCGTTTGTCCAACAGGTCAGATGGTCGCTGCGATCAAGTGCAGGACGGAACCACTGATGAGGTTGTACTGCTGCAGCGTCTCGATCGACTCAGGAAGGCCCTTCTAGTTCGACAGATCTTGTGCAAAGATTTCCCTTTCTGTCCCATCTCTGCCAGGCACTCGCTACGGGTAATTCCCGCGCCCTGCGCTCCGCGTTCCAACTCTTGCTGCGCACCCTGACGGGTTTGGACTCCTTCCCCAAATCCAGTTTGGGTCCCCTTCCAAAACAGTTCTCTCTTCGGCTTGGGAGCGGCCCCCTCGCTCTTTCGGTGCCCCGGCAGATCCGGGCTACGAAAGGAAAACTTTATTATGTACAAGAACAACGTCGATCTTATGGGCTTCATCGGATCCGATCCCGAAGCTCATCAAACCTCCAACGGCACCGCCGTTACGAATCTCTCGCTCGCCACCAAGAGCAGCTGGAAGAAAGAGGACGGCAGCTATGACAGCCGCACCGAATGGCACCGTATCGTGCTGTGGGGCAAACTGGCAGAAGCGGCGGCCAAGCTGGCCAAAGGCGCTTACGTGGAAATTGAGGGCGAGCTTCGCCATCGCAGCTATCAGAAGGAAGTCCAGGTCGGCAAGAAAGCCGTCGCCGTTGATATTCCCGTGACTGAAGTTCATGCTCGCATCCTGCGCAAGCTGGATCGCTCCGCAGCTTCGAATGATTCCGAAATCACCGAAGAGGCGCCCGAATAGGGCGCCCTTCTCCATTTCACCGACTTATTAGGGACGGGCTTGATTCCACCGAGCCCGTGCACTCTTCTGAGCGCGAGTGCGCTTTTCCTCCGCACTGACGCTGGCCCAATATTTCCTCGACACCTGGCCCATCGTCCTCCGAAAAACCTCTGACTGGCCAGGACTCCTGATCGCCTTGTTCAACGGCGATGTCTGGATCTGATGTTCCCGAAGCAATGCATCCAGTCCACGGCGCAGCGCTTCATAGCGAGACAATCCGCACTGTCTGGCAATGCGGTTGAGTTTCTTATAAAAAGACTCGGTGGCGTGCAGCCATACCGGTATGGAGAGAATGTCG
This sequence comes from Bryobacterales bacterium, assembly GCA_963718465.1. Lineage (GTDB taxonomy): Bacteria > Acidobacteriota > Terriglobia > Bryobacterales > Bryobacteraceae > Bog-105. Next base: position 251,032 of record CAVQZK010000037.1, on the reverse strand, counting down.
CCAGAACCGCTGCTCTCTCTTAAAGCGTCATTGGTCATCGTTTCGGACAATGGTGACTCCGCATGATGTTCCATCTATTGTTCCTCCCGGTCCAGTTCTCTGGTAGCGGCATACCTCAGCCAGCTACTTCGATTCAAGCCCCTTCTTTTGGCCGCCCAGTCGATCCGCCCCAGCAATTCTTTCGGAAACCGGATCGGAGTCTGAATGAATCGCCCGTCGTTTTCAGCTTCAGAAGATGTTTTAGCAGCAGCCATAATGAACTTCTCAGCCTGCTTGTCTTTGGTCTTTGTCTTTCGAACCGGATGCTTTGCGATTGCCATAAGAGATGGAAACGATATCGCCAGTGTATCCGAAAACATGGTCCGCAAGAAATATAAATTCACCCGGTTGCCTTTTCATCCGCAGGCCGGTACTCCGATACCGACAGACCGGCTGCAGCGGCATTTCGGAATGCTTTACGCCGAACGATTGGATGCGGGAAATACTCAAAGCCGGGTTTCTCGCGAACGATCGCGGCAGCTTCTTCGTTGTCTCGCCCCTGTGCATCGGCTGCATTCAGAACAGCCAGAACACTTAACTCGCTGTTGATCTCGCGTGCCTCCTGAATCAGATCGTCCAGCGGTTCCAGTGACCAGACATCGAAGGTGGCCGGGAGAACGGGCACGATCAGAATATCGGCCACCGTCAATGCGGCTCGCAGGCTGGCAGTGTCACGACCGCCCACATCAACAATGATGTGTTCATACTTGGAGCGCAGCAATCGAACTTGCGTTCGGATTTCTGCTCCGTGTAAAGAGACAGCAGTATAGCCAGGTGCGCCCAGGACCTCCGCCCGCAACTGAGTGAAGGCACGCGCGGTGCCCTGTTCATCACCATCCACCAGCAAGACATCCTTTCCACGAACCGCCTGGATGATGGCTAGGTTGACCGCCAGCGTCGTTTTGCCAACGCCTCCCTTCACATGACCGACCGCAACAACCAGGGATGGGCTCAAGGCTGCACTTCCCGGCGATATCGCTTGAATACTGTGCAGAGATCACAAGGAGACCTTAGCGAATGAATGCAACAAGCTGAGAGAGGAACACCCGGTTGGGGCATGCCTGGCAACAGGGCAGGGGAGTTGTCAGGAAACAAAGAGGATCTAGCCATGGATGCTTTCTCCTCGGAAGCCATCTGTTAGAGAGCGGCTTTCCTCCGGCATCCCCGCTTTCGTCAGCACGGCCTGAGCGTGGTCGACGATCAGACTCAACCCGTCTGAACTGATCTGCGCCGGGCACCCCGGCCAGAGCACACGGATGGACTCCAGCCAGTCCTCTAGCTTTTCACGAAAGCGTCGCGGCCTTGCGTACTCGATGGAGCCGATCTGCGTTGCCAGTCCGAATGGTCCTAGCAGCGGAATCTCCTCCGTACCTTTAGCGACGAAGCAGCGATACGACAGCCACATGAACAGATCCAGCACGGCCGGCGCTCCGGCTAGCACCTTCACCGCCCCCAGATCGGCCGGGATGGGGTGGGCTGTGATCTCGCGATAGAACTCGTCGCTGAGGATAATCACATTTTCAAACTGATCTGAAAGCGGGCATTGATCCGGGTCGCGGCTGTACCAGATCTGCGCTTCGCTGAAGAAACTGAAGCGAGACCGCTGGACCACCTTCGCTTTCCCGCTTAATCCATCGGTGCCGAAGAAGATGGTGGCCCCAAAGATCCGTTCGAAGGCGGCAATCAGCCGCCGATACTCTTTGCCCCCCTTGTGCATTCCGAACGTTTCCAGCATCTCCGCCGCTGTACGAAAGCGGATCGTCTGGCTTTGCTGCCGAACGGCCAGCGTGGCCAGATAGATGGGAACAATGCGATCCTGCCCAAAGGGCAACCCGTAATGGGGATGTCCGGTGATCTGCAGGATGAAATTCCCGTTGCGGCGCTGGTACAGCATGTCGCCCCGCGATGGCTTCCGCACTGGTAAACCACACAGGACGAAGGGCCGTGAACTGAATCCCACGTTCTGTTTTCCTTCCTCGCGCTTCCAGCGCACCTGGCAACTGCCTTCGGCCTGGCGAAGCTTCTGCTTCGAAATCACCAGCTCCGGCATGAGTCTTTTCACTGCAGAACCGGCGGACTCCAGGCTGCCGGCTCCCGTCATTCCGCCGTCAGAGACACTCCGGGCGTTTGTGTTTTGCAACTCTCACCTCGCGTCATCGCCAGACCTGATCTGGCGCGGTTGAGTGAGAGGCTTTAAGCCGCTTTTTGGGGTGATTTCGAGAGCTTAAGTGACCCTTGTTCCGCTTACTGCGATTACTGCGTTAAGGGCTGATTTGCCGTAACTTGTTGAGACGCCGTTCACTTCTATGGTCAGGATTGATCGCCATGGACGTATTTGTTCTTTATTTACAAACACCGACAAGTTTCCCAAGCTTGATACGGGGGTTCGAGTCCCCTCTCCCGCTCTATGTTCGTATGCATCACATGAACACCGGGAATGGACCAACGACGGGGTTGCTTTTGGAGCGGCACACCCGTTAACTGGTTTGTGCGGCCCTATTATGGGCAGTAGTTGATCGAGTTTCTGAATGGAGTGCGCCGGGATGCGCGCAAGCACGTCGTGGAGCCAGGCGAACGGATCGATTTTGTTCAGTTCACACGAGCTCACGAAACTGCGCAGGATGGCCATCGTTTTTCCGCCGCGATCACTGCCGAGGAAGGTCCAGTTGCGTCGGCCGACGGCTATGCCGCGCAGGGAACGTTCGGACCGGTTGTTGTCTATGGACAGATCGCCATCCTCGAGATATCTGGTGAGCGCCAGCCAATTTTTCAGTACATAGGCAACCGCCTGTCCGGCATCGCTTTTAGGAAGTAACTGCGGCTGGATGGACAGCAGGTAGGCATGAAGCTGGTTAGTAATGGGCCGCGATACTTCCTGACGCAACTGGCGTAAGTCTTCACCCTGGAGGCCAGCTTTGCGGGCGCGTTTCTCCACCGCATACAATTGGCCGATGTAGGCCAGCACCGCGCCCATGCGTGCCGGGTCTGTTTCGCGTGCTTGATAGACGTGCCTTCTGGCGTGCGCAAAACAACCCACTTCCACGAGTTCACGCGCCGGCTCGACGAAGAACTTGTCGTAAGCCGGATACGCATCCAATTGTAAATAGCCTTTGTAAGTGGAAAGAAACCTTTCCGGTCCAGCTCGTTCCCGGGTGGGCGTGTAATCGTAAACGACCGCGGGATGCTTTTGGTCACCGACATAAGGCCAAAATCTTCCCGTTCGCGTATGCGGCAGCAGACGATCCAACACCTTCACCGGCGTGTCGTCGGTCCCAACCACTTTGGAGCACAACACAAACCGCTTCAGCTGTTGATACAACGGTTCCAACAACTCCGCGCTTTGCCGTAGCCAACCGCACAAGGTCTGATCCGACAGCTCCAGGCCAAAGCGGCGAAAGATCTTCGCTTGCCGGTGCACCGGTAAATGATCCGCCACTTTGCTCACAATCACCTGTGCCAGGACGCTGGCTGAGGCCGTGCTCTTCTCGATCGGCTGGGTTGGTTTTGCCGCAGTCCGGATCTTACACGCGCAGGCGTACTTCTGGCAGGCATCTTCGATGACCAGCATCTGGGCCGGAATATATTCGTAGCGCTCGCTGACTTCTTCGCCGATATGACGCAAAGCCTGCTGACAATCGGAGCAGTGCTTATCAGCCTCCGCCAGATCGTGAACCAGGCGTTCGCGCTTGAGGTGCCGCGGCAGCGCTTGCCGTCCGCGCGGCTTTTTCTCGCCGCTCGTGCCCACAGCCGGCGGATTGGGGTCTCTATCCTCCCCCTTGCTTTCTGGTTCTGCCGTCGTTGCGGTGTCGATTCCGAGTTCCTGTGCAAATAGCGCCAACTGATCGGCGCTAATCTGCTCGCTACGAACGCCACTCCTGGCCGCCAGCAACTGGCGTAACAGGCGTTGCGTTTTATCCAGTTGCGTAGTGACGTCCACCAGCATCTGCTGCAAGATCTCCGGATCTTTCGGCAGGCTCTTGGGATCGATCGGCACTAAGTTGATTGTAAGTGTAATCCGGTGCTTTTTTAAGCGGAATCATTACTCACTAGAAATGTCTTATCCGGCGTTTACCTGCTTGCGTTCATAACGCTTGCGCCGCTTCGCCTCGCACAGGTCGATGCCGCTCAATAATGCGTTCAACTCCTGTGCCGTAATCTCGGCGCGGCGCTCCTCGCCCTCGCCAAACGGCATTGCGTATGTGCCTTCCTCTAATCGCTTGCTCCAGATTGCAAATCCATCGCGATCCCAATAAAACAGTTTTACGCGATCTCGTCTGCGATTTGAAAAGACGAATAAATGGCCAGCGAGTGCATCCAACTCCATTACGCTGGTCACCAACCCGTGCAGACCGTCGAAGCTCCGCCGCATATCGCAAGGCACGGTGCATAGGTAGACCCGCACGCTGGCAGGAAGGCCGATCACCGCGCCGACAACCACCGGGGCCGAGGTGAACGGTTCAAGACCGGTCACATTAATCTTCACTCGATAAGTTCCGGCGGACAAATCGGCAAAAGTGAAAGCGCCATTGTCGTCCGCTGTAACCACGCGGTTAACTGTATTATCCTGCCCTTCAAGCGTTACTTGTACGCTGGCTAGTAAGGCTCCGCGGCTGTCTCGGACTGCTCCCTCGATGCTGGCCGAGGATTGAGGTTGAACAACCTCGGAGACTTGGGCCTGGAGCGCACCGGGCGAATTCGGCGCTTCCAGCAACGTCGAGCTTATGGCGGACGCAACCGCTTGCTGCTGGGCTCGAGCTCCCGGTACAAGTCCGATGAAGAAGATTGATATCAAAATGTTGAGGTTAGTCAGTCTCAACGCAGGCGCATCAATCAAGGCCGGTCTGCGCGGTAACAGGCCTAATGCGAATAGCCGGGAGATAAGTCTGTCCTGCATGCCGGTTGGTACTCCACGTAGGTCGATGTCGGACGGATTAGCGCTGCTTGTCAATACTCCTCAAGAGCAGTATGCTCGCCGATTCTGAAGAAGCGATCAAAGCGCAACACCAAGTTAGGGCGGGGACCCATCCAAACGAGGTTCGGAACTTGAACCTCACGCCTTCTTTTTGCTAATCGGCCCCTTTGCTTTATTTTTCGCGACGGCATTCTTCGAACGTACTTCGGCACTCTTCGCAGCGGCTTTCTTCGCCCGCTGGGAACGTTGTTTGGTGGTTAGTTGCTTGGCGGCCTTCGTGCCACCGCGCTGGCCTTGTTGCTTAAAGTAAGCCAGCACTTCCGGCGGTAAATCCACCATAAGAGAATGCTCCTTTAGATTAGCTTACCCCCTTTGTGTGAATTTTTCAGAAAGATTCTACTTATATTAGCTTACCCGGTCGGCTATTATTGGAAATGTATTCAGCTTACCCGGTAAGCATAATAAGCAAAGGAGCAACTAATGACAAAAACCGTAACAGTCAACAAGAAAGACACAATCAAGGCTATCGCCCGAGAGGAGCGGCCACACAATGGTCTCACTCAAATCCAGGAAGAGCTGGCAGAATTCGCGGCCGACCTGCTTGTTAGCGGAGGCGCGCGGGAAGACACCGACATGCTGCTGAGGGCGTTGCTTCGCCATCAGTATCGCCGGCTTTTTGGCGAAAGAGACGCAACAGACAGCTCGGCGGAGTTCGAACGTAAGGTAGCCGGCGCTGGCGAGTGGCATCTCGGCAACACGTATCAACAACTCTCAAATGGCTGGCCGGACGAAGAAACGTCAAAGGCGAAAGAGGAAAGCAACGCCGATGCCCGTAAGTCGGTGGTGGACATCGTCCGCGCGGGTCTTCGCCGTCAAGTGAAGAGTTCCTTCGAAGAATTCATGGGACACATGGTCGGCACCGAGGAAGCTTGGCTGCTGAACAAAATCCTCCAAGACGTCGTTGGTTGCGGGGACGATATGGCAGAGGCTTTCGTACGAGAGATTGATTTGGACGATGCCTACGTGCGGGTTCCATGGAACTTCGCGAAGAAGACTCGGGAATTCGTCGATTTACTCGAAAAGAAGGTCGCATAGGGTTGGCTGGACCAAATAACGGAACGAAGGAGCTAAATCGATGCAACAAGAAACGTCGAAATCGACCGGAACAGATGAGTTGCGGAAGAGGGGAATTCGTAAATCTGTTCCCCCGCAACGGCTGGAGTTCAACCGCGGAGCGATTGAGGAAGAAATCAGGGAAGCGCTTAGTGACGGATTCGGGCAGCTGGCCGAGTACTTTCGCAGACTGTTTCCGCGCATGAGCTCGGGTTAATGATCGCCATCATTAATCATCATGGCGGCAAGAGTGTGTTGGAGCATCTAAACGCCTTGCTCGTGGCAGCGCCGGAAGCCAGTATCGACGATCAGGATGAGGAAAGCCGGGCCGGGTAAAACGGACCAACTATGCCTGAAAGGGTCACTGTTGGAGAGTGGCCCTTTACGCGCCAGCTCGAACAGCGAGATCAACTCGAAGGCGCAGAGGATTACGAAGAGAGTTTGCAGTGAAAGGAACAGTGTGTCGCTTAGTTTAAGTTTGGCTTCTCCGCCGGTCGACGTAACCGCGGCTTCAGAGAACACGGGGCGCGTCCATTTCTATCTGGCGCGGGTCCGGACCCGGAACACAATCCGCGGCTATCGATTGAGCTTTGACCAGTTTCGTAAATGGTGCACCAATGCTTGCGTGATTCCGTTGCCGGCCGCTCCGGAAACAATCGCTATGTATCTGGGCGCACAAGCGGGACGACTCAAAGCCGCAACCCTGCAGCACCATCTGGCAGCGATTGGAAACGTACACAAGGCGGCGGGTTACCCGTCGCCCACGAAGGATAGCGTGCTCATAAACGAAACGCTGAAGGGCATAAACCGGACGCACGGAACCGCCCAGACCCAGAAGTCGCCTATTCTCACCGAGGACCTGCGGCTCATGCTGCGAATGCTGCCGAACAATTTGCTGGGTACGCGCGATCGCGCTCTTCTGCTGGTAGGGTTTGCCGGGGCTTTCCGGCGGTCGGAACTGGTTGCGCTCGATGCCGCCGATATTCAGTTCTCATCGGAAGGCCTGCTGATCGCGCTACGGCGTTCTAAGACAGATCAGGAAGCCGAGGGCCGACAGATAGCCATTCCGCACGGATCGCACGAAGAAACGTGCCCTGCTCGCGCGCTACAGGCATGGCTTGCGGCGTCCACGATCAGTGAGGGGCCGATCTTCCGGCCAATCAATCGCCATGGCCGCATTGCAGCGGGCAGACTCAGCGGCGCCGCAGTTGCACTTGTTGTGAAGCGCTATGTGAATACATCTGGTCTGAAACAGGAATTGTTCGCCGGCCACTCCCTGCGGGCGGGGTTTGTGACATCGGCCGTGCGAGCTGGCGAGCCAGAACGACGTATCATGCGGCAGACTGGGCACAAGAGCGTCGAAATGGTCCTGCGCTACGTGCGCCAGGCAAATGTCTTCACCGACAATGCGGCGTTGGCGTTGGGGCTGTGAATTGAATCTCTCACTTCAGAATTTGTTCTTCATGCCCAGTACGGAATGTACTCCGCGAACTTGTTGGCGGAGTCTGGGTCCTTTCGCTTAATGCGTCCAGATGTCACCGCATCGGCAATTAGGTTCGTCACTTGATTTCTTTGACGCTCACCCATCTTTAGTCGCTCCCTAAGGCTCGTGTTCGTCAAGGCTCCGGTGGACAGATATTTCAGTACGGAATGTTGATAACAGGCTTCGATTCGTGCGGTCTGGGACATTTGAGAAAACGTGCGCGGCGCAAACAGTACCACCTTGAAGGCGTTTTCCGCTGGCATGAATGCTACGGGAGGTAGCCCAAAAAATTCCGCTTGGGTGACTACTTTTTGAAACCCAGTGCCGCGCTCTTCGCACAAGTGATATCGTCGAAATGCGCTAGCGAGCAATTCGTTCCGAGATTGGGGAGTCGTGCCAATTAGCCTACCCGGGATCTTGCCCGGCAATAGCGAACCCGGACTGACAAATTCGATACGGTTGTCAAATATCTCGATCATGGGACCTGCGCCGGTTGCGGTAAAGTCCTGATGGATAAGGGCATTCGCGATCAGTTCACGTAGGGCAAGTTCGGGGTAAAGCGAGGTCTCGGCGCGGAGTGCCTCGCGGATAATTTCGCTATGAGGGAGAACAATTTTCAGCCGCCGGATAAGGCCTTCGAAACCAATAGCGTATCCTCTCTTACCGATTTGCTCGTCGACAGTTTCCACCTTGTTGAGCCCGCGGTAACGAATGACCCGAAGTCGTTTTCGATCAAGAGATTCAAATCGCGATAGGTCCTTAGCTGCGGTGACAGCGCCGAAGTTGCTGATGTACGCGCCCCCATTGTCTAAATCGATAAGGCTCTCGGCGGCCATCCAGCTCAGAAGATTATTCGTTCCCATCGGAAGAGGACATCTCAATAGACGAGCCAGGGTCGCGAGGTTGAGCGAGTCAATTGCTTCCTCGGCCGACAAGCGAGGGGAGGCACGCATTTTTTCCCAACGCGGCGTTTGGCTATTCATCAGCAAGCTGGCAATTTCTTGGCGAGAGGCTTTTCGGGTGGTGCCGCCAGAACGAATCCAACAATGTTCTATTGATTTGCCACGAAGGTGAACCGGACGTATCGTGGCTTCGGGAATGTAGACGAAAAGCAAACTAAGACCGTGCCAATCGACGCTGTCGATTACGAGAGGCGGTTCGAGCGCGTCTTCGAGTCAAGTTCGCAAGCTTAGCTACGATCGCGGAAGCTTGCTCTGTGGTAACGCCCTCGAGTTCACCTCCAATAGAAATCCCAAAGACAAGGAAGCCGCCCCCAGGGTGATTACCAAAAGCCGAGAGCTGACAGACCATTCGTTCGTGCTTTGGTGTGAGGTCAATCTTCCAATCCATCTCGTTTACTTCAGTCGGCAGCGGAAGAAGTGTACTTCGAAGGATTTGAGAAGCACGCGATATCCAAGTCTTTGTAGATTTCAACAAGGTTATTCAATCACCTTGAAAACAAAAGGGTTATCTGTCATGTCGTTTTTCAAATGTGATAAAACGTTCGCTCTTCTTCAACTTGATGGCGCTCGCTCTATGGCTAGTCAGGCAGGAACAGGTGATCCAGCGAATCCAAAACGAGGAAGTTTGAATCTGCTCGACCCCAGGACGTCTTCTTTTACGTCAGCCAGCGGTAGTAACTGGCATGATCGCCCATACGCGCAAGAACATCTCACCGAACTCTTTCAGGCGGCGCGCACGGTATAAACGGCGGAGCAATAATAGACCACAAAGCGCCACGTGAGCGGCGGTTTGTGGCGGTCAAAAAGTAGACCACCACACTCTCAGAGCCCAAAACAAAACAGAGCAATTGTGTTTTGTGCGACACCGGGGAGGTGTACAAGGTGGAAGTGTATGCGCGGGTAAGACGAGCGGTGCAGGTGGGGGGCATGAGCATCCGGCAAGCGGCCCAGGAGTTTGGGCTGGCGCGGAAGACGATCCGGAGGATGTTGGAGTTTTCGCTGCCGCCCGGTTATCGGCGTAAGAAGCCGGTGCAGCGACCGAAGCTGGGTCCCTGGGTCGGGATCATTGACCAGATCCTGTTGGATGACCAATCGCAGCCCAAAAAGCAACGGCACACAGCGCAACGAGTCTGGGATCGGTTGAAAACTGAACACAGCTTTGACGGTTGTTACACGATCGTCAAGGATTATGTTCGTCAGGCCCGACTGCAGCACAAAGAGGTCTTCGCGCCCTTAGCGCATCCGCCGGGAGACGCGCAAGCCGATTTCGGCGAAGCTCTGGTAGTGATTGGCGGCGTCGAGCAGAAGGCGCATTTTCAGTGCATGGATCTACCACACTCGGACGATTGCTTCGTGGTGGCGTTTCCCGCCGAGAACACGGAGGCTTTTCTGGAAGGTCACAATCAGGCTTTCGGTTACTTCGGCGGTGTGCCGCGGACGATCCTTTACGACAACACACGAATCGCCGTGAAAGAGATCACCGGCGATGGCGAACGTAGACCCACCGAAGCGTTCAGCGGTTTGCAATCGCATTATCTTTTTGCCGCCAAGTTCGGACGTCCTGGCAAAGGCAATGACAAGGGAAACGTGGAAGGGTTGGTGGGCTATGCGAGGCGCAACTTCATGGTGCCGGTGCCGAGAGTGGGCAGTTGGGAAGAACTGAATGGACAGTTGCTGGAAGGATGCCGGCAGAGGCGGGAACGGAAGCTATGGGGACATAAGGAAACGATTCGTGAGCGCTTCGAAAAAGATCGCGAGAAATTGTTACCGCTTCCTCCCACCTCGTATGAAGCCTGTCAGAAACGAGCCACGCGGGCCAGTTCGCAGGCGCTGGTGCGTTACGAGACGAACGACTATTCGGTACCCACGGAACACGGGCATCAACAAGTGCTGGTAAAAGCATTCGTGTGGAAAGTGGTGATCAGCTGCAGCAGTGAAGTCATTGCCAGGCACAGCCGCAGTTATGGACGGGAGGAATTAGTATTCAATCCACTGCACTATCTGGCGCTATTGGAACACAAGAGCAACGCGCTGGATCAAGCAGCGCCGCTCGTGGGCTGGCAGTTGCCGGAAGAGTTCCTCGAACTCCGGCGGCAGATGGAAGTACGATTGGGCAAACGAGGGAGGCGCGAGTATGTGCAGGTGCTACGCCTACTAGAAACATTTTCGCTGATCGAGGTGGCGGCCGGCGTGCGCCAGGCGCTGCGGCTGCCAGCGATCTCGTTCGATGCCATCAAACACCTGGTGTTATGCGCCATCGAACAAAGGCCGCCGCGGCTGGATATGGAGAACTATCCACATCTGCCGACAGCGGAGGTGGCGCTGACACGTGCCGCCGATTACCAGGTTTTGCTGCAGGAGGCCGTCTAATGGACACGCCTCGTTTATTACTGGAACATTATCTGAAGCAACTGCGCTTGCCGACGATGCTGCGCGAGTTTCCGAAGCTCGGTGAGCAGTGCGCCAAAGAGGGCGCCACGTTTGAACAGTTTCTGCTGCGCTTAGTGGAGCAGGAGATGACGGATCGCGAACGCCGCGCCACCGAACGGAGGATCCAGGCAGCCCGCTTTCCGGTAAGCAAAAGTCTGGAGACGTATGACTTTCTCGCGATCCCGTCGCTCAACAAGAAACTGGTCGTGGAGTTGGCGCGTTGCGAGTGGATCGGTCGGCGGGAAAATGTGCTGGCTCTCGGCAATTCTGGGACCGGCAAAACCCACATTGGTCTTGCGTTGGGTCTGGCAGCATGTCAGCAAGGACTCCGCGTGCGCTTCACGACGGCCGCGTCCCTCGTTCATGAGTTGGTGGAAGCGCGGGATGACAAACGGCTGCTACGCTATCAGAAGCTGTTGGCAAGGCAGGAGTTGTTGATTGTGGACGAACTCGGTTTCGTGCCGCTCTCCAAGACTGGCGCTGAAATGCTGTTTGAAGTCTTCAGCCAGCGCTATGAGCGGACTTCCACATTGGTGACCAGCAATCTTCCTTTTGTCGAGTGGACTGACGTCTTCGGATCGGAACGTCTCACCGGAGCGCTCCTGGATCGACTGACCCATCACGTCCACATTCTGGAGATGAACGGAGACAGCTTCCGCCTCAAAAACAGCAAGAAGAAAAAAGATCCCAGCACGTAATAGCTCTCCAGGCGGCTGACGCTGCCGCTTGTTTCTGGAGACGGCTTCCGCTCCGCCCAAACCGCGCCGCCCTAACGGGCGTCGCATGGACTTCGCTCCAGCCATCCCCAGAAACACCAAACAATCCTTCAAGAAACATTGGCCGTGGAACCGTCGAGGTGGTCACCTTTTACTCCGCCGCAATGGAAAACTTTCACTCCGCCCTTGACACAAAGGCGTATACGTGGGCGGCTGGCGCTCCAGCGGTTCGTCTCGACTCCACTATTTACGCCACGATGGGCCGGAGCACATCTTGGCATTTGCGCCTACCCGCTCAGGCAAGGGCGTTGGGCTCGTCATTCCCACGTTGCTCGCCTGGAACGAATCCGTCATTGTTTACGACATTAAGGGTGAGAATTGGGCAAAGACGGCGGGTTTTCGAGACAGACTTGGCAATCTTTGCTTCAAGTTTTCACCTGTCGAAGAGAACGCGAGTTCTCGATTCAATCCGTTGGGCGAAGTTCGGTTGTTCACACCCCGTGACGTTTCCGACGCTCAAAACATTGCCAACATGATCATTCGAACGGGGGAAGATAGCCCGCAAGAGCGGTATTGGCAGGATGCCGCTTCTTCTATAGCTACCGGAATGATTTTGCATGTCTGCTACGAAAAGGCTCTCAGCAATCGGGTTGCCTGCCTGGCCGACCTGGCGCACGTGTTCACGCGCCCGGGCGCTTCGTTCCGCGAAACGCTGGAAGAGCTAATGAATTTCGAGCATGACCCCGGTTTCCACCACGATTGGCGAATGCCAAACGGCGACCGCACCACCACGCATCCCGTGGTGAAAGAGAAAGTCCAAGAGATGCTCGACAAAGAGGACAAGGACTTCGGTGGCGTCCTTTCAACCGCGAAGACAGCGCTAACGCTCTACAGCGACCCGTTGGTCGCAAACAATACGGCAGCCAGTGACTTCTCCATTGATGACCTGGTCAACCATGAGCAGCCAGTATCGCTTTACCTTGTCGTTCCGCCCAGCGACAAAATTCGCCTTCGGCCCTTGATCCGGTTGATTTTTACGATGACAGTGAATCGGTTGACCGAGCGCATGGTTTTCGAAGGAGCGGAGCAAAAGAAGAATCGACACCGCCTGCTCTTCTTGATTGACGAATTCCCAAGCCTCAACCGCATGGAGATCTTCGCCGATGGCCTCTCCTACATGGCTGGTTACGGCTTGAAAGCGTATCTGATTACTCAGGACATCCGACAGGTCGTCGACGCGTATGGCAATAACGAAAGTATCGTTTCGAATTGCCACGTGCGGATTGCGTACGCCCCTAATCAACAGGAAACTGCGGAACTTCTGAGCAAGATGACCGGCGTGACCACGGTACAAAAGGCTAGCTACAACTTCAGCGGTTCCCGCTTTTCGCCCGTTATGCAGCACGTGAACGCCAGTGTGGATTACATCGAGCGGCCACTGATGACTCCCGATGAGGTCTCTCGGTTGCTACCACTTCAAAAGCAAGGCGACGGCGCGGCGGAGCGCGTGATCGGCCCCGGTCAAATGTTGATCTTCATCAGCGGGCAGTACCCGATTCTCGGGACGCAGATGCTGTATTTTCTCGATCCGGTTCTGAATGCCCGTGCGGAATTGCCGCCACCAACAGACCGCATGACGCTGGAATGCCATGAAGCTTACCCGCAAAAGCCAGTCGCGCTCGCGCGGCATCGGATCAGCAAGCTCGAAGACGCTCCAGAGATCGTCGTGCTTGCTGATGAAACAGACCAACTAGGAGAGTGATATGCAAAAGAATCGAATTGAAATCGCGGAGATGCTGGCTGCCAAGCCCGAGACCCGCTTCTTACTATCAGGGACCAAAGTAGCCAACGTACGCATGGGCGAAAACTACAGCTACCGCGACCGTGAGGGCAAACAAATCGGCAACACCAATTGGCACAATCTTGTCTTCTATGACGAACTGGCGGCTCTTGCAGGCAGCTACGAAAAGGGCGACAACCTATTCGTGGAGGGTATGATCCAGCAGCGAAAGTTTACGCCGAAAGACGGCAGTGAGCGCACCGTGCAAGAGATCATCGTTCGGAGTTGTCATTTGATCGCAGCACCGCGCAGCCGTCAGCTCGAAACCGATGCAGCCATGCCTGACGCGCGAGGAACCGATGAAAGCTGGCCGGTCAGTGCGGCTTAGGCGAGTTGGAGTAGTAGTTGCGGCAAGCTTCATTTCAGCGCTACTGATCCCGCAACGCTGGGCCTGAGACTGAATACCTCGCCGTCTTTGCCAATTGGTATCTACATAGTCACTTCTTATCCCGCTGCGTCGCTCGTCGAATTTTGCCCTCCCGAACCGGACCCTTCTGGAAATGGGCGGCATGTTTTCATTCATCGGTAGTCAGTATCGGCTGGAGGTCGGTGGAAAGGAATATTTCGTTGACTTGCTTCTCTTCCACCGCCGCCTTCGGGCACTCGTGGCCATAGAACTGAAGATTGGTGAATTCCAGCCCGAGCATATCGGCAAAATGCAATTCTATTTGGCCGTACTCGACGACATCGCTCGCGTCGAAGGGGAAAACCCGGCGATTGGAATTCTCATATGCAAATCCAAAGATCGAACTATCGTTGAATATGCTCTGAAAGAATCTTCCAAGCCGATCGGCGTCGCGACCTACCGGATTGTTACTTCGGTCCCAGACGAACTGCGAAACGATCTGCCTGCACCGGATCAAATTGCCAAACTGATTGGCGACTAGAAAGCAAAGGGCAGCAACTGTTTGCGGCTGACCTGCTCCTCTGGATTGGTCCAAACCGTATATGATTTGAGACAAGGGGCTCCATTTTTCTCTCTCCGTTAAGCCTTCCTACCAACCAGCAACCAAAGTCCCGCGCCCGAAAAAGCATCGGGTGTACGAATGCGCTGCTCCTCGAGCCCCGTGCGCGAAGCCAGACCCCTTCGTAGAACAGTTCCGATGTGAATTCACAGATCGTCGGATGAAGGCGCCAGGTGGTCCCCAGGAAGAGACCCCGGTCCGGCTCGATAATCTTCCGCCCATCCAGCAGATGGGCCAGCGCAGAAACGTCTGACCCTTCCGGGTGACTTCCTTTCTGAGGTTGTTCCAACTGCTGAGGGTCGCCCAGAAGAACCAGGTTATTCCCTGCGGGCGCACATGCGAGGACGTTAGCCAACGACATCTGACCGGCTTCATCTACGAAGAGAACGTTCAAGAACCGCGGAATTCCTCTCGTGCCCACATGAAAGACGTCCCTCCGAGCACATTCACTTCACGTGTTTGAAGCAAGTGAAGGGCGTCTTCGTTCGTTGCGATAGCCCGCACGCCATCGCCGTCAGTCGCTTTCGGCCTCGCACACACTCGCGCACGTTGGATTCCGCCACTTGGTGCTCTGGTCGCTCAACGCATAATCGTCGCCAGATCCGCCGCGCCGTATGCCGCTGCTTACGCGGCGCACAGGTATCCTTCTCCAGAATCTTCTCGATGAACGCTTTCACCGGACCCAGCTTCGGCAGAACTCGTTCCTGCTTTTTCCGTTCCGGCGGCATTGCATTAGCCAGCGCTTGCCGCACCATGCGTCGATGCACGTGATGCTTCCCGGCCAAGGCGAGGATCGTCTCTCCCGATGCGTACCCGCGTCGGATCTCTTCAAACAGCTCCACTTTGCCTCTCCTGTCCATCCCGGAATCTTTTCATCCGGGGTTCTCCAGGTGGGCCACTTCACTCCATCACGGTGGGCCAGAACTGAGCATCAAAATCACAGCCGTAACAGCCGGCATGCCAGCACCTATTTGGGTGCGAAATCTTCTGAGCTTTACTTTAGACAGCCCGCGCCTGCCTCAATGATTCCCGCTCTCTTCTAGTGCAGTAATTGTTAACGAGTGTTCGGGTCGCTCCAACATTGGTCTGCTGGATCTTTGCCTGTAACATCTGTCTCGCGCGCCTGAGACGCGTCTTAACTGCCGGAACGCTAACATCGATGGAGTGTGCCGCTTCTTTCTCGCTCAACTCTTCGAAATCGCGAAGAACCAGTACCTGCCGATACTTCGCCGGAAGTTTAGCAATAGTGTTTCGAGTAAGCTGTATTTTTTCACGCCTCGCTAGCAATTGGAACGGAGATTCGGACAGAGAAGTCATAGTATCGAAATCGTGCCGGACAGGAGTGATGCGTCTACATCGCTCTCTTCGAAACAACTGCAATGCCTCGTTCGTGGCAATTTGCGTGACCCACGTGCGAAAGCTCGATTCCGATCTAAACGTCGATAATCGAAGCCACACCTTCAGGAGAACCTCTTGAACGAGATCCTCTGCTTCCGGGGAGTTTCGCACTAGCGTGCGGATGCGCTTTTTCACGATTGCCAAGTGACGATCCATCAAGAGGGTAAAGCAATCGGCTCGGCCTGCCAGTACTAAGTCGATCAGGGCACCGTCTTGAAGCTGCGAGTTTATGGCCATGTCTATCGTCCTTCAATTAAAGGAGGACGAACATTGGTAAATTGTTTGCTCGGCGCCGCCAAGACTGGGAGATGAGACCCAATCAACTCTTCATCCGTGAATCGAAGTCGTTGACTGCGGCCGAGATGGCTTCTTGCAGTTTCCGACGTGTGAAGGGAGCCACGATAACGTCGAAACCTCCGGCCTCCAGGATGCCGGACCATGTCGGGAAGTCACTGCGTAGCGTGTAGATCAGGATCGAGGGACGTTTCTCCAACGTGTTGATGATTCCCCAAACACTCCACCAGTCCTCTGAAAGAAGGGTTGACGGAAGCAGCACGACAGCGTGCGTGTATTCGCCTAGCTGTTGCGAAAAGCTAGCGATTTCACGGCAGCGCGTCACATGCCCCGCAACGGCACTTTCGAGTTGATCCATTCGTGGTCGCATCCGGTCGGGAATTAGAGCGAGTACCGCTGCGGCGTCTTCTGTCATTCAGTGCACCTCGAAATCTAGTCGCACACAACGACGGTAAACCTGAGTCGCTCCCCTCACAGAGTGAGCTAACAGTGAGCGTGCTTTTTAGGCAACGTAGTCAATGGTAAGGGAGAAATGCCGCCTTCGCGCAGACACGGCTGGATCACCGTGATTAGCGTTGAACATCCCAGGTAAGCGAGCCGCTCTGAAAGCTTGCTAGACCGCGGCTCGTTCGGTGAATCTAGCAGCAACGTTGTCCAGGAGCATCACAAAACGCGAGTCCTTCCGAAGGGCATCCAGCCGCGGGTCACTCGCCAACCAAATGAGCTCCGCCTCACGCTCCTGGTAGGCTGCGCCTAATAGTGAAAGTGCCTCCGAAGAGTTGTTCAAAGAGAGCGAAGGCAAGGCTTGGCGAAACCTGCTGATTGGGGAATTTGCAGAGAACAGATCGTAGTCACTGGCGATCCGGCTGGCCGCCGTGGATTGGCCGCACGTGGCGAGAACTTCTGCTATTCCGCTCATCACGGCCGGCTGGGCGGCGGCCCCTTTTCGCAGAAGCGCCTGTGCCAGCTGCAATGCTTCGTCACGACGGTTCGTCGAGGCCAACATCATGGCCTGATACAGTTCGCTCTCGATTGGAAGTGATCCATACATCAACTGCTCTGAGATGTGGCTTATTCCTTGCTCGTGGTTGCGGCTGAGGAATAACAGCTTTGTTTAGACCGTCTTTTGGCGATACGAGAACGGATCGATCTGCTGAGCCTTTTGAATATAGTTCCACGCTTCATCGAAACGTCCAAGCGAGGCCAAAAACAGAGCATAGTGACGATAGGTTCCGGCATGTTCATCGAGGCCAACAGCCCACTGGAAAGTCTTTTCGGCATCTCTTCGGGTCCATTCCAGCGTAAGGACGGAAGCCATACATGCAGAAACCAACGTCATATGCGGGTCGAGCGTGCCCGCCCGCTCCGCTGCGTGCCTGGCGCGACGGACGATCGACGCAGAGTTGGCCGTGCCCTGCAACGCCATCTCGCAACAGCAGAGAGCTATGCCGCAGAAAGGTCGAGCATAACCTGGCTCAATCGCGGCCACTTCTTCGAATCTCGACAACGCGGATTGAGCATCTGCTAGTGTTCCCCTATCGAGCGCCGCTTCTGCCCGAAGCAGCAATGGATATACTGCCAGCATCGACGCCCCAACGCGAGCTTTTTGTTGCCGGAGGGATTGTTGGGGCCGGACGCGGCTAATTAGCGCAGACGCAATTCTTTCAGAGATCGTGAAAAGCCCTTGGGGATCTTGCTCGGTTTCAAACCGTTCCGACCAGATCTGAAATCCATCGGCATTCACCACTCGTGATGTAATTCGTAATTGGCTGTTTTCCTCGCGGACAGTACCTTCAAAGATAATCTGAACGTTAAGTTTCCGAGCCAGAGAAGGAATGTCGAAAGCTTGAGCTCCCGATGGCGCCGTGGAACTTGCCGAGGTCACGCGTAGTCCGTCGGTGCGTACCAATTCGTGAATCAACTCGTCAGTGATGCACTCCGCACAAGCGCCAGACAAAGGACTGCGGGACACATCTACAAAAGGCAGAACGGCTATCCGAATTCCCAGGTCCTCCGTCGAAAGGCTATCCGAAGCGGCATCAGAGCCAGCAGCGTCGCCGTTAGGTCCGTTTCGGTACCTAAAGACAGGCGCGTAGCTACCGAGCCGATAATAAATGAAGACCGGATCCTCCTTGCCGGCGGATTCATAGTATTCCTGCAGCTTCCGCCGGAGTCTGCGTGCCTCACTTCGAACGATCGAGTCTTCGCCAGGATGATAAGACGACTTCCGATCATAGACGGCCGTACCGATGAGGTACTCCTTTAGCGTGTCGGCTTTACCCTCTAACGTCGTTTCGACTGTGAAGCGAAGGAATCGGCCGAGTCGCTCGGATTGAACAAACACCAAACTCGCCACAATTCGAGAAAGTTGATCGCGGATAGACTCGTCGGAAATCTTGTCGTCGTTGCCGGGTGCGACGGCAAGGCGACTTTTAACCACAAGCACTCCGTTCATCGATCCGTGGTGAATATCGGCGTATCGTTCCATCAAACCTCCTCTTTTCCGCTTCGTTAGTGTTTGGGCTTGCTTTCGACTATTTTGAGTTCGCCCGTTGGCGTCCTTAAGCGCGGACGTTATGTCCCTGTCGGCCAGGCCGGCTTGCGGTGAATGCGTCTAACACGCGTGCATTTCTGGCCGGCAATCATTGCCTTCTACGTCTTCCTCCTTTCGATATCAAAGCGCTTTCTTCCGAAGCGGAGCGCGTCAACGGACCATGCGCCCGGGCCCACCATCGCCATACCGGCTGCTAGTACCGCTAAGAAGACATGAAGCCACGGAGCGTCATTCTCCGAAGAAGAGAATAAGAACGCGATCCATAGCTCATCAATCGCTATAAGCGTTCCTATAAGCGGCGTCCAAAAACCCGAGAGCAAAAAAATTCCTCCAATGGCAGCCATAAACTGCCCAACGGTGGCGATTGGTTCTCTGACCCCTGTCGGGAAATTACCGAGGCAGATTAAGGCAATGGCTATGCCGACCCGCAGCAGTAAAAGACCAGACCCGGGCCAGCCATCGGGAAAAGTTGAAAATAGGCGTTGCAGAATGACATCCCGCGTCGATTATGTGCGATACAGGTGAGATTTGACATGCCCACAAAGGGATTTGTCACATACTCCTTTCGAGTTAAGTGGAATTACAGATCGATAATTCCACGTTTCAGTCCAACGGTAACGGCATGAGTGCGATGGTTTACGCCAAGTTTGGCGAGAATGTTCTTGACGTGAACTTTCACCGTATCCTCGGCGAGCGACAAGATACAAGCGATTTCCTTATTTGCATTTCCCTTAGCGATCAATCGCAGTACATCTATTTCGCGTGGGGTCAAGATGTCGTCGTCGGCATGTTCAGCGATTTCGGCGGCAATCTCGGCCGACAGGCGTTTTTGGCCGACATGCACAGCCCGAATTGTCCCCAACAGTTCCTCCCTCAGTAAGCCTTTGAGCAAGTAAGCCCGGACACCCGGCTCTTAGAGCGCGAGACACCTGGAAGTCGCCTGCATGTGTCGTTAGGACGATAATTCGTGCCTCGGGAAATTCGGCTCGAATCGTGATAATTGTTTCGATACCGCCCATTTCCGGCATCTGCAAATCCATGAGCGTGATGTCCGGGCGATGGTTTCGAAATTGTTCGAGCGCCTCGCGTCCATTCGAAGCTTCACCGATTAACTGCATGTCGGATTGAGTCTCTATCAGCGCAGCAATGCCTTCCCTAAGAAGCGGATGGTCATCTACGGCGAGAACTCGAATCACTTCCCGCCAACTTTCTCTCGAAAGGCCCGGAAATGGAATCGACTTACTGGGTTTTCATACGCAATGGAACTGGAAATAGTCAACTCGATCTCAGTTCCAGCCCCGGCTGCCCCACTCCATATGCCGAACTCCGCACCGATTTGGCCGGCCCGCTCGCGCATTCCATTAAGGCAGTAATGCCCGGGGCGACCCTGCTTCAGGACTGCCGGCGGAATCCCTTCCCCGTCGTCGCGAATCCTCAACTGGAAGAGATCTTCTGCGTAGATAATTTCCACCTCGACTTGATGGGCATGCGCATGATTGAAGGCATTTCGTAGGGCTTCGCGAGTGATGCCGTACAGTTCGTCTCGAATCATCGGACGAAACTCGCGCGGGCGGCCTTCCATTGCCAAACGGAATGCTACGGTGTCCTCGGCACCCAGTTCGGCGGCCAACGTTCGAACCGCCTGAGCGAAGTCATTCGCAGACATGGTGGATGAGCGTAGCTCGTACACGGCGTTGCGACCTTCAGTGATCGCCTGATCGGCCCGTTTAAGTGTTTCCTGGAGTTGTTTCTTTGCCTTTCCATCTTGCAACAATTCGTGCACCCGCCTGAAAACGAAGCATCAAGCCTTGGAAACTCTGAAGAAGCGTATCGTGCAGCTCACGTGCAATACGCATACGCTCCTCTGTCCGAACATTGAACTGTGCTGACAAGTGGTTTAACCGTAATCGGTAGAACAGTCCAAAAATCCCACAAAGAGCAGCGATCAAGCATGTGGCAAACCAATATGTCTGCCAGAACGGTGGCAAAATCGTAATCTCCAGGACGACGTCGGGGGACCAGGAACCTCGGCTCGTAGCCGCCTCGAGCCGAAAGGTATGATCGCCGGCTGGCAGCGTTGTATACGTGGCGAGCCGCTCGTCACTTCCCACTTCACGCCAATTTTTATCTATTCCGTCGAGCTTATATCTGTAGCGATTGGTTTCAGGGTTGATAAAACTGAGCGCGGAAAATTCGATGGACAGGATGTTCTCCGAATGCGAAAGCCGTATAGCGCTCGCCCGGTTGATAGCCGTCTTCAAGGGTGAGCGACGACCAGGTATGACCGAGGAGCCAAAAAGGCGAAAGCCGGTCAGTGCGGGTTGAGGTACGTAAGGGCTCTCGAACACTTTGTCCGGATAAAACGCGGTGGCGCCGCTGAAACCGGCAAAGAACATCTCACCCCGCGAACTCTCATAACACGCCCCCGTGCCGGTCAGATCTGGACCGGGAAGGCCATCGGCCGTCGTGTAGTTGGAGAAGTGCTCTGTCTTCTTGTTGAAGCTGGAAATTCCTGCGTTTGTGCTCATCCAGAGTGTGCCGCGACTGTCTTGAAGGATGCAGCTTACAACCGTGCCAGATATCCCACTCCGCTGACCGTAACTCTTGAACGTGCGGGTAGCCGGATCGAACTTGTCGAGTCCGCTCTGAGTTCCAGCCCAGAGGGTTCCCGATCGATCGAAAAAAACTGCGTTCACGTGACCGTCACTGATGCTGGTTGGATCTTCCGGATTATGAGAGTACACAGTAAACGTTTTGGTCTGTGGGTCAAAACGATGAAGGCCAAGGTTACCGCCCAACCACAGGCTGCCGTCGGGGCCTTGCGCGATCGCGTAGTAGTTCAGACCGCGGCTTTCGGGAGCAGGCGTATATTTCGTGAAACGGTTGGTCGATGAATCCAATTCGCACAAGCCATCCCAGGTAGCGGCCCACAGTGTTCCTTCATGGTCGATGAGGAGATGGTAGATCACGCCGCTGCAGAGGGTTGCCGGATCGTCTGGATTGTGACGATATCCTCTCCGCTCGCCTGTCTTCACGTTGTATCTGAGCAGACCTGGGTATGCGTTACCGAACCAAAGGACATCTGGTCCGTCGGGAATGATCGAAAAGACATCCGAATTGTCGACGCCCTCGAACGGCGAAACTTGCGCTGTCTTACGATTGAAACTATATAAACTGCGGTTTAGGCCCAGCCAGACTTTGTCTTGCCCGTCTTCGTAAATAGCGCCGACGAGGCCGGAAAGCTCAAACCTGATCGAGTGTGTCAAGCGGGAGAGGTTTTCGAACGGTAGAGGTTTAATCGGAAAATAGTTCGGCTCCTCCTGATGAAGGCCAGCCCAGACGTTTCCTTCACGGTCTTCGAATAGCGCAATGACATGATTGTCGCCAATTGTCTCCGGATCAGCCGGTTCGTGGCGGTAACTGATAAAACGATGATTCTGGCGATCGAACTTCATCAAGCCTGCGCGGGCGGTCCCGAACCACATAGTTCCGTTGCTATCTTCGAGCATCGAGTACGCCTGATTTGCCAGCGGCGGTCCAACTTTCCATTCGTAATCAAAACGGGTCAGCCGATTCGTCGTCCGGTCGAGTGTAGCTATCTGACCGAGGGAACCGTAGATGACCCAAAAGACCCCGAATCGGTCCTCGTGAAACCAAAGGCCGATGCCCGATTCGCCCACCGGGATGTGGCGTTTTACTTTGCCAGTCTCTCTGTCGAATTCGTCCAGAGTTCTGCTCGTAGTAACCCAGAAATTCCCTTCTCTGTCTTCGCCGCTGGATTTGACGGTGTTGTCGGCGAGCGTGGAAGGGTCGGCGGGATCATGAAGATAATTCTTCAAATCGCCGCTATTGGGATCAAGGCGGAACAAGCCATTGCGCGTCGACACCCAAAGCTTGCCGCTCGCGTCCTCGCTGATGTGGTTGACGATGCTCGATAGCCCTTTCCCAGCCGGTTTATCAAGGTTGTAATGCGTGAAGATCTCGGTTTCCGGGTCAAAGCGATCGAGGAAACCATCTGTTCCAACCCAGAGGTTGCCCGAATGATCTCTGAGTGTTGCATACACGCACACACCGCTGAAACTTCCGGGATCACCCGTCTCGTGTTTGAATACCTTGAACTTGTAGCCGTCGTACCGGGTGAGCCCATTCCATGTACCAAACCAAATAAAGCCTTGTGTGTCTTGAACGATCGACGTAACTCTAACGTGGGAAAGCTTCTGGGGATTGGATAGCTTTCGGAAGCGAATGTCCCGGCCTTCAATTATCGGTATCCGGTCGATATCCGGATGGGAAGACAGGGTTTGTTGGGCGACGCCAGGATGACCTACACCGAAAGCGGCGACCAAAAGGCCCATCCAAACATTGATCCAACTTTGCGGACACGGTTTCCGAACCCATATCGCGTACCGCCGACCGTCGCGAACAACTCCTAACGGGATCGAGTTAGGAGCATCAGACATTTTCGTCTCCTATTGTTTCGGTCGTTTCAACTCGCTCTCTCGTGACCCAGTCACGGATGTAGGGAGGGCAGTTACGGAGTACGGCTCCGTTGAGCTCTCTTTGAGCCAAGAATTTCACGGCCTCCCGGTCCACCAGAATGACGTTCTTCAGGTCGATAGTAACGGCGCTCGCGTCCTCCTCGATGACAGGGCGCAGCGTGTTCACATCCTGTTTTGTAATTCGGCCGCTTATGCAGAACGAAACGACGTTGTCGGCATCGACAACTCGATCAGCCCGCCAAGTCATATTGCGACCGTCCATGAAACTTTTGCTCTTTTCACGCGGCTTAGCCTTTCCGGTGGCGTTATCAGCGATGCGGCATGCATTTAGCACGGTCACAGCCGTTTGTAACTCACTGAAAATGCTCGGGGAGTACAGATGTAACCCGGGAGGGGCTTACACGAATTCCGCGATATGCGCGAATTCAGCGAATTCCGCGAATTACTGTCCGGGCCGTGATAGAAGTCTCAGCGGAATTTGAACTGGCGTTTATCGATCTTCAGCGCCTTAATGCGTGTCTCAAGAGTAGAAGCTGGAACTCGAAGTTTGGCGGCCGCTCCTGATGGTCCAGCCACTCGGCCCATGCTCTCGGCCAGTGCTGCTTCAATGATCCCCCGCTCGCTTCGCGGCTCAACATTCAAACCCGGCCATGTTTCAACGCGAGGTGTTGGCGAAAGAGTGCGTTTGGAAAGCCACAACTCATCCACTGAAAAAATATCGGCGGAGCTCAGAATGATGGACCTTTCAATTACGTTCTGCAACTCCCGGATGTTGCCAGGCCAGTCATAGGCCTGCAACAGATCCAGGGTCTTGTGGTCGATTGATCTGATATTTCTGCCCGCCCGGTTCGCGTAGCGCTGCACGAAATACTCAACCAGCATTAAAATGTCGTCTTTCCGTTCTCGCAAAGGGGGCACTTCGAGGGGAAACACATTCAACCGATAGTGAAGATCCCGACGGAAGGTTCCATTCTCAATGGCAGCGTTCAAGTCGCGATTGGTGGCAGCGATTACTCGGACATCCGTTCGAATGGGCTGCGCGCCCCCCACTCGCTCGAATTCCCGTTCCTGAAGTACTCTCAATAAGGCCGCCTGTGTGTCGGGTAGGAGCTCGCCCACTTCGTCCAGGAAGATCGTCCCGCCGTCAGCCATTTCGAAACGTCCAAGTCGACGCTGCGTGGCTCCCGTGAAAGCTCCCTTTTCGTGGCCAAAATAACTCTGAGGAAATTAGCGTAGGCGGAAGTGCGGCGCAATTCACACTGATGAAGGGGCCATCAGATCTTTGAGATCGTTTGTGAACGGCACGCGCGATGAGTTCTTTGCCTGTGCCTGTTTCCCCCGTAATCAGAACGGTGGAGGCGGTCGGACCGACTTTGGCAATTCTTGAAAGAACGGTCTTCAGAGGCTTCGATGTTCCGATAATTTCCTCGAACATCGAAGCATTGTCGATCTCCTCGCGAAGGGCTACGTTCTCCTGTTGAAGTTTCTGTTCGGCTCGCTTGCGGTCATCAATATTCGTACACGCCAGATACCAGCGCATGACCTGCCCCTTGTCGTCGCATACAGCGTTGCAACGAGCCAGAAACCAGCGATAACTTTTATCGCCTCCGCTTAGGCGCAACTCCAAGTCGAAACCAGCTCCGCTAGAAACCGAAAGGTCAAAAAGGCCCGTTGCCCGTTCCCAGTCGTCAGGATGAAGGGTCCCGCCAAATTTAACTCTCCGCTGCCAATCTTCGAGATCAAGACCGAGATAATCGAGCATGACACGGTTAAACACCCGTCGGTGTTACTTGGCAGGGTCGAAGGCAAGCTAGTCGAGAAGTATGGACGCGACTGCGTTAAATGTCAGCGGCGCTCAGTCTGCGTCGAGTTTGGCGTTGCTGGTGAGGACGAACGTGTTCTGAGCTTTGATGTGGTGCCCGCATATGACAAGGATCATCATTACGAGATCCCGGACACCAGCTCGAAGACGGGATGGACCGATACCGATCCGGAGATCCACGCTGAAAAAGCAATAGCTGCAAACAAGGCATTCGGTGGGGAGTGGAAGGGCATGGTGCGAATGATCAAACGCTGGAACGTGGAGAAGGGTAAGCCGGTACGCCCATCATTCCTTCTTGAAGTAATGGCTCTCGATCTTTTGCGGCCTCCGTTTGACGGAGATTACCCTTACGAGTTCCAATCCTTTCTTGCGTCCGCAGCAACTCGCATTCACGAGGAGTGGCCGGAACCGGCGAGGCTGGGTCCGCCGGTGAGCGACATCATGACAACGGCCGACAAGGACAAAGCAAAATCTGCTCTGCAGCAGGCTAGCGACGCAGTACGTGAAGCAATCAACTTAAGCCGTGAAGGTCAAAACGGTGAAGCGCTGAAAACCTACAGACTCCTGTTCGGCGATCTGTTCCCGCTCTCGTAGTTATGGCGAACCAGGTAATACCACGGCTGAACGGCGACGAATGCCAGCATCTCTATTCCTGGTGGCATGTTCTCTCACTTCTGCGTCGCCGGGACCATGTCACCAGAGTTCGGGTCGAAGACGCCGATGGTGGTTCCGTTGACGACGTAACCGTGCACCACGAACCAGGGAGCGGAAAGCCAGAAGAGTTCTATCACTATTTCTTTCAGGTTAAATATCACGAGAATCAAGCCCAGCACTATTCTTCCGAAAAGCTTCAGGAACGCAAGGGGAACGGGACGAGTCTACTTCAAAAATTCTTTTCTACCTGGAAACGATTGACCGCAGAACACCCCGGAAAACAAATCAAGCTGTATCTCGTGAGCAACTGGTCGTGGACTCGGGAGGGCGACAAACTCGGCGAATGCCTTAATAGCCACGAAGGCAAGCTCAGCAACGAATTTTTCGAGAGTGGACCGAAAAGCGATATAGGAAAGATACGTGAAGAATGGCGAGAGCATCTGGCGGCTACCCCCAAGGAATTTCGCTCATTCATTGAAGCGCTTCATTTACAACTGGGCGAAGGATCATTTCGACAGCTGCAGCAGATGGTCTCTGACCGAATGGAGCATGTAGGACTTCAGCATGACCAGAACGCCCTGGCTGTCGCCGTAGACGTCATTCGCATTTGGATTCGGACGAAGCAATCGGACATTACTGTCGATCTTCTGGAGCAGGTCTTGAGGGAACGGAACCTGTATCTGCCAGCAGACGGCGAGCGATGTGTAACTGTTTACCTTAACACCATAACTGAGGGCGCGTTCGATCTGACTCCGGATTTTGTTCTCGATTGGAGAAGGTACTTCGAAGGGCGACCTGATCTTAAAGGGCATCAGCTAAAGCGCCCGGAGTACTGGAACAAGAAGCTGCTTCCGGAGCTGCATACAGTGCTTGCCGACGTCCGCAAGACAACGAATTGTCGTTTGATTCGGGCGCGTGGTTTGGCGCGGCTATCTGCGTGGTTCGCATTCGGCCACACCTTCAGCGAAGTCGCCAGGATATACGATCGAGGTTCAGCAGCAGCAAGAATTGTGGCGAACTGATGCGGCGCCCAGCGCCTGGATTTCGCGTCATACCTGTCAATGGACCCGAAGGCGAAATCGTCAAGAGCGGTAGCACGACGGTAGCTTGCGGAATCAGCGTAACGGGGTCCCTGGAAGTGGACGTTCGACACCACATAGCCGAGTATGGCGACTGCGCTGTGTCGGCGCTGCTGCTGATTCGACCCGACCGCGACCTGGGGCGCGGATGTTTGCAGACCGCCAGTGATGTTGTGGCCTTTGCCCGGGGAGTCAAAGATTTGCTGCGGGCATTCGCCAAGAGAAGGAGCGCGATGCGACTGTTGTTGTATTACTTCGGGCCTCTGAGCGGTGCTTGCTTTATCGGCCATCAACTAAACGCGGTTTGTCGGGAAGTGCAGATCATGGAGGATCAGCAGCCGGGTTATGCTTCCACGTTCTTGCTCTCGTGAGCAGCAACTCCAGCGATTTCCGGCTGGCAGCTCGGCGCATACCGGTTGAAGCAATCGATCAGATCGGATGGACAGGCTCTACGAATGAAAATGAACATTCACCTCCCGCGAGAGCTGTACGAACAGGCGAACCTGATAGCGGAAGCTCGGCATATTCCGGTCGGAAGCTACAGTGGGCGTGCTGCCCGCGGCCGGAGTGACTCGCCGGTCCAGCTTAACAGGGGGGATCATCCCGACGAGAACACGTGGCAGCCACGATCAGCTAGTCGCCTTTCGCAGACGTAACATTCCGTACCTCGGCAACAAGCCGAACCACCAGACGAAAAAGAGCCCGCGTTTCGGAGCTTCTTCGCCAACCTTGGGACCGGACTATTTGGCAAAACCCCATGAAATTCCCGGCGACTTTGTTCGCCGACGATTCGTGCGGGCAGTTGGAACCATCGCATCGAAAGAAAAACTAGGCACAAAAGTAGGCACAATTCGATTTGTTCGCGAAAACAGGCCGTTTGTGCAACCCTCTGTTTTTGAGTAATTTAGTTTGGCTCCTCAGGTAGGATTCGAACCTACAACCCTTCGGTTAACAGCCGAATTTCACAGCGAAGCTGTGCGAAGCGGAAAACGTAAGCCCTTGAAAACAGGAGTGCTGTAGACACGGGGCCACTCGCTGTTTCGCATGGCTTCCAACGAAAGTTCGTACAAAAGTTCGTACAGTCCCTTCCGGGCGGCCGCTAATTTGGATTACCGCGAGCCGGACGGCGTAACGCAGCCTGGTAGCACCCCTGCCTTGGGCACAGCCCGATGGCTTCCAAAGCTTCTTGCGATTTTCGACGCTTCTAAGCATTTCAACAACTTGGGGAATCTGCTTTTCGCTCAAAGGCAACCCCAACCAGTGCAACGGCAGGAGTTTTGACACGGTTTTGTCACGGTCTCCGCTGGCTTTCAGATGCGCGTCAACATCGCCAAGTCAGAGAGAGCGGACAAAGGGGGATTGCAGCTGAGTTTTTGCAACAGGCAGCGCGTCGAATTGTTACACGACTACCCCGTTTTGCAGCACGGAAACTAGGCCGGCTTCCACCTCCACCGAGAGCGATAGACCTCTTATCTTCTCGATCGTTTGCTTGTGATCATAAGTGGTTCTCTGCAGGAGGCGTCGGACACACGAGTCAAATCTCAAACAGTCCTCTGCCTATCGCAATGGCAACGGCATGCGTTCTGTCATTAGCTCGGAGTTTGCTTAGTAAATTCTTGATATGGAAATTGACTGTAGTCTCGGCAATGGAGAGTCGATAGGCGATCTGTTTATTGCGGTTGCCATCGCGAATCAGCTTCAACACTTCGGTCTCGCGGGGCGTGAGGTCATCCTCGCTCAGATGCTCCGCCAGCTGGCGAGCTATTTCCGCCGGAATGTACTTTTGCCCGCTATACACGAAACGGATAATTTTTAATAGCTCATTCTTCGGAGTGCTTTTTAGCACATAAGCGGCGGCTCCTGCACGGAGAGCACGTTGAATCACCAAATCGCCATCGGACGTCGTTAGCATGATGATCCGAGCGAGTGGAAACTCTCCGCGAATGGCGATCAGGGCATCTGTACCGGTTGCGCCAGGAAGCCTTTGATCCATAAGCGTGACGTCGGGTTTGTGGAGTCGGAATTCCGCAACTGCGTCGGGACAGGTAGCCGCTTGGGCGATCACAGCCATGTCCGATTGAGAAGCGATAATCATGTTCAGACCCTCCCGGAACACAGGGTGATCTTCAACGATTAAGATTCGGATTGGATTGGACGAGGCCATTACGACTCTCCTATGGCGTTTCGTCTACTTCCATCTGATGATCGTCTTTCGGAAGGCGACAAAACTGTTGAGCACCTGCTTCCAGGAGCCGACTGCGCGTCGGGGCACAAAACAGGCATCTGATCTCCTTTCTGCTCGAAGCGGTGTTTGCCGTTCAGGCACCCGCTTCACTCGCATGAGAGTCGAAAACTTGCAAAAGGTGACGCGAGATGCCTTTTTTGCGCCTGCGATTTCGATCAGAGAACGCTTGACTGAAGGTAACTGGTCAGAATCCAATGGGTTTAGGAGAGTACACGTTGGACGATCACTATGCCATCAATGTAGCCAAGACTGAGTTGCGTGAGGGCTACAATAGCGGCGACGTAGAGCGAATTCTTGCCGTTTTCGCCGACAGCTTCACCGACATGAGGACGGGGCAGGCAAGCTTCTATGGCGCAGATGCAAAAACTATATTGAGAGCCAGACTAGAGAAACTCTTTCGCGAGCACGACGTCGAAATGACTCCGCTCATTTTCGACATTGCCATTTCCGGAGACGTCGCAGTCGAGTACGGGTGGCACCGTATGACGCTCCGTCCGAAAGGTGGTGGATCGATCGATGTGAGGTGTACACGGTATGCAGAAGTGTGGAGGTGTAGTGCAAATCGTGCCTGGCAAATCGCCTTCTTTATCGACAATGCCGACCAAGAACCCGAACTACTGGAGCATGCGTTGCTTGCCTTGAGTGCGGCTCCAGCGACCTAGAAATTCGAAAAAGACTAAGAATTATCTTTGCAATACTCCGACGAGAGCCGGTGAAATAGGCGTTCACCGAATCCGGCCGGCAACGGATACCAGTCACCGTCGGCCAACAAGCGTACGGTGTTTTGCGTACCTTCGAGAACAGCTGTGCAATGGCGGCAATTCTGGAAGTGAAGCTCCATACGATTCTTGAGCTCCGGCTCGACCTCTCCATCAAGGTAGCTGGAGATCTCTCGCCATACCTCAACACAACTAATCTCGACGATTGCGGTTTTCATAGGTGTAATCCGCTTGTAAGGGAAATCACCACGGCCTAACGCGCTTATACTCCTTCGATTCAGTGGTCCAACTGCCATCGTACCCCGGCGCTAGCGCCTCACGCATCTGCAATCTTGCGCGGCGCAGGCGGGTCTTCACCAAGTCTTCCGAAATGCCTAACACTTGCGAGGTTTCCGCAGTACTTAGATGCTGAAGATCGCGAAGGGTTACAACCTCTCGATAGATTGGTTGGAGCGATTGGAGCGTTCGCTCGATTGCGTGTCTCAATTCCTTACGTGCTAGTGCTTCGCTTGGAATTTCTCGCCAATCGGCGAAATCTGTGGGCATGTAATCGCTGCTGTGACTCGCGTGGGCTTCGTACTGCGATTGATACAAATGTGGGCGGCTACGGCGCAAGCGCATACGCGCTTCATTTAACGCGATCTGAATCAGCCAGGTGCTGAACTTTGCGTCAGCGCGGAAGTGCGCCAACCCCCTAAACGCTTTTAGGAACACGTCTTGCGCGATCTCTTCAGCATCCGCGGCATTATTCAACACGGAGTAGGCGATGGAGAAGACAGTTCGCTGATACGGCTCAATGAGCGTGTAAAACAGGTCTTTGTCGCCCGCGCAAATTCGGCGAATCAGTTCGCCCTCTCCGCCCTTGTCCCGTAGACCATCCGCCATCGCCAAGTGTGTCTTTCCTGCTATGCATTATCTCCGTTCAAGGTCGGAGAACCAGAATACCAGCGGACGCGAGAGCAATGATTCGCGATCAGATTCAGACCTGGAGAAAAATAGAGCGCTCAGACTATCAGATTTGACGTGGGTGCCCGCAAGGAAGTGGCGCAAAGTATTGATGTGATCATTGAATCCCGGTTCTGGACCGCTGACGATAGATGACTAAGTCAGAACGAGAAGAGGGCTGGGCCTTCCCCGACTTCATGTGATGCAATTCACGGATCAAATGCGGACCCAACCTGACGTGAGTGACTGCCAGCAGGCGTGGACGACCTTTTTCAGGCTGAACTGCAACGCACTGTTCCAAACCGCTCTGCTGCTCTCTGCTGACCCGGACATAGCAGAAACAGTCCTGGTTGGCAGCATCGATGATCTCGATTTTTCGAGACCGCCTCAAACAGATGACCTCGCGGCTTGGGAAAGAGCAGTGGTAGTACGAAGCATTGAAACGACGGATCCGGCTTCACCCGACGCCGCATACGCCGTCGCTTGTTCTATGCTCCAGCCGGGACTTTGGCCCGTGCTGCAGATCGAGCGACCTGCTCGCATCTGTTTTGTATTACGAATGCTGCTTGGGCATACAACTGCTTCCTGCATGGAGATTATTGGCACAGAGAAGGCCGCAATACAAACCCTTATTCGAACCGCGACTATGCAGCTCCGCAAGAACGTCACGGAACCCACGCAAGCTATTCGCGCGGGCTAACCGTTAGCATGAACGTCCCATCGGGTCGTCGTGAAAGCGGCGCTCGAGTCTTTCCAAATCTAAACGTCCAAAAAACGCGAACGTCCACATCCCAAGCATGAAAAGGAAGAAGGAAATGAAAACGATTCAATGGTCCAACAGTTCTTATGCACACTTCGGCGCTCAACGCTGGAGTCTGTTTCTCTTGTTCACCACTCTGGCTGGAACTATCTTTGGGCAAACTCCGGCGCAAGTGTCGGGGCCTGCACCCGTAACCGGGACCGGCCAAATGATGATGCAGACTCACAAACGTTCACAGCCGCAAGCACCTGAAATACAAACAGCGCAAGACTCAAATTTCAATCAAGATCAAGGCCCTGGTCCAGGTCCGATCGGCCCTGGCCCTGGCTGTAATGTCTTTCCTGCGCCTGCCAATATCGGAACGAAGGTAAGCTTGTCGTATTTCGGCCCGCCGCCGTCCACAGATAACCCCAGTTTAGTGGGACCCGAACAGCTGCTGAAATCAGGTACGGTGGACGCGGCGAGCGGCACCATCACGCTGCCGCTCTATCTAGGCTACATGGCGCGAACCGGGAAAAAAGTTTGGTACATCTTGACCGACGTAGACGATCAGGGCGTGGCTCTTGAATTGGGGCTCAATTATTCGGCGAAGCTCGCTTTCGGCGCCAAAGGGGCGAGGACAGCGAACTTCGATAAAAACAATGATTTAATCTTTGACAAAGGTACTGTCGATTTCAGCCCCGTGCGGAAGATTGTTCCTGGTCCTCCCGGCTCCGAATTCCCTCCTGTTTCTGCTCAGCCGGGCTCGGTAGGGGACAGAAACTATAGCCCCCTTGTCCGTGTACTGAACGACGGTGGAACGATTTACAATGCTCCGATAGTCGCCTTCGGCGTGGAAGCAAATCAGATCAATTTCCCGAACGGCAACGTCGATTACACTAAAGTGCATGATCAAGTCGTTGCGATCGATCCGATAAACATGACGGTCACGTTGAATCTGATCAACGGATTTAGTTTTGGCCGTCCAGTTTGTTATGTGTCGATGGATGCCAGCATTCCATTGGCAGCTGCGATCGAACACAATACGTACGCACCATTGCAGGCGACGCTTCCGCTTGGGAACGATGACAGTTTCTCGAGCCCCATCGAACGGATCTTTATCGCAACAAACGGTGCCGAACAAGACGCCTGCGACAATCCGCAAAGACAAGGTCTTTCAGCAGACTTAGCGGATGGACACCGCCCCAACAATACTCTCGGTGGAATTCCGACACTCGCGTTGGATTACAGTCCGATATGGGACGCCAATCTATACGAATGGACTGCCGACGCGATTACCAAAGGCTACCGCCAACAGTTGCGTGAGGAGTTCCAAATTCTTACCTACGTTCAAGATGGGCTCCTGACCGGACCAGGGGGCAAGCCCTTTGGCAGCGCCGGATTCTCGATCAACTGTCCCGTTGTCCTTCGTTTGAACTGAGTGAGACTTTTGGCGGGGTTGCTGGACGGCTTCTGAACGCTCCGGCAACCCCTCAACGAACCTCTGGAAATCGCTTTTCATTTCCGAAAAGTTTCCGTAGGCCACTCAAGATGCGTTTGCTCCCGCTTTGAAAAACAATTGCCAGGAACGATCAATTCCAATTCGGTCCCCGATTCCGCTGAGCTGAAGAGCCTCAGCTTGCCGCCTACTCGCTCAGCACGTTCTTGCATACCTTTTAGTCCGAAATGTCCTTCTCTGCCCTTAGCGGCAATCTCGGGGTCGATGCCCTTCCCGTTATCCCGCACCCGGAGAGTGAGGTTCTTTGCATAACTCAATTCGACTTCGAGCAGACTCCCTCCAGAATGCGTGCAGGCATTCCGGATGGCTTCGTAACCGATGCGAAAGATTTCATCGCGGACGATGGGGTGCATTTCAGCCGCCGTCCCCTCGACGGACAAGTCGACCTCCATAACACCCCGCGTCATGCAGTCTTCCGCCGCGTGCTGAAAGGCTTCGGCTAGGTCATTCACTTGGAACGTGGAACTTCGCAACGAATTCAGCGCGGCCCTGCCCTCCTCTGTCGCCTGTCCGAGCCAGGCCGATAACTTCTTCGAGCGCCGTACGCATGCGAATCGGGTCGTGCCCGCCACCGTCATCATCCAGCGCATCATCGGCCACCATTTTGCTGCCTTGAATGGTCTGCAGCAGCGTGTCATGGAGTTCCCGTGCCAGGCGAGTGCGCTCCGCGAGACGCTCGTCGAAGCGCAGATGGATTTGTGTCGTCATTTGGCGGAGACGCAATCTGTAAATGGCCACCACTGCAAACGCAAGACTTAAGACAGCGCACAGACGGAACCACGATGTCTGCCAAAGGGCAGGATCGACCTCGAAAGAGATACTCGCTTCCCGGCCGTTCCAAACTCCATCGGCATTGCGAGCCATGACATGGAAACGATAGACTCCGGGAGCGAGGTTGGTATAAACCGCTTCCTTTGACGACACCGATGGACTCCAGGCATGATCGAATCCGTCGAGACGAAATCGAAACCGAACCCGGTCAGGAGCAGACAGATTCAAGCCTACATAGTCAATTGCGATTCGTTGCCGGCTTGGCGGCACAATAACCGGGTGTGCTAGATCGATTGAACCGCCATCCACCGAAAACCCGTCGATGTGCACGATTGCCGGTACCGAGGCGCCGCCTGGCGCTGTCGGATCGATCATTGATAGTCCGCGATTCCTTGCCATCCAGATTCGCCCAAGCGGATCGGTTACGACCGAACGGTCGCGTCTGACACCTTGCGTATCAGGCAAGCCATCCGCAAGTCCGTACTCACGCACATCTCCATCGACAACCGGGCTGTGCAACATTCTGTCGCGCGCCACATGCAGAACGTGATTCGAAGTAGCGATCCAAAGCGACCCCGGCCTTGTCCTCGGCCATTCCGAAGGTCTGTTCCCGCAAAGACAGCGGTAGGCCCGCTGGAGTCACAACGTGGCCTGAGCGAACGAACGCGATTCCGTGCAGAGTACCCACCCAAATGACTCCGGAAGAATCGGCGAGGAGGGAATACACATTCTCCGAAGGCAAGCCATCCTGGACGCCGTATGTCCTCCACGTGTTCCGCATGAAGCTACTCAATCCGCCCGGTGTAGCGAACCACATTGTTCCGTCCGTCCCCTCCGCAATCGAAGTAATAATGTTTGCCGCCAGGCCGTTTGCACTTGTGTAATTGTTGAATCGGCCATTTTTGAAGTGACTGACGCCTTCCGTCAACGTGCCGGCCCAGACGGACCCATCGCGATTTTCCTGGACTGCGTTTACGGTGTTCTCGGCAAGTCCATCGCCTTGTGTATAAGTCTTTGCCGTGAAGGAATTACCGTCGAAAGAAAGATGCGTCAATCCTCCGCGTTGCCGCCCCAGCCAAACACCGGTATCGCCGCCGGTAATCGAGTACACCACGTCTCGATCGAGACCGGCCTCTTTTACATGTTCAATCTGTCCATCTCTCAGCCAGTAAAGGCCGCCTGTCGCGGGAGCCCACCAGACACGCCCGTGCGAGTCACAGTAAATTGGGCCGCTGTTTTCTCTCGGCAGGCCTCCCCCAGAGGCGTATGTCACGAATGCACTGTCCCGAAGCCGCTCGATTCCACTTGAGCTGCCTGTCCAGAGATCTCCCTCCCGATCCTCAAACAGAGCTGTGATGGGTGCGCGCGAATCATGGTCCCGAAGCGAACAGAGACCTTGTTGGTTGAGACGAAGAAGTCCTTTCGTGCCGGTCCCAATCCAAATATTCGAGTCGCGATCCCTGGTCATGGCAAGAATCTGCGCATGCTCCAGAGCCCTCGGCACGCCGGCTGTGGTGATTTCGCTTCCATCCCATCGAACCATCCCACGGTCCGTGCCCACTAATACGTCGCCATTCTTCTCAGCCAACAGACAATTGATCCTCAGATCTGGCAGGCCGCTGGTGATCCGAGAGATCTGGCGCCTGTTGACATGAATGAGCCCCGCCTCCCGCGTGCCCAACCAGACATCGTCTTTGGTGGTCCCGGCAATCGAAACGACCGGCGAACGGGGTAGTGAGGCTGCCGTGGCGATACTCTCAAACTTAGATCCGGTCCAGGAGACTGCGCCGTCCCTTCTGCTTGCGATCAGAAGGGCACCCGTACTTGCGCGAGCGATCGCGGTGACTCGCCCATCTCCTAGCTGGGGATTCAGCGTGACTGCTGCGAAGGTTCCATTCCGATATCGAAGAAGCGTCGGGTCTGACAATTGAACCCAGAGGCTTCCGTCGCGATCCGTGCTCAAGCCGAATACGTGATCGATTACGAAAGGATGCGGACCCGGATCGCGCATCAGCGTAAACGCAAAGCCGTCGAAGCGAACTAATCCCGCTTCGGCGCCAATCCACAAATAGCCATCGGTCGTTTGGGTGATGGCGTAAATTGGTCCGCCTAGAAAACCCTTCTCCGGGCCCCAGTGATCGCGAACATACTGCCGGGCAGCTCTGTCTGGATCGAGCGCGCGAGCGTTCCCGGCTAAGCAGACGATTGCGACGCCCAAGCGGAGTGAGCGGCTAAGGCCGAAGCAGAGCTGGCTGCTAAGGAAAGTACTCGAACTTCTCAATGATCACCTCAGCTCCACTTCGCATCGGGATCCGGGTGTTTCCAAAGACGTAGAGATTCATGTGGACTGACTCGCCGCCCGGAGATGGAACTCCGGATGTGAAAACATGTTCGGCTATCGAGGCGGATCTTGAATCTGCTACGTGGCCACGGCCGGTGCGGAAAGACACTCTTCCGGGTTCCCAATGGAATGAGAAGGTCAGCGGGCCAGACGGCGCCTCGAAGCGGGAGACGTTGGCGGGTTCGTAATACGGTTGAACAACGTACTGAGCGTTCCTGTCGGCAGGATTACCCCAGCGGCTGACCTCAACGTCGACTTCGCTGTGAAAACGGCCAGAACCCCATGTATATAGAGTCATTACAGCCGCCGGATCCAGATGGGAGACATCCCGTACGGTGAACCGGTACGAGCCTTGGCCAAGGCTGCGGGTGAGACTTACCTCCGCGCAGAACCACTCATCAGCTCGCCGCACAATGCGAAGGTGAAGGAATCCATTTGCATCCGTCCAAGCATTGGCGGGATCGTAAGGATTCGTTTTGCCACCTCGAGCAGTTGGAATTTGCCGAGCCTCCCAATCGTATCCGCTGAAATGCACGTTTTTTGGCACATACTTTCTTCCCTTGGCTATTGCGACTGCTAAAACGGCGCCGCCTTTGCCCGGCAGCATCTGAGTCGTCGGTGACGGGACATAGGAGGAGTCGACCAGGAGCGCCGCGTACTGCGTCCCGAGGTGCGTTGAATTCCGCC
This sequence comes from Bryobacterales bacterium, assembly GCA_963718465.1. Classification (GTDB taxonomy): domain Bacteria; phylum Acidobacteriota; class Terriglobia; order Bryobacterales; family Bryobacteraceae; genus Bog-105. The sequence goes on along the minus strand of CAVQZK010000037.1, from coordinate 214,306 downwards.
ATGTTGAATTTGATCGAATATCGGTGAACGGCCTGTCCGTAAATGGCTGCACCCACCACGTTCCGGAACTCTGCGCATACAAGACAACGTGTTGCCCCGGCTTCGCGGCTATAGCGCGTCCTTCAACGAAATCTAAAGCGTCCGGGCCACCGGAGAGCCCAAGAGGCACACTGGTAAGTTCCACGGCTGGCGGAGGGTCCGTGTTCCTTGGTGGGCCGCAACCAGTGAAGAGGCAGACGATCGCAAACATGAGCAAAGTCGTCGCAAGGACGCGATCGGACAACCCGGAAGCTCTCGCCGGACTCTCACCGACGACGACGCTGTCCGGTGGCGCCGTTAGCTCGCCGAATGCCCGATCCTGAGCTTTCTCCGCCCAAAAAGCCTTGCGTCCACCGAGTATGCTCCGGGACCGAGTAATGCAGTGCAGACAAGAACACTGACGATGAGAAATACCAGTGGCCAGGTACCCACATTCCAAAGCCGCCATGCGCAGACTGTCAGCAGGGCAGCCAGCAGGCAGAGTGTCGGAGTGAACAGGCCCACCCCAAGACCCAGTGCCGCGAGGGCAACAATCAAACAACAAACTGTAGAGTGACCGCCCTCCCAAATGACTATTGAGTCCCGAATGAGCAGAATCGCAACGGCGGTGCGCAGCCAAAGCAAGCCGACACCTCGAAATCCGTCCGGAAAACCCGAGAAGAGCCGATGCAGTAGAAACCGTCTCCCCTTCAACCGTATCGGGCTTGTGTCCTTTGAGCAACATGAGAAACTTCAGTCACAATCCTGCAGTTTTCTTTAGGTTTCGCGGTCAAATTCAAAGCGAAAGCAGTCCCCGACGGACTGCGATGGTAACCGCGTGCGTGCGGTCATTGGCGCGAAGTTTGTCCACCAGATTTCTGACGTGGAAATTAACCGTGGTCTCTGAGATGGCAAGCTTCGCTGCAATTTCTTTGTTGCGATTTCCATCTCGCATCAGCCGGAGAACATCTAACTCGCGCGCCGTGAGTTCCTCCTCACCCATGTGTTCGGCCAGGCGGGTAGCGATCTCTGCCGGAATGTATCGTCGCTCGGAGTGGACCGATCGGATGACCGAGATCAGCTCTTTCTTTGGGGTATTCTTCAGCAGGTAACCGGCAGCACCCGCCCCCAATGCGCGACGTATTTCTGCATCGCCATCGGAGGTGGTTAGCATGATGATGCGAGCCTGTGGCCACTTTCCGCGAATCGCGATAACAGCGTCCGTACCACTGGTGCCTGGGAGCCTGAGATCCATCAACGTGATATCCGGATGATGGATCTTGAACTCCGCAATAGCTTCTTGCGCACTACCCGCCTGAGCAACCAGAAGCATATCTGGCTGCGATCCGATGATGGTGCTCAAGCCTTCGCGAAAGACAGGATGATCTTCCACACTTAATATTCGAATTGGCAACTCGGACGCCATTTCTTAAATCGAAGAACTGCCTCTAATAAGGCAGTGCTCTCGAACACGCATCGTAACGCCGGGTGCGAGTCTGGCCACAATTCCACGACCCGCATTAGCGGCAAAAGCAACGGCGCGTTCACATTCCTAACGTCGCTCGTTCACTGCGGCGGCAGACACACCAGATCTGATAGGCGAAACCCTGTAGTTTTCATTAGCTTCCGGGATGGAACTCGTCGGAAACAGGAGCAAAATTCTAAAAAAGAAGGGCCACCTAGAAGTCGGCCGCTTCTGCTAAGCCACTACCGCAACGTTAGATAGCGGGCTTGGTAGGCGAATCACTCTCATCCCTGGCCCTGCCGCATGCCCCCCCCGCAACCTGAATCACTGACCCGGTAGCCTACGTTGCATCATCGGAGACGAGAAAAGCCACTACCTCGGCAACACCATCCATGTCACCGATGCGGCAGAGAGGAGCGTTCTTTAGCATTTGATCCTCATTTGGCGTCTCCGCGAAGCAGGGGATAGAACTGCACCCAGGTCATGTCCGTTTTTGCGACGTTGCCGATATGACATCCTGCACATTCGCTCACCGACGATTCCGCAGCGGTCTGTGCGTACGGCAGGGCGTGATGGCCAAAGGTGAAGTAGCCCCATCCGTTGGTATTAGCGAAACGCTTGCTGTCTTTAACGGACGCATCAATTCCGTTGAACGCTCCGTTGAAATATCCCCTACCAGAAGATTCGGTCCGGGAACCATCAGGGAAAGTCGGCTTAAGAACGAGCGTTAGTTCCTTTACCAGGACAGTGCCTTCCGGAAATCGCCCTGTCTTCTGATATGCTTCGAGATTACGCGCCTCGACATAAACGTGATGGTATTCCGGAAAGCTTGCGTTTCCACCATTGAGGGCGTTGGGTGTCAAAGGAGCGCCTATGAAAACCCATTTGCGGAAGCCGGTCGGCAGTTTCAGCTTGCCGTCAGGAGTGAATACGGCGCTGGACCGCGGCGACTGGGCCGCAACGGGTCTGCTATGGAACATAGCAATGCCCATTCCGATAAAGCCGGTCATAACCAACGCTTTTCCGAGACACTTGTGCATTGTGTAGTTTCCTTTCAGTTACTTTGATTTGAGAACCGGATAGCCTTGTACGTAGATCCAGTCTGTCGATTTAGCGGAGCCTATCTCCATTTTTCCGCTTCTGCATGCGCGAAAGTGGCGCATTCATTAACTACCTTGCGCCATCCTTGCGCTGGCCACACCCTCAGATACCGCAGCTCAGATGCTGTATTTATCTAGAGGTAGCAACTTTTGATCGCCATCGATTTTGTCGAGCAGGGCGCATCAGTCTTTCGCACCTTTCGCGCCGTTAGGCGCTACAGCATATGCCTCAATTTCTATAAGGAAGTCTGGGCGCACCAGCCCGGGGATGATGGCGAGCATGGATGCCTGCCGATGGTCACCGAGCCATTTTGAACGAATTGGTCCGTATCGCGGAATGTCATCGGTTCGCACCAGATACTGAGAAACCTTGACCAAATTCTGCGGCCCCATGCCGGCCTGTTCAAGTAGGGCGAAGACGTTCTTCCAGGCTTGCTCCGCCTGTTCTTCAAACGAGCCCGGCAGATGCCCGTCGTGTGTAAGGCCAGGTGTCCCAGAGAGAAATAGGAGGCGGCCAGAACCGGCCACCTCGACAGCATCGCTATATTTGCCAATTTGGTTTGCAATACCGATGTCGTGAACAATGTTTCTTGTAAAACGCCATGCAAACGCTTTTAGATTGCCGGCACCTGGCACGAAAAGGAACTCGACCGTTTGGCAGTCGTGACTTTACCGGATACTATTTCTCCGCGCTGCGGCGTGCGCGGCGGCAACTGTGTCCTAAACCCTTTGTCAGATCAAGGATGAACTAATACAGATCATATGAGTCACTGTACGTCTTCCACCACGAAACTGTTTCCATCAAACTCGAAGGTATCTCCGCAGCGTAGTCCCTCCATTGCCGCAAATAGCGGTGCGTCGATCGAGATGCCTAACACCTCTATTCCCTCGACGTAAAAACTGCGAGTCGGCACTGCGATCACAAAATAACGAGCGTTCACTCTAACGAGCGCCCCCCTTTGAATAAAGTGTTTAGGTCCGAAATCAATTGCTTGTATAGCCTTCTTATGGCTCTCGTGGAGGTGAGACTGTTCTTCAAATCGTTGTGCGTCGACACCACTTTGTTCATTTTGAGAACGCTGTCCCTGATCGTCAGCTTCACTCAGATCCGGCTGTGCCCCTTGCAGATGCGACTCATACAAGAGACTGGCGTCTTGAATAGAAGCCACCTCGATTTTCAAGAGCGCGTCTCGCAGGTTACTTTTGTCTATGCTAGCCATTTCTCCTCCTCTGTGGATGCCGCCTACTTGAATACCTCGCTTCGGTGTAAAAGCCTGTGCCCTGAACCGGCTTCCATCCCGCTTCGGGCCCCTGAGTATTATCATCCGCAGGGGTTGGCAGGCCCACGGGATTGTGCCACCCTCCTGCGGGCCTGATTTTCCCAGATACTTCGGGAAAGCCCCAAGTATTCGGTGCGTAACAATGCACTTCAGCGTCTTCAGTAAGTACATGGTCCACAATCCTCCACGCCTCTTCCACATGATCTTCACGAGCGAATACCGTGGCATCGCCGGCCATGCTATCCGTCAACACGCGTTCATATGAGTCCACATCTTCCGGCCGAGGATTGCGCATTGCAAGCATCTCGGTAGGTTCAGTTCCGAAGTCGTCGCTCAAAGATGGGACAGTCATACCGAAAGCCAGTGTCACATCCGGACTGATCCGGAAGCGTAGATGGTTCGGCTTTAGTGAGGCTGACGGAAAGATTGTAGGAGGGCGTCGGAGTCGTACGAAGATCTCTGTACATGTAACTGGGAGACATTTTCCAGTACGGATGTAGAAGGGAACACCTTGCCATCGCCATGAGTCAATCTCAAGGCGCAAGGCAGCGAAGGTCTCTGTTTTGGAGCCTTGTTCTACCCCTTGCTGTGACAGATAGCTCTCAAATTGACCGCGGACAACGCTTGTCTCCTCCAACGGCATGACCGCCTTGAGAACCTTTGCCTTTTCGTCGCGAATAGACTCACTGTCTGTCCGGACAGGCGGTTCCATCGCGAGATTGGTTAGCAGTTGAAAAAGGTGATTCTGTACGACGTCACGAATAGCACCGGTCTGATCGTAAAAGGTGCCTCGCCCCTGTACACCGAAATCTTCGGCCATCGTGATCTGAACGTTGTCGATATAAATACGATTCCAGAGTGGCTCCAGAAAGGTATTTGCAAAACGAGCGTCCAACAGATCAAATACGGCCCGCTTGCCGAGGTAATGGTCGATACGGAATATCGCCTCCTCAGAAAAGGTTCTGAGCAAAATGGCGTTAAGCCTTCGCACGGAGGCCAGATTTTTTGCCAAACGGCTTTTCGAGGATTACGCGGGCTCCATGCGTGCAGTCGGATTTCCCCAATTGTTCGACAACCAGTTCAAACAGATCTGGAGGTATTGCGAGATAGTGTGCCGGTGCCTGACGGGAGCCGAACTCCTGCCGGACAGCACGGAAGGTAGCAGTGTCTTTATAATCGCCGTCTACGTACCGTATCAGGGAGCATAGTTTCCAGAAGGCCGCAGGATCGGCTCCTCCATGTTGTTCTAGACTGTCGAGCACTCCTGCCTGGAATTGGTCAGGGTTCCAGCCGGACTTAGCGACGCCGATAATTGGCACATTGAGAGTGCCGCGTTTCACCATTGCTTGGAGCGAGGGAAACACTTTCTTGTGGGCCAAATCGCCCGTTGCGCCGAAAAATACCAGGGCGTCAGAATGAAGAGTACTCATGAGCTCGTTGTTTATCTCGTCTCTAGTGTGGTCCGCCTCTTGGCATAGTTGACGTGCATTGTTTTCACCAGAAGCGACATCTCTAAACCACTTCACTCGGCCCGCCTCCCGGTGCACTCCGCTTCTCGACGAAGGGTCGAACCTCGGGATGCTTGGCAACAAAGCTGACGGCAAACGGACAAATCGGTTCAACTGTTAAGTGGTTTGCCTCGGCGTAGTCAAAGGCCATTCGCAGGAGCTTGGAACCCAAACCTTTACCGCGCAATGCTTGCGGGACTTCGGTATGCCAGAGCGTTATCCAACCTTGACCGTCTATCTCATAAATCAGGTAACCAACTTGGCCGTCTTGCTCCAATTCAAATCGATTTGCATTCGCAGGCAGAGAACGCTTGTTCATAACAACATATCCCTTACCATGAAACTAGCGATTGGGCGGCGACTTAGCCGGCCCGAACAGCGCAGATCATTGATCACAAAAGTGCATCGGCGGAGTGGTGCGCAAAACTGGTCGGTGTTGAAGTCGGACTTGGCAACACCGACGTCCCTGACATTCAGCATGACCCGCTCGTCGTCTGAAGTGCCTGAAAGGCCTTCTCTTGGGTTAGATCACGCCTTGCGATGAAGACGAGGACGTCAGAGTTGGAATCGCTCATTATCTGCTCTCTTGAGTTGCTGGTGACCCACTCGTGTTTTCAACGTGGCCGCCAAACTGATATCGCATCGCCGATAGTAGTCTGTTCTCATAATCAGAGTCGCCTCGCGAAGTGAAGCGCTCGTAGAGGGCTGTTGACAGAACGGGCACAGGCACCCCCTCGTCAATGGCGGCTCTGATCGTCCAGCGGCCTTCACCTGAATCCGATACTCTTCCGGCGAACTTCGAAAGCAACGAGTCTTCGACGAGCGCTGACGTTATCAAATTTAGCAGCCAGGAAGCTATAACGCTTCCGCGGCGCCATGCCTCTGCGACATCCCCAAGGTTGAAATCGTACTGATAATGCTCGGGGTTGCGCAACGGTGCAGTCTCTGCATTCATCACAGCCTTTTGCCTTCCAGCGTTGGCCGCCCACAAAACACCTAGGCCTTCGGCATAGGCCACCATAAGGCCGTACTCAACGCCGTTGTGAACCATCTTGACGAAGTGGCCCGCTCCTATGGGACCGCGGTGCAAATAACCCTGCTCGGCTGTGCTCTCGAACGCGTGTTGTCCCGGCGTAGGCGTAATCTCACCCTTGCCGGGTGCGAGACAAGAGAAGACTGGATCGAGGCGCAGTACTACGTCCACTTCCCCACCGATCATCAAACAATAGCCGCGTTCCAATCCCCCACCGCTGGTCCCGACGTCTACATAGTGAATGTTGCCTGCGACGAGTTCACTTGCCCGGTGCAGATCATCTACGTAATAGGAATTGCCGCCATCAATGATGGTGTCACCGGCTTCAAGATAAGGAACCAGGCCGGAGATGGTTTCGTCCACAGTTGCTGCCAGGACCATCAGCCAGATTGCCCTCGGCTTCTTGAGTCTCTTTACAAGATCTTGAGGGTTGGCGGCGCCAGTTGCTCCGTCCCGAACTAAATCCTCGACGGCCTCCATCACACTGTCGAAGACGACACAGCAATGGTTTCCCTTGAGGAGCCTACGCACCATTGTTGGCGCCCATTCTCCCGAGACCAATCATTCCAAGTTGCACAGAGTTGTTCCTTTCAAACCGTGAGCAGACTTAGTGTGTTGCCCGAGCACAAGCCTTTCGGCGATAGCCTTCGTCATTTCGATTTGAGAACCGGATAGCCTTGTACGTAGATCCAGTCTGTCGACTTAGCGGGGATATGACATCCCAGGCAGTCTTTCTTGTAGTTGGTCGCCACCTGCTTATCAGGTGAATCGGCCTTGAAGAGTGCCCAACCCCACCCATCGCCCCAAAGTGGATTTCCGGGGTAGCGCCCTTTTGCGTCCTTAATCAGCACGAACCACACTTTGGTTCCCGAAGCCCAGTTCGCATCTCCGGTGGTCATCTGCGCGTGCTCAGTTCCGAACACTTCCTTCACCAAGACAGTTCCGTCGGGAAATTTGCTGGCGCGGCGATACGCTTCCGCTGTGCCGGGAGTCGCATAGGTGAAGTGCATTTGGTTTCCCTTGGGGTCAAGCACCGTAAATGCGCCGAGCGACTGATATGTATCTCGAACGTTGGGCGGTTTGCGGATGTTCCCTGTCTTGTCGACAAACTGAAATCCATCTGTACCCGAATTTTTCGTTTGCGCTCCGGCCTGCCAATAGACTCCGATTGCAGCGAACGAAAGAATCACAGCGATTGTGCGATGCATTGTGGTTTATCTCCCCTTTTCCGCTTCTGCATGCGCGAAAGTGGCGCATTCATTAACTACCTTGCGCCCATCCTTGCGCTGGCCACACCCTCAGATACCGCAGCTCAGATGCTGTATTTATCTAGAGGTAGCAACTTTTGATCGCCATCGATTTTGTCGAGCAGGGCGCATCAGTCTTTCGCACCTTTCGCGCCGTTAGGCGCTACAGCATATGCCTCAATTTCTATAAGGAAGTCTGGGCGCACCAGCCCGGGGATGATGGCGAGCATGGATGCCGGCCGATGGTCACCGAGCCATTTTGAACGAATTGGTCCGTATCGCGGAATGTCATCGGTTCGCACCAGATACTGAGAAACCTTGACCAAATTCTGCGGCCCCATGCCGGCCTGTTCAAGTAGGGCGAAGACGTTCTTCCAGGCTTGCTCCGCCTGTTCTTCAAACGAGCCCGGCAGATGCCCGTCGTGTGTAAGGCCAGGTGTCCCAGAGAGAAATAGGAGGCGGCCAGAACCGGCCACCTCGACAGCATCGCTATATTTGCCAATTTGGTTTGCAATACCGATGTCGTGAACAATGTTTCTTGTAGTCATACTCATCCTTAACAATGATCTTTCCGTGCCGCACTTCAGTTCACGAATGCGCGGATGAGTGAGGCGATCTCCTCCGCCGCAGTATCGAGGGCGAAGTGGTCCGCGTCTAAAATATGGACCTGGGCACCGGGCACATCGGCCCGATACGCTTCCGCCTCCGAAAGCTCGAACGATGGATCATATCCGCCCCAGAGAACCAGCAGGCGCGGCTGCGCTTTGCGAACCCAAGCCTGCCAGGTTGGATGGGTGGCAACATTGGTCCGATAGTCGTAGATAAGGTCGCTCTGTATATTATGGGAGACAGCGTTTTGAATGATTAGAGAGTTGACTCGATCAGGATGGGACAGAGTCATCCGAAAACCGATCGGGCCGCCGTAATCCTGCATGTAGAGAACGTATTGCGAGAGACCGAGCGCCTCAGCGAAGTGATTCATAACCGCGGCAATGTGATCGAAGGTATACGCGAATTGTTTGTGGCTGGGCGCATCACTGTGGCCGAAGCCGGGATAGTCAGGCGCGATCATGTGATATCGACTGGAAAGGCGGCTCAAAAGCGGCTCAAACATTCGCGACGAGGAAGGCAATCCGTGAAGCAGGAGCAGAGTGGGCGCGTCTCTTGGTCCCGCCGCCCTGTAGAAGATAGAAAGCCGGTCGACCTGTACCGTCCTATAGTATGTGCCCTGTTTCATCAACTGTCGTTCACTCTGAAGTTACTCTCCTCTGTAACTCTGACCCTAGCCGCCCGCCGGTCACCACGCCAGATGTGATAGCGAAACGCCTATATTGTTCTCTAGGTACAACTGCCCGAGAATGCGGTTCTTAACATAGGATCGCTCAGCGTCGGCCAAAGTCCCGTTGCCGGATCGCATCGGAGCTACTCATAACAATAGTTCTTGGGCTGCAGCATTTGAGGGTACCTCCTGAGTTGAGTTTCAAGATGATGATCTCGTGGGGCATCGAGCTTTACATCCTCGGCCTCGTGAATTGTCAATTTCGAAAGGAAGAATAATATGCCTTTTATTCGTGTCAACTACCCCAAACATGCGCTCACCGCGGAACAAAAGGCAAAACTAGCGCCGCTGTTGGTGGAAGCGCTCATCAGTCAGGAGATCGATCCGGTTACTGAAATCGGGAGGGCGGCGACCGCACTCATGTTCAATGAAATTGACGAACACAATTGCTTCCCGGGTGGCGTTCCGCTCGTTGAGCATCCAGAAAAGAAATTCTGGATAGTTGAGGCGGTTGTAGCGGCCTCCTTTTTCAACCAGGCTAGGCGTGATGCCATGCAAACTTCGGTTGCAAAGGCGTTCGTCGATATTCTCGGCGACGATGGTTCCGTACTTGACCGGGAAGGCGTGCGAATTTCGCCTGCATACCTGATGCGGCTTCACACTGTGATTGTCGAGATCCCGGAGGGCAATTGGGGGGCCGGCGGCCAAACGATTGACACGGAGAAAATTAGCAAACTCATCGGTGCTACCCAGGGCCCGAAACGCCTCGCTGAGGCAAGGGAAAACGCGGCAAAAATGAAAGCAGCGCGCGTCTCCTGACACCCGAAGACAAGTGGCAAGCTGAGGAGAGGGCGCCGTGCAGAAACGCCGCGCAGCTTCCGGTTTGCCACGGTCTCACCTTCAAATAGTAGTTGACCCCGGCGTGCCGTCATCTCTTCGCGCTCACTGGCCGGAATATCTGATGGAGGCAGCGCAGCTCTGCCTTTACATGATATCGGCCGGGGCCTTCGCGATCTTATTTCGAAGTCCTTCGTCGCCCGTTCACACTTGGATTCCCTCCCCGCTGTTACGGTGCGCCTTGCTTGGCATCGCTATGGGGCTTACGTCGATCGCACTCGTATACTCGCCATGGGGGCGTCAGTCCGGGGCGCACATTAACCCGGCGGTGACACTCACGTATTGGCGCTTGGGTAAGGTCAAAACTCCCGACGCACTCTTCTACGCCTTTGCGCAATTTGTGGGTGGCACGCTCGGAGTTGTGTTCACCTCTGTCGTGCTCGGAGATTTGTTCCGCATGCCACCGGTAAGTTACGTGGCTACTCAGCCGGGCCGCAAGGGTCTCTGGTGGGCTCTCGCTGCGGAATTCTTTATCTCGTTTTTACTTATGACCACCATCTTGTTTGTAACCAATCGGCCGGCTCTCGCCAAATACACGGCATTGTTCACCGGCGCACTGGTCGCATTATTCATTGCGTTCGAAGCGCCGCTTTCGGGAATGAGCATGAATCCCGCGCGTACGTTCTCGTCTGCTTTGCCTGGTGGCTTCTGGCAAAGTTTATGGATCTACTTCGCAGGGCCGGTCATCGGAATGCTTCTTGCGGTAGAGGCCCGCAGACGCATTTTCCATTTGTCCACACCTGCTTGCGCGAAGCTCTATCACGATAATGATAAGCGCTGTATTTTCTGCGGTCGTCCGGCCGCATCTTCCCGCTGGTAATCTGTGCGCCACTTCAACCGGCCCGCTGTACCTCGGCTCGGGTTGGAAGCTTCCAATCTGGGCGGATGAAGTGACACGTGTAGCCGTTGGGATAGTGCTCCAGGTAGTCTTGATGCTCGGCCTCAGCCTCCCAGAAGGGACCCGCTGGAGCCACTTGAGTCACCACCTTTCCGGGCCAGAGACCTGATGCGTTGACGTCGGCAATGGTGTCATTTGCGATTTGCTTCTGTTCGTCGCTCGTGTAGAAGATGGCCGAACGATAGCTGGCTCCCTGGTCGTTACCCTGACGGTTCAGCGTTGTCGGGTCACGAATCTGGAAGAAAAACTCCAGCAGCTTCCGGTAGCTGACCCGCTGAGGATCGAACACAATCTCGATTGCTTCTGCATTGGTTCCGTGATTACGGTAGGTCGCGTTGGGCACGTCGCCTCCCGTATAGCCGACCCGTGAGGAAATGACACCGGGTTCCTGACGGAACAGATCCTGCATTCCCCAGAAACAGCCGCCGGCAAGAATCGCCCGTTCAGTTGATACGGTCATGCTCTTACTCCTTGTCCTGAATATTAAACAGTTTGCGGTAGGTGCCGTAGCCCTCGCTCTCAAGGTCATCGAGGGGAATGAAGCGTAGCGATGCAGAGTTGATGCAGTAGCGCAGCCCGCCCGCCTCGGGTGGGCCGTCGGGAAAGACATGGCCGAGATGGCTGTCAGCATGAGTGGAGCGCACTTCGGTCCGAGTCATGCCGTGGTTGGCATCAGTGTTCTCGACAACATTTTCGGGCTCAATCGGCTTTGTGAAGCTCGGCCAACCAGAGCTGCTGTCGAACTTGTTCACAGAAGCGAACAGCGGCTCGCCCGAGACGACATCCACATAAATGCCTGGCTCCTTGTTGTCCCAATAAGCGTTGTCAAATGGCCGTTCCGTTCCGTCACGCTGTGTTACACGGTACTGCTCAGGAGAAAGACTGGATACAGCGTCGGGATTCTTGTGGTATTGCGGCATATCTCTAACTATGTCTAATTGCGGCCCGCCATGACGCCACCGTCCACTGGCAGTATAGTTCCTGTGATCCAGGAGCTTTGGTCCGACGCCAAAAAGAGGATGGCTTCAGCCACATCGCACGGTTGGCCAATCCGGCCTAAGGGATGAAATGCGTTGAATGTGGGAAGCACCTTCGGCACTTCCTCTTTAGTAAGAAAGGTTGAGTAGATGGGAGTCTCAACAACCGCAGGTGCGACAGCATTGATCCTGATATGGTCGGCGGCCAGTTCCAGCGCAAGGTTGTGAACTAACGCGTGAACGCCGGCATTCGCCGCCGAATAAGCACTGGAGGGCGTAGCGCCTATAGCTTGGAGTGCCCACATGGAACCGGTATGCACAATTACGCCACCGCCGCGCTTTTTCATTGCTTTGGCTGCCGCTTGGGCGACGAAGAACTTTCCCTTGAGAATTGTATCGAGAAACCAATCGTAGTCTTCCTCGGTTACTTCGCCGAATGGTTTTGGGCTGAAGACGCCAGCATTGCTCACCAGAATATCCAGGCCGCCGAAATGTCGCTCCGCGCTTTCGACAAGAGCGGCTCCAGTCGCCGGACTGGCAATGTCCCCTGCGAGAACACGAACTTTGGCGGAGGTTCCTCCAATCTCTGCTGCCGCCGACTGGAGCTTTGCCTCGTCTCTGCCGCCGATAAGTACAGAGGCGCCATGCGCAACTAAACGCTTGGCTGTTTCCTTTCCTATACCTGAGCTGCCACCCGTGACAATCGCTACTTTATCCTTGAAGTGCATGAATCTCTCCTTTTAGGCTTTCTTTGATATGATTTGGTCTTCGCAAGGCGAAGGCACTGTTGATAATGCTTTTGGCATAGCCGCCTGCCGCAAGCGACACTCCACTGGTGATTGCGAGTCCTCGAGGGTCGCCGACAAGAACCAAGAGCGGCGCTCAGTCTGGTCGATCCAGTTCTCCAAAAGGCTTGCAGTCGCTACCTCGCCATGTTCGTTGCAGACCACGTGAGTCGAACGCATAAATTCGGCAAGTCGTTGATTGTCGCCATGCAGCTCCCGCAGCATGGCCTGCGCAGCAACCTGCTCTTCATCGTTGTCTCTAAGGCGCTGAGACTTCGCTATATCGCCAATCGAGTGGATTGTCCTTGCCCCGAGCTTTCGCGCACGTTCGGCAATATCATCGGTCATTGCGAAGAGTTGATCGCCTTGCTCGTCGAGCATCAGATGGTAGTCGTGGAAATGAGATCCGCTCACATGCCAATGGAAGTTCTTGGTTTTGAGATAGAGCGTGAACACATCGGCAAGAAGCGCGTGGAGATCGGTCCCGATCTCTGAGATCGCCTTTGTGCCCAAACCGGTCGGGGCCGCATCGGCACTGTGGTGGTTTGGAAGTTCGGCCGTGGTTTTGTTTTGCATTAATATTCTCCTGTTCCTCTCTTCTGTCTAACGGGCGTATGGTAAGACGTGCTCATCGCAGCGAGGGCCTCACCGAACGACCACAGCGCTGCCCCGAGGAGGACGACATCTTTTATCAGAAACTCTCCGACGTCTCCTGAGAGCGCCGGGAACCCACCAAGACTCGGTTCCCAGCCGGGTGTTGAAAACAACATCGAGAGCGTCGTAAGGAACATCAGCACTGCTCCTGCACTGCCAATCGCAGAAGCTTTGGGAGACCAATGTCGAAGTGCGATTAAGGTCGCGATGATAAGCTCGACAACTCCGATGCCGGCAGTGAATTGCCGAAGTGTCCATATGCCGTAGCCCCAGCTCAGCAAAGGACTGTGTGCAATCAGAGGCTGAATGCCTTTTGCCTCGTACTCGGTAGCCTTCATCGCGGCAATCCAGCTGATCGCGAGCACCAGACCGTAGCGAAGAAGCAGAAATGCAAGAGTTTGTATTCTCCTCGCTCTGATTTCTTCCTTACCGCTGACTCGGTCTGTTGCTGAAAGCTGCATACATTGATCTCTCGGTGGTGCAATTAATGCCAAATCAAAGAATCTACTCGCTAGTGTGCTCCTTGGCCCCGCCGGCCACACCCCCATAACCAACAGCTCAAACACTGCATTCTTCTTCAGGTCTTGAGTCAGGGCTTGACCGCAAATTCTCTTCAGTCGCCATTTTGCGGCCCTGTAGTCTACCTGCAGAAAACTGCAGCGGTCCGACTGTCAGATTTGGCGTGGCGGCGGCTTGCGGAGAAGAACAAAGTGAGAGACGTGAGCTTATTTCAAAAAGAAGGCGGAGGACTAAGGTGATTCGATGCAAGCAACACAATTACTGAACGATTTCGGCCAGAGCCTCTGGCTTGATAACATCACACGTGACCTGCTGCGTACGGGCACACTCAAGCGTTACATCGATCAACTATCGGTGACTGGACTCACATCAAACCCGACGATTTTCGACCATGCTATCAAGAACAGTAGTGCCTACGACGCGTCAATCTACGAGAAAGTCCGCAACGGCGAGTCAGATGAGGCGCTCTTTTTCGAACTGGCGCTTGAAGATATATCCCACGCCGCCGACTTGTTTCGACCGATTTACGATCAAACAAATGGTGTTGACGGCTGGGTGTCGCTGGAAGTTCCGCCCCGATTGGCTCACGATACGGCAGGGACACTCGCTGCGGCTAAGAGTTTGTTCACACGTGTGGCTCGACCTAACCTCTTTATTAAGATTCCTGGAACAGAAGAGGGTTTGCGAGCCACAGAGGAAGCGATCTTCGCCGGTATTCCCGTCAATGTTACTCTGTTGTTCTCGCGCGAGCAGTACCTGGCCGCCGCGGAGGCGTTTCTCCGCGGCATCGAGCGCCGCATCGCTGCCGGCCTGAATCCGAATGTAAATTCCGTCGCATCAGTGTTCATCAGCCGCTGGGATGTGGCCGCTATGAGCAAAGCGCCGGGCAGTCTCAAGAACCAGCTCGGTATTGCGGTCGCGAGACGCACTTACGAATCGTACCTATCTCAACTCAGTTCGCCGCGCTGGCAACGCGCCTACAATTTTGGCGCCCGGCCGCAACGTCTATTATGGGCCAGCACCGGAACTAAAGACCCTCAAGCCTCCGACGTTCTCTATGTGAAAGCGTTGGCGGCACCCTTTACAGTAAACACGATGCCCGAAGGCACGTTACAGGCCCTCGCGGACCATGGCGAGCTTGGCCCGGGACTCTCGCCGGATACAACTCACGACGAACACGTCTTCGGGGCGTTTCTTCGCGCAGGTATTGACGCCGGTGCCTTGGCCCGCCAGCTTCAGGACGATGGGGTCAAGTCCTTCGTAAACTCGTGGAACGAACTGATGGGAGTAATCGCCTCAAAGGCTTCCGCAATTTCAAAAGCCAGCTGAGCACGTATTCGCCAGTTATCATGATGGGCCGACGCCCGCCTGCTTGTTTATCGCAGACGTTATTGGAACCTGGAGAAACAAAACGGCATTAAGACTGCCGAGTTCGCAGCTGATTGTTCACGGACAAATGGGCGTGTTGACTCTCATTTCTGGGCGGGTCGGGGCACAGGTGTCACACTGGCCTGTTCGGCCTTGCTGTACGGCTCTCCGAAGTACGGGAACTCACTGCGGATGCGGCTACGGTCGGGAGCGACGCCGTCCGCCAAGGGCTTATTCGATGCCAGTGTCAGCATCACATCCATGACATCCTCTCCCAACGGGCGGCCATTGAAACCAGCCTGGTCGAATGCGGCCTGCGTACCGACGACGTATGGCAACATGGCCGGGCAGAGCCGGGCAACGATCTGCTTGCCATATTCGGCGGGATTTACAACAGAACCGGCATAGGTAGACATCCGTTCCGCAAATTCGGCAATCGGCTTCGAAAAGAAAGCAATGTCGTCGGCGGGGACAGAGTCGTTGAATTTGTCTTTCAGGTCGTTGCTGGCAGTAAGGAATAGGTGCGTGATCAGAGGCAGTCCCCAGCGCTGCACCTGCATTTCAGGCGCATGCCCATAGAGTGAGGTTGTGGCCCATGCGTGGACCCGTCCGTTTCCTATCAGATGGTTGGGAACCTCAAGCACAATCGCCGTTATGTTGCGTTTGGCGAAAAAGTCTTGTCGATGCAGGAAAGCGTCGCCATCGTAGCGATGATCCTTGTAAAACGCATTCAAGAAGGCGTGGAGCGCGAAGGCATCGCCCGCGAACAGTTCCGGGGTGGTGCCGACGTACACTCGCACTCCTGATTTGCCGTGGACCCTTCCGGTCTCTCCTTCGATGAGGATCTCCCCCGCATCTCCGCGCATCGCTTCACCCACGGCCCTGCGGACCTGGAAATTCTGAACGTGTATCTGCTCGTCCTTATTCGCATGTCTGGGTTCGCCAAACCGGAACTTGAACACGACGTCCTCACGCGCATCGCCATTCAAGTCGAATCGCAATGCGTAGAGACCCTCGCGGTGAAGAACGTCTGGAGTAGACAGGCCCACATCCGGGTTGACCGTCATAGCCATCACAGTTGTATTGGGAGCACCAGCGAACAGGTAAAGATCGCAGACATTCAGACTGGGATCTTCTTTCGCAAGTTTGGTATCGAAATGATGCGACATGGGGACTTCCTTCTCAGGCGGCTATTAGCTGCGGGAAATAAGGGAACGTATTCGTCAGGCTAAACCTCGTCGTTGATGCCGGAGCTGAGGGTCCTTTCAAGATTGCGTTCACTACAACCTCCGACGCTTCCTCCGGATGCCTGCCGTTCTGGGACGCAAATGTAAACCCCGTTGGCAGCATAGGATCGTAGTGCAGAACATCTGGTAATAGAATTGAAGCCAAGCGGCGGCCATACATGTCGGGGCTTTGCACATGCCCGCCGGCTCGCGCCTTCTCGGCAATTGCCTCCGCCACATGCTTCGTCAGAACAGCGGTATCTTCCGCAGGCGACGTGGAGTGGTATAGCGCAGCAAGCGCGGTATTCCCAGAAACAATCTCAGTTAGGAACGGCGAGCCGATGCGCTGTCGCGACCCGTCGTAAATGAGGCGCTCGGCCCAAAGATCCACCATCCGGTTTCCGGAGATCATCCAACTCGGCGCTTCCATTACGACCGCATTCAGGGGTCCTCTACGCGCTTCTACATTCGAGCGGATGCAGCCCACAAAGGTTCGGCATCCGCCCTCGTCCCGTTCGGCCGATTTCGCCTCGCAGCCCGGAATCTTGACGCTCCAGCACCGCGGTCCCGCGTGGACTCGCACATGGGACTCACGGGATGAGGCGTGCGCGTGCCATGTCACCGCGATCACGGTTGTGTGCGCCTGTGCGCCCGGGAAGACATAGAGATCCGAGGGCCGATCCTCGTCTACAGCCAGCGCCATTCCGTTTGCGTCCAGCTTGTGAGTTAACAGACCGGCCAGCGCGCACGCAAGACCGCTGCCCAGTATGCTCCGGCGCGTTACCATCGCCGTGTCGATATGGTTTCCGTTCCTCATCACCATCTCCTCGGTGGCCATTCACTACTGCCCGTTGGTTCGGCGAAGGGTCACTCTTCGGTGAACAACTGCCATCGCCTTTGCAACCGCGGGACTCCGCAGCGCGTGAGCACGATTTAAGTATTTCTTTCTGGGGACGCTCTACGCACCCTCGAATCAATCAGGCAAACGGCTGTGATTATCAATAGGTTTGACCCGGCGCACCCTGAAAAGGCGATGGGAAATCCAATCGTCGTTCTCGCAATCCCCGCGCCAACTGACGATTACGTCGTGGCAGACTGATCGCCCACCAATCGAAGAAACACGAGAACTGACCCGATCGAATTGATGAGTGGCAGCAACACTGTGAATGCAAGAAAGAATGACTTCTCGAAATAAAAACCAGCACCATCGTGACGAGCTGAAGCAATCGCCTGAATCCAAAACCAAGGCGCCACTTGGTCGGCGGCGCGCACATCAAGAGACTTTCATTGAATGTTGCCTGGCAATAACCCGAGGTGCGCCTTCGTAATCACGTAGTCCGTGTCCGAAGCCAGCTTTACGTGGCAGGACGCGCATTGCTCCTGGGGGCGCTTCGTTGCTGTGCGATCGTATCCCGATGCTTTGCGGAAGAACGCGAAATACGCCGAGTTTCCAGGATCTCTTGGAAAGCGCGTACGATCTTTCACCATCATTCCCACGCCGATGTAGCTCTCCTCGAAAATGCCTGATCCCAGTGGAGTGGAGCAAATGAACGTGGTGCTATCGCAATTCTTGCCTCCCTTCACATTGATCAACTCTTTCACGATCTGCGCACCATCCGGCCACTTTCCCGTTCTCTTGTAATAAGCCAACGCAGATGGCTCGACATACGTGTTCAGCACTTGGGGAATCTTGACTGCGGTCCCGTCAAGAATATTCATGCCGCCCACCTTGTAGCGCGTTCCCACGTTCGCCCACTGTCTATAATGTGAGGGCAAATGGACGCTCCCATCCTGCTCGAATGACGCTTCGGAGCTCTGCTGGGACCTCAGAATTTGATTCGGTAAGCCGATAGCTGCCAGCATCAACAGGCACGCGCTCGCCGCAGCCAGCGTAATTTTGCTGCCACGAAGTATCCCCGATTTCCTAGAGTTCCCCACTGTCCTCATGACCTTTTTCGCCGTGCACCAGACACGCCACAACTGTAATGGCGCGAGATGTGGGGCCTGGAGGCATCATCGTTGATTGTCCGTACTTGCGACACACCGCAAACTATAGGTTTCTCCCTATTCTTTCCCTTAGGTCGGATGCAACGCAGCTCTGAAGAGAAGCGGGAGCCACGAGTTCGGCAACCGGGTGAACGCAATGTACACACGGTGTGGCACCGAGTTCGTCCGCCGGAACAAGCCAGGCCAGTGCACGGCCAGACTCCAGAAGAGCGCCCAAACGTTGAGGTCGACTGCCTTAGCGGGAGTTCACTCCCGGGGAATCGGATCGCAGACTTCCGGTCCCGAGATTTGCGCCGGTTCGATCCCGTTTTTAGCCGCCCCCGATAGATAGCTGGCTCCTGAAACTGGGTCAGAGTCTAGTTGGCGAAGAATCACTTATATCGGTCTCATGCAACGGCCGCCATTGCGAATGAAACTGGGGCGATAGTCGATGCATTTCCGTCTCTTCAAGAATTAATCGCCCGAGTCGCTAAGCGCATAGTGATGTGCGACGAGCCGTGGGTCCGTCGCAAGGAGACGGCCGACCACCTTATATAGGAAAGAATGCCAGCCTCAACGGCTTGCATTCAGACTCACAAACGCCAATAAAGACGGGCATTGCGCAGGCCGAAGGACATCACATTAGTTCGATAAGAGGGTCCACAGAGCCAGCGGCTTACGGTAACTTACTGAAAACATAGGTATCATCACATGAACACCAGTGGCGGGGAAGGTTGTGGTGAGGCCATAGTGGGGCATGGAGAAACAGCCTAGTGAGCGGCGCAAGCATTGGCAAGCTGTAGTTGCGGAGCAGGAAGCGGGCGGGAAGTCGGTTCGGGAGTTCTGTCGGGAGCGGAATTTAGCCGAGCACGCCTTTTATTGGTGGCGCCGCCGCTTGTATGAAGAGAAGCCGGTTTCGTTCGCATTAGTGGAGACCAAACCGGCAGCGCAGGGGTCTAAGTTCGAACTTGCCTTAAGCGGTGGCGAAGTGCTGCACATTCCGGGCGATGTGGAGAGTTTGCGCCTGGTGTTCGAGGCCTTGCGGGCAGCGCGGGCGAGAAACGTGAACTGCCGGTGGTCGGGATCCGCATTGCCACCAAGACTACGACGGTTGGCGTTGTGGCAACACAGAATGATGTCGCACAGGCACAGGTAAAGGAGGAGGAGCAGCAGCGCATCCTCGGCTTCTTGCCTAACTATTACACCAGTTACATCTGGACTGCGGCGCCGATGACCCGGAAGTTGAAGTTTACTCTGGCGCTTCGAACGGCTACTGATCCTGTAATGTTTCTAGTGGTCGCCGGAGTGGCTGGCGTGGAGCAGTCGCACAAGACCTTCCCAGGATATGGCCAAGGCTTCGAAGGCTACGCGAAACGGTACGGGGCTTCTTACGCCGACACCGTATCCGGCAGGATGTTTGGTAGCGCAATCTTTCCGGTGCTTTTCCATCAAGACCCACGATACTTTTACCGGGGCTCGGGCAGCACCCGCTCACGATTGCTCTATGCACTGATATCAACGGTCATCTGTAGAGGAGATAACGGCCAGCTAGAGCCGAACTACTCCCACGTGCTCGGTAGCTTCGCTGCCGCAGGTCTATCAAATGTCTATCGAGCTCCGCAGGACCGGCAAGCGAACCTGACCTTTCGAAACGGGCTGATCATAACCCCAAGGCCTTCATGCGCGCCCAAATCTGGTCTTTCATCGTGATGAGCGTCATCGCTCGATCAATTTAGAAGTAATATATCATTTTTTCTAAACAACAATAGTTGTTACCGTTTGGTTTGAGCGTGGCCGCACCCGAAACAAAGATCAACGGCGCGTCACGGACGAGTGCGAGCGCTTGCGCGAGGAAAACGCCCGGCTGCGAAAACTGCTGAATCACGCGGCGCCGTTGCCCGAAGCCCCATCTAGCGATTCGCAGCAACAGTTTGAAGCTGATCTTCCATACGTTCCGAGAGCCGCTGCCGCGACCCCGGTCGGCACCACACCAGCCGAGCTGTCTATTCCGGAAAAGATCTCGTTGTTTCGCTCCCTTTTTCGAGGGCGAGAAGATGTTTACGCTGTGAGGTGGGAGGGCACCGACAGAAAGGCGGGTTACTTCCCGGCAAATATTCGCGACTGGACCGCGTTGCGCGGTGTTCCGAAATCGGAGTGGAAGAAGCTTGATAAAAAGACGCGCCAACTCCTGCCGTTGACCGACAATGCCGTGCATGACCACCTTACAGGCAAGAACACCATCGGCGTCTATCCCTTGCTCACCGATGAAACTTGTTGGTTTCTAGCCGTCGATTTCGATCAAACTACATGGAAGGAGGATTCATGGGCCTTCATTGAATCCAGCCGTGAATTGAATGTTCCGGCAGCTCTGGAGCGTTCCCGGTCGGGCGACGGCGCTCATGGCTGGGTATTCTTTGCCGCTCCCATCGCCGCCACGTTCGCAAGACGTCTGGGCACGGCGCTTCTGACGCGGACGATGGAACGACGCCATCATCTGGGGCTGCGGTCATATGATCGCTTATTCCCGAATCAGGACACCATGCCGCAGGGCGGATTCGGAAATCTGATCGCGCTGCCGTTGCAGAAGACGCCACGAAGATCCGGCAAGAGCGTATTCCTGAACGATTCGCTGGAGCCGATACAGGACCAGTGGCGCTATCTGGCAAACATCCCCAGAATGGAGCCGCTTGCGGTCGAGAGACTCGTTCGCACCGTCGAGAGAACCGGAAATGTGGTCGGTGTGCGAATGAGCCTGGCTGATAACGACTCTCTCGAAGATCCGTGGCTTCTGCCGCCCTCCCGTCGGACGGTTGAAAAGCCGATCCAGGGTCCGCTACCAGCAACCGTTCGGATCGTTCGCGCCAACCTCTTGTTCGTCGACAAGACCAGACTCCCCAAGGCCATGCTGAACCGTTTGAACCGGCTTGCGGCTTTCCAGAACCCCGAGTTCTACAAGGCGCAGGCGATGCGTTTGCCGACCTATGACAAGCCGCGCGTGATCTGCTGTGCCGAGGAGTTTCCGCAGTTCATCGCATTACTGAGAGGCCTTCTCGACGAAGTCGTGCTTCTCCTGAAACAACATCGAATCGAGGCGGATTTACAGGACGAGAGATACGCGGGACAAAAACTGGAGGTCAAGTTCGCCGGCAACCTACGCGATCACCAACTGGACGCAGTCGCAAGAGTTTTGAAGCACGATGAAGGCATTCTTTGCGCTGGGACTGCATTCGGGAAGACTGTGGCCGCTGCATATCTGATCGCGGCGCGAAAGACGAACACTCTCGTGCTCGTTCACTGTGCCCAGCTTCTCGACCAGTGGCGCGAACGGCTGGCCGCTTTCCTCGACCTGCCGGTTGACCGTATCGGCCAGATCAGTGGCGGAAAGGCAAAGCGCACTGGAAATATCGATGTTGCCCTGATCCAAAGCCTGCACCGTAAGGGCGAAACGAAAGACCTGGTCGGCGAATACGGTCACATCGTCGTTGACGAATGCCATCACTTGTCCGCCTTCACGTTTGAGCAGGTCATGAGGCAGGTGAAAGCGAAATATGTGCTTGGATTGACAGCGACCCCCGTCCGGAAAGACGGCCACCACCCGATCATCTATATGCAGTGCGGCCCGATCCGATTCAACCTGCCGGTTCGGTCCCAGGTCGAATCGAGTCCTTTCGAGCACCGGGTAAGGCCGCAGACTACGACTGTCAGATGGGCGCGTGATCAAGCACCCACCATTCAGGACCTGTATGCTTTGCTCGCGGTAGATGCGGACCGCAACTCACAGATCGTGACAGATGTATTACGGGCCGTCTCCTGCGGAAGATCGCCGTTGGTGTTGTCGGGCCGAACCGACCACGTAGAATGGCTCGCGGCCCGGTTGCGAGAGCATACCGAGCAGGTGTTCGTACTGAAAGGTGGCATGGGTGCAAAGCAGCGCAGTGAAATGGCGCGGAAATTCGCGGCCACGGAGCGCTCTTCGCGCGTGATCGTAGCCACCGGCAGCTATATCGGAGAAGGCTTCGATGACTCTCGTCTGGACACGCTCTTTCTTGCGATGCCAATCTCCTGGCGCGGTACGCTGCAAACAGTATGTCGGCCGACTTCACCGCATTCACGATAGAAAGAGGGTGGTGGAGGTTTACGATGACGTCGATTCGTCAATCCCGATGCTGGCGCGCATGTTTGAGAAACGGTTGCGAGGATACGAGGCGCTGGGATACTCCATCCATTCTGACCATCCGTCGCTGGACAATGGCGAGCGATAACGTTCTATGAGGGCCTGCGGATTCCGGGCGGGAATCGTTGTTCGCCCTTTCTCAGTCCCAGAACTCCTGAGGCGTGACATCCACTGGCCCCATCAGCGGATCGATCCAGTCAGCGTATCTCTCTGCCCACCCAAGCCACTTGGCGAGATCAGTGTCAGGCTGGAGTGGCCCATGATGTGAGCTTTGTCAGCCAGTGCTCTTGCATACCGTCTGATGCGCTCTGCCCTTCTCCTGCGCTTCAATATTGTCGTTCAATCGATGGACTCGGGCTTCAATCTTCCAGCGGCGGCGCGACTCGATCTCACACTCGCGTTGTCGTGCGGCGATCCGGTCGTTGGCTGCGCGTATCGAGGCGGCTAACTCCTCGCCTTTTTCGAAGAATATCTCCAGCCTGGATTCGATCCGTGTGCCTCGCTATTGCAATCGCCCGTTCAACTCAACCGACGTAGCGTCTGCTGTACGATGCCTTGTCGAATGCCTGGCCAACCTTGAAATACGGCTCCTTGTCACGTACCGGCGTTTTGACCTGTCGCAGTCATCCAGAAGGAAGAAATAGCCAAGGAAAGGCGTAGGCGACTTCCCGAACCGCCCCTCGCGATATGCGACCCAGATATCCGTGGCGCGGCCAATGGCCTCCTCGGATCGGTTATTGAAATGCCGAACGCCGGCCCCACCTGCGATTTGAATTCCATCGCCGTGACTAGCTGCCCCTCGGATACAACTATCAGATCCCACTTATGTGGCGCAGGTATTGCGCCTGAAAGCGCAAATATCCGCCGCGCATGCGGACGCCATAGGATTCAACAAAGAACTGCCGATGGTTGACATCAGCAGTCCGCACTTCCAGATCCCAGTCATCTGACTGGATGAAGTACAGATTGTGATGCAGGTTGGTTTCGCCGTCATCGAGCACCGGGTCGAGCAGGTTCTTGATGTCGGCGATATAGAGCTTAGGCTTCTCCGTCAGGGCATGAGTCACGCGGTCTATAGTCTTATACAAGCCTCGGGCGTTCTTTGCTGCCGTGTGGCGCTTCCTAAGCGCCGCCCCGTGTTTCTCGAAATACGCCTGCAGCCGAGGGTATTATCCAGCTTAACCAGCCCGTCGCCATTCCACGAATCGATCAGGTAATGCTCGGACCATTTCATCGTCCCTTCCCAGATATCGCTTACCATGGCCAATTTGAGGAGGCGCGAGCGCTCCACCAACCTCCTCCGTGGTGATGAAGACGCTGCCGTTGCCGGTGGCGACACCGATGCCAACTTTGGCTTAGGATTCCAGCACTGGAAAATGTTCTTCAAGATGTCGAAGAAGCGCCAATTGCGCTCAGCGAATGACAGGGCCAAGGGTCCGATCCCTTAAACCATGTATCGACCAGGGCGCGATGCGCAGTCCTCGCGGAAGGGCCAGCGGCTCACGCTGGGCAGTCGCCAGCAGGGTAGCAGAAAGCGTTTGCGCGCCGACGGCGCCAGCGTCCGGTTCGGCCCAGGCAACAACTGTCGTTCCCTGGGTGTGTCGCCGAATCACGGTTATCGTCGGGTAGGCGTCCCGGTACAGCGTGGCGGTTTCTTCCGGAATGTTCTCGAGTCGCACATAAGGCGGGTTGCCGATGACAAAATCCACCTCCATGCTTACCGCTTCTAATCTCCCGTCGTATCCACGCTTTACCAAGATTTTCCGCAAACGCGCGTTTTACGGCGTTGCGCAGCAGAATATCCGTGGCAAGAGTGCGCGCCCGGCCAGCGCTCTCTTCATCGAGTTCAAATGCGATCAGAGAATCGCTGCACTCGGACAATGCCGGCCAAACCGGCGGCACGATTCCAGCAACCGCTAGATCATCGGCCCGAGAAACGCGCCTTCTCCCGCAACGGGTTCCACTGCCGTCGCATCGACGAGGTTGTTCTCTGGGCGATAACCAGCCAGATCGAGCAGCAGTTCGATAACCCAGCGCTTCGTATAAACCACGTCTTTGCTTTCCAGCGGCACGGCGGGCGGGGAGGCATTGACCGGGAAAAGCAGCGGTTGCTGAATCCCGCGCGTGGTGCGAACTGTCTGACTCTGTGACACCGTCTCAACCCCTCTCAATAGTGTTGCGCGTGCCCGCCTCGCGACACAATGTGCCCCACCATCGGGGTAGGGAACAGCGGCGTCAAACTCCTGATCTCGCAGGAGGCCGCGACGTTCTTGATTGCCTGAACGCCGGACGCCGTCAAACTCGCTCACGGATACTGCCGTACGCCGCCGTCGGGGTGACTTGCGCGAGTTCGGCATACCGGCAGAGTGCGTTAGCAAGCAGCATCTGCCTCGGACTTCGGCAATCCGGCTCCAACAAACGCGGACTTCCGACCACAATCACGATGGCCTGAGCGCGGGACGTGGCGACGTTCAGGCGATTGACGCTGTAGAGGAATTCCATGCCCCGCGGTGCGTCTTCGTGCGGCGATGCCGTCATCGAATAAATCACAATCGGAGCCTGCTGGCCCTGGAACTTGTCAACGGTTCCTACTCGTGCGTGCGGCAGCTTGGCCGAGAGATCGGCCACCTGCGCATTGTACGGCGCTACGATCAGGATGTCGTCGGGACGGAGCGCACGCCGATGCCTCTCATCGTCAACCCAGATGTGCCCGGGCGAAGCAGTTCCTCAATGATGCCGGCAATGCGCTCCACCTCCTCGGGCGAGGCATTCTGATTGCCTTCATGACTTACGGGCAGGAACCAGAGCCCGGAACTGCCCAGCCAGGGATGCTCATCTATGCCCTGATTCTCAAGCCCAGTGCGCGAAGCGAGGCGGCCTTCATAAAACACCTCGGACGTGAATTCGCAGATCGCAGGATGCAGACGCCACGTCTTCTCCAGAAACAATCTCTTGTCCGCCGGGCATCGTTTGCGCGCCGCCAAGAATGTGGTCGAGCGCCGATGCCTCGGCTCCGTCCGGATGCCTTCCCCGTTTGCGGCTGCTCCAGTTGCGGCGGATCACCAAGGAGGACGATACTCTTGGCCGCGTTCGATACGGCCAGCACGTTTGCGAGCGCTATCTACCCGGCTTCGTCAACGAACAGAACATCCACAGCCTCGGAAAACTTCTCAGAGGCCCATAAACATGCCGTGCCGCCGACCACGCGAGCTCCGTCTGAAAGCGCCGCCGAACCACCGGCAGGACATGCAGTGGACCGTTGGCTCGGGATAGGTGACGATCTCCGGGCCATGATCCGCCGCCACCGCCAGGCGCGCCCTGACATGGCGGTAGTAAGCCGCATAATCGAGCACCCGATGCGCCTCGGCCTGAACTCCGTTCCGGGCGGAACGACATACATCGGTTCCGGCAAGATTCCCTGCGCGATCGACAACAGCTCGGAGTAAAGGGACAGCTGCAGGATTGTCCCGGCTTTCGTTTCGTTGGCCAGCTTGCAGTCATAGACTTCGTATGACCAGTCGCCGAACCGGCTCGGTTGCGGCACCCTTCGCAATACGTCCGCGCGTCCGAACCAGCGACCGTCGGCGAGCGTTGCTTGTGCCATCAGATGGGCGCCGCGCTCCATTGCGGTCAGTGTCAGGGCTGCGCTTCTTCTTCGTTGCCGATTTCCCGCAAATCAGCAAGGTCCCTGCCGTCTGCTGCGAGATAGGAATCCTCGTGCGCCCTTCCGCGCTCCTGGAGTACCCATAGGTCGAGTGATGTTACATGCTGGCACCCCAGATGATTACTGAGGTCGCTTGCCGATAGTCGTATGGTTTCGAAGCGGACTTTCATTGCTGGTGGATTTTCTCAAGAGACTGCGATCCCTGCAAGAAAGAATGAACATGCCTCGGAAGCCGTGGTGCATTCCTGGATCGCGAACGCGCTCTCATAGTTGCTTGCCAACCTGACGTAGATCGTCGAAGCGGGATCGGTGGTATCGTGCTGGCCGAGGATTCGCGTCTACAAAAGTCTTGCCGGGCCCGGAAGGATATTTCGCAACCCGCTGCGCACGCGGATCGGATTACTTGACGTGGAAATCGACCCTGCGCACGAGAACTGGTCAACTCGTGCCTGGCGTATGTCGCGATTTCGAGGGGACGTTACGATCCGGATCATGCTCCTTGGAAGATGTCCGCGTAGCCTTCTTCCAGCGCTTTGACCTCCGCGTCGCTAAGTTTGGAGAATTCGCGGTCGCGCGCTCTCTTCGACAGGCTTCCGCCATTCTGGTGCAGGAACCGGAACAACAGGTCAATCGTTCGGTCCGGCATGTCAGCAATAGTCTCAACCACGATCCGGAAGCGGTCATACCGGCCGAGGAATTCCGTTTCGCGCGAAAGATCCTCCTCAATCGTCTTGCGTACACACTCGTAGAGAAATTCCGCGTGTGGCGTGGCGTCGAAGAAGCGATAGAAATCCGCCGTGTCGCTCTTCACGTTCACATTTCCATCCTCTGTGGCGTCCCATTCGATCACTCGCAGCAAACGCCGGGAGTAGTCTTCAAGCACGGCGCGATAGGATTCGATGCTTTCGAGGATCGCGGACGACACGGGGAACACCACGCCGGCCGGATTGAAGCCCCGCCCGGCCAGCACATGATGGATGAGGTATCGATGAATGCGTCCGTTTCCGTCGACGAACGGGTGAATGTAAACGAATCCGAACGCCAGAACGGCCGCAGCGATCACGCCGTCCATGTGACGCGCACCGGAGCGATCAAACGCAATCATCCCGTCCACCAGCGCGGGCAGGTCCTCGGCCCGTGCGCTGATATGGTCGGGCAGGGACAAATTCGTGTCCCGGTCGTGCTCGCCGACGAAGCCGCACTCCTCGCGCAGGCCGAGCTTCACAAAACGCGTATCACCTATCACGATGGCCTGAAGGCGCAGCAGTTCTTCGAGCGACAGCGCATGGCGTCCTGCTTCGCCGATGGCGCGGCCCCAGCGCTGAATGCGGTCCTGAGGAGCTCGCTCGCCTTCGATGGCGTAGCTCGATTTTGAATCTTTGAGCAGCAGGAATGCAGCCGTGCGTGCAAGAATATCGCGCGGCACTGCGGCCACCGCGGCTTGAGCCTTCCTCGCCAGCTCCATCGCGACGAATTGTTCGAGCACCTTTGTCCGAGATACCAGAGGGCAGAATGCGGGTGTGCCCGGAAGATTGTTCCAAAGCCGGTGCCTAGGCGAAGTCTGGCCCTCAATGGCCCACTGCTGCTCCGTGTCAACCACCTCGGCATAGGAGCCCTTCTCCGCATCCGGCAGCTTCAGGCGTTTACCCAGTAACCACTCGTAGAGAAACCAGATTCGCCGCGCATAGGTTCCGGTGGGCTTGCTTAGCACCAACGCTTCGATCTCGCGCGATCCGATGGCTGCAAACAACCGCTTCAGGACCGTTAGGTCGAGCCCTTCGTATTTCAGGGCGAACGTCATATGCCCTTCTAGCGTTGCTGGTGGCTTATGACGCGGTGTCAGGATACGCCAACCGCTCTCGTGGCGAATTCGGTGATGCTCGCCCGTTGCCGAAAGAATTCGGGGAAGTGGTACTTTCAGGTGATACGCATCAATCAGGGCCGCGTAACCAGCGGGAGTTGCCTTCTCCGGCAGCACAGTTTCCTGAAAAACCGTAATTGGCCCTGAAAACTCGATCTTCGGGGATCGTGCCACGAAAAACCTTCCCTAGCCGTGAATTATCGTTCTGCTGCCATCATATCCTAAAAAATCATTCTGGTCCATGAAAAACAGTGACAAAGCCACCTATGCACTGAAAAAACAGTATTTTGAGGCACTGCCAGGACGACCACCGGCATGGAACTTCAATTTGATCCCCGGAATACCGATGCTGTTTCGACTGGCCGCTAAGTAAAGCAGTCGAGATCGACCGGCGCAAATGGCATGGTCGAGGAACTCAAGCGGCGGTGAACGCCGCTCTTGCAGTATGCGAGTGTGAATCGTTCGGCCTGTCCGGAAGACGCCGGGGCATGAAACCAGAATTCTGGTGAAACAGTGACCGGGGGAAACGCCCGCCAGCTTTGGTCGGGAGACCGACATCTGGAGTCGATTCGTTCGACGCCGGCCATCTGCCCTGGTTTCTCAAGTCAACTTGTTCAGCAAGCGGTCGTCAACCGAATGGTGAAATAACAAAGAACAGGACGGGATGACCGAACGAGGAAAAATATCATATGCCACTTACTAAGAGTGCCTTATTAGCGGCTTTGCACGATCCAGCAGCTGACGTAAGGACGCGTGCCGCCGAAATTGCTGGCTGATCGTTCACCACAGGACGCCACTCCTCTTATTTTGGTTGCGCTTGAAAACGAGACGGTCCCCGGGGCTCGAATCTCGCTTGCTTCGCTCGCGGTTCTTAGGATGATGGCAGCTCAAACGGCATCCCAACTTGGCATGAATGATTGTTTAGCCGATACGGTAGTCGTTCTTAGATCAAGCGACCCCAATCCCGACGACGGCAATTTTCAGCCTATTTGGATGGCATTTTCCGTTTTGGTACGGACACCCAATCTGCCAGCTGACGATTTGCGAGAAATACGCGACAACATCTGCCCAGCACTACTGCAAAGTAAATTCGACGCTGTAAGGATGGCTGCCAGCAACTTCCTCGGGAAACGCGGAGACTCATCGTCGGCGGAGCGCCTACATAAGGCACTTTTAACCGAGCGTGACGAAGCTGTCCGAACAGCGCTCATCTTAGATTTTCACAAATTGCCGAAAGAACTAAGAAAGAAACCCTGCGATAGCGTTTGAGGGCTGCATTCGGCACCCGAATCAAAAGCCCGCAAGCATTTTAGCCGCTGGCTTTTGATTCTTAAATTTGCGAACTTTTCTTAGCCCTTTTCTTCGCCGCCCGCTTCGCCTTGTTGGCCTTCGCGCATTTGCTTGAGGCGTTCCTCGCGGCGGACAGCGCGTTCGGCGGCACGCTTGACGAGTTCCGAACCAACCAGTTCGAGTTTGGCGGTTTCGGCGCCATCGCCCTTGCGGGCCCCGAGCTTGACGATTCGAGTGTAGCCACCGTTGCGCTGGTTGAAGCGGGGACCAAGCTTTTCAAACAGCTTCTCCACTGCTTCAGGCTTTGTCAGGAAAGCGCCGGCCTGCATGCGGGCATGCGCGCTGTCTTTCTTGGCGAGCGTAATCATCTTCTCCACCAGCGGCCGGGCGGCTTTCGCTTTCGGAATCGTAGTAGTGATGCGCTCTTCTTCAATGACGTTCGTTACCAAGCCGCGCAACAGCGCGCGCCGGGCACTCACGTCGCGTTTAAGCTTTACTCCAGCTTTGCGGTGGCGCATCGATTAGTCCTCGGCTCCAGCGTAGGCTTCGGCGAAATCGGCATGCGAGGCAGGCGGCGCGCCGCCTACCAGACGGCCTTGCGAATCGAACTTCATGCCGAACGACAATCCCAAACCCGAAAGGATTTCCTTGATTTCGTTCAGCGACTTACGCCCGAAGTTCTTAGTGCGCAGCATTTCCGATTCGGTCTTCTGCACCAGGTCGCCAATAGTTTGAATATTGGCGTTCTTGAGGCAATTGTAAGAACGGACGCTGAGCTCCAGTTCTTCCACCGAACGGTTCAGCACTTCGTTCATCTGGTTGAGCGCGCGCTCGGCCGGCTCTTCGGTCACCTCAGGAGTCTCTTCAAAGTTGATGAAGATGGTCATGTGGTCTTTAAGCAGCTTCGATGCCTGGCCAATGGCGTCTTGCGGAGAAATGGCGCCGTTGGTCCAGACTTCGATGGTCAGCTTGTCGTAATCGGTATTCTGGCCGAGACGCGCCGCCTCGACAGTGTAGTTTACTTTGCGAACCGGCGAATGAACCGAATCGATGGGAATGTAGCCGATCGGCAGATCTTCGTCGTAATTGCGGTCGGCTGAAACGTAACCGCGGCCGCTTTTGATCCGCATCTCGATGTTCAGCTTGCCGCCCTCGCCCACAGTGGCGATATGCAAATTACGGTCGAGCACCTCAACGTCAGCATCGGTCTCAATCTGGCTGCTCATTACTTCGCCAGGAGCCTCAACTGTCAAACGGGCGATGCGCAGCCCCTCGCCCATCATCTTGAAAGGCACTTGCTTCAAGTTGAGAATGATGTCGGTGGCATCTTCCACCACACCGGGAATGGGACTGAATTCGTGCGAGACGCCATCAATGCGCACACCGGTGATGGCTGCGCCTTCAATGGAGCTCAACAGTACACGGCGAAGGCCGGTACCGATGGTGGATCCGAATCCACGCTCGAAAGGCTGGGCCGTGAACTGGCCGAAACGCTCAGTGAGGGTTTCGGTATTCGCGACTAAACGCTTAGGCTTCTGGAATCCTTTAAACATAGTTGATTCTGCTTATCCTTTTCGTCGATTCGTCGAAATTACTTCGAGTACAGCTCGACGATGAGCTGTTCATTCAGTTGAATCTGCACCAACTCTTCACGCTTGGGTTGCTGCAAAATACGGGCTTTCAATGCATCGCGGTCAACTTCCAGCCACGAGGGGCTGGGTGAGTGCGCGGTCGCATCGCGAGCCCCAAGAATGCTGCTATTGTTCTTGCTGCTTTCCCGGATTTCGACGACATCGCCCACTCGCACAGTAAAAGAGGGAATATTAACTTTCTTGCCATTGACTACTACGTGTCCGTGGCGGACAACCTGACGCCCCTGCGCGCGACTGGTAGCCAGACCCATGCGATACAGGACGTTGTCGAGGCGCTTTTCGAGCGCGGCCAACATCAACTCGCCAGTGATACCTTTCTGATTCGCGGCCTTTTCGTAAAGATTCCGGAACTGGCCTTCGAGCACCTGGTAGTATCGGCGAGCCTTCTGCTTCTCACGCAGTTGCAAGCCATAGCCCATCACCTTGGACTTTTTCCCGTCTTTTCCATGCTGGCCGGGCGGGAAATTGCGCTTTTCAATCGCACACTTCTCGGTGTGGCAGCGCTCGCCTTTCAAAAACAACTTCATGCCCTCGCGCCGGCAGAGCCGGCAGACCGGGCCACTATATCGTGCCAATCAATGACCTCCACAAAATGCCACAACTCATCTGAGTCGGGCCTGTCAGGTGCGGTTTACAGCCTATTGGCCTTCTTCCCGCTTAAATTACTCAAGAGCAGTGAAAACTGCCTTAAAAAATCAAACGCGGCCGCTAGACGCGCCGCTTCTTCAGGCGGCCGGCAACCGTTGTGCGGTATCGGCGTCACGTCTTTGATCGACTTGACTTCAATGCCCGCCGTCGCCAGCGCACGCACCGCCGATTCACGACCTGAACCGGGACCAGCCACGCGAACTTCCACGGCCCGCAGTCCCGATTCCTTGGCTTTGTTAGCCGCAGTGAGGGACGCCTGCTGGGCCGCGAAGGGCGTTCCTTTGCGCGATCCGCGGAATCCGAGCGAACCGGAACTCGACCACGCCAGAACATTCCCCAGCGGATCGGTGAACGTGACGATCGTATTGTTGAACGACGCTTGAACGTACACCGTCCCAAATGGAACGTTCTTCTTTTCCTTCTTCTTGAAGGATTTCTTCTTTGTTGTTTTCGCGGGTGCCTTCGCCATTTACGTCAAATCTCCCTTACGTCTTACCGGTGGCTTTCTTCTTGTTGGCGACGGTACCCTTGCGCGGACCCTTACGCGTACGAGCGTTAGTGTGCGTGCGCTGGCCCCGGGTTGGCAAGCCGCGGCGGTGACGCAAACCGCGATACGAACCCATTTCCATCAGGCGCTTGATGTTCATTGAGTTTTCCTTGCGGAGATCGCCCTCAATTGCGCCTTCACCTTCAATCAAAGTGCGAAGGTGGTTTACTTCTTCCTCCGACAGGTCGGCCACTTTCTTCTCGGGGTCCACTTGCGCCCGGTGAAGAAGAGACAACGCCCGGGTGCGCCCGATGCCGTAAATGTAGGTCAGCCCAATGGCTGCCCGCTTCCTTGCTGGTAAGTCAACGCCTGCTATACGCGCCATATTTCCTTTTACTAACCTTGCCGCTGCTTATGTTTGGGATTTGTGCAAATGACGCGCACGACACCGTGGCGATGAATCACCTTGCACTTGTCACACAATTTCTTAACCGATGCCCGTACTTTCATTTCACTAACCCTTCCCGCTATCTCGTCAAAAGCTCTAAAATCCGCCCGCGCGTCCGGTCTTCCACCGAGAGCGCGACCCGCACCCGGTCTCCTACCCGCAAACGCATAAAATTCGCCCGCTGCGTGCTGGGCAGATGAGCGATCAACTGATGCTCGCCTTCCAGCCTTACTCTTACAAGCGCGCTCGGAAGCAACTCCACTATCAATCCCTCAGCGTTACGTTCCGCTTCAACGGGCGCCTGTTTTGTTGCTTCCATTAACTGCTTCAGCCCATCAAGGCCTGGTCAAAACCCACGGGCCGTTGTCCGTTACCGCCACCATGTGTTCGAAGTGGGCCGAATAAGAACCGTCTTTCGCCACCGCCGTCCATTTATCCGACAGCACCTTCGTCTCAGGTTTGCCGGCATTCACCATGGGTTCAATCGCCAGCACCATACCCGGTTTCAGCCGCGGATTTTCACCGCGCCGATCCACATAGTTCGGAATCTGCGGCTCTTCGTGCAACGAAGTGCCAATCCCGTGTCCTACAAACTCGCGAACAATTGAAAAGCCGTTCGAAACAACGTGCTTCTCAACCGTTCCACAAACGTCAAACAAGCGATTGCCGGAACGAACCCGTTCAATCGCCAATTCCAAACTTTCTTCGGTCACCTTCAACAGGCGCTTCACCGAATCGTTCACTTCACCGACCGCCACAGTCACCGCGGAATCGCCGTAATAACCGTCCAACAGAACCCCGGTATCGAGGGAAACGATATCGCCCGGTTTCAGCTTGCGCTTCGCCGAGGGCATGCCATGCACCACCTCTTCGTTCACCGAGGCACAAAGCACAAAAGGAAACTTCGTGCCCGCCGCTTGCGTGTAATATCCTTTGAACGCAGGCTTGGCTCCAGCATCCGCAATCATCTTCTCGGCCGCTACCTCCAACTCGTGCGTGGTAACGCCTTCACCCACCATCGCCTTCAGATCGTTCAATATCCGGTACACAAGGAGACCGCTTCTTCGCAGTTTCTCTAGCTCCACCGAACTTCGCCGCACAATCAAGGCCTCACGCTCATACCCGAGGAGCCGCCGCTTCGTCCACTAACACGCCCGAATCCATCAGTCCTTCGCAGATCCGCTTCATGATCTGGTCAGGGGTTGCTTCCCCGCCGTCGATAGCGAGCATCGGGATCCCCGCATCGGTGAAAAATTTGAGAATCGGCAACGTCTGCGAATCGTATTCGCGCAATCGCTCCCGGATCACCGACTCCCGATCGTCTTCGCGGGTCACCAAAGTCGCCCCATCCAGGTCGCAAACGCCAGCGACTTTGGAAGGTTTTGTCGTTTGACTATACAGGGTTCCACAAACAGGACACTGCAGGCGGCCACTTAGGCGGGCTACGATTTTTTCGTAGTCAACCACCAAGTGTACCACGGCGGGCCGGAACCCATCCTTTTCAGTCATTTCCAACAACGCTTTAGCCTGATTCACCGTCCGCGGATAGCCATCCAAAATGACTCCTCCCCGGCAATCCGGCTTTTCAAGCCTGATTTGCACGAGTTGGTTCACCATTTCGTCTGGTACCAGCTTGCCGGTTTTAATCAGCTTCTCCGCTTTCCGCCCCAGTTCGTCGCCCGCGCTGATATGCGAGCGCAGCATATCGCCAGTGGATACATGCGGACCTTTCAAGCACTGGCGCAGCAACTTGGCCTGCGTCCCCTTTCCGGAGCCCGGCGATCCAAACAGGATGAGTGCCGGGGCCAGCGAGTTGGTCGTTGTAGTGGCCAATCAGACTCTTTTGTTTTAGCGGCGTCCCCGGACTCGACCGGAGCGAGGCGTGAAGCCTTCGTAATGGCGCATAATTAACTGCGCCTCAATTTGATTAACCGTATCCATCGCCACGCCAACCACGATCAGCAGCGATGTACCGCCGAAATAAAACGTTACTCCTAAGCCGTCCAGCAGGAAGCGGGGGAAGTGTGCATCGATAAAATTCCCCACCAGCGGAAGCCGCTGCAACTTAATACCCGAAATCATGATCTGCGGGATAATGGCGAGAATCGCCAGGTACAAGCCACCCACGACGGTGATCTTCGAGAGGATCTTGTCCATGTAGTCGGCCGTATTCTTACCCGGACGAATGCCCGGAATGAACCCGCCGTACTTGCGCATATTGTCAGCCGCTTCGCTGGGGTTGAAAATAATTGAAATATAAAAGAAGCAGAAGAAGACGATCAGGGCTATGAACGCGAGGTAGTAGAGAGGTTCCGCACCGCCGAAAGCGCTCAGTAAACTGCTAAGCCAGGGACTGTTCTTAAAGAACGGGAATTGCAGGAAGGTGGATGGCAGGGCCAGCAGCGACGAAGCGAAAATAATCGGGATCACACCGCCCGCATTCACCTTCAATGGCAAATGCGTCGATTGGCCGCCCATCATCCTGCGTCCAATCACCCGTTTGGCATACTGCACCTGAATGCGCCGCTCGCCTCGTTCCACCAGCACGATGAATGCGACCACCGCTATCATCACGATCACAATGAAGATCATCTGCAGCGTATTCCACTGATGCGTCACAAAGGTGTTTCGGTATATGCTGGCGATCGCCGTTGGCAGTCCAACGACGATTCCCGTGAAGATGATCAGCGACATGCCGTTGCCAATGCCACGGTCGGTAATCTGTTCGCCCAGCCACATAATGAAAGCCGAACCCGCGGTAAAGGTGAGCATGGTCATCGCAATAAAGCGAAAGCTGCCCCATCCGCTCTCAGCGCCGAGAACAAAATTTCCTTCAGACCCTTTTAGCGCTGCCGCGATACCGAACGATTGAACGATTGCCAGGCCTACGGTCAAATAACGGGTCCACTGCGTGATCTTGCGCCGGCCTAATTCACCCTCTTTTTGCAATTTGTCCAGGGTCGGAATAACGACCGTCAAAAGCTGCAGGATGATCGACGCCGTAATATACGGGGTAATCCCCAGCGCGAAGATGGTCATGCGGCGCAACATGCCACCGCTGAAAAGATCGAAATATCCCAGGAAACCGGATTGCGCGTTGCGCGTGAAAAACGCCTCAAAACGTGCTGTGGCGATACCCGGAGTGGGTATATAAGCGCCCACCCGGTAAACCGCCAGCAGACCCAGCGTGAAGAGAACGCGCTTCCGGAGATCCGGGATCCGGAAGACATTAGCGAGTGCTTCGAAAAACTTGGTCATGGTTCACGTTCCCCGATCTGCTTAACAAGCAGTTCGCTTCAGCTTACTTCTTTACTGCCGCTCTGTCGCCGGGGACCGGCTTGGCTATTACCTCAGCACTGCCACCCTGCTTTTGAATTTTATCGAGGGCCGATTTAGAGTACACATGCGCCGTGACGGTGATCTTTCTCGTCAATTCGCCATTGCCCAAAATTTTCAACCCGGCACCCAATTTTTTCACAAAACCCGCTGTCTTCAAAGACTCGGGCGTAAAGCTGTCACCCTCCAGCTTTTCGAGCGCGCCCACGTTGATCACCGCGTATTCCTTATGAAAGATGTTGTTGAATCCGCGTTTCGGCAAACGGCGATGCAACGGCATCTGGCCGCCTTCAAAGCCGCGCATCTTGCTGTAGCCCGAGATGGATTTCGCGCCCTTCGCACCGCGGCCCGCAAATTTGCCGCGCCCCGTGCCCATACCCTGGCCCAAGCGGCGCTTCGTTTTTTTCTGGCCTTTGGGAGGCCGCAGATTACTTAAATTCATGGTCGGTTAATCCTTGACGATCTCCAGCAGATGGGGAATCTTCGCCACCATGCCGCGGAAACCGGGCGTATCGGGACGTTCCACCGTGCGGTTGATTTTATGAAGCCCAAGCGACTTCACAATGTTCTTGTGCTTTTGCGGCGTGCAGATGGGGCTGCGCACCAGCCTTATTTTAATTTTGCCTTCGGCCATTTCCTTCTGCCCTTATCCTTTGTTTCCGCGTTTACAATTTGTCGATTGCCAAACCGCGCATTTCGGCTATCGCGTTCTTGTCGCACAGTTGCTCCAACGCATCGATGGTGGCCTTCACTACGTTGTGCGCATTATGCGAACCAATCGACTTGGTCAGCACGTTCGGAATACCAACGGCTTGAATCACCGCACGAACTGGTCCGCCCGCAATGACGCCGGTACCTGCCGGAGCCGGCTTCAACAGCACCAGCCCGCTGCCGAAACGCCCCAATACAGGATGGCGGATGGTGGTCTCAAGCACATGCACTTTGCGCAAATTCTTTTTTGCCGCTTCAATGCCCTTCTTGATCGCCGAAGGAACTTCCTTGGCCTTCCCGGTACCGTAACCAACGACCTTTGCAACCGGATCGCCTACTACGACCAGCGCCGAAAAGCTCATATTCTTGCCGCCCTTGACGACCTTCGTCACGCGGTTAATGCTCACAACCTGTTCTTTCAGGTTCAGACTTTGCGCGTCAATCCGTTTGGCCGTGCCATTTGATGCCATTCGATTAAAACTCCAGTCCAGCTTCCCGAGCGGCATCCGCCAGCGCTTTGACGCGCCCGTGGTACAAGTAACCGCCACGGTCGAAAACGACTTTCGTGATGCCTTTGTCTTTGGCGCGCTGCGCTACTGCTCTACCGATCAGCTTCGCGCCTTCTACATTCCCACCTTTACCCTTGAGGTCTTTTTCGGTGGAGGCAGCCGCGGCAATCGTGTGACCTTGCTGATCGTCGATCACCTGCGCATAAATATGGTTGATGCTGCGGAATACCGCCAAACGCGGCCGCTCTTGCGTACCGGCCACGCGGCGCGCGAATCCGTTTGTGAATGCGTAGACGTATTTCGTTTCTTCCAGCCTGAGCCATTACTTACTCCCCGCCCCGGTCTTACCGGCCTTCTTACGCAACACTTCATTGGTGTAGCGGACGCCCTTGTTCTTGTATGGATCGGGCGGACGCAACGAGCGAATCTGCGCGGCGACATGCCCAATCTCCTGACGGTCGTAACCTGTCAGCACCAGGTGGGTTTGCTTATCGATCTTTAAATCGATACCCGCCGGCAACAGCAACTCGATGGGGTGCGAATAACCCAGCGTGAATGTCGCGACTTTGCCCTTTACGTCGGCGCGATAACCGGTGCCGACAATATCGAGCTCGCGCGTGAATCCGGTCGAAACGCCTTGCACGGCGTTCGCGGCCAGCGCTCTCGTCAGCCCGTGCAGCGCGGCGAGTTTCTCGCTGTCGCGCACCAGTTCAAGCGTGTTGGCCTTTTGCTCGAAGTGTATGCCTGCTGGAATGGGAACCGACAGTTTTCCCTTAGGTCCTTCGACCTGCAGTTCTTCGCCGATCTTGATTTTGACCCCTGACGGCAGGGGAATGGGCTTCTTTCCTACTCTTGACATGCGTTGGTCCTTACCAGATCTGACAGAGAACTTCGCCGCCCACGCCTTCTCTACGCGCGGTCGAACCGGTCATCACGCCCTTCGGGGTGGTGAGAATGTTGATTCCAAGGCCGCCCAGAATGCGGGGGATTTCCTTGCTGCCGATATACACCCTGCAACCGGGGCGCGACACGCGTTCGATGCGCGAAATCACCGGCAAATTACCGGGTGTGTACTTCAGATACAGGCGGATAAATTTCTTCGCGCCTTCCTCAGTCAGCTTGTAATTGAGGATGTAGCCTTCTTCTTTGAGTATCCGGGCCAGCTCATTTTTCAGCCGTGACGCCGGAACGTCCACCTTCGGGTGGCGCGCAATCAGCGCGTTGCGTACACGCGTCAGCATGTCGGCAATGGGGTCTGCTGTCATTTACTTTCCTTCAGCACCTTTCATTGTGTAAACCTTTTCGTTCTTCAACGCACGTGGCCGCATTGGCCAGCGATGCGCTGCTACCAGCTGGCTTTCGTCACGCCTGGTATTTCACCAGCCAGCGCGAACTTCCGGAAACAGATCCGGCACAGCCTGAACTTGCGCAGAAATCCGCGCGGCCGGCCGCAGTTCTTGCAGCGGTTCCGTAGCCGCGTCGGGAATTTCACCGGCGTCTTCGTCGCGCGCGCGTGCGCTATCTCAGCCAGCTTCTTTTCTTCCTTGGCGATCTTCGCAGTAGTTGCCATTAATTAAATGCGCTTCCTTCTCACTGCCTGAACGGCATGCCCATGCTGCGCAACAGCGCCAGGCCTTCCGCATCGGTCTTTGCGGTGGTTGTGATCGAAATGTTCATGCCCTTCGTCTTTTCCACCTTGTTGTAATCAATCTCAGGGAAGATCAGCTGATCTTTCAACCCGAGCGTATAGTTGCCGCGGCCATCGAACGATTTCGGCGAAACACCCCGGAAATCGCGGACGCGCGGCAGAGCTACGTTCATCAGACGATCCAAAAATTCGTACATGCGGTCGCCGCGCAGCGTCACCATGCAGCCAATCGCCATGCCTTCGCGCAGCTTAAACGCGGCGATCGATTTCTTCGCCTTCGTCACCACCGGCTTCTGTCCGGCGATGGCCATCATTTCGTTCACCGCGCCGTCCATCAGCTTGCTGTTGCCGGTCGCTTCGCCTAGACCGATATTGAGCGCGACCTTATTCACCTTCGGCACCGCGTTCGGGTTTTTGTACCCAAACTCTTTTTTGAGCGCCAGTACAACAGTCTTCACGTAATGCTCGCGAAGCCGCGCATGGCCGCTCGCCGCTTTCGAGACGGCCGCCTTCTCGAGAACAATGCCGCCGCCATCCGTTTTCCCTTGGCGAGGCCGCTTTTCGCCGGCCTTCTTTTCACCAACGGGCTTAGCAGCTTTCTGCTCGCCCGCCGGCTGCTTGCTGTCTTTGTCTTTCTTGTCCGCCATCTACCTAGTCCTTAATACCGCGCCAAACGGCCGCTACTTCCTGTCGAGCGTCTCGCCGCTCTTGCGTGCAATACGTGTCCGGCGCACTTTCCCGCCCACAGTGTCGAGCTTGTAACCTACCCGCGTCGGAACGCCGCCCGCGGTCAGAATCATTACGTTCGAAACGTCGATCGGCAGCGGCTTTTCAGCGATGCCGCCTTTGATCTGCTTCTGCGGATTCGGACGCGTGTGGCGCTTCACGACACCCACCCCATCCACCGTCACCTTGCGCGAAACACGATCTACTTCGAGAACCTTGCCCGTCTTGCCTCTGTCCTTGCCCGCAATAACGCGGACCAAATCGTCTTTCTTGATCTTGACGCGAACCGGCTTCCGCTCGCCCTTTTCCTGGCGGCGCTTATAAGCAATCTTCGGCATTTATAGAACCTCCGGCGCGAGCGACACTATCTTCATGAAGCGCTTGTCGCGCAATTCGCGCGCTACCGGGCCGAACACGCGCGTTCCCACCGGCTCGCCCACTTCGCTAATCAGCACCGCCGCGTTCGAATCGAAACGGATATAGGTGCCGTCCTTGCGCCGCGTCTCTTTCCGCATGCGCACTATTACGCAGCGCACTACTTTGCCCTTCTTGATGGTGGAATCGGGCGCGGCTTCCTTAACGCTAGCCGTGATGATGTCGCCCAATCCCGCGCGCAGTCCCAGATCGCCGCCGCGCGGCAAGATGCATTGCAGCTTGCGGGCGCCGCTGTTATCGGCAACCTCCAGAATTGTTCGCATTCCAATCATGACGTTTCTCCTAAAGACCTGGCCCTCAGCTCCACAAAGCTCAAGGCATCTTCCTTACTTTTTCTTTTTCTTAAGCGTCTTCTTCACGCGCGTGTCGGCCTGTTCAGTAAGCGCAGGGTGATCGACCACGACTTGTACCGCGCGCCGGATCACTGTTCCGAGCGACCAGCGCTTCAGCTTGCTCAGCGGGCGGCACTCCACAATCCGCACCACGTCGCCTACCTTGGCCGATTGTTCTTCGTCGTGGACGTAAAACTTCTTCCGCTTCATGACAATCCGCTTATACACCGGATGAGCGGTCGCGGCGCGTCACCTCAACCACAATGGTTTTGGCCATCTTGGTCGAAATTACTTCGCCTACTTTTTCGTTCTTATGCCCGATCGCCTTCTCGGTGCTCTGCTCGGCGCCCTGTTCTGTTGCGGCCATTGTTCTCTCGAAATTCCTCTTACTTCTTCTTCCGCCTGAATAAGCCTGCCAAACCGCCCTTGCGCTTTTCCTTGGTCTGCGGCGCCGCCGGCCGGGCTGCTGCCAGCGGTTCAATCTTTTCGCCCGCCAATTCCTTTCGAGCGCAATACCGTCAACATCCGCGCACGCTCTTTCCGCAGCGTCCGGTATTTCTTAAGCCCTTCGGTCTGGCCCATACCCATCTGGAAACGCAAACGGAACAACTGCTCCTGCGAATCCTGAAGCTGGCGCTGTATTTCGGTCGAGTCCAAACCGCTGAAATTCTTCTGCTTCATATCTCTCGCCTAGCCCACCTTCACTGCTTCAGGCTGATTACGTGCAATGAACTTGGTCGGCACCGACAATTTCGCCGCCGCCAAGCGCATGGCTTGGGTCGCGGTAGCGATCGAAACGCCTTCCATCTCAAACAGAATCCGGCCCGGCTTGATGACAACCACCCACGCTTCAGGCGCGCCTTTTCCCTTACCCATGCGGGTTTCCGGCGGTTTTTTTGTGATCGGCTTATCGGGGAATACCCTGATCCAAACCTTGCCGCCGCGCTTAATAAAGCGGGTCATCGCAATACGAGCCGCCTCAATCTGGCGGTTGGAGACCCAGCCGCACTCCAACGCTTTCAAACCGAACTCGCCGAAAGAGAGCGTCGAACCGCGCCAGGCTTTCCCGGTCATGCGGCCGCGCTGCTGCTTACGAAACTTCACTTTCTTCGGCATCAACATAGCGGGTTTCTCCTGACGAACAAGCGCCTACGCGCCTATTCCTGCGACTCCTTCTTCTCGACTGGCTCTTCAGCGGCCGGTGCTGGCGCAGGTGGGCCTTCCCCAACTGGTGCTGCCGCAGGTGGCGCTGTCGCCTCCGCAACTGGTTCTGCAGCGGGCGCGGCGTTCACCGGTTCACTCGCCTTCGG
This sequence comes from Bryobacterales bacterium, assembly GCA_963718465.1. Lineage (GTDB taxonomy): Bacteria > Acidobacteriota > Terriglobia > Bryobacterales > Bryobacteraceae > Bog-105. Next base: position 172,835 of record CAVQZK010000037.1, on the reverse strand, counting down.
TTGTTCCTGTTTCCACGATGGCCCGGCTGGCGCACTCATCGGCGGAATGACCGGCGATGCAGCAGGCTTCGGCAGATCGGCAGGAGCGGCTTGCATGATCGGACCGGATACTTCAGGAGGTGGAGCCGCGCTCGCGACTGGTGTTCGCCGTTCGCCGCGATCACCCCCACGATCTCCGAAGCGATCTCCGCCACGGTCCCCGCCGCGATCGTCACGCCGGCGCCGCCGTGGTTCACCTTCGTTTCGCAGCGAATTCTTGGCGCGGTTTCCGCCTTCGATTACTTCGCCTTTGTAGACCCAAACCTTGATACCGATCACGCCATAGGTCGTATAGGCTTGGCTGAATCCGTAATCGATATCGGCGCGCAAGGTGTGCAACGGCAATTGGCCTTGCAAATACCACTCGCTGCGTGCGATTTCAGCGCCGTTCAAACGGCCCGATACGCGAACCTTGATGCCCTTGCATCCAAAACGCAACGCCGAATCGACAGCCTTACGCATGGCACGGCGGAACGCCACGCGCTTTTCGAGCTGCAGCGCGATCGATTCCGACACCAGTTGCGCGTCCAGTTCCGGACGATGCACTTCCTGAATGTCGATGAAGACTTCACGCTTGGTCGTCTTCGCCAGTTCGCCCTTGAGCTTTTCAATTTCCGCGCCTTTACGGCCGATGATGATGCCCGGACGGGAGGTGCGAATCGTGATCCGAAGCTTATTGCCCGGCCGATCGACTTCGATGGAACTGACGCCCGCAGCCTTCAACCGTTCGAGCAGCGATTCTTTCAGCTCCAGGTCTTCATGCAACAGCTTCGAATAATCCTGTTTGGCGAACCATCGCGAGCGCCAGGTTTTGGTGACGCCCAGGCGGAAGCCGTAAGGATGTACTTTCTGACCCATTCTTATTCCTCTCCTGCTTCCGCTTCGGCGCGTTCGTCCACCAGCACGACAATGTGCGCGGTGCGGCGCTGATAACGGTAAGCGCGGCCCATCGGGGCCGGACGAATGCGCTTCTGGCGGGGGCCTTCGTTTACGTAAGCTTCGGACACAAAAAGCCTGTCGACATCTACGTCGTCCGATTTGTTCTCCGCATTCGCGATGGCCGATTTCAAAACTTTCTCCACCGCCCCGGCAATACGCTTGTTGACGGCGTTCAAAATATCAATCGCAGCGCCCGCCTGCTGGCCGCGAATCATATCGACTACCAAACGCGCCTTTTGCGGCGAGACATGCAGGTAACGGGCTTCGGCGCGCGCCAGTGATGCTGCCATAGCTATTTAGCCGCCTTTTCCGTAGATTTAGCCGCATGCCCTTTGAACGTCCGCGTCGGCGAAAATTCGCCCAGCTTGTGGCCCACCATATTCTCGGTCACATACACCGGAATAAATTTCTTGCCGTTATGCACAGCGAGCGTGTGTCCGATGAAATCAGGCACAATCGTGGACCGCCGCGACCAGGTCTTCACAACCGCCTTTTGGTTCTTGACGTTCAACGCTTCCACCTTCTTGGCCAGGTGATCGTCCGTGAACGGTCCCTTTCTCAGTGATCGACTCATACCGATTCCTTGTCCTTACCGCTTCTTAGCTTTCCGCGTGACGATGTTCGCGGTCGGTGCGCTTGTTATTGCGCGTCTTGAAACCGCGTGTTGGCTGGCCCCACGGCGTTACCGGATGACGCCCGCCGGAGGTTTTGCCCTCGCCGCCGCCATGCGGGTGATCGACCGGATTCATCGAGACGCCGCGATTGTGGGGACGCCGGCCCAACCAGCGCGATCTTCCCGCTTTGCCGAACGAAACGTTCTCATGCTCCACATTGCCCACCTGGCCGACAGTTGCCATGCACTCCAACTGCACTCTGCGTATTTCGCCCGAGGGCAGCTTCAATAGAGCGATCCCGCCTTCTTTCGAAACCAATTGCGCTTGCGCACCGGCCGAGCGCGCCATCTGTCCACCCTTACCGGGCCGCAGTTCGATGTTATGCACCACCGTACCTGCCGGAATATTCTTCAGCGGCAGGGCATTCCCTACCAGAATGTCGGCTTCCGGACCGGACGTAACCTTGCGGCCCACTTCGAGGCCCACGGGGCAAACGATGTAGCGCTTTTCGCCATCGGTGTAATGCAGCAGGGCGATGCGAGCCGAACGGCACGGATCATACTCAATCGAAGCAACTACTGCTTCCACACCTGCTTTGTCGCGCTTGAAATCGATCAGGCGGTAAGCTTGCTTCGCGCCGCCGCCGATAAAGCGGCTCGATGTGCGACCGTTCGCGGTGCGGCCGCCGGTGCGTTTCTTGCCTTCCACCAGCGATTTCTCAGGCCGGTCCTTCGTGATGTCTTCACGGGTCAGATAGGTTTGGAAGCGCCGCGTGGGCGTTGTCGGACGAAAACTTTTAATAGGCATAGCGTGCTTCCTTTTTAGATCTCGGCGTACTCGGGAATCTTTTGTCCTTCAGCCAGGCGGACGTAGGCCTTTTTCCAATCCGAGGCGTAACCGGTAAAACGACCGCGGCGCCGGAGCTTGCCCGACGTGATGCTGGTGCGCACGTCGGACACTTTCACTTTGAACACCATCTCGACCGCCTGCGCGATCTCAATCTTATTGGCGTCCACATGCACTTCGAAACACAGCGTGCGTTCCGCTTCGCGCTTCAGGTGGCCTTTTTCCGTGATCAACGGGCGGCGAATCACATCGTAAACGTTCATTACGCTAATGCCTCCGATAATTTCCGGGCGGCTGGTTCGCTCAAAAGTATCTCCTGATGCTTCAACAGGTCGTATACCGTGACGTCTTTCGTCGGAACCAGCTTCACGCCGGGCAAGTTGCGCGATGCCCGCAGCAAGTTTTCGTTGTCCCCGATTTCGACCAGCAACACAGTCTTCTTAGCGCCTAGTGTGCCCAGTACATGCAGCATATTCTTGGTTTTGTGATCGGCCAGGTTGAATTCGCGCACAACGCGCAGTTCACCGTCACGCAGCTTGGCGGACAGAGCCGAACGCAATGCACCCAACACCATCTTGCGCGGTAATTTGTATTCGTAGCTGCGCGGTTGCGGCCCGTGCGTCGTGCCGCCATGCCGCCACAGCGGCGAGCGGATAGAGCCCATACGGGCGCGGCCCGTACCCTTCTGCTTCCAAAGCTTCTTGCCGGAACCTGACACTTCGTGGCGCGTCTTGGTGGCGGCGTTGCCGCCCCGCTTGGCGGCAGTGTACTGCCGCACTGCTTCATACAGCAGCGCTTCATTCACTTCGGCGCCAAACACGATGTCAGAGAGCTCTATCGAGCCCACTGCGGCGTTGTTTAGATCCACTACATTTACACTCGGCATCGTCTCTAATCCTTGCCTGAACTCTTCGCGCCTACCGCTTCGCCCGGCGTACCATTACGTAGCCGCCGTTCGGCCCCGGAATGGCGCCCTTTACCGCAATCACGTTGTCCTCGGTATCCACGCTGACAATTTCAAGGTTCCGCACGGTCACCTGATCGGTTCCCATACGCCCCGCCATCTTCATGCCCGGGAACACGCGCGAAGGAAAACTGGAAGCGCCAATCGAACCCGCCGCGCGGTGGAACATGGAACCGTGCGATGCCGGACCGCCGCGAAAATGATGGCGCTTTACCAAGCCGGCGAAACCGCGGCCTTTGCTTGTGCCAATCACATCCACGACGTCTTTCGGCTTAAACTCTTCGGCCAACACCCGGTCGCCCTGTTTCAGATCGCCCGTGCCGTGCGCCAGGTGGAATTCCCGCAGAAACTTCACGCCTTCCGCGCCCGACTTCGCCAGGTGCTTCGTCAGCGGCTTATTCTGCTTTTTCGCGTACTCAACCAAACCGAGCTGCACGGCATCGTATCCGTCGGTCGCCGGCGTCTTGCGCTGCGTAACGATACACGGGCCCGCTTTCACCAAGGTGACGGGGACAACTTGCCCCTCCGCGTTGAACACCTGCGTCATGCCGATCTTTTTGCCGAGAATTCCTGGACTCATGTTTCTCTCGCTTCTCTCTTGCTTGCTGCTTCGTAACGCCCGCTACTTCTTACCGAACGCCTTAATTTCAACGTCCACGCCGGCCGGAAGATCAAGCTTCATCAACGCATCGACGGTTTCCTGCGTCGGCTCCAAAATATCGAGCAGGCGCTTATGGGTACGAATTTCAAACTGCTCGCGCGACTTTTTATCCACGTGCGGCGACCGCAAAACCGTATAGCGGTTCTTCAAGGTCGGCAGCGGAATGGGTCCGGCAACAGTAGCCCCCGTGCGCTTGGCTGTATCGACGATATCGCCGGTCGATTGATCCAAAATGCGGTGGTCGTACGCCTTAAGCCGGATACGGATGCGTTCTTTCATTGGCCTTCTTCTTATTCCCTATTCACACGTCGAGGAGGCCGCACGGCTGCGCTGCCTCCCCAATGCTTGGTTCATTGCTACGAAAGTATCTCGGTCACGGTCCCTGCGCCGACCGTTCTGCCGCCTTCGCGGATGGCGAAGCGCAGTCCCTTATCCATCGCCACCGGCGTGATCAACTCCACTTCCACCGCCACGTTGTCGCCCGGCATCACCATTTCCATGCCTTCCGGCAGTTTCGCCACGCCCGTCACATCCGTCGTGCGGAAATAGAACTGCGGCCGGTAGCCATTAAAGAAGGGCGTATGGCGCCCGCCTTCTTCCTTCGACAACACGTACACTTCACCCTTAAACCGCTTGTAGCCCTTGATCGACCCGGGCTTCGCAATCACCTGCCCGCGCTCCACGTCGTTCTTTTCAATACCGCGCAACAGCAAACCCACGTTATCGCCCGCGCGCCCCTCGTCCAACAGCTTCTTGAACATTTCGACGCCCGTCACCACCGTCTTGCGCGTATCCGTGAAGCCGACGATCTCCATTTCCTCGCCCACCTTGCAGATGCCCCGCTCAATGCGCCCCGTCACCACCGTGCCGCGGCCCTGGATCGAAAAGATATCTTCAATCGGCATGATGAACGGCTTGTCGATCAAACGCTCCGGAATCGGAATGTAGGAATCCACCTTCGCCATCAGCTCGTCCACGCTGGCTTCCCACTTCGGTTCGCCGTTCAAAGCCCCCAAAGCGCTCACCCGCACCACCGGCAGATCGTCGCCCGGAAACTGATAGCTCGACAGCAGCTCGCGCACTTCCAGCTCCACCAGTTCCAGCAGTTCGGCATCGTCCACCATGTCCACTTTGTTCAAAGCGACCACAATATAGGGAACGCCCACCTGCCGGGCCAACAGAATATGCTCGCGCGTTTGCGGCATCGGGCCGTCGGTCGCCGCCACCACCAGAATCGCGCCATCCATCTGCGCGGCGCCGGTGATCATGTTCTTGATGTAATCGGCATGGCCCGGGCAATCGACGTGCGCATAATGCCGGTTCGCCGTCTCATACTCCACGTGCGCCACCGCGATGGTGATCCCGCGGGCTTTTTCTTCCGGCGCGTTATCGATCGAATCGAAACTGCGGAATACGTTCTTCGGATTATGCTTCGACAGCGTCTTGGTGATTGCCGCCGTCAACGTCGTCTTGCCGTGATCGATGTGCCCGATCGTTCCAATGTTGACGTGCGGCTTGTTCCGGTTAAATTTCTCTTTCGCCATGTTAGTTCACCTTTCTACTTGGTTGCGACCCCGCCCTTGTTGCGGTTGATAATTTCCTCGGCTATGTTTCTCGGCACTTCTTCGTACTGCCCGAAGTGCATGCTAAAGCTTCCGCGACCCTGTGTTCGCGAACGCAGTTCAGTGGCGTAGCCGAACATCTCCGACAACGGCACCATTGCTTTGATAATGTTCGAACCGCCGGCGATCTCCGTGCCTTCCAAACGGCCGCGCCGCGAGATCAGATCGCCATTGACGGGCCCCATGTATTGTTCCGGCACCGTAACTTCAATGCGCATCACCGGCTCAAGCAGCACCGGCTTCGCTTTGCGCAGCGCTTCTTTCACGCATACCGAACTGCAGATCTTGAACGCCATTTCAGACGAATCCACATCGTGATAATCGCCGTCGAACACAGTCACTTTGATGTTGTTCAGCGCGTAACCAGCGAGTACACCGCCTTCCAGCGCCTCGGCAACTCCCTTATCGATGGCTGGAATGAATTCTTTCGGGATATTGCCCCCGGTGACGGCGTTCACGAATTCGTAATTCTGCTCCGGGTCGGGCTCAACACGCAGCTTGACGCGCGCGTATTGGCCCTTGCCGCCGGTTTGCTTCTTATGCGTGTAATCGTTCTCCGCCTTCTGGAGAATGGTTTCGCGATACGCGACCTGCGGCTTACCGACATTCGCGCCGACGTTGAACTCGCGCTGCATGCGGTCGACGATGATTTCTAAATGCAACTCGCCCATGCCCGCCAGAATCGTCTGGCCTGTTTCCGGGTCCGTTGAGACGTGCAGCGTGGGATCTTCCGTAGCCAGCTTATGAATTGCCACTCCCAGCTTTTCCTGGTCTTCTTTGGTCTTAGGCTCGATGGCAAGCTGGATCACGGGTGCCGGGAAAATAATGTTTTCCAGCAGCACCGGCGCTTTCTCATCGCAAATCGTATCGCCCGTCACTACCTGCTTCAGGCCCACCGCCGCGCAGATGTCGCCAGCAAAGATTTCCTGAATCTCTTCCCGCTTGTTGGCGTGCATCTTGACCAAACGTCCGATGCGCTCTTTCCTGCCCTTGGTGACGTTATAAATCGTATCGCCCGCGTTGAGCTTGCCCGAGTATATGCGAATAAAGCACAACTGGCCTACAAACGGGTCGGTCATGATCTTGAACACCAGCGCCGAAAATGGTTCGCTGTCTTCCGGCTTGCGCATCACAATCTCTTCGGGATTGTCCACCGAATGGCCCTTTACCGGAGGAATATCCAGCGGCGAGGGTAGGTAGTCGCAAACCGCATCGAGCAGGTTTTGTACGCCCTTGTTCTTGAAGGACGATCCGCAGATCACCGGAAAAATCTTCTGCGCGATTGTTGCTTTGCGAATACCCGCCATCAATTCGGCTTCGGTAATCGGCTTCCCCTCGATGTATTTCTCCATCAGGTGGTCGTCGGTTTCAGATGCCGCTTCAATCAGCTTGTCGCGGTATTCCTTGGCTTTTTCCAGCAGATCGGCTGGAATGTCTATATCGTCGAACTTCGCGCCCAGCGTCTCGTCGCGCCAGATGCGCGCCTTCATGGTGACCAGATCCACCACGCCCTTGAACTGATCTTCGGCGCCCACCGGCAACTGGATGGGCACCGGACGCGCGCTCAAACGGTCGACAATGGTCTCTATCGAGCGATAGAAATCGGCACCCACGCGGTCCATTTTGTTGATGAAGCAAATACGCGGAACCCCGTACTTATCGGCTTGGCGCCACACGGTTTCCGATTGCGGCTGAACGCCGGCGACGGCATCGAACACCGCGCAAGCTCCGTCCAGCACGCGTAAACTGCGCTCTACTTCAGCTGTGAAATCGACGTGTCCCGGCGTATCGATGATGTTGATGGTAATGTCACGCCACTCGCAGGTGGTCGCCGCCGAGGTAATGGTAATGCCGCGCTCTTGCTCCTGCGCCATCCAGTCCATCGTGGCGGTACCTTCATGCACTTCACCGATTTTGTGCGTACGGCCGGTGTAGTACAGAATCCGTTCGGTCGTAGTTGTCTTACCGGCATCAATGTGCGCCATGATGCCGATATTGCGCATTTTTTGTAACGGTACAGTGCGTGCCATATCAAAATCCAAAAGTTACTGCAAACTACCAGCGATAGTGTGCAAAAGCCTTATTTGCTTCCGCCATGCGGTGCACATCGTCTTTCTTTTTCACTGCGCCTCCACGCATATTGGAGGCATCGTTCAATTCGTTAGCCAGCTTGTCAGCCATGCTTTTGTCGGGCCGCGTACGCGCGTTCGTGATAATCCAGCGCAAAGCCAAACTCACCCGCCGATTCTGCGGCACTTCCACCGGAACCTGATAATTAGCGCCGCCCACGCGCCGCGTCTTCACTTCCAGCATCGGCTTCACGTTTTCGACGGCCTTCTTGAAGGCCTTCAGCGGATCGTCGCCGGAGCGCTCGCGCAAGACATCCATCGCTTGATAGAAAATCTTCTGCGCGGTGGTCTTCTTCCCGTCCCACATCATCGAGTTCACGAATTTCTCGACAAGGGTCGAGTTGTACAGCGGATCGGGAATAACTTCTCTCGGCTCTGGTCTTCTACGGCGCGGCATTTAGGTTTTCGCTTCTCCTACTTCTTTTTGCCCTTGGCTGGCGCGGCAGCGGCTGCTCCGCCCTTCGGACGCTTCGCTCCATATTTAGAGCGGCCTTGTTTACGATTCGCCACACCGGCGGTATCGAGCGTTCCGCGCACAATGTGGTATCTGACGCCCGGCAAGTCTTTCACGCGTCCCCCGCGAATCAGTACAATCGAGTGCTCTTGGAGGTTGTGTCCGACGCCTGGGATATAAGTGGTTACTTCAATTCCATTGGTGAGGCGCACGCGCGCGACTTTGCGTAGCGCTGAGTTCGGCTTCTTCGGCGTAGTGGTGTAAACGCGCGTACAAACGCCGCGCCGCTGCGGACATGCCTGCAAAGCCGGGCTGGCGGTTTTGTAGCGGGTCTCTTTGCGGCCCTTGCGCACAAGTTGGTTAAAAGTCGGCATACTTCACTGAAGGATTGGTTCCCGCACGGAAACTCACACCTTCGTTTCCTCTCAAATCAAAACTTCGCGAATCACGCAGACTCGCCACGCTTACGCGCGCGCTCCACGCCTTCGCTACGAAAAAACTTTGAACTGCCCGTCAATTCAAATCGGGGCCTTGTAAGCAGGTCTGATCCGTCCTGAAAACGAAGCGAATCGACTGCGGAAGAATCAATTGCCAGAAGGCTGATATAGCGTATTCACCAGCCTCAATCGCGAGGGTAACTACTTCGGAGTTAGCCCATACCAGACACCAACGTCACTCTTCCAAAACCTCTGAAAGACCTTATTGGTTCAGCAGCGGGGCCCGACTTCCGGCCGGATGCCTAAAAAGACACGGTAGCTCGGAGGCCGAAGAATCAACTCGCCAAACCTTACCAGTGTATAGGGGGATGTCCCGTATGTCAATTCGGAGTATGGTTTTTGTCTTAAGGAATAAGAAAAGGCTGATCGGTTGTAACCGATCAGCCAATAGTTTGGGTTGGAGGAGAAATGTTACTGGAAGCTTGTACTCGGAAACAAAACCAAAAAATCGTTGTTGCGATAAAGCCCACTATCGGTAGGCTGACACTTTCACTATCTCACACGTTATTAATGTTTCTTTATTATCGGCGAGTTGGCGAAGCGCTGTCAAGGCCAAAGTTTTCAGCCTTAGTGCCGATGTAATAACAGAGAGAATGTGCGCAAGATCCTTTGCTTGGTCTTAGGTCACCGCCTGACATGGTCTTCCAGCGACGCCATGATTACCGCGTATTGCCTTCGATGCAGGCATGATATCGTCACCTCGGACCAGTGGCCGGGCGGCCGCCCTCGCCCTAAAGAAGCAGCACAAGCGCGCTCCGCTATCACGCCGGCCGCTTCTTCCTCTGGAAAGAGAGACAATTCCCCTACTTAGCGCCACTACTGTGTTGTGCGCCAAGAGCCGCTTCTGCTGCCTGCCGCCGCCTTGGCTTGCGGCATCCTCATCGGCCACTTCTTTTACTTTCGTCTAGTTGACCTACTCCCAGCTGCCATCCTCGCCGCTCTGACATTAGCCTGCTCCCTCTGGTTTGGAAGCGGAATCTGGATTCGCCGCGCCGCAATTTCGAGCGCCTTGGCGCTGCTTGGCATAGCCGCCCAAGTCAGCCACCGCCAAGACCGTTTCCCGAGACTCAATGCCGCTGACGGCGAAACCGTCCTCCTGTCCGGCTGCGTCACTAGCCCGCCCGTCTTCTCGCCCGATCGCGAACAATTCACCCTTAACCTCAATCCGAAATCGGCTATCCGCGTCACCACGCGCCTCCGCGATGGTGAAAACCTTCCTCTCAACTACGGCCAGCCAGTGGAGATCGCAGCCAAGATCCGTTCCCCGCGTAACTTCCAGAATCCAGACGCTTTCGACTACACGGCCTATCTGGCCGCCCAGCACATCTATTGGACCGGCTTCGTCGCCAGCCCCGAAGATATAAAAATTCAGCCCGGCCACTGCGGTTTCGAAGCCCTCGCTTGGCTTTATCAGACCCGCACCTGGGCTCTCGACCGCATCATTCGTCTCTTCCCGGGCGACCAGCAAACCGCCAGCCTGCTGCAAGGCACCCTCATCGGTGAAACCAGCGGAGTCGAACGCCGCTGGACCAACGATTTCCGTATTACCGGCACCTACCACGCCCTGGTGATCTCCGGTCTGCATATATCCGTACTCGCCTTCACTCTGCTGTTCATACTCCGGCTTTTCCGTCTTCGGCGCATGCCGGCCTTGCTGGTAGCCACTGTCGCTAGTTGGTTTTACGCCTTCATCTCCGGCCTGAATTCCCCCGTCGTGCGCGCTGCCAGCGGCTTTACTTTCTTTCTGATCGCCAGCTATTTCTTCCGTAAGACCCGCATCCTGAACGTCCTCGCCGCAATCGGTCTCATTTATCTGCTCTATGATCCCGATCAGCTCTTCGATCCCGCCTTCCAACTCTCTTTCCTCTCCGCCGCCGCGATTGCGGCATTCGCCATCCCACTCATGGAGCGGACCACCGAACCGCTTCGCATATCGGTGAGGCGCTTCGACCAGCCAGGTTACGACCCTAAAATCGACCCGCCCCAGGCTGCTCAGTGGCGCATCGAACTCCGCCTTCTCGCTGAAACCCTGAGTATTTGGACTCGCCTCTCCATCGCCACCAGCCGAACCATCGTCGCGAAAGGCACCCAAGTCACCGCCTTTGTCGCGGAAGCGGTCATTGTGTCTGCTTGCATCCAATTCGGCTTGGCGCTCCCCATCATCAGCTATTTCCACCGCATCGCTTTCACCGGGCTTACCGCCAACATCCTGGTTGTTCCGCTGCTTTTGTGCGTCGTGCCGTTGGGAATCGCTACTATCTTCACTAACTCGCATCTGCTCGCTTTCATCACCGGAACGCTCCTTAAGTGGGCCGAAGCAGTCGCTATCTTTCACGGTCGTTTTGAACCCGCCTGGCGCATGGCGGCCATTCCGCTTTCCCTTGCCATCGCGTTCGCCTTATCGCTGATTCTTCTAGCTTGGTGCATCCGCCAGAAACGCTGGATTTCGCTCACGCTAACCGTTTCTCTGGCCTTGTTCGCTGCCATTTGCCGGCAACCCTGGAATCCCATCGTCCGGCCCGGCATGCTCGAAGTCACGGCCATCGATGTCAGCCAGGGCGACAGCCTTCTTCTCGTTTTTCCGAATGGTCAGACCATGCTGGTCGATGCCGGCGGCTTCCCCGGCATGGAACGTATGAAGCGCAAGCCGCAAATAGACATCGGTGAAGACGTAGTCTCGCCCTATCTTTGGAGCCGCCGCATCCGCCACCTCGATTACGCTGTCCTGACCCACGGACATTCCGATCACATGGGCGGTCTGGCTTCCGTACTCGACAACTTCCACCCGCCTGTCCTCTGGATCGGCGCGGAGCCTAAAACCGCCGAATGGGAGGTGATCGAAAAGCACGCCGCGCAAGACCGCGTTCAGATTCGTCCCCTCACTCGCCTATCCGACACGGTTTCAATTGGCGGGGCGACGGTTCGCGTCCTCGCCCCAGCCCCGGATTATCTGCCCGGCGACAGCCCCGTTAACGACGATTCGCTGGTTCTCGAAGTCAGCTTCGGGCGCCGCCGCGTGCTTCTCACGGGCGATGCCGAGCTTCCCGTCGAAGAAGACCTGGTGGCCAGCGGCCTGCTTCATCCCGTCACACTCCTCAAAGTCGGCCATCACGGCAGCAAAACATCTTCTGGTGAAGACTTTCTAAACCGGCTCAATCCCGAGTTCGCCATCATCTCAGATGGCTACATGAACCAGTTTCATCATCCGCACCCAACCGTATTGCGGCGCTTGAGCGAGCATCACGCCGCCGTATTGCGAACCGACCAGCGCGGTCTGATTACCTTCCTCACCGACGGCGACAAGGCGGAAATTGAGACCTTCCGCTGATTCAATCCATTCCACAACGCATAGAATGTTAACGAGGGTTCAATGACTTCCGAAAATAGAAATGGCTTGAGCAGTAATGGAATCGCTTGGTTCGTCTTCGGCGCCGTGCTGGGCGCCGCCGTTGCCGTGCTGGTGGCTCCTCAAGCCGGTGAGCGCACCCGGCGCAAGCTCGCCGCGCACGCCACTGCCGGCCGTAAGAACTTATTCGAGAGTACGCAGGATGTTTTCGAGCGCGGACGCGAGCTTTTCGAACGTGGCCGCGAAATCGCCCAGGAAGCCTCTGAGATGTTCGAACGCGGCCGCAAGATCGCTGAAAAGCGTTTCGACGAGCGAGTCTGATTCACACGCTTCAGCATCGCTATAAGAGAACGTTATGTCCACCGTTGCAAGGCCGCCTGCCCAACTTGCTCCGTTCTCGAACGAGCCTTATTTCGATTTCACTCAACCTCGCCATGCTGAAGGTATGCAAGCGGCGCTTGCTAAAGTCCGCTCTGAGTTCGGCAAAGAGTACGATCTGCTCATCGCCGGTGAACGCCGCCAGTCGGCCTCGAAGCTGGAATCGCTGAATCCCTCGAAGCCCTCCGAAGTAGTCGGTATTCACCACAAAGGCTCCGAGCAGGACGCCCGCGACGCCGTCGAAAAAGCCTATTCGTACTTTCACGTCTGGAGCGAAACTTCGTTCGAGCAGCGCGCCGAATGTCTCGTGCGCATTGCCGATATTATTCGCCGCCGCAAGTACGAGTTCGATGCCTGGCTGGTCCTCGAAGCGGGAAAGACCTGGGCCGAAGCCGAAGCCGACGTATCTGAAGCCATCGATTTTTGCGAATACTACGCCCGCTTGGCACTGAAACTGGCAAGGCCAGACGGACTGGTTCAACTTTCCGGCGAGCGAGACGAAATGGTGTATTTGCCCTTAGGCGTAGGCATCATCATTCCGCCATGGAATTTTCCGCTGGCCATCATGCTCGGTATGACCACTGCCGCCCTAGTCACCGGCAACACGGTCGTCATCAAACCATCGAGCGACACTCCGACTATCGCCGCCAAATTCGCCGAAGTCATGCTCGAAGCCGGCGTTCCGCCCGCGGCATTCTCACTCCTGGTCGGAAGTGGCGCAGCTATTGGAGATTTGCTGGTCTCACATCCCAAGACACGCTTCATCTCATTCACTGGCTCGCGCGACGTAGGCCTCCACATCAATGAACTCGCCGCCAAAATGCCCAAAGGTCAGGTTTGGATCAAGCGCGTGGTCGCCGAAATGGGCGGCAAAGACGCCATTATCGTAGACCGCGAAACCAATGTCGATCAAGCCGTTCTCGGCGTACTCTACTCCGCCTTCGGCTATCAAGGGCAGAAGTGCTCCGCCTGCTCCCGCGCTATTGTCGATGAAGCCATCTACGACGAATTCCTCGAAAAGCTGAAAGCCAAAGCTGAGAAGCTGACCATCGGCCCATCCGATCGATTTGAAAACTACATGGGTCCGGTAATCAACGGACGCGCTCGCGACACGATTCTAAAGTATATTGAAACCGGCAAAAAAGAAGGCCGCTTGATTTCCGGCGGCGGTCCTGCCGAGGGCGACGGCTACTTCATCAAACCCACCATCATCGCCGACATCGATTCCAAAGCCCGAATCTTCCAGGAAGAGATTTTCGGCCCCGTTCTCGGCGTCGCCAAAGCCAAGGACTTCGACCATGCCCTGGAACTCGCCAATGATTCCGAATACGGCTTGACCGGCGCAGTCTTCACTGATAACAAAGCTAAAGCCGAAAAAGCCCGCCGTCAGTTCTTCGTCGGCAATTTATATATCAACCGCAAATGCACTGGAGCCATGGTCGGCGCTCATCCCTTTGGCGGCTTCAATATGTCAGGCACGGATTCAAAAGCCGGTGGCCCCGATTACCTGCTGCAGTTCGTTCAAGCCAAATCTATCGCCGAAAAATTGAACTAACCGGGCAACGTTTGACTGAGACGGCGACCATCAACCCACCTTTCACTCCTATCATGTGCCGTACAAAAAATGGGGACCAGTTTGGAGCACGGTTGCGACTCGTGGCGAAGTTGGATCGAGGCACTAGGCCCGGAATCAGGACTCTTTCGCTTGGCAATGCTGCTTCTAGTCACAGGTCACCGGCGCACAATAACGGTCTCACTCAACGGGTTTATGCGGCCTACGTTTGACTGGCGGTATGCCTTTGGAACAGGTGCGGCACTCGGACTGATTATATTGTTCCTTCGCAAATCGGTGCCCGAAAGTCCGCGCTGGCTGATGCTGCGCGGCCGCGAAGAAGAAGCCGGGAAAATTAGAGGGGACATAGAGAAGAAGGTAAGCGAGGAGAAGGGAGATTTGAAGGAGGCGGAGGGGAAACCTGAAGATCTCGGTGCAGGGTCATGCGCTGTGTACCATTACAACCGTCGCCGTCACCCATTTCGCGATCGCCTGGTTAAAACAAGGATCGCCGCGTTTTGGGCGGCTGGTATGATTAAATGCCCTCGACGCTACATATCCCTGCGGTTTTCGAGCGACCGAGACATGCTCACTTCATCGGCAAATTCGAGATCGCTGCCAACCGGAATGCCCATAGCGATCCGGGTGACGCGGGGACCAAGCGGTTTCAGCAGGCGCGATAAGTAAACCGCCGTAGCTTCGCCCTCGACGGTAGGATTTGTGGCAATGATGATTTCCTGTACCTCGTTGCGGTGCAAGCGGTCGACCAGACCTTTAATGCGCAGTTGCTCCGGGCCAATACCGCGCAGTGGTGAAATTGCGCCGTGCAGCACGTGATACAAGCCGCGGAAATGCGTGGACTCAATAGCCAGGATGTTGTGCGGCTCTTCGACAACGCAGATCTGCGCGTGTTCGCGGTGCGGATCGCGGCAGTAGAGGCAAAGGTCGCCATCGCTGATGTTCTGACATTGGCCGCAAATGCCGAGCTTGTCCTTAATATCGAGAACGGCTTGGGCAAGGGCTTGCGCGTCTTCGCGGGGAACGCGGAGCAAATGGAAGGCAATGCGCTGTGCCGATTTCTGGCCGATGCCGGGCAGGCGTTTACATTCCTGAATCAGGCGGGCGAGCGGTTCGGCAAATTCCGCCATCTTAGAACATGCCGGGAGGCAGACCGAGGCCGCCGAGCATGCCGCCCATTTTGGACTGAGATTCCTCGTCGACTTTCTTTACGGCCTCGTTGAAGGCGGCCATCATCATGTCCTGCAGCATTTCTACGTCGCCCGCTACTTCGGGGTCGATCTTGACGCCCAGCACATTCTTCTGGCCGTCCATCTTGACGCTCACCATGCCGCCGCCGGCGGAGGCTTCCACGCGGATGGCTGCGATCTGCTCCTGCAGCTTCGCCTGCATCTGCTGAGCTTGCTTCATCATGGCTTGCATATTGCCGCCGGGCATTTTCATGGTTCGGAGTCCTTTAGAATCTTATTCATTCAAATTTCGCACGGTGCGAACTTGAGCGTCGGGGAATAATTCCTGAAAGCGTTTCACGCCGGGATGAGACAAGGCGCGCTCGCGGAACTCCGGAGTCTTCGACGGCGGCGCTTGCGGCGGCCACGGGAACGGCTGGCCTGCATGTTTTCTCCCGCTTCAAAGCGCACTCTTACGGGCTTGCCAAGCAGTTGGGAGGCGATCCGCGGAATGGCCGGATCTTTCAGCGAGAACGTGAGAGTTTTCGGGCCGCGCACGACCAGTTCCGCGCCTTGCAGCAGTAAGTTCAGCCTGCTTAATGGCGTCGGCGCTGAAATTCAGACCTTCTTTGCACAGGGCCTGATAAAGATCCTGGCGAAGATCGCCGGTGCGATGGCAGGGGCGGGCGCCATGCGGGCGGTTGGACGGCAGCAGAAGCCTTCGGTTCAGGTTGTGATTTTACGGGTGCCTGAAAGGCCGGCGGACGCGGAGCGGACACACGCGAAGCGGCGTTCAGTATGGAACCCGACGCGGCCGGCGAAGGATTGCGCCCTCCCGGCTCAGACGGCCTCGGCAAGCCGGCGAGAGCCTCTTCGATGGACTGCAGACGTCCGGCTTGCACCAGTTTGATCAAGCCCAATTCCAGATGCAGGCGCGGCTGCAGCGATTGCTGCAGTGCCTTATAAAGGTCGAGCGTCAGGTTGAGATAACGAGTGAGATCTTCCTCGCTGAAAAGCGCGGCGGTTTCAAGCAACCGCTGCTGCTCCTGATCGGAAGCGGCAATCAGGCGTGTGGGCTTAGCGGCGATTTTGGCCACCAGCAGATTGCGCCAATAGCGCGAAAGCTCGCGCGAGAAGTGCTGCAGGCTTTGACCGTTGCGCTCAAGTTCCTGAACAATTTCGAGCATCTGCGCGCCGTTCCGCGCATGAACGGCCTGGGAAACCGCGCTTAACGAATCGACACCGAAAACGCCGAGCAAAGCGCGCACGTCTTCCACGCGCAAGGTATTGCCGCAGCAAGCTATCGCCTGATCGAGGGCCGAGAGCGAATCGCGCACGCTGCCTTCACCGGCGTGAGCGACAACCGAAAGCACCTCGTCGCTCGCCTCAATGCCTTCCTGCTGGACGATATAACGCATGCGGTTCACTACTTCGGCGAAATCGACCGAACGAAAGCTGAAATGCTGGCAGCGGGAAGCGATGGTGTTCGGAATTTCGTAAGCTTCGGTGGTGCAGAGAATAAAAACCACCCACTCAGGCGGCTCTTCCAGTGTTTTCAGCAGTGCGTTGAAGGCTTCTTTGGTGATCTGGTGAGCTTCGTCGATGATGAAGACTTTGTAGCGGTCGCGCGCAGGGCGATAGCGGACATTCTCGCGAATTTCGCGCATTTCGTTGATGCCGCGATTAGAGGCGGCGTCGATCTCAATGACATCCACGGAATTTCCTGCGGTAATTTCGGTGCAACTGGAACAGACGCCGCAAGGAGTGGCGCGTCGGCCCGTTGATGCAATTCAGGCAACGGGCGAGAATGCGCGCGACAGTGGTTTTGCCGGTGCCGCGCTGGCCCGAGAAAATGTAGCCGTGCGCGATGCGGTTGCTCGCAATGGCGTTGGCGAGAGTCTTTTGGACGTGTTCCTGGCCGATCAGTTCATCAAAACCCTGCGGACGGTACTTCCTGGCGATGACCTGGTACATGGAATGCTTGGGTGGTGAGAAAGTTTGCCAGACCCCGGGTGATCCGCGGCACACGAGCTAAATCGCTACCGTTGCTTCCTTCCGGACCTAGCGGGGTTTACGACCGCCCATTGCACGAAGCCCGGAGCCTGACAACTCATAATGGTAACATCCGTTTTTATTTGCGCGTTTCGAGAACAGCCTGAAGTTTCTCAGCGAAAAGAGTGTTTTGGGGCGGCCGGTATTCGGGTTTCGGCTGAGTACTGGGCAACGGCGGCGCAGGCGCGGCGTGCGCTGCCGGTTGTGCGGGAACTGGGTGCCCCAAGGAAGTGGCGCGGCAGGGACGGGGTGTGCCGGTTCGGGTTTTATGAGATAGGTTCGGGCTTTATGGGGATCGATTCGGGTTTTACGGAAATAGGTTCTGGCCTAACGGGACGGCTTCGGGCTTGGCGGCGCTAGGAGCTTCCGCTTAGGCGCGGGCGGTTTTGGCCCTTCCAGATAGCGCTCTTTTTTTAACAGCACTCTTTCCAGCGCTTCCGATCCAGCCGGTGAACTCGCCGTCTACCTGCTGGTCGCGCAGCAATGCGCCTCGGATGGCGTCCATCTTGGAATCAAGATTGTCGAGGTGATGCAGCAGCAATGCTTCCGCGAAGATGGGCACTTTGGGCGAGCCAAATTCCAACTCGCCGTGATGACTGATGATCATGTGCTCAACCAGCGAGCGCAGCTTCTGCGGGAAGCCCGGCAGCTTGTCGAAATGCGGACCCATAAACCGCAGTCCCAGAATAATGTGCCCCAGCAACTGGCCTTCGGCGCTATAGCTGAAGCTGCGCGCGAACGTGAGTTCTTCCACTTTGCCGATATCGTGCAAAATTGCTCCGGTGAGCAGCAAATCGAGATCGATGTGTTTGTAATGCGAGGCGGTAAGACGGCTCAGAGTGCAGAGCGAAAGTACGTGTTCAATGAGGCCGCTGCGATAGGCGTGATGAATGCTCTTGGCGGCGGGCGCCATCTTGTAAAGCGAGGCTGTTTGCGCATCGCTGAAGACCGATTCGAGAAGCGCCTTCAGATGCGGATTGCTCATGCCGCCGATGATGCGCGCGCAACTCCGCGTACATTTCCTCGGGTTCGCGCGCTGAAGCAGGGAAGTAATCGGCAAGATCGACTTCGTGCTCTTCCAGCCGCCGCAAGCGATGAATCGTGAACTGGGCGCGGTTCTGATACACCTGCATCAGGCCCTTGACTTTAACGAAATCGTCGCGCTCAAAGGTGTCCATCACCTCCGCCACGTTGTCCCACATTTTGGCTTCGATTTCGCCGGTGCGGTCGGACAGATGAAGCGACAAATATGGTTCGCCGGTTTTCTTTTGGCGAATTTCTTTCGACAGAACCAGGAATAGCGCCGTAACCGGCTCATTCGCGGTAAGTGTCCCGATATTCGGAGACTTCATTTCTCTTTTGGCCTAGCGGGAACTGCTCTTGCCTTCAACCGTGTGGAGGTGCCGGGAATGGGAACTATCCACAGCAAGCGCTTGTGCCGGGTTTTCTGTTCTACTTCGGCCACGGTGACCGTTTCCGGTTTTAAGATAGCGGGATCTTGCCATTTGGTGTCTTGCCCGGGCGCGGCTCCAGTATCGACGAAGCCAGGCTTGATTTGCAGGAAGGCCGCTCGGCGCAATTCCGTCAAATATTCGCGAACTTTCGGCTGCATCTTTGGGCCGTATAGAACTTGTTCTATCTCGCCCTTTACATCGGCCAGCGGCGCAAGACCGGCTTTGGTGTGATCGTCCACTTTGAAGATTTCATAACCAGTGGCGATCTGTACGGGTTTGCGTGACCGCACCTTTGGGCAAATTCCAAACCGCGTCTTCCATCTCTTTCCTCAGTTCGCCTTTTTTGTATCCCCCGAGTGTTCCGCCGTCTTTCGCGGTGGCGGCGTCGGAGTTATCGCGAGCCAAATCGGAAAAGCGCTGACCTTTGGAGGCCTCGTCGGAAACCAGTTCGGCTTTCTTCAGAGCGGCGGCAATACCCGCGGCGTCTTTCGACTGAGTCGAAATGAGTATCTCGCTCAGATATACCTTTTCGTCGCGAATGAAGTCGTTTTGGTGGGCGTTGTAGTAGTCTTCAATCTCTTTTGGTGTCACGTTGATTTTTCGGCCTACTTCAGAGCCGATCACTTCGCGGGTGAGGGCGTTGTTCTTAGATTCGGCTTGAAAATCTTCGTAGCTCATGCCGGTATTCTGGCGCACGTATTCGCGAAACTTTTCTTCGTCGGTGATTCCCGACTGGCGGCGCAGGCTCGCGATGTACTTGCTGACTTCCGAATCGACGTTAACGTTGAGCTCTTTGCCCTTCTGCACCAGCAGCAGTTGGTCGATGCGGTCGCGAAGAAGGTTCTTCTCCACTTCATCCAGGGCCTGCTGTATCTGCGAGTTGCTGGCGCCCTGGGTTTTCATCTCCGCGGTGCGCTCCCTTAACGACCGCTGCAATTCATCCTGGCTGACGATATCGCCATTCACTTTCGCAACAATCTGATCTACGACAGCGGGGTTATCCGCGGCAAGGCAAGCGGAGGCTAGGACAAACGTAAGAAGGCAAACGGCTTTCATACTTTTCTTTCATTATGGCAACAACTGAATCTACCTTCTGAAAGACGGCTTAGGAGGGAAAAACGGATGCGTGAATTTCGCGTTTGAGTTTCAAGGCGGGGCAGCTAATCCGCTCGGTGAAAACACATACGCCCCTGAAGGGAGTACGGTTGTATGCCGATATAGTTGTGGTGGCACCGATTTCCGCAAATCGCGCTAGATGGCGACCTGAATTAGTTATCTTCTTGACTTGCGCTGTGCTTTGTCATGGACAGCGTTACTCATTTAAGCATTATTTGCAGGATAGCGGGCTCACGAATCTAGCGGTAAACACCATCAGCCAGGACAAAGACGGCTTTCTTTGGGTGGCGACGGATAACGGGTTATTCAGGTACAACGGGGGCAAGTTCGAGCATTTCGGACGCGAGGATGGGCTGCCTCAGGATGATGTGACAGCGCTTGCCGTGTCGGGGGACGGCACGGTCTGGGCAGGTACGCCTATCGGTATTGCGTATCTGAGCGCTGGCCGATTCCACCCGGTTCCGGTGATTCCAGGTCTCGACCGGGACTCGCCCGGGCGTCTGGCCGCTGCCGAGGGGAACACGGTTTATGCCAGCAGCGGCCACGGCCTAATGAAACTCAACCTGGACCGCAACGTGGTGTCTGTCCAAACCGTATATGCGGGGGAGACATTTGCAGTGGCCGTGGAAGCAGGGGGAACCGTTTGGTTCGGGTGTGGCCGCGACCTATGCCGGCTGCAGGGCCAGCAAGCAGTAAGGGTGGGCGCACGGCTTGGGCTTCCGCACGATCAATGGGAAACTGCCGCGAGCGATGGGCAGGGGACATTATGGGTGCGCAGCGAAAACCATTTGTACAAATTGCCGCGGCATGCTTCCACTTTCGCGAAATGGGATAAGGGATTGCCCATTTCGCCGGGGCCGGTGAGCGAGTTGAGAGCCGATCCCATTTATGGCGTGACAGTTCCTACTAGCGAAGGGCTCGCAATACCTCATGACGGAGGCTGGCGCATCATCGGCGAGCGCAATGGGCTCACGAGCGATGCTGTTGCCACAGCGTTCCGCGATCGGGAGGGCTCCCTGTGGATCGGGTTGCGGGGTTCGGGCGTAGACCGGTGGCTGGGGGAGGGGCAATGGGAGAACTGGACAAGAGCTGAAGGGTTTCCCGCAGATATGCTCTGGGGCTTAGCCAAGGATCTGCGGGGCCGGATATGGGTGGGGACCAATCACGGCGTCAGCATGGTCGACCCTTCCGCGGGACAAATCCAAACATTGGGAGGCGAACACCGCAAGGCGGTGGCCGTGGAGGCTGATCCCACTGGAAGCATCTGGTTTGGGGGGGCGAGCGGAGGTCTGGGCAGGTTCGATCCCAGGACGGCCCGCGTTCGGAGATTCGAGGAGAAAGATGGAGTACCGCTGGACAATGTTCGGCGAGTTCTGCTTGACCCCGAGAACAGGCTTTGGGTGTTGGGCGGCCCGGGCGTTTATCGCAGCAGCAGCGTGTTGCACGATCCCATCAGATTTGCGCGGCAGAGCATTCCAGCGGAAGCGCCCGATCAACTCTATACGAATGCGGCTTTCGACGACGACGGCTGCATTTGGATCACGTCAAACAAAGGCCTATATCGTTACGGCGGCAAACGCTGGTATCGGTACGGCGCGGCGGACGGATTGAAGAGCGAGTCAGTGGGTCCCATTGCCATTTCAAACGGGTCAGTTTGGATAGCTTATAGAAGCCCGCTCGGCATAACTATGATCCCCCACCCGCACGGCCATTGGTCGGCAATGTATTTCAGCACCCGCACCGGACTGCCCTCGAACATGATATATGCCATGGCGGCAAAAGGCGATTCGATTTGGGCCGGAACAGATTCAGGCTTGCTGCAGTTTCGCGGAACGGACTGGAAACGCTACCGCCAAGTGGACGGGATGGTGTGGGACGACTGCGATACCAATGGCATTCTCGCGGAACAAGGGAGTGTCTGGATCGCGACCAGCCGCGGACTTTCGCATTTCACGCCGGAGAGGGCGGCCGGTGGCAAGCGAGGATTTGCGCGCGCCTTTTTTGAAATATGTGGGCCAAGCGCGAAATCCGGGCACCGGGAAGGAGCTTGTTCTGCCGTGGTCTTCGCTAAATTTATCGATCGCCTGGGACAACGTCAACTATCGCGATGAAGATAAGGTGAGCTATCAGTTCCGGATCAACGGGGGCGAATCGCCGTGGACTTCTACGACAGAGATGGGAACGAGCTTCTCGAATTTACCCGCTGGACGTTACTTGTTCGAAGCGCACAGCGTTGGTCCGGAAGGTGCAAGATCGCCTGCCGCACTGTTGACGTTCCGCATCGCGGCTCCGTGGTGGCAAACGCCGATGACCCGGTTCGGCGCCGGGGTAATGATGGCCGCCTTGTTGGTATTGACATGGAGATATCAATCGGCCCGATTACGGCGCGACAAACGGAAGCTGGAGATAGCAGTGGCTCTCCGGACGCAGGAACTGGCACAGGAGAAGTCGCGGGCGGAGTCGGAACGGGAACGCGCTGAATCCGCGAGCCGGCACAAGGGTGAGTTCCTGGCTAACATGAGTCATGAAATCCGCACGCCGATGAACGGCATCATCGGGATGACGGATCTGCTGCTGGCTACATCGCTAGACTCCGAGCAATCGGAATACGCCCAAACGGTCAGCCAATGCGGTGAGCACCTGCTGAGCATCATCAACGATATTCTCGATTATTCAAAGATCGAAGCAGGATTTGTTCAGCTCGAGATCGCGCCATTCGATTTGCGCGCTGTGATGTCGCTGGCGGTCGATCTGGCGTCTCCACAAATGCGGAGCAAAGGACTTAGTCTAAGCGCCGAATACGGGGAATCGCTTCCCTGGCACTTCGAGGGCGATGCCGGAAGAGTCCGGCAGATTGTCATGAACTTCGTTTCCAATGCAATCAAGTTTACGGAGAAAGGCGCAGTTCACATAAAAGTCAGCTCAGGGGCGGCAGCGGCTCCGGGCCACGCGGCGATTCGCATTGCAATAAGCGATTCGGGATGCGGCATTCCTCCGGGCAAGATTGGTTCGTTATTTCAGCAATTCGTGCAGGCTGACGCCTCAACCACGCGCCGTTATGGTGGAACGGGTCTTGGGTTGGCGATCTCAAAGCGGCTGGCCGAGATGATGGGCGGGTCGGTTGGCGCCGTGTCGGACGTGGGTAAGGGATCGACATTCTGGGCCGAACTGCAGCTGCGCCTCGCCGAGGTTCCATTCGAGACAAACAAGCCGAAACAGTGGGCGGTAGCGCCGCTCGACAGGTGCTTGAGAGTGCTGGTGGTGGAGGATAATCTCATCAATCAAAAGTTGACGATGCGCATCTTACAGCGGCTCGGATGTCAATTCGAGGTTGCAAATAACGGCGCAGAAGCGGTGGATCTGTATTCTAAAATGGCTTTCGACGCAGTGCTGATGGACTGTCAAATGCCCATCTGCGATGGATATGAGGCAACCGCCGCGATTCGACAATTAGAGACGGACAATCGGAAGGCTAGAATTCCGATCGTAGCCCTGACTGCTCATGCAGCGGATGTTGACCGGGATCGTTGCTTTGCCGTCGGCATGGATATCTATCTTACCAAGCCGATATCGGTCGAGCGGCTGCGGGAAGTATTGAGCGGTATAAGCGTCAACTCAGCATGGGACAACAAAACAGTGCCGGAGCGGCAGTTCGAGGAGATCGAGAGCTAAAGGTCTTTTAGCCCCTTACTTGTTAACCGCAACGGGTTCTTCGGCGGTCAATTCAAGCAAAGTTGCCTTGAGGTCTTCAATCAGCTCGGCTGGGTTTGCCGATGGTTTCAGCGGCCACTTCAAAACGCCGGCGGGCGTGAATTGCGCCCCAGCGGAACTGCGCACCATTTCCATGAGCTTTAATGGATCGATCTTCGATTGCTGGTGAAACTTGATGTTCGCAAAGCCTTGGCGGCGGTCGATGGATTCCACGCCGGCCCGTTGCGCGAGGCTCTTAAGCAGCGAAAAGCGCAGCAGGTTCGAGACTTCTTCGGGCACAGGGCCGTAGCGGTCGGCCATCTCCTCGCCGATGCGCTTGGCTTGATCTTCGTCTTTGGCATCAGCAATTCGTTTGTAAGAGCGGAGGCGCTGGGCATCATCAGCAATGTATTCGGTGGGAATGCGGATGTCCAGGCCAAGATTCAAAGTTGAGTGGATTTCTAACGGCACCTCTTCGCCCTTCAGTTCCTTGACGGTCTCTTCCAGCAGGCGAACATAAGTGTCATAGCCGACCGCTTCAATGTGGCCGTGCTGCTCGCCGCCGAGTAAATTGCCCGCGCCGCGCAGTTCCAAATCGAGCGCGGCGATTTTGAAGCCCGCACCGAGGTCGCTAAACTCTTTCAAAGCGGCCAATCGTTTGCGCGCAACCTCGCTGAGTTGGGTGTCGGCGGGTACCAGCAAATACGAATAAGCTCGGCGATTCGACCGCCCCACGCGACCACGCAACTGGTAAAGTTCGCTCAACCCGTAGCGTTCCGCATTTTCAATGATGATCGTATTGGCGAGCGGAATATCGAGACCGTTTTCAACGATGGTGGTGCAAACGAATACGTCGTACTCATGCTTCATGAAGCCGAGCAGCACCTTCTCCAACTCAGATTCGCCCATCTGCCCATGCCCGACGCCGATGCGGCACTGCGGGACTAACTCCTGAATGAAGGAAGCCCGCATGAAAATCGTGTCCACTCGGTTATGCACGAAATAAACTTGCCCTTGACGCGCGAGTTCCTGTTCGATGGCCGTCTTGATGAGGTCGGGATTGAAGTGCGCGACCACCGTATTTATAGCGAGGCGATCTTTCGGCGGAGTTTCGATGACGGACATATCGCGCAGGCCCAGCAGCGACATGTGAAGCGTGCGCGGAATGGGCGTAGCGCTCATGGTGAGCACGTCCACGTTGTGGCGCATCTGCTTAAGGCGCTCTTTATGTTTGACGCCGAAGCGTTGTTCCTCATCGACTACCAGCAGGCCGAGATCGTAGAAAATCACGTCTTGCGAGAGCAGACGATGCGTGCCGATTAGTACGTCGACCTTGCCCGCCGCGAGTTCCTCTAAAACGGCTTTGACTTCTTTTGCAGTGCGAAAGCGGCTGACCAGTTCCACGCGCACCGGGAATGAGGCAAAGCGCCGTTTAAAGGTTTCGAAATGCTGGAAAGAGAGAACGGTAGTCGGCGCCAGCACGGCCACCTGTTTACCATCGCCCAAAGCTTTGAAAGCCGCACGCATGGCCACTTCGGTTTTGCCGAAACCTACGTCGCCGCAGAGCAGGCGGTCCATGGGCTGCTCGCTTTCCATGTCGCCTTTGATCTGCGAGACCGCGCTTAGTTGATCTTTGGTGGCGTTATATTCGAAAGCGTCTTCAAACTCGCGCTGCCAATTGCTGTCCTGCGAGAAAGGGAAGCCTTTCGCCATGCGGCGCTGGGCGTAGAGCTTCAAAAGCTCGTCGGCCATGTCGCGCATTTTGGCTTTGACGCGCGACTTGGTTTTCTCCCAGGTGACGCCGCCTAGCCGGTCGAGGTGGGGCTTCGCTTCACCTGCGCCGCGGTACTTCTGAATCAGATCGAGACGCGTGAGAGGAACGTAGAGCTTCGAATCGGCGGCATATTCGATCAACATAAAGTCGCCCTTCTGATCGCCCTGGGCCAGTTCGCGAATGCCGAGAAAGCAGCCGACGCCATGCGTGGCGTGAACCACGAAGTCGCCCGGTTTCAGGTCGGCAATATCGGCGGCGAATGCGGCCAATTGCGATTTAGTGGGTTGGCGGGCGATGAGATCGGAGGTTTCGAAGAGATCTTCCGACCCGAGAATGGCCAGATGCGAATCATGCAGCACTGCGCCCCGGCGGATGGAACCTTTGATTAGATAAGTGCTGGAAACGGCTCCAGCGTGATAGGCGCGCTCGGCAAGAGAAGGACGGGCACCGGCGGTTGACTCCAAACCGAGCTGATAAGGAACTGAATATTCCTGCAAAACATCGGCGAGGCGTTCCAGTTCGCCCACGGAATTTGCAAAGAAAGCGACGCGATTGCCGGCTTCAATGAGATGCCGGGCTTCAGCCACTGCGACCGGCATGTTGCCTTGAAAAGTGAGAGATGGCCGGGTGGAAATGTGGAACAGATTGGCCTGCTCTTCATCGCTGACCGGAGCGCCGGTGATCAAGTCGAGTTCATCAAAGGTGAGCGTTGTGCGGGCGGCAATGGAATTTTGCAGCTCTTCCCAGCGCAGGAAATTCTTTTCAGGTTCGATGGGCGCGGGGCGGTCGGGCTTTTCGAGCCGTTGCCAAAGACGGTCGGCGGCGGAAGCAATGTTTGAAGGCTCATCGAGAATCATTAGCGCATCGCGATTCAGCGAGAGCAGGCTATGCGACCGGGGACGAACTAGCGGAACCAGAAACTCCCAACCGGGGAACACTTCCCCGGGATTCGAAAGCTCGAGGTCGGCTTGTTCGGCGGCCTCGGCTAATTGCCGGAGCAGCGCACGCGAGCGCGAATACTCGGCTAGAGGAAGCAGCGTGACTGACGAAACTTTCAGAACGGAGCGTTGCGATTCAACATCGAACTGGCGGATGGATTCGATCTCGTCGCCGAAGAACTCAATGCGAACCGGACGCGCTGCTTCTGCGGGAAAGACATCGAAAATGCCGCCGCGAATCGAGTACTCGCCCACCATCTCAACGGGCTCGCGTCGTTCGTAACCGATGCTTTCGAGATGCTGAACCAGATCTTCCAGAGCCATCTCTTCGCCGTTACGCAGGACCAGTGCAAGCTGACGGTAGAAATCGGCAGATTCTGTACGCAGCAGGGCCGAGGCCACGGGAGCAATGGTGATGGGAGTGCGCTGCGCGGAAAGCCGCCAAAGAGCTACGGCGCGTGTTTCTTCAATTTCATTGTGAGGCGAAAGGCGCTGATGGGGCAGCACGTCGAGCGCGGGAACCAGCAGCGGCGCCGGAAGATTGCGGCCTTCAAAGAACATGTCGAAGAAAACCCCGACCGATTCCAGCAGAGTTTCGGCTTGTTTGTTGCCGTCCACCACAATGAAAAGCGGCTTCTCAGTGGCTTGATAGAGCAGCACCAGATAGAGCGCCTTGGCCGTGTTAACAAGCCCTGAGACGGAGAAGGGGCCGGGCTCGCCGCGCGTGAGTTTTTGCAGGAGTGCCTGGAAACGGGGGTGCTTTGCGGCCGACTGAAGAAGTTCTCTGGTAGCGGGATGGGTCACAACGGAAGCGCGGGCGCTTTCATTTTACGATTCTGGCGTGAAAGCGCCAGCGGCGAAATTACCGGCTTAGGTTTTGTGGCGGGATACGCGCTATCAAGTCGCCTATCGCCGACACCAAATCATTCACGCGCTTATCGAGCGCGGCCTGTCCTTCGCGTTGCAATTGACGGTGCGCATCGATCTGGTCGCGCTCCGCCTCAATCTGGCGTGTGTGCTCTTGGGTGATGGCCAGCAGTTTCTCGATCTCGCCTTGTTGTACTACTTGCGCGGTTAGTAGTTGCTGGTGATCCACACGGAACTGCTCATGGTCGGCAATAAGCAGTTCAAGCGCCCGCTCTATGCGATCCAGCCGGGTATTCTGATTTCCGTTTGATTCAGCCATGGCCGTTCACCCTAATGTTACCGGAAAGCGAACCGCCGACGCAGTATTCTGAAACTGCAAGGATGGCTCAGGAGTATCGCAGAATACTGGTGCGCGCGACCAATTGGGTGGGCGATGCCGTTATGTCGATACCCGCCCTGCAAGCCTTGCGCGCCCGCTATCCGGCGGCGCACATTGCGATTCTGGCACGGCCCTGGGTATCCGGGCTGTATGGGCGCGAACCGTTTTGCGACGAGATCATTCCCTACCAAGCGCCGCGCGCGTGGTCGGGGCTAAGCGACAAATGGCGGATAGCTCGCGAACTGAAAGACCGGAATTTCGATAGCGCTATTTTGCTGCAGAATGCTTTTGAAGCGGCTGCCGTTGTGAGGCTTGCGGGCATTCCCGTAAGGATTGGTTACGACCGCGACGCTCGCGGATGGCTGCTCACAAATCCGATACCGGTGCCTAAACCCGGCGACACGCCAAAGCATCAGCGGTTTTATTATTTGGAGTTGCTGAAACGCGCGAACCTGATTTCCGAATACGGCGCCGCATCGACCATTCAATTGAACGGCGCCGCGAAGGCCGCAGAGCACGGCCGTCAGCTTTTTCGCCAAGCCGGTCTTGAGGTTCCGGTAATTGGCGTAAGCGCGGGGGCGGCGTACGGCGGAGCGAAGCGCTGGTTGCCCGAGCGGTTTGCCGAAGCTGCTGCGGCTCTGGCGAACGAGCGCGCGGCTTCGGTGGCGGTTGTTGGAGCAAAGAGTGAATCTGGAGTTAGCCAGGTGGTTTGCGAAAAGGTGCGGGGCAGAGGAGTGAATTGCGTGAATTTTGCCGGGCGGACTTCGCTCGGCGAGTTGATCGACATGGCTGCCGCTTGCGAATTATTCCTGACGAACGATTCCGGGTCGATGCACATCGCATCCGCTTTGGGAGTGCCGACGGTGGCGATTTTCGGTGCGACCGATGACGAAGCCACTGGACCCACTGGCGCACACAGCCGGGTAGTGCGCGAACCGGTTGAGTGCAGCCCGTGCTTATTGCGCGAATGCCCGATTGACCATAGATGCATGACGCGAGTGAGCGCGGAACGGGTGGCGGAGACGGCGCGTCAGTTGATTGGAATTCAAAAGCTCCGATGAACGGCTCCAGTGAAGATTCGATTCTGGCAGTGCGCCTGGGCGCCATGGGCGACATCATCCATACGCTGCCGGCGGTGGGAAGTCTGCGGCTCAGTTTTCCGGACGCGCGTATCGTTTGGGTGATGGCGCGCAGGTGGCAGGCCTTGCTCGAAGGTAATCCGAATATCGATGAAGTCATTTTGTTCGACCGCGGCAGTATTGGCGAACTCGCGCGTTCCTATAATCAGCTGCGGGCGACGCGGCCTGCCCTCGCTATCGATTTTCAGGGTCTTATCCAATCGGCATTGATAGGGCGTGCCGCGCGCCCGCGGCGCTTTATCGGGTTGGAAAAAGTTCAGGCGCGGGAATCGCTGGCGGCAAACCTTTATACTCGGCGGGTAAGCGCGCCAGGGCCGCACCGCGTGCAAAGAAATCTACAGCTGGCTGCAGCCGCCGGCGCCACGCGCTTTACCGAAGAAGCTTGGATCCCAGCCAGGGCACGCCGAGGGCGAATTGCCAAATGGTCCCTTTGTTCTAACCAATCCTTTCGCGGGTTGGGCGAGTAAGCAATGGCCCATTGAGAGATACGAAAGGTTAGCTTGTCTGCTGAAAGAAGAAGGTCTGGCACTGGTAATGAATGTGGCCCCGAACCGCGCGGAAGAATTGCGGAAAAACACGCTGTTCGCGGTGCATGTGTCCGGCTTGGAAGGATTGATCGATGCCACACGGCGTGCTGTTGCGGTGGTTGGCGTCGATAGCGGGCCGCTTCATCTGGCTGCGGCATTAGGTAAACCGGGCGTGGCTATTTATGGGCCGACGGATCCTGTTCAAACTGGACCGTTTAACAGTCGCATAGCGGTGCTCCGGACGTCGTGCGTCGAGACAACCTATAAACGCCAAGCGGCGATTCACCAGAGTATGAGCGAAATTAGTGCCGAGAGTGTGAACGAAGCACTACGGCAATCTGTTGCGGCGCATTCGCTGTGAGGCAGTTGAGTCAACCCGGTGCACCGAAGTATTGGTTTTCGAAGCCTTACGCCGATTTCATGCAGCGCTTGCGTGCGCCAGCCGGATTTGTGCTGCTGATCACCTTCGCGTGGCTGGCGCAACCCACCCCGCTTTCGCTGTCAGTGGGATTGCCGATTTCTATTCTCGGCTTGGTTTTGCGCGGTTGGGCAGCGGGACATTTGGCAAAGAATCAGCAACTCGCCACATCCGGGCCTTATGCCTACGTGCGCAATCCGCTTTACGAAGGAACCTTGATCACGGCGTTAGGAATCGTTATTGCAGCCCGGCATTTGGCCCTGGCCGTGATCTTCGCCGTCGTCTTCCTGGCGGTGTACCTGCCGGCAATTGAATTGGAGGAGCAACATCTGCGCGTCCTCTTTCCGAACTACCAGGAGTATGCGGCGCGCGTGAGCCGTTTCCTTCCCTTCGCGAAGTTGTCAAAGAGCGGCGGCCCGTTTTCATGGGCGCTTTACCGCAGGAACGAAGAGTACAAAGCCGCCATTGGATTTGCCGTTGCCGTAGCGTGGCTGGCTTGGCGCTGCTGGCCGGCTGTGATACGCTTTCGCTCATGAGAGTAGGCTGTTTTACCCCGTTGTTGTCGCAATTTCCACTGGAAAAAGTCTTTGAAAAACTTAAGAAGCTGAACATCTCCACGGTTGAGCTGGGCACTGGCAATTATCCCGGCGACCCGCATTGCAAATTGTCTCTTCTGGACAATGCCAATGAGCTGAAAGAGTACAAGAAGAAGCTTGACGACCACGGATTTTCAATTAGCGCATTGAGCTCGCACGGAAATCCGCTGCATCCCGATAAGGCCGTCGCAAAGGGCTACGCAGATACCAGCAAGCGCACCATTGAACTCGCGGCAAAGCTTGGCGTCCCGGTAGTGATCGATTTTTCCGGCTGCCCCGGCGATAGCGACACCGCAAAATATCCGAACTGGGTAACATGCCCGTGGCCGCCCGAATATCTGGACGTCTTGGACTGGCAGTGGGAAAAGAAAGTGACTCCGTTCTGGATTGAACACGGCAAATTCGCCAAGGATCATGGCGTGAAGATCGCCATTGAGATGCATCCGGGATTTGTCGTTTACAGCCCGGAGACGATGCTTCGTCTGCGCTCCATTGCGGGCGATAGCGTTGGTTGCAACTATGACCCGAGCCACATGTTCTGGCAGAGCATCGACCCCATTAAGGCGATCCGTGTGTTGGGCGATTCCATTTTCCATGTCCATGCGAAGGATACGCAGATCTACGATTACAATCTGCCGAAGACGGGCGTGCTGGATACCAAGAAGTATACCGACGAGAAAAATCGCGCCTGGATTTTCCGGTCGTGCGGTTATGGGCATCCGTATGGTTGGTGGAAAGAATTCATTTCAACCCTGCGCATGTACGGTTACGACTACGTGCTTTCGATTGAGCACGAAGACACGCTGATGTCGCCTGACGAAGGGCTGACGAAAGCTGCGGAGTTCCTGAATGAAATTATTATTCGCGAACAGCCTGCCGCGGCTTGGTGGGTGTAGAAGCAAGATTGGGGAGACCCACTGGCGGCTGAGTCACGGCAGGTCGTCTTTCCATTCGTTATGACATGCGAGGCGAGTTGACTGACACCAAGCCGGGCGAGATTACTTTTGTCGAACGGGACTTGGCAGTCGCTACGCCCTCCGTATCGGTCGATTTGAAATCTGCTCTCGAAGCGATGTGGCAGCACAGCTTCGAGCGGCTGGACGCAGTGCTTGACGCGGAACTGAGAGATCGCCCTAGCCTGGAGAGTGCGCATCTGAGAGCGCTTGTGCAAGCTGGGCGCGAACTGGCGGGAAACGGCGCGCTGGACAAACTCTTTGAATTGATTCTCGATCTTTCGTTGGGTGCGGTGAAAGCGTTGCGCGGCGTCGTTATGACGCTTGAGAAACAAGGCGATCTCAAGAGCCGCGCGACCCGTGGCGAGGGACTCCGCATCAGCGCCGCGGTGCGTGACCTCGTGATGAACGAGGGACGATCGCTGCTCATGCGCGATGCCCGGCTGGATCAACATTTCGGATCCCAGCCCAGTGTCTTATTGCAGGAAATCCGAAGTATTCTGGCGGTTCCGCTGCAAACCGACGAACGGGTAATCGGGCTGCTGTATCTCGACTCGCCCCACCTGGTTCGCGAATTCACCCCGAAGACCTGAATCTTGTTACGGTGATGGCGAATATCGCTGCATACACATCGAACATGCGCGGCTGGCAGAGCAGGAGCAAGCGAGGAAACTGCTGGCTCGCGACCTCGACCGGGCGGCCGAAATTCAGCGCCAATTGCTCCCCTCGAATGCTCCTGAAATCGCTGGTTTCGACACGGCGGGATACAACGCCCCGTGCCTGACGGTTGGGGGAGATTACTATGACTTTCTGCGGTACCAGGATGGGCGCGTAGCGTTCCTGATCGGCGATGTCTCAGGGAAGGGGCTAGGCGCAGCCTTGTTGATGTCCAGCTTGCAGGCGCGCGCCCACCTGCTATTTTTCGAAGATCCGGAGCAATTGTCCGCGCAGGTTTGCCGATTGAATCGCAGCATTACGGATAATTGTCCGGCCAATTGCTTCATCACCTTTTTTGTTGGGGTACTTAATCCGGCCAATAGTGAGTTCGTGTATTGCAATGCCGGGCACAATGCGCCGCCGTTGTTTCACAGTAATGATGAAATCGAGACGCTTTGGTCTACGGGAGTTCCACTCGGGATCATCCGAGACTTCACTTATGAGCAGAAAAGCTGTCGTCTGGGACCGGGCGACGTGCTGCTCCTGTATAGCGATGGAGTGACGGAAGCTTGTGCATCACATAAGGACGAGGAGTTCGGTGAACAGCGCCTGCTTGCCGCGGTGAGGAGCAACCGAAACCATCCTGCCGCGGCCGTGATTGAAACCATCAATTCCGATTTGTTTTCGTTTACCCAGGGCGCACCCGCGGCAGACGACATCACACTCGTTGTCGTGCGGCGTTGCTAGATTTTCTGCGAATAAACGCGCAGGTTGCACAACCGATTCGCACGCAGCATCGGAGTACTGCGGAATGTCCCCAGGAATCCCAATGTAATGCTGCGGCACCGGTCGAAGACACTCTTCTCCCTCGAAAGTTAGAATAAAAGGGATTTGACGCAAGCTGCATTCACAGGAGAGTCATGGCTGGCAAGAATATCGGCATTTTGACGGGCGGTGGAGATGTCCCCGGTCTTAACGTCGTAATCAAAGGCGTGGTCTACCGCGCTACCACGGATGGCCACAATGTTACCGGCATCCGTTTAGGTTGGAAGGGTTTGACGGATCTGAATTTCGACGATCCGAAAAGCGTGGAGCGCTACATCCTGCCGCTCACGCGCGAAAATACTCGGCGCATCGATCGGACGGGTGGAACGTTTCTGCACACCAGCCGCACAAATCCATCGAAGATGAAGAAGTTCGCAGATTTCATCGATCCAGCGGAATATCCGGGGCCGCCGCCTTACGACATGACCGCGCGCGTGCTCAAAAATCTTGAGAAGCTGGGTCTCGATTCGCTTGTTGCTATCGGCGGCGACGATACGCTGAGCTACGCGGCCCTGCTCGACAAGCAGGGCTTCAATGTAGTCGGCATTCCGAAAACCATGGACAACGACGTGCGGAACACCGAGTACTGCATCGGTTTTTCGACCGCTATTTCACGCGCCATGGAAGCCATTCAGCGGCAGCGGACAACCGTTGGTTCGCACGAGCGCGTCGGAATATTTCGCGTCTTCGGGCGCGATGCCGGGTACACCGCGCTCTACACGGCATACGTCACCTCCATTCGCTGCGGTATTCCTGAGTACGCGTTCGATTTGGGCCACATGATCGAACTGATCATGACCGACAAGCAATACAACCCCAGCAATTACGCGCTGGTTATTCTTTCTGAAGGCGCCGCCTGGAAGGGCTATCAAGTCAAGGAGTACGGCGCGCCCGACGCATTCGGCCATCGCAAAAAATTCAGCGTTGCCGAAGCTTTCAGCGACGAGATCATTGCCAGCACTAAAGCGGAGACGGTTGTGAGCGATCTGACCTACGATCTGCGCAGCGGCGCTCCCGATTTCCTGGACAATCTGGTGGCGAATACATTCAGTACAATGGCCTACGACTCCATCGTTTCCGGCCACTACGGGCACATGGCCGCTATTTCGGAAGGCAAGTTTGCGATGGTGCCGATCCCCGATCCGAAGCTAGGGCCGCGCAAGGTGGACGTGCCGAACATGTACAACACAGACCGGTACCGCCCCACTTACACGAGCAAAGAAGGTTTGCCGGTATTCCTGACGCACGCCCAAGCGAATGAGTAATCCCGCACCAGAAGCTGTTCGAGACACAGATCTGCCGCTTTCGGAGACAGTCGAAGCGCAGGGACATCTCATCGATTCCCATATCATGGAGCGCATCTTCGATACGGTCGTCGAATTCGGCGGCCGTTTCGAGGTGGAGCAGTTCTCTATTGGCCGCACTAATAGCGACGCTTCGAAGCTCCGACTGCGCGTAAGCGGTCCTTCGCAGGAAGAGATGGACACCATGATGACTCAGCTGCTCGGGCTGGGTTGCGCGGTGGTGGATACCGGCGACGCGGAATTGAAAGAAGCGGAGCGCGACCGTTGCGCTCCCGAAGAATTTTACTCAACCACCAATCAGCGAACGCTTGTCCGTTATCGCGGCCAATGGATTGAAGCGGCGAATCAGCGCATGGACGCCATGGTGGTGGTTAGCGACTCCGGCGCCAGTTGCCGGCGATTGCGCGATGTGAAGGCCGGCGACAAAATCGTGGTGGGCATGAAGGGCATCCGGGTTGTGCCGGAGGCGAAAGAACGCGATCGCCTGCAGTTTGCCTTCATGAGCAACGACATCTCTTCCGAGCGGCAGGTAGAGACGGCGGTAGGCCAGACCGCGGCGATTATGCGGCAGGTCCGGCGCGATGGCCGGAGAATTGTCGCTGTGGCCGGACCGGTGGTTATTCACACCGGCGGCGGCGAACCGCTTTCGCGCCTGATTCGCAAAGGCTGGCTCGACGCGCTGCTGGCGGGCAATGCGCTGGCGGTTCACGATATCGAAGCCGCGCTGCTGGGAACGTCGCTGGGCGTGCGGATTCTGGATGGACGTTTAGAGCAGCATGGCCATCGCAATCATATGCAGGCCATTAACGCTATCAATCATGCGGGCGGCATCCGGCAGGCCGTGGAAACGGGGCGCTTAACCAAAGGGGTGATGTACGAATGCGTGAAGAGCAACGTCCCATTTGTTCTGGCTGGCAGCCTGCGTGACGATGGACCGCTGCCTGAAGTGATCACCGATATGAATGAGGCGCAAGACGCCTACGCGGCGCAGCTGAAGGGCGCGGGCGTGGTGTTGTGCTTGAGTTCCATGTTGCACTCCATTGCGGCGGGTAATATGCTGCCTGCCTGGGTAAAGATTGTCTGCGTCGATATCAATCCGGCGGTCCCTACTAAAGTAAGCGACCGTGGAACCGGACAGGCCACCGGTGTCGTCACAGACGTAGGTTTGTTTCTCGATCTGCTGGCGAAGAAGTTAGAAGTGGAATGAAAAACACGGAACGCCAGTACAAAGACGAACACGCCGAAGCAGGCGTGAATGCACAACTCCCGGAGATTGAAACATGGACTAACCAATATGCGGATTATGAAATTGAAATCGTGATGCCGGAGTTTACCTCGGTCTGTCCGAAGACCGGGCTGCCCGATCACGGCACTTTGCGATTGCTGTACATCCCGTTGAAACGGTGCCTGGAGCTTAAATCACTAAAGATGTACATGCTGGAATATCGAAACCTGGGCATCTTCCAGGAAAACGTGGTCAACCGTTTTCTGCTGGACGTGGTGAAAGCTGCCGACCCGTTGGAAGCATCCGTGGAAGGCGATTTCGCGGCCCGCGGCGGCATTTCCACCCGAGTCAAAGCTGCATACAAACGTAAGAAGAAGTAGGCTAGTAGTTTAGGCATAGAAAGGAAGCAACGGAACGGTTCATGACGAAGCGGGTTGCCAGCATGCTATTCGCCGTTGCCGCATGCTCCTATGCTGGCGATTTTCAAAACGGCCAGGCGGCGCGCGCCGTTATCGGCCAGCCTTCGTTTTCCTCCCGCGACGGCAATTTCGCCGCACGTGCCCTGACCGTTTCGCATGGCAGGCTGAATGCCGCCGATTCCAACCGTTTGCTTACCTACGACCTGAGCACAATTCCGAACGCGAAAGACGATCTTTCCAGCAATAGAATCGCAGGTTGCGCGGTTTGCGGATTCACTCCTCTATTTACGGCGAATCAGAGCGTCTTCCAAGGCATCGCCGCTTCTGCGGTGTTTGGAAAGATCGTCGTCATAGCCGACGAGTCAAACCGACGCGTTTTGATTTGGCCCGGACCGGCTGGTGCCGAACGGAATTGGGCCGCGGCAGCCGGAGGTGATTCTTGGGCGCAACGGCGTATCCTTTCCGGTCTCGGCCAGTACGATAGTCGAACCTGTTTCAGTGGCTTTCGATGGCAAGCGGCTCTTCGTCGGCGATGCCGCCCTTCACCGCGTTCTGGTCTGGAATAGCTTGCCCACGGTTGACGACCAGCCTGCCGACGCGGTTTTAGGGCAGCCCGATTTCAGTACCTTCACACTGAGTGACACCCCAGGGGCTGCCAGCCTTCATACGCCCACCGCGCTCGCATCCGATGGCACGAACCTGTTCGTGGGAGACGGCGCAGATCACCGCATTCTGATATTTACTCCCGGCGATCTGAGCTTGGCCAACGAAGCCGTAACAAACTCCGCCAGTTTGTTGCCGCCCGCTTTTGCGCCAGGCACTCTCATTACTATCAACGGCAGCGGGTTGAGTGACTCCACTGAAACTGCCCCTGATTCCAGCGCTACGGCTTTGCCTTTCGAATTGGCCGGCGCGCAAGTCTATCTCAATGGGTCGCCATTGCCGGTGCATTCCGTCTCGCCGCAGGAAATTCAAGTTCAACTGCCTTACGATTTGAAAGAGGGAACGTCGGGCAGTCTATGGGTTCGTACGGAGCATGAAAACGGCGCTGTAACCGTAACGAATTCAGTGGCTCTTCAGTTTGCAGCAGTATCGCCGGGAATCTTCGCATTCGGCGGCAAAGAACCCAGAGCCGGTTTGCTGCTCCATTCCGCTGGTACCGCTTCTCTTGATTCTGCGTCTAAGGGGTCGCCCATCAGTACCGACGAGCCGGCGCGATCCGGTGAAGTGATTACCGTATGGGCCACCGGCCTTGGCCTTGTGAGCGACGATTTATCCACCATGGCGGCAGGCATGCCTTACGCAGCGCCGGATACAAACGTGATAACGCCGGTTCGCGCGCTGGTCGATGGACAACCGGCCAGCGTCCTTTCGGCGACGCTGCCGCAAGGTGCAGTCGGCATCTACGAAGTACTGGTTCTGCTGCCGCGCGATCTGCCGCTAAGTGGAACCGCTAAGCTGGCTATTTCGCAGAACAACAGCTCAAGCAACGTAGTTACATTCCCGTTTGTCCTGTCTAACTGATTAAATAACATGCACCAGCTTCGTTGGAACGCATTGCTGCAGCAATGGGTTGTCTTCTCCACCGATCGCCAGCATCGTCCGCAGATGCCGGCCAATTGGTGTCCTTTCGATCCAGGGTCCGGCAAAGTTCCAGATCAATATGACGTTTACTTGTACCCGAATGATTTCCCTGGCTTCGACCCCGGCGCCGATCCGTTCGTGGCCATTGATTCGCCCAGCCCATTTGCCGAAAATGGACCGCGCGGAAATTGCGATGTCATTCTATACTCGCCGGAGCACACCCTTGCGCCCTCGAAACTGACTGTCGAGAACTGGCTGAAGGTGGTAAACCTTTGGACCAAGCGCACTGCCGAGCACTCGGCGAATCCCGATATCGCCATGGTGGCTGCTTTCGAAAATTGCGGCGAGGCCGTGGGCGTTACTATGCCGCACCCGCATGGGCAGATTTATGCAATGCCCATTCTTCCGCCCATCATCGAGAAAGAGATCGAAGCGGCGGCCAAATATAGCGCGGCGCATGCTGGCGAGTGCCTGTTCTGTCACTTACTTGCCGAAGAACTGAAGCAAGCAAAACGCGTGGTTGCCGCCGACGAACATTTTGTGGCCTTCGTCCCTTTTGCTGCGCGTTTTCCAGCCGAAATTGGCCTCTACTCCAGACGCCACATTCGCACTCTCCTCGATTTGACCGATGCTGAACGCAGCGCGCTGGCAAGCTTAATCAGCACAATTAGACGGAAATACGACAATCTGTATGGCTTCCTGCTCCCGCTCATGATGGCCGTCAAGCAAGCGCCATTGCGCGATCGGAGCCTGCCCTATCACTTCCACATTCAGTTCCTGCCTTTGCAACGCAGCGCCACAAAGCTGAAATATTTGGCCACCATTGAAACCGGCTTCGGCACATTCTTAGCCGATATCGCGCCTGAGGAGATGGCCGAAACGTTGCGCAACACGGAGCCAAAAACATTGTCCTAACCAGCCTCTTTCATATAAGGCTTGTAGCGGTTCCTAACTAATACCTCTCGCGTTCTGGCGGTATCGCCCGGAGCAACATAAAAGAACGCTCCCGTTAACTCCCGCTTAAACAGAAATCCGCCCAGATACGTACCCGGTTCCACGAAGTAGTCGATCTCAGCCTGCGTAAGAACGAGTTCCACCGCCAATGCTTCGCGAAGTCGGCGCGACATGTACACCAGATCCAGTTCCTGCTCTTGAAAGAATTCATTTTCGCGGCGCATATCAGAATCTTGGAACTTTCCCTTGCAGGGCTAAGGTGTTCCGCGGTTGGCCTCCGCCCACAAAAATCCGGTCGCCCCGCACATCGGCTGCCTCAATTGTCCAATGCACCTGCTTAGTTTCGTATCCCCGCAGGCGAACCCGCGAAAAGCCCTTCAGCCACGGTATCGCATTTAGTGAACCCACATACAACTCCGCGACTTCATCTCCTGTCTGTGACGACTTATTCTTCACCCGGGCGCTTACCATTACTTGTCCGTTTTCTCCCGCCTTAATTTCCAGGCCGGAATATACAAATTCTGAGTAACTCAATCCATAACCGAACGGATACAGTGGCGCTCCTGAAAAATAACGATAAGTGCGCTCTTTCATTGAGTAATCGGTGAACGCCGGTAATTGCTCTGTCGATTCATAGAAAGTAACTGGCAGCCGTCCGGCTGGGTTGTTTTCACCCGAAAGCGTTCGCGCTATCGCCGTGCCACCCTCCTGTCCGCCATACCATGCCTCCAGAATGGCCCCGGCATGCTTTCTTGGCCGATGTAACCGCAAGCGCGCTGCCGTTTATGAGTACCACCACGGTGGGCTTACCTGTTGCGAACATCTCATCGAGCAACTTCTGCTGTGGCGCAGGTAAGTCAATGTTTGTTCGGTCGCCATGCTCAAAGCCAGGAATCTCGATGGGGGATTCTTCCCCTTCCAGACGCGAATTCAGGCCGATACAGACAATCGCCAAATCTGCTTTCTTCACGGCATCAAGCGCATCTTCGAGCAGCCGCCTCCGTGGGCGGAGCCCATACCAGTTCGACGCCCGCTCCGCCCAAGTGCTGGCTGTATTCCACGCGAAGCTGGTAAGCCTTTCCGCTGTCCAGATGAACTTTCTTGCGAATGGTTCTATGGCCGCCGGCTGCGTTGTGTGTTTCGTCCAGTAACTTCTCGCCGTTTAAATAAAGCCGCCAGGTGTTACTTCCCGGACAGCTGTCGCACTCCTGCCTGCCGACGCCCAGATCGTACTCGCCTGCTGCCGGCACTTGCAGACTGGCGCTCCACCGGACAGAGAAACTCGGTTCGGGCAGTGCCTTCGTCACGGCCGGGTCGTGCATCGCCCACACAAAATAGCCACGCGGCTCAACACGCGATAACACGGGCGAACCGGAGAGCTCTTCGTTGTTGAAGTATTCGGCCAGCACACCTGGCTTATTTCCGGCCGAACTCAACACACTCGTTGGCACAAGGGCCATAGAAGAATCTGCATACACGCTGCCCAAAGACCATCGAATTGTCGCCCGTCCTCCAAACTTTTCCTGTATTCCGGCCAGCGGCGTGATTAAATGGCGCGGCGTTCCATAGTAGTTGCCCAGCAGCACATCGGGGTCGTCCGATGCGGGACCAATCACGGCAATGCGGTCGGGCGCCTTCTTCAAGGGAAGCAAATGATCGTCGTTCTTCAACAGAACAATTGACTTCTCGGCAGCCTCAAGCGCTAACTGCGCATGCTCGGAAGAGGCGACCTGCTCCGTTCCCACCTTTGAAAACGGCACCATCTCCGGCGGGTCGAACATACCCAGCCGGAAACGCGCGACAAAAAGCCGCTTGACCGATTCATCGATTTCAGCTTCTTTGATATAGCCTTTTTGCACCGCTTCTATCAACGTCGTGTATTCGTTGCCGCAAGTGAGATCAGTGCCCGCTCTCACGGCCTTGGCTGAACCTTCCGCCATGGAATCGGCGAAATGATGTCCTTTGTAAATATCGCTGATTGCTCCGCAATCGCTTACCACGTAACCAGGAAACTTCCAATCGCTTCTGAGCTTATCGCGCAATAGGAAATCACTGGCGCAGGCCGGAGATCCCTCCACCCGGTTATATGCGCACATTACCGAATAAGCTCCACCCGGAATCAGCGTCTTGCGGAAAGCATAGAGGTAAGTATCGTCCATGTCCTCGTTGCTGACATGCGCGTCGAACGAATGGCGTGAGACTTCAGGCCCGCTATGTACCGCGAAATGCTTCGAGGTGGCGATGGTTTTGAAATAATGCGGATCGTTCCCCTGCATGCCATGGATAAAAGCCAACGCCATCTGTGAAGTAAGAAACGGATCTTCGCCGTAGGTCTCTTGGCCGCGGCCCCAGCGCGGATCGCGAAAAATATTGATATTGGGCGACCAGAAAGTGAGCCCGTAATATCGCTGACGGTTGTCGTGTGCGATGGCGTCGTTATACTTCGCGCGCGCCTCGGTTGAGATGGCGTCGGCAATTCTCTTTTCGAGCTCGGCATCCCAAGTGGCGGCTAGTCCGATGGCTTGCGGAAACACCGTCGCAAGACCCGAGCGCGCCACGCCATGCAGAGCTTCGTTCCACCATTCATAAGCTGGAATATTTAGCCGCGGTATGGCGGGCGCGGTATTCTGCATCTGCCTTACTTTCTCCTCCAGTGTCATTCTTGAAACAAGGTCGGCGGCGCGCTCTTCTGGCGCAAGTTTCGGATCTTTATACTTCGGCGTCTCCCCTTCGTACGCGGTGGATAAGAACGCGGTGATCAGCACAGCTAGCGCGGCTGCGCACGAAATCTTCATGGTCTCTATATTAATGGTTGGGATATAGGATACGCTTAGCAATGAATCGCAGCCTGCTGTAAGTACGTCTACTAATCATGCGTCCTGTCATTCGGTTTCGTCGCCGCTGGCGTGAGGCGCGCATGTTTGTGCATGCTATGGCGTCGGCGCATCATCCGATTCTGGCGCAAATTATCCCCATCAGGCGCTGTAATCTGGCATGTACCTATTGCAACGAGTTCGATAAAGACTCGCCGCCCGTCCCCACCCCCGAGATGCTCCGGCGCATAGACAAACTTGCCGAACTCGGTACCAGCATCATCACTTTCAGCGGCGGCGAACCAACCCTCCATCCGGATCTGGATGAGCTGATCAGCCACGCCCGGAAGTTGGGGGCGATTGTGACTGTCAACACTAATGGCCTCCTTCTCACCCCCGAGCGCATAAAGCGTCTCAATAAAGCCGGTCTCGATTACCTGCAAATCAGTATTGATAATGTCCAACCCGACGACGTCTCGAAGAAGAGCCTGAAGGTCCTCGACCTTAAACTCGAATGGCTTGCAAAGTATGCGACTTTCGACGTCACCATTAATTCGGTTTTGGGCTCCGCGATTCAGCAGCCGGAAGATGCTTTCGAAATTGCCAAGCGCGCGAAGGGACTTGGCTTCAACAGTACTGTCGGCATCCTGCACGATGGTGGCGGTCAACTCCAGGCTTTGAGCAATGCCCAAAGCGGAGTGTACGAACGCATTCGGGCTCTCGGTAAGAATATGTTTTCCTTCGCGCACCTGGATTCGTTTCAGCGAAACACCGTGCGCGGTTTGCCGAACCCTTGGCACTGCCCCGCCGGCGGACGCTTTCTCTATATCTGCGAAGACGGGTTAGTTCACTACTGCTCGCAGCAGCGCGGCCATCCCGCCATTCCGCTTGAGCGCTACACGACGGACGACTTAGTTCGCGAAGCCGCCAAGCCGAAGGGTTGCGCCCCGTTCTGTACCATATCGTGCGTACACCAAACTGCGATGCTCGATGATTTTCGTACCCGGCCCAGCGAGACCCTGACGGGCATTCTTACCCGTCAAAAAGAAATCGACCCCGCGTGGCGTGAACCGCTCTCTATTCAAGGCCTTCGCTGGATGTTCTTGAAGGACGGCCATGTTCGCGATTTCTTCGCTCGTCAAGCGGTTCGCCTATTCGTCAAGCGCGGTGGTTAAACAAATCCCATCAGCGGCCAGCTCAATCCCATTTACGATGCGACGCACCTTCCAAAACGGGCGTTTTCTGCGATCAACTCGTGGATAGCCAAATGCATTGCCTCCGAACCGGAGGAATCAATGGCTGAAACGGATCGCGACCTGGTCGAACATCCCGTCTCGCTCGACTATTTTCAACGGCGGGTGGCAAATGGCTGGCGCTTGAAAGCAATCGAATGGGAAAAGGTCGACGCCCCGAAGCGGCTGGCTCGACCGCTCAGGAGACCGCTGCGCCCTATGGCCTCGCGCTGGTGCCTGAGACCGCGGCTTTGCAGCCGAACGCCGGCGAAATTGACGTGATGATGACAATCCTGGAATTGATTGTTGTCGAAAAGGGCGTCTCATATATCGCCGACGAACTCAATGCCCGCGGCTACAGGACACGGCAAGGCTCCCGCTGGACGTCTCCAGCCGTTTTCGACCTCCTGCCCCGCTTGATCGATCTAGGACCTGAGTTGCTGAAACGTGACGAGTGGAAATCCCGCCGCCCTAACTTGAAAAGCGCTTGATCACCCAGCGTTGCGTGTCCTTGTCATATACGAAAGAAACGCTGGCGTCGTTTTCCCGCGACGCTTGGCGGCCATTGCAAAACACGATGTGATCGAGATCGATCTGCGTGGGATGTGAGTTCTGCTCCGGTAGATCAATCTGGTATACGCAATTGCCCCCGCTCCTGCTCACTTGGGTCAGCCAGTTTACAGCCCGCTGATTGTAGTGAAGCAATTGCCCGGCCAACTCCGGCGTTAAAGAAGGAATTTCCTGCTTGGGCGGCCCGCAGGCGGCGAGCAGGGACAGGCAAGCAAATAAAGTAAATTGCTTCAAGGTTTGGGTCTCCTGGTATCGGTTAATCCGGCATTGCGCGCAGCCACAAGGGCCACGCTAGACCAGTCAAGCTCGCCTTGTCCGTTCGCCAGGGCCGATAGATATTGGTCGCGCAAAACGCTGGCGAACGGCATGGGCGCATTAAACTCCGCCGCTGCATCCAGCGCCAGCCGCACGTCTTTCAACCCAAGCTTCAGGTCGAATCCCGCAGGCTCGAATTTTTCGTCCGCAATCGCGCATCCGTAGTTCTTGTAAACCGGCGAGGCGAATAGCTCATTCATAACGTCAAGGAACAAGTGATGATCAATCCCAGCTTTGCGCATGGTAGCAAACGCCTCCGCAAAGCCGTCATTTCGCCAGCATGCTGAAGACCGCTTCAGCCCCTTGTGCCGCTGCCGCCGGAGAATCGGCTATATGCGCCCCTTGGCCGCCAGCGCCTCAGCCTTCTTGCGAGTGCGGTTATCGACTGTCACATTCATGACCGGCACGAATCAGATTGCCCACAATCCCCGCGCCCATTTTCCCCAAGCCAACGAAGCCAATCTTCATACCTATTAGTTTAGTTGACATGGCTCGCCAGCTTCCATTTCAGGGAACTAGGCTAAGGCGACAAGCGGATCTTCAACCACTGATCACGAGATCTCCGATAGACAATTCTGTCATGAAGGCGGTTCGTGCGCCCCTGCCAGAACTCGATGACTTGGGGGGCGACGCTGTACCCACCCCAATACTTCGGCATCGGAATGGTGTCCTCTATTGTGTATTTCCTTTCGAATTCTGTCAGCGCTTTCTCTAGTGGCTCGCGGCTCGGTAATTCGTTACTTTGCCGCGATACCCAAGCTGCCAGTCGGCTACCCCGAGGCCGTGTACCGAAGTATTCCTCAGATTTTTCTGGTGATACGCGCGCGGCGTGACCCTCTACCCGAACCTGCCTTTCCAGCTCCGCCCAATAGAATGTTAGTGCGCATCTAGGGTTAGCTCTTAACTCCTGCCCCTTACGGCTCTCGTAGTTGGTGTAGAACACAAAGCAACCATCGGCCACTTCCTTCAGCAGGACTATCCGTGCCGACGGCCTTCCGTCGATCGTCGCCGTGGCCAGCGTCATGGCGTTGGGCTCTTTCAATGCCGCCGCTTGTGCCGCCTCAAACCATTCTTGGAACTGGGCAATTGGGTTCGAAGCGCAATTGGCTTCGTTCAGTTCCGCCAGCCGGTACTCTTCGCGGAGGTCGCGAAGGCTCAGCCCCAGGGGATTTCGTTTCGTAAAATTCGCCATACCTTCCCCTATTCTCCCCTGTCGCGCGCGCTGCTATACTCGAATATGCCATGCTGTGGGCCATCACTTTTTTGCACGTCATCGTCTGTTTTTTCCTGATCATTGTTGTATTGCTGCAAAGCGGCAAGGCAGCGGATCTCGCTGGTGCTTTTGGCGGCATGGGTTCGCAAACGGTTTTCGGTCCGCGCGGCACCGCGACGGTTTTATCTAAAGCCACCACCATCGCGGCTTCTCTTTTTATGGTGACGGCGCTGGTTCTGGTGATTCTTGAGAACGGCCAAACTCGCGGAAGCGGCAGCATCCTGGAGCACCGCAAATCGGCGCCTGCCGCCGTTCAGCAGAAAGCCCCTGTTCCCGCGCGGCCGCAACCACCTGCCGGAACAAAGAAGTAGCTTTTTGAGTTTCTCATTGCGGAGATGGCGGAATTGGCAGACGCACTAGCTTGAGGTGCTAGGTGGAAGCTAGTGCGCGTGTGACAGCTGAAGATAAGCGGTCGTGGCGGAATTGGCAGACGCGCATGCTTGAGGTGCATGTACCCAAAAGGTGTGGAGGTTCAAGTCCTCTCGACCGCACCAACA
The DNA here is from genome assembly GCA_963718465.1 of Bryobacterales bacterium. Taxonomy (GTDB): domain Bacteria; phylum Acidobacteriota; class Terriglobia; order Bryobacterales; family Bryobacteraceae; genus Bog-105. The sequence continues at coordinate 128,036 of CAVQZK010000037.1, read as the reverse complement.
TTTAAGGAGACTACCGGGCTGTTGAGCAACGTTAGAATTCGGCAATTTGGAATTGCGCCGCTTATGTCGCTCGGAGGTGACCGCACACAAGCCTTCATTCCCTGCATCTAGGGAGTGCAGATAACATCGGAGCTTTCGAACCGTGCCGACGATTGCTCATAGGACGATTGCTCATAGTAGGATCAGTACTTGTGCGTTCGGTTGGTAACCCTTCCCGACCAGGGGAGGATCTATTTCTGCGAATCGGATTCCAGCTCGCATATCCGGTAATCGACATGCAGGCACAACCACTAATCGCGCCTCTGCTCGTCGTTCGGAGTGCTGCCGCGCCGTCGGCACAATCGCTAGGTGACTAGCTCGAATTTCCGCGATTCCGACTCGACACTGGTTCGGAAATCAGCACATCCCAGACCCGCCTCACCCGGACTGCCGGTAGATAGTTACTCTCGTCGAAGACCAGGAGTGCTTGACCTTCGATCGCTGCGTTCTTGTTCATACTGTGTTCCGCAGCAGAACGATGATTTCGTTCTTATTGAGATTCCACAAAATCACGCGCTTCGATCGCACCTTCCGCGGGCTTCCCAAACTCATTTTGAACACTCAGTAGAGTAGCCATGGTGTCCTTACGCATTCGATGCCTGTTGGCATTCGCATAACCGCAACTCACGGGCAAAAGCCGACGTCGATGCTCCTGTGTCTGCATCGCGTGATGCGCTTTATGGGAAGGCGAGAAGGCATACAATTCAGTTACACGTCACCAAACAACTTTCCAACAAACCTCATGAGTATCGGGAGGAACGACCCAATCAACTGAACCCAGTAATAGAATTGTGCCTTGGTTTTGCCGTGGCGTGGCAAACACGACCGTTCGATATTCCTCCTCCAGATCGCCAAGTAATCCCTCCCGATATTTGCTGGGAATCAGCAACAGGAGATACTCAGCTCCGGTCGGCGGGCGAGAGTCCGCGAACAACGGCTTGTATTTTTCAACCTGAGGCTGCGCAGTACGGCGGTGAGAGACGGCAAGCAAATCGTCGTGGTTTGTTGTTAGCCAAGCATGCTGGTGCAACTAGGGCATTGCGAAGAAGGCGAGCCGCGTCGCCCTGCTCCTCGGCCGGGAAATTACCAAGCCACTTAGCTGCGCGCCTGTACACCTCCGGTGTTGCAAATGAAGTCCCGCTGCCATGTAACCCAATAATGTCTACTTCAAAAGATCGACCCTGTGTTCTCCGATTGGTGCTGTAGCGCTTCGGACCCTTCCAATTCATCGGGAGCCACCAGTTCATTGCGCCTCCAGTATTTGGTCTAGGCCCAGGCTCATATTCGAGGTGGTCTCACGGGCGTATTTCAGAGCCGCAATCCCCAGAGCTTCAATGCGGAAGTGCTGTTTAGCGCGGCCGCCACGAACTGCTGTCTTTTCGCCCGCCCTAGAGGAGACCAACCGTTTCGCTTCCAGTCTCTCCAGTGTGGTATACACGGCACCTAACGAAGGCGCGCGTCCAGTACGAAGGGCAATCTCGTCGCGCACGGGTATACCGTAGGCACCCTCTCCCAGGCGCAAAAGCGCGAGCAGCACAAGCTGCTCAAACGATCCTATGAGGCCGCGTTCACCCATGATTTTCTTAACAATGTGAGGTATTCACAATGTAGAAAAAATAAGCCCGCGTGTCAAGTTGCCGCCCGAAACTAACAGACTCTTGTGTCCGCATTTCAAATTGGCATAACACCCCATTGCTGATACTTGCTTGATCAGATCCTCGCTGACGCTAGGAGCATTTACTAATGTCCCGTCCAGTCCTGCGTTTGGCGTTATCGGAAACTTGACCCCTCACGGAGCGAACACAAAGAATCCATTTGTGGCAATGCCCAAAGTGGCGTTGATCTGTTGCCGTCGATGTCAGCGCCGATTTTGAAATTGTGACGGCCGCGAGTCATAGCGAGCGAGTAAGAACCCTGGTAATCGTTCTGGTAAGTATTTTGCGGACCCGTAATAGGATTCCCCACGCTTCCATAACCACTGACAATCAAGTAGGGCGCGCCAGCCGAAGCGCTCAGAGTTGGTTGATAGGTAAAGCCGAGACTGCTGGCAGGGGTATGGTTCTGGTCGTCTTCGTAGAAGAAAACGTTACGGAAGAAGGCAGCGCGTACAGTTTGAACAGTCTGCGGCGAGAACAGATGCACATGCGACATAGTGAACGAATTGGTAGTGATGCTGTTAGTAACGGGGAAGCCAGGAACACTGGATCCGTTGATGGGAAGCGGATCGAAGGTATTGAGAGAGGAAATTGCGAATCTGGCGAATAGTTGATCGCTATTCGCAAAATAATGATCAAGCCGGAATCCTCCCTGGTCATAATTATTTTGGGCGATCTGAGTTCCGGAGAATAAGGAGGGCGAGACGTTCCCGAGTGGATAGAGCTTTTCGGCCTGAATTGCGATGGGACTGATGAACTGACTCGGAATTTGATTGCCCGGAAACGGTTGGCCGGTAAATTCGTTGATCAACGGCGTGGTTTGCCCGGTGGTGGAGTCAATAATGCCGGAGAAATCTCCTGAGCGTTGCGCGGCAGTGGGAACAATGGCAGCCTGCGTTTCTCCCTGCACGTCGCGCTGCCCTTCGTAGTAGACGAAAAAGAAGTCTCTATTTTTTCGAATGGGGCCCCCTAGCGTCGCGCCGAATTGGTTCTGGTGGAGAGGCTCGGTGGCAGCGGCAAAGAAATTGCGCGCATCGAATGCGTTGTTGCGCAGGAATTCGTAGAGATCGCCATGAAAACCATTGCTGCCGGATTTTGTAATAACTGTAGTGGTCGCGCCGCTGGTTTCTCCGTACTCGGCCGGAGAATTGGCCGTAAGAATCCGGAACTCGCTGATGGCATCCACGGGCGTCCTGAGTGCGAATCCACCGTTCACGCTGTCGACATTGGTCGCGCCATCAAGCAGATAGTTGTTTGACTCGGGTCTGCCTCCGTTTACCGCATACCCTTGCCCACTGCGGAGGATGCCGCTAGCCACGGATAAGCCGGCCGTCATAGGTGCTACACCCGGTTGGAGCAAGCCCAGTTGCGTGAAATTGCGGCCGTTCAGCGGAAGATCGGTGGCTTCTTTGGAAGATACAACGTTGCCGAGCGACGATCCGAGATCGACATGCACGCCCACCTCCGTCACCATCACCTGATCGCTGCTGGCGGCTATTTGCAGCTTGACAAGTACGTTGATGGTGCGTCCCACATTAATTCGAACGCTGGATACGGTGAATGCCGCGAAGCCTTTGGCGCTCACCTGCAACTTATAAAGCCCGACAGGCAGATAAGAGAAGTGAAAAGTGCCGCTTTTGGCTGAGGCCTGACCTGCTTCTAAACCTGTTTGCAAGTTGACGGCGCTGACTTCGGCGCCGGGAACGAGGGCGCCTGAGGGATCTTCGACTTGGCCTTCCAGAACTCCCGTTGGGTCCTGGGCGAAAGCGGTCAATGCGGATAGAACAAAGACGATGAATAACGTTCTGACTGGGAACTTTTGCATGAGGGGTTGACGCAGAGTAACAAGAAAGGGGCATGGTGTCTTGAGCCTTTTGATGGACAAACGGCTCCATCCAAAGGTTGAGTGCATGGGTTGCCGGAAATTGTTAGAATCGCGTTGTGCTTCAAGCGGGCGAGCCAATGTTTTTGCCGGATGTGGAGAGTAATCCTGCGCCCGGCCTGCATGGAGATGGCATCCGCGCCATGCAAACGCTCAAGGCGGAACAACCCAAAATATGGCACCTCTTCGCCTACCGGCCGAATGCCACCGATCATTTAAGCCGCTTTACCCAGGAAGTAATGAGAGGAGATGGCCCGCTTAGCGCTGGGATGCGCGAGCTAATCGCCGCTTATACGTCGCGCCGCAATCAATGCCCGTTTTGAACGAAGTATCATGCCGCAGTTGCGGCGGAACTGTTGGGCAGCGAGGAACTCGTTGAACAGGTATTGGAAGACCTCGAAACATCCGCGTTGCCGGAGAAGGATAAAATTCTGCTGCGGTTTGTTGAGAAAGTGAATCACGAATCTCCGGCGATCACCGTGGATGATATGCTGCCGTTGCACGAAGCGGCATGGACGGACGAGGCAATCTATCTGGCGATTACCGTGTGCGCCTTGTTTAACTTCTATAACAGATGGATTGACGCTACGGGCGTACGTGCTATGCCGGAAGAAGCGCACCGTCAGTTTGGATACAAAACCGCGCATAACGGATATATTCGAAAATAGCCGCAAGTATGAATAAGCGATTTCGTTTATCGATCGTGCTGGGGCTGGCTCTAATCTCGCTGGTCTCCTTTGTCATTCCGATGTATGTGATCAGGCCATTTCGCCATCAAGGCGCGACCGAACTGACAGTGGCGTTGTTTGTGAAGCAGATTGGCCCGTGGGTATCGGTGCCGTGCGCCGTGCTTGCGGCCCTGGCAGTCCTTTCAAGTTGGCGGCGATTCCGCGGCTGGGCGTTCCGGTCGGCGCTTGTGTTTGCGCTCGTTCTGGCAATCGGCGGGGCTTATCTGTCGCGCTTGAACGTATATGAGCTGATGTTTCACCCATTGGGCGCGCCACAGTTTCAATCCATCAAAGCCTCTCACCTAGACAAGGACGACATGGTGATCGCGGTGCGGCTAAACGGTGCTTCACGGGCTTATCCGATTCGCGAGATGGCGTACCACCATATTGTGAACGATACGGTGGGAGGAGAACCGATCGTCTCCACCTATTGAACGCTCTGTCACACCGGTCTGGTGTGGAAGCGCAGGGCCAAGGGGCTGATACTCTCTTTTCATTTGGCCGGTATCAACAATCAAAACTTCTTGATGCGCGACGAACAAACGGGCACGTTTTGGCAACAGATCAGCGGCCGCGCGATCTCGGGTCCGCTGGCTGGTGAACAATTGGAGCCGGTCTATAGCGATGAACTTACATTCGCGCTATGGCGAAGTGAATCGCCGGGCGGCACAGTTTTAATGCAATCGCCTAAATATACTGGTGATTATGAGGCGAAAGACTGGGATGTTCACATGGCCAAGGTGCGAACGGTGCTCGACTTTCCAAACTCCGGCTTGAAGCCGCGAGACCTGGTACTGGGCGTGAATGCATTTGGAGCAACGCGGGCTTATTCGGTTGAGCGAATTGTTTCGGCAAAGCTGATTGAAGATCGTATCGGAGGCGAACCCATCTTGGTGGTGCTGGGACCGGATGGAAAATCGATACGGGTTTTTGAAGCGCGGTTGCAGGCCCAGCAGGTTGCGCCGGATTACTACCGGACCATGGATACCTCCGCCAAAGATTCTTTGTTTATGGATTCCGGCACAGGCAGCGAATGGAATTTTAGCGGCTGCGCGGTTACCGGAAAACGAAGCGGCTCGTGTTTACGGGCGGTATCCGCGCTGAAAGATTATTGGTTCGACTGGCGAAATTATCATCCGGACACTACAATTTTCCGGCATTAGGACACGACATGGCCACAGCAGCGCTTTCTGTGCCTTTACCCGAGCGTATGGAGGGGGATAACGTTTTAAGGCAGCAGGAGCCCGAAAACGTTATTTCTGGTGGCCCGATTCGCCTGGGCGAGCATGTCTATGCGCGGCAGGTAAGCGGTCCGCGAGTTGAATTTCCGCGGCTGCCGCATTGATCTGCTCCTGGGAGACGCGGATAGAAGGATAGTTTCTCAACGCGTTCTCTACCGCCTGGCTGAGCGTCAAGCCGGGTGGAGATGCCGTCTGTTGTGTCAGCAACAGATTCAAAACACCGAACATCGCAAAGAAAAATCCTGACGTGCGTATGAATTTTGGATTTGGCTTAGTGGGCACTTGGGCTAGTCACCTTCGATGAGTTCATGAAAAAGCTCGCGCACTTTGGTTTTCGATGCCGATAGCGCTTTCCGGCCTAGCGGCGTTGCCCGGTACACTCGCCGGAGCGACTTCCCGTTTCGCTGCGGGTGGAGCGAAGATACCCTTTGCTCTTGAACATTAAAACCACGGCAATTAGCAGGCCTCGAAGCCGGTCCATGGCTGTATCCACTTCCGCGCCCAAACTTTCCGTGCCCGAAGCGGTGCTCCTTTTGCCCCACCAATTGCGTGGTATACGCCGGGGAGTCCTTGGATCTGTCATTAAATTGTCACTAAAATCCTGTTGCAATCCCTTAGACGCTTCTAGCATACTAGAAGTATCGAATAGAACGACGCTTTTTTCCGCAACCGGCAGCGATAGCCACGGCTACCGACCGCGTTCTAAATGAAAACACCAGGTACAACAGTTTTGTTACGCAGGAGGAAAATGAGAATCCACAGAAGCGCTCTGCTATTTGCCTTCTGCCTTAACATGGCATTTGTTGGCGCACTCGCCCAGTCCGGTGCTTTGACCGGCGCGGGCTCCACGTTCGTCAATCCGCTGATGTCGAAATGGTCCAAAGAATTCCACGCGCTGCACCCGGACGTCCAAATCAATTACCAGTCCATCGGCTCGGGTGGTGGGCGCCAGCAGTTTCTCGCCAAGACTGTCGCCTTCGGCGCAAGCGACGCGCCGCTGACGGACGAACAACTCACACAAGCGGGTGGGGCGGCGAACGTCGTCCACATTCCGGTGACACAGGGCTCTGTCGTGATTGCGTACAACCTAGCAGGCGTGACCAAGCAGCTTCGGTTTAGTCCTGAGACCGTCGCCGGTATGTACCTCGGCACAATTAAGTTGTGGAACGATCCGAAGATTGCCGCCGATAATCCGGGCGTGTCTTTGCCGAAAAAGCCCGTGTTGGTGGTTCATCGATCAGACGGGTCGGGCACCACGGACATTTTCACGGACTACCTCACTAAGGTTAGCGCGGAGTGGAAGGCCAAGGTCGGACACGGCACGTCAGTGCAGTGGCCAGTTGGCATCGGAGGTCAAGGAAACGAGGGTGTCGCCAATCAAGTGAGAAACACGGTTGGAGGCGTTGGTTACATCGAACTCGCCTACGCCCGCCAAAACAAAATCTCCTATGGCTCAGTTAAAAATCGAGCCGGCAATTACATTGATCCCGATCCTAAGAATGTGACTAATGCGGCCGCCTCGCTGAAGGACATGCCCGCAGACCTGCGGTTTTCGATCACGGATCAGGCGGATCCCCAAGCCTACCCGATTGCGGGGTCAACGTGGGTGCTGCTCTACAAGAACCAGTCTGATGCGGACCAAGGCAAACTCGTCACCGCGTTCGTACAGTGGGCCATCACTGACGGTCAGCGATATGCGAACGAGTTGGATTACGCCGTGTTGCCCAAGAATCTGGTGCAAAAGTCGGAAGCGGCCCTCCGAACCGTCACATGCGGCGGTAAGCGCTGTCTGCAGAAGTAGGACAGGGTTGAGTGAAGAAGGCTATGCAATGTTTTGCTCCCTATCCGATGGCAGTCTTGACGATTCAGGCCTTATATGAGTGGTGCAACCGCTGATTTGCCGGCAACGCGAGCCCAGAAGAAGAAGACGGGCCGCATAAACCGGGGCGATCAGATCCTCCACGTTGTGATCATCGGGATGGTATGGGTGGTGCTGGCGATCTTCGCGGGCGTTTTTCTCGTCCTGCTCAGGGGTGCATGGCCAGCCATGAGGCGCTACGGCCTGGGCTTTATCGTTGGCACCGGATGGGACCCGGTCCACATGGTTTTTGGCGCTCTACCGTTTATCGTCGGCACGATCTTCGTTGCTTTCGGCGCAATGATCCTGGCGGGAGGCATCGGGTTGATGACCGCCATTTGCCTCACCGAACTGCTGCCGCCATGGCTGCAGAGCCCGGTCGTCTACTTGATTGAGCTGCTGGCGTTTATTCCGAGTGTTGTCTACGGGCTGTTCGGCCTGCTGGTATCGGCGCCGATTCTACAGAGAACCGTCGAGGTATGGCTTCTCGAGCATCTCGGCTCGCGATTTGCATTCTTTAACGGGGCACCCTATGGGGTCGGATACTTGAGCGCCATTGTGATTCTGGCGATTATGCTCGTGCCTCTCATTGTGACCCTGTCGCGAGGGGCTCTGATCCTAGTCCCCAGTCATCTGAAAGAGGGTGCGTATGCCTTAGGCGCGACACGGTGGGATGTGGTCTGGGACGTCAGCTTCCCTTACGCGCGCAACGGGATTATCGGTGCGTTTGTTCTATCGCTCGGCCGCGCGCTCGGCGAGACAATGGCCGTCGCGATGACCATCGGCGGCGGGTTTCATCTTCCGACAACCATCATGGATCAGGGCTATACGCTGGCGAGCGTAATTGCGAACGAGTTCAATGAGGTGAGCTCAGACATGTACCTCTCGGCGCTGATTTACTGCGGCCTCATTCTATTTGTGATCACGGTTGGAGTGAACATTCTCGCGTATTTCACGGTTAGGAGACTGGAAGGTGTCCGTGGCTTCACAGCCTAAAGCGGCAATCGCGACGCAGCGCTCTGGAGGAAGGCCCAAATGGCCTGGCATCGTGGGCTTTGGCATCACTATAGTATCGACGTTGCTTTCTCTCGGCGCCCTTTTCTCGATTCTCGGCTACCTGGTTATTCACGGAATCGGCGCGATCAACTGGAATTTTCTCGTCAAGGAGCCGGCCGCCGTTGGCGAGGCAGGCGGGGGCATCGCCCCGTCCTTACTAGGCACGGTGATCCTCGTGAGTATTTCTTCAATTATCGGGATACCGCTAGGCGTGGGAGTTGGCGTGTACTTGTCCGAACTAGCAGGTGACACTGGATTCGCCCGCTTCACGCGCGTTGCGATCAATACGTTCATCGGCGTCCCATCAATCGTCACGGGGATCTTCGTGTATTTCATTATGGTCAAACCGACCAATACGTTCTCGGCCGTCGCGGGTGGGTTGGCACTCGGCATCATTATGATTCCAATCATGGCTCGCACGACGGAAGACGTTCTGCGCTTGGTCCCAGACAGCATTCGGGAATCCGGCTATGCCCTTGGGGCATCGCAATGGCAGGTCACGCTGGGGCTTAGTGCTTCCGGCCGCGCGCGGCGGAGTCATTACTGGTGGAGTATTAGCCATCGCCCGCGTGGCGGGAGAGACCGCACCGCTGATTCTCACTGCGTTGGGTAATGAGTACTTTCCATCGGGACTTTTTCACCCTATCGATGAGATTACGCTGCGGATTCTAAAGTATGCGCGCGGCCCATATGACGTGTGGCACGAGCAAGCCTACGGCGCTGCGCTGCTCCTGGTTTTTGGAGTAGCGGTCGGCAGTCTGCTGCTGCGCTTGACGACGCGAGACTACAATGTTCGCGGCCGATAGGACCGTAACGCAGTATGTGAAGGTTCAAACCTCATATGCGAAGAAAGTTGAATATTTTAATCTGGGCCATAATTGTGATTCTTTTTATAGGCACCGCCATATGGATGCTCTGGGCCATCCGCCAGCCCCAAACGCGCTCTATTTGGGCGACCCAATTAACCATGAGGCGAGACACGCCTCGGTGGTGGGATGCGGGCCATCCGCCTAACCGTTGGTATCGTGAAGTGGTGAAGCGAACTGCTAATACTCAAGACATGGCAGGTTTTGCCGACATGTTCGCGGCGATGGGGGCGGAGCAGCGGCTGCAAATCATGCGGCTCCTGTTATCGGCACACCCCGAGGGCATGGTTGTGGGCGACATTCTTGCAGAGCTTCAGATTGCACCGTCAACGCTCTCGCACCACCTCGAAAAACTGAAGCACGAAGGATTGGTGAGTGTTCGCCGGGACGCGAAGTTCCTTTGGTACAGCGCCAATACGGAAGCCCTTCAGGAACTGATCGCGTTCCTGTTTTCCGAGTGCTGCTCGCGCTCACACGCAATCAAGTCCGATGTATTGATCCAGCTCTGCAAATAAGGGCTTGCGTTAACTCGATAGTTCTAGTATTATCGAATTGCGGGGGAGTTTTATATGGAATCAAACGCCACGAGCATTAAAGAAACGGTCAGAGAAAAGTACGGGCAGGCCGCGCAACGGGTGACAGCCGGGCCGGCTCTGCCTGTTGCGGCGCAAGTGCGTGCTGTGACGGCAGCGCAGATCCTATTACTTCGAACTTATACGGTTCGGATCAGGCCGGAGAATTGCCTCAGGAGGCGGTTTTGGCATCATTGGGCTGCGGCAATCCCACGGCTCTGGCGGAGTTGCATCCAGGAGAGACTGTGCTGGACCTCGGCTCGGGTGGAGGAATCGATGTCCTGTTGAGCGCCCGCCGCGTTGGTTCCACCGGCAAAGCATACGGCTTGGACATGACCGACCAAATGCTGTCGCTTGCCGAAGAGAACAAACGGAGGAGCGGCTTGGAAAATGTGGAGTTTCTGAAGGGAGAGATCGAGAATATTCCGCTTCCCGATGGCTCCGTCGACGTGATCATCTCGAATTGCGTGATCAATTTGTCCGGCGACAAGGACCGCGTGCTCCGGGAAGCGTTCCGGGTACTGAAGCCGGGCGGCCGGTTTGCGGTCTCGGACGTCGTCGTTCGCGGGGAAGTCCCGCCCGAGATCCGGAAAAATATGGAGCTTTGGGTTGGCTGCATTGCCGGAGCTCTCGAAGAGCAGGAATATGTTCATAAGCTGGCAAAGGCGGGCTTCGATGCGATCGACGTCGAGCCGACGCGAGTCTATAGTATTAACGATGCGCGGGCATTCCTGTCCGGGCAGGGCTTGGACGTGGACGAGATCGCACCGCAAGTTGAGGGCAAATTCATGAGCGCATTCATCCGCGCCACAAAACCGGCAGCGTGCTGCGCGCCCGGTTGTTGCGCGTAAGGAAGGGACACCATGTCGAACCGTGCAATGACCATGCCCCGATCGCAGGCCGCGGGCGGACTGGGCCGCTTTGAACGATATCTCTCGATCTGGGTGGCATTGTGCATGGCTGCCGGAGTACTTCTGGGCAAGGCGCTGCCGGCGAGCGTCTCAGCTTTGCGGAGCGTTGAGTTCGGCAAGGGCAGCCACATCAACCTGCCGATTGCCGTGCTGATCTGGCTGATGATTACCCCAATGATGATGAAGGTCGATTTCGGAGCAATTCGCAACGTGGGCCGCAAGCCTGCCGGATTATTCGTCACTCTTTTCGTCAATTGGATTGTGAAACCTTTCTCAATGGCAGCCCTCGCGTGGCTGTTTTTCCGGGTTGTGTTTTCCACATTCCTTACGCCCGCCGAGGCGAATCAATACATTGCAGGGTGCATTATTCTGGCAGCCGCTCCCTGTACCGCTATGGTCTTTGTTTGGAGCCATCTGACGAAGGGCGACCCGGCATACACTTTGGTTCAGGTGTCGGTGAACGACCTCATCATGCTGGTGTTGTTTGTTCCGATCGTTCAGTTGCTGGTCAGCGGCGCATCGTCGCTCACGGTGCCGTTTTCGGTTCTCCTCACGTCCGTTATTATTTTCATCGTCGTGCCGCTGATGGCCGGCACTATTTTGCGATCGGTGTTGATGAACAGGCACGGGCGTATCTGGTTCGAACAGACGTTGCTTCCAAGGTTCGCCCCGGTCACGATCATGGCCCTGCTGGCTACGCTGGTTCTCATATTCGCGTTCCAGGCCGATAACATCACGAATCGCTTTTTCCATGTTTTGCTGATCGCGATTCCGATAACGCTGCAGGTCTATTTAAATTCCGGATTAGCGTATGGGCTGATGCGGCTATTTAAGGTGGAGCATTCGGTGGCAGCGCCTGGGGCCCTTATTGGCGCTTCTAACTTCTTCGAATTGGCTGTTGCGACGGCGATCGCTCTCTTCGGGCCTGAGTCAGGAGCCGCGCTTGCGACCGTTGTCGGCGTATTGGTGGAAGTGCCAGTGATGCTTTCAGTGTGTTCAGCGTGCAATCGCACTCGCCACTGGTTTCCATCCGCGCAAGCAACTTCATAGAGGCTTGATGCATTTCCTGATCATCGGTGGGAGTGACGCCGGCATCAGTGCCGCCCTGCGTGCGCGTGAGATCGCTCCGGACGTAGAAGTTACCGTTTTGCTCGCGGATGCTTTTCCGAATTTCAGTATCTGCGGCCTGCCATTCTTCCTGAGCGGCGAGACTCCCGATTGGCGGGACGCTGGCGCACAGGACCGAGTTCGCCGGGATTGAACTGCGGAGAAACTGCGCAGCCCGGAACATCTCTTTTGAAAGCCGCACGGTGGAGGTCTCTGAGGAGGGCGGCAAAACGGAGAAATTGCTGTACGACCGGCTATTGGTGGCCACCGGCGCGCGAGCCGCAGCACCCAGTATTGACGGCTCGGACCTGGAAGGCGTGTATACGCTCCACACGATGGAGGATAGTTTTCGAATTCAGGAGCATCTGAATCGGGGCGTTCGCTCGGTAGTACTTGCCGGCTCCGGTTACATCGGCCTTGAAATGGCTGATGCGCTTACACACAGGGGGAAGGATGTAATTCTGGCCGGCCGATCGGAGGCGGTATTGCCCACGGTGGATCGCGATTTTGGAGAAGTCGTCGAAGGGGAGCTTGAACGCCACGGTGTTTCAGTCCACAGTGGTACAAACATCGTTGCCATTGAGAGGAGCGGCCGGCAACTGCGGGTCTATGGCGGACAGGGAGTACTGGCGGAGGCAGACATGGTTATTGTGGGCGCTGCGTTTCGCCGAACATCCAATTGGCGGCCGAGGCTGGTCTGGAACTTGGACAGCGGGGAGCAATTCGGGTGAACCGGAGAATGGAAACGAGCCGGCCTGGCGTATTTGCGGCGGGTGACTGCGCGGAGACGTGGCACCGGCTGCTGGCGCGAAACACCTATCTTCCGCTTGGTACCACGTCACACAAACAAGGGCGCGTCGCCGGCGAAAATGCAGTGGGCGGAAATCGTCAGTTTGCGGGCTCCGTTGCTACTCAAGTAGTAAAGGTGTTCGATTTGGCCGTCGGCCGAACCGGCTTGCGAGAGCATGAAGCGCAGGAGGGCGGGTTTTCTCCGCTAACGGCGACAATGGCGGCCTTCGATCATAAAGCGTACTATCCTGACGCCAAGGAGATAACTACGAGGGTCACGGGCGACAGCAATACCGGACGGCTATTAGGCGCGCAAATGATTGGACACTGGCAGGCGGGCATAGCGAGGCGAATCGATCTCTTTGCAACCGCTTTGTTTAGCGGAATGGACGTTGACGATCTAAACGGGCTGGACCTCAGCTATACGCCCCCGCTGGGCACTCCATGGGATGCGGTGCAATTGGCGGCGCAATCGTGGACGGCAATGCGAAGCAGACTTTCGAACGCGATTAGGTAACTAAAATATGCAGCGTGTATTGATACTTTGTACGGGCAATTCGGCCCGAAGCCAGATGGCTGAAGGACTATTACGCCATGATGCGGGCGGCCGCTTTGCTGTGTTCAGCGCCGGAACCAAGCCAAGCCAGGTTCGGCCCGAGGCCATCGCGGCCATGCGCGAACTGGGTATCGACATTTCCGGAAACCGTTCGAAGAGCGTCGATGAATTTACCGGCCAGCGATTCGATTACGTCCTGACCGTCTGCGATAACGCGAAAGAAAGCTGCCCGATTTTTCCAGGCCAAGCCGTCACCATCCATCACAACTTTGAAGATCCGGCTGCCTTCGAGGGCTCGGAAGCGGAGCGGCTCGCGGCGTTTCGGCGTGTGCGCGATGAGATGCGCGAATACCTTCGAGAATTCCCCGAAAGATCCATCCCACCCCGTCACGAGGACCGGCCCGAATAGACTAACGCACTAGCGAGGAGACAAAGAGAGAAATCGTAGCGGGCACGTATCAAAGCAAAATGCTCATTTCCGCCTTGTAAACATCGAAGAAGCCCGCCGTCCGCATTCCGTAAGGTCGCTGCATTTGCAACCCGCCGTCCGAGTCACCAGCTCTCGCATAAAGGTAAGCCGCTCTAATTGATCATCGATTTCATTGGTTTTTTGCTCGGCTAACTTTCGCCAGCGCACAGACGGTTTAGTACCCGCACTGAAGCCATGTACCAGCGTCCGCATTTCGTCAAGGTGGAAACCGCAGGCCTGCGCCAACCGGAGAACCGCGAGCCGGTCTACTGCGTCGGAACCGTAACGACGTTGCCCACTGACGCGAGTGGGCTGGGGAAGCACGCCGATGCGTTCGTAGTAGCGAATGGTGGACGCTGGGACATCCGTTTGCGCGGTAAGTTGACCGATTGTCATGAAGAACCTGCTTGACTTAAACCTAGCTTTAAGCCTTATCGTAAACCCATGACGATCATAAAAACGGTTTTCGCTTCGCTCCTTTGCGCGTATGCGATGGCCCAATACAAACAAACCGCTCCCGTTCTGGCGTGCAATATGAAAGCGATCAATCCAACCGAACGCGTCCGCTACAATCTGCTTCGGCAAAAAATCAAAGGCGCCGTAAAACAGCAGCGGGAAATCGCCGATGGCTACGCGTGGGAACTGGACGGCAAAGAGATCACGCTGCCCGAGGGCGCTGAATGGATGGCAATGGAACGCCGGTGCTGCCCATTCCTCACGCTGCAACTGCAAGTCACGGGGAATGGAACCGATTACTGGCTCAACCTGAAGGACCTGCGGGCGTGAAGGCGTTTCTGGCTTCGGAGTTCGGGATCGAGCGCTAGCAGCGCCGGAGCTTATTGGGCTTTCGCCACAATGGATTCGATTGCCGCCGACTTTCGCACCACCGGGCCATTGAGGAGAACCGGCTCCGGCAATGTGCCGCTCCAGCGCGATCCAGCCGAATACGCGGCTGCCAAATCCCAGAAGAACCCGTCGCGATGGCAACACTCCGGATGAAGCCGGCCGGAGGTTTCCGCTTTCTCGATGACCGCTGCAACAAGATGTTGAGGATCCCAGAATTGCCGTACCCGGCGATCATTTAGACGATCCAGCACACTGGTACCGGGCGCGCCCCAATCGGTCGGGAGAATCGGCTCCCACACCGCGAACACGACCACCTGGCTTTCGGGGTGGTTCTTCAGGATGGACTCGACTGCGGAAGACCCGCAGACAAGTGGATCAAGTTGGCGAGAGCAGGAGAATGACGCGCAGTTCGGCCGACGTCCGGTTGAATTCCGACTGCAGCCCGGAAAGCGTCGCGCTGTTCAATTTCACGAGCGATGGTTGACCGGCGGGCGCATGGCCCGTTCTCGTCAAGTAAACGCCGCCAAGAAGCGCCAGTACGGCCGCCGCGAGAACGATTGGCCAAGTCAGCTTCATGGAAGGTTTCTACGGCAGAGACGCCAACAGCTCCGCGAGTTTCTGCGGAAAGATCATGACCGCGAGCACAACCACCGCCGAAAGCCCGAACAACGCCAGACTCAGACGGCTGCGCCGGGCGGCAACTCTTCCGGCCCCGGTACATTTGAAAAGCACTCATGCCGAGCAGAACCACCGCGAGGCCAGTCAGCCAGGGCCGCAGCCTCTCCAGCGCGATACTCAATCCCAGCGCGCCTAGCGCTCCGGCAATGCCCAAAGGCAAACAGCACGCCAGCGTTGCCAGCGCGCTCATGGCGGCGGCCACCGGCGTCAGTTTTTCGGTGATACGCATATTCAGATCAACACCAGAATCAACCGCAAACGATTTGTAACGTTCCTAACTGCTATTTCCCTCTGCTTCTCGGCCTCCGCTCGAATCCATTCCGGGGGCCACGCCGCACGCCGCTTTGCAAACCGCCATTCCGCCAGAAACGCGAAACCGGTTCCGATGAAAACTAATAGACAAACCCAAAGGGTGTTGACATGGATTGCGCGCACGTCTGACAGCAAGAACACAATCCCAGCGAGCAGTAAGAGCGAGCCGAACATGTTCGACGCCGGCTTAAATACTTCCGGCGTACACAAGCTTCAGTCCGTCTTTGACAGCACGCGCGACATTCGTTCGGTAATTCTCATTTGTTCCTCTCCTTTTGCTTCCCGCACGGCGGCTCGAATCCATTCCGGAGGCGGGACGCCAGCCCGCCGTTCACCATCGACATAGGTACGGCACGTCATTCCGAAAGCGCGGGCCGCACGCGCCGCAAGCTCGACGTCCTGCCCGTCAACTCGAATGGTCGGTGAACCGAGAAAGCCGAGATGTTTCGCCGTGGCCGCGTCCTTCACTTCGACTTCAAGCATGTCCGCAGGCGTTCTCTCCTGCTCCAGCACCTCGCGTACGCGACCGACGGCCGGGGCGTAGTTGGGACAACCCAAGAAATAAAGAATCTCGACTTTCATGGGTTCTTCCTTTGCGGGCGGGGTTTCGTAATCTCTGCCAGCACCGGGCACGAGTCCCGATGCTTCGCCGGCCGCCGAAGAGCCGCGCGGCGTTGCCTCAATGCGCCGTCTAAATCCGTTTCCAGTCTTTGCAGCGCTACGATCTTCGCCCGGACAACGCCGAGTTTTTGCCCAATCAAGTCCCGTACATGGACGCAGACTTCATGCGAATCACGCTGGATTGAAAACAGCTCGCGGATCTCATTCAGCGAGAACCCTAGTTGTTGGGCCTTTTTAATAAATTCAAGATCGGCGACTTCCCGTTCCTGATATAGCCGATAGCCGCCCGGCGTCCGCGCTGGCTGCGTCAACAATCCCGCCTTTTCGTAAAAGCGGATAGCATCGACACTCAAGCCGGTTTTTCGAGCGACCTGGCCAATTTGCATAAAGCGGCAACCATCACCCAAAGGATACAGTCTGGAGTGAGCTCCAGAGTCAAGCGCGCGGGGGCTCGTTACGTGCGCTGCGGGGAAATCGCTCTCCAGACTGAAACCGCTCCATGTGGCACAATCCTTCCAAATAAGAGTTTTTGACAAGATTTCGCTTCACCGCCAGAGATAGCCTTGAGGTCGGATTGGAGACAAACTATGAAACGAGAAGTAATCCGTATTGAGCCGTTATCGACGTATCTGGAAAAATGGAAGGCTCCGACTTCGGCTGTCACGCGACATGGCGACACGATTTACGTTTCCGGGTTTCCGCCCTTCGATCCGGAAACGGGAGAGGTGGTTGAGAGGACGATTGAGCAGCAGACCGAAATTGTTCTGCAACAGATGAAGCTTTGCGTCGAAAAAGCAGGATCGTCGATGGAGAATGTGCTGAAGTGCAACGTTTATTGCACGTCGGTCGAAAAGTTCGCGGCGGTCAATGCGGTCTATGCCCGCTACTTCCCCAAAGATCCTCCCGCGCGCATTTTCATTTGCGTTCCCGCGTGGCCGGGGCCTTTCGACATCGAAATCGACTGCATTGCCGCTGTGTTGTGATCCTCAATCGGGGGTGCGTCTGAAAAGTGTAAGGAGAAATTCATGTTTTCGGTGATTTTTGAAGTCCATCCGAAGCCGGACCAATGGGACGCCTACCTGGGATACGCCAAGATGCTCAGACCGGAACTGGAGCAGATAGATGGCTTTGTCGACAACATCCGGTATCGCAGTCTGACGCGCGAGGGTTGGATTCTCTCTCTTTCAAACTGGCGCGACGAAAAATCGGTGGTACGCTGGCGTACAAAAATGCGCCATCACGAAATTCAGGAGTTGGGCCGTGGGCAGGTGTTTGTCGATTATCATTTGCGGGTTGGCCAAGTGACGGAGGACACCAAACTCCCGGAGGGCTACGCGCTGCAGGAACAGAGGCTGGACGAACCGAGGCGGGGAGGGAACTACGGTTAGCCTCATTGACGCGACACGGCCCGCTGAATGGGAAGAGACGGCCAATGCCGCCGATTGCACGAAGTGGCTCGGATTGGATCCGTCGAAGGCCACACTCTCGTGGGATATCTTCGATGCTGTTCTGAAGCCCGGGGACCTCATCCTGATGATGTCGTGGCGTGATCTGGCAACGGCCGAGGATTTCGAGAAGTCCACATTGTTACCGGCGGGCGCGAGGCTTCGGCGTGTCCGCGTTGTCCGCGATTATGGCATGTACGATCGCCGCGAAGCGCCGCAGTATTATCCGGACGCAAAGAACGGCAAGACGATTCATTCATGACCGCCAATCGGGGAGTACCATCACGGCCAGCCAGATCAATTTCGTTTGCGGGCTTGCGCCGCCAGTATGGGTAAGATCTTCGCCCCAGGTGCGCTAAACTATCTTTTGTATACACCTATTCCTGTAAGAGTCGAAGTGTGTCCGTAAAGTCGTTCGCAGCTCTCCTCGGCAGGTAAACCCATGTTCGACAATCTTTCCGATAAACTGCAACGCGTCTTCAAGAACATGCGTGGCGAAGGGAAACTCACTCCCGCCAACATGGAGGAAGCGTTACGCGAAATCCGCGTCGCGCTGCTCGAAGCCGACGTCCACTTCAAAGTCGTCAAGCAATTCATTGAAGACGTCAAGGTGAAAGCCATGGGCGAGGAAGTGCTTACCGCGCTTTCCCCCAGCCAGCAGGTTATAAAAATCGTACGAGACGAGCTCACCAAAATGCTCGGCACGCATCAGTCGCGGCTTCGTTTTGCCACCGAGCCGCCCACCGTCATCCTCATTGTCGGTCTGCAAGGTTCGGGCAAAACCACCAGCGCCGCCAAACTCGCGCGCTTCCTTACTAAGGAAGGGAACAAGCCACAGCTGGTTTCGGTGGACGTCTATCGTCCGGCCGCGCGCCACCAGCTCAGTATCCTAGCCAAACAGCTCAACGCTCCTATATATGAGGGCACTGCCGAAGAGACCAAGCCTCTCGAACTCGCCAAATCCGCGCGGCGCGAAGCCATGCAGACTGGCCGCGACGTTCTGCTGGTGGATACCGCCGGACGCCAACATATCGATGAGCAGCTTATGCAGGAGCTGCACGAGCTCAAAGAAGCGTTAAATCCCACGGAAATCCTCTTCGTGGCCGATGCCATGACCGGCCAGGACGCCGTTAAGAGCGCTGGCGACTTCCATACACGTCTTGGAATCACCGGCATCATCCTTACCAAAATGGATGGCGATGCGCGTGGCGGCGCGGCCCTATCCATTCGCACCATCACCGGCCAGCCGCTGAAATTTGTCGGCGTCGGCGAAAAGAGCGATGCGCTCGAAAGCTTCTATCCCGACCGCGTGGCTTCCCGCATTCTCGGCATGGGCGATGTCCTGTCGCTTATCGATAAGGTGCAATCGACCATCGATCTGCAGACCGCCGAAAAAATGCAGGAGAAGCTTTTGGGCGACGATTTCTCGCTCGAAGACTTCCGCGACCAAATCAAGCAGATCCGCAAGCTCGGCAACCTGGGGGGCCTGCTCGATATGATGCCGCAAATCGGCCCGCTCAAAGAACTGAAGAACGCCAAAATCGACGAAGGCGAGATCAATCGGATCGTGGCGATTGTCGACTCAATGACCCCGAAAGAGCGCCGCAACCATATGTTAATAAACGGCTCGCGCCGCCGGCGTATTGCCAAAGGAAGCGGTACCAGCGTCACCGATGTGAACAATTTGCTGAAACAATATGCGCAAGCGCGTAAAATGATGAAGAGCTTCACCGGTCAGGCTGGAATGCTCGGCAAGCGGTTTGGAAAAATGAAATTGCCCGGCTTGCCAGGGTTCTAAACACGGTTTTCGGCGTGCCTTGCCAAAGGCCGAAGCTGCGCGCCGTTCAAAAGTTTGAAACAATAAGGAAAAGAAAAGGTTACTGATGTTAGCAATACGCCTGGCGCGGTTTGGCGCAAGAAAAAGCCCACGTACCGCGTGGTCGTAATTGAAAATGACCGGGCGCGTAACAGCCGCTCGGTGGAAGTGGTTGGTCATTATAATCCCGTCGCGCAGCCGACGCAGGTGCATCTT
Source organism: Bryobacterales bacterium (assembly GCA_963718465.1). Lineage (GTDB taxonomy): Bacteria > Acidobacteriota > Terriglobia > Bryobacterales > Bryobacteraceae > Bog-105. Next base: position 108,373 of record CAVQZK010000037.1, on the reverse strand, counting down.
GATCATGAACGCATCAATCATTGGATCAAGAACGGCGCTCAGCCATCGGTGACGGTCAGCCGCCTGATGAAGGCGAATCCGGCAGTTCCGGCACCCGCAGTCGCATAAGGCAGCCGCATTTTTAAGTTAGGGATCTTTTCAGCCCGGTCTGTTCGAAGGCCAGGGAGTAACGCAAATGAACGACAGCAACGGCGTGAAAACGCTAGTAGAGGATATTGCCAAGGCCCTCGTGGATACGCCTGGCGGAGTGGTGGTCAATGAGATCGCCGGAGAACATGCCACTGTCTTTGAGTTGCGCGTGGCCGAAGGGGACCTGGGCAAGGTGATCGGCAAGCAGGGCCGTACGGCGCGTTCTATCCGGACGCTGCTGGTGGTGGTGGGTACCAAGCTGAATCGCCGCTATTCGCTCGAGATTCTCGAATAGCCTGGTCTGTTGTAAAGCGATGGATCGAGAGCGTGTTGTCGTCGCCGAGATTTTACGGCCGCGCGGCAATCGCGGTGAGGTTGTGGCCCGGTCTCAAACCGATATTCCCGGTCGTTTGGAATCGTTGAAGCAGGCGCATGCGCGCCTGGCCGACGGCTCCGACATGCCGGTTGAGATTGTTGAGGCTTGGGAGCACAAAGAGGATTGGGTGTTGCGATTTTCCGGTGTTGAGTCGATTGACGCTGCGGATAAGTTTCGCGGAGCCGATCTCTGGGTGCCTGCCGCCGAGCGCGCGGTGTTGCCGCCGGGTGATTTTTTTCAGTCCGATCTGATCGGCTGTACGGTAGTAGACCAAGCCACCGGTAACCGCCTGGGTGTGGTGGAAGGTTGGCAGCAATATGGCGGGCCGCCGCTAATTGAATTGACGGCGAATGGGCGCGAGGTGCTCATCCCCTTTGTTGCGGCCGAGTGCCAGATAGATCTGGCCAACCGGGAGATTCGAGCGAATGTCCCCATCGGAATTTTAGAAATTTAAACTCGCCGATGCGATTTCACATCGTTACGATCTTCCCGGAGTTCTTCTCCGGACCGTTCGAACACGGGGTGGTCTCGCGAGCGAGCGCGGGCGGGCTGTTGGAGATTCGCATTCACGATTTGCGAAACTGGACTTATGATCGCCACCGTTCAGTAGACGATCGGCCATTTGGGGGCGGGGAAGGGATGCTGCTGAAACCGCAACCGTTGTTCGAGGCCGTGGAGGCGATCTTGCCTGTTCCGAAAAGCAGAAAGTGGCGCTTCTCTCAGCGCAAGGAGAACGATTCGGCCAGGCGCTGGCCCAGGATTTTGCCGCGCTGGACGATTTGCTGCTGATTTGCGGTCGTTACGAAGGAGTGGATGAGCGGGTAGCCGAGCATTTGGCGGATTACGAGTTGTCGATCGGCGATTTTGTTTTAAGCGGCGGCGAGTTGGCTGCCGCGATAGTTGTGGACGCTGTGGCGCGATTGCTGCCTGGCGTATTGGGAAATGAAGAGTCTGCGCGGAATGAAAGTTTCGGCCAGGACAATGAAGGCTTTTTAGACTGTCCGCAGTACACCAGGCCCGCTGAGTTTCGCGGCTGGAAGGTGCCCGAGGTGCTGCTGGGCGGCAATCATGAGGAAATCAAGCGCTGGCGCCGGGCTGCGTCGCGCGAGAAAACAGAACGGCTTCGTCCCGATTTGATTCCGGGCGCCCGTGAGGGAAAGCAGAACTAATATGCAAAACGCACTTGTCGCGAAATTTATCAGCAAGAATAGCCGCGAAACGGCGCATCCCGAGTTTCGGCCCGGCGACACCATTCGCGTTCACGTAAGAATCAGAGAAGGCGACAAGGAGCGTCTGCAGGCGTTCGAGGGCACGGTGATTGCCCGCAAGAATACCGGAATGGGCGAGACCATCACGGTTCGCAAGATGAGCTTCGGCCACGGCGTGGAGCGCATTTTCCCCGTGCATGCGCCGGTTATCGATCATATCGATATGGTGCGCACCGGGAAGGTACGCCGCGCGAAGCTGTACTATCTGCGCGAGCTCAGAGGCAAGGCCGCCCGCCTCAAGGAACGAGTCTAGCTCCACACCGGTACCCTGTGGCGGCTGGCGATAAGCACACTTCCATTCGGTGCGTCAGCAGTTTTGAAAAAGCTGCGCGCGAGCGCGGGTTCTTGCGCATCGCGGGTGTCGACGAAGTGGGCCGCGGCTGCCTGTTCGGGCCGGTATTCGCCGCCGCAGTGGTACTCGATCCTTTGCGGCCCATCCGCGGTTTGCACGATAGTAAGATTCTCGATCACGAACAACGGACCGCTCTGGCCATTCAAATAAAATCCCGTTGCATTGCCTGGGCCGTCGGTGGGGCCGACGCGTTCGAAATCGATCAGGTCAACATTCTCCAAGCCTCGCGTTTGGCGATGCGCCGCGCTGTGGAAGCCTTGCCCACGCTGCCCGATTATCTGCTCATCGATGCGGTAAAGATCGATCTGCCCATTGAGCAGCTTCCGTTAATTGATGGCGATGCGCGCTGCCGCGCCATTGCAGCGGCGTCTATCGTCGCCAAGGTGCATCGGGACGAATGTCTCGCGCGTTGGCATGAGGTGTTCCCGCAATACAATCTGGCGTCGAACAAGGGTTACTCCACGCCCGATCATCGCCGCGCGCTGCTGGAGTTTGGGCCCACGCTGCTGCACCGGTTCAGCTTCGAGCCAGTGCGCGCCAGCACCTCGCGCGTGCATTGGACCGGTTATATCACCGACCCCGTGCAGATCGAACTTTTCGATGAGGCCGAATTAAGTATGGGAATATCGGCATGAGTACACCTGCGTCAGCGCCTGTCCATACCAGTCCGTTCATGAAATGGCATCGACGCATTTTGGGCATCTGCCTGGTAATCTTCGCCTTTGAGCTGGGATTGTTCCTGCTGGTTTTTCCGTGGCTGAACAATTGGGAGATGAGTTGGATTCCCATGCACTCCCCTATTCTGGCCGCGTTTTGGATGAGCGCTTACTTTCGCGGAGCGCTCAGCGGACTGGGTTTGCTTAACGTTTACGTGGCTTTCGGCGAAGCTGCTAAACAAATCTCAGCAATTTTTGGCAGAAGTAGCCATTGAAGTTACCCATGCCGTTGAGCGCAGCCAAGAAACGGAACACCTATCACCACGGTGCGCTCCGCGAACAGTTGATCTCCTCGGCCCTGGAACTCCTGGAAGAAGTTGGTCCAAACGATTTGAGCATTCGGGAGGTGGCGCGGCGGGGAGGCGTGAGCCATGCAGCGCCTTATCGCCACTTCGCCGACAAAGAAGCCTTGATTGCGGCCCTGATGGAAGAAGGTTATCGCGATTTGAGTATCCGAATGACCGCAGCGGCGGCGAAGCATCCAGGCGACCCGGCTTCGCAGCTCAACGCCGCGGGCGTCGCCTATGTAGAGCTTGCGCTTGCTAGGCCCGCGCTCTTCCGGCTCATGTTCAGCCGTAACATGTGCGACTTCGGCAAATTCGAATCGCTTAGCCGGACGGCCAAGGAAGCCTTCGAGATCTTAGCTGCACTAGTAGGTGCGTGTTATCAAGCCGGGTCTTTTAAGCAAGCTGACCCGCAACGGGCAGTTATGGCATGTTGGGCCCTCACGCACGGCCTCAGCACGTTGTTATTGGAACGTCAGTTATTAATGATACCCGGGGCGGAAGAGAATCCGCTTATCTTGGCGGCCGAACTTAACCGGCTGCTCATGGAAGGCTTATGCGGCTGACTTAGTTGAAATGCCGCCCAGCACGGCTTTTGTAACTTGAATATAGTCTCCGGGCTTGAGTAGTATTTGGGTTCCCCGCCCGCCCGCCGATACTGCAATCAGGTCGAACAGGATAGCGGTCTCGTCCAGATAGACAGGATATTGCTTCTTCGCGGCCATAGCAGTTACTCCACCGCGTATGTATCCAGTAAGCGGCTGTACTTCTTTCAGCGCCGCCATTTCAACCTTACGGTCGCCCGATCGCTTCGCCAGCCCTTTCAGGCTAAGTTCGGCGTCTCCCGGAACCACTGCAAAGCACACGCCGTGTCTATCGCCGTGCGCCACCAATGTCTTGAAAACTTGCCCGGCGGGAAGGCCGATTTTGCACGCCACGCTAACCGCGCTCAGATCGTCCGGATCTACTTCGTATTCGCGCAACTCGTAAAACACCTTGAGTTCGTCCAACAGGCGAACTGCATTGGTCTTCATACATTCAGATTTACTAGGAGCACTAAGTCTTTACACCGCGAGTCACTCCATGATATTAAGAAAATGCTACTAGATAGCCACGGGGTTTTAATATGAGATTTAGTATGCCGCTTGCGCTTAGCGCCTCGTCCTTTTTTGCGGTCTTTTCAGTCTCGGCAGCCTTCACGGTCTCACCCACGACGTTGAATTTCGGCAGTGGCACAGTCGGTTCCATTTCCGCGAGCCAGGCATTTACGCTGACAAACAGCGGATCTTCCGCAGTCGTCATTTCAGCGACGCCTCTAGGGGGTACCGACGCTGGTGATTTTGCTACCACCAACGGGTGCGGATCAAGCGTGGCAGCGGGAACGAATTGCCAGATCACCGTTACTTTCCTCCCGACGGCTCCGGGCCAACGATCCGCTACTTTGACCATCGTTGACAGTGACCCAAGTTCCCCAACGTCGCTTTCCCTTACTGGTGTTGGCGCGCTTGGCTCGACGTTTGTGCCCGTCACGCCCTGCCGCGTTGCGGATACGCGCAACGCGAATGGTCCGTTTGGCGGTCCTATCATGGCCGGAAAGAGCACGCGTGAGTTTGTGATTTCCGGCAATTGCGGAATTCCATCGACCGCCACGGCTTATTCGCTCAACGTAACCGTGGTGCCGAGTGGCATTCTCGGGTATCTTTCCATTTGGCCCACTAGCCAAGCGCAGCCGGTAGTATCCACCTTAAATTCCGATGGGCGCGTGAAGGCTAACGCCGCCATCGTTCCGGCCGGCACAGACGGCGGCGTGAACGTTTACGTCTCGCAGGATTCCCAGGTAATTCTCGATATCAACGGATATTTTCAGCCTGCCGGAGGTTCCGGGCTGTCGTTTTATCCCATGACTCCGTGCCGCGTGGCCGATACACGCAACGCCGCCTCCACGTTTGGCAGTCCGTCTTTATCCGGAAATGTAGAACGAACATTTCCCATTCTGTCCAGCGCGTGTAACCTTCCCTCCACCGCGCAAGCGTATTCGCTGAACTTCACAGCGATTCCCAAGACGTCGCCAATCGGGTTTCTATCCACTTGGCCCACCAGCCAATCCCAGCCCGAAGTTTCGACGTTGAATACCTCAACACTGGCAGTGACCGCCAACGCCGCAATTGTGCCCGCGGGCCCCGACGGCGGCATTGAAGTGCTTTCCAGCAACGATGCCGATCTGGTGATCGATATCAATGGTTACTTTGCGCCGCTAGTGAGCGGTGGTTTGTCGCTGTACACCGTCACTCCGTGCCGTGCCGACGACACTCGGATCAGTGCTACGCCCTTGAACGGCGCGTTACCATTCCCTATCGCCACCAGCCCTTGCGGAGTGCCTTCCGCCGCGCAGGCCTACGTGTTGAATGCCACGGTGGTACCGGTTGCAGATCTAGGTTTCCTGACCTTGTGGCCCAATGGCGCAGTTCAGCCGCTGGCTTCCACGCTGAATGCGTCAGACGGCGCGGTCACCTCCAACATGGCGATTATTCCAACCACGGATGGCAAAGTGGGCGCCTACGCATCGAGTTCCACCGATTTAATTCTGGACGTCAGCAGCTATTTCGCGCCTTAGCCGTAGCGCTAACCCACATCAAAACGAACTCCCTGCGCCAGCGCGAGTTCGCGGCCGAAGTTGATGGTGTTCGTGGCGCGCCGCATATAGAGTTTCCATACGTCGGAACCGCTCTCGCGTCCGCCGCCGGTCTCTTTTTCGCCTCCGAAGGCTCCGCCAATCTCTGCGCCGGAGGGTCCTATATTCACGTTTGCTATGCCGCAATCCGATCCCGAGGCTGAGAGGAAGCGCTCAGCCTCGCGGAGATCGTTGGTGAAGATTGAGGAGGCCAGGCCTTGCGACACGTCGTTGTGCAGGCTGACCGCTTCCTCCAGGCTGCGGTATTTCAAGACATAGAGAATGGGGGCGAACGTTTCGCGCTTCACCGTCTCCGTTTGAGCCTGCATCTCTACCAATGCCGGACGTACATAGAAACCGTCGGCGCATCCCTCAATCGGCACCCGCTCGCCGCCGCTTACAGCCCCGCCTGTCGATTTCGCCTCGACCATGCTCTTTTGCATCGCGTCGAACGCATGACCGTCGATAAGCGGCCCGACGAGTGTGCCTGCATCGCGCGGATCGCCAACGGACACCGATGAGTAGACCTGCTTCAACCGTGGAACCAATGTGTCGTAAATGCTTTCGTGCACCAGCAGGCGGCGAAGCGTGGTGCAGCGCTGGCCCGCCGTGCCCATCGCGGAAAATGCGATGCCGCGAAGGGCCAGATCCAAATCGGCGCTCGGGCCGATAATCGCAGCGTTGTTGCCGCCGAGTTCCAGAATCGACCGCGCAAAGCGTTGTGCCAGTTTGGGACCAACCTGGCGGCCCATGGCCGTTGAGCCGGTGGCAGACACCAAAGGCACCAGCGGACTTGAAACCAGCGCCTCGCCAATTTCCTTGCCGCCATTTAACACGGCCGACAAGCCCGCTGGCGCGTCGCCGAATTTCTTCAACGCCCGTTCGAACAGGGCCTGCGTCGCCAGCGCGCACAGCGGCGTTTTTTCGGACGGCTTCCAGGCAACGGGACTACCGCAAACAAGCGCCAATGCCGCATTCCAAGCCCAAACGGCCACGGGAAAATTGAATGCCGAGATGATTCCAGTGACGCCTAACGGGTGCCACGTTTCCATCATGCGGTGATTAGGCCGTTCGGTAGCGATGGTTAGTCCGCACAACTGCCGCGACAAGCCTGCTGCAAAAGTGCAGATATCGATCATCTCCTGCACTTCGCCCAGCCCTTCCGATACGATCTTTCCTGCTTCTATAGTGACCAGCTTGCCCAGCGCGGTTTTCTCAGCGCGCAGTTCTTCGCCCAGCAAACGGACCAATTCGCCGCGTTTGGGTGCGGGTACATGGCGCCATTCGCGAAAGGCCGCATCGGCCGCTGAAATTGCCTTGGCAACATCCGGACCGCTGCTCGTTTTTACTTTGCCGATTATCTCGCCAGAGATCGGAGTCCGCGCTTCCAGAGCGCCATCTTGGCAAGCTTCATGAGACACACCCAACCGGTGCAGGATCTGCGCAGCTTCTTCTCGAACCGTTTGCACATTACTAAGATGGCACTTCGTACGGGCGCCCGTGCTTGCGGCGATTGCGAAAAGCCGGCTATTTCTTCTTGAAAGCTTTTATTCCCTGCTCCACAAGCTTCACGGCTCTCGACGGCCCGTGGATGCCCTCCACTTTGAAGCGCTTTCCGCGGCTCTTGTTGTAGCTCACGAAAAACTCCCCTACCTGCTCAATGATCGAGGAACTGATCTCGGAGACGGAATGGACGTTCTCATGGTTATAGGAATGAACAGCGACACCGATCAGCCGGTTATTCGTGGTCTTTTTTCCGTCTTCCACCTGCTCAGCTTCGATCACGCCGATAAGACGTACATCGAGGACGCACCCGACATGCGCCGGTTCATCCATCAGAATCATCACGTCGAGCGGGTCGCCATCCTCCCCAAGCGTGGACGGGATAAAGCCGAAATCGAAGGGAAAGCTTAATCCTTCTCCCAGCAGGCCCCCCAGAGTAAACGCTTCGAGATCGGAATCGTAGTCGAATTTGTTCCGTCTTCCTTTGGGTGTTTCTACAACGACTCTGCATTGCCGGTTCTGCTTATCGAGTTGGTTTGGTAGGTGCGAGAGGTCCATGATGATGTTATATCTTGTGGATCGCGATTTAAGGGCGGCAATTACTCTCTATTCAGGATCGCCAGGATGGAATCGAGGGTCGGATCGCCATTAAAACGAATGCCGTTAATAAACAGCCCGGGCGTCCCATAGACTCCGTTGGCTACTCCGCGACGAAAATCTTCACGCACGCGCTCTTCGTATTTACGCTCCTTTAACTCCGAATCGAAGCGTTCCATATCAAGCTTCAAACGCTTGGCGTAATTTTGCAGGTCGTGAATCTGCAGCGCGCTCTGATTTTGAAAGAGCAGATCGTGCATCTCCCAAAAGCGTTCTTGCGCTCCGGCGGCTTCAGCGGCCTCGGCAGCCTGCTGCGCTTCGGGATGAATGCCCGAGAGCGGATAATGCCGGAAAACAAACCGGGCCTCTTCTTTATACTGTTCATGCACTTGCCGGATTGTCTGAAACAGCGCACCGCAGGCGGGACACTCATAATCCCCGTATTCGACAAGCGTAAAGCGCGCTTCAGCGGGACCCTGTATATGATCGTCCGGCTGAATAGGAAGCAGCAGATGGGCGAGAGCCAAACTGTCGTCCGACTGTATTGTCTCGACTAGGTTTTCTGGTTGTGTCGACATTATGTAAGCAAGCGAGAAACTTCCCGGGTGTATCCCCCTCTTATGATGATCGGCGGCTTCTCTCAGATACGTAAGATCACGCCCACAGGTTCAGTGGGCAAGCCCAATTCGTGCCAGGCTTCGAACCCGCCGGCCAGAGGGCGAACCCGATGAACGCCGGCTTTCTTTAATTGCAGCGCCACCCGGGCGCTTGTGGCTTCGTTTGGTCAAGTGCAGTAAAGGATAATTTCCTGGTCTTTTGGAATTTCGTGGGAGCGTGAGCGCAACTCGTCGGGCCGCAGAACTAAAGCGTTGGCGATTTTTGTACCCACGCGTTCCACTTCCGCGGGATGGCGCAAATCGACGATAGTAATCAATTCGCCGCTAGCCAGCATATCCCGTACTTCGTGCGGGGTGATGCGATTTACCCGAATGCCGCGAATAAATCTCCAGCGCTGGAAAAATTTGTAGGCCAAATAGATCATCAGCAGCGTAAAGATAACCAGGCCTGCCTGGCGTCCCAGCAAACCAAGCCACTGGATAATTCTGTCCACCTGGCGATAAAACAAATGTCCCAACGACAGGTAAACGGAAACCCAAATCAGGCAACCGGCCGCATCCGCCAGCAAAAAACGGCTGAAGGGCATTCGGCTGATGCCTGCCAGCGCGACTGAAACCAGGCTCATGCCGGGAACGAATTTGGCGATGAGCAACGCTGTGTCGCCGCGCGCGGCAAAGGCGGTTTCGGTTTTGCGGACGCACGTATCGGGTTCGAGCGAGAGCTTACAGAGCAGGTTCAAGACGGATCGGCCACGAACGCGGCCAATTTCATACCACAAGATATCCCCGCAGATGGCCGGAACAAGGGCGGCAAGCAGGGCGGGGAAGAACGAATAACGATGATTACCCACCATCGCGCCCATCAAAAGAAACAGCGGATCTACGGGAATGGGCAGGCCCAGCGATACCAGCAAGGTGTACACGCCGAGCAGGAGATAGCCATGACGCAGAAGAAGAAAACGGAAGGACAACAAACCGAAGACCCGGTTTAAGTCTAAAACATTCGCATGGGGAAGGCCGCCAGAGAGGGTTTTGGGAACCGAATGCATACGCGCGGCTTCTAAGATAGAAACAATCCCAATGCGTATCGTCTGCCGCGGTACTTTAGTCACAGCCTTTGCCTGCTGCCTCACGGTTCCCGGCATGCCAGGTCAATTGCTGCAAGTTGCACCTGTGCCGCCGCCAACTACTCCGGTCCCAAGCGGTAAGCGCTTCCCGGTTACCGGATCGGTTGCCAATTCAGTTACGGGAGAACCCCTTCGAAAGGCTTTGGTGCAGATTTCCGGGCCGGAGCAGCACTCAGCATTTACCGGAGCAGATGGACGATTTCAGTTGGACAATGTGGTGGAGGGCGATTACTTTCCGTCCGCCCAAAAGCCGGGATTTTTTTTGGAAGTCTCCTCGCGCAACTCCGGCCGCTTTACCGTCAACGCAAGCAGCGTACCCGTGCTGATAAAGCTTGTTCCTCAAGCTTCGATAGAGGGGCGGGTGAGCGACGACGGCGGAGAACCAATAGAAGGCCTACCGGTGCAGTGCCTGCGAGAGGCCGTCATGAATGGCCGTAAGACCTGGCAAGCAGCAGCGTTTTCGATCACCGATGAGCGCGGAGTATTCAATGTGGGAAATCTTCAGCCCGGAGCATACCTGATCAAGACGGGAACAAAACCGGAGTTTCCGGGACTATCAGAGCGCGGCGGCGCGTCCGCTCTGCAGCGGGTATATCCAGCGGAGTATTATCCGGGCGGCTCCAGCCAAGCTTCGGCTCAGGCGGTCACGGTTCAGCCCGGGGAAACGGCCCAGGTGAACTTTAGCGTCAGTCCCGTGCCATCGTTCATGATCTCAGGCAGGATGGCGGTGGTCAATGGTCAGGCCTTTGCCGCGGTTGAAGACGAAGAAGGCGAACAGGTCGCTCAGACCTTTGTAGATCCGAAGACGGGAAACTGGACGGCAAGAGCGATACCCGCGGGTTCATGGAAAGTGACATCCAGGACGGGAGAAAACCTCTACGCTGAACAGCCGGTCGAAGTCACATCGTCGAACGTAAACAATGTTCAGCTCGTGCCACAAGCACTGCCTTCCATTCCGCTGACGATAGCCGCGGCGTCGAACGAAGAAGCGCAATCGGCGGCGGTAATTCTGCGCGGGCAAAAATGGGCTCGGACTGGCGATATGGGCGCTGCCCAGCAAAGCGATAAGCGGTTCTTTCAACAGGTGCCGCCAGGAAGCTATCGAGTGATTGTGCAAAACATAGCCAGAGGATGTATTGAATCGATTGTGTGGGGTGGTGTCGATTTAACGCGGAGCATGCTTACGATTACGCCGAGTGCGCAACCCCCTCCGATTCAACTTACAGTGGGGGAGAATTGCGCGGGACTCGCGGGAAGGGTGCAGGGCGATTTGAAAGATGCCAGTGCATTTGTCGTGTTGATCCCAGAATCGTTGGCGCAAGATCCCTTAATCATGCAAAGTGCTGCATCCGATGGCAGTTTCTCGTTTGCGGGATTGACGCCCGGCAGTTATCAGGCTTATGCCTTTTCGTCCATCGACGATCTGGAATACGCCAGCCCTGACGCATTGCGTGAATTCAGCGGCGAGGGCCTCAGCCTGCAAGGCGGGCAGCAATCGAGCGTGAGTTTGAAGCTGAACGTAAGGAAGTAACCATGAGCTTGATCGGTACGCTCTCGATACTGCTGGTAAGTTTTGCTCAGCAGCCGGCGCAACGGCCCGCGATGTACACGGTCAGCGGTGTGCTGGTTGAACATTTGACAAACCGGCCACTCGCGAATATGGCGGTGGGATTGGCGCTTACAGATCGGCCCGACGACGAAACAGCTGTTCGCACGGACGCAGCTGGCCGCTTCGCGTTCAGTGTGCCAGCGGGTAAGTATTCGTTAGCGGCGCACGGGCGAGATGGAACTCATCAACTGTATAAGCAGGACGAAGCGTTCTCAACCGGGATTGTGGCTGGCCCCGGGCAGGATTCGAATCACATTGTTTTCGCGGTAAAGAAGCCGGCATCCATTTTCGGGACCGTGACGAATGAAGAGGGCGAGCCCGTGCAAGGCGCCCAAGTATTCTTATTTCGAAAAGCTGTGTCGTTTGGTAAAGAACAAACAACTCAATTTGGCGGTAGTAACACCGGAGCAGATGGCGCGTTTCATCAGGGCCAACTGGCCGCCGGTACTTACTATTTAGCGGCAAGCGCTCGACCGTGGTACGCGCAAAATGCGTCTGGACTTGAGTCCGCGCCCGCGGTTGATTCTGAGCTGGACGTAGCTTATCCAATTACTTATTACGGCGATGTGCAGGATGCTCGTTTGGCAACTCCAATTCAGTTAGTAGAAGGTGCAGCTGCAAGGATTCAAATAACGGTAAGCGCGGTTAAAGCTCTGCACGTTCCTTTGCCGGACATTCCGGCGGCCGGAGGCCAACAGAACGTGCAAATTGTGGCGGAAGGACCAGGTGGCGCGCGGCTTAATTCTCTGGGTGGCGGGGTTACTGAAACGTTCGATGGCACGACCAGGCATCGGGCGATTGTGGGCATCGCTCCGGGCCGGTACATGCTCGAATTTTTCAATATTTCCGACGGGCGGGCTGGGACCGAAAACATGGCAAACGTCGAAATTAACGGCAACGGCCCGTTGAATCTGGCCGGAAATGCATCCACCACGCTTTCGGGCAAAGTAGAGTTTGAAGAGGCCGCTAAACCGGCTGGCCCGGCCGCTGTATTCCTGTCGTGCGCGCAGCAATCCTTTCCGATCGGCCCGGATGGCGCCTTCAGTTGGAGTCACTTCGATCTTCCGCCGGGTAAATGCCAGGTTCAAATTGCCGGCCTTGAAGGATTCTATGTCTCATCGGTCTGGTTAAACGGGAAGCGCTTGCCAAGCGACCTGATAGACATACCTGCGGGGACCGATGTGAATGTGAAAATTGGCGTGCGACGGGGAGGCTTATCGAAGGTGAGCGGAGTGGTGTTGAAAGACGGCCAGCCATACGCAGGCGCCATGGTGCTGGTGTTGCCCGAAGACCTGAGCCGCACCTTGGCTATGGGGCGCGACCAGAGCGATAGCGATGGAACTTTCGGCATTGAGGGCGTCCGGCCGGGGCGCTATACGGTACTGGGGATCGACGACGGCAGTGATTTGATTTATCAGGAGCCTGGAGTGATCAAACCGTATTTGGCCGGTGGCGTGGTCGTAACGTTACCTATGCAGGATGACAAACCGCTGCAGGTTCCGGTGCAAGCCCGACGATAGCGGCTGCACTGGTTTATGCTGCTTTGCTTCGCCTGCGCGTCCGGAGCCGTCTGCTTATAGTTAAAGTTGTTTCATGCAAACGTGTGACCTGAGCCACGGATCACCTTGAGCAGATTGGCCCGAATGGGAAACATACCAGGACTCGTGCCTCGCCTTTGGCCGGTTATAAGCTTATTCGCTATCGCTGAGCCCACAAACCCATCGCAATAAGAGGACATGAGATTCAGAGTTCGTACTTGGTACTGCTGGAAAAATTTAGATGTGGTAAGAAACAGTGGAACATCATCCACCATTCGTGCATACTGAGATTGATCGTTTGACAAATTTAAGTCGAACGACAAGTCAGATTGCTTCAGGTATCGAAAAAAGTGTGGAGGGTATTAGAAACTATATGAAATTAAGATGGAAGAGTGTGTGCGTGTCCTTGCTTGCAGGTACCGCAATTTCTGTTTCCGCCAACGCTGCGGCAGTTGGCGGTGGAACGTTCAATTTGTCGGGAACGACTATCGGGACGACAGGAGGAGTCAGTTTTTATTTGAGCGCTCCTGGCGATAACAAAGCCTCGGTTAACCTACCCACCTTGGGGGCATTTTCAGATTTGATGCCGACGACTGTGGAGACCATTAACGCTTTGACAACCGCCAACGGAGTTACTCCTGGAACTCCGTTCGACTTTGTGAACTGGATAGTATTATCGGATGGCATCAATCTTGACGCGACGAACATCCCCATTCCGAGTTTTCCCGTATGCCCCGCGAGCGGTCCTGAGGCGGTTGGTTTCCAGTGTTTGGTTAACGCACTATCGCCAGTAGTTCTTACGCAAACGGCGACCGGCGTGAGCGCGAGGTTGGGTGTTTTTGGCAACGCGCATTTTGCCGCATCAGCGACTGAGACTGCCTTTACGGGACTATTGAACGCGCCTAGCACTAATTTCGCCTCAATCGCCGATTTCGAGACATATTTCAATGCGCACGGCATGCTTCCAGCCGTCAGCTATTCAGCAAGCTTTACCACTGTACCGGAACCGGCAGCCCTTTGGTTAATGGGTTTGGCGGTCTCAGGCTTTGGCATCTGGCGAGTAAAGCGCCAGCCGCGATAATTCAGCGCGTTCGGTGAGTTTTTAAGATTTTCAGGGCACTTTGTATAGGTGCCCTGATTTAGTTTAAAGACGGCTGACGTAGAACTGCATCGAAGTTTGCACGCTGCTCAGTGCAGACCCGAAGCAATGGGTCGAGCAGCAGCAGTTGATTAGTTACGAATTGCCTACCTGAGAACGACAGCTTCGGGCCGATCTCCCTGACGGCGCACACCACCGCGTATGCTCGCTTATAGGATTGATCGCCGCGCTCAATCTGTCCCATGTCATACGCCAAATGGGCTATCGTTACATAGGTAAAGGCAGACCTTATTTCCGCAGCGACACATCTGATCGCATCCGATTCCTCGTGTTGGTGATTAGGTGGCAAAATAGGCGCGTGAACAGCACCTTCGATAATACCGATTAACAACGGCTTAATGTTGGGTGGGTTGAAAGAGCCGAGACGGCTGCGGGTTGACAAAATAGACTTCCACTCCTTTGACGTGCCGCGCTTCAGCTCAGCCACCCAGTAAAACTCCTTAAAGAACCCCATTGCGGGGCGAAGCAAAGCTTTCGCGCAGCAATGACGGTTAACAATGTGCTGGTGGTTACGCCTACTGAACAGTGGGCGACACCTCACGCAGCGTCATCACCGGGTTTTGCGGAGCTGGCAAATCAGCATGATCGTTTTTGCTTGCGCAGGCGCAGATTACTGGAGTAAGCAGGATTTCAGCCCGGATCTTTTCCAGTTTGGCCCGGTAGCGCGGATTTATGTATGGCAAATCGAAGTGCAACAACTCGATCACGCTGCCATATCTGGGTTCATAATATGCGGGAAGTTCGGGTACGCGGCGCGCCCCTATGCGGCAAAGCATCGCTGCGGAATGATGCATTCTGGTGGCCGTTGTGATGCCTCCGCCGCTGCCAAGATGTTCGGCGAGCGCGAACGTCATCAGGGCTATATTGATGGCTGCCGTGCTCCCCCTGATCTCACGCCGCAGAACCCAACCGCCAGCTTCACCATATTGTTTATTGCGCATGCGGACGTTGGTGACGAGCCGCTCAAGGGCCGACTTGAGCACTGGACCATAACGGTGAGAGCGGGCTAGAGGCGAATGGCAGGCCCCAAACTGTTCGGCGTTTCCCCGCAACTCGCGATAACGGGCACACCCGAGGATACAGCCATCGCCGTTCTGGAGCAGAACATGCCAGCTTTCGGAATCGACCTGTTGGAAATGACGTCCATCAGATAACAGTTGGGAACCCATTTGGCCGTTTTCGCGCAAAGCGAGTCCGCGCACGATTTGCGCACCGAATATCAAATCATCGTGTGTTCTAGGGTCTACCCGCTGGTTCCTAAAGGACAGCGGTACGTCGGAAGAGGCGGGGGCGAGAACCCTGAATTGTAAGTTGTCGGTTGAAATGTATTGATTCAAGCTAGTTCACAAACCTTTAATGGGGCAATCATCGCGGGTACTCTTGTACACTGATCCCGGCTCTCCGACAGGACGGTTTATCTTGCGATGCTGCTTTTTCGTAGGGAGTCGTTCAGGAACTGAGCGCCAGATTGCAGCGCGAATGCGATACAACCACGCACGACTCTCAACAAATTGTTCTTATTCTCCACAATCATCTACTTCGAATCAAGCACTTTTACAAAGAATTCAATGGGGTGCGCAAGAAAAAGTAACGGAATCTATCGCACGTTGAGCAAACTTTAACGGGTTCTAGATGACGGTTCAAGTAAAAACAGTTAAACTAAACGTGGCAGATGCCGGAGGTTTCTCTCTTTCTCTCAACAAATCATCCCGTTCGGGTTGTTACGATGTCCGGCTCGGATTGAAGACAGATGCTGGCAGTTGTACTATGTGCGGGTTTGCTTTGGCAATCCGTTTCCACTGAAGCGATTCAACATGCCAAGGCCGGACTGCAGGCCAGGCAGTCCGGGCATCTCGCTGAGGCGATAACCGAGTTCGAAAAAGTGACGGAGCTCGCGCCCGGCTTTGCGGCAGGATTTGTAAATCTAGGCGCGGCTTATTTGGAAAATCATGAATATGCCGCTGCGATTGCGCCCCTGCGAAGAGCGTTAACTCTCGACGCAACTTTGGCTGGCGCCGATCAGATGCTCGGGTACGCGTTGCTCTCCGCCGGTTATGCAGCCGAAGCCATTCCGCATCTTGAAAAAGCCCAGGCTCAAGACGCATTAGGTATTGCTCAATTGAGAACAGGCAAATTGCCGGAAGCGATTGCGAATCTGAACGCGGCGCTGACTAAGCGGCCCAACGATCCGGATCTGCTCTATTATTTGGGCCGTGCCAGCGGATTACTCTCAAAACAAGTATTTGACACGTTAGAGGCTGCCTTCCCAGATTCCGCCCGCGCGCACCAGTCGATAGCCGAAAATTATGCAGCGCTGCGGCGGGTTCCGGAAGCGGAGAAAGAATACAAGGCCGCGCTGGAACTCAGACCCGACACACCTGGCATTCACTTGGCATTGGGAGAGATCTATGCGCTGGCGGCCGAATGGCCCAAGGCGGAAGATCAGTTTCGCGAAGAAGCGAAGCTGCAGCCAGGCGACCCGGAAGCGGCTTTCCGGCTGGGATCGGCACTGCTGCAAAATGGAAAAACAAAAGAAGCGAAAACGCAATTGGAACTAGCCAACCGGTTGCGGCCCGAGATGCCCGAAACACTGCTGTCGCTCGGAAAAGCGGCCTCGCTCGACGGCGATTCCGGCGCGGCTGAAAAGGCATGGAACCAAGTCGCGGCGATAGAAAAAAGCGGACCACTTGCGGCGCAGGCCCACTTCAATCTCGCGGGACTTTATCGTAAGCAGGGACAAGCTTCCCAAGCGCAACACGAAATGGAATTGTTCAAGGCGATGCAGAGTCCGAAATAGTACTCCTGCCCAGAGATGTTTCACGCGTGCCCGGCAGGCCGCAATGTGAAAACATATTTTTCTACTTACACAAAAAAGTGTAACCCCCACGCTCCGGACAACAGTCCAAACAAGTTGTGATATACCCGTCTAAATAATTTGGCTTAGTAAGACTGGTTGTTGCATATATCTTGAACTTTCCAATAGCAATTCGGATTACTACTTGTTAATAGAAGTTGAAATGAGGTTCTTTGTCGAATGTCTCGCTTTCAGAAACTTACGCTTTGGTTTTGTATCTTGTCCGCAGCTAATACGGGGGTATTAGTTGCGCAATCCACTTTCGGTTCTGTCGTCGGTAATGTTACTGACCCGTCTGGCGCGGCCCTTGGCGGTTCCCAAGTAATACTTACTAATCTAGGCACCAACGAAAAGCGCACCGAAACAACAAACACAGATGGGTTCTATCAGTTTGTGAATGTGAACCCCGGACAATACAGCGTCGAAACATCTAAATCCGGATTCAAGCGCACTCTCCGCTCGCCGGTGACCGTAGAAACCCAAAGCACCGCCAAGATAGATCTTGCTCTGCAACTGGGAGATGTCACTCAGACAGTTGAAGTGACAGCGCAAACACCGCTGCTTCAACCCGAATCGTCATCGCTCGGCCAAGTCATCGATCAGCGCAAGACGGACGAGTTGCCGTTGAACGGCCGCAATCCTCTAAACCTGACGGCCCTGGTACCATCCGTGGTTCCGCAGGGCGGATCGATGTCAGCTCCGAACGGGCAGAATCCGTTTGCCTGGGGCAATTATCAAATTGGGGGCGCCATGGCTAACCAGAGCATGGTCTGGCTGGACGGCTCGCCCGTGAATGGTAGTTATCTCAACATCACGGCATTGATTCCTACACAAGACTCGCTGCAGGAGTTTAAGGTCGCTACGAACAACTTATCGCCTGAGTACGGCCGTTTCGCCGGCGGCGTTGTAAATTTCACCACCAAGTCCGGATCGAACGACCTTCACGGAACAGCTTGGGAATTTCTTCGCAACCGTGACCTGGATGCGAACTCCTTCTTTAATAATAGTAACGGCACGCCGCGGGGCGCCTTCACGCAGAATCAGTTTGGCTTCAACCTGGGCGGTCCCGTTGAGATTCCGAAATTGGTTCATGGCCGTAACAAAACGTTCTTCTTCGTTGATTATGAGGGCTTCCGCCTTCGTCAGGGCGTCTCATATACCGAAACCGTTCCTACCGCACAGCACCGAACTGGAGACCTGAGCGCGCTGGCTGCATCACAGGGCGTGAATATCTACGACCCGCTAACAACTTGCGGGACCGGTGCTCCTGGAACGCCTGTCTGCGGTGGCGGAACGGCCACTGGCACGCGAACTCAATTCGCCGGCAACATTATTCCGCCCAGCCGTATAAACCCCACTTCGCTGCTGCTGATGAACCTTTATCCTCTGCCAAATGCGCCCGGCACCGCACAGGGCACCAATAATTGGATAGGGAACGACAGCCAGGGCGGCACTAATAACGAAACCGTGGTACACATCGATCAGAATGTCTCAGAAAAGCAACACATCACGGCGCGTTACACGTATTGGGGCGATTTGAACCTGCCCGAAGAGCCGTTCAGTAACGGCGTCTGCCAGGACCGCTGCACCGAGACGTTCAACACCAATAATTTTGTGTTGGGCGACACCTATTCCTTTTCGCCGACAACCATTTTGGAAGTCCGATTGAGCTATCAACGCTTCAACTATGATCGGACTCCGGCGACTCTCGGTTATGACCTGACCAAGCTGGGGTGGCCCGCGACTTTGAACAGCCAGGCAGTGTTCGACGATTTGCCGGTGCCCGTGATCAACGGCTTCGACCAAGCCGGCACTTTCGGAAGCCAGGGAACGGGTAGCGTGATCGTAGACCGCAACGACAACGATCGCGCGGCCGGTACTCTAACCAAGATCGCCGGAAATCATACGCTGAAGTTCGGCGCTGAATTCCTGCGGATGACTCACAATTACACTCAGACGAATACTCCGACCGGTATCTTCAACTTTAATCCCGACCTGACTGCCTTGAATGCGAACAATACGGCAGGAAGCGGATTGGGATTAGCCACCTTCCTGTTGGGCTATCCTTCAGGCGGAAGCGCCAGCAGCCCGGCTCTCGTCGCCGCCTCACAACTCTATCCGGCTTTTTTTGCGAGTGACGACTGGCACGTTACTCCGAAGCTCACGCTCAATCTTGGCGTTCGCTGGGAACACGACGGTCCTTGGACTGAGCGCTACAATCGCGTTTCAATTTTCGATCCCACTCAACCTAACTCGGTTCTGGCTGCAGGCGGACTCAACGTTCCCGGCAACATCGACTTGGTTCAATCGCTTTCCGACCCGTATCGCAGCGGCAATCTTCCCAACTGGACACAGTTCGCTCCACGCCTCGGTGCAGCTTACCAACTGGCGAAGAACACCGTGTTTCATGCTGGTTACGGGATGTTTTGGCTGCCCAACGACGTAGCTTGGTCTACCAGTCCGAACAACGATCCCATCAACAGTTATTCAACGCCCGTTCTTGAATCGATATATACCGGCGTACCGGCTTGCTATCCCTCCAGTTGTTCCGCAAGCTCGCCAGGCAGCGCGTACACCATCGCCAATCCGTTTCCGGGCGGGATCGTCGCTCCTCCAGGCCGTTCGTCGAGTTACGCCTCCACTTTGATAGGAACCGGGGTTGGGGAAAATCTGTTGAGTAATCCTTACGGCTACGCCCAGCAATGGAATGCCGATATTCAGCAGCAGTTTGGCAGTGGATTCCTGATTGACGTCGCTTATGGCGGATCCAAGGGAACTCATCTGCCCATGGCAAATTCGCCTAACCTGGATCAGCTGCCCAGCCAGTATCTGTCCATGGGCAACGCGCTTCTCCAGAACGTTCCCAATCCCTACTATGGTTTGATTTCAACCGTTGGTTCCTCACTATCGCAACCGACAGTGCAACGCCAACAGCTACTGCTTCCGTTTCCTGAGTACACTGGCGTTGGTTACAACGGTGAGGGAGTGGGTGATTCCACTTATGAATCGCTGCAGGTCAAGGCTGAAAAACGCTTTTCCGGCGGCAACTCGATTCTGGTCGCTTACACGCACTCAAAACTCATTAGCGACACAGACACCGTCACTAGCTGGCTGGAGGGCGGTGGAGTCGCCAACATCCAGAATTACAACAACTTTAACAACGAAAAGTCTCTTGCTTCCTTCGATGTTCCGGATCGTCTGGTAATCAGCTACGTTATGGACATTCCTGTCGGCAAGGGGCGCAAATTCCTTTCAAATGCCAAGTGGTTTACGGATGCGGCTCTCGGCGGTTGGGGTGTTGAAGGCGTGACAACCATTCAGCAGGGGTTTCCGCTGCATCTTACGAATAACTCGGGTAACCTCAACGCCGACAACGCCGGCACTCAGCGGCCTAACGTTGTGGCCGGCTGCAATCCTCAAATGTCCGGATCTGCCACGTCGTTGCTGGGCGAGTATTTCAACACTAGCTGCTTTACGCAGCCGGCGGCGTTCACGTTTGGCGACGAGCCCCGGAATGATCCCACTTTGCGCTCTCCTGGCGAGGCACAATGGGATTTCTCCGCTTTCAAGAATTTCGCTCTCACACCGGAAGGCAAAGCTCACTTGCAATTCCGGGCGGAGTTCTTCAACATCTTCAACCGGGTGCAGTTTGGCTACCCGGGACAGGCATTGGGTGCTTCTAATTTTGGACAAATCAGCACGCAAGCAAACCCACCGCGCCTGATACAGTTCGCCTTGAAGCTCGCATTTTAGCGCGCTTCAAAATAGCCGCATATATAGCTGAGGCGGTTCGCGGTGCATGATCGATTTGCGTACCACGGGCCGCTTCTGTTTGAGGACTAAAAAGGAACGTCGTCGTCGGAGATATTCATTCCGGGGAAATCGTCTTCGGCTCCCGCCGCGGCAGGCGCGGTACCGCTTCTTGCTGCCCCGCCAGCACCACTGGTGCGTGAGGCTTGCTGTCCAAATCCGCCGTCTCCCTCGCCTCGGCTGCCGAGCAAGAGAACATCTTCGGCGATCACTTCGGTAGTGTAAACCTTCTTCCCATCCTTGTCGTCGTAGCTGCGCGATTGCAGACGGCCTTCAACGTAAACCTGCTTGCCTTTGGTCAGATAATTCGCCAGATTCTCCTGGCGCCAGAGCACGACGTTCGTCCAGTTCGTCTCTTCTTTCCAGTCGTTGGTTTGCTGATCTTTCCAGCGGCGGGAAGTGGCGACGGAAAACCGCGTAGCAGCGGCGCCAGAGGGCGTGAACTTCGTTTCGGCGTCGCGCCCCAGGTGCCCAACCAAAATTACTTTGTTAACGCTGCGGGAAGCCATATTCAATCGAACTTTATCATACGGTTCCACTTCGTTGCCGCCGATGTGAGACGTTATGGCGTCGAACAGCACATTTTAGTAGCCAGTCAAACGGAGTCCTGCCAGACGGGCGGCGAATCCGTTTGGTTTGCGCCGTTCGTACTAGGAAAGACCCCGCTAATAAACTTTTGAAATTTCGTGTCTAACGGAAAGGATTGGGCCATAATAGGTGAAACCAGTTAATCTGTTACACGTATACTGCGGACAGTCAATAGAGGAAAAGATGGCATCGCGGTTTTCTGGATCGTGTTCGCCCAACAAACGTTTTAGCGCCGGTCTCCACCGCCAAGTGAGCGCGCCGCGGCGGTCTGAAGGGACTACTCGGCCCGGTACCGAGTTCGCGCTGAGGCGCCTCTGCCAGGTTGTGCTTTTGACCATTTTGGCTCTTCCTGCATTCGCTCAAATACTTTTGAAGCCCGTCCAACCCGGCGAAGTGGTTACTCTTTTGCCCTCTGACATGGCAATCATGGAACAAGGGGAAGCGCGGAAAGACTTGCCCTGCACGGTAACCGATCGCAAAGCGGATCTTGGCTTCGATTTGCGGTTTCACAGCGGTTTCGACGTAACGGTACCGCTCCGCGAACTAGCCGGATCGGGCGGGTTGCTCGTTGTGGTGTTCCGCGTCTATCCTACCGAGGACCGCCGCAAGCAAGCCTTCTTCGTTCAGCATTTCAACGTACCGCCGATTGAAGAGGAAGCTAAAGGCGATGCCATGCTGCAGGGCGGCATCGATCTGGGCGAAGGGAGCTACCACGTCGATTGGCTGATGCGTGACAGAGATGAGCGGATTTGTTCCTCCTCTTGGGATGTGGAAGCCGAGCTCGCGCCGAAGGACAAGCCGATGCCGCTTTTTATCGGAGCGGACCAAGTGACGGAGTCGGTTCCCCAGCCGTTCGTAGATGATTCGTCGCTGGCCGATGTCCGTCCAGGAGAAGATCATCTAAACGTCAAGCTGCTGGTTAACTTTGCGCCACAAAACGCTAATTCAGCGGCGCTCCAGCGAAGCGATACCGAAGCATTGGTGAGTATTCTTAAAACCATTGAGCACGATCCGCGGGTTTCGCGGGTTTCGCTTGTCGCCTTCAATATGGAAGAGAGCCGGATCGTTTACCGGCAGGAGAGCGCCAACCGGATCGATTTCCCATCACTCGGTAAAGCCTTGCAGACCATGAAGTTAGGAACGGTGGACCTACAGCGGCTCGGCCAGAAACACAGCCAAACCGATTTTCTGGAAAATCTGATCACGACTGAAGTAACCAGCAGTTCGCGACCCGACGCGGTGATCTTTGCCGGACCGAAAGCCATGTTGAGTGCCGATGTACCCCAAGAAGACTTACGGCGCATCGGAGATGTTGAGTGCCCGGTCTTTTACATGAATTACAACCTGAATCCGCAGGCGGTTCCATGGAAGGATTCCATCAGCCATGCGATTCGTACGTTCAAGGGAACTGAATACACCATTTCCCGGCCGCGCGACCTGTGGTTTTCAACGTCGGAGATGGTGAACCGGATTGTCCGGCACAAACGGGATAAGAAGTTGACTACTGCGTCAACTGGCGGTTCGCAGTAGTTTTTGGTTGTAATGAGGTTGGGTCTTAGCTACACTGCAAGTACTAGGAGTGAATGATGCGGCGGTTGTTTGGGGTTGGGATTCCGATTGTGGCGGTTCTGCTGGCCGCGCCTCGTTTGGTCCTCGGGCAGGATCTCATTGCATTCGGCCAACAACCCAAAGTAGGTGACTTCCGCAACAACCTTGCTCCGAACGTAGGTTCACCTGAGCACGCCGTGGACAAGATGCTCGAAGTGGCGAATCTGAAACCTGGCGAGATTTTGTATGACCTTGGCTGTGGCGATGGGCGAATTCTGATTGCCGCAGCGGGCAAGTACAAAGTAAAGGGCGTCGGGATCGAAATTTCCGATCACCTGGCCAAGACCGCCGCCGAAAAAATCAAAAAGGCCGGCTTGCAGAGCCAAGTGAAGATCATTCATGGCGACTTCATGAAGACAGATCTGAGTGACGCCAATGTAGTGACGCTCTATCTGGCTACCACGGCGAACGACACTTTGCGGCCTAACTTGGAACGCTACCTTAAACCGCAGACGAGGGTCGTATCATATGACTATCCAATCCCTGGATGGAAGCCCATTGAGACGACCGAAACTGAAGGCTATCAGAGCACCCCGCACACTATTTACCTCTACCAGGTTCCGAATTCCATCATCTCGCCAAAAAAGTAGGCGCGGTTGAACAGCGCCGTTGACGTGTTGGGCATCGGCCTCAATGCCACCGATACCCTGCTTTTGGTAAAAGAGTTCCCGCCGTATGCCGGAAAAGTGCCCTTCGAGAAAGAACTGCTCAGTCCCGGTGGACAGGTGGCGACTGCCATCGTGGCGTGCGCCAAACTTGGTCTAAAAACTAAGTACATAGGCACCATTGGCGACGATCTGCGCGGCGACATCCAAAGGGAAAGCCTGGAAGGCACGGGTGTCGATACAAGCGGGCTGATCGTTCGTAAGAACTGCCCGAATCAGACGGCCTACATCCTTATCGACGAGCGGACCGGCGAGCGCACCGTTCTCTGGCAACGGGCCAATTGTCTGCGGTTAAATCCAATTGAGATCCGCGAAGAAGATATTGCGTCGGCGCGAATGCTGCATATCGACGGTTTCGATATTGAAGCGGCCACGTGCGCGGTTGAGCTGGCTCAGCAGCACGGCGTTGCGGTATCGCTGGACGTCGACAGCCTCTATCCCGGATTTGAACCGGTGTTGCGGCACGTGGATTACCTGGTGGCGGGGTCGGGATGGCCGGCGAAGTGGACCAACGAGCAAGACCCGTTCGAGGCTCTGGCGAAGTTGCAGCGCGAATATGGAATGCGGCTGGCATCCATGACGCTGGGGGACCAGGGCTCGCTGGCATTTTATGGCGGTGAGTGGTTTTACTCCGCCGCTTTTGAAGTGGTTTGCGCCGACACAACGGGTGCCGGCGATGTCTTTCATGGCGCGTTTTGCGCGGCGATCCTGGAAGCGATGCCCATGGAAAGAGCCCTGGAGTTTGCCAATGCGGCGGCGGCGCTGAATTGCACAGCCGTTGGGGCGCGCGGCCATGTGCCGGTTCGCTCTGAGATTGACGCACTGATTCTGGCAGCCAATACGGGCAAGGTCGGCCGCCGCGAGGCTTTTGAAATCGCGCAACGTGTCGCCGCCCAGCATTCGCCTGTTCCCGCCGTTAATCGATGATTCCCCTTCGCGCACTGCTCCGGCGGGATTCGACGCCCATGGCGACTCTCATCATCATTGCGCTGAATGTGTTCTGTTTCTTAACGGAGCGGATGCTGTCGCCCGTCGGCCAACGTAGTTTTCATTGAGAAATATGCCATGGTGCCCGATCATCTGCGCCTCACTTCCCTTATTACCTCAATGTTCCTGCACGGCGGCTGGCTGCACTTGATCGGGAACATGTGGTTCCTATGGGTGTTTGGATCGCACATTGAAGATGCGCTTGGTTCGGGCCGGTATCTCCTGCTTTATTTGTCGAGCGGCATTGCTTCGGCTGTTATACAACTGGCGGCGACGCTGGGAAGTCCGGTTCCAACGCTGGGCGCGAGTGGAGCGATCGCCGGCATTATGGGGGCGTTCCTGGTGCTTTATCCGCGCGTGCGGGTGAACACGCTCATTTTCATTTTGTTCTTCGTCACCACGTTTGAAGTTCCCGCGGCTTTCATGCTGGTCTACTGGTTCCTTATTCAACTGGTAAGCGGACTGACGTCGATGACGAGCTTTGTCCAAACCCAGAACGTAGCTTGGTTCGCGCACGTGGGCGGCTTCGTTGCCGGAGTGCTGATTGTGCGCCTGTTTCCGAGCCAGCGCTACCGGCGCTATGGACATTAAGCAACCGAATGCACAACCCTAACGAGCCCTTTGAAAATCTTCGGCCGCTGGACGCCTTGGCGATAGCCGCACACCCTGACGATGTGGAACAGACTTGCGGCGGAGCGCTTATTCGAATGGCCGAACTCGGCTACCGTTGCGGAGTTCTCGACCTGACCGCCGGCGATATGGGTAGCCGCGGTACTCCCGAATTGCGCATTGAAGAGTCTCAGAACGCCGCGCAACATTTGTTGCTGGCCTGGCGGCAAAATCTGCGTTGGCCTGACGCCCGGCTGGAAAATACCATCACCGCGCGAATGACGCTGGCTGGAGTGATTCGCCGCATCCGCCCGCGCACGGTTATTCTGCCGTACTGGACCGGCCGCCACCCCGACCATTACCGCGCTGCCGAGATTGGTTACGAATCGTGTTTCCTGGCAGGGCTGCGGCGTTTGGAGGAAGAAGTTCCACCACACCGCCCGTTCAAGGTTCTCTATTCCTCGATCTACGCGAATGTCACGCCGTCTTTCGTGGTCGATATCTCGCGGCAATTTGAACGGCGGATGGCCGCACTCTTCAGTTACCAATCGCAATACGGCGACACTAAAGCTGCGTCAGACCTTTTTCCATCGCAGAAAGAAGTGGAGGAGCGCCTTGCGGCCATCGCGCGCTTTTACGGCAACCTGATTGGCGTCAAATATGGCGAGCCTTTCGTTGTCAAAGAATGCGTGCAGATAGACGACATTGTTAGTATGCCTGTACGCAGTATGTAGATGCTGCCAAAGGAAACAATTGAGAAAACTAACTATATTGCTCTTTACCTGTTTTTCGATAACGCAACTGCATGCCGAAAGCACCAATAAGCGTTTAGATTCGGCGGCCACCGTTTTATCGGAGATTATGTCCACTCCCGATAAAGGCATTCCAATGAATCTGATGTCGCGGGCGCGCTGCATCGTAATCGTTCCCGGCTTGAAAGAAGGTGCTTTTGGAATAGGCGCAAAGTACGGCAAGGGATTCTTTTCCTGCCGTTCGGGAGGCGGCTGGTCTGCTCCGGCGTCTATCCGCGTGGAAGGCGGCAGCTTCGGGTTTCAGATAGGCGGCATGGAGCAGGACGTGATTCTGCTTGTAATGAACAGGAAGGGAGCCGGCCATTTGCTGACCACGCAGTTCACCGTCGGCGGACAGGGGCAAGTAGCCGCCGGTCCAGTGGGACGCGCCTCTACGGCGCAGACCGATGCAAGCCTGCGGGCTGAAATGCTGTCATGGTCGCGCGCGCGAGGTGTTTTTGCGGGAGTCTCCCTGCAAGGCGCCACTTTGCGCCAGGATAAGAGCGACAATGAAGAAATCTATGGACGCCCGCTTACGAATAAGCAGATTATTTATGGCAACGTGAGCTGGCCGCGGGATGGTAGTGAACTTCATAGCGTACTGAATAGATATGCCGCGCGCTCCGCGAATCGCCGATTGCATAAACGTTAATAGGGCAGCTTTGCCTTCACTCTGGAAACCTTATTCGGCGCGCTTGACCTAAACGTAATCCACTTATGCACGTTGCGATGAACATATTGGTGGTGGGCGCGCTCATCTTTGTAGCTCACGCCTTTACCGGCATATTCAGCCGCACTCGCGTGCCCGACGTGCTCTTGCTGACTTCCATTGGCATTTTACTCGGGCCGGTACTCCATTTGGTAACTCCCGCCAATTTCGGGACTATCGGCCCAGTGTTTGCAACCGTAACATTAGTCATCATCCTTTTTGAGGCGGGCCTCAGCCTTGATCTGGACGTGCTGCAAGGCGCGATCCGGCAAACACTTGGACTCACTCTGATCAACTTTTGCCTAACGATGATGGGCGTAGCCCTGGCGGGTCATTTTTTGCTGCGTCTCGATTTCCGGTTGACATCCTTGCTGGGTGCGATTGTCGCTTCCACCTCGCCGGCGGTGATTGTGCCTCTCACTAAGCGCATGGAAATGGCGCAGACGTCGAAGACAATTCTCTTTATTGAGTCCGCACTGAGCGATGTTCTGAGCATTGTCGTGGCAATCGGGATTATGGACAGTTTTCGATTCGGCAGCCTGCACGTAACGGCCATGCTCGGCCAGATTGTGGCGACTCTAATCCTGGCCGGTATTGCCGGGCTTGCCGGCGCTTTCGCCTGGTCCACGGTGTTGCGGCGCGTGCGCGGGCTGGAAAACTCGATTTTCACAACTCCGGCGTTTGTCTTCGTGCTTTTTGGAGTAGTGGAAATTTTCGGCTTCAGCGGTTACGTGGCCGCCGTAGTGTTTGGCGCGGTACTGGGGAATATCGAGGTTTTCCACGGCATGGCTTTTATGCGGCGTTATCTGCCGAGCGAAGCCATTACCCTCAACATTGAGGAGCGTAACTTTTTAGCTGAAGTTGTTTTTCTTCTGAAAACTTTTTTCTTCGTGTACGTCGGCGTGTCGATCAAGTTTACCGACCTGCCGCTTGTTTACGTAGCGCTGGCTCTGACAGGCCTGATTTTCTTTATTCGAATTCCCGCCGCCTGGCTAGGCTTACGGCGCACTACGCCCGTGCGCGACGCCTCGCTGATGGCGATTATGAGTCCGAAAGGACTGGCCGCCGTCGTGCTGGCTTCAATGCCCTTAGAGCAAAATATCGGCGGCGGAGGAGCTCTCCAGAACGTGACTTACGGGATTGTTTTTGTCAGTATCGTACTTACGTCGGTATTAAGTTTCTTAGTCGAGCGAACGGCGGTTTCCAAAATTTACGCCTTCTTCTTCCGGGGGTTTGGACGGAGCGTTCCCGAACCGGAACCTGTTCGGGCGGAAGTGCAACCGGGTTAAGTGATCCATCGACAATTTGTCACGCCGCCAGCGCCTCCATCTCCACCTTGCTTCGCATAATCTGCAGAATGCGATTCTCCGAGCGGCGGTAGATGGCATATATGGCAGTTTTGGACAGACGCTGATCGTCGCGCACCATCAGACATGCCTCGTGGTGAGCCATAACAGGACTCCCGAAGGCCTTCATCGTTGTGTCCGATTGCCCTTTGAACACTTGAAAGTCGTGTAAGGGCCGCAGCGGGCGGCGGCCGGTTGCTTTGAGCATGTTGAACTCCTGAAAAATGAGTGGTGAAATTCTAAGCTGCCTGCAGAATCTGCGCGGCCGCGTCAGCCGCCATCTTTGCGATCAGCGCATTCGTGGCAATCCGCAATAGCTCCTCGCTGCGCGTGCTGAGGTCGAACTGTTCAGAGAAACGGTGTAGTTGAACGTTGAAGGAGCGGCGCAGTTTCACGAGCGCTTCTTTTTCGCCGATGGTGGGAAGATCCATGATGGCGAACTTTAAGATGCTGTCCATCAAAATTGTTTCTACGTGCAGCATGCGGTAAATCACGCGCGGGTTCTTGAAAACATAAGCCACCACTTCCTTGCTGCGGTAAGCGAAATAGTGCTGGCGTGTGAACCAACCGAAGCGCTTGGTGTCGAGCTTTTTCAAGTGCCGGCCCAACTTGCTGCCCGCCGACCGGAAAGCGCGGTTCAACGACTTTGTGTCTTGGATTTCGTAAGTGAAGATGTTCGTGGGCCGGCCGGAGAATGGATGCGTGCAGAGGTAAACCAAAATGGCGTACGCGGTGTGCGGTCTCTTCAGGATTTCCGGATTCGCCGCCAGCCACTCGCCTACCCAACCGCGCATGGTGCTCTGCATCGCGCGCGAAACCGCCGAGTATGTGGGGAAGTAGTTGGGCGTACGCTCGCGGGGAGCCGTCATCCAGACTGAGAAATCGATGGGCGCGTTCAACGACGGCGGCAATTCGTTCAGTGCGGCGGTACTCACCGGAGTCGCTTTCCGGCTGGCGGCTTGGTCTCCGTTCTGTTCTGTATTCCGTGACGCCATCACAATCAATTGGCCCATTTGAGTTCTCCCTAAAATGCAAAAGCCGGAAGCAGTGGCTCCCGGCCGGATTATTCTCACGTTTGCCGGAAATTTTCTTTCGGGCGATTTGAAAGTAGCATGCACCCCCCAGCATTCCGAACCGCGCCTTCAATTCACGGGCGCAGAAATTCCCGGCAAGCTGATGAAATCAGAGGACAAAAAAATATTTCGATTTCTTGAGAACTTTTGTGACTGAGATTTCCAGGCGACCAGAATTGCGGAATTGAGGTCGTTTTTTGCGATTCTGAAAACCTTATGTTGTCGTGCAAAGCGGCGTTTTCAATCGCAGCCGGATCTCTACTGAAGAGCGAGTCACGCCCTCCAGGCGTGGCGTTGGGCGAAGCACGAATCGTTCTGGTTTTTCCACCGTTCGTGTATTCCTTTGTTCCCCGCATGAGGTCCATCCGGATCGAACGACACTGTCGACGAGCACCTCCGCACTGTAGTAAACAAATACATGCAGCCGAAGAGCAACTTGCGGAATCGAAGCAGCGTAGGTTGAGAACGGCAGCCTCTTCATGCAGCCTGACTAGGCCTTCTGAGAGGACAAGTATGACTAAGAAAATGGCTCACAAAATTGGAATAGCCGCAATTTTGATCCTGCTGCGGTTTCATCCGTCTACCGCTGCGGCCACCCTAAAACCTGAAACGAAAGCAGCCTGGGACGCCTATCTTCAAGCGGCAAACGCCGCGATGCAGGCGCGTCTCCAGCCGGGCGCCCATTTCCTGTGGCTCGACGACAACCCGGATCGGGCGGAAAGTATTCGGAGCAAGGGACTTTATATTGCGCCGGTCGGCCCGCATATCCCAAAGAAAGTTCCATCCGGACTCATTCACGATTGGCTCGGCGTGGGCTTCGTTCCGAACGCGAAAATCGACGATATCCTGCATGTCGTGCGAGACTATGACCGCTATAAGGAAGTCTACCGACCGGGCGTTATCGACTCTATCTCTCACGGTAGCGACGGAGTAAAAGATCTCTTTTCCATGCGCCTGGTGAACAAATCGGTGGTGGCGAAAACGGCTCTCGATACCGACTGCGAAGCTTCCTATTTTCGAGTGGACGATCGGCGCTGGTACAGTGTCTCGAACACGACGCACATTCAGGAAGTCGATAAATTTGGAACACCGGAGCAGCGAACCTTGCCCGAGGACCATGGCACCGGCCTGATTTGGCGCCTATCCAGCATCACGCGCCTCGAGGAGCGCGACGGCGGGGTTTACGCCGAGTTGGAAGCAATCGCACTGAGCCGCGATATTCCCGTTGCGTTTCGGGTGTTCGCGACGCCCATTGTGCGCCGCGTATCCAAAGATTCGCTCGCCACCTCTCTCCATCAAACGAAGGTAGCCGTTGACGC
Source organism: Bryobacterales bacterium (assembly GCA_963718465.1). Taxonomy (GTDB): domain Bacteria; phylum Acidobacteriota; class Terriglobia; order Bryobacterales; family Bryobacteraceae; genus Bog-105. Next base: position 78,068 of record CAVQZK010000037.1, on the reverse strand, counting down.
CGGCATGGCGCATCGCACGCAGGAAAGAGCTTCTCAATAAGCAAAGGGTACTTGGTCTCCCGGGCTGATCGAACGGACCGGCGATAATAGCTCCTACGTCCGTGGCATAAGATAAAAGGCGCCGGAATTACCTATGGACAAGGCCGCCCAAACCATCTTCGACGCCCTCGAGCACTTCCGCATTGAAATACCGTCGTGGGGCTTCGCAAATACCGGAACCCGCTTCGGCAAATTTCTGCAAGCGGCTGCTGCCGGGACAATCGAAGAGAAATTCAGCGACGCCGGCCAAGTTCACGCTCTTACCGGGGTCTGCCCCACTATCGCGCTCCACGTTCTCTGGGATTTCCCAGACGGCCTTGGCAGCGTAACCCAAGTGAACGCACTGGCGGATCGCTACGGCATTCGGCCGGGCTCTATTAATCCAAATCTCTTTGAAGATCAGATCTACAAACACGGTTCCTTCGGCAACCCCGACCGTGCCGCACGTGACGAAGCTCTTCAACACTCAAAGGACAGCATTGCCATTGCCCGCGACCTGCATAGCCGCGATATTTCGTTCTGGTTTGCCGACGGGTCCAACTATCCGGGAAGCGCCAACATCCGCCAGCGCAAACGTTTCTTCGAAGAGTGCCTGCGCGCCGCCCATGCCGATTTAAGGACGGATCAACGCATGCTCATCGAATACAAACCCTTCGAGCCTGCGTTCTATCACACCGATATCGCCGATTGGGGGATGGCTTTGCTGTTCGCTCGCGCCACCGGCCCGCGTGCTCGTGTGCTGGTCGATACCGGCCACCATTATCTCTCGCAAAATATTGAGCAAATTGTTGCGTGGCTTCTGGCCGAAGACATGCTCGGCGGATTCCATTTCAACGACCGCCGCTACGCCGACGACGACCTGACCATGGGGTCCATTGATCCCTATCAGGTGTTTCGCATTTTCCACGAGATTCTTTTCTTCGAATTCGAAGAGGGCCGCCGCGCAGACATCGCGTATATGATCGATCAAAGCCATAACCTCAAAGGAAAGATTGAGGCCATGCTCCAAACCGTAACCGTCGCCCAGGAACTTTTCGCCAAGGCCGCGCTGGTTGACCACGTTCAACTCGCCGCCGCGCAGAAAGCCTGCGACGTCGTTCGCGCGGAATCGTATCTGCAAGATGCCTTTTCCACTGACGTGCGGCCGGTTATTCGCGAATGGCGTGCTGCGAAAGGCCTGCCGCAAAATCCCATGGATGCCTTCCGCCAAAGCGGATATCTGGAACGCATCTCTCTTGCGAGAGCGTCCCGCAATTTAACCAGCGCCGGTTCCTACGCTTAGCAAGCGCATATCCACCGCGCTGAAACGTTTCACGTAAGCTGATACTTTATGCCTGTCACCTCTCAATTAACCCACCTCGAAGACCTTTGGGACGAGAAGACCACCGCCTCCTTCGCTCACGATCAACTTGCACTTCTGCGCTACCGGTCCAATCTATTGGGAGCCGATCTCCGCATCACCAATTTCGGTGGCGGCAACACCAGTTCCAAGATTGACCTGCCTGATCCGTTCACCGCCAAAAACGTCCGCGTCCTCGCCGTCAAAGGCAGCGGCGGCGATCTCGGCTCCATCAAAGAATCGGGTTTCGCGCTCGTTTCGCTCGACCGGCTCGAAAGCCTGAAGAGCATTTACAAAGGCGAGGCCCACGAAGACCACATGGTGAGTTACTATCCTCTTTCGGCTTTTGGCGAAAATCGTGTCGCCGCCTCAATCGATACGCCCCTGCACGCGTTCCTGCCCTTTCCGCATGTCGACCACCTGCATCCCGATTGGGCGATTGCTTTAGCAGCCAGCGCCAATGGTAAGCGGCGTCTCGAAGAATTTAACAAGCAGTTCGGCCGCAAGGTGGCGTGGCTCCCGTGGCAGCGTCCGGGCTTTGAACTCGCATTGATGCTGGAACAGGCCGTCAAAGGCAATCCAGGATGCGATGGCGTTCTGCTTGGCAGTCATGGTCTTTTCACCTGGGGCAATACGCAGCGCGAGTGTTACCTGAACAGCATCCATACTATCGATCAGATGGGCGAATTCATTCATCGGCACAAGGCCGGACCCATGTTCGGCGGCATCGTCCGGAAGCCCCTTGATAATCGCAAAAAAATTGCCGCCTCCATTCTGCCCACCCTCCGCGGCATTGTCTCATCGAACAAGCGCGTCATCGCGCACTATACCGACCATGAAGACGCGCTCGCCTTTGCCGGTTCAAAGTGGGCGAACGATCTGGGCATGCTTGGAACCAGTTGCCCCGACCATTTTCTGCGCACTCGCATTTGCCCCATGTTTGTCGATTGGAAGCCCGGCGAAGAAGGTGTTGATGTTTTAAAAGCGCTTCTGCTTGAGCGTGCTGAAACCTACCGTGGCGATTACGCCAGATACTACGAAGCGCACTCCACCAAAGATTCACCCCGCCTGCGCGATTCCAATCCTTCCGTTGTCGTCATCCCCGGCCTCGGCCTATTTGGTTTCGGTAAAAACAAAAAGGAAGCGCGCATCACAACTGAATTCTTCATCAACGCCATCCACGTCATGTCCGGCGCGAACGCGCTGGATTCCGGATCCGCTGAGCATCCCTATCCGCAAGCCCGCCGTCCCGATCAATCCCAGCAATTCGCCAGCTTCCGGAACTACGTGGCCCTTCCTCGCTCCGAAGCTTTCCGTATTGAATATTGGGCGCTGGAAGAAGCCAAACTGCAGCGCATGCCTCCAGAAGCGGAGTTCAGCCGCAAGATCGCATTAGTCATCGGCGCAGGCAGCGGCATTGGCCGCGAAGTAGCTCTCCTGCTCGGGCGCAAGGGCGCGCATGTCGTCCTGGCCGACGTCAATGAACAATCGGTAAAAGACGTTGCCGCCGAGGTAGCCGTGGTTTCCTCTTCTGATTCGGTCGCGTACACCACTGTCGATATCAGTTCTTCCGAGAGCGCAGCCGCTGCTGCCAAATTCGCCGTCATGCAGTTCGGCGGCCTTGACGTGCTGATAAACACTGCCGCCATTTTCCCGGTAGCCGCGCCCAATGGTCAACTGAGCGAAGCGCAATGGAGCAAAACGTTCCTTGTGAATGTAACCGGCAATTTCCTTTTGGCGCGTGAATCCTCTTGGGTCTTCACCGATCAAAAACTTCCCGCTTCAATTGTGTTGACAAGCTCTGCCAACGCCGTCGTCTCCAAATTCGGCAGCGAAGCTTACGACGTCAGTAAGACAGCTTTAAATCACCTCATCCATGAACTCGCCATCGGGTTAGCGCCTACTGTGCGTGTGAATGGTATCGCCCCCGCTACGGTCGTATCCGGCTCAACCATGTTCCCCCGCGACCGTGTCATTGGCTCGCTTCAGAAATACAAAATAGCGTTCTCCGAAAGCGAAACAACCGAAGAACTCCGCGACAAACTGGCCAATTTCTACGCCCAACGTACGCTCACTCGGCGTCCCATCCTGCCGAAGGATTGCGCCGCCGCTATCGTCTGGCTCGCCAGCGATGAAAGCGCCAAGACCACTGGCCATATTATTCCGGTTGATGGCGGCTTGCATGAGGCATTCCTCCGCTAACGCGACATTATGCAGCGCGTCTGCTTCGTATTGCAGGTTAAGCCCGATCGCCTTGAAGAATACAAACAGCGCCACATTTCCGTGTGGCCTGAGATGCAGCAGGCCCTGCGTGAAACGGGCTGGGGGAACTATTCTCTCTTCCTCCGTTCCGACGGCCTGCTGGTAGGCTACCTTGAAACCGACGATTTCGACGCCGCGCGTGAAGAGATGTCGAAGCGCGAAGTGAATGCACGCTGGCAGAAAGAAATGGCCGAGTTCTTTATGAACCCACCCGGCATCGCGCCAGATCAGGCCATGCTCCCCTTAGAACAAGTGTTCTACCTGGCATAACCAATCCAGCTAAAACTCCTCCTGCTCAAACCTCGGCAGCAGCGCATGAATAATCGCCAAGCTGATTAAATACATCGATCCGGCGACCAGAAACAGCGGCGCGTATCGTTCATGCGAAAAGTCCAGCCACTTTCCGACTGCCGGCTGCACCAACATTCCTCCAATCGCCCCGCCAAACCCGCCTAATCCAACCAGCGAGCCAATCGCCTTCCTGGGAAAGCAATCTGACGTCATTGTGAACAGGTTCGCCGAATAACCCTGATGAGCACCGGCCGCAATGCCGATCAGCGCCACCGTTAACCATAAGTTGCCCGCTGCCGCCGGCACAAACATGACGGCGATAGCACAGATGGCGCAGATCAACATTGCCGCCTTGCGCGCAGCGCCTACATCCCACCCATCTTTAATTAGCCGGGAGGAAACCCACCCACCACCTATCGAGCCTACGTCTGCCGCCAGATAGATCGCCACCAGCGGCGGTCCTATATGCACTAGATCAACGTGATACTTACTCGCCAAAAAGCCTGGAATCCAAAATAGATAAAACCACCAAACTGGATCTGTCAAAAACTTCCCTGTGAGAAAAGCCCAGGTAGCGCGCTTCTTCAACATCTGCCCGTAGGGAACACTGCCTGTTACCTCTGAATCGCTATCCGCTCGAATTAGCCGCAGTTCTTCCTTCGACAAACGGGGATTCCGTTCCGGTTCGCGATAAAGCCACAGCCAGAAGAAAATCCATGACAGGCTCAGCGATCCGGTAAAAAGAAAGGCCGCGTGCCATCCGAAGCGAGCCACCACCAGCGGCACTGCCAGGGGCGCCAGCAGCGCGCCCACGTTGGTACCGCTATTGAAAAATCCCGTTGCCAACGCGCGTTCTTTGCGCGGAAACCAATCTGCCACTGTTTTGATGGCCGCCGGAAAGTTCGCAGCCTCGCCCAAGCCCAGGCCCAACCGCGCGATTTGGAATTGAAACAGATTCCCTGCGAAAAAATGGCATAGCGACGAAACACTCCAAACCAGCACCGCCAAAAAATATCCCATGCGAATGCCAAGCCAATCGATCAGGCGTCCTGCCACTGGCAGCATCACGGCATAGCCTAGCTGGAAAACGGAGGTCAGCCATCCATAATCGGTCTCGCTCCAGTGAAGTTCGCGCGCAATGGTGGGTTTCAAAATACCCATCACCATCCGGTCCATGTAGTTCACCGTACACGCATAGAAGAGCAACCCGCAAATAAACCAACGGAAGTTTCGAACCGTGCGGGCGCCTGCTGCTTCCTGCGCGGGCGAATCAACCGGGTCGCCTTGAATCATGAGGCTATTCTATCCGTCAGGGCCCTAAATGCTTTTGCTTTCCAACGCGCACGTCTTCGACGGTTCCGGCGCGCCAGCGTTCCAAACTTCAGTTCTGCTCGATGGCGTGCGCATAGCGTCGATTGCCAAAGATCCGCCCGCAGTCGACTGTCCAATCATTGATTGTCACGGGCTCGCCGTTGCGCCCGGATTCATTGACCTTCACAGCCATTCAGATCTTCAGGTCCTCGAAGGCCGCACTGAAAAGCTCCATCAAGGGGTAACGCTGGAAGTTGTCGGCAACTGTGGCTTTTCGCCATTCCCTTATTCAGGCGATGCAACGTCTCTGGTCGAATTCGGCGCTGGAATCTTAGGCCGCCCGTCTGGTTGGGGCTGGCCAAATGCTTCGTCGTATCTCAACGCCCTCGCCCAAAGCCGTTCAAAAGAGAGCGCCCTTTCTCTCATTGGTCACGGCAGTTTGCGAATCGCCGTATGCGGCCCGGGGCAGGGAACTCCCACTGCCGCCCAACTTCAGAACATGGCGTCCATTCTCGATGAATCGCTTGCCGCCGGCTGCGTCGGGTTCTCTACCGGCCTGATGTATGCGCCTGGTTCAAGCGCCGGCCCGGAAGAGCTTGAGCACCTCTGTCGCGTCGTTCAAAAGCGTGGTAAACTCTACGCCACGCACATGCGGAGTTACTCCGCCGACCTTGTCCCCTCCACTCGGGAACAACTTCAATTAGCCGAGCGAACCGGCTGCCGTCTCCAGATCTCTCACTTGCAAACCGCCGGACGCGCGAACTGGCCTCTGCAGCAAACCGCTTTGGATGAGATCGAATCGGCCCGCGCCCGCGGCATCGACGTCGAATTCGATATCTATCCTTATCAATGCGGCAGCACCGTACTTACTCAGCTTCTTCCTCAATGGGCGCTCGATGGCGGCAACCACGCCCTCCTGAATAGGCTGCAGGATCCCGTCGAACGCAAGGCCATCCTTGATGAAATGAACGCTACTCCACGCTATTGGAGCGACGTCACTATTTCATCGGTTGAGACCTCAATCAACGAACATTTCGTCGGCAAGACCGTTACGGAAATCGCCTCGCTTCGTGGCGAAGATCCAGCCAACTGCGCCGTCAACTTACTGATCGAAGAGCAGGCCGCCGTTAACATCGTTTCTTTCAATCAAAGCCAAGAAAATCTCCGCCAGCTCATAACCCATCCCCTTTGCTCCGTAATTACGGACAGTTTCTACGTTAAAGGCAAGGCTCATCCGCGTCTCTACGGAACATATCCTGAACTCCTTGGCACCCTGGTTCGCGATCACGGCTGGCTCAGCATGGCGAGCGCGATTCACAAGAGCACTGCGAAACCCGCAGCCCGCCTCAACCTATCCGATCGAGGTCTCCTTAAAGCGGGCAACATTGCCGATCTCATTGTCTTCAATCCCGAACATATCGCCAGCCGCTCCACTTACGATTCGCCCAATGCTCGTCCTATTGGCATCGTTCACGTCATCAAAAACGGCGAAGTCGTTTCCAACGGCGCATCCACATGAGTAATCGCCGCTGGCTTGTCCTAGGTCTTGTCTTTCTCGGTATTCTCGTCAGCTACGTCGACCGCAGCAATCTAAGCATAGCTGCCGAGAGCATCATGCGCGATCTGGCATTAAAGCCCGAATCCATGGGCCTTCTGCTATCCGCTTTCTTCTGGACTTACGGACTCTGCCAGATTCCTGCTGGTCTCCTGATTGACCGTTTTGGAGTCCGCAACGTCTATGCCATCGCGTTCTTGATCTGGTCGCTCGCCTCAGCCAGCATCGCCATCAGCCACACCCAGTCCGATATCCTGCTTTCGCGCCTGGTCCTCGGCTTCGCTGAATCCGTGGGTCCTCTCGCCAGCCTCGCCTTTATCCGCACCAACTTTGCTCCTCGCGAAAACGGCCTGCCGGTAGGCATTTACATTAGCGGCCAAACCCTCGGCCCGGCGTGTGGCGCTCTTCTCGGAACATCTCTCCTCGCCAGTTTCGGCTGGCGCGCTATGTTCGCGGTCACGGGGCTTGGCGCGTTGCTCTGGGTTCCAGCCTGGCTCGCGTTCGCCCCTGCCGGTAAAATCGAATCTCAGCGCGATACCGGACCCTGGCCCTGGCGTATCATTCTCAGCAGCCCAAGCGTCTGGGCCATGTCAACCTGCGTTTTCTTTTTCTCCTATTACTGGTATTTCCTTCTAACCTGGATGCCCGCTTACATCACAAGCTCTCGCGGGTTCTCAAATCTGGGCATGGGTCGAGTCCTCTTTGTCCCTCTCGCCACCATGGCTGTCACCAACGCGCTCTTCGGACGTATCGCCGATCTGCTCATTAAGAAAACCCGCTCGCTATTTTGGGTCAGAATCTGGTTCGCGGCATTCGGGCTCTTAGGAGCCTCTTCACTGCTTCTGCTGAATACCACTACCGAAAAAGACGCGGTATTGCCCATCCTGCTCGTTTCCGTCTGTTCGTTCGGAATCGTCAGCTCGAATTACTGGACCATCGCGCAAAATGTCGTGCCGCCAGGCAAAGCAGGAAGAGCCATCGGCTACCTGAATACCATGTCGCAAATGGGCGGTGCAGCCGCGCCTTACATCACCGGCATAACGCTCGGACCTCACAAAAATTTTTCGTTCTCGATAATCATTGCCGGCGTCTGCCCGCTTGTTGCATTTGCGTTGCTGATGTTAGCCGGTCGGGGCCTGGATTCGTTGCGCAACGCGCTCGCCGAATCCGTGCCTGTCGAAGTCTGAGTCTTTGCCCTGCTAAGCAGCGTCCAAGTAGAATGCTGAGGCAGAAATGTGTCGCTCATCGACCATCCGTAAGTTTTCCTGGTTATTCGTCTGGCTCTTCGTCTAAAAGTGGCTGGCTTTCCATACTATCCGTCTCGCTATTAGCTGTGTTGGCTGGCTGCGAAGTCAAATCTGCACCGCCTCCGCCCGGTCCTCCAGACGTTACCGTTGTGAACGTCTCGCAAAAAGACGTTCCCATTTATGGCGATTGGGTCGCCAGCCTCGATGGTTTCGTGAATGCCACCATCCAGCCCCAAGTCTCCGGTTATCTTATTAAACAAAATTATCGCGAAGGCTCATTCGTACATAAAGGCGACGTTCTGTTTGAAATAGATCCGCGCCCTTTTGAAGCCGTGCTGGCCCAGGCGCAAGGTCAAGTGGCGCAAGCTAAAGGCCAGTTGGCGCAGGCACAGGCCCAGTTAGCCTTGTCGGATATCAACGTAAAGCGCGACACGCCGCTAGCGCAAGCCCGCGCCATTGCACAAAGCCAGCTCGATAACGACATTCAAGCCAAGGCTCAGAACGAAGCGCTCATCAAAACAAATGACGCGAGCATTCAAGCCAGCGAAGCGGCTGTTCGCCAGGCTGAATTGAATCTCGAATTTACCAAGGTTCGCTCTCTTGTCGATGGTATCGCCGGTATCGCCACCACGCAGATTGGCAACCTCGTCAGTCAAACCACGGTCCTGACTACGGTGTCGCAAGTCAATCCCATCAAAGTCTATTTCCCAATTAGCGAGCAGGAATATCTGCGTGTCGCCGGCAAAATCAAACCGGGCGGCGGCGGAGATTTTCTCCGGCAAAATAATGCGGTTCCCCTGCAGCTGACCCTGGCGAATGGTTCGGTTTTTCCCGAACAAGGCCGCATCATTTTTACCGATCGCCAGGTGGATACCCAAACCGGCACCATTCGCGTAGTAGGCGCTTTTGCGAATCCTGGGAACCTGCTGCGGCCTGGACAATTTGCCCGCATCCGCGCACTCACCGCCTTCCGAAAAGATGCCCTGCTCGTTCCGCAGCGTTCTGTCACTGAACTGCAAGGCCGCTATGAAGTGGCTGTGGTCGGCCCCAACAACAAAGTGGCAATTCGCACGGTCGCCGTTGGTGAGCGCGATGGCGACATGTGGATCGTCAACAGCGGATTGAACGCCAACGACCGCGTTATTTCCGAAGGCGTCTCCAAGGTCCAGGATGGCGCAACAGTGAATCCCAAAACCGAATCGGCCTCCAACTAACCGCCATGTCAAAGTTCTTCATAAACCGGCCTATTGTGGCCATGGTGATCGCCATTTTGATGGTGATCATCGGCGCGGTCTCCCTGCTGCGTTTGCCCATCGCGCAATTCCCCGACATCGTTCCCCCCGAGATTCTCGTCCAAGCCAATTTCCCTGGCGCCGACGCCCAGACCCTCGAACAATCAGTGGCCACGCCGATCGAAGCTCAGATCAGCGGCGTCGACAACATGAATTACATGTATTCGATCAACGCCAATAATGGTCTCACGCAGATCACGGTCGATTTCGATATCAAAACCGACCCAAATATCGATCAGGTATTGACGCAGCTTCGCGTCTCGCAAGCGCAATCGCAATTGCCCGCACAGGTGAACACCTCTGGGCTGTCGGTCATCAAATCTCTCACATCGCCCTTAAGCCTCATCGCCTTGTACTCGCCGAAAGGCTCTTACGACAGCATTTTCCTCGCTAACTACGCCTATATCAACCTTGTCGACGAACTGACGCGCGTGCCTGGCATCGCACGCGTTCAAATCTTCGGCGCGGGCCAATACGCCATGCGCTGCTGGGTCGATCCCGATAGGCTGACAAAGCTGCAGGTTACGGTACCCCAAATTATCGCCGCGTTAAATGCGCAGAACACCGTGAATCCGGCCGGTCAGATTGGCGGCGAGCCTGTCCCGAAGGGTCAGGAGTTCACCTATGCTGTCCGCGCGCAAGGCCGCCTTACTTCGCCCGAAGAATTTGGCGACATCGTTCTGCGCGCCAACCCCGATGGTTCAAATCTGCGCTTGAAAGATGTAGCGCGGATCGAATTGGGCGCACAGGTTTATAATCTCAACGGGCGCTATAACGGAAAACCTTCCGCCATTCTCGCCGTCTATCAATTGCCCGGCACAAATGCCGTCCAGGCCGCTCAAAATGTTCAGAAACGTATTCAGGAGCTCAAAGCGAGATTTCCTCCCGATCTCGATTACCAAGTCAGTCTCGACACCACCAAGGCCGTAACGGCCGGTATTCGAGAAATTCTCTACACGCTCTTCGAAGCGCTCGCGCTTGTTGTTTTAGTGGTTTACATTTTCCTGCAAGGGTGGCGCGCCACTATCATTCCGCTGGCCGCAGTGCCCGTTTCTTTGATCGGAACGTTTGTACTCTTTCCGATGCTTGGCTTCTCTATCAACACTCTTTCGCTATTCGGGTTAGTGCTCGCTATCGGTTTGGTCGTCGATGACGCCATCGTTGTGGTCGAAGCCGTCGAGCGCCACATCGAAGAAGGCATGGCCCCGAAAGATGCGGCGTTGAAGGCCATGGAAGAAGTGTCGGGCCCGGTCATTGCCATCGCGCTCATTTTAACCGCGGTCTTCGTTCCTACCATTTTCATTCCCGGTATCACCGGACGTTTGTATCAGCAGTTCGCCGTCACCATCGCCATCTCCGTCATCCTCTCGGCATTCAATGCTCTCTCGCTGAGCCCTGCTTTGGCGGCATTGCTGTTGAAGCCCCGAACAAAGTCCCGGGGCCCCTTGGCGCACTTTTTCGATTGGTTTAACCGCACTTTCGCCAAGGTCACCCATGGCTTTGTTGGAATTTCCTCGGCATTGATTCACAAGGCTGTCGCCAGTCTCTTGGTGCCGGTTATCATTGCCGGATTCGCGTTTTTCATCGGTAACCGCCTCCCCACTTCGTTCTTGCCGGAAGAAGACCAGGGCTATCTATTCGTGGCTATGCAGCTTCCCAATGCCGCGTCTCTGCAGCGCACTGGCGAAGCCGCCCGCAAGGTGGAAGACATCATCATGCACACGCCCGGCATCCAAGGCTGTACATCGGTCATCGGCTTCAGTTTGTTGAGCTTCGTGCAAAACACCTATAGCGCCTTCTTCTTCGTCACCGAGAAGCCTTGGGACGAGCGCAAGAAACCGGATGAGCAATACGCTGCGATCAAAGGTCATATTGCGCAGGAACTTTCGAAGGTACAGGAGGGCGTGGCCTTCTCGTTCACTCCGCCCTCGATTCCCGGAGTTGGAACCTCCGGCGGCGTCACGTTTATTTTGGAAGACCGGTCAGGGGCCGATCTCTCCTTCCTAACGGACAACCTGAACAAATTTCTCGCTGCCGCCAGGAAGCGTCCTGAGCTTGCGGGTGTGATTTCCACCTACCTTCCTGGTATCCCTCAACAGTATGTCGATGTGGACAGGGTCAAAGTTGTCCGCCAAGGCATCAATGTCGCCGATGTTTATCAAACGCTGCAAACCTTCATGGGCGGTTACCTTGTCAACTACTTCAACCGCTTTGGCCGCCAGTGGCAGGTCTATGTGGAGGCCGAGGGCGATTACCGGACCCGCTCCGAGAACATGAATCAGTTCTACGTTGCGAACAACCATGGCGGCATGGTTCCGTTGAGTGCCGTCACAAACATCAAGTCGATTGCCGGACCCGAGTTCACCATGCGCTTTAACGAGTATCACTCGGCGCAAATCATTGCGGCTGCCGCGCCGGGCTACAGCACTGGCCAGGCCACTAAAGCGCTCGAAGAAGTGTTCGCGCAGACCATGCCGCATGAGATGGGCTTCGACTATTCCGGCCTGTCGTACCAGGAACAAAAGGCCGCCAAAGGAGTGCCGCCCGCAGCCATCTACGGCCTGTCGCTGTTGTTGGTTTTCCTTGTCCTGGCGGCACAATATGAAAGCTGGTCGCTGCCCTTTAGCGTCCTCTTGGGTACTCCCATTGCCGTTTTCGGAGCTTATCTGTTCTTGACTCTTCGGCACTTTGATAATGACGTCTATGCTCAGATTGGCCTCGTCATGTTAATCGGGCTCGCTGCGAAGAACGCCATTCTTATTGTCGAGTTCGCCAAGGCCGAGTATGAGAAAGGGAAGAGCATTGAAGACGCCGCGCTGACCGGAGCTCGCATCAGGCTGCGCCCCATTCTCATGACCGCATTCGCCTTCATATTGGGTTGCTTGCCCCTTTGGCTGGCGACCGGATCGGGAGCCGTTTCTAGGAGAATCATGGGTACGACGGTCATCGGTGGAATGCTGGCCGCTTCAATCCTGGCTATCTTCTTCATCCCGGTCACCTTCTACATCGTCGAGAAGCTCACTCACCGTGTCCGCGGAGGCTCAAAACCTGCTCAGCCTCAATCCGACCGTGAGTTAGTCGAAGCAGGTCCGCACGCATGAAACGGCTAACTCCATTTGCCCTACTGGCGTTGCTTACCGGCTGTACCGTCGGCCCTAATTACAAACGTCCAGTAGTGCAGGTTCCAGCCGCTTACCGCGGTGAAGCTCCGGATCAACTCGCCGTTCAAAACACAACCTCCTTAGGCGACGAAAAATGGTGGACCATCTTCCAGGACGATGAACTCCAAAAGCTAATTAGAATTGCCCTGAAGCAGAACTACGACGTGCGCATCGCCGCCACGCGCGTTCTTCAGGCCGAAGCGCAGCTTGGTATCACCCGGGCCGACCAGTTCCCCGGAGTCACCGCCGGACCCGGTTTCACCGGCCAAAAAATTCCCCTGTTCAAATACAACATCCTCGATTTGCAGGCCAGCGTTTCCTATACTGTCGACTTTTGGGGTCAGTACCGGCGCGCCACTGAATCGGCCCGCGCCAGCCTCCTCGCCGCGCGCTGGAATCAGCAAACCGTTCTAGCCACGCTCGTTTCCAATGTCGCTGCGGCGTACTTTCAACTACGCGAACTCGATCTTGAAATTGAGATTGCCCAGCGAACCCTTGCCTCCCGCCAGCAGTCGCTCCAACTTACCCAAACTCTTGAGAGCGGCGGCGCGACCTCCTTGCTGGACGTAAAGCAGGCGCAACAACTGGTCGAAACCGCTGCCGCTTCAATACCGGATCTTCAACGCCAAATTGCCGTTCAGGAAGATCTCCTCAGCACCTACCTTGGTCAAAATCCCGGCGACATCGCCCGAGGAAAAGCGCTGGTCGACCAGCCACTGCCTCCCACCGTCCCCACTGGCTTGCCTTCGCGCCTTCTGGAAAGACGCCCCGATATTAGGGAGGCCGAACAGAATCTTGTCTCCGCAAACGCTCAAATCGGAGTCGCGCGCGCCCGTCTTTTTCCTACTCTCTCCTTGACGGGCTCCGGTGGAGTCGGTACGCCCGACTTGGCAAATATTTATTCCATTTACTCCCTAGGCCCGTCCCTCACTCAAACTATCTTCGATGCCGGGCGCCTTCGCTCTAACGTACGGCTCTCCGAAGCCCAAGAGCAACAGCAGTTGCTTACCTATCAGCAGACTATTCAAACCGCCTTGCGCGAAGTGTCCGATTCGCTGGCTGGCTATCAACGCTACCGCGAATTTCGCACACATGAGGAAGCGCTTACCACGGCAGCGCGCGATGCGTCGAGCCTTTCCGAGATGCGCTACAAAGGCGGCGTCACCAGCTATCTGGAAGTTCTTACCAACGAAACCAACTTCTTTTCGGCGGAGCTCAGTCTGGCCCGTGCGCGCCTCAGTGAGCGCCTTTCATTAGTGCAGCTCTACAACTCACTTGGCGGCGGTTGGGAACAGTAAAGATCCCACCAAAAAACGTTGACACTCTGACCGTAACGTGAAACTCTGAACCAGATGGTTCAGTGCGCCGAACACATCAACAGCCGGACACGTCTACCCATTGAAATCGTTTAAGAGGCCATGAAAGCTCGATTTCTCAATCTCTCAATCGAACCGGCGCGCCAAATAGCCATCAGTGGATTTTTACTCTTTCATCTCATTACCATAACGCTGTGGGCTGTACCTCTGAGTTCTCCTCTCGTCCTTGCATTCAGAGAGTTCGTCCGCCCTTACATGCTCTGGTCTGGGCTCTTTCAAGCCTGGGACACATTTGCTCCGTCACCGAAGTTGGTAAACACCTATATGGAAGCAAATGTTATCGGTAGAGATGGCCGCATTCAGGTCTGGAAATTCCCCAGAATGGAACAGCTCTCTCTTCTCCAACGTTATTCCAAGGAGCGATACCGGAAATTCACTGAAAATATAGCGGATAACAAAAATTCAGGACTGTTACCCGCTGTTGCAAGACATCTCGCCCGCTCTTTCAACAACCCGGCGAATCCTCCTGAAATAGTCATGTTAATTCAACATTGGTCGGACATTACCCTGGAAGGCCAGGGTCCGGAGCACGCGCAAGTCTTCTTCGTCTATCGTGTCCAGCCGAGGGATCTGGAATGAGCCTGCGGGCGGCTTTGAAAGCATGGAACGAATTTTTCTTCGCGCCGCAATCGCCCATTCCCATCGCGCTGTTTCGAATACTTTACGGCCTCAATGTCTCAATTACCCTAATTTTGCTTCATTCAGACTGGTTGAATTGGTATGGAGTAAATGGCTGGGTGACCCTGGAAACGATGACCAAAGTCGAACCTGGCGTCCGGCTCAATTTGTTCAAGCTGATCCCGCAGGATGATCGTTGGATCGAAGCGTTCTTCTGGTTTTTTCTAGGGTTCGCTGCGCTGCTCACGTTGGGTCTATGCACTCGTGTCAGCAGCGTTGTCGTGTTTCTTTGTCTCACCTCCCTGCACCAAAGAAATCTCTACATCAACCACGGTGGCGACACGTTCCTGCGAATCGCTGGTTTCTTTCTCGTCTTTGCGCCCGCGGGAGCGGTCCTCTCGCTGGATCGCCTCATACGCCTTCGGACTGGGAAGGAAGGAGTCGAAATTTCCCCTAGACCTCCGTGGGCTCAGCGCATGATTCAGTTCGAATTGGCGCTCCTCTATTTTGTCTCCTTTTGTTGGAAGTCGATGGGCGATCCGTGGGTGAATGGAACTGCCCTTTACTATGTCACTCACCTTACGGAGATTCAGCGTTTTCCCGTGCCCGATTGGATTCAGCATCCGTTTATAGAGAAACTGGAGACCTGGTTCACTCTCGCCCTTGAATTTTCTCTGGGAATTCTCATCTGGTTCAAGGAGCTTCGCTATCCATTACTGGTGCTTGGGCTTTTATTTCATCTGTGTCTGGAATACGCATTCAACATACCGATGTTTCAGTGGGACGTTTTATCGGGCTATGTTCTCTTCATTGACCCGTCCGACCTGAAACGGATGTGGCACTTCACCCGCCGCTGTTTTATCTACGCACACCTCGCTCACTCATGTCTCAGCGCCGCCATCGGATCGATACGCCAAGTGCGGCGCACCGGCAGAAAGCCCGCGAACGCGGCAATGCCAATCAGCAGAACAACCGAGGCTGCGATAGTCACCGGATCGGCCGGGGCGACTCCGAAGAGAAGAGACTTTGTGTAGCGCGCGAGCAACACGGTTAGGGGCACGCCCGATACGACGCCGGCCAATACCAGCCATAGCGTTTCGCGCAAGGCTCAGCCAAATAATCTCCTTCCGGCGGGCGCCCAAAGCCATACGGATTCCGATTTCAGCCGTGCGGCGAGTGATGGCATACGTCATCAGCCCATACAAACCCAGGCACGCAAGCAGCATCGCCAGGCCGCCGAAGAAGCTTGAAATCATCGCCAGGAGGCGCTCGCGCAGGAACGAGTCCTCGGTTTGCGCGCGTAGGGTCTTCACCAGGAAAATTGGCAAGCTGCGGTCTACCGAAGTAACGGCCCGGCGCACTTCGTCCACCAGACCCGCACCGGATTGGTAGCGGATTTCGAAAGAGACTGCCCCCGCCCCAACCCATTGGCTCGAATCTGCACCTCCGCTGCTTTGAAACAGCGGCCGGTACAAGACTGGCCGGGGCTGTTCGCGCGCACCCGCATAAAGAGAGTTCTTCACCACCCCGACGATCTCCGCTCCGTCGAGCCGGTGCCCAATGGGATTCCGGCCAGGCAAGGCTTGGCGGGCTAACGATTCATTTACAATCACGACCCTCGACGCCAGCCCTCCGTCGCGAAAGTCGAAATCGCGGCCCGTCAGGATCGGTGTGCCCACCGTGGAGAAATATCCGGGACTCATGGCGTTCCAGGCCATTTTAATAGCTTCGCCGTCCGGCAGCTTGCGCCCATCTACTTCGCCGATTCTGTCAACCAGGTAATATTGATCGTCCACCGGACGGACGATTGATACGCTGACGGATTGGACTCCCGGCAAAGCCTTGGCCTTGTCGAGAATTGCCCGGTAGAGCGCGTCGACTCGTCCCTTGGGATAACCCGCGAGCTTTGGGTCGGCGGAGAACATCAAGATGTTCTCGCGGTCGTAGCCGACTTCCACGCGCCGGAGATTTTCCAGCGTCCGCGTGAACAATCCGGCCCCGGTGATCAGCACTAGCGATAGCGTCACCTGGACTGCAACCAGCAAGCGATCCAGCACACGAGGATGCCGTTATCCCGCGCGGGCCCTCCTTCAATGCCGAGCCGGGATCAACCTGTGTGCTGCGCAGAGCGGGCACGAGGCCGAACAGAATTCCACTTGCGACCGAGACGGCTGCGGTGAAGCCGAAGACCGCCCAATCGGGCCGCACGTCCAGCTGCACGGGCGAATCGCCGGTTGAAATCATACGGACGAGCGCACTGCCGCCCCACCAGGCAATAGCCAGCGCCAGAATTCCGCCGCAGCCAGCGAGAAGAAGGCTTTCGGTTAGCAATTGTCGAATCACGCGGCCTCTTCCAGAACCGAGGGCCATGCGCAGCGCTATCTCTCGCCGGCGATGAGAGGCGCGGGCAAGCACCAGGTTAGCGACGTTAGCGCAGGAAATCAGCAACACGATACCCGCTACACCCATGAGCAGCTTTAGCGGAAACGCATACATCTGGCTTAGGCCGCCGATCATGCCGTTCCCAGCCCGACGCAGCACCAAGTGGCTCTCGCGAACCAGCCGTTGCATCGATTCGCTGCCCGTGGTAGTCCGAAACCGCGAGTTGCTCGGCCAGCAAACGTCGATGGATCACGTCGAGCTCCGCTTGGGCTTGCGCCAACGAAACGCCGGGACGAAGGCGGCCTGCAATCAGCAGCCAGCTCGCAAAGGGATCCCGCCAGCGATTCGGATCGGCCGTAAAGCGGTCAAGCGCGTGCAGCGGTACCCAAACATCGCGTGCGTCGCTGACGTAAATGGAGAATTTCGGCGGCGTGATCCCAATGACGGTGAACGGGAGCTGGTCGATCAGGATGGTTTGTCCGATGATACCGGGATCGGTGGCAAAACGGCTCCGCCAGTAACGATCACTCAGAACCACGACATCCGAGCCCTCGTGGTCGTCGCCCGGAACGAAGAGGCGGCCGCGCTGTGGACCCACTCCCAGAACAGAGAAGAAGTTGCCGGTATAAGCGTCGCATTGCGCCAATCCGGCGGTTCCACGCCAGCCGACATTCACCCTGTTTAATCCCACTCCGCCAAAAATTCCGGAAAGCGTCCCTGCCTGCGCGCGAAACCGTTCGAGATGCGGATAGCCGAACCAACTGTTCCAGTTCTCGGGACCGCTTGATGGAAGCGTGTACGTGAATTGCACGAGCTGTTGCGGATCGGGAACGGGCAGCGGCCGCAGAATAACGGCATTCAGCAGGCTGAAGATCGCGGTGTTCGCGCCAATCCCAAGCGCCAGTGAGAGCAACGCGACGGCGGTGAACGCTGGCGTATTCCGGAGCATTCGAACCGCGTAGTGCAGATCCTGCCGTAGCCGGTCTGGTGAAACCCAACTCCACATGTTGCGCACCTCCTCCTTTACTAGGGTCTTGTTGCCAAAAGCACGTCTAGCCGCATAGTGGGCTTCCTCCGACGGCAGACCATTCGCCTCTTGCTCCTCGGCTTCCAATTGCAGATCCGAAAGCAGCTCTCGTTCCAGATCCCGTTCGCGATCTTTACGCCGCCACCAGCGCATTTTCACCTTTCCCATATCTCAGAAGACATTCTACCCTAAAACTTGGTCGGGGTGGCACCTGGAGTTGTAGCGAGCGCTATCAATCGCATCGCATCGCAATCACTGGATCTACTGCCGTTGCCCGCCGTGCGGGAATGTAGCAAGCCAGCAGCGCAATCGCGCCAAGAAGCAATGTGACCGCCGCAAGCGTCACTGGATCGCCCGGGCGAACGCCATACAGCAGACTGGATATGAATCGCGTCAGCGCCACCGCCGCAATCAATCCCCCAATCAACCCGATCGCCGCCAGCCGCATCCCCTGGCGCGACGCTCCCAATGCAGCGCCGATTCCGAGTTCACGTACGCGGCGGGTGACCGCATAAGACATGACTCCATAGATTCCCACCGCAGCCAGCAATAGAGCGGCAGCCGCGAAGATGGCGAGAACCAGCATGGTGAATCGCCACTCGGCCAGCGATCTCGAAATGATCTGTTCCATCGTTCGTACCGCGCATATAGGCTGGTCTTGCGTGGGTCCGGAAACCTGAGCCAGCACGGCGGAAACGAGGCTCATCGGCTCGGGACGCGTTCGCACAGCTAGCGTTAATCCAGCCACAGCAGCCCTCATATATTTATCAGGTACTTGGAAAAATGGGAAATAAATCTGGTCGCGTATTTTGTTGCTGTCGTCTGAATCCAGCGACCAGAGCAGTGGTCATCCAGTAAGCAATGATGTGTCGGCGCGAAGTGAGGACGGAACTGGCGAGGTTAGTCATGGCGTCGATTTGCCAATCGCGACAGGCTGAGGCTCCTTTTCCGTCTCAGTTTTGGACCAACGTTTGGATCGAGACTTCCTCGACACGAATCCAATTCAAAGTAAGCGCTCCGAGGAACAGAGGCAGGGTGACCAGCCAAAGAACTTCCGTGTAGAGCTTGTGGTCAGAAAGATAACCGATCACAGGCGAAATAACGGTCTGCAGCAAGCCGTAGGCGCAGGTAAGCGCGGCTATCGCCAAACCGGCTCGCTTAGCACCAAAAATATCTATAGGCAGCGCGTAAATGTTTACGCTTCCCGACAGAGCGAAAAAGTAACTTCCTGAAATCAGCGCCGTTGCAACGGCAGCGCTACCCGCGAATGGAATGCAGAGCGTTACTGCCGACCCGGCGGCGCTGATCCAGACGGCCTTCCGCCGTGCTTTTACGGGATCAACGGCTTTTCTGATCCAGCGATACGAAAGCCAGCCGCCAAAGAATCCGCCCAGGTTCGAGATCAATGGCGGAATCCAAACATAACCTGCCGTCTCTTTCAGCGTCAGATTATGAACGTGAATCAGGTACAGCGTGGTCCAGTTAGTCCATAATGAATAACCGCCCATCCACAGTACATTCGCCACTACGAGCAGAATCAAATTACGGTTCAGCAAGAGACCGAATGAAGGCCTTTTGCCAGCATCGTCGCCATCCGAATAACGAGGGGGAATCTTCTTGCTGACCAATAGCCAAACGGGAATCCAAACGAAACCCAAAAGCCCGGTCAAGATAAACGGAAGTCGCCATCCGCGTGCTTCCGCCACGCCGATCCACAGCGGGGCAATTGCGGCTCCCAAGCTTAAGCCAATTCCGTTGACGGCTGCTCCCAAGGCGCGTTCCTCTGGCTTTAAGTAAATGCCGTTAAGCTTGCCTACCGCTGGAACGCCCGCCGATTCGCCGATGCCCAAAGCAGCGCGGCAAACAATCAATCCGGACAAGCCTCGCACTAAGCCCGTCGCCGCAGCCGCAGTCGACCACCAGCCGACGGCCGCCGAAATGCCCCGGTTCACGCCAAATTTGTCGAGCACCCAACCGGCGCCCAAAGTACTGGCGGCGTATGAAATTGAAATCGCGGAAATCAGCCAGCCAAACGATGTTTGGTTGAGCTGGAACTCTGCCATCACCAGCGGAGCCAGCGTGTTCAATAGCTGCCGGTCGAGATAATTCAAAGTCGACGAGATCACGAAAACGCTGACCGCAAACCAGCGAAGAGAGAAACTAGAGGGCATAGAGGCCAAATGTCTATGATGAGGCACCAATGATTTCGAGTTTGCAAAATGCTGACCGCATAGGACGACGCAGCATGATGCGGGCTGCTGCGGGCTTAGCATCCACCACTGTTTTCGCGCTTGATCGAGCGGACGCTCCGTGTGGCAGCATCACTGACGTGGAAAACCTGCGAGTAGGCCATCGCACCGACACTCGCCGGCCTACCGGTTGTACCGTTGTGATCTTCGAGGGCGGGGCAGTGGCGGGAGTCGATGTGCGCGGTTCCGCGCCGGGCACGCGGGAAACAGACCTGTTGAATCCGCTAAATACGGTTGAAAAAGTGAACGCCATTTTGCTTTCGGGCGGCAGCGCGTTCGGTTTGGCGGCGGCTGACGGAGTGATGCGCTACCTGGAAGAGAACAAGCTGGGGTATCACGTTGGTCCGGCTATTGTCCCTATTGTTCCGGCAGCCATCTTGTTCGATTTGAACATCGGCGATTCGAAAATTCGACCCGGCGAGCAAGACGGCTACGACGCTTGCAAATCTGCCGTAACAACACCCCCGCAGGAAGGAAACGTAGGTGCTGGGGCGGGCGCAACCGTTGGCAAAATGTTTGGCATGCGCGCCGCTATGAAATCCGGCCTTGGGACCGCAAGCGTAACGCTGGGCCAATCCGGCGTGGTGGTGGGCGCAATCGTTGCCGTAAACGCGTTAGGCGATGTGCGCGACCGTCAAACCGGGCAGATCATAGCTGGCGCCAGGGCCGAAGGGCAGGGTTTTCTCGACAGCATGACCCAAATTCTCAAGGGCGCAACGCTTCCGGGCCACCCGCCCATTCGGGGCGGCGGGAATACGACTATCGGCATTGTTGCCACCAACGCAATCCTCACCAAAAGCCAGGCAACGAAGATCGCGCAAATGGCGCACGATGGCTTGGCCCGAACCATTAATCCCGTTCACACCGCCGCCGATGGCGACACAATTTTTGCGGCCGGGACGGGTACATCGAAAGTGAAGGCCGATGTCACAACACTTGGTTCTGTAGCGGCCGAAATAATGGCGCGCGCCGTAAACAGAGCCGTGCGTATGGCGTCGGGCATTCCAGGTTTGCCAGCCTATCAAGATTTACCGTGGCTTCACTCTGAACAAAAACGCTGACACTACCAGCGGAAACTTCTAGCAACCATGCCATCCGCGTCGATTTCTATTGTCTCGTCGTGCCTGCGAGCTCCATCCGACAGGCTCAGGTGATGCCGCCCTGCCGGCAGCGTTATCTTTACGGGCGTGGAGCCGTAGCTCCGCCCATCCACCGCCACGCTGGTTCGGCTGGGCTCGCTGGTCACCAGCAAGACGCCCATGCTTTTTGCCAGCGTGACGAAGATCGAGTTCTCGGCAGGGACACTGAAGATCTTCTTCGCCGTGCCAAATCCGTCGAGTTCCGCCGACAGCGTATGCCGCCCCGCCGCCAACTGAACCGAACATGGAGCCAGGCATGACAGGTCCGGCCGACGGTCGATGATAATCCTTGTGCCCGGTGGATCGGCTGAGAGTTCCACGTCGGAAATCGCTGGCTCCGCCGGCGCAACCGGATGCGGGGCTGCTTCTTTTGCGGTTTTAGGCGCCTCAGGTGCTGCTTGCGGAGCCGGTGCAACCTGCGCGGTAGGCTTCGTCGCAGTGGGTTCCGATGGTTCCGTGCGAGATCCGTTCGTGTTCGGCACCGTTCCTTCGGCTTCGTCTTTACTGCTGGATAAGTCCGCGGGCGGCGTACTAACTTGCTTTGCGGAGCTTTGCAAGTCTTCCGGAGGCGCGGAACTTGGCCCCGCTTTCGAATCGAGAATCTGCGTCGGTACTCCCGGGTTCGAGTTCATGCGAACTATAAACACCAGGGCTCCAATCACCGCCAGCAACAGCGCCGCCACCAATGCAATTCGCCGGGCAACGGGATTTCCTGAGCTACTGTTCAGAGATTCTCGATGCCGGGTAGAACGGTCAATCGTAGCGTCGCCGCTGGGAACGCGCGGTCTTTCCGTTTCGATGTTTTTAAGCGGCTTCTGAAAAGGCACTGGTGTGAACACGCCGCGCAACGGCTCTTCCGGCAAATCAGCCGCAACGGGAGTCGCCAAAATCGTTTGCGGAGCGTGCCAGCCGTTTCCTGGATGCGACGGCGTTTCCGCGCTTCGGTTCGGGGCGATGGGCGCCCAGCTAGGAGATTCGCCGATAGCGAACGTCAAAGCGCCCATGAATTCGCTGCACGATGAGAACCGGTTTTCTGGAAGCTTCGCAAGAGCCCTCTCCATTACCTTGCCCACCGTCTCATTCAGTGCCGGATTCACTTGGTCCACCGGCCGGGCGTCGTTTTTGCAGATCTGATAGAAAAGCGCCGGTAGAGACTCGCCGGCAAACGGCTTCTCGCCGCACAGCAGTTCATAAACGATCACGCCCATCGCGAATTGATCGGACGCGCCGCCCACGGCCAGCCCCTGAATCTGCTCGGGCGACATGTAACTCGGGGTTCCGATCACCGCGCGATTATGCGTGACTTCGGTGGACACCAATTTCGCCACGCCAAAATCGGCGATCTTGACAAACTGTTCGGCCCCTGCCCGCCGTCCGCCAATCATAACGTTCGCGGGCTTGATGTCGCGGTGAACTATGCCTTTGCGGTGCGCGTAATCCAGAGCTTCGGCAATCTGCCTGAGAAATTGCAGCGTCGTCTGTCTGTCGGGCAGCGTCCCTTTCCGAATCAGATCTTCTAAAGACCAGCCATCTACGAATTCCATGAAGATGTAGGCCAAATCCTCGCTCTCCAACACGTCGTAAATAGTGACTATGTTGGGATGCGAAAGAATGCCGGCGGCTTGCGCCTCGCGCAAAAGGCGCTCTCTGATTTTTCGCTTCTCGTCCGGGTTCGTGAAGTCGCTAAGGCGGATCGATTTGATCGCGACTGTCCTGCCAATGGCCGGATCAAGCGCCCGATACACTACTCCCGTAGCGCCCCGACCTATTTCTTCCAGGACCTGATAGCGCCCGACTTGGTTCACGTGTTTTAAGTATATCTGTGATTCCAATCTATTAAACGGGGTTTCAGGAGAAGTAAAAGACGCTTGTTAGGATGAAGATACCGCGATGATCCCTGAGGTGATACCTGAAGGACTTACCTTCGATGATGTCCTTTTACAACCTGCCCGCAGCGATCTGACGCCTGCGGAGGCGGATACCACTACGCGCCTGACGCCTAAGATTCAGCTAAAGATTCCCATCATCAGTTCCGCCATGGACACCGTTACTGAATCGCACATGGCCATTGCCTTAGCGCAGCAGGGCGGCATTGGCGTTATTCATCGCAACATGTCCATTGAGCGCCAAGCCGAAGAGGTCGACCGCGTAAAGCGCAGTGAGAGCGGCATGATTGTCGATCCGGTGACAATCGAACCGGAGCGCAAGATTTCCGAAGCGCTCGAGTTGATGAGTCACTACCGGATCTCGGGCGTCCCGGTGACCAAGAACGGCAAACTTGTCGGTATTCTTACTAACCGCGATCTGCGCTTCGAAACCCGCTACGATCTGCCTATTTCCGATGTGATGACGAAAGATCACCTCATCACCGTTCCCGTCGGCACCACGCTCGAAGAGGCTGGAAAAATTCTTCATCAGCACCGCGTCGAGAAATTATTGGTGGTCGACGATCAGTTCGCCCTTAAGGGGTTGATTACCGTCAAAGATATTCAAAAGAAGCTGAAGTACCCCAATGCGGCGAAAGATTCACAGGGACGCCTGCGTGTTGCCGCGGCCATCGGCGCGACTGGCGATTTTCTGGAGCGTGCGCAGGAGTTGGTGCGGAAAAAAGTAGATGTGATCGCAGTGGATGCCGCTCACGGACACAGCCAGCGCGTGATGGACGCCGTTAAAACTCTGAAACACGTTTTGCCCGAGGTAGAGGTCTTGGCTGGCAACGTTGCTTCTTACGAAGGCGCGCGCGATCTCATTGCTCTGGGCGCCGACGGCATAAAAGTAGGGATTGGGCCTGGATCAATCTGCACCACGCGTGTTGTGAGTGGCGCGGGCGTTCCCCAAATTACCGCTATTGTCGAATGTTCGAAAGCGACGCGTGAAGCGAAGATTCCGCTGATTTCCGATGGTGGCGTGAAGTTTTCGGGCGACGTCACCAAGGCCATTGCAGCCGGCGCCGATTCCGTGATGATCGGCAGCCTGCTTGCCGGGACGGACGAAAGCCCCGGCGAAACAATTCTCTACCAGGGCCGCACCTTCAAGAGTTATCGCGGCATGGGTTCCATGGGCGCAATGCCTTCCGGCGGCTCCGAGCGTTACGCGCAAGCGGCCAATGGAAAACTTGTTCCTGAAGGTATCGAAGGACGCGTCCCTTACAAAGGTCCGCTAGCCGATCTCAGCTACCAGTTAGTCGGCGGGTTGCGTGCCGGAATGGGCTATTGCGGTTGCCGCACCATACCTGAACTTCAGCAGCGGGCCAAGTTCCTGCGCGTCACTGTCGCTGGCTTGCGCGAGAGCCACGTTCACGACGTGATCATCACCAAAGAAGCTCCGAACTACCGCTTGGAATAGCATTCGTATTCATGGCAAATCGGCTGGCGTCAAAGGTAGCCATCATTACGGGCGGTGCAGGCGGAATCGGGTCTGAGATGGCTTCGTTGTTCGCTGCGGAAGCCGCGGCAGTCGTCATTGCCGACATTGCGGACGAATCCGGGCGGCGCATCGCTTCCAGCATTCAGAATTCCGGCGGTCGCGCAACATTCGTTCATACCGACGTTTCAAGTTCAACCGATGTCGCTCGCTTGATGGGCCAAACCGCCAGTCTCTACGGCGGCCTCGACATTCTAGTGAACAATGCCATCAATATTTCGGGCGATACGTCCATCACAGAAGTTTCCGAAGAGATCTTCGACCAAACCATGGCTGTTTGTCTCAAAGGCCCGTTCCTTTGCACCCGTCGCGCTATCCCTCTGATGAAGGAACGCCCGGCATCCAGCATCGTTAGTATTTCCAGCGTCAATGCTCTCTTTGGCTTTGGCGAAACTGCTTACACGGCGGCCAAGGGAGGGCTCATTTCCATGATGCGCCTGGTAGCCGCCGAGTATGGTGAATGGAACATTCGCTCCAATATCATCTGCCCTGGCACCATTGAAACGCCCACGTCCATGAACCATTGGAAGAAGTACCCGGCTGGTTACGCGCGTTTGCTCGACATGTACCCGTTGGGACGAATTGGCAAGCCCGTTGAGGTTGCGCAATACGCTTTGTATCTTACTTCGGACGAATCGTCGTTTGTGAATGGTTCGGTTTGCGTGATCGATGGCGGTCTGCTGGCAGGACGTAAATTTGAACAGTAGACCAGCATGAAATTTCTCAGCACTTTCCTCCTTGCATGTAGCCTAGGTTCGCTATCGTCAGCCGCTTCCACCCACTGGATCGCCACATGGAGCGCCAGTCCCGCGCCGCAGCTCTCCGATGAAGCCGCCCGCAGCAAATCCCACCTCCAATACGACAACCAGACTCTTCGCGAGATCGTTCACCTAAGCCTCGGCGGCGAGCGTGTTCGCCTCCGCCTGTCGAACGCCTTCGGCAAGCAGACCGCCGAACCGGGCGCCGTCCATCTCGCCCTACGTGACAAAGCCTCCGCCATCGTCGCCGGTTCCGACCATGCTCTTACCTTCAGCGGACGCCCTAGCGTCTCAATTCCTCCCAACGCCATCGTCTTGAGTGATCCCATCACCCTCAAGGTACCCGCTGAGGCAGATCTCGTCATCAGCATTTATATTCCGAAACCCACTTCCGGCGCAGGCATTCACTACTCCGCTGAGCAGACCTCCTACATCGGTCCCGGCGACCTCACCACCGCCCCATCGTTTGCGAACCCGCAAACAATTACTTCATGGGTCTTCTTAGGCGGCGTCGATGTGCTGGCTCCCGAAACAGACTCCACCATCGCGGCCTTCGGCGATTCGATAACCGACGGCGCGCGTTCAACCCCAGACGCAAACCGCAGCTGGCCGAACATTCTCGCCTCGCGCCTTTTGGCTGAGCATGGCCATAGGTTCGCCGTTATCGACGCTGGCATCGGCGGGAACCGTATTCTTCACGACGCCCAGATCAATGTTGGGTTTGGTGTCAATGCTCTGGCCCGTTTTGATCGCGATGTGCTCGCGCAGCCCGGTGTCAAGTATGTGATTGTCCTCGAAGGCATCAATGATTTGGGCCATGCCGGCACCTCCGCTCCAATCTCGGAAACCGTCTCCGCTGATGATCTCATCGCCGGCCTCCTCCAGCTCGTTGAGCGGGCCCATGAAAAGGGCCTCACAATCATCGGCGCTACCTTCACGCCTTTCGACGGCACCGTTTTTCCTGGTTATTTCAGCCCGGAGAAAGAACTGAAGCGCAAAACCATCAACCAATGGATCCGTTCGAGTCATGCGTTCGACGGCGTGATCGACTTCGATAAAATCGTTCGCGATCCCGCCAACCCCGATCATATTTTGCCCGTATACGACAGCGGAGACCACCTCCATCCCGGAGATTCCGGCTACAAAGCCATGGGCGAAGCTGTCAGCTTGGCACTGTTCAAATAACAAGCCTTCGCCCTTTTGCATACGTAGGTTTGCGTTTGCCGATGAGTCCATCTATGGCGAGTGGTCCGGGGCCTCCCGTAACGAGCGCCGCGAGGCAGGCAATATACAGCAGATTGACCTCGTAACCCGGCGGTCCGAACTTCGCCCCCGCCGCAGTCACGGCGATGAGCTTAATTGAGCTGAAACCATAGAGAAGGTGTACTTTAAACATCGCCACCAACAAGACACACGCCATCGGCACACTGGCGATCGCCACGAATGCGCCCAGAATGACCGCAAGGCCGCCCAGCAGTTCGATCGCTATCGTGAACCATGCCATGAAAAGCGGGTCGGGGACGCCTATCGCCTGGAGAATGGCAGCAAATGCCGCCGGGTCCTTGGACAGCTTGGCGGCACCGTGTTCCATGAAGCCGTATCCAACAATCAGGCGCAGCGGAATGGGCGCCCAGCGGCTAAATGGAAATCGGCTGGACACCTTACGAAGAAAATCGCGCAGCATCTTCAGTTTTAATTGAATCACATTGACATAGTGACATCATGATGTCACTATGTCAATGTGAAGTTCGATCCAGACAGCCCCCTGCCCCTTTACGCTCAAATTGAAGCAATCCTTGCTGCTGAAATCGCAGACGGCACGTTTCCGGCGGCGAGTCAGCTGCCAAATGAAGATGAGCTCGTCGAACGGTACGCGGTTAGTCGCACCACGATTCGCCAAACAATTCAGAATCTGACGCGCCGCGGTTTAATAGAGATCCGGCGCGGCAAGGGCACTTTCGTCTTACAGCCGAAAATTTCGCAGGAACTGACGGAGTTGAGCGGATTTGTGGAAGACATGCAATCCCTCGGTCGCCAGGCGTCAGCCCGGCTGCTCGATAAGCAGATCGTTCCCGCCGGCGAATCCGTGGCTCGCCAGCTCGCGATCGCCGCGGGAACTCTGGTGGTCCGCATTCAACGCGTGCGATTAGCAGACAACGCTCCTCTGTCCTTCGACGAAACCTGGCTGCCGCGAGAGATCGGCGAGAGGGTTATCGAGAACGATCTGGAAACGGAGCCGATTTTCTCATTACTCGAGCAGAAATACAACACCCCTTTGGTGGAAGCGGAGTACCGTCTGGAAGCCGTTTCCGCGGACGCCACAGTGGCGCGCGCCCTCGGTATCGGCCTCGGCAGCCCGATATTCCTGATAGAGCGCACTTCGTACACCACCGAACACCAGCCGGTCGATTACGAGAGACTCTATTACCGTGGCGACCAGATCCGTTTCGTGACCCGGCTTGCGCGCCGGTGGCGAACGGCGGACGGAGCCCACTGACATGAACAGCGGTTTCACGTTGTGGCTCTTCGCGGTCTCGGTAGCGGCCAGTGCGCTCGGCGGCATGCTTGGCATGGCGAGCGGAATTTTCATCGTGCCTATCCTCACGATCTTCGGCCACATCGAGATTCATAGTGCCATCGGCGCGAGCATCGTTTCCGTCATCGCCTGCTCGTGCGGGGGAGCAGCTCCGTTCCTTCGGAATCGTTTGACCAATGTCCGGCTCGCCATCGTGCTCGAAACAGCCACCACAATGGGCGCCTTGACCGGAGTGTTGCTTGTCGGCATCGTGCCGGTCCCGTTTCTATATTTTCTATTCGCCGTCATTCTGTTTCTTTCGGCGCACCAGATGTTGGCAAGGCGCCGTGCTCCGGTTCCCGCCTCGGTTCCCGCAGTGGAGGGACACTGGACCGCTGCACTGCGGCTCGATTCGAGCTATCCCGATCGGGAGCTTGGCCGCGAAGTTTCTTACCGTGTGCAGCGCGTGCCGCTCGGCATGCTGCTCATGTATGGCGCCGGTCTGATCTCCGCATTATTAGGTATCGGCAGCGGCGTTCTTAAAATTCCAGCCCTGGATACCGCCATGCGGCTGCCCATCAAAGTCTCGTCAGCGACTTCTAATTTCATGATTGGAGTGACCGCATCCGCTAGTGCAGGCGCCTATTTTATGCGAGGCAATATCGTCACGGAGATCGCTGGGCCGGTGGCATTTGGCTCCGTGCTTGGCGCCATCGTGGGCGCGCGCATTCTCCTGTTCGTCTCGAACGACAGGCTTCGACTCCTGTTCGTGATAGTCCTGGTGGCGCTTGGGATCCAGATGCTTCTCACAGTTTTCGGCGTCCACTTGAGCAAGGACCCTCTATGAACGGCGCTGATCGGCTTGAGGAGTTGCTGGCGGCTCTGCTCCGTAATGGCAGCTGGTTAGCCTCGGCGGCGATCGGTCTGGGGTTTGCACTCGCCCTCATCGACTCCCGGTTCGGTACGCGGAATCTGGCGATTCTGCCGAATATGGGCATCGCCGGGCTGGGAATTGTGGTATTCATTCTGCTTCCTGTCCTTCGCGTTTTGTTGATGCTGCTTGTCTTCATTCGGGAAGCCGATTCTCGTCTTGCACTCACAGCCGGATTGGTAT
Organism: Bryobacterales bacterium; assembly: GCA_963718465.1. Classification (GTDB taxonomy): domain Bacteria; phylum Acidobacteriota; class Terriglobia; order Bryobacterales; family Bryobacteraceae; genus Bog-105. The sequence continues at coordinate 48,970 of CAVQZK010000037.1, read as the reverse complement.
TCGCGATTATTCTTTTGGGCATCGTTCTGGGATTTCATGCAACGTCGGGCATAGCTGGATAGCCAGCTCAGCAAGCAGAGAGTTGGCCCTCTCAATCTTAGCCGGCTTAGAATATTTCGGAACCGATCTTCACCCGGGCAAATATCAATCCGATTTCGCTGCGAAAACACTCTTCCCCAAAAAAGCGGCTGGACCGGAACAATCGAAACGGAGTGGCTGGATTTCGAAGTGACGAAGCCGTCGGTGCAAAGAAGGAGACCGGAGTGAACAAGGGAGGAGCGCGTTTTGATAGCAGCTGCTCAAACCGCAATATAAACCACGCCGTCTGCCATTCAGCGGCGTCTTGTGAACCCAAGCCATATCATTGTTACTGCCGCGGCGGTTCCGGCAACCAACCCAAGCATGCGCTCAACGGAGTTTCCTGTCCGTCGTTCGGCGCCCGTGATCGTGGAAACATGCTCCGGCAGGATTCCAACTCCCACAACGCGCAGCAGAATTGGTTGCACAAGCCCTAGTCGCATCGCCAGCTTGAATGCCCATGGCGGGCTCAGCCGGCCTTGTCTCCGAAACACGTACTGAAAGCCGCCGTGGGCGATCACTTGCAGGCGTTGCGTGACACGTGTTCGAAGTTCCCGCCGTTTCTGCACTTTTTGCAGGAATCTGTCGGTATTCTGTCCCGTGCCAAGCGGCCGCGCCAATAAGTTTGCAGCGGCTACTGCGTCCTGGATCGCCAGATTGATTCCGACGCCAAAGACTGGCGACATAGCGTGCGCTGCATCGCCTATACACAACAGTCCTGGTCGGTGCCAGTGTTTCAGTCGATTAACCTGTACGGTGAGCAGCTTCACTTGTTCCCAATTCTGCAGCTCCTCTATTCGATCCCCGAGGAAAGGTGCAACCTCTGAAATGTCGTGCCGGAATGCCTCGATTCCCTTCGTCTTAATTTGCTCGAAGGAGTTTTTCCGGATGATCAGAGCGGCCTGGAAATAATCCGTACGATTGATCAAAACCAGGATCTTGCCGAAATTGACGTGCCCCAACAACTGCTCGCGGTCGCCTTGCCGGCGGCTGATGCGAAACCAGAGTACATCAATGGGAACGCCCAGTTCGACAACCTGCAAGTGCCCCGCGGTTCTCGTAATTGAATGGCGGCCATCGCATCCTATGACAAGGTCCGCTCTAATCTCTTCCATCCCCTGCGGTGTACGAACCACCACACCCTCGACTCGCTCTCCCTCCCACACCAAGTCAACCGCTTCATGTTCCATCCGCAGGTCGAAACCTGGATATTTCTTGCCTTCCGCAGATAGGAAGTTCAGGAAATCCCACTGCGGCATGATGGCCCCAAAGCGGCAATGTGTGTGAAGGTGCTTGAAATTTGCGGCTTCAAACGCAGAATCCCCAAACGTGATCCCCACTGAAGTAATTTCCTGGTGCGGTAATTTGAGGAAGTCTTCAAGCAGGTCTAGCTCGTACAAAAGTTCCAGCGTCGATGGATGTACAGTGTCGCCGCGGAAATCGCGGAAAAAATCGGCGTGCTTTTCGAGTACCGTGACTGCCACGCCCGCCCGCGCCAGCAGGTAACCCGCCATCATCCCCGCAGGACCGCCGCCCACAACACAACACGAAGTGCGAACTGGTTTTCCAGTCATCGACGATACCTTTCATTTCTGACTGACTAATCGGTCGGTACTCTTTCTCACCGTATCATCATATGGGCCGCGAGTCGGCGCCGTCGGATCTTGCTGGCCTCCGCCATTGTGGCTGGCCCTGCTTCCCGGACAAAGAGGGATACAGTAAACACAACCGCGAAGAGGTCAAAATCTACGGATTTAGAACTATGTTCCTCATAGTGGAATTCATATGGGATGCACCTCGGAACCAAATAGCAATCAGGGTCAACAAACGGCTGGCGCTTACAGAGATTTCGGAGAAAGATCCGGCAAAATGGGGTTTAAGGGGCCGCTGGCGCGCCTATGCTCCGCCGCCGACCCGGTTTCGCCGGTTCACCGCCGGTCGCAATATATCCCAGTCCAGTTGAAAGCTTATTTGCCGCAAACAGAAGATGCTCTTTCAGGGTTATCAGGACATCTCCTCGAAGCCGCTGCGTGGGCATTGAGACGCTCATAGCGGCTACTGCTTTTCCACCGTGATTTCTCACCACTGTGCCAAGGCAAATTCCACCGTAAACATTCTCTTCAAAATCATACGCCACGCCTTCCTCCCGGACCTTCTGCAAGTGAGCCCACAGACGCTCCGTTGAGGTGATGGAATTTTGCGTGATTGCCTTGAGCGCTTCCACGCCCTTATACAAGGCGTAGAATTCTTGTTCCGCGAACGTCGCGAGCAATGCTTTGCCCAGTGCGGTGCAATGCGCTGGATTGCGCCCTCCCACTTGATCGCTCATTCTGAGCCGTTGCGACGACTCGAATCGGGCGACGTACATGACGTCCGTTCCTTCCATGATCCCAAGGCTCGCCGTTTCATGGCACGTTTCCACCAATTCCCTTAGAATGGGCAAGCCATGCCGGATAAGCAGGTTTTGCCGAACCAGCAAATCGCTCCAGCGCAGAATTCGCGAGCCAAGTTCGTAGGTAGAGGTCTCGGGATCGAACCACACCAGGTCGAATTCGCGGAGCGTGGCCAGCAACCGGTGTACCGTGCTTTTTCCAAGTCCTAAGTCACTGCTCAGCGCGGAAATGCTCGTGCCTGTACCGGACTTGCCAAGTGCGTCCAGCAATTTCAGCGCCTTCGCCAAAGACTTAACCGGGTATTTTGCAACGGCCAATAAAACCTGCTCCTTCAATGGTCATTTCGTCTTCTTATTTAGCGTATTCCAGAACATCAGAATAGCATCCGGAATGGCCTGCCCGATCATTCCTAATGAGTTGCGGCTGCCATAATCACGCCGGAAGAATCCGCTGATTTGGGTTCGAAGCCCGCCTTTGCCAAGGCCCAATACACCAGGAAACCTGTAATGGCGCTATATACCGTGGCCGGTTGAGCGAGCGTTTTAACGCTTTCCGGTACCGGCAGAAAGGGAATGATGCCAACTATGAAACCAACAGCCCATGCTCCGTACCCCGCGAAGTTGATGCCTTGCCTCGGACCGGCCCACCTCCGTCCGGAGAGAAAATAGTCGGCCAGGATAGCACCGCAAACCGGACCGAAGGATGCACCTATGATCTGAAAAAACGGTACCAGATGCGAGGCCGCGCCGGTGGCCGCCATAATCACTGACAGCGTTACACCGGCGAGGATAACCGATGTGCGCCGCAGATTCGGCATCATTGTGGAAAAGCTGTTCCCCATGATGAAGGCGCAGAAACACGCGCCCGGTAACGAAGCAATCGCGTACAGCAGAAAAATGATTCTGGAAAGTGGACCGCCAATCACTCCGATTAAGGAATCAAAGTTGTACGAGTCCGGAGCTGGATTCCGGGAATGAGCGCCGGCCATCGCCAGCAGCGTCAGGCCTCCCGTGTATAGGATAGTCAAGCCGATTCCGACCAGGCCGCCAAGCCTCACGTCCCGCGCGTTTCGATTTTCCATTCCAAAATCCGCTCCCGCCGCTCCTGCGGTCGCAAAAAAGCCTGTGACAATTTGGATGAGCAAGGCGAAGCCGATGAGCGGACTGTGCTCCGGTGGCGTGTATCTTTGAAAACCGGCGCTCGTCTTGAAGAAGACGATGAAAATCATCAGAAATGGAATCACGTTGGCTAATATCGCCACTCGCGAAACGTAGCGTATGCCCAGGGCGGCGATCCAGGCAATCGTGTAAGCCCAGATAACAGCGGTAGCCACGTAAGCGACTGTTCCGTTTTCGGCAGGCGCGCCGGTAGCCTTCAAGATAAACCGCGTAGCGAGGTCGGTTGACACGCCGTACCAGCCAACCTGCAGTGCGCCCATCAGCAGACCCGGAATTAAATAACCGCCGCGCACGCCAAACGTGGAACTGCCGATCACATAAAGAGGTAGACCTGTTTTCATGCCCAGCATGGCGGGTGCGTAGTAATAGAGGCCAAACGCCAGCAGCGCGCTCAAGATCAGTGCCAGCAGCGAGACGCCCAGCCCGGCGCGGTTCAAGGTCCCGTTCGCCATAGATTCATAGAATCCAATCCACAAAAACACGCCCGCGTATGTAGGCGCTGTATTGGTGTACCAAGCCGCCCGCGAAGACTGCGGCCGAGGAGTCGCTTTGGTGATGTAGTCGGGTAGCATCATCTGGTCCGTGAAGTCTGCTATGGTATCACTAATCCACAATGAAGAACACAGTTCCGTTTTTAGCCGCAAACACAAAGAGAGGGTTAACGATGGCAAATTTGAGCCGTAATGAGTTTTTGAAAATCGCGGCCGGCTGCACGGGTTCGCTGTTGAGCGCCGGCCGCATCTCGGCAAGTCCTTTAGGATTAGCTCTCGGGCTTCAACCGTATACGGTTCGAAACGATTTGAAGGCTGATTTTGAGGGTACTCTACGCAAGATAGTTGCCATGGGCTATCGAGAGATTGAACTGAGCGGAGGACCGGCTTACGGAGACTTTTATGGGCAGAAGCCGCCGCAACTGCGCAAGGTCCTCTCTGATGTCGGGCTGCATGCACCCAGCTGTCATTATGGGTCGCCCAAAAACGATGCGGAGTGGGCGCGAAATATCGAAGATGCACGCCAGTTAGGCCTTCAGTACATGCTTTGCGGCACTCCTCCAGGCGGATCTAATTCCGTCGAGGGTTGGAAACGCACCTCCGAATACTTCAATCGCCTGGGGAAACAATGCCGCGATGCCGGCTTTCAGTTTGGATATCACAACCACAATTTCGAGTTTCGGGTTTACAACGGCGTGGTGGGCTACGACGAACTCCTTCGCTCCTCAGATCCGGATCTGGTCAAAATGGAACTCGATTGCTTCTGGATGACATTTGCCGGCAAGGACCCGGTGAAATATCTTCACGACAATCCCAACCGGTTTGTGATGTTGCACATTAAAGACCTCAAGCCGGGTTACCAGCCAACCACCGGCGAATTTAAAGGGAATCCGTTTACCGAAGTGGGGACCGGCGTCATCAATTGGAAGCGCATCTTCGAGGCTGCCCGCCACACGAGCGTCAAGCACTACTTCGTCGAGCAAGACATGTGGGATCGTCCTTCTCTTCAAAGCGCTCGAATCAGCGCCGATTATTTAAGAAAGCTAGTTGTCTAAAGCTCAAATGAAGCTTGGAAACCTAGTTTCGTATTACAAGACAGAACGCCATAGTGCCATGTGAAACAAAGGTGGCGTTCGGCCCTAGGCTTCGACTACACTAGTTCTGTTCATGGAAACGGAAAAACGCACCCGGCGTCGCAGCGAGATTTGGTTCAATGACTTAGAAGTACCTGGCGAAACGGCGATCTACCTTGAGCGCTTCACCAATTACGGCCTGACCCTCGAAGAACTTCAATCCGGAAGGCCAATGATCGGGATTGCTCAAACCGGCGGTGACCTCACGCCTTGTAATCGCATTCACCTGACCCTTGCGGCCCGGCTGCGCGACGGAATCCGTGATGCTGGCGGCATCCCATTCGAATTTCCGATGCATCCACTCCAGGAAAGTTGCCGCCGTCCCACGGCCGGCTTGGATCGGAATCTCGCTTATCTCGGTTTGGTGGAGGTTCTTTGCGGATACCCTCTTGACGGCGTAGTCTTGATGACTGGATGCGACAAAACCACGCCGGCTTGCTTAATGGCCGCGGCAACGGTCAACCTCCCGGCCATTGTGCTTTCCGGCGGCCCTATGCTGAACAGCTATCTCAACGGCAAACTGGCCGGTACGGGCACGGCGCTCTGGCAATCGCGGCGGCTGTTTGCTGCCGGCCAGATCGACGCCCTTCAATTAATAGAAAACGTTCGCTGTCCCAGTTCTATTCCGAGTGCCGGGCATTGTAATTCAATGGGGACGGCACTCTCCATGAATTCTCTGGCGGAAGCTCTGGGCATGTCTCTCCCCGGTTGTGCCGCCATTCCAGCGCCTCTCTCCGAACGTGCAAAGATGTCTTACGACACAGGACGCCGTATAGTCCAGATGGTTGTTGACGATCTGACGCCTAGCCGGATACTCACGCGCGAAGCCTTTGAAAACGCCATCGTAGTCTCCTCCGCAATTGGCGCATCCACCAATTGTCCGCCGCATATCACGGCTATTGCCCGTCACATGGGAGTTCCCCTCGATATAAAAGACTGGGAAGCCATTGGCCACCATGTCCCCCTGCTTGCCAACGTTCAGCCGGCTGGCGAGTTTTTGGGCGAGGACTTCCACCGTGCCGGCGGCATACCCAGCATTATGGGCGAGTTGATCCAAGGCGGCCGGCTGCATGGCACGGCACTGACCGCCAACGGTAAAACCATCCATCAAAATTATGCGCATTTACGGAGTCTCCAGCCCGAGGTCATCCGGCCCTATGGTCGTCCCCTCAAACACGACGCTGGATTCGTAGTCGTCTCGGGCAATCTGTTCACTTCCGCCCTCGTCAAAACCTCCGTCATAAGCGACGACTTCGAGCGGCGATACCTTTCAACGCCCGGCGAAGAAGGAAGTTTTCTATCGCGCGCAATCGTATTTGACGGCCCCGAGGATTATCGCCGGAGGATTGATGATCCGCAACTCCAGATCGATGAGCATTGCATGCTGGTCGTTCGCGGAGCCGGTCCCGTGGGCTATCCGGGCTCTGCCGAAGTTGTGAATATGACGCCGCCGGGGAATCTGATTAAACGCGGCATTACAATGTTGCCGTGCATGGGCGATGGCCGTCAAAGCGGGACCTCCGACACTCCTTCCATCCTTAACGCTTCTCCCGAATCGGCTGTGGGAGGAAACCTCGCGATTCTTCAAACGGGCGATATGGTGAGGGTAAACCTTCGCACTCGCCGCGTTGACGCGCTCTTGACTGACGACGAGATTCGGCTGCGCCACAGTCAATTGCAACCAACAGCCATGAAGAACGACTCCCCATGGCAGCAGTTCTATCGGGAACATGTAGGCCAGCTTGAAACCGGCGCCTGTTTAGAATTTGCCGTGCCTTTTAGCGATCTGCGCAGCACCGTGCCGCGGCACTCCCACTAATCTCGCATCACGGAACGATCAGCGCCGAGCCAACTGCCCAAGCCTGTTTTTCGCTTGCATTTAAACCTATGCCGAGTGCCGATCCTAAGAAAACAAGGCCCCCTAATCCCACGTGAAGCTGCGTACTCACCGGCATTCCCTTCCACCGGGCTAAGACTTTGCCCAGCGATGACTCCAGAAGTGTGATGGCTCCGAAGGGTCGCACCATGTGCCGCGCTGGCCGCACATATTCCACGTAGTCGCCTCGCCATTCAACGCTGTCCACTGTGTGACGCGCGCGAATGTCAAACACCCTCCTTAAGGTCCTTGCCTGCTCCGCTTGTTCCTCCTTCGTCGAGAACCCAAGTCCACTCTCCAGCAAAATCCAACGTCCGTTTAGGGCCTGTTTGCGAAGATCCCAGGCCCTGTCCAAAGTCAATTGCCGAACGGCGGGTAAAATCAGCAGGTTGGCGGAACTGAATTGCGAATCAGCTAATTTTGCGTAGCCGCTTGCCGATTCCGCAGCCAACGCGTGATCCTCCGCCAGAATCTCCAGCCGGTCTCTTTCTTTGCGTTGAATTCCCGGCGGCTTGGAAATGCCCACTGCTAGAGCCGTCCGGAGCACATCCCGCCTCGTCGGTGTCGCCATCATAGCTCGCCCGAAATAACCCGCTCCATGGCTGCCGAGGTGTCAAAGAACTGCTGGTCCGGCGCAAAGCGGTATCGGGATTCCATTTCGGCAATGAGCCAGCCGTCGTATCCCACTTTTTTGATCGCAGCCCGAATAGCGCGCCAGTCGTTGTTCCCCAGGAACAGATTTGTGTAAACACTCTCCTCGCCGCATCTTCCGCGATGTTTCAGCACGTCTTTCAGATGCATGCGGGTAATCCGCGTCCGTGTATTTCAATCCACTGTTCGGCGAATCCGGTATCGTGGATGTTGCCCACATCAAGATGAATTCCCACCCACGGGCTGTTCACTTCATTGAGGAAAGTGTAGAACTCCCGTGGACTGAGCAAGAATCGCTGCTCTGAATTGCAGTTTTCGACCCCAATTTTGACCCGCGCCTTGGCTGCCGTTTCTCCAAGTTTTTGGAGCGAATCCACGCAACGCGTATACACCTCGTTGTAAGGTGTGTCGCTGGTCACCACGCCCGCAACCACCAGAATTGCGTCGCATTTGAATATCTGCGCCGCTTCAATCTGGCGCTCAATGTGTCGCCGCGCGGCTTCCCGCTTGGCGGGATCCCGCGCGCAAACGTTCTCGTCCCAATCCAACGAATTGGCCACATCGGATACTTCCAAACCTGCGTCCTCAATCTTGCTGAACAGCGTTCGCAGTTCCGTGTCGCCGGTTTTGACTTGGAACCAAGGCTTGTCGCCCAACCAAAGCTCAATGCCCTGGTATCCAGAGCGCTTCAGCAGCTTTAGCCCGTCTTCGAAGGTCATCCCTTTCGGAAACATGTTGTCGCCTATCGATTTTTTCATTCAAGCCGCCTTTACCCGATTGCTTTCAGGCCCAATCCGCCAGTGAGTTCACATAGTCCGCGGAGCCGTCGCGCAGCCATCCGTCCAGTTGTGCCGGCTCCTTCAATTGCTGGCCCCGTTCGCGGCGAACTGCCGCGTAGCTGCATTGCATTTCATTCAGCGCTGTCATGTCCACGAAGAGTTTCTCAAACTGCGCCACCGGAAACAAATCCTCTTGCCCTTTGCCCCAGCGCTTCTTCACGTCTTTAATCGTGATATAGCTCGGCATCCGCGCCGCCAGGTTGCGCACCGCCGCTGCCGTTTTCGCTTCATCCTCCAAATCGGCGCGCGTCAGCGAAAAAACAGCCAGCAATCGGTCGATGTCAATCCAAAAGGTGTTGGTGTTGTAATACGAAAGCTGCGCTTCCACTTTGTCCGAGGGTAGCGCCAATCCCTCCACCAGCCGCAGGCGTCCGTTTACCCGCGCTAATCCGCCGCCGTGGTCCTCAATCTCCCGCGCGATCACTTCAACCGTTATTGCCGATTGCGATTGAATATGAAAGCCCAGCAATCCCGGGTCGAGACTCGCTCCCACCGTATCGATGTTGTGAGCCATCAAGTACTTCAATTGCGGGCGGCTGCGCAACAGCTTTTGCAGCACTCCGTTACCCAGCATGTTCGGTATTTCATACCAGTGTCCTGTTGGGTGCAAGCATTGCAGCGGCAGGTTGTCCGTGTAGTCCGATCCCTCTCCCGCCGTCACGGCCCAGTGAATCAACGCCGTTCGTAAACTCTCGCGCATTTTTTGTTTCTGCTCGTCGAGTACCTGCTGGGGCGTTTCTTCCCAGGCAAAACGCAAGTCGCGGACCATCGGCACTAACCGCAATCCAATGCTCCGGCCCGGCGAAAGATACAGATCTCCTTCATAGCCGTAATTGGCTTCCCGCTGTGTGTGCCGCGCGATGGGCGCGTGTGTCAGATAGCTGGTGGTAACCACGTGCGGGACGCTGGCCGCACTCTCCCGGCTGGTGCGCCGGCTCTTTGCCAAGTGAACTTCAATAAAGTTCCGGTATTTGCCGCCTAGCTTGGCGAACGGATTTAGCGCCTTCACAACGCCTGCTCCTCTCGTCCAGCGGCTGCCCGCCCCTCCCGCCAGTGACACAACAGCCACCGTGCCATTGCGCAATGCTTCGCGTCCCAGTTTCTCGAACTCGCCGCTTGTTTCTATTCGGGCATCGAAAACGTCGCCGTCGTAGGCGTCCTCGATTTTTGAAGTGATCGGCAACCGATTCTGCGCTAAGCCTAGCGTTCCGTTCTTCAACCCGGTTTTGATCTGATCGTGTTCAATTGAATCGAACCCGTGCTCGCGGAGTAATTCGGTCAGGCTCTCATTCTGCTTCGCGCCGCCCTCTTCGGCAGAAGGCAAGAGCCGCTCGAATAAGTCGTGTACCAGTCCTGAATACTCGGGTACGCCGCGCGCCGCTACGCCCAATCGGTCAAGTTCAGTGCGCCTCGATACCGGCATCAGCCGGAGGTCCATTCTAAGTAGTGAAGGAACCATCAGCGCATAATAACCTTTCGGCATCAGGCTGTTGCCGCCGCTCAACAACTCCGCCGCCGTGCCGTTTTCGTTGATCCGAAAATCGTAAACCACCGGGTCCATGGCAAAAGGCACGCTGTCTTCCATCTCCCTCTTGGTTTTACGCATGAGAATTTGCAGCCGGTCTTGCGCCTGCTGTTTGCTCTGCGGACTGAAGATGAATCCCATGCCGCCGCCAGCCATTCCACCGAGCATCCAAAAGCCCCAAAAATCCTCCCCCATCTCGGTTCGCGCCTTGTTTATTAAGGTTTCCGTGTACAAGTTACTCGCCCATGGAATGATGCTCTGAATAGGACCGAAGAAGTTTCTCTCAGTCGCTTGACCCAAGCTCCGAACGTCGCCGTTTCGTAAGTCGCCAAGCAACTCATCCAGAATTTTGATGGCCTGTTTGCGCGCTTGCCATTCGTCTTTGCTGCGGAGCAGATATTTCTCGGTGACCATTTCAAGAATCGGCCCGACGTCTTGCGCCATACCCCCATGCACCAGCACCAGGCTGTCTTGCAGCCTTTCGCGCGATTCCGCTGTGATCTCCTGCTTCGTGAGAATCTGGTGCGCGGGTAGCAATCGCCCTCGGCTCACGCCGAATTCCGGGTCGCCCTCTCGTGCCTCCACGCCCTCAATCAGCTTGATACCAGGCCAAACGCCGCCCGAATCTTGCCATCCTCCTCCCGAACCGCCTAGCCATTCACCAAGAATGGCGCGCGCCGCCACCAGTTTCCTGTCATTCTCCAGCAGTGGGCCGGTTAGCGCGTGGATTTGTTTTGTCGCGCGCATGCAAACGGTTATCAATCCAGCCAGCAAATTGGTTGAGACCGCCAGCCTCGACCCCTTGGGAATGTTGCGAACCCGGCTCACCAGCTCAATGCCGCGTCCTTCCCCAACCAAGTTCTGCAGCAGGGCGCTAACCGGCTGAACCGCCCCTTCCATGGCCGGTGGAACAACTCCGGCCGCGATCACAGCCGCCTTCAACAATCCCAGGTAGTCGCGCGCAAAATCGAAGATTTCCTGGAAACTTCCGATATCCGCCGTCGCCCCCAGATCGACGCTCGTCAGCCGCAAAACCGGCTCGTCGATCACTCGGAAATACGCTTCCACCGGCGGCGCTGGCTGCCCCATTCCTTCCTCCCGCACCGCGAGATCGATCGAAACATTTAGCACCTTCGCGCCTTCCGGGTAATCCATTCCCAGGAAGAAGATGTCGCTCCATCCGGCATGCGACAAATCCATGCGTACCGGAGTCGATTCTTTTAAAATGGGAAAGGGTGCATTCTCTGAATCGCGCGCCAGCAATTCTGCGCGCACGCTTAAGGGATAGTCCGTCGGATGTCCGATGCGCGACATCCATTGGTTCCCCCGCACCGACCTGACGCTCTGGCGAACCTGATCGGCCAGGGTCTTAAACGCCAAGCCTCGATACGCCGTCGCGTAGGCACTGCACAGAGCGGCATTCAAACCCCTCGCCCGTTCAGCGCGTTGAAGAATTTCGAGCGACTCTTCAAAGCGCCGTCGCAGCAGCGGGCTGGTGGCTTCGAACGGAATAAGACCGGCACTATGTATCTCTCGCCGCTTCGGCAGGTGAAACCGGTGAATTGCATAGAGAAACAGCAACGCTCTGACGCGTTCATAGAGATTTTCGCTCCATCTCCAGAACTCGTCTAGTTTGCCCGTTTCATCCAATAGATCCGCTGTCGAACAGCGTCGGCAAAATTCGTCGATCGACAAATTGCGGACGTCGGCATTCCCCGACGTAATCATTTGAATCAGGCCGATCAAGCGCCTTGCCCGGCCTCGTTCGCTTCGCCCTTCTGCAAAGCGACAAGTTCCAGCAGTTGCGCCAAAACTGGATCGCGGTCCTTGCCGCTTAGCGCCAAAGCTAATTGCGCTTGAAACAAGCCGTACTTCACGCCCACGTCATACCGGCGTCCTTTTTGTTCAAGAGCCAGGTACTGTTCGCGGCGCGCCAGTTCCGCCAGCGCTCCCGAAACCGTGATCGATCCCATGGCTCTTCTGTCGCGGGCCAGCAGTTCCATGAAGCCCGGCGTGAGCACATGCATCCCAAAAAAGCAGAGATAATAACCGGCGCGCAATCCTGAAACATTCAAGCTTTGCTCAGCTTCGGTCGGAGTCGGCTTTTCCAAAACCTTCTCAATTCGGTAAAGATCCTGTTTGCCCGGTACACGCTGACCGCCGATGGCGCCGAAATGCGACAGCAGTGTTTCTCTCGTTGCTTGTACCGCGGAAACGGAACAACTCTCGGCTGCCGCTACCTCAATCAGCCGTTTCGCGCTGCCATTTGCTCCCGATGCCACGTATAGGTGATCTCCCACCAGATGCAAAAAGGGATCGTCTCCCACAAAGCGGTGTGCCGAGAAGATGGCATCGGCATAACCGAGTGGCGCCGCCTGTTCAATAAAGCGGATCGTCTTGTCCCCAGCCGCTTGCGCATAGGCAGTTTCATCTCCCGGCGCGATGACAACCGCTATCTCCTCCACCTCAGCGCGGCGAACTTCGTCTAAAATAATCCGCAGAACCGTTTTCTCGGCGCCATCGCGGTCAATGACGGTCTGCAGCGCTAGTGTCCTCTGCTTGTGTGCCGCGGCAGTTATGACCGCTTTGGAGATCTTCATTTGAGATCGTGAAATCATCATCTTAACGTGCTGTGCTGGCTCTAGCCTATAAACTGCTGACTGTGGGGCAATTCACACTTACGGAAGCACTCTTTTTGCGTTTCCTCGGTCTCGTATATCTCTGCGCTTTCGGTTCGCTGTGGCCGCAAATTCTTGGCTTAGTTGGTTCGGCCGGAATTACACCTGCCATTAATACCTTGGCCGCACTTCACGCCGAATTTGGATCCAGCGCGTACTTCTATGTGCCCTCTTTACTTTGGCTGCACCCCGGCGATGGGGCGCTTACCTTATGCTGCGCTCTTGGCTGTTTCACCTCGCTGCTGCTGTTGGCCGGGCTGTTCTCTCGCTGGTCTGCGGCGCTTTGCTTCGTTCTCTATCTGTCATTGGTTTCCACAGGTCAGCCTTTTACCTCGTTCCAGTGGGACGCTCTGCTGCTTGAAGCGGGCTTTCTGGCCATTTTCGCCGAAGCGCCGCTGCTCGGTTGGGCCTATCGCTTATTGCTTTTCCGTCTGATGTTTGAATCGGGCGAGGTGAAGCTTTCCTCTCACGATCCAAATTGGCGCAATCTTCACGCCCTGCGCTTTCATTTCATGACGCAGCCGCTTCCCAATCCGCTGGCTTACTACGCTTACCATGCGCCCGCTTGGCTGCTGGATTCCTGCACCTTGGCCACGCTCGTTATTGAGTTGCTCGTTCCGTTCCTGCTCTTTTTTCCGGAACGCCGCGTCCGCCGTCTCGCGGTGGTTCTGCTGATGCTGTTCCAGGTTGCCATTATCCTCACTGGCAACTATGCCTTCTTTAACTTGCTCACGTTGGCTCTGTGCTTGTGGGGGCTCGACGATAGTTCGTTCCAAGCGCTCGCCCCGGCGCTGAATTACCGCTTTCCGAACTCGCTCATACCGAAATCGCGCAGACTTGTTCTGGCGCTGAACTTTGCGGTTGCCTTGCTGATAGTTATGGCCGGCTTGCAATTAGTAAGTCAACTTGGTCCAAGCCTCGTCAGTCCGCGAACCGCTGCACCCGCCTTCATAGAACCCTTTGAAATTGTAAACGGCTATGGCCTGTTCGCGGTGATGACCACTACTCGTTCGGAAATTGTTCTCGAGGGGTCCGATGATGGCGCTGTCTGGCGCGAGTATTCGTTTCCTTATAAACCCGGCGATTTACACCGCGCACTTCCCTGGGTTGCGCCTTATCAGCCCCGTCTTGACTGGCAAATGTGGTTCGCTGCTCTCGGCAGCTACCAGCAAAATACCTGGGTTCAAAGTTTAATGTACCGGCTGCTCGAAGGGGATCCGCGCGTAACGAAACTTCTGGATCCACCGCCCTTTAAGACGCCTAAGTACGTTAGAGCTTTGCTTTATGATTACACGTTTACTTCAACAGATCAAAGGAATCGAACCGGTGCCGTTTGGCAGCGGCAGCTACTTGGAAACTGGTTCGGCCCGCTATCTTTGACGAATAATGTTCCTACTGTCAATGGAGAAATGTGAAGTAAAACACTTTGCAAAAAATTTTCGTTTGGCTGTTCTTTGCTCTTGTGAAATCCATTCAGGAAGGGTATTCTATCCGTAATAAGAGCGGTTAATGCACGACCCACTCAGTATTAAACGCTTTTACCTCCGAGGTTGAGGATCCGGACACCGGATCCTCAACTGAATAATCCCCCCTCAAATTAGTTGGCGGCAGTTATATAATGCCCCAGTCATGTCCCAAATGCCGCGCCGAAGGCGCTTTCTAACTTCGCTTAGCGGTTTCGCTGCCATGCTTACCGGCAACCGCGCCAATGCATACCAGAGCAGCGCAACCCAGTCTTCAGGTCCGGCGGCCCTCCCGCGCTATGCGACCCTGCATAATTATCGAACCCTCAAACAATCGAGTTACGACCGTACTGGCGGCAATGCCGATGCCTGGCACATAGCTCCCGGCCAAACCTTCGAGGTGTTTAAATCGGAAGGCCCGGGCATCATCACTCATATCTGGTACACGATTGCCGCCCACAGTAGGCATCATTTGAAAGAGCTTGTGATGCGCGTTTATTGGGATGGCAATCCAAAACCAAGCGTCGAAGTGCCGGTGGGGGATTTCTTTGGCCTGAACCTGGGTGAATATTTTCTCTACCAATCCGCGTTTTCGAACTGTTCCTCGGTGAAGGCGCTCAATTCCTACTTTGCCATGCCATTCCGCCGTTCTGCCCGCATTACCATCACCAACGACGGTACTCAGCCGGTAGATGCCTTTTATTCGAACATCGATTACCAGCTTGTTTCGTCGTTGCCCGATAATGCCCTTTACTTCCACGCCCAATATCGCCAGGCTACTCCGAACATTGCAGTGAAAACCCCTGCCGGCCAGAAGGAGATAAATCTGGATGGCAAGGACAATTACGTCTTTTTCGAAACTAAGGGCAAGGGCCAGATGATGGGCGTAAGCTTTGGCGTAGTTCAAAACACCGACGGCTGGTTCGGCGAAGGCGACGAAATGATTTTCATCGACGACGAATCGAAACCCGCTATCACCGGCACCGGCACTGAAGATTATCTGAATGGAGCTTGGGATTTCGATGCCGTTCCGTTTGCAAATCTATACAACGGCGCCCCTTACATTTCGATCGCCGAACGCGCCGGTGGCCGTTACTGCCTTTATCGCTGGCACGCCGACAATCCGGTAGCTTTTGATCGCTACCTGAAGCACACCATTGAACACGGCCATGCCAACGATAGAGGCGACTGCTTCTACTCAGTCGGTTATTGGTACCAAACTGAACCGTACACCGACTTTCCCGCGCTGCCGGCCGTCGCCGATCGATTCGCCGGACTCAAAATAAGCTGATTTTAGAAAAATTCCTGAGATGGCCGGTCTCTGTCGCGCACACTACTTATGAACAACGCGTCGCGGGAATCCGGACTTCCTGTGGCGTTTCTGGGCGGAGGGACGCCTCATCCTCCGGTGCGTTCCCCCGCCGTTCTTTTGTCGTGCTGTGACTCGCTAAGAGGGACGCCGCCCATTGCTTTCTGAATCGTCTCTAAGCGCGCGCGATACAACGCTGGCCAACCAACTCCACGGCCGCAATCGCTTGCGAAGACAATACCTTTCGAGTCCAGCTCCCACGCCGGTGAAGAGCTGTTGCAGTTGCCTCCGGTCAGTTGCACTGCATCAGTACGATTCACTGCCCGCAGCCAGATCTGCGCTGTTCCGTTCGTCTGCTGCGTAGTTGCGGTCCATTTCCGATCCGGCGAAATCGACGCGGGTAACGCCTTACGCGGGCTCGAGTCAATATCTTGAACGGCGCGGCCGGTTTTCGTGTCAAGCAGCATAAACGTAGATTTGCCGTGAGCCACCAGCTCAAACCTGACTGGGCCATCGGGCGATTCGGCTACAGGTTGAAGCGCATCTCCTGGAAAGCGGAGTTCGTCAGTGCGGCCCTCGTGAGCCCAACGAAGCACATACTGCGATTTCCCAGTCGCCTGATAGACCAAGCCGGAACGGAGAATCGACGGTGATATTGACAACAGCGTTCCTCTTTGCGCTGCGATTCGGTCCCAATGCCGGGCAGGCTCTCGCGAATAGCTTGCCATGTGGAAGACTGCCGAAATGGTCGATGCAATTGTAATAAGCAGCGTAGCCGTGTACGCCGCTTTCGCACTTACTAAGTGCCGGTATTCGCGTCCCACCACTACAAACAATGCGATCAATAGCCATACTTTCGGAAAGAGCCAACTCCAGGCAGGTTGAAGAGGTATAGCGAGAAGTGCATAACAGATGACCAAAAACACTTGTGTTCGACGACCCGCGCTTTCCAGTAACAAGGTCAGCGGCAGAAGTAGCAGAATGAATGTGTAAGAGCCGGTATTGGGCGATGCCAGCAGAACCGCAATAAAGAACCAGGCGAAATCCTTCTTCACGCTGTTAGACCTATATAGTGCGATGAGCGGGAAAATGATTACGGCCAGAGTCAGTAGCGGTTGAAGGAAAAAGAACACGGCTGGGGCATTCCATATGGGTTCCGGATTCAAATCCGGTTCTCTCACGAAGCTATGGCGCAGCAGCGCTGATAACGTGCCATTGAGACTGCTGTACGGATCTAAAGTTTCTCCTTGCAGTGCGCGAGGAAAGATTTGCGTACCGAAATAAAAGACGTCGCGCCAGCCAAATATTGCGATGGCGCCTGCGGTCAGGCAAAGCGTCGTGACGATCATTGCGGCTACACCTTTCCATCGCTGCTTTACAGCGAAATACGCGGCAAAGGGGCCGCCGTATAGCTTGAGCGCAAACGCAGTTCCCAAAAGAACTCCGCTGCGTCCGTTCTTCCCGCGATCCAAACAATAGAAGGCTGATGTCAGCAGGAAGAGCAGGAACACATAATACTGTCCGTACAAAAAGTTGAAATGCAGAGTGGGGTATCCGAGAAATACCAGTAACGCAATGGCCTCCATGCTGAATCGAGTTACTCGCGATAGAAGCCACACCGTCGCGATCAGGCATCCCAGGCTGAACACCAACCAAATACGTTTCGCAGTCTGCACCCGGAACCCCGCGATGCCCACCAACGGCAGCATTGCCAGCGGGGTCTGCGGAACATATCCGCCGAGTTGCTTCAGACCGGCATAGTCCATTTGACGCTGGAACCAAGTCCAGTCGTAATACTCGCGCAGCGGTTGCCGCTCCCGCACCAAAACTGCTGCCGTGTAGTAGTTCGGAAAATCCGACGCCGATCGATTCCAGCCATAGCGGAACGTGGTCAAGATGAAAAACGCGCAGGCAGCGGCCAACAATAACCGCTGCGTGAGACTCCAATGAGTTTGTACGCGCGGAACGGCCGCGGCAATGAACGATCTGACTCTCACCCCGATCCATCTCAGCAGAGTTTGTCCATCAAAATCTCGTTCTGCTCATCGCTTTTACAAAAGCTTGACAATTCCTTGATGACCTTGAGGTCACCACCTTCATAGCCTCGGATTAACTGCCACGCATGGCCACTTTGCACACTGCCATCCTGAACCGGCCGCGGCACGTTGAGTACCTCACGGAGGCGCTAGCTTCTCGCCGTGCCATTTTCTTTCTCGTTGGGTTAGGTGTCTTAGTAAAGACTGATCCCATTGGCCTTAGTAGGTGGTAAATTTCTGGCGCACGCGAACGCCTTCGCATAAAGTTGAACTTCTAGAAACACTTCTTAGCTCGGATTGCGACGGCTTCCGCGCGGCGGAACAACTAATCTCGCAGAGAAACCGCTGTCTTCACAAAACGACCATCAGCTCGGCTTGTACAGCGCGGGTCAACCCGCCGCAACAGCTCCCTGTCCCAAGTCACTTCAGAACGGATCCATCACCGCCCGAATCGGCAAACCAGCATACGTCTTGCCTTCGATTTGTATCCGGGAATTCCCCTTCGTCACATCTCTCTTGAAATGCACGATTAGGCTATGCCCCGGAAAACCCGTAACCATCTCAATCGATGCCATCAGAATGCCTTTTCAATCTCTCATAACCGGCTCGGTTCCCATTCTCAGAGTAGTTGGGTCAACTGCCTTCGCGTCACAATCGGCACTGCCGACAATCGCAATGGGAAATGTTCCGCCCGATTGGCGGGGTGGAACGCTCGAAATGGAACAATCATTTGGATGACCGCTATCGAAGAACTATGCACCACCGGCGCATATGCCATGCTTCCATCGCGGGTAAACGCAAGTTTGCCCGGCGATAGAATCGGTGGCGACGCCACCATTTTAAGATCTCGTGGGGAAATAAAAATAAGCTGTTCGCTGGTCGCCAGAATCGCAAATTGGCCGTCTTGGGAGAAAATCACCCGCCCCGGGTGTGTGCCCCTGATGCCAACGCTTCGAACGTACTTCTTGCTGCCTATATCGATGACATTCAGAATTCCGCCCGGCACAGAAGGGCATCCAACATGATCGTATCGCGGGGAATCGCACGCATCGCC
Source organism: Bryobacterales bacterium (assembly GCA_963718465.1). Lineage (GTDB taxonomy): Bacteria > Acidobacteriota > Terriglobia > Bryobacterales > Bryobacteraceae > Bog-105. The sequence continues at coordinate 30,266 of CAVQZK010000037.1, read as the reverse complement.
GCCATCCTCAAGCAACTCGGAACCATCCGGCGCGATAGCCATAAAACCGCCCACATTGGCGACCCCCTTAATTGCTCCCAGGAAACTGTCGTTCGATGTATCGAAATAGCCGATTGCGTCATGCCCCGCCGACCCGCCTGGACCTCCTCCCTGATAGCTCACATATAGATATTTTCCGTCGGAAGTGAGCGCAAGCGCCTGAACATAAATCGTCTTTGAGACGACACTCCATTCCTCCGTTTTGAGGTCGAGTTTTCCAATCCCCAAGAACCCCATGGTTGATGACTACCGGCTTTCAGCCGGTAGTCTGGAGTTTCTACATTATTTCAGGCGGCAGCAGCGTGAACCAGGGCTTGATCGGTTATTTCGAAGCCGAGCGGAGCGAGTAACTGGGGCTGCTGCGTCATTTCTTTGCGTAGCAGAGTGATCAGATCTAAGGCGGAAGGGCGCCTGGCTTTTCGCCGCCAGCTGGGGAGTTGCGCGCAGGCTTCGCCACGCTCCGCACCGAAGGCTTGGAGGGAAGCCAGCAACAGAGCGCTGTAAGCGGCGACAGCCAGGACTGGTTGTTTGGGCGCCGAAGTAATGTTCCACAACTGAGCTTGTCCGACGCCCAGAGTGTCCTTCTCTTCGCGGTGATTGACCTCGATCTGCCAGCGGTCAAAGTAGATTTGCAATAACCGCTGGAGGGAACTGCGCAGATCGGTGGTCAAAAGATACGCCGGATCTCGGCAGTACAGTTTTTTGCTTTTACTCTTGCGATACGGGGTCGGCGCGATGACAATAAGACGCAACGGAAGCTGCTTGGCGCCACGTTGCCAGTACACCTTAACGATCTCTTTATAGCGAACCTTGCGCCGCTTTCCGCCATAAAAGATTTTGGTGGTTTTATACGTTCGGCTCTCGTCCTTGCGAACCTGTTCGGGAGTGAACTTATCGACGGCGTAAAATCGGCGTGCATCCTCGGCGGCGCGAAAACACAGCTTGGCATCCTTACGGGCTCGGACCAGCAGAATCGATCTTTCCGGAATGTCGCCAAAGCAAGTGCGATTGCAGAAGCTGCCGTCGCCGGCCAGTGCCAGCAGCTTGTCCTGGCCGCCGGCGTCGTCCAGTTCTTGCCTGAGTTGTTTGCCCATATCGACAAAGCTGCGGGACAGGTTCTTCTGCTTCACCGCCTCCTTGTACTGTTTTTGCATCTCCTCAGCGGCCTTCTTGCCGGGGCGCTTGATCCGCGAGACTTCCTGAAAACGAATCGGCAACGCGCGCGCCCACAGGAGCGTTACGGTGCAACGGCACCAGCAGAGAGGCTTGCAAGAAACGCCGACCCAGCATCGGATTGAGGTGAAACGGCGGCGGCAACGGATCGCGTTGATAGAACGCCTGTGGGATCGCGCGGCCCGTCTTGCGCAGTCGCGTATCGTCGATGGCCACGCCGACCAAACGTTGCGGGCAGTACGCCAAAGCGCGCTGCAAGATCGGCTGGAACAACTGCGGCGGCTCCCACGGCAGCGCGAGTGGAGAAAATACTCCGCGCTCCAACTGCGGTTCTGGCGGCCATTGGTCCAGATGATACGGGTCAGGCGGCGGCGACCGAGGCAGAGCAGGGAACCGAGGGCTTGCCGCACGCCGCGCTGAAAGGTGCGCTGCTGGGGAAAGACGTTGCGCCAGTGCTGGACGATGGCGAGGAACGCGGCCAATAGGCTCAACGGGCTTCCGGACGCAGGGAGAAGGTATTCTTTTCCGGGCGCAGGAAGCGATCGCCGCGGGCTACTTTCTTGGTGAGGGAGGAGACCAGGCTTTCACGGTCCATGGCAACGCCGAAATGGGTTTGGATGCGATTCAGGATTTGGGAGACGTGCAGCGGCGAGCGGGCCTTATTAAGTATGTCGAATGCCATATCCACTTGAGACAGACCGTTACGGCGGCGCGAAGCTGGGGAGGCCGGCTCGCCCTGCCGGAGGCGGCGGACGGCGCGGAGCTGCGCCTCCAGAGAAGCTTCAAATACACTGAGGATCAGATCCTTGGTTTCATCGTTCATGGAGGGCTCCTGAGCGTAAGGGCTCAGGGAAAGAATGACATACTTACGTCGGTCTGTCAATATAACTATATGTAGACCGACTTATATCGGAGGATCTTAGCGATCCCTTGGCCGCCCGATGCATAAATCAATTTACCGGGAAAATGTAGAAACTCTAGAAAGCCGACCGCCTAAAAGGCGGTGGGCTTAGACCGGGCGGACGGAGCTAAACGCAAATAGTGGCATTGTGCGCGTGAGGAATCGCGCGACCCATGCCAGCGTCGAAAGGAAGCCCTCGATCTCTACAGAGAGCGCCGGGGTTGGCTCGAAGAATTGACCCTAGGTTAACCTGAGACCTTGAGACCGCACAGTTCCAAAACTTGCGCGGCCCTTTTGATTAGCCATTCTTTCCTGTCCATGAAGATCACCAACATAAAAACAGTCATTTGCAATGCGGAGATGCGCAACTGGGTCTTCGTCAAAGTAGAAACGGATCAGGCCGGCCTCTATGGCTGGGGCGAAAGCTCTCTCGAATGGAAAACACGGAGTGTTGCCGGCGCGATCGAAGACTTTGCGCCGATGATCATAGGTGAAGATCCGACGCGCATTGAGCATCTTTATCAAAAGATGTATCGCCAATCGTTCTGGCGGACCGGGGTGATCGGCCTCTCTGCCATTTCCGGCATCGAGCAAGCCTGCTGGGACATTCTTGGCAAGCACCTCAATCAGCCCGTCTACAAATTGCTTGGCGGTGCAGTTCGCGAGAAGGTGCGAATGTACACGCATCTCGGCGGAGGCGACATGCGTGCCGTTTATGAATCGCAAAACAGCGGCGACGCGCAGGTATTTGTCGATCGCGCTCAGGAAGTGGTCGCGCGCGGATATTCAGCACTGAAGGTTCTCATTACTCCGGCAACCGAATCGCTGAACAGCATTGCCGCTTACAAATATGCGGAAAAAATGATGGACGCGATTCGACTTTCGGTGGGCGATTCCGTCGAGATCATGGTCGATTGCCACGGCAGGCACTCGCTCGCCAACGCCGTTGAATTCTGCCGGGTTCTCGCGCCGTTCCGTCCCTATTTCGTCGAAGAACCGGTGCCTCCGGAGAACGTCGGCGTAATGGCCGAAGTCCGCAAAGCCACCACCGTTCCCATTGCCACGGGTGAGCGGCTCGTCACCCGTTACCAATTCCGCGAGCTCTTTGAGAAGCAGGCCTGCCACGTCATTCAGCCCGACCTTTGCCACTGCGGGGGTCTCTGGGAGGCGAAGAAAATCGCCGCTATGGCGGAGGTCTACACCATGGGAGTCGCGCCGCACAACCCGCTGGGTCCCATAGCTAACGCCGCCGCTCTCCATTTCGATCTGAGCACTCCGAATTTCCTCATCCAGGAAGATATGCTGACTGATGTGCCCTGGCGCTGGGAAGTGGTTCAACACTCGCTTGTCAGCAAGGATGGCTATTGGCTGCCGAACGACGCTCCCGGCTTGGGCATCGAAGTGAATGAAACTGCGGCCGCGCGCCACCCTTTCAAGCAGGAGGTCATTCATCCTCTTACCGTCCGTGCGCACGATGGCGCCGTGCTCGATTGGTAAGCAAATATAAACCGCATAAGCCAATAGATGGTCAAGATATGCTGGAGAAGCACATGTCGACAAGACTCTCAGGAAAGAACGTATTGGTGACGGGCGCATCGTCCGGTATTGGAGAAGCTATCGCTATCCGCTTCGCCCAGGAAGGCGCAAATGTCGCCATTAATTATCACAGCGGTCAAGACCGGGCTGAGGCCGTATTGGCTAAGGTACAGGCGGCCGGGAAGGGCGTGAACGACTCCGCCAAAGCGTTCACCATCAAAGCCGACGTGGCTGATGAAAAGCAGGTGGCGAACATGTTCGCTTCGGCCATTCAGCAGCTTGGAACGCTCGACATTTTGATCAACAACTCGGGCATTCAGAAACCTGCCGCGAGCGATGAGTTGGCGATGGCCGATTTTGACAAGATCATCGGAGTTAATTTGCGCGGCGCTTTTCTCTGCGCCCGTGAAGCTATCCGCCATTTCCTGGCACGCAAAGCCCCAGGCTCCATTGTCTTCAATTCAAGCGTTCACGAGATCATCCCCAAGCCGAAGTACGTGCCCTATTCAATCAGCAAAGGCGGCATGGAGAACATGACGAAGACGCTCGCGCTTGAGTACGCCGATAGAGGCATTCGCGTAAACGCCGTTGGCCCTGGAGCCATCGTTACGCCCATCAACATGGCGTGGATCAACGATCCTAAAGCGAAAGCTGAAGTGGAAAGCCACATTCCGATGGGCCGCGCCGGCATGGCGGAAGAAATCGCCGGCGTGTTCGCCTTTATCGCTTCCGATGATGCTTCCTACATCACCGGACAGACTTTGTTTGCTTGCGGCGGGTTAACGCTTTATCCGGAATTCCGCGTGGCTTGGTCGTCAGGAGAATAACCGTTTGGGTGCAGCGGCAGCCATACGCAAAATCGGGTCTTCCCGGGCTCGGATTCGAACCTTATATCGCCGCCATGGTTATGTACAATTCGACCGGCGATATCTAGACCGAGTCCGGTGCCTTCGCTCACGCCCTTGGTCGTAAAAAAGGGCTCGAAAACGCGGTCTCTTATGGATTCCGGAATGCCGCGTCCACTATCGATAATCTGCACCAATACCTTGTCCGGCTCCTTCGCCGTGTGAATTTGCAGTTTGCCTTTTTCGTCCATCGCATCGATGGCGTTGGTAATGATGTTCGTCCAGACTTGATTCAGTTCGCTGCCGCGCGCGCTTATTCGCGGGATGCTCCGGTCGTATTCGCGCGTAACCTCAATACCGTTTTTCAAACGATGACGCAGCATGACCAGCGTGTTCTCAATACCGTCATGGATGTCCACCTCCTGCTCGGGCATCTGATCCATGTAAGAGTACTCTTTTACCGCGCGCACCAACTCCGAGATCTTCTTCATGCTGCTTTCAATCTCATTCACCAGCCGCGTGATGGTCACCGACGCTGTCAACCTGAGAAACCCAACGCTCAGAAACTCTCCCGGGACTTCTTTCGCCACGGGCTTCAGGGCTTCTTCGGTGATCCCTGCATCCACCAGCGCGGGAGCCAGATTCCACGCTTCCTTAACGCCAATCCTTTCCAGCCACAAGGCAAGCGTCTCCTCGCGATCGCTGCGCTCCAGCGTGTCCATGGACGATTGCGGTTCGGCCCGCTCGGCAAAATCGTACTCCATTTGCGAAAGGAACAGCCGCGCCTCTTTGCTGACTTCCAATTTCCCGAGTTCCAGGTTAGCCGAGCGAAAATCTTTTGCCGCATCGCGAAGATAGTGCGCCGCTCGGATGGCCGCCGATGCCGGATTGTTCAGCTCATGCGCCAACCCGGCTGAGAGCTTGCCTAACGCCATCAGCTTTTCGCGCTGCTGGTCGGCTCGCGCTGTCTCACGAATGCGATCAGCCAACACTGAAACCAGACGTTGCTGAAGAATCGGAATGCGTTGCAGCATTTCGGTAAAGTCGTCTTTATGAAGCTGCGCGCCCCGGCTTCGCATCGCTGCTCGGACGGTTACTGGAATGATTGTTAATCGCGAGTAAGGCAACATGCCGGTCACCTGACCCGCTCGCGCTACGAAAACCCGCGGATCTCCTTCGCGTTCGCCATGCATTTCTCCTTCGAAGAGCACCCACAGGCGGTCGGCAGGCTCGCCCGCTCGCACGAGCACATCTCCCTGCGCCAGTTCCAGTAAGGTCATGTGCTCGCGAAGCCATTCAATAGCGTCGTCGGGCAGGTCATTGAAAATCGGGATCGAACAGAGATCTTGTCTAGTGGGATGCATGTCTCACACCTTGCTCAGGTATTGATGGACAAACTGGATTGCGACCGAACCTTCACCTACGCCGGAAGCGACGCGCTTGATAGAGCCGTGGCGCACATCGCCCACCGCAAACACGCCGGGAATGTTCGTCTCCAGCAGGCCGGGATCGCGGTCGGCACTCCAGCCTTTTGGCGGCTTGCCGTCTTTCATCAGGTCGGGGCCAGTCAGAATAAAGCCGCGCTCATCGCGCACTACCATTCCATCCAGCCATTCCGTTCTGGGTTCCGCGCCAATAAATATGAACAGCGCAGTCGCCGGAATTTGGCTGGTCTCGTCCGTCTGATCGCACTGAAGCGTGATCGCTTGCAGCCGGTCTTCGCCGTGTACTTCAACCACGCGCGTGTTGAAGGTGAGTTGAATATTCGGAGTTTCGCGAATTTGATCGATCAGATACTGCGACATGGTAGCCGCGAGCGAAGGTCCACGAACAATCATGATGACGTTGCGCGCGTACTTCGAAAAGAACATGGCCGCTTGGCCGGCTGAGTTTGCGCCGCCTACCACGTGGACATCCTCGTCCTGGCAGGAAAGCGCTTCTGTCGAGGCCGCGCCGTAATATACGCCCGCGCCTTGCAGCCGGTCCATTCCCGGTACCTCCAGCTTGCGCCATTGCACGCCCATCGCCAACAGTAAGGTATGACAGGAAAGTTCGCTGCCATCGCTTAGCTTGACATAACGATAAGGCCCTTCGGCGCGTATGCCGGTGGCATCGGCGGGAGAGACAATCTCAACCCCGAAGCGGGTCGCCTGCGCCACCGCCCGGCGCGCAAGATCGCCGCCCGAAAGTCCGGACGGAAAGCCCAGATAGTTTTCAATTCGCGAACTCAATCCGGCTTGCCCGCCGGGCGCTTCGCGCTCCACCATCACCGTCTTAAGGCCTTCCGAAGCACCATAAACAGCCGCCGCCAATCCAGCCGGACCGCCGCCCACGATGGCCAGATCATAAAATTCCAAACCTGCTTTGGTCCGAAGGCCGAGCTTAGCCGCGACTTCGTGAATCTCAGGCTCAATCAACTGCTCGCCATCAGGCAGGAACACAACCGGGATCTTCAGTTCATTCTTTGGGAACGAATCGATTAAGCGGCGAACCTCGGGCAGGCGGTCGGCGGCATCCGCGTCCATCCACTGATACGGGATTTGATTACGCGCCAGAAAATCTCGAATCTCGTAAGACTTGGCGGACCACCGCGTTCCTAAAACGCGCATCCCTTCGAAAGCAGGCCGGTGGTGTGAGGTCCAATCATCCAGCAGATCGTCCACGACCGGGTACAACTGCTGCTCCGGCGGATTCCAGGGCTTCAGCAGATAGTGGTGAAGCTGAACATCGTTAATGGCTCGAATGGCGGCTTCGGTATCGGCATAAGCAGTGAGCAGAACGCGCTTGGCATCGGGATAGAGTTTCTTTGCTTCCGCCAGCGTTTCAATTCCGTTCATTTGCGGCATGCGATGGTCGACCAATAAAAGCGCCACAGGCTCATTGGTTCGCCGCAGGCGGCGCAATATATCCAGCGCCGCCTTACCGGACTCGGCACGCAGAATGCGGTAGGGCTCACTGTACTTGTGCCGCAAGTCGCGCTCCACCGCTCTCAAGACTTCAGGGTCGTCGTCTACCGTTAAAAGTACCGGTCTGGCCACGGAAACACTCCTTCCTCACTTGGATAACGGAAGCGGCAAAAGGGATTCAACGCAGAATGGTTCGAGTATAAACCTGGAACGGGGCCCAATAGTACGGCTTCCTGTAATTCGAAGCCAGCATAGCCAATTTGGCCTCGCGCAAAGCGATTGGGTAGGTCTGGTGCGCTTCGATGCCGCTATAAAAGCGGTCCATCAAGGTAGCGGTTGAGGTATCGTTCACGTCCCACAAACTGGTGACCACATTGCGCGCCCCGGCTTGAAAGAACGCCCAAGCAAAACCGACCAGACCTTCGCCAGTTAGCGTGCGGGACCCAGCGCCGCGGCAAGCTGAGATGGTAACCAGGTCGGCATTCAGCGGCGTTTCCGCCACATCGCGAGCATAGAGCTTGTAACCATTCGTCCGTTTCGAAAGAATGATGGCCGAGTCTAACGGGCTGCTGGAGTTCGCATCGACGTGCGTGGCGAAGTGAATGGTTGAAAAGCGCTTCGGCCCGGCGGCGATATACGCTTCGGGCGTGGCGGCTGCGGCTATATATGACTTCGTTTGACCCGGCTTGAAATGACGGCTCACCAGCTCAATCTCAAGCGCTGCTTGCGGCAGCGGAAGGAATCCGCTTCCGTCGGTAACGGGAGCGCCCATCAACAGAAGCGACGCTTGGGTGCTCACCCGCTTGCTGCCGCCATTCAGCAAACTAAGCGAAGGCGCGACGGAGATGGTAGCGTCTTGAATCCAATAGTGCGGCGACGGCTTGTCGACGAGCAGCGTCTCAAAATTCAGGTTGTGCAAAGGTCCGTCCGGCACAATCACCACTCTGCTTCCGGGCGGCAGAGAGTCTCTGACTGGAGCGACCAAGGTCTGATAAAGCCACAGAGCAACAGAACTGTTCACTGCCAGAGGATCGCGCTTATCCCGCTCTATCATGCGCCGGTACGATTCTACGTAGAGTCCGATCTGCTGCTGGCCGGGCAGTTCTTTCACCACCGTTCGACCACCACCAATAGCCCAAACGTAAGACGTCTTAGGTGCTAGCCAATAGAAGAGGAAGACGCTGTTGCTGGCTTTAGCTGCCTTACGAATCTCATCGAGCAGATGAACATCACGGGATTGGCTCTCGCCAGTGAGTGCTTCGCGCAACACGCTGGCGCGGCTGGAATCGGCAATCTCAAGGGCGCGCCCTGGTTGATTCTCTTTCATCAGGAGCGCGACATAGTCCTGATAAAAGGTGATCAGATTAGACAAGAACGTGATCTTGTAATCGCTCTTTAACTGGTCAGCGCGATTAGCGGAAATCACTGCCAGCGCCTTTTCATAGTGCGCATTCGCCGAGGCTAAATCGTTGCTTTCTCCGTATAAAGCGCCCAAGCCGGCATGTGCCTCCCACAGTATTGAGGGCGATTCTATGCCTAATTGCATAGCCCGGTTATAGGCGGCGATGGCAGGTTCTGACTGGCCGCGCCGCCGGAAGATCTTGGCCCGGTTCAGGGCGATTGCAGCGGATAGATCCTTGTCACTGCCGCTTTCAACTTCCGCCGATTTCGCGTATGCCTCGGCTTGGTCGAGGGCTCCGGTCGCAAGCAGCGCTTCAGACATGCCTTCAGTGAACTCCGCACTGTCTTTCGCCAGATTCAGCGCTTCCCTGAAGTATGCGGCGGCTTTTGCCGGATCGGTGAGAAGAATCGCAGTGCCCAGATTGTAATAGACAAGCGCCAGATACCTGTCCTGCGCAGCGTGCTTGAGCGTAGGAACAACACTCTCCAGCGATTGGCGGGCCCGGTCTCCGTTGCCGAGATTGATATAGCAATTAGATAGGTTGATGGCGACAGCAGCCTGGACAACAACGGCGTGAGCTTTTTCAGCTTGCTGCGCGGCCTTTTCCAAATAGCCGATGGCTTCGCCGAAGCGCTCCCTTTTCAGTCTTGCCAGCCCAAGATTGGAAAGGGCCATGGCGCCTTCATAAACCAAGGAGTGGCTCTGGGCGGTCGAAAGCGCGTTTCGAAGTTCAGCCTCAGCATCCGAGGGGTTCGTATCCCCCAGCAACTGACCCAGCAGAGATTGGGCTTCCGCCTCTACTTGATAATCGCTTCCGCTTTCGGCTGTTCTGATCGCCGCTCGATAAAGTCTCTCAGCTTCAACGACGTTCCTTCCCCAATCCTGCAAATACCCCTTGAGCATGTCGGCTCGAGCGGTCAACGCTGGATGATTTGCCTCTGAAAAACCGTCCAGGAGAGGTCGCGCACGCTCCACGTCCGGCTTCCAGAGATACATCTCAGCTAACTGCAATCTGAATTTCCAGTACCATTCAGAGTCAGGCTGACCGGCGAACAACCGTCTTCCGGATTCCGCAGTCATTAGGGCGTTGCCGGTGTCGCCTTGCTGAAATTGGCGTTCAGCCTCGCGAAAGAGAGACGCTGGGTCTTTCTCGCGAGGCGAACACGCGATCATCAACAGCAAGAGGCAGCTTAGGGCTTGGCTAAGCGGGCCTGGGTGGAATGCCGGCGCCGTTTGAGTGGCACTCGCAAACCGCTCCTGCTCCTCCAATTGGTGATCCAAGCTGCAAGCGTAACAAGGTTAGCCGTCGGGCTTCTTCTTCGATGAGGAGCTCGCCGAAATAGATGGAGCCGATACCGTCGATCACCAGACGGTTTCCGGGAATGGTTTTGCCAGGCCTCCGGGCCCGTCAACCAGGTGAACCCGGTCACCACAGTCGCCACCACCAGCTCGGCTGCCAGGTGGGGCTTCCAAAGCAGCCTGGCGATTCCGGTCTGCTCTTGGCCGGTTGGGTAGAAAAGCGAGCCGTATTGCTTGCGGAAATCGGAGTTCTTTTCGTAGGTATTCGCCAGTTTTTCCAAGGTCTCATTCTCGGTGAAGGCTTCGGTTGCAGTATTTACTTTCAATTGGTTGCCATTCACTGTGACATTGGTGAAAACCGCGTCGAGCCCACGGAACGCGTTCGGTGTGCGGCGGTCGGAAGTGCTTTCGAGTCTGGCCAGCAATTCGTCAACTTCAAAGGTGCGCACGTCCGAATCTTGCGGGATCGCTATCTTGAAGCCGGAGACTCTGGCCTCGACTAACGTCAGCGTGGACAGTTCATTGTCGGCGTAATTGCCATTAGTGAAGTCAACGGCGCGGCGCGGGTCGGTGTAATCGCCGGTGGCTCGTGTTGAAGCGGCAGTGAACGAAAGAAGATCGGCTTCCGAATTCGGAGGACGGTAGCTTTGCCGTTCAGAGACGGCTTCGGCCAACCCGCCGGTAACAGGAATAACACTGCTGGCAACCGCCTTAAATTGAAAGTCGGCGGGGCGCCGGATGTGCGCGGCAAAGGCGACAGCGTTGCCGAAGAAAGCAAAGCGCTTTTCGATGGGATCCATGGATCTGAGTTACCTACTTCCGTATGGTGAATGAATAGCGGCGGATCTCCGTTTGAGGAGCGGAGACAGGCCGCAGGATCATAGTATATCCACCGGGGGGAAACTTATTCGAGGGAAGCAGCAGGCTCAAGGTAAAGGATGCGGTCTGGCGGGGGCCGGAATCCAAAGTGAGCACGGCTCCTCGGCCATCGGCTTGAAATTCGCAGATGTAAGAAGCGTAAGCTTGCGGCAAATCGACTTCGAAGTTGACGTTGAAGAGCGGCGCACCGGGTGGAATCACGACAGCAGGCTGCTGGTTGCCACGTTCAGCGGAGGCGATGACATCTGTTTCCAAAACTTGCGGACGGAGCAAGCCTGGAATATAGACAAGATTCTGATAGGCGACTAAAGCGGCAAATCCGAGCGCCGCAAAGGTGGGAACCAGCATGAATGGCTGGAACCATTGCTTCCAGCCGGCCCGTTTTTCGACCATCTGGGGTCGTTCTTCGAGCAAAACCTGTTTGAGGTTGTCGATGACGATGGCATCTTGCTTTACCTGAGCGGTGCAGACCGGACAATCAAACAAGTGTTCTTCAAACTCAGCGCGCTCGTCCGCGCGGAGGTCATCCATTAGATATTTTTCGACTAGATTGGTCTCTTGTGCCAATTTATGTGTCATAGCGTTATTGATTAGTGAAACTCCCGATTAAAGCGTTTCACCTGCCTTATCTCTGTTTTTCAAAGGCTGTACGAAAGCGCGAGAGGGCGCGATGGACGCGCACCCTCAGATAGTCGCGATCAATGCTCAGCTCCCGGCAGATCTCATCTTTATTTTGCTCTTCGAGAAACACTTTGCGGAGAATGGTGCGATCGGTGTCGGCTAGTTTGGTCATGACACGGCGGATGACAGATTTACGTTCTTCGGTGATGTATTCCGATTCGGCGCTGGCCGATTCGTCAGCCGGCTCGACGGCATTTTCGGGTACCTGTTGAAAACGGCTGCCGGCGCGGAAGAACTCGGAAAGAACGTTTTCGCAGACTGAATTAACGAAGCCACCCAAGCGTTCCGGATGTTGGACTCCGCCCCTGTTCCGCAGGACATTGAGGACCCGCAGAAAAGTCTCCTGGCGGCCGTCTTCCACCAGGTGCTGCGAACGCAGCCGGGCACGCAGCTTGATGACAAGCAATTCGCCGAAATAGCGGGTGAAGTGAGCTTCGGTTTCCGGATCGCCATCCGTAAGACGCGTTACGTACTCTTGATCAAATACCTTTCGCTCCAAGGTTCCCCCAGCCCGGCAGACTCGATGGTACAACGGCGGAGGGGTGCTTCCCGTATTGCTCCCGGGTGTTGCAGAGATAAAGGATGTCATAGTCGAAAATAATTCACCGATATGAAGTGGCGGAGCGCTCGGCATCCGCAAGTGTAGTTGTGAAGCAAGGCGCAAAAACGTATCACCGGCCCGCAGGTATTTTTCGGAAACCACGAAACAGTAAGAGCGTAAAATGCAAAGTTGGTACGAACGCTTATTGCAATTACCGGTGCGTCCAGCGGAATAGGGGCGGCATTTGCCCGCAAGCTGGCCGCTGAACACGATCTTCTTCTCATTGCCCGCCGCAAAGACCGGTTGGAACAACTGGCCGCGGAACTCTCGGGCGCACATCAAACCCATGTCGAAATAATGGAGGCCGACCTGACGGTGGACTCTGATTTAAGCAGGGTCGCCGAACGGCTGGCCCATGAACCGCTGCTCACGCTGCTGGTGAACAACGCTGGCTTCGGCACGAAGGGACGCTTTTGGGAAGCGCCGCTCGAAACCCAGGAGCAGATGCACAAGCTGCACGTGATGGCCACGATGCGGCTGACACATGCGGCGTTAAACAACATGGTGACGCGCGATTTGGGCGGCATTGTGAACGTATCGTCAGTAGCAGCTTATATCCGCAGCCAAGGCAGCGTGAGTTATTGCGCCACCAAGACCTGGATGTCAGTCTTTACCGAAGGGCTTTACCTGGATCTGAAAGGCGCACGTTCGAGCATTGTGGTGCAGGCGCTTTGCCCTGGATTCACCTATTCGGAATTTCACGACACCATGGAACTCAGCCGCGAACGGCTGGCGCCGCGCGCGTTCTGGATGACAGCAGAACAAATAGTGGATGCGTCTATCGACGGTCTCCGGCGGCGAAAGCTTTTCGTTATCCCAGGATGGCGATACCGGCTTGTGGCGGCAATTGTTTCGAAGTTGCCTTCATCTCTCCGCGTGCCGATGGAAGCGGTGCGTGGCAGCGCCCGAGTTACCGAATCTAAAAAGGCCGAAGTGAGTGCATGAACAAGCAATACGTTGAGCCGTTTACTGTTGCCGGACAGGAAGAACGCACCACGAACCTTCGAGAAGCGAGCGGTGACGGAGTCATTGGGAAGCTTTGGAGCCTGTATGGGCATAATCTCCCCGGAGCACCGATTGCCGTGTACAGCGGTTATGAAAGCGACAAGGACGGCGAATACAATTATCTGCTGGGAACGCGAACGGCTGGCGGCATTTCAGGCGGACCGGTTGAACGTCAAGTAGTCGAGGGCCAATATGTCGTTGTCTCCTTTCCGGGCGCGACTACACCGCAGGCGATTGTTGGACTTTGGATGCAGATCTGGTCCGCGGAAGCGAGCAAGCAGATCAGGCGATCTTACAAGACGGATTTCGAGTTGTATTCGGGAGAAGGCGTTCAGCTTTTCGTCGGCGTGGAAGACTAAGCCGCGACGGCGACGTTGAAGAAGCCTCTTTTCAGGTTATGTTTGTCGAATTCGGCGTCGATTTGCCCTATGAAGCCAGGGTTCTGCTCGCCGGCGGCCATTTTCTGAATGAGATTTTGACTGATCTGGTGGCAGGCTTCGGCGTCTTTCTTTAAAACCTCCCAATAGTGGGCGTCTTTTTTCATCTGGTGCTGCTCTTCGGCACGGAGTTCGGCTTGTTGTTTTTGTTTTTGCGCTTCGAAGCCAAGCTCCGCTTTGTGCTTTTCGGCTCTTAGCTTTAGGATCTGATTCAGCGCGCTGTTGAAAGCGCGATTGTAGGTATTTTCGTAGCGCAGAAAGAGGGTCAGATGCTTTTCGTTGACGAGAGCGCCGGTGGTCTGGTCAAAGCAGGCGTTCTGGTAATTCTGGGCGCGATTGCGCAGCCAGAGGGATTCGGATAAGGCGTGGATCAAGGCGAATTCGGTGGGAGTTTCGGGTTTGTGTTCTTCCATGAAATCGGACAGCATGAGGTGGTATTGGGCGCCGTCTTCGCTGGGGAGGAGGGAGAACCAGCCGTTTTTGCGGGTGAGACCGTGTTGGACGTGGTTTTGGGCGGAGATAGCTTTACCCTCGGGAGTTTTAGGACCGCAGGATTTCTGGGCGTTTTCGCGGTTGGCGGCGAGGCGGGCAGGGGTGATAGCGGCCAAGGACGGCATCGGTCCGCCGGGTTCGGGGATTTCGAGAACGGGCGCGACCTGGGGGTCGCCCGCCGGCGAAGGCGCCTGCCCCACCAGGACGGCGGGATTCAATGTGGCTTTGTTGGCGGCTTTATTGGCTTGGCGCTCAGCGGCGCGGCGTTCGGAGCGGGTCATAGGGATAGGTCTCCAGAAATGGAAATGGCCCGGATGCGGGGGAGTGCCTCGCGCCGAGCCTGGCTACAGTAACAGACGAGCGGGAGAAAACGAACTTTCGGATATAGCGAAAATGATTTAAGTCTTTTGGAATGTAGAGGTAAGAATTATTTTCGTCGGCTGTGACTGGGTTTTCATTTTTTAAGAAGTGGTGAGCTGCCGGATCGAATTCAGGGCTTCAAAGAGTTCCTCCCAGCGAATGGGCTTCGACAAATATCCATCCATACCAGCTGTTAAGCAGCGATCGCGATCACCAGCCATAGCGTGCGCGGTGACTGCGAAAATTGGCACGTGCTTTCCAGTTGCCGCTTCCCGGTTTCGAATGGCCGCCGTGGCCTGAAGGCCATCCATTTCCGGCATTTGCACATCCATCAGCACAACGTCGAAATCTTCGGTCCCCGATTTGGCAACAGCCTGAAGTCCATTGCAGGCCACCGAGACTGAGCACCCGCGCTTTTCGAGCAGACGAACCGCCAGCTTCCGATTGACTAGATTGTCTTCGGCGAGAAGAATCCTCCGGGGCAGGACATAGGCGGTTGCGGCGATCTTATGTTCGAGACAAGGCAGCTCCGCCATAATGCCGGCCTGGCTGCTGGTTTGAAGGGCCGTGTGCAATTCCGCCTGAGAAATAGGCTTGGTCAGGTAAGTGTGAATCCCTAATTCTTTGCAGCGCGCGGCGTCGGAGGCTAAATTCGACGTGCCAAGCATCACGATGGAGGCGGCCGGGTGCCGCAGATCGGATTTGATTTGCTCGGCAAGCCAAAAGCCGTCCCTCCCTGGCATATCGGCATCCTGCAAAATCAAAGAAAAAGGCGCCGCGGCTGCGGCGGCCTCGCGCATGAGTCGTAAGGCAGCGAGGGCATCCGGGGCGACGGCGGCATCGACTCCCCATTTTTCGAGCATCTCCTTCAGCAGAACTCGATTCGCCGCATTGTCATCGACGATCAGGGCTCGCGCGTCAGGCAGCGGGGGAGCGAAGGCCGTCGAAGCGGGTATTGGATGTGGATCATGAACGATGGGGCATTCGAGCACAACATGAAAGATACTCCCGGTTCCGAGTTCGCTTTCCACCCACATCCGTCCTCCCATAAGCCGCACAAGCCGAAAGGAAATGGCGAGGCCCAAACCGGTTCCTCCAAACCGCCGCGTAATGGAACCGTCAGCCTGGGTAAAAGCCTCGAAGATCTTACTCTGCTGATCTTTCGGAATTCCGATTCCGGTATCGCGTACCGAGAAATGGATAGGGGCGACCGAATCCGATTGCGATTCCGCCCAGACCCTCAGTTCCACTTCTCCCGTCTCAGTGAACTTGACGGCGTTGCCCAGCAGATTAATCAGAACCTGGCGCAAGCGGTCGATATCTACAACTAACCACTCGGGAACATCGGGCAGCACTCGACAGAGCAACTCGAGGCCCTTCTGATGCGCGCGGATGGCAAGAGATTTCATAAGGTTATCGAGGGCCGGCCTCAGATTGCTCTCAACAGGACTTATTTCGAATTTGCCAGCTTCGATTTTTGAAAAGTCCAGGACATCGTTGATGACAGTCAACAAGGAATCGGCGGAACTCTTCACCGAAATCAAATAGTCATGCTGTTCGCGATTCAGCGGGGTGTCGAGAGCAAGTTCCGTCATGCCGAGGATGCCGTTCATGGGGGTCCGGATCTCGTGGCTCATATTTGCCAGGAATTCGCTTTTTGCGCGGTTAGCGGCCTCGGCAGTCCCTTTGGCTACTTCCAATTCAGCGGTCCGTACAGCCACCTTCCGCTCCAGGTGTTCATTGAGCTCGTGAATCTTCGCTTCTGCTTGTTTGCGGGCTGTGACATCCCGAGAGTTAATTACTACGCTGGCGATTGACGGATCTTCGAGTCTGTTGCTGACCGAGCTTTCGAGAAATCTCCACGAATCGTCCTCAGCGCGCCAACGAAACTCGACCGAGAACGGCGCGTCTCCAGCCGGCCGGTGGTTCAGGATGGCTTCTATTCGAGACGTATCCTCAGGATGAATGTGATCGCAGACGCTAGATCCTTCCAGACGCGCCGGCGGAGTTCCAAGGAGACTGGTGCTGGCCGGGCTCACGTAGACAATCGTTCCTCCGCCATCCAGCACCATGATTAAGTCCGCGGCATTCTCGATGAGAGAGCGGAAGTGTGCTTCGCGCTGGCTCAACGCTTCATATAACTGCCGGACTCTGGCGGCAGCCTGGTTCTGAGAAAGCCCCAAGGTGGACAGCTCATCTTGGCCCACCGATTCGACACGATATGAGAAATCACCGGAACCTAGCGCAAGGGCGCCAGCCTCAAGTTCGCGCAGCGGACGGGCGATGCTCCGTGTAGCCAGGAACGCCAGAACGCCCGCAGCCAGAACGGTGCTCACTCCGAACAACAGCAGTATGGCTATCGCCCGAATGCGGGCTTTATCGATAGTTTCAAGCGCGCGCCGGCGCTCCTGAGCCGCTTCAATATCGTTGTCCTGCACCAACGACGTGAGTATGTGGCTCATGCTGAGGACCTGGGTATCCAGCCGCAGGCGCAACGCCTGCCAATCTCCGATCTGCGCCATCGACAATGCAATATCGACCTGACTTGGGATTGCCTTTCGAAAGTACGTCAGGATGCTGATGGTTAAAGCATGGCTCTGGGGCGTGTCTTGCGAGACGCGAAGCGACCTAACGGCTTGGGAGAAATCGCGCGACAGCAGTTCTTTGAAGGGTTGAATTTCAATCCTGAACTTTTCAGGATCGTGTCCTATGGTTGCGCTCTGCAATATTTGCTGAAAGGCCAGGACATTATTATTAGCGCGGAGGACCGCCTGCACCTGTCCGTCAATCTGATCTAAGTGCGCGACCTGCCGGTTGTAGATGGCGAATTGCCAAAGCGCCAAAGCGCTACCGACCGACATTAGAAGTATGATTGCGCTGAAGCAAAATGAGAGTCGAACGCCGATCCTCATCGACCTCAATCGCCATCTTGCCATCGCAGTTCCCACCGATTACTTAGTCCCAGGTTCCTATCAAGCCTTATCGGGCGAGATCTGTCCATCGCTTTAGTGTTAAGCGGCTAGTACTCCGGTAACGCTCTGCTGGCGGAAAGGGGAAATGCCGATACGTAAGCAAGAAAGCGATGCCTTTCAGAAGGTCGCCGAAGATCGAGGTATTCCGTGGGCATAAAGCCGGAGTTTTCCTATTAGTCGTTCTCGATTTATTGGTGGTTATCGGATGCCGCTCCGGCATGGTCGGTCAAGCTAATTCCACGGATTCGAGCGAAAGCAAGACTACGCTGACGGTAATGTCTTTGGTAGACGAGAAGAATGCGGAATTTGAGAACAAGATACTGAGCCAGAGCGGCTTTCAAATTCGCTATATTCCAGCCTTTGAATCGGATAACGATCGCCTGAGTATCTATCGAGAGCTGTTCCACGAACACTCTCCGCAACCCGACATATGCGAGATTGACATCATTTGGCCAGCGCTTATTGCCGACGATCTGGTCGATTTACGCCCCTACCTGGGAGAGGATATAAAGGCGTTCGCACCCGATCTCATTGAGGCATTTACCGTCCGGGGAAGATTGGTAGCCATTCCGCTTTTTGTGGATACGGGTTTGCTGTACTACCGCTCCGATCTGCTGCGGAAATATGGATTCCGCTCGCCGCCGCGGACGTGGGATGAGTTAGGCATGATGGCGAAGGTGATCCAGGCGGGCGAACGGCGCAAAGGGCATACGGATTTTTGGGGGTTTGTCTGGCAAGGCGGAGCCGCCGAAGCACTGACTTGCAATGCACTCGAATGGCAGGATTCAGAAGGAGGTGGAACGATCGTTGAGCCAAACAAAACCATAACTGTTTGTAATCCAAGGGCGGTGCATGCCTTGGAGCGAGCCGTCTCTTGGGTCGGCGCCATTTCACCTGCCGGCGTGGTTACTTACGACGAGGATGACGCTTTCAACATCTGGCAGTCGGGAAATGCCGCCTTCATGCGGAGTTGGACCTATCTGTACGGCTCAGTGCATCATTCGACCTGCCCAGTCCATGATCGCTTTGGCGTGGCGATGCTGCCGGGTGGGAAGCTAGGGCAACGACGCGCTCTGGGTGGTATAGCGATCGCTATTTCGAAATATTCAAATCGACGAACAGAATCCGTTGCCGCCATCCGCCGTCTTACGAGCGAGGCGGCGCAGATGGAGCGCGTTCACGAGGCGGGAAGCGTACCGACCCGCTGGTCTCTCCAGCAACGCCCGGATCTCATGGAAAACACACCCTTCCACGGGCTGCTTAGCGGGCGGGCAATGACCGGGATCGTGGCGCGTCCCTCGCTGGCCGCTGGCCCAGCCTATGACAGAGTCTCGAGCGCTTATTTCAATGCGGTACATTCCGCCCTCACGCACCAATTGACTGCAGAGCAGGCTCTGGAACGTCTCGAAGCCGAACTTGTCCGGATTACGGGTTTTCGGGCGGTTCGCGATTGAAGACGATTGAGCTCCGGGCGCGCGCACATGCGCAGGGGCGGACGATACGGCAAGCGGCGCTACACGTTTGGAAGTCTCAATTTAAGGGATAAGTACGACCTGGAATTTCCAAGAGTGCAGTCGCCCATAGTGTTTCGTTTGGTACTTGGTGCACCGCGACGTCCAGGTAAGAGAACGTCTTGATCTTGCGTTGGGACACTACTGATATTGGTTATAAACTAAATAGATCTGGCGGAGAGGGGGGGATTCGAACCCCCGGTAGAGTTTTTGACCCTACGACGGTTTAGCAAACCGCTGCTTTCGACCACTCAGCCACCTCTCCATTTGCAACGTGCCTAATTTCAGCGCATTGTGGTCAATGTCACTACATTATACAGCGACCGCCGGGATGCCAAGCGGATCGTAGAGACAAAACCAGCGGTTTGAACGACCGATTGAAAAGCGAAGCAATCATGCCGACGATGCGTCAAGCCGCAACTTGTAACACCCATTCCGTATCACACAAAGCGTTAACAGTCTCCCGTGAAATCTGAAGATCGTTTCAAAGAGGCGCGACAAAAGATCGAGATGACCTATTCAGCGAGATAACGCTTACTCGAAGAGTATGTTCCGAAAGGTGCTGCTGAACCGGGATCTTGCACCTTTGCTCCGAAATGGCGCGATGTCAGGGACCGGAGCGGGCCTATCGACCGGACTCTATAGACACGGTAAACGGCAGGTCTTTACGTATGGGACGGCGACTCCGGACCCTATTTTTGACATCGGCTCAATCAGCAAAACATTTACCGGACTTGCATTAGCGGAGATCGTGGCGCGGGGAAAAGCGAAGTTCGATGAACCTACGAGTATCCTTCTTTTTGCACGCTGAATTAGTCTTCTAACGTTCCTTCAGAAGAGCTTTGATATTCGCTTCAGCATCGTTCTTGTCTACAATACCCACATACGTGGCAGCTATCCGTCCGCTTGCATCAATCAGATGAGTTAGAGGCAAGGCTTCGATATTGTAAAGCTTTGCCGCTTCATCGTCCCCCATCAAAATCGGATACTTGATTTGATGCGCTTGAACGAAGGGTTTTACCCGGCTCCATCCCTCCTGGGCATCCTTCAAGCTCTCGTATGAGACATCCATCGAAACGCCTATTACCACTAACCCGTTGCTCCGGTAAGCCTGGTCCAGTTCAACGAACGATGGAATCTCCAGCCTGCATCCGCCGCAGTCGGTTGCCCAGAAATTGAGCAGCACTATTTTGCCGCGATAATCTGAAAGGCGGAGCGCGTTGCCGGACGCATCCAAGAGCTTAAATATCGGAGCCGGTTTCCGGGCGCCCGGCGGCTGCAGAGAAGCGCGGATTGTTCCCGCTTCAGCAGTGTGCGGCAACACGGCAATCGAAAAAAGTGCAGCCAACAAAATTGTCCATTGAGCGTGTGATCTTCTCATGCAGTACCCTCTCAACTTACCGGCCTTTCAAGGCTATCAATGACGATGAATTTGCGCGGCCCATTGGCGGGCTCAAGGTTCAGCCCAAGTTTCTCTACAGCGCTCCTCGCTGCGGACACAAAAGCAGGACCAAGCGCTGGCGCCGGTGCCTTCGGGTTGCCGTATCCGGGCAAGCCGCGTGCGTGGTGTCTTAGATCTTCGGTGGGCACCTCCACATGGAAATCAAATCTTCCTGCAATCCCGGTCTTGTCGATGACGGGCCGGTCCAAGGTGACATTCAAAAAATAGCAAAGGTCCAGCGTCGCCGCAGCATTGAAGTCAAACCCGTCACTTGTGAGGTGGACCACCCTTCCACACATCTGCGCAGGTTCCCCATGGTGCGGATCGTCAGAATCCCAAGGAATACAAGCTCCTCGAAATGGCTGCAGTTTGGGGCCGCCGCTGGCCACGGTCAGGTCATAGACGGGAACCTCTTTGGTCTCGCTATGCACCTTCAACTTAAACCTGTCTTCGAGAAGCGCCCGCAGCATGGGTCCCTTCATCATTGCCGGGCTTTGATGGCCGCCGGCTTTGGCGTCAATCTGGTAGAAGTCAGACTTGGCCCAGGCTGGACCTCCCGTGACCGTCACCGACGATAAGGGATTCATATGGCCACTCGCGAAGGGACCATATGCCTGCTGGATGAATTGCTGCACCGTCGTGCAACCCGACTGCAACCTTCCCGGAGACTCTGGGAGTGGCCTCTTGCTGAAGGCTGCGCAGGGCGTGATAGAGACTGCTGCGAATTTTGGACCGGTCACGGTTGGCGACAACGCGGAAATCGCGGGCGCATCCAGCATGCCGACCACAATCGGCGCTGTAAAGGCGGCCAGCGCTGCAATTCCTAGGGCCAATTTCCTTGCAAAGTTCAGGCCGCCCGGAACGCGCCCCGTCAAAATCGCCTGGAGCCGCTTCTTCAGATTCGATCCCGTCACTCCGGACACGCAAGACAATGGCGACTCGACATAGTTCTTGCAAACGTTGAGAATTCCTTCGGCATAGTCGTGCGGCTCATTGCCCAGACTCAGCACGGCTTCGTCGCAGGCTCGCTCGCGTTCTTCCACCAGCCGCGCGCCGATCCACCACACCAACGGATGAAACCAGAAGACCGCCTCGACAGCCATGTGGACGGCTGAGGACAAGTTGTCGCGTCTCCGAATGTGGCAGAGTTCGTGGGCAAGTACCGCCTCTAATTGAGGCGGCGTCAGGCGTTGCGCAATGCCTTCGGGCAGGAGGAGGACCGGGCGGAATAGGCCGACTACTCCGGGTTCCAGCAAACCCGGCGAAGAGCGGACATCCACGGCCGTGGGCATCTCAGCCGGGGTACTGGAGCGTACGGCGGCCCGAATACGGCGCCAGCCCCGAAACCGTATCAATGCTACCCCCGCAAATCCGCACGCCCACACGGCGAAGATCGCGGCCATCCAATCGCGAGTGCCTCCCGTGGAGGGCGTCGGCGCTGAAATATCGGGAAACGGCTGGCTCATTTGCACCATCGTGAGCGCGACAGCCGGCGTCGCCGCCATGGTCTGCGTCGCCGGAGCCCACGGAACGCGATTGCCTAATGTCATCAACAGCGAGAACGGAAGCAGGAATTTGAACGACGAGCTTAGCCACAACCAATAGCGGACCTGCGCCCGATTCCGGCGAAAAGCGACAGTCATGAGCCCTGCAACGGCAGCGAACGCCGTCGACTGCCAGACGTGATTGGTCAACTCACCGATCATTTCGATTCACCCGTCCTTTCTGCTTTTTCTCCGTCTCGAGCTTTTTTAGCGTCGTCTCCAACTCGCGAACGTCGTCCAGGGTCAGCTTCCCCGCTTCGGCTAACTGCGCCATCATAGGTTGCGCCCGCCCTCCGAAGAAACTCAGAATTTCGTCGAGCAGCCGATGCCGCGTCACATCCCTCGCCACGATGGGCTCAAAGATATGAGCGTTGCTGATTTTCCGCACGCGGCGCAAGACTTTTTTCCCTTCCAGCCGGTATACCGTCGTTTGAATTGTTGTGTAAGCGGGACGAGGCTCGGGGAAGGCCTCTTGAATCTCACGAATGGATGCTTTCCCGTGGGCCCAGAGAGCTTCCAAGATCTGCAATTCGAGCTTACTCAACTTTGGCTGGTTCATGCGCTCTACTACCACCAAGATGATTCTACTACAACATAGTAGACGCCGTCAATAAAGCAACCAGCTGTCCAATCAGCAGGTCCCAGCGCCAAGCCGCTTCCGGGCCTTTCAGATGGACTCCGCCGATCCAGCGATCAATCCCGTTCAATCGAATATGATCGTCGCGGCCTTCCAACACGCGGAGCCCTGCTTCGCTGATCGAGACGGCCGTTGCCGGACGTTGGAAGAGATCGAACGAAGAATGATCGACGGTTCGAATCAATGGATGGTGAGCGGAGGCGAGATCCGTCAGAATGCGGAAGAACGACCAGTCCCCCATAAACAGCGGGTCTTCCATCTTCTGTACCGCGAAAAAGAGCCGGTGGGCGGTTAGCGGACCCTCGCAAAGAATCAGAAGCGCTTGGCGCTCGGTACGGGAGAGACCATTATCCGCGGCGGGAAACTGTTCCAGATGACGTCGCAGCGCCGCCGCCAGGAAAGGCAGACCCGAGGTATCGCCCCTTATCACGGATTCAATTTCAGTGGGATTGGGTGAAGTAAACGCCGCCCATGCCGCCCGTCCCAGGCGAAGCTGTTCTTTTGTGACCTGCATGCGGGTGTCCGCCAACGACAGCAGTTGTTCGGCTTTCAATTGGCCCAGCCCAATAAAGCGATCCATGCCTGGGTATCGTCCAACACAAATCAGGCTTAGCACGATCCATGGGAGATCGTGGCGGCTGTACCAATCGAGCAGGTTGATCAAAATGAGCTGATCGGACAAGCGATAGTCGAGCCACAGGACTGCTTCCTGGTATTTAGAAACGGCGTCGAGCGTATCCTGGAAACTCGCCAGATACCGGTGAGCCTCGTCAAACGTTGTGTTTCCATTTCCTGACAGGAACTTCGCACGAGCTTCGAGCCAGGCTTCGCTGCTCAGTCCGGCAGGTGTCGGCCCTTCGTACATTAAGTCGCCGTAGATCTTCACGTCGCCGGGCACGCTGGATTCCCGCAGCGTACCGGCCACGGACTCGCCATCGGTGATATGGAGCAAAGCGGATTTGGCGGTTTGTCCTCTCAACACATCCTCCAAGGCAGGCAGAATCTCCGCCGCAAAGGGAGCCAACATTGGCGCAAGCTTCTTCCTTGCTCGCGTTACCAGTGAGCGAACCGTACTTTCGGAGACGCCGAGGGCTTCGGCAACCTTCGCGTGCCTCAGGCCATCGAAGTGGAACATGGTCAGCGGCAGCCGATACAGAGAAGGCAACCGCGCGATTGCATCCCAGACTCGCTGTCGCACTTCGATGGTTTCCAATCTCGCGAGTGCCGGCTCAATGGGTGCAGGATACTCAAATAACTCAAACTCGGTCTCGATGTTCGGCAAACGGTAAAGGTCCGGCCGGAATGCCCGCAACCAATCAATGGAGACACCGAAGACAATGCGGCGTACCCATGGTCCAAACTTTGCCGTATCGCTCAGCAGGTCGAGATTCATCCAGGCGCGAAGGAAAGCTTCCTGCGCGATATCTTCCGCTTCGAATCGATCGCCGAGCAGTACCCAGGCCACGCCCCAGATGGAACGCTGGTACCGGCAGATCAGTTCGTCGAAGGCTTCCCGGTCTCCGGAGCGTGCCAGATGGACTAGTTCGGCGTCGCTCTTCCCTTGCATGGAGTTCTCCAAAAGGTTAGTCGAGTGGCGGCGTGAAAACGCTGCGTTGGAGATCCAGCGTGGTTTAGCTTAACGCCTTGATCACTTTCCTTGAAGGCCGGTCAACCGCCGCATTTCTTCGAACGAAATTGCGCCGTAGAGGTCGCCGAACTCCATAGCGAACGGCAGCACTTTTGCCTTTTGAGCCTCATCGGATTTGCCCGCTTTGTCGAGCGATGAAGCGAGCATGGCGCGGGCCCGCAAGTCGGTACCGTTGCTGTGGTCGAGAATCTGCCGCCACTCCTGCGCGGCCTCATCGAAATGCCCATTCAGGAAAAGGCCGTAGCCGATGGCTGGTTCCTTTACCTGAGGATTCAGACCTGCGGCGTCTACCTGCTTACGCCACGCTTGCGGCGGGAGGTTCGAATTGACGATCAAATTCACCACGGTTGCGAAAGAACCAGGGCGGTTATCGGCTTCAAGGGCCGCAGCCGACGATTTCTTCGCCCCCTCAACATCTTTGCTTCTAAAACGATAAATAGCGGCTTCGCTGAGCGCGACGGCTTTCACGCTGGCGTTGGTGAATTTACTTGTCTCCAGCAATTCGATGGCTTTGGGCCGCTGACCGGTAACCTCCAGCCAGGAACTGCGAAGAACCGTTTGCAACTCCGGATTGTTAACGCTCTTGATGAACTGTTCAGCCACGGCGTTTGCGCGGGCCGCATCGCCTTCCAGCAAAATACAGGAAGTCAACGCGGACAGCACGGCGGGATTGCGCTGGGTTTTCGCCAGAATGTTTTCCGCGTCTTTAAAACGCCTCGATTCGATCAGACCTTGGGCGTATTGACTTTGAAAGTTCGGATTATTAGGGCTGAGAGCGATCACGCGCAACATGGCTTGCTCGCCGCCAGACGCATCGCCGGTCAGGAATTTGATGCTGCCCACCAGAGCGAGCGCGTCCAGATCGTTAGGGGCGACTTTCAAAACGGCCTGGGCGGCGGCCGATTGCTTGCTTAGCGGGTCACGCGCCAGGCGGCTCAAGATGAGATCGAAGCGGGCTTGGTCGATTGGAATAAACGATCTGCGATTTGCCAACGCTTGATCGATGACGGGCTTTGTCGCCGGCGGCCCAGCCGAAGAGAGCATTTCGACCAGCAAAAGATAACCCAGGCCGAACGAATGGTCGGCGGCAACAGCCTTTTGCAGAAAGTCGATCTTCTGCTGAGGGTTAGACGACTGGGCAGCGCCCGCAAACTCTTTGACTACTTCCACGTTCCTGGTCGAAAAATCGGATGCGTGTTCATCAATGCGCTTGGCCAGGACGTTGACCGACGAGATCAAATCGGCTGGTGAATCGGCCTCGACCTGGTTTGTGGCGGTGTTCTTCTGGGAAGCAAGGTTGAACAGGGTAGCTTCAATATGAATTTTCCCCTGGCGGCTTTCGATCTTTGTTCTCAATACATCTTGTGAACCTAGCTGCGAGGCATTTGATTCCGCGCCAACCAGGGAAGGCGAAATGGAGTACGCGGACGTGAGGTCTTGCTGAAGAACTAACGGGACGCCGATTTTCATCCATTCGGAAGATGGATCGCCAATGAGTACATTGGCCGGAAGGATGGCAACACGGCGAACGCCGTTACTCTTGCGGGAACAACCGATCGGGAAAAACGAAGCAACAAAAAGAATCAGGAAAAGAACAAAGCAAGATTTGAGACGCAGAATGGATCCTCTATAGCGGCTTTGGATTTTCCTCAAGGAGCTGTTTGAAGGCGGGATCGGTTTTCAGCGAAACAAACTCCGGCATATCCGGAATCTTCTGCCGGTCTTTTACGCCTTCTTCCAAAGCTTTACGCAAATAGATTATCGCGCGTTCGTTAGCGCCGGTCTTGGCGTACATCTTGGCGAGGTAGAGATGGAACGTGGCCCGCTCTTCTACCGTGCGCTCCTGCATGAGGGTGCCGAAGTTACTGTGGTGTTCAAAGACATCCGGATCCAGTTGCATTGCTCTCTCATAGCACTCGGTAGCCCGTTTGTAGTCTTTGCGCCCGAAGTAAGCAGAGCCCATGTTGGAGTATATAGAAGCGCTGGGAGAGGTATAGCGGAGCGCCCGTTTGTAGTAGTTAATGGCGCGGTGATAGTTCTTCTGCGAATAGAAGATGGTACCCAGATTGTTTATGGCTTCAGAGTATTTGGGGTCGAGTTTGATGGAATGTTCATAGTTCTTCTTCGCCAGATCCAGCAGCAGCATTTGATGAAAAGCGATGCCCACCTTATTCGCCAACACAGCCGAGTTTGGCGGGCCCTGGCGGTACATATCAATGGCGTCGCGATACATTTTGCGGGCCATGTAGATATCGCCGCGCATCTCAGGCGACAGCGGTTTGGGGGAAGCGCTTGCGGTTGATTGATTATCGCCGCCGGCGGCCCTGAATCCACTGGCAGGAACGGTCTGAGCGGTCAAATGCACGGCGGCAAGGGAAAGCGCCACGGCGGAGGCAAAGCAAAAAGCGCAAATGCGACGAGAAGAGATCATTTTTCGATCCCCCTTTGTCCTCCTACTATATACCTTTAGAAGCCATGTGGCGAGACCAGAAATTGCTCAGGCCAGGCGACGCCAAACCACCTGTTCGCCGCCGGCGGTAATGCCGGACAACAAGCCAGGTGCAACTTGATTGAACGTAACAACTGCCAGATAAGGGCCGGTGTTCCAGCCCATAGTCTGCTGGCCTTGCAGCATGAGCTGGCCGACCTCGGTAATTTGCCAGCGGCCGTTCACGTTACTGTTGCCCATGGGCGTCATAAGCTGGCCGCCAAACGCGCCGTTTGGATATACGTCAAGCCCCAGGCGCCCTATTTGGCCCACGTAAGGGGCATTGATCTGAATATCCCAGCGACCGCACACAATCTGGTACAGAGGCGGGGGAGGTGGATAGGAGGCAGTAGGGTTTTGGGGCGGCGGAAACGTTTGTTGCGGCGGGTTCTGGGGCGGCGGCGCGGCGGGCGGCGGTGGTGCTACCGCTTTCACGGGTTGATCGGAAACCGCCATGCCGTGGCGCACGCTGAGAGCTTTCACCAGGCGTTCGAAGGATTGTTCATATGGATTCCCGGCAAACTCCACCCATTGAAGGCCAGCGAGTTGGTAATCCATCTCGGGCGGGATCTTGCACGTTTCGAAAAGAATGGGAAGGATGGGACGATCATGACTCTCAGCCAGCGAGAGTTCCTTGACAACGTTTTTCGACTGGACACAATTGGGGGACAACACGACGAGAAAGACGTCACAACCGGCAACAGCCTGACTGATGGCGGAGCGCCACATCTGGCCGCCTTCGATGTTCTCGCGGTCGACCCAGGATTCGACTCCGCGTTCGCTCAAGTTCTTGATGAGACGATCGGCGAAGGCAGAATCGATGCGGGAGTAGCTGATGAAAACCTTGGGCACTTGACGGAGTTGCTTGGATTTATGATACGCAACCGCCCGTCAGCGGAGAGGGTCCACCGGAGAACGGCTCTGAAGTAAAGTGGCATCTGAGGACAAAGATTGAAATACCGGGTTTTGGGACGCACTGGGTTTAATGTTTCGGAAATCAGTTTCGGCGCTTGGGCGATAGGTGGTTCGTGGGGCGAAGTGGATGACAAGGATTCGCTCGCGAGTCTGCACAAAGCCTTGGATCTTGGAGTCAACTTCATTGACACGGCCGACGTTTATGGCATGGGCCGGAGCGAGCGGCTGATTGCGCAGTTGCGGCACGAACGAACGGGCGAGT
Organism: Bryobacterales bacterium; assembly: GCA_963718465.1. Lineage (GTDB taxonomy): Bacteria > Acidobacteriota > Terriglobia > Bryobacterales > Bryobacteraceae > Bog-105. The sequence continues at coordinate 2,292 of CAVQZK010000037.1, read as the reverse complement.
TTTTTGTGGCCACGAAAGCAGGGCGGCGGTTGCCACAGCAAACTGTGGGGGGTTACTCGCGCGAAAACCTGACTTTGTGGATTGAAGACAGCCTGCGTAATCTCAATACTGAATCGCTCGACCTGGTGCAATTACACTGTCCTCCTACGTCGCTCTATTACCAGCCGGAGGTATTCGGATGCCTGGACGAACTTGTGGCAGCCGGGAAGGTACGGCATTACGGAGTAAGCGTGGAAAGAGTGGAAGAGGCGCTAAAGGCAATCGAGTTCCCGAATGTGAAGACGGTGCAGATCATTTTCAACTGCTTCCGGCTGCGTCCATCAGAAGTTTTCTTTGAACAGGCAAAAAAGAGAAACGTAGGGATACTGGCGCGAGTGCCCCTGGCCAGCGGATTGCTGACTGGAAAGTTCAAGCGCGACTCGCATTTCGACAAGGAGGACCATAGGAATTTCAACCGGCACGGCGAGGCATTCGATATGGGAGAGACATTCTCGGGCGTAGATTACGATGTGGCGCTCGATGCAGTAGAAGACATTCGAAAGCTAGTGCCGAACGGGATGAGCATGACGCAATTCGCTCTGCGTTGGATATTGATGTTCGGCGCGGTGACGTGTGCGATTCCAGGGGGGAAAACTCCAGCACAAGTGGAAGACAACTGCGCGGCGGCTGACTTCTCTGCCCTGAGCGGCGACGCGATGGCTGGTATCGAGGCGGTGTACGCGGAAAAGATCGCGCCGCTGGTCCATCAGCGCTGGTAGATGGACGATGATTGAAATTCGTAGGGATTTGACTCCGGCGAACCTGGAAAAGAAAATTCACGCACTTTTCGAAAGTTCCGCAAGAAAAATCCGCTCGTTGAAGCAATCGTGGCAACCAGCACAGGGCGCTCCCGTGTTCACGGTGAATGGAAAGTACACCAGCCGTGGGTGGACGGAGTGGACACAGGGATTCCAGTTCGGCTCTGAGATTTTGCAATACGATGCGACCGGCGAAAAATCTTTTTTGAACGATGGGAAAGAACATACGGCAGCTTATATGGCGTCGCATGTTTCGCACACGGGCGTACACGATCATGGCTTCAACAACGTAAGCACCTATGGAAATCTGTTGCGGCTGATGAACGAGGACGATATTGCGGAAAACGAGCATGAAAGAGACTTCTACGAATTAGCACTGAAAATCTCCGGCGCTGTGCAGGCCGCGCGTTGGAGCAAGACTAACGGAGGCGGCGGGTACATTTATTCGTTCAACGGTCCGCATTCGCTGTTTGTCGATACCATTCGATCATTGCGGGCATTGGCGGTGAGTCATTTACTGGGACACGTTTTAATGGGCGAGAATGACCGGCGCATTTCCTTACTGCAGCGGCTCAAGGAGCATGCCGAGGCGACGGCGCGCTATTCGGTGTATTACGGCGAACGGCGCGATAGCTACGACGTTGGGCCGGACCGCGCATGAGAGCATCTTCAACACAGTTGACGGCAATTACCGGTGTCCGAATTCTCAGCAGGGATATTCACCATTCAGCACGTGGATGCGCGGTTTGGCTTGGGCGATGTGCGGTTTTGCGGAACAGCTCGAATTCTTTGCGGAGCTGGGAGAAACGGATTTCGAACAGGAAGCGTTGATGCGGAAGGCGGCTGAAGCCACTTGCGATTTCTATATCGAAAATTCACCCACCGACGGCATTCCCTACTGGGATTCCGGAGCGCCCAATCTCTATCGATTGGGCTTCTGGGGCTCGCGGCAGCGGACCCGTTCAATTCTTTCGAACCAGTGGACAGTTCGGCGGCTGCCATTGCGGCGCAAGGGCTGTTGCGCTTAGGACGGTATCTCAAAAAGGAGCGCTATACGCACGCTGGACTCACCGTTTGCGACACGCTGTTCGCGGATCCTTATCTCAGTCTGGACGGTGATCACCAGGGCTTGATTTTGCACGCGGTTTATCACCGGCCAAACGGCTGGACAAGCGCGCCGGATATCGACGGCGTTCCGCGCGGCGAGGCTTGCATGTGGGGCGATTATCACGCGCGCGAAGCCGCTCTTTACCTGCTGCGTGAGATTGAGGGAAAGCCATACTTGAAGTTTTGGAGCAAGAGGAAATGATAATTGCCGACTTGGATGAAATTGCCGGAAGAACATATCCTGCACGGAGGAGAACGCAGAATCTTGTGGGCGGCGCCAGCCCGATTCAGGCGGCGAATTTCTCACTGGGGTATGTGACGTTAGAGCCGCACGGAGGGCAGGTGCCCTGGCACAACCAGGAACAGGAGGAGATCTACCTCAGTTTGG
>CAVQZK010000036.1:0-492914 GCA_963718465.1 Bryobacterales bacterium | reverse complement strand
CCCTCAACCCGCTCGCCTTGTACTCCTCCAACACCTGCAGCATCTCTGCTGACCGCTTCGTCCCTTGTTCCATATCGCCATCTTCGCCGCTCTCCGCTACTCACTCAAGATGGGTTGCCTTGACGCTTACGGTTCTTCATATGTCGCAGAGTTGGGGTGGCCTGAAAACCAGAAACCCCTTTACTGGACAGCATCTTCGCTTGGCAATTTCCAACTTCGCCGAAGTTAGAACCCGTCACCGCAACCTGATCCCTGGGCTAACCATCCAGAGGATCAGTTTGCTTTCTAATTTCGGAATTCAGGTTTAGTTGAAGCGACAGATTTTCCAGAGATGTTTCTTTCAGATACATGGCCACTTCGTTCAGATCTTTGAAGGTCTCTTTGAAAGGTCGAAGGCTCCAATCAGCGCCTGCGATCTCGCGAACCGTCCGTCTCACATCAAACTGAATTGGTAATACCTTACCCATCGAGAGTTCCACCTGGCAGTTGTAGTTCGACCTTGGTCTGGAGTAGGTGAAATCAAGCTTGGCCTGTACGGAATCGTCAGGTCCGTGGGTTTCTTTTGCAAGCTCCAACGGCGTTTCAGTATATGGATATTGTCCTGGCTTTTGAGAAGGCATCAACAGAAGGGAAGTTCCGCAATTCGTGTTGAGCTTCAGGGACTTCCTGAAATCAGGCGGTTTCCAACCCTCTTCCGTATTAACCCGCAATGGGTTGTAAATGAATTTAGGCGGCCGGTCCCAAAACTTCTCAAATTCGTCAAGTGTCTCCCAACCTCCAATACGGATGCGGCCTTTAGAGGCTGGGATTGCGATGTCTTCGTCGGGCGTAAAACTGTATGCAAAGAAATACATCGGGTCGGTCGAAAACCAGTGCACGTCGTCAATGCCGTCTTTAATTAGCACGTAAGGAGGTTGTGCTCGTATGAGAGGTCTTTGCTGGGCAGTGATTTCCTCAAGTGCTTTATCCCCAGTGCTTAAAGGGTCATTAGCCAACTTTTGGATTTTTTCCATATCAAGATAGGCTCGTTTCGTCGGGGCAACTGATTCTTGAAAGTTAGCTGCGAAGATGACGAGGACAATCAACAACAACGTCAAGTGGACAGTTCGCGCCTGCTCACCGAGACCTGGCAACGAGTCGTTGCCTTCCAAAGATGATTGCTTTCGCATCAGTTGAGAATATCCGATTCATTGAAAATTTTGGGCTGTGCTTGGCACTGACCGCCCAAAAGTGCGGCGCTGAATTTAACGCGCCAGAACAAATGGACCAGGTTGACAACGAAAGGTTTTCCGAGAACGATCTAATTTGATTGTCGTCGCCTCGCGAAATGCTGCCATAGGCCACTCTCCGCCAGCTACTATTGAAACTTTCGGTTTGCCGAAATAGTTCTCACGAAGTCCATTGGGAGGCTGATTTTACGATCCATCAGTCTGTTCTGGACCCCGCCATTCTGACCGATTCTGCAAAGCAGGGGCTCTGAAGTGATAGCATTGCTATTCCGAACTCAGGCAATGGCAGAGCTCTTAAAGTCGACGTCGACTCACTTTTGGCAGATGGGAGGAGTTCATCAAAGTGATGGGAGCGCGTCTTTTTCATGAATATTACAAACAGGTTCCCGGCGGCTGGAAGAATTGGTGAAGACTACACTCACACTTTTGCTGTTGACGGCGGTACAGGCCCATACACGTGGACGATTGCTGATGGCAAACTCCTAGCTGGATTGACGCTCGCCGATGGAACTATATCCGGAACGCCAACCGCAGGGGCAGAAGTTACAGCGTTCCTTGTACGGGTGAAAGACAATTCGCAACAAACCGCTGATGCTGCGGTCGCCCTTTCGCTCAAGCCGAAGAACCGCTTTTTCACTTGGCTAAGCAAAGTAACTTCGCCAGGGCCAGTTTCTTCTCTGGCGTTCTCTGGAAGCTGGCGTACTTGATCGCGAGCAGCGCTGTTGTCTATTTTGTTTTTGACGCTATGAACCTAAAAGGACAACCTGAAGTAGGGCCAAAAGTGTAGTCGGGTTTTGGAGCGGCACGGGGTTTGCTCTTTTGCTGTTATTCTTCGTCGGCGCTGCGAAAAGTCCTCGTGAATTCCTTGCCCTATTTGGTATGGGCGGTTTTGGTGCGGCTAGCGGATATCTTATCGCCGTGTTTGTTACCGCAACCGGTGCGGAGGGAGAAACTCTTGGTCCAATCAAGCAAACTGTGGCTGGGGCGTTAAGTGGGGTAGTTGGGACGAAGCTTTTAACTCTTTGGGACGATCTGACAAAGGGCGACGCTCCCAAGATATTCAGTCCGGCCATCTACCTCCAAGTGGTTGCGCTTTTAGTGGGATTTACACTCTCGCTCGCCGCGTTTTACACGGTAAGAAATCTGGAAGCTGTGACGGTGAATATCACCGCCGAGCCGGATAAGCTGGTCTCATATCAGTCAGCTAATGGGCAGGCACAGAATGGCATCCCCCTGTTGCCATCGGAAAAAACACAGGTACAGTTCACTGGCGCAGCCGCGTCTTCGAAGGATATGTCGGTTTTATGGAAGGTTGAGCCGAACGAGCCTTCTTCCGAAATTCAGAATGCCTTAGAGAAAGATGGGGCCAAAGATGACAAGCAGTCGGTGAAAAAAGATAAGGACTTGGTTAACATTGACAGTTCTTCCGGGCTGTTAACCGTGATGCCAAAAGTTGATCTGAATAAAGCGGACAAGGACTTTGACTTTCCTCCGAACCATCGTTTCCCAATCGATTGGATCGTAGTGGCGACTAGCAGACAGAACAAGGACCAGAGCAAGCAATTTCCGATTAGGCTCTGCGTCGTCGATACAGACTGCCCGCCTGTAAAAGCGGCAGTCAAACCGTCAGAAAAGTAGTGGGAACAGAGAAGTAAACGAGGGCTTCACGTCCAGAGACGATAGTCGGTCCTCACGGCCTCATAGCTAACCATCGCAGGCATGGTGGTGGCCCTGACGAAGGGCGTAGTGATTTCAATTAAGTCCACTTAAGAAAGGCAAGAAGATGTCGACATTTCCAGATCCTATACCGCTTCCCGATCCCCTACCGACGCCGGACCCAACCTGGATACCTGAGATACCTGCTGACGGGCCCGTGATTGATGTTCCTCCGGTCCAAATGCCATCCGAGTCGTCTGATCCGCAAGAAGGGCCTGAACCTCCCGATCCAGAGGATGTCCCGGACTCGCCTGAGGTGGAAATCGATCCACCGGCGGCATAATCGCGCGAGAGCGATTTATCCACCGTGGAGCGCGATGGCGGTTGCTTTCAATGCAATCTTGCCAAGCGGCAAAGTTTTGGCTTAACTCAATCTTTTTTATGCGCGTGTGCTGAAGTGAAATCATATGGCTAATTTTCTGGACGCCGCCATCGACATTGCCCGCGAAGCCGGCCAAGTGTTGATGTCGCACCGCGGCGCCGGTTTCGAACTCAAGGGCGATTATGATCTGGTTACAGCGGCCGACCGCGCTAGTGAGCGCCTCATTATCAAACGCCTGCAAGAGCAATTCCCCGATCATGGCATCTATGCCGAAGAAGGCGGACGTGCCTCGCTCGATTCTCCTCTACGCTGGTATATCGATCCGCTGGACGGAACCACGAACTTCGCTCACGGCTTTCCCATGTGGAACGTTACGTTGGCCCTGGCTAAGAAGGGCGAGGTCATCGCGGGCGTAGTTTACGATCCGCTTAATCGCGAACTCTTTGCCGCCGAGCGCGGCGCAGGAGCCCGGCTGAATGGCGCGCCCATGCACGTATCAAAAGCCCCCGAACTAACGGATTCACTTGTCTCGACCGGTTTCCCGAGCCGTAAACGGCATCAGAATGTTAATATTCACTTCTACTATCAGCTTGCGATGACTACGCACGGTGTTCGCCGCGGCGGGTCGGCTGCTATCGATCTGGCTTACACCGCTTGTGGACGCCTGGAAGCGTTCTGGGAGTTCGGCTTGAATCCCTGGGACATGGCGGCCGGTACATTGCTGGTGGAAGAAGCAGGTGGCAAAGTATCAGGCATGCGAAACGAAGCGCTTGATCTGCACGGCAGATACTTACTTGCCGACAACGCTTTGATACACGATGAAATCGTGAAGTTGTTCTCAGATGTTTTCGCCGGACGGTATCAATACGATATGCCCGGCTTGCCCGATCCAGAATGGGACGTGAAACATGGCTGAGCTGCCCGCTGTCCCGCTTACTATGGAGGGTTCTTATGTCCTCCATCAGATGTTCCGCTTTGAGCGTTCAGCTTGGCGACAGCAGGAAGCTTTTCACCGCGACCACATTGTTCAGCGGGCTGTTGAGGCGCTGAGTTCAATGGAAATCGGTTCCAAAGAAGGCCACCCGAATCAATCCGCTATTTTTTCAGTGCTCGGGCACAAAGGCGATCTGATGTTGGTACATTTCCGCGACACGCTTGAAGATGTCCACCGTGCCGAACTTGCCATAGGACAGATGGAGATTACCGATTTTTTTGAACCCACTCATTCCTATCTCTCGGTTGTCGAACTGGGGCTTTACGAATCGTCGGCCAAAACTTACGGTCAGCTGAGTGAGCAAGGGATTCAACCACACTCACCCGAATGGGATGCAGGAGTGGCAGAGGTTGTCGCCCGCCAAGCCGACGCCATGTCCACGCGCCTTTATCCTGAGATTCCAAAGAGTAAATACATCTGCTTTTACCCGATGGACCGCAAGCGCGCCGAGGCCAAAAACTGGTATCAAGTGCCGATGGCCGAGCGCCAGCGCATGATGCACGAACACGGCCTAATCGGCCGCCGTTACGCCGGTTCCGTGAAGCAAATCATTACCGGGTCAATCGGCTTCGACGATTGGGAATGGGGCGTTGACCTCTTTGCCGACGACCCGCTCGTATTCAAAAGGTTAATCTATGAGATGAGGTTCGACGAAGTGAGCGCCGTCTACGCTCTTTTTGGTTCTTTCTACGTCGGTTTGCGTGTCCAGGCGGCGGACCTTCGGCAGGTTCTCGCCGGTGAGTTGCCATAAGGGTAACCCGTTAGACGGCTTCGGAACTGCATTCATAAATTCACGAAAGACTCTCTAACCGATCGTCCGGTTTAAATTGCTGAGAATGGTACGCTTATTATTCGTAAATGCGTACTGTCGATTTAATTCACCGTAAGCGGGATGGGGAAGAGCTAGCCCCTGACGAGATCCAGTTCCTCGTGGACGGATACACCCGTGGCGACATCCCCGATTATCAGATGTCTGCCTTTCTAATGGCGGTCTTCTATTCCAGCATGACCGACCGGGAAGTCAGCGCCATGACCGAATCCATGGTGAATTCCGGCACTCACGTCGATCTTTCCTCGATTCCGGGGATTAAAGTAGACAAACACTCCACCGGTGGAGTAGGCGACAAAACGAGTCTCATCTCCTCGCCTATCGCGGCTGCTGCCGGTGTTGTGGTTCCGATGATTTCAGGCCGTGCGCTGGGCCATACCGGCGGGACGCTCGACAAGTTGGAATCAATTCCCGGCTTTCGCACGGATCTGTCTATCGATCAGTTCCGCACTCTGCTGAGTGAGCACAAGTTAGCCTTTATTGGCCAGACTCCGGAAGTTGCTCCGGCCGACGGCAAGCTCTACTCGTTGAGAGATGCCACGGCAACTGTCGAATCCATCCCGCTCATCGCCACTTCCATCATGTCGAAGAAGGTGGCGGTGGGTCTCGACGCGCTGGTGCTTGACGTTAAGGTTGGCTCGGGCGCTTTCATGAAGAAGCAGGTGGAGGCGCGCCGCTTGGCCCAGATGATGGTGGGCATCGGCCGCCGGCTGGATAAGCGTGTACAGGCTCTCATTACCGATATGAGCCAACCGCTCGGTTATGCAGTGGGTAATGCCCTGGAGATCATGGAGGTTTCGCAGACGCTCCAAAACGCCGGCCCGGCGGATCTCACGCGTCTTTCTTTGGAACTCGCTGCACGAATGATCTTCCTCGGCAAAATTACCAAGACGCTCGACGAAGCGCGTGAACTGGCGCAGTCGAAGCTGCTGGATGGTTCCGGCTACCGTAAATTCAAGGACGTCATTGCGGCTCAGGGCGGCAACCCGCAGGTTCTGGACCGTTTTGAATTGCTTCCTAACGCCACCGGCGCGCAGGAAATCACTACCGCGCGGGGCGGCTATATCAGCGGTATCGACGCCGAACTCATCGGTCAAGCCTCTTCATTGATCGGCGCTGGCCGCAATACTAAAGAAGATTCCATCGACCCTGCCGTAGGCGTAATTCTCGAAGTCAAAGTCGGACAAAAGATCGATTCCGGCAGCATTCTCTGCCGTCTTTATCACACCAGTGATGAGCATCTTGAAGAAGCCGCTGAGCTGGTGGAAGATGCGTTTAAAATTTCACAGCAACCGGTGGAAGAGCGTGAACTAATTCTAGAAGTCGTCAGTTAACCTCAATCTCGATGGCGAAATTCAACGGTCTTATTGGACTTGTCGCCATCGTAATTTGCGCTTATCTTTTCTCCACAAAACGATCGGCAATTCAGAAACGGGTGGTGTTGTGGGGCATTCTCCTGCAACTTTCCTTTGCGTTTATCGTGCTGAAAACCGGCTTCGGCCGCGTGTTCTATAAGCTCAGCCAGATTGTGAACGCGGTGCTGAATTATTCATCAGCCGGCGCGAGCTTCGTCTTTGGCGACAAACTCGGACTTCGCAACGATCAGTTCGGCGTCATCATCGCGTTCCAGATTTTACCCATCGTCATCTTCATTTGCTCGCTGTTTGCCATTCTTTATTATTTCGGCGTGATGCAGATATTCGTGAAAGGCATGGCGGTCGTGATGCAGCGGTTCATGGGGACCAGCGGCGCTGAATCCACTTGCGTCGCCGCCAGCATTGTCATGGGCCAAACCGAAGCGCCGGTAACGGTGCGCCCCTTCCTGGAAACGATGACCGAATCGGAACTCTTTACCGTCATGACGAGCGGCATGGCACATGTGTCCGGCTCGGTGATGGGAGCGTATGTGGCCATCGCCGGCGTGTCTATCACGCATTTGCTGACAGCCGTTATCATGACCGCACCGGCTACCATCATGCTGTCCAAAATGTTCGTTCCTGAAACTGGCGAGCCGCTTACGCGTGGCAGTGTCAAAGTGGAAGTCGAAAAACCAGGCGTGAACATCATCGATGCAGCGGCCCGCGGCGCCGGCGACGGCCTGCATCTCGCGTTGAACATTGCTGGCATGCTCATCGCCTTTCTCGCCCTGATCGCTATGCTCAACGGCGCCCTAGGCTGGGTGCATGGCTACGTTCCCTGGATTCCCGCCACTCTTCAACAGATTCTGGCGCTGCTCTTTGCTCCCATCGCCTGGGCGCTTGGTGTAACCTGGCACGATTGCGCCACGGTTGGCAACCTTCTGGGCACTCGCATGGTGCTCAACGAGTTCGTGGCCTTTGTTGATTTAGGCAAAGTGAAATCCCTTCTCGATCAGCGTTCGTTCGTCATCGCCACATTCGCATTGTGCGGCTTTGCAAATCTCAGTTCAATCGCCATACAGATAGGTGGTATTGGCGCACTCGCGCCTTCCCGTAAATCGGATTTAGCGCGCCTCGGTTTCAAAGCTATGATCGTGGGGACGCTTGCAAACTTCATGTCCGCGTGTATTGCGGGAATGCTTTTGTAAAGCGGCCTTTAACATACGCACAAGGTGAGGCGCAGGTCTAAGCTAACCTGTTTTCATGCGAATACCGAACCAGCGCAAACTCTGGGGGAGCCTGTTTCTAACAGGTAGTTTCCTTTTCGCCCACGCGATGCAATCTCAAGTGGCTCCGCGCCCTCCGGACGCGCCCGAAGCACTCCAGCCCCCAAAAGACCAGGTTCTGCTCCTGCACTTCAAAGGAAAAGGGAAACAGATCTACAGCTGTCAGAAGGCCGGGGGCGCCTACGCATGGAAGCTGAAGGCGCCCGATGCGCAACTCTTTGACGAGGACGGTAAACCGACGGGCCGCCACTTTGCTGGGCCCACTTGGGAATCTACGGACGGAAGCCGCGTAGTCGGTAAGCTGGTCACCAGTATTCCGTCTCCCGATTCCGATTCCATTCCGTGGCTGCTCTTGACTATGAAATCGCACGAAGGCAGCGGAATCATGAACAAAGTACAGAGCATTCAGCGGCTCAACACACACGGGGGCATCGCTCCGTCCAGCGGCTGTGATGCAGCGAACGAAAGCCATAAGGCGTCTGTGGCCTACGAAGCCGATTATTACTTCTACGGCACACCCTAATCAGTGTTGAACGGCTCCCGATAATACTTTCTTAGCCGTCTCTGCTCCAAACACCGGCAGCGCCGGATCCGTAATAAGGCCGATTTGCTTCAACACCGAAGCCTGATCCCAGTAGATATGTTCGTGCGCCAACTTTCCATCGCGGAACCGCACAATCACCACCAGCGGAACTTCCACATACTTATTCGTGGGCGGAACTCCCGGCAGCATCCACGGCATCTCCTGCGTGTGTGTGAACGAGAAGATGATCTCGTCCACTAACTGGTCGGTTCCAACAGTCCGCGAGACCGGCTTCAATGCGGTATCGGGCGGCATCTTCGGAATAAAATCGGTGGCATAGAAGGCCGACAATTCCGCTTTACCGTAACCGCCGGTCATCACCGGAACGTGATTTACGTACGCATCGTCGACCATCGTTTCAACGGTTGCGGCGGTGTCGCGCGTGTTGAATTCGTGCGCGATGTGTTCTTCCCAAAGTTCGCTTAAGCTGCGTAAGGGCATCAGCGTCAGTTTATCGGAGCGCGTTGCCGCCGGTGGATCAAAATATACGCGGCTGAAAGGACCGCTAGCCAGCTAAGTCCGGCAATCAGCGTGATCCGCATTCCTTCTACCCACCACGTTGTCAGCAAAATAGCCACGATTGCCAATCCGCCTGTCGCGGAGCCAACTATCTGCGCCGGCGACCAAAGAGATGTGCGGCTGCGGCGAAAGAAAATATGCGTGACAAAGATGACCAGCCAGGCGTAAAGCCCCCCAAACAGCGACACGCCAAACAGAAAGACGTAGGCGCTCTCCGGATAGAGAAAAGATACGATCATGGCGAATTCCAGTCCTGCCGCCGAAACAAGCAGTGCGCGCAAGGGCGTTCCCTGCGTTGAAACGCATCCCCATGATTCAGGAGCATAACCGCCGCGTGCCAGCGAAAACAGCATGCGGCTTACTAAATACAGATTGCAATTCATGCTCGAAGCCGCTGCGGTAATCACCACGAAATTCACAATATGTGCCGCCGCCGGAATTCCGATCAACTGAAACGCTCTGACAAATGGACTTGCCGTCACGCCAGAGCCCGGTTGAATCTGTGTCCACGGCACAATTGTGATGAGCACGAACACCGCACCCAAGTAGAAAAGAATCAAGCGCGTCACCATCGTGCGAACCGCACGGGGCAAAGCTATCTCAGGATTCTTGGCCTCTCCCGCAGTAACAGCCACAATCTCAGTGCCCACATAACTGAAGATCACGAACACAATCGCCATCCACACACCCCGCCAGCCTGTGGCGAGGAAACCTCCGTGGGCCGTCAAGTTGGCGAAGCCAATCGCCGGCCGTGATCCCAAACCGAAAATCAACGCAACTCCTACGGCAATGAACAAAACAATGGCGACCACCTTGATCATGGCGAACCAATATTCGAAACCACCAAAGCTGCCCACGCTGCGCGCATTCACATAAAGCAACCCCACCGTGAACGCCAGAATCCAAAGCCATTGCGGTGTATGCGGGAACCACCACTGACAGTAAATGGCGATTGCCGTGGCCTCGCCTCCGATTGCCACACATTGCGCCGCCCAATAGGTATAACGGACCGTGAAGCCTGCCCACCTACTCACATAGCGCTCGGCATAAACTCCAAACGATCCGGCTGTGGGATGCGCGACCGCCATTTCTCCTAAAGCGCGCATCAGAAGTAGTGCGATCGCAGCGCCAATGAGGTAAGTCAGTATCACGCTGGGACCAGCGGTGTGAACGGCCAGCGCACTTCCCAGGAACAAGCCTGTTCCAATCGCTCCACCAAGGGCGATCATCGCCAGTTGGGATGCACTCAATTGGCGTGAGAGCTTCTCTCCTTCTTCAACCGAAGCGGCGGAAGCCGGTTCACTCATGTACGCGCCAGTAAATTCAGATTTGCTTGCAGCACCGCCAGGGCCGTATTCACATCATCCATATTGTTATAGACGTGGAACGAAAACCGTACTCCATCCCGGCGCGCCGAAACCAGCACGCCCCGCTCATTCAGTCGATTCACTAATGCCGCTGGTTCGTTCGAGCGAAGCACTACCAATGGCCCCACGCTAGTATCCGGCGTCTTCGCAGCGATGCCTAGCGCCCTTGTGCCCTGCAAGAAGTAGCGAGTTCAGCCGGCCAATTTGCGATGCCACATTCTCCATGCCGATGCTCGTGAGCAAGTCGAAAGCGGGTCGCGCCGTATAGATGTTGGGAATGGGCGGCGAACCACCTTCAAAACGCCGCGCGTCGGCAGCCGGGTCAAGCTTCTTGGTCTCAAATGCAAACACGTCACGCTGTGCCATCCAACTAGTGATGGTCGAATTTAAGGACTCCACAAGTGAACGTTTCACGTAAAGAAACGCCAAGCCAGGTGGACCGAGCAAATACTTCAGGGTTCCTGTGACATAGAAATCGGCATCCAGCGCTTTCACGTCAATCGGGCGAGTGCCGCAGTCCTGGTAGCCATCGACGAAAACGAGCGCGCCGCGGTTGTGTGCCATTCGTGTAATGGCTGCAACGTCCGGCCGGAAGCCATTAACAAATGAGACCTGCGTGAGCGGCACGATCGCAGTGCTTTCGTTTATCGCGCGTTCATAGAATTCGAGTGGAATCACGTTATTTATGCTTTCGAGGAACTGTATCTCCGCCCCACGCGGCTGCTGCGCCAGCCAGATCTGACCCATGGTGGGGAACTCATATTCGCCCATAACCACCTTGGGCCTCTGAGTAAACTGCACCGAGTTAGCGATGGCGTTGATACCTGCGGAAGCGCTGGTCATGATGGCAATCTCATCGGGCTGAGCATTCACGAAACGCGCAAACTCCGTTCGCATCGCTTCATAAACTTCCATCCAATCATTCCAGGGCGCGCTGGAACTGCGCCAACTTTCGATGTATGCGCGCATGCCCGATTCGGCGGCATCGCTGAGCGCGCCCTGCGAGCAGTTATAAAGGTAAGTCTTTTCGCTAAGAATCGGAAAGCGCGAGCGCAGGTTCGAGATCTGTTCGTCAGTCAACATCTAACCGGTAGACATCAGTCTGGCATGACGTTGTTGAATGTGGCCATTCCGTAGAGCGTCGTGTGGTCGATCCTCCATTCCTAGCACCTGTCGCGCATAGCCCAGTGTAATTGCGAGTACCAGAGCCAGGCGGAACACGTCTCACCTATATATGCCCCTCCGATTCTCCGTCTTGCTGCTCGCCGCTGCCGCGCTTTATTCGCAAGACAAGCCCGCTATTCCCGGTACCCCGGCGCGTGCCATTGTTACGGCTGAAGCCCGTAAATCCGGCGAACCGCCCGCGCTCTCGCAACAGGACATCCAGGTCTTGGAAGGAAAAACGCGCGACGCCGTCACTGGGTGGATCCCTATGCAAGGCGCGCACGCCAGCCTGGAACTTCTAATCCTGATTGACGACGGCGCCGGGCAAAGCGTTGGAACCGAATTGAACGACCTCCGCGACTTCATCAACTCTCAACCTGAGACTACTGCAATCGCAGTCGGATATATGCGGAACGGCACCGTGGAGTATACCTCTCATTTGACCAAAGATCACGCGCAAGCTGCAAAAACGATGCGGCTGCCGGTAGGCGAAGCCGGCATCTCCGGGAGTGCCTACTTCTCGCTTTCCGAGGTCGCCAAAAAATGGCCGGGAGTCAATGCCGAGCGCCGCGAGGTTCTCATGATTACCGATGGAATCGACCGTTACGGTTTCGGTACAGGTCTCGACGATCCCTACGTGCTCGCGTCCATCGCCGATGCACAACGCGCCGGAATCATCGTCTTTTCCATCTATTCCTCCGGTTCCGGCCACATGGGGCACAGCTTCTGGCGCAACTCGTGGGGCCAGAATTTTTTGTCGCGCGTTTCGGATGAGACCGGCGGCGAGTCGTTCTATATAGGTTTCGGCAACCCCGTCTCTTTCAAGCCGTTTCTCGACGACCTTTCGTCGCGTTTGAACGGGAGGCAATACCAACTCGCCTTTGCCGCCCAACCGCAGAACAAAGCCGCGCTCAGGCCCATCAAAGTCCACACTGAGGTCCCTAATGCCGATCTCGCCTATCCGGATCGTGTCTGGGTACCCGCCGGAAAGTAAATTATCATCGCTAATTCTTGGCAGGCTTGCGTACCGGAACAGAGACAGATCCCACTGCTCCCGTCGAAGCGTCGCGCACTACAATACGGACCCGAAATGCCGTGCTCGCAATCGTAAGATGTTCCGGCAAGGATAACCCGGCGGCAAGACTCTGTTCGTAGGCGCCTCGCGTGAGTTTGTACTCAATCGTCTTTTTTCTCGCCGCTGATCAGGCGTCCGTCCTCCGCCTGCTATGCGAACACTACATCCACGTCACCCCGCATTTGGCCCTCCCTCTCTTCAAACCGGATATCGCGAGGATCAATGCTCACAACGACGTCTTGACTCGACCACTCCAGCGGATTACTTCCGACCTTCACCTTAACTCCGATGGCGGCGCCTTCCAACGGACTCGCGACCGCCAGGCGCAACGATTATTCCCGCTCCGGCGCCGATCCCGAGATCGATTCCGCGAAGTATCCGGCCCCTGTGCGAACCTGAACTCCCAGACGCTGGACCGTTACTTCGAGCGCATGATACTTGCCGTCCCATGCCGCCTCCGAGGGATAGAAACCCAGCGTGTAAGCAACACGCCCATCCTCCACTGCTCGCCGAATGTTGCCGGCAATATCGTTATTGAAGAAAGCCAATCCGCCCGTTTGTTTGGCAATCAATCGCATGGCCGCCACCCTCGGCGCCGCAGCTTCTCCTGCCGTAACCATGTGGCCGGCCTTCTGTTCACGTCGAATTTAACTAGCTCCTTGAATGCTCGGCGTACTTGCGCTATAGATCTGGTCGGTAATCACACCGGCTGGATCGACGGGATAAACTACTGCCTGGGCTTCGGAGAGTATTCTCGCGATCCGGTTCGTCCGATCCGAGTAGTTGAACAACTCCTGATTAACGCCTTTTGTTTCCGCGGTCTTAAACGCGGCCGGGCTCAGGCCGATGTTCAGATTAAAGCCGCTCGAAATCCAAATCAGGTTCTTGCGCCCGGGAATGCCGGTAAGATGACGCGCAATACCTCCAGCGCTGTGAGCGTCCACTCCGTTTTCAAGCGAAGGCGTGCAGCCTCGTCGGCCCGGCTGGCCTCCGCCAATAAGCCCGCAAGCTGGTCTAAATGTCCGCCGCCAAGGCCGCAGGCGTTCCCGATCCCATCTAACGCCGGCGCAGCCGCTGCCGCTTCGTCCAGCATCTTCGGTCCAGACAAACGCCTGACTGAATTAATCAATGAAGAAGCGTCCTCGGTAAAGTCGTGAATTACTCGAACCTGAGGACCGTTGATGGAGTAAAGCGCTACGTGATCTCCCGCTTCCAGCGTTGTCAGGAATTCCACTAGCGCTTTCTTGCCATATACGAAGTCGTCCAAATTACGCATGGTCAGAGCGTCGAAACCAGCACCGCCACTCCCGTTGATCTCTCCGCAAGCCGCTCCACACGGTTTGCGATTACCAGCGGGCTTACCTCGGTGATTGAAGCTCCGGTGGCCGGTCCTGATTCGGCAATCTCCTGCGAGAAAACCGCGATCTTTTGCGGTTGCTTGTTATCCGTAAGCGTGAAGTCGCCGCGAGTTAAATCACGAACCGGATCGCCCTTTTTATCCTGCGCAACGACGCTGACTTCCACTAGGCGGCTGGTCACCCGCAACACGGAGTCCGTTTCCTGAGCGCCCAGGGCAGCCATGATCGCAGCGCCGCAGGCGTAACGCGCGACAAACGAGATGGACATGGCGACTTCGATGATACCGAAGCAGAAACAGCGTCGCTGCCAGGCGCGTTAGGAGTTCCGTTTTCGCCGCAACTGCGCCAGCGCTATCAACCCCAGCCCGACCAATGCGCACGCTCCAGGTTCCGGCGTACTCACCACCGCGGCCGTGAATTGGGTTGTGGCGGATGATCGCGTTAAATCGACAGCATAGAGCTGGGCGCCCAACGTGCCTTCCGCCAATATGTCACCGGCATCGTTGACGCTGTAAGCCGCATTAATCGTCCACCCGCTGCCCACAGGCAGCAGCGAGTTCAAATCGATCATCACTCCATTTGAGTAGACAAAACCATGCAACGCGCCGTCGCTCGCATATGACGAGCCCACCACTTCCCCCGCTTGATTCAGCGCGTAGGCATAGCTCTGGGTTCCGCCCAAGGTGCCCAAATCCGTCATGGTTGTGCCGTTCCAAGCAAACGCGTTCGCATATCCTTGGGTTGTTTGAGAATTGCCCACCACGGCGCCGCTTGCGTTCACCGCCATGCCGTAGCTGTTTTGGCCGCCGAGCGTCCCCAGGTCCACTAGCGCATTTCCATCGTTGAAGAACGCGTGAAAAACCCCTTGCGAGGTGAGGCTCGTTCCCGCGGTTTCACCAGCGGAGTTTATGCCGTAAGCCGAACTCCAGGAACCTCCGAGAGTTCCTAGATTGGTGAGCACTCCGCCGGTGAGCGTGAAAGCATTCAGTTGGCCACTGCCGTTGATGTATCCTCCGGCTATCTGGCCCGCTCCGTTGACCGCCGTGCCATACCCGTTAATGCCCAAAACGTTCTCTTGCCCGTCGAGCCACGTCGTCACCGCCGGTGTGTTGGCAAGGTTGTAAGAGGTACCAGCAATCAATCCCGAATCGTTGATAGCGTTGGCTTGGCCAATGCCATTCAGCGCGTTAGCTTGGCCATTCGCAAAAGACAAGGCATTCATGTCTCCCTGCGGATTCGTCACCCAACCCACCGCTTGCCCGGCGTTATTGATCCCGGTCGCCTTGGCTTGTCCATCTCCCAGCGCTCCCAATTGCCGGACGAAAAAAATCGGGCCCGCTCTGAGCGAAAGCGAGCCCAAAAAACACAGCATTAAAACCGTGCTGGAGAACTTACCTAAATTTAGAGAGGCAAGAAGTTTTCGTTGAGCGATCTCCATGTCTCTCTCTTCGGCTGTCGTTATCCTGAGTATCGGAATAATCGAGTCTGCTGACAACTATCTCGAAGTAAGGGGGTATCAGGAACTGAACCCGGTACGGAATAGCTCGGTAGTCCTGGAGAGATACGAACCAACGATATTAGGGACGCGCTTCGGCCAGTTTCCGTGCGCGCTGCCACTGCATTCTGTCCCGGTATTCCTCGTAGAGCGTGGTAAAACCGGCCCAAAAATAACCGCATACGAACAGCAGCAGGAACGGCAGGGCGAAGTAATTCATGGTCTCAATGGCGAACTCCACCATGTAAACGAAATACGCGCCAATCGCCAGTTCCGCGTAGGGCAGCCACCCGCTCTTGCGTTTGTACGCGGTTTGCTGCACTTTTACGTTCCGCGTTCCAACCTTTGCCGTTCTCGCAAAGCCCGTCTGTATCCCGCACAGCGCCTCAAGCACGCCCTTGCTGTTGCTCACTGTTAAAGCGACCCCTGCCGCCATCAACATCGGCAGGAATGCAATCGTCTTCCACCACGATTTCGGGTATAGTTCCTTCTGCGCATATAAATAGAACGCCGATATGGACCAGAACGACGCCACAATCAACGGGAAGTCGATCAGCACCATTTGGAACACGCCCATGTAAAACCGCACAATCATTACCGGCAGCATGAGCATCGAAACCACAATCATCATGGGGTAAGTAATGTTCGGCGTCAGATGCATGAACGCCTCAAGCTTCACCCGGAATGGTAAATCCGCTTTGAGAATTCTGGGCAACAGCTTCTTCGCAACCTGCGTAAGCCCCTTGGCCCAACGCGCCTGCTGCACTTGGAACCCATACGTTTCCGCCGGCAGTTCCGACGGGCACTCTACGCTCGGCACATACACGAATCGCCAGCCAGCCAACTGCGCCCGGTAACTCAAATCGGAATCTTCGGTCAACGTTTCATGCTGCCATCCGCCCGCATCGTCGATCATCGTGCGCCGCAACACGCCCGCAGTCCCGTTGAAATTAAAGAATAACCCAGATCCGCAACGCGCCCCATGTTCCAGCACGAAGTGCCCATCCAGCAGCATTGCTTCAACTTGTGTCAAGATGCTGAATTCTTTGTTCAGATAGCTCCAGCGCGTCTGCACTACCCCAACGCCCGGATCGGTGAAGAAATGGACCGTCCGCATCAGGAAATCCACCGGGGGAATGAAGTCCGCGTCAAAAATCGCAATCAGCTCGCCCGTGGCCGTTTTCAGGCCTTCCTGCAACGCGCCCGCCTTGTATCCGTGGCGGTTCGTTCTGTGGCAATACTCTATCGGAACGCCCGCCGCTTTATACTCATTCACCAGCCGCTGGGTAAAAGGGTGCGTCTCATCCGTCGAATCGTCTAGAACCTGAATTTGCAGCAAGTCTTGCGGGTAATCGAGCTTGATCACTTCTTCCAGCAGCCGGTCCACAACGTAGCGCTCATTAAAAAGCGGCAGTTGCACCGTTACGCGGGGCAGTTGGGCATACTCCTGGGACGACGTTACCGGCAGATTCTTGCGATACTTCCGGTACCTGCGCATGGTAGTGTAGCGATGCAGTCCGTACACCGACAAGATGCTGAGGATCCCAAAATATGGAATCAGCATCGCCCAATCAAAGGGCGAGAGACGGTAGATGCCCGAGAACGTATCGTCGAAGAGTCCCGTCATTATGCGTGAACCTAATCCGGATTGTGTTGCCAGTAATGCTAAAGGAATCATCTCTGGATTGAGCAGCAGTGTGTAAGATAACGCTTCTTCAGGCGTTAGATCCATTTTAGCGGTTTTTCTGTAGCTTATGGAAGCTTTTGCATCCCGCTAAACCACCGCATTATCTAAAGAAACCTTCATCTTGGCAGCCGCTACCGGCGGTCCAACGAGATGGAAGCCACCGCCCAGTGCGAACAAAAGCACAGTAAAAGGCGTATGCTTATTTTGAGCGGGCCTGGAGGCTTATATTGTGAGAGAGCACGTTAAGATTCTCGGCATCTTGAACATCGCCATGAGCGCCCTAACTGCGTTTGCCGGCGTTGGCATTCTCCTGATTATGGGCAGCGTAGCAGGGGCGATAGCTGCCGCTGCTCAATCCGGCAAATATCCGGACCTTGAAAACTCTCAATTCGCTGCACCTGTCATCGGCGTTATCGGCCTCGCTATCGGCATATTTCTTTTGGCGCTATCCGCGCCCGCCATCATCGGCGGTATTGGATTGCTTAAATTCCGTCCTTGGTCGCGAATTCTCATGATCATCGTCTCGTCTCTGCATCTGCTGAGCTTCCCTTTCGGTACCGCGCTCGGAATCTATGGCCTATGGGTCCTAGTGAATGAAGAGACCAGGCGCTTACTCGAAAGTGGCGGCGCCTATCAGCCGGTCGGCTACCCCGCGCCCATGCCGACTCCCAGCTATCAGCCTGGTTACGTGCCCGCACCGCCGCCTCCACCCCCAGCGTTATAGGTTATCGCTAAAGGTCAACGGCCCAATTCACGATTCCGTCAAGTTCTTCCAGCTGTGAAAAGGCTTTGTCGTTTGTGACAAGCACTGCACCCACCGCAATCGCGTGCGCCGCTATCATCAGATCCATATTTCCGAGCATTCTGCCCGATACTTCCAACTTCTTCCGCAACTCGCCGTAAGCAAGCGCCTCTTCCCTGCCCCAATCGAGGATCTGTATCTTCGCGAGAAAGCCTTCAATTGACGCGCGCAGGACATGCGCATTCGGCGCCTTCGCCAGCCCGTACCGGATCTCCGCCTCAGTAATAGTGGATATGCAGCCAATCTCCTCCTGAGTTAGCTCCGCCAACTTGACGCGGGCGGCAGGCGACCGCCCCCTCACGATGTAGCTCACCGTGTTCGTGTCTAACATGTAGCGGCGAATCAAAGCTCGGGTCGCTGCTGCGGTTGGTCCTGACGGCGGTCAGTTAAGAAGTCTTCTGGAATACCCGCTGCATCCAGCGCGGCATAAATTTGGTCCCAATTCCCTGGCGCTTGTGAAAGAATCAAATCCCCAGTCTGCGGATCACGCCTAATGTAGACCTCATCCGTATTGAAGCGATACTCAGCCGGAATCCGAACCGCTTGACTTCTTCCATTCATAAAAACTCTTGCTCTTTCCGTTTTTGTCATTTCAGCTACCTCTGCCGTATATCATGATACATCACATGGGCTTTGGAATGCAAGGCGCGACGCCCTAACCCATATCGGGAGGCGACCGTAGAAGCTTAACGGGCACGTTCATGGTCGCGCCATTACGGAACACTGTAAGGGTGATGGAGTCGCCCACCCGCCGGGCGGAAATAGCCCGGACCAAAGCGTCTTCCCGATCAACCGGTTTGCCATCAATGGCCACAATTAGATCGCCGCCGACACCCAGTTCGACGTTTCCTATCGCAACCACCTGATTCGCCTGGCGGAGACCGGCCGCCTCTTCCGACGATCCACCGGCTATTTGCTGCACAAGCAGACCGCCGCGCCGCGGGAGGCCCAAAGCTTCGGCGAGATCACCGGCAACATATTCGGTCGTGATGCCAACCTTCGGACGTTCGGTGAGACGACCAGCCTTGAAATCGTCAAGTAACGCTTTCGCGCGATTAATGGGCAGAGCGAAGCCGATTCCCATGTTGGTGCGGCCGAGAATTGCGGTATTGATGCCGATCACATTGCCGGCAGAATCCAGCAGCGGACCGCCGCTGTTGCCGCCATTAATGGCCGCGTCGGTCTGTACCATGCCCTCAAGGCGCTGCTCGTTTTCACCTTCTATCGAGCGGCCGATGGAACTCACCACGCCTACCGTAAGGGTGCCTTCCAAACCGAACGGGTTGCCAATGGCTAGAACTTTTTGGCCCACTTGCAGATGGTCGGAATCGCCCAGCCTCAAAAACGGCGCTTTCTTCTTGAGGTTGATTTTGATTAAAGCAAGATCGTCTGACCGATCCGTATCTAACGCGGTCGCGAAATACTGGGTTTGATCGGACATGGTGACTTGAATCTTCTTGCTGCCGGAAATAACGTGAAAGTTCGTAAGAATGAAGCCCTCGTCATTAATCAAAAATCCGGAACCCAAGCTTTGCGAGGCCACCGGCTGATACCAGAAATCGCGGCGTACAGCCGTGCTGGTGATGTACACGGTGGCTGACTGCCCATTCTTATAGATTTCGATATTGTTCTGCTCTTCGGGCGTAAGGCCCGAGCCATGCACCGAGGCCGGTTCAGACCAATCCAACGCCCGGCGGAAGATGGGAGCGGTAATACCTCGTACATTCCAATCGGCGCGCGAGGTGAGCCAGAAGAATGCGAATGTGAGCAGAAAACTCCATAAGGCCACGCGTAATTTCATGCATTCGCCTCGGCCAATTCTTTGAGTTCGTAAAACATCTTTTCTACCTGACGCGCAGTCGCTTCCTTGGTACCGCCCGTATCGATCACATAATGGGCGTACTGCTTCTTTTCTTCCATCGGAAGTTGCTTTTCGAGCCTGGCAAGCACTTGTTCGCGAGTGGCAGCGTCGCGTTTCATAGCGCGGGCAATTTGGATTTCAGGGCTGCAGGTTGTCAGAATAAGGCGGTCAAAGTACTTGTACCGGCCCGTTTCTATCAGGATAGCCGCCTCAATCACCACAATGCCGCGTGGATGCTCCCTCCGGATTTCTGCGAGCATCTTCTCTTCCAGTCGAAAGACTGCGGGATGCACGACGGCGTTGAGTCTGGCTAGCAATTCCGGAGAATTGAAGACGATAGACGCCAGCCTCTTACGATCGATAGTGCCGCCGGAAGACAAAATATCGGGTCCAAAGATTTCAACGGCGGGAACGAACGCTTCGCCAGTGGGCTGAAGTGTTTGGTGGCCGAGTCGATCCGCGTAGATGAGGTGGCAGCCATGGCCCTCCAGTTCCGCCGCTACGAAAGACTTCCCAGTGGCATAGCCGCCAGTCAGACCCACGCTTAACATTCCAGATGCATTTCGGCCAATTGCACGGTATTTGCCATGAGCATGGCAATAGTGAGCGGACCTACGCCTCCAGGAACGGGCGTGTAGAAGGCAGCAAGCTCCTGCATGGCACGCGGGGCAACGTCGCCGACCAGAGTGGAACCATTTCTGGCGAAGGCTTCCAGGCGCGCAGGTTCGTGCCCATACAAGCTCTGCGCCTGCCGCAGGTCGGTGATGCGGTTCACACCGACGTCAATCACTACCGCGCCGGGTTTGATGTACTCGGCAGTAAGTGCTGCGGGCTTGCCAATGGCGGCTACCAGAATATCCGCGCGGCGGCATTCTTCAGCCAGGTTCTGCGTCTTCGAGTGGCAGATTGTGACCGTCGCGTTTTGATGCAGCAGCAGCAGCGCCACCGGTTTGCCGACAATGTGGCTACGGCCGACGACAACGGAGTGTTTGCCGGCAATTGGAATCTGGTAGCGCTTGAGCATTTCCATAATGCCGGCGGGCGTGCAGGCACGCGGAGCAGGTTCATTCAGAACCAACCGCCCCAGGCTGTTGACGCCGAAACCGTCCACGTCTTTGGAAGAGTCGATCAATGCGTTAATGGCATCGGCATCAATGTGCTTTGGCAGGGGCATCTGTACCAGAATGCCGTCGATTGAATCGTCATTCACGATGGGCTGCATGAGCTTGATCAGCTCTGCTGTTGTGATACTCGCCGGTGGCATCAGTTCAATGCTGCGAATGCCAAGATCGTGACACGTCTTGATTTTGCTGCGAACATAAATCTGCGAGGCGGGATCGTCGCCGACCAGTACAACCGCCAACGCCGGTGCGCGTTTCTTCGAACTCAGAGCCGCTATACGCGGCCGAAGCTCTTCCTGAATCTCACGATTAATCTTCTTTCCGTCAAGAACTACCCCGGCCATGCACTCGTGAGGATAACAAAGGAGCGGCCTTGGAGTGAGCTGCCGCGTACAGCTTCACGCCTTCTCCGTAAGCTCGAAAAACGGATTCGAATACTTCGTCCCAAGATTGCAGTGACGCAGAGTGGAAGGCTGCTCCGCGCATCTTCTCATGAAGGGCCGGCGTGGTCATTATCTTATTCACAAAACTAATGAAATCCCCATCAGATGACGCAACGTGGCCTGTTACACCGCTTTCCACGAGAAACTTCGGGCCGCCGCCCGAGGTAACTACGGCTGGCACACCGGAAGCGAGTGCCTCCAGAATGACGTTGCCGAAGGTGTCGGTATGTGAGGGAAAAACGAACAGGTCCATGTTGGCGTAGGTTTCCGCCAGGCGCTCTCCGCGCAAGACACCCGCAAAGGCCGCATTAGGGACATTCTTCCGGAGCCATTCTTCTTCGCTGCCCTCGCCCACAATCATGAATTCAAATTTTTCTCGCCCGAGAGTTTTGAGGGTGTTCCCCAGTACCGCCAGAAAGCGAACATTCTTTTCAGGCGTCAGCCTACCCACATAGCCGATGCGGAATGTGTCACCAGTGCGGTTTCGGGGGCCAGGGTGAAATAATTGCTTATCGATACCGCGCCGCATCAGGACCCGGCCGGCCCGTCAAGCGGCGAGTGAGTTCAAGCAACTCCTGGTTTGGCGCCATAGTGATACAGGCGCGCCGATAGAAACAGCGCAATATGTGCAGGGACAAATTCTCGGCTATCCGTCCTGCCCGCTTGCTAAACCCGTTGCCCGCGAAACTCAATAAGCGCTGGAGGCGGGTGCCGGCGTACTCATGCAGACTTGTGTGCCAAGAGATAACAAGCGGCAAATTCAAGCGCCACGAAATGTAAGCCCCGACTGCGCCCATATCGCCCGGCCCGGTAATGTGGATTAGGTCCGCGCCAAAAGTCTTAACTTCTTTCAGCACACGTCCGGCATAGCCCATCAGCAGCGGGTCGTAATCGAGATTGGCATCCAGGCCGATGCGCGCCGGTCCACGCTTCAGTTGAAGAAGGGTGGCTGTGCCGTCAGTCGTTTTCTCGGTAACCGGACCGCAATGTACGCTCAGAAAAGGAATTTGATTGCGCCGGCTGAAGGCCTCCAATTGCCTGGCGGTATGCGCGACGCCATTCACCTCATGAAACGTGTCGGGCAAAAAGGCCGCTCGCGGATAACTGTTCAAATAGCGGCCTCCTGGTCAGACCAGACAGAAGAGCGATCATCCAGCGCAAGACGCAGGGCAGACCGTGCAGCGCGCCATTCCAGCAAACGCATGGCTGCGATGAAGTGCCTGACGATCAAAGGACCGCCATCACTCCAAATGGATCCGAGAGGGGTAACGGCTCTGGTTTCCGGATCCCGATAAAAGACCCGGTCGCGCCATGATCGGCGGCCTTCGAAATTCTCGGGATAGTCGCGGACGACGTCGATCATAGCCTGTAGAATCCGGAGCTTCAGCGGCTCTTGATATTGCGGCATGAATGTAACATGGCTCACACGTTCGTGCCGTACCTCGCGAACGAATCCGGAAAAATCCCGCGCCGTTGAAAGGTTTAGGATGGCGTTCGGCTCGCGGCCATGGCGATCGCCTCCGGCAACCAAT
This sequence comes from Bryobacterales bacterium, assembly GCA_963718465.1. Classification (GTDB taxonomy): domain Bacteria; phylum Acidobacteriota; class Terriglobia; order Bryobacterales; family Bryobacteraceae; genus Bog-105. The sequence continues at coordinate 470,173 of CAVQZK010000036.1, read as the reverse complement.
GGCAGGCCGATCTGGCGGCCTAGGGCGATCACTTGCTTGTTTTCGTCCCATGCCCGCAAGCCATTCAGTTCCAAGGCGTGAAGCAAATGGCCGCAGCGCCCAAGAAGATCCCGAGCAATTCCGGCATGTTGCTCAATCCCAATACCCTTTTCGTCCCAGAGCGGGTGATTTAGAATCAACAGCACGTCCGGATAGGCATTGAGCATTTCGAGCAGTCCGATGAGTTTGGTTTCCTTTGGATCAGCCGTGAAGGATTCGAATTGGCGCATCAACGCCGCCGAGTCTCCGGCAGGCATGTTGTGTACGCCAAGATGGAAGAAGGTGCGGCCGAAAGGAACGGTCCATTCCGTGGAAACAGGCGCTTTTCTGAAGCGGTCAAGCACATGGAGCTGTGTACCGGCGCGTACATCGTCATGGTCGGTTAGCGAGACAAGTGCGGGAAGGTTAAATTGGCGGTGAATCTGCTTCTCTTCCAAACGGTAGGCTTGGCGTGGCGCTAGCGGCGGCGTCCAAAATGCGTTGCCGAAGTCAAAGGCGGCATTGTTCCTACGGCTATATTCCACCTGTTGGCGGCGGATAGCACCGCCCAGATAAGGAACTTTGGCCGTGTAGCGCGGCACCATATCCAGGCTCTCCTCGGAATACATGGTGTGGCTATGAAGAGAGACGCCGGTATGGAATTCAGGAGTGACCGAGCGGTCCCGCCAGAATAGTTGGAACGTGGTTCTTGCTGTAACAGTCATTTAGTTTCAGCCTCTGTTTCCACTTTCGAGCAAGCGGGTTGCTAGGCCATTTTGGATCTGTGAATTCTTCGTTAAAACAACTTACTCGCGAAATGTTTATTGCGGGCGTTTATTACAAATTGGCTACTGAATTCGACGACTGCACTTTGACTGCTACAGTAGTCTCTGACGAATGTCCATAGTCGGCATTGAGCGGCGTGATGACTGAACCGTCTGCGATTTCGATCGACGACAAATTGGGAAATGCCTTCGATGGACTTCCCGCACCGGGGCTTGAGGAACGGCTTCGTGAACCGCAAACGACAATTCAACGCTTGAGAACGCAACTGGTTGCGTACGAGAACGCGTTTCTCGAACACCCGGTCCCAGTGGTAGTTTACTTCGAGCCAGACACTGCAGATTCTTCAGGTAAATCAAAGCGCAGTCGAACTCTATGGTTACGCCCAGAAAGAGATTTGCTCGCTGAATCTGTTGGACCTTTTCGAAACGGAAGCCGATTCCAATCCAATTGGATTGGCTGAGGAGCTACGAAAACCAAGAAATTCCATCGGACCCATAGCCCATCGCAGTGCTGCCCGGCGCGAACTGATTGTAACGATGGTTTCCTCATCGTTCAAGCTCAATGGAGTGGACGCCCGCCTGGCGTTGATTCAAGACGAGACGGTGCGGTACACCGTGGAAGACGCCTTGCGCGCGAGTGAAGAACGCTTTCGAGAACTTTTTGAAAACGCGAATGACGTTATCGTTTTACACGATCTAAAAGGCAGAGTGATTGCCATCAACCGGGCTGGCGAGACCTTAACAGGTTACACGCGCACTGAACTGATCGGAAAACATTTTGAAAAACTGGTGGCGCCGGAAGCGCGTTTTTTGATGCAGGACTGCATACTCGCCCATCTGGGCGGCAGCCCCACCCAGCACTACGAACTGCCCGTTGTTTCGAAGCTGGGAACGCGGCGTTTCTTGGAAGTCAGCACTCGTATCATTTACCAGAAAGGGCACGCTTTTGCCATCCAGGGAATAGGCCGCGACGTTACCGACCGCAAAGAGGCCCAGCAGCGCCTGCTCGAATCGGCGCAGGAGCTCCAAAGCAAGAATGAAGAATTGAGTACAGCACTGCGGCTGGCGCGTGAAGCCACTCAGTTGAAAGAGCAGTTCCTGGCTAATACCTCGCACGAGCTGCGGACCCCCATGAACGGCATCATGGGCATGATCAACCTGCTGAAGAGCACCGAGCTTACCGCCGATCAAAGGGAATATGCAGAGGTTGTCAGCCAGTGCGCGAACGATCTGCTGACCATCATCAACGATCTGCTCGATCTTTCGCAGATTGGGGCAAGAAAGCTTTCGCTCGACTTTGAAGCGGTGGATATCCGCGAGAGCCTGCGGGCCGTTGTGAAGCTGTTGAGCTTGCGCGCGGAGGCTAAAGGTTTACGTCTGAATTGCAAGGTTGAGGATACGGCGCCTTCCAGCATTTGGGCCGATAGCGTCCGCTTTAGACAGATTCTGACCAACCTCATTGCAAATGCGCTGAAGTTTACGCCTGCCGGAGAAGTTCACGTCGTAATGAAGGCCGCAGACGCCGCCCAATCCGTTCGATTCGAAGTGACCGACACGGGCATTGGGGTGGAAGAAACACTACGAGACCGCATCTTTGAAGCCTTCTTTCAGGCAGACGGTACGAACAAGCGGCGCTTTGGGGGCACTGGCCTTGGGCTCACCATCTGTAAACAACTGGTGGAGCTTATGGGTGGCCACATTGGGATGTACAACAACCAACCCGGCCCTGGTTCAACATTCTGGTTTGATTTGCCCGTCGAACAGCCCGATAGCGCGATTGAACCGGCTGCGGCGGGCATCCCGTAAGCGTTCGCGCCCTAGGCTTAAGGATGTGGCTCGGACCCAACACCGCATTCGTGCTCAGCGTACTCGGCTTCCTTTTTATCTACGGTGAGTTCGTCTGGCCGGGACGAGTTTGGCCCGCTGCTGCCGGAGCTGCTATGGCCGTCACCGGTGCTTATTTCCTCTATCGGAGCGGCGCAACAGCGGCCGGGTTGTGGTGGGTGGGCGGGGCTGCCGCGCTTTTCCTCCTCGATGTTTTCCTGAATACGTTCTTTATAGCTGGAGCGCTCGGCACTGCGGCGCTGGGCTATGGGTCGTGGAAGCTTATACCTGGATCCCGGCCAATTACCCCGGCGTTTTCCATACCCCTGTGCGTCATTTTCGGAGCTGCGACTATGTTTCTGACCAATAGCGCCAGGCAGGCACGCATCAACAAACGGGCTGATCTTTAGTGCGAGAGACTGGTTGGTGGGAACTTTCCCGTCCCTGAAACGTTCCTTAATGTGGGAGTTTTCATGCGCCAGATTTTGTGTATCCCGGTTTTGTTCCTCGCGGCATCGCTATCGGCTTTAGCGAATATTGACAGCGGACTGCTCTCACTCGTGCCAGCCGGCGCGAAGATCGTTGGGAGCGTGGACGTCACGCAGGCTCGCAGTTCCGAATTCGGACAGTACCTGTTGAGCAAATCGCAAGCCGAAGACGAGCACTTCCAAGAGATGGTGGCGGAAACCGGCTTCGATCCGCGCCGCGACCTGCAGCAGATTGTCTTTGAAACCGCCGGCCCAAGTGGGCACGACCAGCACTCGTTCGCCATTTTGGCACGCGGCACTTTCGACCAACAAAAGATTGAAGCCCTGGCGAAAACGAAGGGCGCTTCCATTCAAACGTTTCAAGGAACGGACATCATTGTGAACAAAGATCATGGCCAGCAAACCGCTATCGGCTTCCCAGACATCGGAGTCGCGGTAATGGCCGATCTGGAAACGCTGCAGCAGATTATCGCGAACCGTTCGACACCTAGCGTGCTCGATCCCGACTTGCAGAACAAGATCGACGCAGTGGGCGCGGCGAATGACGCCTGGTTTGTGTCGTTGGTCGGCGGCGGCTTCCTGGCAAAGCACATCCAACGAGAAACGGACCAATCGGTGCAGCAGCAGTCGCGGGCGTTACAGGGTGTCGTGCAGTCGAGCGGCGGCGTAAAGCTCGGCGCGATGATTCAGATGTCTTTCGATGCCATTACGCGGTCGGAAAAAGATGCGCAAAGCTTCGCCGACGTGGTGCGTTTTGTGACAAGCATGGTGCAGATGCAGCGGCAGAACGATCCCCGAGCGGGGATTCTGGCTTCATCGCTGGACGGGATGACGCTCGAAAACTCTGGGACAAGCGTACATGTTGCGATTTCGATGCCGGAGAAGAATCTGGAACAGCTAGCGGATCTTGGGCCGCTGATGAAGCATTAATTGCCCTTAACCCCTTGCGCTTTCGCCCTGTCGGACGCCAGGTGAACTGTTAGATTTCTCCGCATTCGCGCCCAAGTTGCTTAATTTGTCCCCATTTTGGATAATTCTACCCTTCTGAGGGCTGAGAAAAACACCCGGCGTCCGCACTCAGTGTTCTAGAATGAGAATCTTCTCTCTGCTCAAGCTGAAGGAAAATCCAGACGGGCAAATCAATTTGCCGCTTTTTTTTGTTAGCTTTGCCTCGTTATATATCGAAGTTCTGTTGATTCGCTGGATCGGCACTGAGGTTCGAGTCTTTGCGTACTTTCAAAACTTGGCCCTAATCGCCTGCTTTCTTGGCTTTGGAATAGGCTGTTATCGGTCAAAAGAGAAGAAGACAAACCTCTTTAACAGTGCGGCGTTGGGAGGTCTAGTCATTCTGGTTGGCTTGCCGTTGGTTTCCTGGCATCACCTCTTGGAGGGTATTTCGTCGTTCCTGTCGTTCTCGCCCGACTCACAAACGTGGGCGGCGGGGCCAATCGGCAATCCCCCTATGCTCAGGCCGTTCTTGGTTTCGGCGGCGCTCATCGCGCTTCTTTTGCTGCTGGTCATCAGAACGATGATTCCGCTGGGGCAATGGGTGGGCGCCTATTTGCGGTCAGCTAAGAATCCCGTGGCCGCCTACTCGGCAAATCTGCTGGGAAGCTTAGCGGGCATATGGTTTTTCGCCGCGCTTTCCTTCTTTGGACTCGCCCCTGTTTCTTGGTTCGCATTCGCCATGCTCTTGTTGGTCCTGCTCCGCCCCCGGCACCAAGGTTTACTTCACCAAGGTAACGTTCTATTGGCCTGCGGCATCGGATTGCTTTCTTATTCGGCTCTGCAAAACGATCAAATTCACTGGTCGCCTTACCAAAAACTTGAGGTTCAGGCACTTGAGGACAAACAGTTCAATATTCTGGTCAACAATACCGGCTACATGACCATTGGCAACCTCTCGGCGGAGCGTCTGGCGGCTGATCGCGTCCTCGCGAGCACCTACCAGAACAGTTCGTACGATACGCCGTTTCGACTTACCGGTAAGCGCGATCGCGTTTTGATCGTTGGCGCGGGTGCCGGAAACGATGCGGACGCTGCGTTGCGTAATGGCGCTGGCCGCGTGGATGCCGTTGAGATCGACCCGGTTATCTACGCCCTTGGCAAGCGTCTTCACCCCGACCATCCCTACGACTCGCCGCGGGTCCACCTGGTAATTAACGATGCACGGGCGTTTTTCCGGCAGGCAAAAGACAAATACGATGTCGTGGTGTTCGGGTTACTTGACTCACACACCGAGTTCTCGGGCTACAGCAACATGCGCATCGACAGTTATGTATACACGGAGGAGTCCCTCGCCGAAGCCAAACGGTTGCTTAATCCGTCGGGAGTTCTGATAGTCAAGTTCGAAGTGCGCGCGCCAGCAACCTGGATGGGACTGAGATTCTACGCCATGTTCAATCATCTTTTTGGCAGGGCCCCGGTAGCCTACTACGTACCCATGGTGGGGCCATTCTTATCCGCCACCGAGTTCGTTGCCTCAAACGATGGGGGTGCCTGGGAACGGGCGGCGAGACCGGATTTCGCCAGGATGATCCAGCAAAATCCGCCGCCATTCGCCCTCGACTTGCGCCAAGCTCCAGCGCTCACGACCGATGACTGGCCCTACATTTATCACCGCGACCACGCCGTTCCACGAACCTACTTGACTATTTCGTTAATCCTCTTGGGTATCGCATTTGTGCTGACGCGCGGCGCGCTGGAACCGGGCAAGGCGTCCACCTGGAATTTCTTCTTTCTGGGAGCGGGATTTCTTCTTTTGGAAACGCAGATTGTTAGCAGGCTTGCACTCTATTTCGGAGCTACCTGGTGGGTGAACTGTATCGCCTTGAGCATGATTTTAGTGGTTTTGGTTATCGCTACTTTTTGCGTGGACCGTGGCTGGACGTCGCGTTTGCTAACGGCTTCCCATCCTCTTAACGGCAGTGCAAAGATTCGGTTTCCACTCTTGCCGTGGTATGCCTGTTTAGTAAGTTCGATCCTCGCGATTTACTTCGTCCCTTGGGAACTGCTGCCTTACAGGACATTGACCGTGGGCTCACTTTTTGCAGCGGCTTACTGCGTACCTGTTTTTTTCGCCGGCATTATTTTTGCCGAAACTTTCCGCCAGTGCGTTGATAAATCCGCCTGCTTTGGGAGCAACATTATGGGGGCCGTCGCAGGAGGTCTCAGTCAAAATCTCTCTTTCATTATTGGAATGAAAGCGCTATTGCTCCTGACTGCTGTGTTCTACCTGTTGGCCGCCGTATTCGGATGTGTTTCCCCGGAATCCCCTGCCGAGGTGACACATACGTCGCGCCAGCGGGTGCCCGAAGTCGTGAGCACCTAGTACTACTGTGTTACAAAACAGAACAAAATAGTATAGAATTGTTTTGTGGGAAAGAAAGCCTCCGAGCCAGGCCCACAAGAAAAGCGCTTTGCGGCATACATGGATGGCCTGGTTAAAGCCGCGGGACATGCCGATCGAGACATTCCACTGAGGAACTATTGCACGGGCTTGCTGTTGCCGGGTGAGCGCAAGAGTGTAGAACCGATGGCGGCGCGTCTAGCACCAGACAATGTTCGGCGCATGCACCAGAGTTTGCATCACGTGGTGGCAGACGCGCCGTGGAGTGATGAAGAGGTGCTTCGGCAGGTGCGGGAGTGGGTTTTGCCAGCCATGAAGAAGCCGAGCAAGGTAGTGTGCTGGATCGTCGATGACACGGGCTTTCCCAAGAAGGGAAGTCATTCTGTGGGCGTGGCTCGACAATACTGTGGCCAGGTGGGCAAGCAGGATAACTGCCGCGTGGCGGTGAGTTTGTCGGTCGCCACCTGGTCAGCGAGTCTGCCTATTGCCTTTCGTTTGTACCTGCCCGAAGCGTGGACTCAGGATAAGAAGCGGCGGCAGCAAGGCGGCGTCCCCGCTAAAGTTCAGTTTCAGACCAAGCCACAGATCGCGTTAGCGCAGATACGGCAAGCGGTGGAGGAAAATGTCACGCCGGGTGTAGTGGTGGCCGATGCCGGTTATGGAGTCGATGGTCGGTTTCGGGCAGGTATTACGGAATTGGGGTTGGAGTACTCGGTGGGTGTGCAGTCCTCGCTGTCTGTATGGGAACCCGGCACCGAACCGCTGCCACCTTTGCCGCGCAAACAGATTAGGCGTCCCGCGAGCCTGCTGCGACGAGACAAGGATCATCATCCTATTTCGGCTAAGCAACTGGCCTCTGAGTTACCGGCGGAAGAATGGCAGACAGTCACCTGGCGGCAGGGCACGCAACAGAAGCTACGCTCGCGTTTTGCCGCCGTGCGAGTTCGTCCGGCGCATCGCGACTACTGGCAAGCCGAACCCCAGGCGGAGGAATGGCTGCTGATGGAATGGCCGAAAGGAGAATCGGAACCGGCTAAATATTGGCTTTCGACGCTCTCAGCCGATACAAAACTAAAAGATTTAGTGGCGATCGCCAAACAGCGCTGGATCATCGAACGGGACTACGAAGAGTTAAAGCAGGAACTCGGACTGGGCCATTACGAAGGCAGAGGCTGGCGAGGTTTTCATCATCACGCCACACTTTGCATTGCCGCTTACGGTTTCCTGATGGCAGAGCGAAGCCGTTTTTCCCCCTCCGCCCGCAGCGGCAAACTGGAGCTACGCACTCCGCCACTTCCTGCCGACTTCCAACCCCGTGGCTCCGCGCACAAGGGCCGAGCGGCATAACCCAGCCTCGATTGCTACTCTTCGCCTCCGCCTCGCCCGCTCACTCCTTCACCAACTCCCTTGTTGCCCTTTGTGCTGTGCCCTACGTTTGTAACACAGTAGTACTAGGTCCATCGACTACCTCGGCTTTTAACCCGCCCAATAAGCGGTCACCGCCAAAATAACACCGATCACCGCGCTTATTCCGCCGCCAACAAAGAACACCCTCCGCTTCGATAAAATCGCGAGCGATGATAACACGATCGCTACTTCCAGGAACACCTCGCCGATATGAAACCGCTCAGCCTGGCCTCCCGCCTTTTCGCTCTCGTTTTCAAACTCTTTGGCGTCTTTCTGAATGTCTTCCATCTGCTTGTCGTACTTCTGGCCGTCTTTAACGTATTTGCCAATGACCTCAGGCCCGGCTTTCATCTGGGCGAGGGTGTCTTGCGCAACCTGCGCCGAATAGCGCCTGATGTTCTTCGCTTGATAGAACGCCCACTGGTCTGAACTTTTCTGCTGTGTCAAAAGCTTTTCGGTGTTGTAACGCTGCCCCAGGACCGACACCACCGCCAACAGCGCCGCTACGATCGCCATGGTGCCGGCGACTACCTTGTCGAACGGCTCCTGCGCGTGGTGTACATGCTCTTCTATTTCTTGCTCCGCCATGAGGCTAAGCTATCACGAGCAGTTAGTTAGCGGCTTTTCCTTTGTCTGACTGGGCCATTTTTGAGATTTCCTTGACCAAGCGCCGGTAGTTCAGATCGTCCAGCTTGCGGAACGGAAACCATTGGCCCTCCCGCCACGACGAGTAGTACCAGCGCGAAAACAATGCCAATTGCTCCGCTCGCTTGCCCTGGTTTGAAGCGGTTTTCAGCGCGGCAGTCAGCGATTCCCGCAACTCCTGGTCGAGCGATTTCGCGCTCGCTTCTTGCATGTTTACTTCCAAATCCACCGGTGATTGCCAATAGCCTTCAAAGAGCGGCCATAGCCGGAACTGCAATTTGCCAAAGCCTTTGGTTACCGCTACACCGTTGAATTGATTGGCTGCGTTAATCACCTGATCGCGGCAGGCAGTTGCTGCCGCCACTTTCTCCAGTCGTTTATGGATGTAAGCTGCCTGTTCGAAATCGAGTTCGGTGGATGCTCGCTCGCGCGCACTGGCCAACAACGCTATTGAGCTTTTCCCGTTACTGGCAAAAAAATCGCTCACCCGCCCTACTTCACTAGCGTACTCGTCTTGACTCACGGCGAGCTGGCACGGCCGCAGACACTGGTTCATTTCGCCATAGATACAACCTGGATGTTCGGGACTCGGATGCAGGACTTCCGTGCAGCGGCGGAGCTGGAATAATCCGAGAACCTGCTGCTCATAGCGCTGCGCAAGATCGCGGCTGAGGAAAGGACCATACACGGCGCTATTCTTGGCGGACGGACGATTCACAATTTCGAGGCGGGGAAAGGCATCACCACCGGTAAGTGTAACGAACCACGGCAAACGAAGCCGTAGGTGTTTAAGGTAATCTACCGGGTAGTATTGTTTGGCCAATTCATACATCAGGAGCGAAATTTCAAGCCGCGAACTGGCTGGCCAATAACGAATGAAATCCAATTTTGTGGAATGCCTCGGCAGAATGGCATCCCTCCCGGTATAGGATGGAACAAGTAGGCGGGTTAGTCTTCGTTTAAGATTGTTTGACCAGCTAAGGTGAGGAGAGTTCCCAGAAATCGAAAATAGATAAATTCCCCGCGTCTCCGGAACGGCGGCCAACTCTGGCGATTGCGGATCGATAATAACAGGATTGGGAACTTCCACGGAGCACTGCGTGTTACTTCACTTCGAATTGTACAGATGCCTGGCTGGCTTCCCAAATCAATTGACCGCGGCTTATAATCAATTGCCCACTTGACAGTTATGTCACTCAGTCTAGAATAGGTGTTATTTCGCTATGCAGGGTTGTCAGCACGAGCGAACCGAATTTCTTCACCGGCGTGATGGCATCGACTACGTCCGATGCCTCGATTGCGGACAGGTGTTTGAGGCAGAAGACCTCGATTCGGTTCCCGTTTATGAAGAAGACGAAGAAGAGAAGCCGAAGAAGCGTCGCTAGAACCGCTTGTCCCCTCATGCGGTTAACGCCTCCTTGAAGTTGCAAAGGTTCAGCCGGAAGTTGATGCTATTTATCACCCACTGAGGGGCAATGCCGAGCCTTACCCGCGTTTCCCCCATCCAACAATCGTCGCTGAAGGCTCCTCTGCGCATCGTATCCATCGGCGGCGGCACGGGCCTTTCCACCCTCTTGTCCGGTCTGAAGAAGCATGCCCGCGGCATTCAGAAGATTCCTGAGCCGGGCAACCCGATTGTGGATATTACCGCCGTGGTGACCGTTTCCGACGACGGCGGCAGTTCCGGACGTTTACGGCGCGATTTCGACATTCTACCGCCCGGCGATATCCGCAACTGCATGACCGCTCTTTCCGAGGACGAGCATCTGCTCTCTCAATTGTTTCAGTACCGCTTTGCAAGCGGCCGCGGGTTGAAGGGGCATAGCTTTGGGAATTTATTCCTTACTGCGTTGCATCAGATCACAGGCGATTTCGCTCAAGCAGTTAAGCTTTCTTCAGAAATCCTCGCCATTCGCGGGCATATTTTTCCCGCCACCTCGGCCAACGTCACGCTTGAGGCTGTTCTGACCGACAACTCGGTGGTTAGCGGCGAGACAAAGATCAGCAAGAGCCGTCGGCCGATTCAGTTGGTGCGCCTGAAACCTGCCGATTGCGATCCGCTGCCCGATACGATCGCCGCCATTCAGCAAGCGGACTTGATTACCCTCGGCCCTGGTTCGCTCTATACCAGCGTCATACCAAACATTCTGGTAAAAGGGATGGCCGACGCCATCGCCAATTCTCCGGCCATAAAGGTTTATTTTGTTAACTTGATGTGGCAACCGGGCGAAACCATCAATTTTTCCGCATCCGCCCATGTGAGCGCGATCCACTCGCATGCCGGGAGGAAACTGATAGATTGCGTGGTGGTCAATTCGGCTCCCATACCGCCCGCTTTAAAGCGCAAGTACGCCAGTGCGCTGGTGAAACCGGTTGCCAACGACGCCGACGAACTGATGCAAATGGGGCTCAAGGTTGTAACCGCCGATCTCTTTTCAAAGGCATCCACTGCGCGGGACAAAATACGGCACGACCCGGCGGCTCTGGCCGAAGTGGTACTGAATCTGGCCAGCCGCTCACGCGCTTATCAGGTGCGGCGGGAAGCACTTCAATTACAACGCCTAAAACACAAATGAACTCAGATGTTACCGTCGTGATCCTTGCCGCCGGGCTGGGCACGCGCATGAAATCGAAAAAAGCCAAAGTCCTGCACGAAGCGGGCGGCGATACGTTGTTGAACCAAGTTATCCGTGCCGCCCGGCACGTGGCCTCGGCAGACCGCATCGTAGCCGTGGTGGGTCATCAGGCGGAGCAGGTCCGCTCCAGCGTTACTGAACAGAGCGTCCGGTTCGCGGAACAAACTGAGCAGAAGGGCACCGGTCATGCCGTGCGGCAGGCGCAAGCCGCCGCCGGAAAGCCGGAAGGCAAACTCCTCATCCTCAACGGCGATGGTCCGCTCCTGCGCCCTGAGACACTCACCCGATTAGTTGAACATACTGATGCGAATGCCACCGGCGGTGCGATAGTCACCACCGAAGTCACCGATCCGGCCGGCTATGGCCGCATAGTTCGCGACAGTCGTGGGCTAATAGCTGCCGTTATCGAGCAGAAGGCCGCCAATGCCGCTCAACTGAAAATTCGTGAGATCAACCCCGGCGTATATTGCTTCAATGCGCGGCCCTTCTGGGAATATCTCAACGAGGTGATGCCGAACAATCCGGCAAACGAGTACTATCTCACTGACATGATTGAGATCCTCACTCGTCATGGATACCCGGTGGCCCCGCTGTCCGTACCGGACGAGAACGAACTGCTCGGCATCAACACGCGGGTGGAACTGGCCTTTGCCGACAAAATTCTGCGCTCGCGCAAAGCCACCGATTTGATGCTTTGCGGCGTGACAATTGAGAATCCCGAGAGCGTTACCATCGACGTAAACGTGGAAGTTGCGCCCGATACGGTGATTGAAGCGAATGTCCAGTTGCGCGGCCATACGCGCATTGGAACGGGTTGTCGAATCGGTACCGGCTCGGTGCTGCGTAATTGCCACGTCGCGGATGACGTATCTATCCTTCCCTATGTCGTGGCGGAAGCCTCGTCCATCGGCAGCAAAGCGTCGGTCGGCCCATTTGCCAGGTTGCGTATGAACGCGGAGGCCGCTGAGGAGTCTCACATCGGCAATTTTGTCGAGCTGAAGAAAACTAAGCTCGGCAAAGGATCGAAAGCCAGTCATTTGACTTACCTGGGCGATTCGCACGTTGGCGCGGGCGCGAACATCGGCGCCGGCACCATCACGTGCAACTACGACGGAAAGAAGAAACATCAAACGCATATTGGCGAAGGCGCTTTTGTGGGCAGCAATTCAACGCTGATAGCGCCGGTACAGGTTGGCGACGGCTCGTATATCGCCGCTGGATCGGTGATTACTCGGAATGTGCCGCCCGATGCGCTGTCGATTGGCAGATCGCGGCAGGAAGATAAATTGGGCTGGGCAAAGCGCCGCCGCGACACAAAAGCGAGTTCCGTTCCCGCTATTCCGCCGGAGTAGGGATCGATTGGCGGAGAAAATACCTCAGAACGAAGCGTCTCGTAATTGTCATAATCGCTTGCTCGCTTCCAGGGTGAAGATTGTGGAATAGACTTGCTCGTACGCCTTCACCATGATTTCGATCGAGAAACATTGCTCCACCCTCCGGCGGCAAATGCCGCGGTCGATTTTGCCTACCTGTTCCAGTGCCTGCACGGCTTCATGGACGCTATTGACCAGAAACCCCGTTTCCCGGTCTTTGATCACTTCGCGACAGGAGCCCAGATCCATGGCGATTACCGGTACGCCCGCGGCATTTGCTTCCGCAAGGACAAGGCCGAACCGCTCCGGGATGACGTTCAGGTGGAGCAGCGCCCGGGCTCGCGCGAACAATTTGTTCTTCCCAGGCACGTCCACTGGCCCGATAAAACGGATCTGCCGATTCAGATGCGGCTTCACCTGCTCCCGGAAGTACGCTTCATCCTGGATGATGCCGGCGATGAGCAAAGACAACCCACTGTGACGGGCGACTTCAATCGCTAGATGGACCCCTTTGTCCGGATGAATTCGCCCCAGGAAAAGCAAATCGTCGCCGCCAGATTTCTGAAGCGGATACAGGGCAAGGTCGATTCCGTTATATACGGTCGCCAGATAATTCAGTCCCGGCGCGCGATCGGAATCGCTGACCGAGACGAAGTACCCGTCGCGGTACTTCTCATAGACCGGCATGATCCGTGGAGATGAGAATCCGTGAATGGTGGTGAGGACGGGCGTCTTAATTAGCCGCGAATAGCTCAGCGCCATGAAGTCGTAGTGACTGTGGATCAGGTCGAACTCAGATGCATGTTCAAACATTTCTGAGATATGAAGATATTCGACCACTTTGGGATCAATCTCGGAATCCTCCTCATAGCCCCGGTCGACGACCGCGTGCAAGTGAGCACGGGTCACGGAATCTCCTGTCGCGAATAAAGTTACATCCCATCCGCGGGCAACAAGTCCTTCAGTGATATTGCTGGCGACCGTTTCCCAGGCCCCATATTGCCGAGGAGGCGTTCGCCAGGCTACCGGCGACAGCACCGCGATTCGTTTAGCCCGCATCCGTCAACCAGCAGACTCAGCGCCGCCGCCATCCATCGCACTCAGAATCTCGGCCAATGGGATGATCGCGAAACCTGTGGCGTGATCGGCAAGGCCATACGGCAGCACTAAGGCACCGTCGTGCAGGAGAGCCCCGCAGGTATAAACAACGTTAGGCACATAGCCTTCCCGCTCATTCTCGTTGGGACGAAGCAGCGGTTCGCGAAGACGGCCCAGTACCTTGCCGGGATCATCGCGATCCAGCAGAAACGCGCCCAGGCAGTATTTGCGCATGGGGCCCACGCCATGGCTGAGCACTAGCCAGCCCGCATCAGTCTCAATAGGAGATCCGCAGTTCCCAATCTGAATCAGTTCCCATGGATATTTCGGTTTGAGCAGCAGCTTGTGTTCATTCCAGAAGTGGACGTTTTCGGAAAACATCAAGTAGATATTTTCGTTATCCTGCCGCGAGAGCATGGCATAGAGCCCATTGATTTTCCGGGGGAAGAGGGCCATGCCCTTGTTTTGCGCGGCAGGGCCGTTCAAAGTAATGAATCGAAACTGGAGGAAATCAGTGGTCTCTACCAACTCCGGCACGACAATCCTGCCATCGAAAGCCGTGAAGGTTGCATAATATTCGCGACTGCCGTCCTCGCTCCGGAAACAAACGAAGCGCGCGTCCTCAATGCCGTTCCGTTGTGACGGTGTAGCCGGAAACAAGATTCGCTCCGACAATTCCTGCTCAGGCTGGAACTGGACCTCATAGTTTGATTTAGCCAGCATCCAGATCCCCTGGGCCTCGTTCCGGTCTTCCTGAGCTATTCCATCAGGTAGGCCGAGCCGCTCATGCTGAAGCCTCACGCGCAGATCTTCGAGCGCGAACGTGTCTCCCAGGTCGTTCATGACACGGCGCGTCAGTTCGCGAGTTAATCCGAGTTCCCGAAGCTTTCTCTCAAACAGGCCCTTCTCGTAGCGAGGGTTGGGGATTTGCCGAGGCTCAGTGAGGAAGCTTGCGGGGGGGAACACCTCTATTCGATGATCGGGATGGATGACGCCGGCGCGGAATGTGATCGAAGAAATGTGCCCCTCGCCGGTGGCGCGGAGGCTGAGAATGAAACGCAGGGCGCCGCTGGCCAGACCGGTTTGATCGGGGTGCGGCACGATGGAGGGATTGAACAGCGCGGCGGACTCCAAAGAATATTCAGCGAGGAAATATGAGCCGATCAACATTCGCCGTTGTTCGGACACATTTTCATCAGTGGGCATTAGATCGCGGATCTGTTCAAAGCGTTCCAGGAAGAGGTCACAAATGCCCGGATGCCGCGCGGAGAACCCGTCGCAAATCTCGCACAGGAGAACCCCGACACACTCTTCCGGAAGCGACTGGACTCTTCGAATGATGCCGCCGACCCGCTGGGCGTCTCCCGGGTTGAACGGCCGCAGAAGCACGCGTGACTGGTCGGGCCGGAGAATAGTTGAATCGCGGCTGACGTGAATCGGGTTGTCGTTCATGGCTGGTCGTTTTCGATGCACGAATTAGGAGGCCCTCACGACGCGCCAATAGCAATGGGCTTCTTAAAGCTTGTCAGCATGTTCTGCGCCTGGCGCATTTCCCCCAGAGAAAGCAGAAAGGCCAACGTCGATTCCGCGCCCTGATTCCCATTCACCCGGTCGACGTGCAATCCATCTCGGCAACCGCCGCTCTCGGGCGAGTAGAGTTCCAGGCCGAGGTCGTTCCAGCCGATGAACCAGTCGAAAGCACGTTGCGCTTGCTCGTACCACCAGAAGTCCGATGTCGTCCGGTAGGCCTCGAGGCAGGCTGAAACCATGGCCTGCGCTTCAATCGGCTGCTGGTCAAAATGGGCGCGTTCGCCGCCGCGCTGATAAAAGCCGTTGCTGCCGACAGGTCGAAAGTGGCCTTTCTCCGAGATTTGCAACTCGTTCAGCCAGCGCAAAGCCTGCAGGCCCTGCTCAATAACTTCCGGCCGTCCGGCTGCGCGTCCGCTCAGAATCAACGCATGGGCGAGCTTCGCATTGTCGTACGAGAGCTCCTGTTCGAACCAGCGCCAGCCTTCCTGGGAGTTTCGTTCGAACAGGTCCATAAGCCGGGAGATCAGCGCCTCGCGTATCTGGTTAACGAGGGTGTCACCGCCCAACCGGCGCAGGTATTCGTGGATACCAATGAGTCCGAACGCCCAGGCGCGCGGCGACGTGAACGAAGTCAGGGCCGGCAAGGCGAGCGCAAACAATTGCCCGGCCATCATCTGGAAGCTTCGGAAAGGCGAACGCCCCACCCCGATACCGAGCGCCCACAGCGCCCGGCCATGGCAATCCTCCGATCCCTGCGGATCGAGCCAGCGCCGATCGAAACTCATGTGATTGTGGAAGCGCTTCGTCTCGACATCAAAGGCGTAATGCAGAAAAGCAGCGCTGGTTGTCGCCAAGGTCCGCCCGCTTTCCAGCTCTTCTCCCAATTCGCCTAGCAGTACTGCAAACACGAATGCGCGAGCGTTATCGTCGGTGCAATAGCCTTCGGAAAAATTCGGCACGCTAAACACGGCGTGCTGGAAGACTCCGGTCGAGTCGGTCATATTGGAGAGATGGCTTAACTTGAGCTCAGGCAGCTCCCGCGGCTTCTGGTCGAGCGTTTTCATGGCGAGAGACTTTCGCGCCTGCGGGGCTCCTTCCAGCCGCGATATCTCGAACGAGCGCATGTAGAGCTGCGCGACGTTGCTCCAAATCATTTCCCGGCCAATCCGGTAAGCGTTTTTTCGAATAGCGTGGCGGCGCGTGTCGTCGCGCAGCAGGCCAATCACCTCGCGTGTAATGGCCGGGGCGTCGGCAAAGGGGACCAGCACGCCGCGATCTTCGGCCAACAGTTCCGCCGCATGCCAGTACGGTGTAGAAATCACCGCTTTGCCGGACCCGAACGTGTAAGCCAGTGTGCCGGAAGTAATTTGCGCTTCATTGAGGTACGGAGTAATGTAAAGATCCGCCGCTCCGATAAACTCCTTCAGATTCTCCAATTCGACGAACTGGTTGTAGAAGATGACGTTCTTTTCGACTTTGTTCTTCCTGGCAAGGATCTCAAGACTTAGCCGGTAAGCTTCTCCATGCTCACGCAGTTCGTTGGGATGTGTGGCGCCCAGAACGATGTAAACCACTTCGGGAAACTCCGCCAGAATATCGGGCATCGCATTAAGCACGTACTCGATTCCCTTGTTCGGCGAGAGCAGGCCAAACGTGAGGAGTACCACTCGCCCTTCCACGCCGAACTGGTCCTTGAAATATGTTGGATCAACAAATCCCACATCAGGGATACCGTGAGCGATCAAATCGATTTTGGCCGGCGACGTATCATAGATGTCCTGTAGCATTTGCCGCCCGCGTTCCGCCATGATAACGATGCGCGTGGAAAGCGAGATCAACTCCTGCATTACACGGCGCTGCTCAATTCCGGGCTCGCGCAGAACGGTATGCAGGGTGGTAACAACGGGCATTCTCAATTCGCGCAGAAACGCCAGAATGTGCGCTCCCGCCGGGCCACCGAAAATACCGAACTCGTGCTGCAAACAAACTATGTCCACATTGCTGATGTTGAGGAAGTCCGCAGCGCGTAGATAGGACGATAAGTCCTGTTCCTCAATTTCAAAACGGACGACTTCCGCGTAATCGTAGCCACCTTTGATGTCGTTGACCGATACACAGAAGACCTGGCTTAGGGGATAGGCGGCTGCCACCGATGCCAACAGGTCCGACGTGAACGTCGCAATGCCGCACTTACGCGGCAAATGGTCGCCGACAAAGGCGATTTTGCGTACTTTCGATGTTTGTTGCGTTAGATATTCCTTACTCCGGCGGCCTGGCCTCCTCGCCCAATCAGATTAATGTCCGGGAGTTTACCGAGAGGTGGAGTGGAGAGGATCTCCGATGCGTAGCAGCTATTAATGCTAGCACGGGGGAATAGGTAAAATTCCGCGGGGGCGTAAAGCGGTTTGTGTATTTGCACCCCGAGGTGTTGGTCGCGCTAACGATACTCGCCCGCTGGATCGGCGTGCGTTCTGCTTGCAACATATTCGGTACGTAACACGTCGAGGCCGTGGTCCAGAGTGATTCTCAGCAGAAATTCAAAGTGAGCCGGCCATCGCTTGGTATTGGCCATTTGCTCCAGCCGGCTTGCCAGAGCTGCCATTTCGGCCGGAGACGTGACGAATTGCGCCGCTGCCTGGGTGCCGCTTGTTGTGATACCAGCAAGCACGAGTATTTGCTTCGACGGCGTAAGGCCAGGCAGACTGGTCACGACGGCGTAATCAGTTTTGAGCGCCCGCGAGTTAGCATCGCGTTCAATAGAGTAGACTCGGGACTCGCCGCTCAAAGGATGCAAATTGTGAATGGCTCCGCCCCAAGCAACTGTCGATTTAGGTTCGTTCCTGAACACAAAGTTTGCATTGCCTTCGATTTGACTAAGAATCTTATTTACAAAAGGCGATCCAAGAAAGATCACATTGTGAGATTCCAGATCATAGGTAGTAATCACGCGCCCGCGCTTCAGTATGGGATGGACGCCCAGCCGGGCAAATTGCGAAGTCAGAACCGAAGAGCTTACAACTTCACCGATATCCGTCTTGTCGTCCTCAAAATATAAGGGTCCGGTGTTCCGAAGCAACTCAAACCCAGGTACGCCCACCCGCGCCACCTCGGGCGGCGCCACAGTCCCGCGATCGGCGGTTGGACCTGAGAAGCTCAGCAGGTTTTCGCTTTCAGTGGTCAGATAGAGATCGTTGGAATAGGCGATGATCGGAGATTTATCGGAACCCAGGAATTCGCTCCAGAACTGATCGACCTTCACCTGAGCTGATGACGATTCGCCAGCCGCAAAAGTCTTATCGTCGAATCGCATCTGCTTACCGAGCCACATACCTGTTATCAGCAACGCCAGCCCCGCAGTAGCGAAGCCCGTAAGTGCGATTCCACGGCGGGTCTTCGTTTTCCGATCCGAAATAAAAATAGCGTCAGTAGGGCGGTCAGGAGCGGAAGAACGCGCCTCGTCTTTCCGACGGCTGAAATGAGGCCGGTAGTGGCCTTTCGGCACATCGATCAGAATCGCGTCGGCCAGTCCCGGTCCCGCATAATATTCCTTGAGCTTCTGTCGAAGGCGATAAGCATGTGTACGTACGACGGTATCCGCGGAAGAGTCAAAATTTGCATTTCGAGAGAAGACCGCCGTTGCGATCGACTGCTCCGTTAAGGCGGCTTCGTTGCAATCCATGGCCTCTGCGACGATAAAACGCAGAAATGCCTGCAAAACCGGAGAAGGTAGAAAATTGGGAGATCCTAAGATCCGGCTGAGCTGTTCGTCAATCTCGCGGCGTTCAAAATGCGTTGAACAATCGGCTTCGGACATTCCAGTCTGCTGCACTTTCGTTCTCCCAGGCCCACGATCTTGCGGCTGCGCACTCGGATTCTATCACGAGCGGAAACGATCCCCCGTTTAGGAGAAAATACTTGCTTTAACTTCGATATGGCGGTGGTTTAACGGTTAAATATCGGTTGATTAACTTGAAAGTTAGGGAAAGGCGATGACAAACTTGAGCAGTTTCCGCGACCACTAAGTCTGCGGTCAAGAGTGTCAATGCTATGCCTCGCTGCCACGTGCGCTTCCCTCTGAGGGCCTCAGTCCGCCTTGCGCTTCTTTGTCTGTTGTCGCTTTCTACCGGTCGTTTGAGCTTCGGCCAGGCGAATACCGGAACCATTCTGGGCAGTGTGATCGATCCGTCCGGGGCTGGAGTTCCCGGTTGCAAAATCACGGTGAAAGACCTTCAGACCGGCGTAGCTAAAGAATCGAAGACAGACGCAGCGGGCAGCTATGTGGTGAGCTATCTCATTCCAGGCAGATATGAGGTTTCAGCGGAAGCGCCTAATTTTCGCCGATCAGTGGAGCCCGAAGTCAACCTGAATGTCGATCAGAAAGCCGAAGTGGTTTTCCACCTGGAAGTGGGTGCAGTATCCGAAACAGTGCAGGTGACAGGTACCGCGCCCCTGCTTCAGACCCAATCGGTTGAGCAAGGCCAGGTAATCAGTCAGAAACAGATGCAGGAGTTACCGCTGAACGTGCGCGATTTCGGGCAGTTGGCAACACTGCAGACCGGTACAGTTTTGGGTACCGGCGGCTTGGGTAATTCTTATGGGCCGGATAACCCGCAAGCAACCGGCGGAGCAGTAAATGTCGACGGCCTTGGCCAGGATGCAAATAACTGGCAACTGGATGGAGTGAGCAACAACGAAGCCTTTTTCAGCATCATCAGCGTGAGTCCGTCGCTTGATGCCATTCAAGAGTTCAAAGTGACCACGAACAACTATTCGGCGGAGTTTGGGCGTGCGGGTGGCGCAAACGTACAAGTGCAAATCAAATCGGGAAGCAATCGCTTTAGCGGCGGCGCCTTCGAATTTCTCCGCAATGACAAACTAGACGCCAATACCTTTTTCAATAATCAATCGGGTGTTGCCAAACTGCCTTATCGCCAAAATCAATTTGGCGCCTTCCTGGGTGGTCCGATTCGGAAAAACAAAACGTTCTTCTTCACGGATTTTGAAGTCCTCACCATACGGCAGGCAAACACTTCAATCGCCACGCTGCCCACGCCGCTTGAACGGCAAGGTATCTTCAATGAACCAGGTCAACCAACAATTTACAACCCGTTCAATGGACAACCATTCCCCAACAACACGATTCCCGCAAATTTGCTGAATCCGACTTCGGGCAATATCATTGGCCTGATGCCTCAACCCAATATTCCCGGTGCCGGACTGGCGAATAACTACATTGGGGCCAGTGGACTTCAGCACAATCGCGGAACCTTCGATACCAGGGTAGACGAAAATTTCAGCGAGAAAGACCAGTTCTTTGCCCGTTACAGCTATTTGCAGACGGGAATGCTTCAGCCTTCCATCTACGGCAGCGGACTGGGCGATACAAGCGCGACCACGGCTTACACTCGCAATCAGAATGGGGTTGTGAGCGAGATTCACACGTTCTCTCCAACGACTATTAACGAAGCTCGAGTAGGCATCAATCGCGTAAGAACCGATTGGGACGCCACGGATGTGTCGTTAAATACCGCCAGTCAGGTGGGTATCCCTGGGATCAATAGTTTTTGCGGCTACTGCGGAGGGCTTCCCACCATCAATATAACTGGATTCTCGTCCGTTGGTCACAGCGCCTTTGCTCCCACCCGAAGGCATGACACAGTCTGGCAATTCATTGACAATGTCACCTTAATTCGCGGCAAACACAGTCTGAAATTCGGAGCGGAAGTGGACAAAATCAATGCGGATCTCTTTCAAACGGCAAATCCAGTTGGCGAATTCGATTTCAACCAAAACATGACCAGCAACCAGGGCGCAGGCGGAAGTGGGCTCGCAAGTTTTCTGCTCGGCTACTACGATTTCGCTGGTCGCGCCGCTCTGCAGATCACTCCATCGGCACGCGACACTCAACTGTTTTTCTTCGCGCAGGACGACTATCGCGTGAGTCGAAATCTGACCCTGAACCTGGGTCTGCGCTATGAAATTTATCCGCCGCCAACCGACCAGCACAACCGGGTCTCGAATTTCGATCTGGCAACGGGCGACATTCTCCTCGGATGCGTTGCGGTTAGCTGCAATGGAGGTGTCAAGACGCAGTATTTCAATCTGGCGCCCCGGCTCGGTTTCGCCTATACGCCCGGAGGCGGAAGAACCACCATCCGCGCCGGATCGGGCATCACCTACTTCCAACCTGGTTTCGGAGGTCAACTTGGCACCTTGAATGACAATTTCCCCTTCGTTACCGGTCAAGGCTTGACACCCCCGAATATCTATACGCCGGGGCCATCAATTTCCGGGGGACTGCCGCCTTTGTCTCCCGTCGAACAGCGTCCGGGCGCTCCGCCCGGTCACTTGATACCCACCGGCGGAGCATCATCGGCCGGTTTCAGTTCGGTCTTCTATGTGCCGTCAAACACGAGCATGACCCGCGTGTACCAATGGAGCTTGGGCGTTCAGCACCAGCTGAGACCCGGCTTGCTCCTGGAGGCGACTTACGTCGGTAATGTCCAGAATTTCGTTTTTCTTAATATCCCCGGAAATGTTCCCTTGCCGGGGAGCGATCCGTCGCTTACGCTGCAACAACGCCGGCCGTATTACAGCGTTTCGCCTGATCTGGCTGGCTTCACCGAGCGAATCAACGCAGGCAGGGGTGACTACAACTCGCTCCAAGCCAAGGCCGAAAAGCGTTATTCGCACGGGCTTTCCTTGTCAGTCGGTTTCACCTGGAGTAAGGCGATGAACGAGGGATTGGAGGGTCCGTTAAATCCGTTCTACTACATGGTGAAGGAGCTTGCCGGCAACGATACTCCGCGCAGGCTCTACGCCAGCTACGTATATGAGCTTCCTTTCGGCCGCTCCAGACAGTTCGGTTCAAATTGGAATGGAGCAGTAGATGCAGTTCTAGGAGGTTGGCAAATCTCTGGAATCACTAACTATCAGACCGGATTTCCGTTTACTCCTTCTATTACAAGTAATTTGGACAACGGACAAGGCAATCAGCCTGACCGGGTCTGCAACGGCTCAGTCTCAAACCAGAGCATCAATCTATGGTTCAATCCGTCCTGTTTCGTTGCCTCGCCGGTAAACGTGTTCGGCAACAGCGGATACAATATTCTCCGCGGACCTTCTTTCTGGGACTGGGACCTCACGTTTGCGAAGAACTTTGCGTTGGGTGAGGCCCGAAGGCTTCAGTTCCGCGCCGATCTATTGAATGCGTTCAATCAGGTGGCGTTTGGGAATCCAAACACGCAGGTTGATGTGGCAGGCGCGGGCACTATCACCTCTACGTTGCCCAATACGAATCCGCGCTTTATCCAGTTCGGGTTGAAACTATACTTTTGACACGGAAAGCCGTTAAATTATTTTTAGCCGGATATCTAACCGCGCTAGTTGCGTTGGGCGCTCCCAGTGTTCAGCCGCTTCAACTCTCGGAGGCATCGCAGAGAATGCAAGCCGGCGACTACGCCGGTGCGCGCCCGATTCTCGAGGCGCTGATTGCGCGGACACCGCAGCTGCCGGAAGCGCATAATCTTTTGGGAGTCTGCCTTAATCAGTTGAAAGATTCCGAAGGATCAATCGCGCAATTTAGAATGGCAGTACAACTTGAGCCGCAGTATGAAAACGCCTGGCTCAACCTAGGAAGCACTTTGTTGGGCCTTCATGACGAAACTGGAGCGATTTCGGTTTTCAATCAACTGCTCAAAATCAACCCCCAGTCGGTAGACGGACACCTCTCGCTGGCCAAGATTCTACTGACGCACGGCGAAGAAACCGCTGCCGTCCAACACCTGGAAAAAGTAATTCAGATAGACCCTCGCAATACGTTCGCTCTCGCCAATGCCGGCCTGATTGAATCGCGTAAAGGGCGTCTGGATACCGCAACCGGCTATATTTCCCGCGCTCTTGCTCAGGAGCCTCAGAGCAAGCCGCTAGCACTTGCACTAATTGAGCTTTATCTCAAACGCGATCGAACCACGGAGGCGACGGCTCTAACGGAGAAGATCGCGCACGATGCTTCACTTACCCCAGCCCAAAAGCAGACGCTGGCCATGCTGCTGCTTAACAATGGTCTCCCTGAAAAAGGCGCCGAGCTAGCGCGCGGCGATAGCGATCTCAGCGAGCGCTTCTCGAATGCGGCGATTGCCCGAGCAAAACAGGAGTTCGTCGCAAACAAGTTTACGGATACTATACGCACTCTCGAGGCAGTGCAAAATCTTGGAACGCAAGACGCTGAGTTTCATGATCTTCTTGGACTTGCCTGGTACGAGACGGGCGATGCAAGGAAAGCCTCCGATGAGCTTCAGCAAGCCATAAAATTGGAGCCTCGCAACCCCGACAAGTACTTCCAACTTGGGGTTGTATACCTCAAACACCATACGCCGGATCTCGCTGAAATCGTTTTCAAACATGGGCTGGCGCAGATGCCCGATTCAGCTTGGTTATGGCTGGGGCTCGGACTTAGTCAACATTTCCGCGATGACACATCTCGCGCGCAGCAGAGCCTTGAAAAAGCTCTACTGCTTGATCCGGGTCTGGTGGAGGGATACGTGGTGCTTGGCGACATCCTGGAATCCGATGGCCGGCTTGCGGAAGCCAGCGATGTCTTTCACCAAGCAATCGAGAAGAAACCTAATTTGTATATCGGCTACTACTATTGCGGCAAGCTGTCGCTTGAGGCCGGGGAAAGCCAGACGGAGCAGGCGCTAGCCTTCTTAACAAAGGCGACCGATTTGAATCCAGATTTCGCGGAAGGGCATTTCGAAAGGGGCCGCGCCCTGGAGCAGTCCGGCAAGCTTCAACAAGCAATGGCTGAATACCGCACCAGCCTCGCCAAGAATACTAGTCTTTCTCAGGCTCATTATCGGCTTGCTCTTCTGTATCGAAAACTAGGGCGACAGCGGGCCGCCGATAACGAATTAGCTCTCTTTCAGAAGACAAAGGCCAAAGAGAAGGATATAGTCCTTGCACGGCTCGATTACCGGATCCCATAAATATGAACAGGCGTAATTGGCTAAAAGCCACAGCCGCAGCCATCGCCGTCAAAAAGGATGGCGCCCGGTTGGAGGCGGCTGAAGGCGCGCCGCTCTTAGCATCAGTAACTCCGTCTGTAACCAGCGAAGATAAAGCGCTCGTTCATCGGCTTTTAGGTTTTGCCACCATGACTGGTGAAGACCCGCTGCGGATGTGGGCTCGGCTCAAGACGACGAAAACATGGTTGGCCGGTCCGCTCTCGCCCGACTCCTGGTGCGGCCAGTCTTTTATCGCCGATAATGCAGATATTTTTGCTTTCCGGTTTCTTTCGATCCCAAAGAGCTGGATGGCAGACTCAAAAGGCGGCAATTCCGCAAGCTACTGCCAACAACATTTGGATGAATGGTTTCAGAACTGGGCGCAGTGGTGGCGTCGAGTCGGACCGAAGTCTCCCGATGATTCTTATGCGCGGCTCGTATGGCAGATGCCCAATAGTGGTCTGGAAGTAACATACGAGTGGGCTCGCACCGGCTCGAATGAGGTCGTCGGCAAAATCAGTAACTCCATGGCTAGCAATATGGCCGTGCATGGATATATACCCTGGGATGGCAACCCTCCCAAATTCTCGGTATTGTATTCCGATTCCCCTGACAAGCGCTTCCTGCGCGGAAGATCTTGGATACCCGGGACTCGGGATGGAATGCGTTGGGTTCTGGCGCTCAGCACGCCTTACCAACAGAGCGCCGGTACTGCCACCGGAAACTGGACTGCTTTCCTAGCCGATGTTAAGACACTGTATTTTTGCGGCAAACAGGGACAGACGTACGAAGAGCTGGAACGGCAAACGTCAGCTTGGCTGGAACCATCGCGGATAGACGAACTCCTGCAGAATAACCTCAAGCAGTATCAATCGCAGCGGCCCGCCGGCACGGGATGGGTTGCCGATGTGCCCGCTGCAATCAACGATCAACTGCAATGGAGCCAGGTCTACACGCCGGAACGCGGACATCCTTACATTACGGTCAGCCGCGCTTGGGCCCGAAAGAACAACTCTGCTCCCGACTTCCTGTGGGACAGTTTTCTAAGTGCGCTGCTCGTTTGCCAGGAAGATAAACAGAAAGCATACGCGCTGGTTCGAGACATCACCCAGTGGCAGAATGACCAAGGGATGTTTTGCCAATACGGCCAGTGGGTGAGTCGCCCCGAGAATGAAATCTTTCCGGTCGCGTGGGGGCATTCGCAGTATCCAATAGGAGCGCTGGCGGTTTCAAAGATCTACCTGCGGCATCCGGATAAGCAGTTTCTTGCCGACATTTATCCGCGGCTGCTAAAAGATCATCGCTGGTGGTTTTCCGATCGCGGAGACGGTCAGCCGTGGCGAGACGGCAATAAGAATGGGCTTTTGGAACTAGGCTCTAACTACCCGGAAGAGATTCCTTACGCAGACCGCCAGCAAGTCGCCTATTTTGAATCTCACGACGACAGCCCGGAATGGTGGCGGGTGGCCAAGTACAACGAAGCGACGAACACCATTGAATTGGATACCGTCGAAAGAAACTGCCTATACACAATGGACGCGTGGGTGCTTGCCTGGATGGCGCGTGAGTTGGGAAGACCGGCGGAGGCCGCTGAACTGGAACGCGAACACCGCGCGATGGCGGAAAGAATCAACCGTCTGCTTTGGAATCCGCAGAAGAACTGCTACTTCAACCGCCGCTGGACTCCAGTCGATGGGGACTGGTTCATGCCTCAAATGGCGCCGGATATCTTCTTTTCACTTCTAGGAAAGGTTGTTCCCCCGGAGCGCGCCGAGTATCTCCGTAAGATCTTCCACGATCCGCGGAAGTTTGCCGGCGAGTGGATTCTACCCACAATCAGCCGCGACGACCCGCTGTACCCGAAACAGGATTACTGGCGCGGGAAGGTTTGGGGGCCCATCAATTGGCTGGTATACCAGGGATTCAAGATTCACGACTGGGACCACGAAGCGCAGTTGCTGGCTGCCTCCAGCGCGAAGATGTTCCTGAAGCCTTGGCGCGAAAATGGTGAGTGCCATGAGAATTTCCTCTCGACAACCGGCGAGGGATCGAGTGATCCCCACTACACCTGGGGAGCGCTGATGGTACTCATCGCGATCGAAGAGTTGATCGATGCCAATCCGTGGCATGGGCTCCGATTTGGGAATTTGACGCCGGTGGAAGATGCCGAAATCGTTAGATACCCGTTGGCAGAATCGTTATACAACGTGAGCATCTCAGACACGGGACTCGAAGTACAGCGTGATGGCAAGTCATTGTTTTCTGCCGATACTCCCGTCGAGATTCGGCGCGTCAGCTTTCACGGAAGGCAGGTAAGAGGCGAAATTCGGGCTTCGAGGGAGACAGAACTCCAAATCGGTGCCGGTTCGAAACAACGTTTTGAGGCCGGCGTTTCGCAGTTTGAAGGCTCAGTCTGAATCGTTCACTTGGTCTTTGGTGGCCTTATGATATGCTGAAGCCGCGTAAGTGCCAAATGTATAGTTACGCAGTAATGCGCAATATGGTGCTTACATATTACGGGCCTAAGCTTCATCCCCTGCACTCGCGGATATGCGGCGACCCGATTACGAAATTTGAGAAGAATGCGAGTGCGTAGGCCGTGCAGGCTGCCGTTCCTGAAATTTCATGCTTGCCTGGTCATGGAGGCAAGAGACGGTGTTCAGGCTCGATGCTGACAAAAAAGTTCATTTCTGCGATGGTGTAGCGCGCCGCGATTTTCTGCACGCGGGTGCACTCGGTTTTCTGGGCCTCACGTTGCCCGAGTTCCTCACCTTTAAGGCCGCTGGAGCCGTCGATCCTAAGAAAGACGTGAACTGCATCCAGTTGATGCTGGTAGGCGGCCCGAGCCAGTTGGACACGTGGGACATGAAGCCGGAAGCGCCAGCTTCGATCCGCGGACCCTACAAAGCCATTAAAACGAACGTTCCCGGTATTGAGATATCCGAGATTTTTCCGCGCATGGCGAAGCAGGCGGATAAGTTTGCCCTGCTGCGTTCTGTTTATCACACCGCGGCCGCGGTACACGATACCGGCTGCCAGATGATGCAAACGGGGAGGTTGTTCCAAGGCGGCCTAGAGTCGCCGAATTACGGTTCGGTCCTGAGGTTTGAAAAAGGAGCGCGCGGCGACATGCCGCCAAACGTTCTGATTCCTTATATGATCGGGCAGTTGGGCGGGAATCTGCCGCACGGAGATACCGCTGGCTTTCTGGGCAAGGCTAACGACCCGTTCGTATTGAACGCCGATCCCGCGGAGGCGAACTTCAAAGTGCCGGATATGCTGCCGCCGGATTACATCTCGGCGGTGCGCGTGGATCGCAGGCGAGACTGGCGGCAGGTGATTGATCAGTCGGTCAAATATTTCGAAGAATCCAATCAGGATGCCAAGCTGATGGACTCGACCTTTGATCAGGCCTACACGTTGATGACTTCCGCTAAGGCGCGTGAAGCCTTCGACCTCACGCAGGAGACGGAGGACGTGCGCAAGCGTTATGGGCTGAATCGCTTTGGGCAGGGATGCTTGCTGGCCAGGCGGCTGGTAGAGAGAGGCGTACGTTTCGTGACCGTCAATATGTTCGAAACGGTATTCAACGACATCACCTGGGATATTCACGGATCTGCGCCTTTCAGCCCAATTAGCTGCTATAGCGAATTGGTGGGTCCGATGTTTGACAATGCGTACAGCTCGTTGCTTGAGGATCTAGGCCGCATCGGATTGCTTGACAGCACGCTGGTGCTGGCCACGGGTGAATTCGGGCGCACGCCACGAATCAATCCGGCGGGCGGACGGGACCATTGGCCACAATGCTGGACGGTAGTTATGGCGGGCGGCGGAGTTAAGGGCGGCCAAGTGGTTGGCTCGTCGGACTCCATAGCAAGCGCGCCCAAAGACCGGCCCGTTATGCCGGGTCACGTGGCGGCAACAGTCTATAAATGTCTGGGTATACCGCTCGACCTGGAGTTGAAGACTCCGCAAGGCCGGGTGGTACGCCTGGTGGATCACGGTTTAGAACCCATCGACGAGCTTTTGGTATGAGACATCGAAATTTTTTATTTCCAGCCGCAGTTTTAGCATTTATCACTGTGCCGTATACGGCGCATGCCTTTCAGTCGAGCCAAAAGGATGCTGCCTATCACCAGCCAGCAGCAGTGAAGACGAACACGCCGGCCAAGCGACCCGAGCCCATCGCGGATCACATAGTCTACCCGAAGGCTGCACTCACAAAGGTTGAAATTCTGCCTTCTTCGATTGAGCTTGTTGGCGCGCGCTACGGCCAGCGTTTAGTAGTGGAGGGAACCTTTGCCGATGGCCACCAGGAGGACTTGACCTCGGAAGCGAAGATTGTCAGTTCCGACAGCAATATTGCACTTGTGGACAAAGGGAATTCGGTGGAACCGCAAGCCAACGGCCATGCAACGGTTGGAGTAGTGATCCAGGGCCACCACGCAAGCGCGGCTCTCAGCGTGAAGGATTACTCCGCGACAATACCCTGGAGCTTCCGTAATGACGTATTGCCGGTGATGACTAAAATGGGATGCAACTCCGGGCCATGCCATGGCGCCGCCGCGGGCAAGAACGGGTTCAAGCTGACGTTGCGAGGCTACGATCCCGAAACTGATTACTACACGCTCACGCACCAAGCCCTGGCGCGGCGCACGGAGCGCATGGAACCAGCGAAGAGTTTGATTCTTTTAAAACCTACGCTGACAATTCCGCACGGAGGTGGAAGGCGCTTTCCGCTTAACTCTCCGGAGTACCAGGTAATATCGGGCTGGATTGCTCAAGGAATGCCTGCTCCACAGGAATCGGATGCGCGTGTTACGGCAATACAGGTGTTGCCCCGCGAAGCCTCTCTGCGTCCCGGTGCCGAACAACAGTTGCTTGTGACCGCGATATTTTCGGACGGTCACACCAAGGACGTGACTCGCTGGGCGAAATATGACAGCGGCGATGAAGGCGTAGCTACCGTGGATAATAACGGCCACGTTACGATGCACAGCTACGGCGAAGCTCCGGTTACAGTGTGGTATCAAAGCCGCGTCACCTTTTCGCGGCTGCGGATTCCCTACCCGTATCAATTGCAACAGGCCGTGTTCAAGAATGCTCCTCGGCACAACTACATTGACGATGCGATATTGAAGCACCTGGAAGCGCTGCATATCCCGCCTTCTCCTCCGGCGAGCGACGCGGAATTTATTCGGAGAACGTTTTTGGATGCCGCTGGAATTTTACCTACGCCTGCCGAGGTGGAGGCCTTTGTAAAAGATTCATCTCCGGATAAACGCACACGGTTGATTGATGCGCTGATGAAGCGGCCCGAGTTTGTGGATTATTGGGCCTACAAGTGGTCGGACCTGCTGTTGGTTTCGAGCAACCGTCTTTCTAACGAGGAGATGTGGAGCTATTACAAGTGGATTCGCGATAGTGTTGCGCGCGACAAGCCGTGGAACCAGTTTGTATACCAAATCGTCACGGCGACCGGTAATACGGTCCAGAATGGCGCGGCGAACTACTGGGTCATTCATCGTGATCCGTTGGACACCTCTGAGAATATGGCCCAAGCCTTTCTGGGCATCACTATTACCTGCGCGCATTGCCACAATCATCCGCTGGCTAAGTGGACTCAGAAGGATTACTACGGCATGGCCAACCTGTTCGCGCGGGTACGGCTAAAGACATTCTCGCCGAGCGGAGCGCGACCTGGGATCGGTCCGCTTTTCAATAATGTCACCGTGTACTCAGCCCCCACCGGCGAGTTCACTGATGACCGCTACATGACCGTGCTGCCGCCGAAGCCGCTGGATGCGCAAGCTCTTCCGGAAGCGATACCGGGTGACACGCGGCTCTATTTTGCCAAATGGCTCGCCTCCGCTGACAATCCGTTTTTTGCCCGCAGCATCGTCAACCGGCTTTGGCGTAACTTCATGGGACGCGGGCTGATAGAGCCGGTGGATGATCTGCGGGCCACCAACCCCGCGACAAACGATGAACTGGTGGCGGAACTGGTCAAAGACTTTACCGCTCACAATTTCGATATCAATCACATGATCCGGACAATCATGGAGTCGGCCACCTACCAGGCTTCATCGAAGCCGCTTAAGGAAAACAGCGGAGACGATAAGTATGGGTCGCATTACCTCATTAAGCGCCTGCCTGCGGAGGTCCTGCTCGATGCCTACTCGCAAGTAACCCAGGAGCCCGAAAAGTTCAACGGGTATCCTGCCGGTACGCGTGCTCTTCAATTGCCGGATACTGCAGTGAAATCATATTTCCTGGATGCCTTCGGCCGGCCTGTGCGGCAGCAGACACGGGAAAGCGAGCGCACCTCCGTACCTACAATCACGCAGGCGCTCCACATCATCAACGGAGACACGCTGAACAATAAGTTGCGTACGCCCGATAACTTGATCGATTCGCTGATAAAACAGGGGCTTTCGGATGAGCAAATCGTAAACAATCTCTACCTCGCGTCTTTCAGCTATTACCCCAAGGAAACTGAGCGGGCCGCGTTGGTGAAGGCTCTACATTCAGCCGAAGAGCAGAAGATGGCAGGAGTTGGTAACCCGCGCCGTGAAGCTTTGAACGACATGATGTGGGCGATGCTTACCAGCGAAGCCTTTATGTTCAACCATTAAGCTCATGGCGCCCAAGACAATCTACAGAGGTGTGTTGCTCGCGGCGATCGGCGCGGCCCTCTTGACATTCCCGGCTCAAGCCGCCTCAACTCCGAGTTTCAGCTCGGAGGTTGCACCAATCCTGCAAAAGAACTGCCTCGCCTGTCACTCCAGCGCCAGCAAGATGGGCGGGCTGGTGATGGAT
This sequence comes from Bryobacterales bacterium, assembly GCA_963718465.1. Classification (GTDB taxonomy): domain Bacteria; phylum Acidobacteriota; class Terriglobia; order Bryobacterales; family Bryobacteraceae; genus Bog-105. Next base: position 439,196 of record CAVQZK010000036.1, on the reverse strand, counting down.
AAGTTTGACCTGCTCATGAAAGGCGGCGCGCATGGGCCAGTGATCATTCCGGGCAAGTCCGGTGAGAGCCGTATGATTCTGATGTTGGAGGGAAAGGTTCAACCCCGTATGCCATTCGGAGGCGATCCGCTTTCGGCCTCGGACATCGCCATCATTAAGACATGGATCGATGCCGGCGGCATAGGCCCAACTGGCGGTGAGACTACCCTCGCTCCGATGGCGATACCCGACATTAAGCCGCAGGTTCCAGTAGTATCGCCGATAGCATCATTGAGGTTCTCTCCCGATGGAAAGGTGCTGGCGGTGGGCGCCTATCGAGAGGTCAGGCTTGTTGACCCCGAAACGAGCAAACTGGTAGCCACGCTTCCGGGCCACGCAGATTACGTGCGTTCCATGGCCTTCAGCCCGGACGGAAAGATGCTTGCAGCGGGCGGCGGGCTGCCGCAACGGGGAGGTGAAATCAAGATCTGGGACACCCAGTCGCATCAGCTCCTCAAGACCATGCAAGGAGGCACCGATTGTATCTACTCCGTTGCCTGGAGTCCGGACGGCAAATTAGTCGCTTCGGGCAGCTACGATAAAATGGTGAAGCTTTGGGACGTGGCATCGGGCAAGGAGGTTCGAAACCTCCAAGACCATATAGATGCCGTGTTTTCCGTGGCATTCAGCCCCGATGGGAAGCGTTTGGCTTCCGCCTCTCAAGACAGGACCGTGAAGATTTGGGACGTAGCTTCCGGGCGGCGCTTGTACACGCTAGGAGATGCCACGGACGGCCTGACGAGCGTAGAGTATTCGCCCTCCGGCGACCGTGTTGCGGCGGCTGGCTACGACAAGACGATTTATGTCTGGCGCTTGGGAGACAGCGACGGGAGCCTTATCCGATCATTGATTGCGGATGAAGGAAGCATATTGGCTCTGGTGTGGACACCAGACGGGAAGATGATCGTTACCAGTTCGTCAGACGGCTCCATTCGCTTTCGTGATGCCGCCACGCTAGACCCGTTACGAGTCATCGATAAACAACCCGATTGGGTGCAGGCTCTTAGTGTCAGCCCGGACGGAAACAGGCTCGCCGCAGGTCGCTACAACGGTAGTCTGACTCTCTACGATATCAACACGCGAAACTCCTCGATAGCACAGTTGAACGGCATCGTAACGGGCAGGAACTGAGAGTGCAAATGAACAGGGTATCTTTCCAATGAAGCTCAAAATTGCGGTTACGGGCGTGGTGCTTACGCTGGGACCCTTGCTGGCGTTGCCGCTGTGGGCCGAAGACCAGATTATCCCGCCGAATATTTCGAAAGTTTGGCCAGCCGGCATGGAGCGAGGCCGCACGGCTACGTTCACGATTGACGGCCGAAGTTTATCAGGTGCAAAGGACGTCATTTTCGACTCCGAGGGCATTACGGCAAAGATCTCGGAGATTACAGTGGTGCCCGAGAAAATAGCGGGTCCGCGCGCGGGCGTGGATACCTCTGCCCAAGTACCTCTGGGGAAGAAGGAAACGGCCAAGCTGGAAGTTACCGTCGCGAAAGACGTGGAGCCGGGAATTCACCGATTTCGGATTCAAACACCGCTCGGGACTTCGAATATGGCAGTGATGGCTATCGGTTCGCTGCCGGAAATCAACACAGGAGAGAAGCCGTCGGGAGGTTCGAGCGCCCAAGCGGAGCGCGTCGAGTTGCCAGCGACGCTGGTGGGGACAATTGCAGCCCCCGGCGACGCGCACGACTACAAGTTTGAGGGCAAGGCAGATGAGGAGCTGGTGTTCCAGGTTGTCGCTTCACCGCTTGGTTCAAATCTGGAGTCGCTGTTATCTTTGCGCGATGCCTCTGGCAGTGTATTAGCTAAGGCCGGCGAAAACGACAATAGCCCGGATGCTGTGCTCACCTACAAACTGCCGAAACAAGGCGTCTATACAATGTCCATCACGGATCGAGAGAAAGGCGGAGGAATGGATCATTTCTACCGCATCGATGCCGGACCTCTTCCTTACATAAGCGGCGTCTTTCCACTCGGCGTGCGTGCTGGTGAGCCAGCGCGGGTGTCGGTAAGCGGAGTGAACCTGAATGGCTCTCATCAAATAGACGTCCACCCGCCTAAGTGGGCGGATGGCTGGACGACACTACCGCTTGGAATGAAGAGCGGGGAGGGGTGGTCGCTGAACAAAGTAACGCTCTCCGTAGGAAACGAGCCCGAGATTCTTGAGCAGGAGCCTGACAATACGTCAGCGCATGCGCAACCGATCTCCGTGCCGGTGACTATTAACGGGCACATCGATGCGGGCAGGAATGCTGGCGCAAAATCTGACGAAGATTATTTTCGGTTTCACGCTAAGAGCGGCCAGCATCTGGATATTGTGGTTGCAGCTGCGAGGTTAGGGTCGCCGCTCGATAGCGTGATAGAAGTGCTGGATACGCAGGGCAACTCTATTCCACGCGCTACGGTTCGTTGCCAGAACCAGACAACCACTACTCTTTCCGACAGAGATTCGAGGACAACCGGAGTCCGGCTGGTATCCACGTCCGGTCTCCACGATGGGGATTACCTTATGATCGGCGACGAGCTTGGCCGAATCGCGATTATCCCGGACCAGCCCGACGCCGATGTTGAAATGGAGGGAGTGGATGGTATGCGGCTCTCGTTCCTGGGTACATCGCCTGATGTCCATGCCATAAATACACCGGTTTACAGGGCCGAAATTCTTCCGCCCGGAGCCAAGTTTCCACCGAACGGCTTGCCGGTGTTCCAACTGACTTGGCGCAATGACGATGGCGGACCTGGATATGGAGCGGATTCCAAACTCGATTTTGTCGCACCGGCAGAAGGCGACTATATTCTTCACCTTAAGGACGTTCGCGATCTGGAAGGGCCGGAGTATGCATACCGTCTGACGATTCGAGACGCGGCGCCCGATTACCGGCTGGAGGCAGAACCCGATAATCCCAACATTCCGCTCGGGGGTTCCGTTCCGATCTCGGTAAAGGCGGATAGGCTACCTGGTTATGAAGGTCCGATTGAAATTCAGGTAGAGGACCTTCCCCGTGGTGTAACTGCGGGCCGGGCGAAGATTCCGGCGGGACAGAATTCGACCGTAGTTGTTCTTTCGGCGGATGCAAATGCCTCTTCCGGAGCGCCCCCGTTGCCAATAAAGATCGTCGGGCACGCAAGCGTAGGTGGACGTGATTTGGCGAGGATAGCGAACGATGGCGCGCCATTGCAGCTGGCTTCCGTTATTCCTCCTCCCGATGTATTAGTGACGGCGGAGCCCGCGCAGCTTGCCATTCAGCCGGGGAAGACTGTTACCGTCACTCTTCATGTTCAGAGGCAGAACGGATTTAAGGGCCGGGTGCCGTGTTCCGTCGAGAACCTTCCGCCGGGAATACGAGTAGTGAACGTTGGGTTGAACGGCGTGCTTGTGACGGAGTCACAGTCGAGCCGCACGTTTACGCTCCATGCGGAAGACTGGGCTAAACCCATAAGCCAGCCCATCTACGTGGTAGGTAGGGTGGAGTCCAATTCCCCAACGATGCATCCGTCGGCGCCCATAGTGCTTCAGGTGGCAAAGGGCGAGGAAAAGGAAAGCCTAAACTCCGGTCAACCGCAAACAAATGAACGCGGAGATGGCATCCGGTCTCCCAATCGCTAGACGCCTGCGTCGTCATTTGTAGATTGATCGGCGATCTTTCGGCTTGCCATTGTATTCTTGTAAATTCTCATGGCTGAAACTCTGAAAATCGCCGTGGCCGGCCTCGGTCGGATGGGTGCCATTCACGCCCTCCACGTACACGAACTGGCCCGTGATACAGGAACATGTCAACTCGTAGCCTTAGCCGAACCGGATTCTGACCGCGCTAGCCACTTCCTTTCCGATATCGGCCATGACCTGCTCGTTTTCCCCTCCGTCGACGCTTTGGCTGTGTCCGGCGTCTGCAATGCCGCCGTCGTTGTCACGCCCACGGACAATCATCGCGAGCACGCGGCCACACTTATCGCTGCCGGTTACCGCGTCTTGCTGGAGAAGCCCCTCACCGGAACGCTTGAAGCCGACCGCGCTTTCGCCGCCGAACTCGACCACGATCACCCAGGCGCACTCATGCTTGCCTTTCAGCGGCGCTTTGACGAGCCTCTGCAATATGCCAAGAAGCTCATGGAAAGCGGCGCGATTGGCAAGGTCTTCAAAATCTATTCCGCCCTTGAGGATTCCAACCCCGCGCCCAACGGCTACAAAAGCGGCGGCATCCTGCCTGACATGTCGGTACACAACGTGGACGAAATTCTTTGGCTGACTGGCCGCACACCCAACAGAGCGCTAGCCATCGGCTCGCGGGTCTACAGCCACGCCCTCACTACGTGTCTGGAAGATTTCGACGATGCGCTGCTCTACCTCTGGTTCGACGAAGACCTGATAGCGCAGGTGCAGGTTAGCCGCAATCACGTCTCGGGCTATCGCGTGGAGACCATCATTTTCGGAGAAGAAGGGCAAATTCATGTGGGCCACTTCGATCAGCAGTTAACCAGCGTTACTGTGGAAGCCTATGGGCGCCGCGGCCGGGCGGAACCGCTAGCATTGAAAACGTTCCCGATGCGCGGCTATAAGCGGCCCCTGCCTGAGTTTGTCGATCGTTTCGGCGCGGCCTATAAAGCCGAACTCTCTGCTTTTATCGAGTGCTGCCGCAGCGGCGCGTCGTTTCCGACCACGCACCGGGACGGACTGCGCGCGCAGGAGGTCATCTCGGCCGGTATGCAAGGCATGTTGAGTCGCGGTCACGGGGTGCAGGTCAAGTAAACTTCGTCACCCGCCACAGCGCAAGGCCACCGGCTGCCAGTACCCCTACAAGCGCTACCGCGAACAGCCCCAGCCACCCGGTCTGAATCTGCATGTGGGGTACCCGAGCTAATGTCCCCAATCCCACAAAAATCAGCGTGGCAGCGGCAATCATCAGCCAGTCCACCCAGGTGCGGCGAACCTCGCCTGCGCTCACCTCGCGGCCTTCCATGCGCGCCGCTACATAACCCGGATCTATCCCGTATAGTTCGCTTTCCCGCTGGGCTGCCTGCTTCCAACTGGCGTATTCTCCCTCGGAGGCCGAGCATGCGGAAATTGCTAATGCGCCCAACGCCATCATGAGCGATCCGCCAATCACTTCCGCATAGATATTGGCCGTTAATCCACGCAGCTCGCGAAACACCAGCAATCCCAACAGCAGCCCCCATAGCTGGTTGGTATTCGACAGCGGAATCCCCCGGCTGATTCCGACATACTTGGTCGCATAATTCTGGAATAGATCGCCCACCACCCACATAAAGCCGCCCAGCATGGGCCACAGCAGAATGGCGCGGTTAGCCGCTAATTCATGCCAGAATGGTCCAACACCGCCCGTGAAGACGAGCGCTACCACGGTCATCATGGTCATCTCGCCAAAGGTAAAAAAGGTGAGGAACGTAAGTGGATTCATACCGGTGATGTATGCCTTGCGATACGGAATATACATTGACCCGAACATGAGCCCGGCGCCGATCGCCGCCGCAATACCGTGCCACGCGCTCCCATGTGCCGCCTCCGAAGCCGATGCCGCCGAGATCAATATAGCTCCGATGAAAATAACGCCAGCGCCGCCGATCACGCCGGCCTTGCGCATCCAACCGGACCCTTGCAGTTCCTTGAACAGCAGCGTGCCCCAGAGTATGCCGATCAGACTGTTGGAATTCCACAATGGAAAGGCGAGGCTCAATCCAATGTCCCGCACTGCAAAAATCGTCAGCGTATTGCCGACCGCCCAGAGGCAACCCGCCATAACGCCCCACAACACCAGATGCGGCACATGCCGAGCGTCCCGCAGTGTATCGCCAGTACCCCGAACCAACGCCGGCAGACTCCAGCGCGAAATAAAGGCGCCGAGAACCATCATGAAGGAGATCACCATGGGGGAAACCGCGACGGTGACCAATTTCGTAGGTGCTTCCGCTCCCGCCAGCCAAAGCGCTGCGGCGAAACCACAAAATATTCCGAGCTTGTGCAGTAGCCGCTGGCGCGACCGGTCAGGCAGCGGATTACCCAGCTCAGCGCTCAAGACGGTCTCTCCGGTATTCATCGCGCGATCCGGAGAAGCAGTAATCCTATCAGGAGAACGGTTAGGGGAACCCAGAATTGAATGTCCCGGAAGACCGCAGTCCAAACGCGCCTCGGCTTCAAAGATACTTCTGCATGCGGTTGGTTCATCGTGTGAATTATATGCCGTCATCCGAATGGTGATTATGTTTTTCTGCTAACCACCAGGAGATTGGCTTCGTCGAATGCGAGAGTATAAAACATGAACGTGATTGCGGTCTGGGAATCGGAGGGGTTAAATGACTAAAGACCTGCGCTACGGCATGCGGATGCTGTTAAAGCAACCCGTCTTCACGTTGATTGCGGTTTTAACGCTGGCACTGGGCATTGGCGCCACATCAGCGGTTCTCAGCTTGATTCAGGGCGTTCTCTTCACCTCCCCTTATCCGCAGCCGCAGCGGATGGTCCTGCTTCCGTCGGCTCGCACCGATGGCCGGCAAGTCGCTCACCCACCGGGTTGGGCCGCCAAACAATGGATGGAGTGGCAACAGGAATCGAAGTCATTTGAAGCAATTGCCGCATACGGTTGGACGTTCAACTTTCTTATTCTGCAGGACGGCAGCCAATCGCTCGAGGGGATGTATGTCACCCGAGATTATTTCCGGGTGGTGGGACTTCAACCCGTGCTGGGCCGCAGTTTTCTGGCGTCTGAAACGGGAGCCAAGGCTGCGCCGGTCATCATTCTGGGTTATGAATTTTGGCAAAGGAAGTTCAACGGCGATCCCAACGTCATCGGAAGGACGCTTCGCATAAGCCGCGAGGACACGCCTCCGAAGATTATCGGAGTCATGCCGCCCGGGGTTCGTTTTCTGCCATCATCCGGCGCATCGCAAGAGCCGAATTACAACGTGAACGCGCTTGTGGACTTCTGGCTGCCTGCTGCTCCCGATCCGGCAAGGCTTAAAGATCCAAGCTGGGATGTAGTGGGGCGTTTGCGAAGCGGCGTTACACCCGATCAAGCACAAGCGGAACTCGCCGTTATGGCTCGAAGGCAGGCGCAAGCCGATCACGACTTTGAGGGGATGACCCCACGGGTGAAATCGCTAACTTCGGAATCGAATCGCGACGGCCGCCGCATTCTGCTGCCACTGCTCGGAGCGGCAGCCCTGGTTCTTTTGATCGCCTGCGGCAATGCGGCGGCACTGCTGCTGGTGCGCGGACTGCAACGGCAACCGGAATACGCCTTGCGCAGCGCTCTAGGCGTGGGCCGAGTGGCGCTTTTCCGGCAAGTCTCGACGGAAAGTCTGCTGGTGGCGCTTTGCGGCGGGGCGGTTGGCGTCGGCTTGGCATTTGGAATTGTCAGACTGTTCAAGTTGATTGCCGGACATGCCATTCCGCGCCTGGATGCTGTGGCGACAGGTTGGCCGGTGCTGGCCGCTGGACTCGGCTCCGCAGTGTTGGCCGCTCTGCTCGCCGGACTTCTGCCAGCGTTGCGCGCCTCCCGTTTAGACCCAATGCTGGTGTTGAGGAGCGCTGGTCCAAATAGCAGCGCCGGCCGTGGAGAACGCCGGCTTCTGCGCGGAGTAACTATGATTCAGACGGCGCTGACCCTGGCGCTGCTGGTGGGCGCTGGCCTGTTAATTCGAACCATGAGTAACTTGTCGAATGTGCAATCCGGTTACAAAATTGGACATATACTCACCATGACTGTTACAGCTGTGCAGGGGGATTGGTCCGATTTTCATCGCCGGGCTTTAGAGCGGGTGGCTTCGCTTCCCGGCGTGCAGGGCGTGGCGTTCGCCTGGGGCGTGCCTCTAACCGGCAATAATTGGCCCGGCGCGGTTGAAATCGAGGGTCAACCCGCCCCGAAAAACGCCAGCGACGGGATTTCGCTGCCGCTTCGTTCCGCCACACCGGGATACTTCAAGCTTCTGGGCCTGGCCATTTTAGATGGACGAGACTTCCGTTCCACCGATGGCCGCAAGTCCCCCAGCGTAGCGGTCATAAACCAAGCTCTGGCAGACCGTTACTTTCCTCACGCCAACCCGATAGGAAAGAAGCTGTGGATCTTCGGCCGGCAAAATCCGCCGTCGCAAATTATCGGTGTGGTCAACAACGGGCGCACGGATGACCTAACCCAGGCGGCGGGTCCGGAGATTTACCTTTCGCTTTGGCAGGCTGGGGCGTTTTCCAAAGACCTGGTGGTGCAAACGGCGGCAGAGCCTCGCTCAGTGATGGCTGCGGTTCAGCGCGAACTGCGATTGATCGACCCCACCGTGGCCGTTGAAAATGTGAAAACTCTGGAGCAGATTCGCAGCGATTCACTTGCCTCCCAGACATTTGCCACGCAGCTTCTAGTCGGATTTTCACTCGTGGGCGGTGCGCTGACGCTGGTCGGAATCTATGGAGTGCTTTCGCTTTCGGTGGCCTCGCGCCGGCGAGAGCTTGCCATCCGGGCGGCGGTCGGAGCTGAGCGGCGAGACATTCGGAAGCTGATTTTCGCGGAAGGGTTTCAATTGATCGCCGGCGGCTTGATTTCAGGAGTCGCCGCGGCTCTGGTCTTATCGCGGGTTCTAAAGTCGTTTCTGTTCGAAGTACAACCGGGCGACCCCACTACATTGATCGTTGTTGGCCTACTATTCAGCAGCGTTGCGCTATTAGCATGTTGGGTGCCCACGCGCCGCGCCGTGAAGGTCGATCCGGTTGAAGCTCTGCGATACGAGTGAGTTCGACGACACCCCAACTATCCTCGCCGGCACTATGGAATAATCCAACAGGGAAATTCCATGAAGCGCCGAAACTTTGTTCATAATCTGTTAGTGGTACCGGCGGCGGCCGTCGTTGCCGAAGCGCAGCAGAATGCGCCGCCACCGTCTCAACCCGCGAACACGCAGAGCACGCCTCAACCGACGCCGCAGCCGAACACTCCGGCGCGCCAAATTCCGCGCCAACCGCAAAGCGCGCCCAGCTTACGCATGATCGAAGTAGATCTCACCGCCGAGACGGTTCCTCAGTTTTTGAAGACCGAACAGTTCGAAGCCTTGCAAAAGCTAGGCAGCCTCTTGATGCCGCCTCTCAAAGGAAATCCAGGCGCACTGGAAGCTCATGCGCCGGAGTTCCTCGATTTTCTGATTGGCGAATCGCCCGCCGACCGGCAAAATCTCTACAAGCAAGGACTCGACGGCCTCAATGTTTCCGCGAAAAAGCACTTCCACAAAAGCTTTGCCGAACTCGATACGACGCAAGCCGATTCCATCTTGAAACCGTTGCTCGTCGCGCGGCCCTGGCCGCAGGATTTGCCCGGAGATCTCATGCAGGCTTTCATTGCGCAGGCTCACGAAGATTTCCGCACCGCCACCGTAAACTCGCGCGAATGGGCAGCCAATGGCAGCACCCGGAGCCGATTCAATCGCGGCAGCGGAATGTACTGGAAGCCCATTGATCCCGTGGTCGGAGGTTAACGCAATGGCCATCAAACAATACGACGTACTCATTGTTGGTTCGGGCCACTCCGGCGGCATGGCAGCGAACATTCTGACACAGAAAGGCATCTCCTGCCTGATGTTGAACGCCGGCCCGCAAGCCGATTTCGAGCGCGACCGCACCATGAAAGCGGCGCATGAACTACCCTATCGCGGCTTCGATAAACCCGGCCGTTTGCCGCACGTTTTTCAGGCCAACGAGTTCAACGCTAATCAGTGGGTTGACGAAAAGGAGGTTCCCTACACGCACCCTAACGACGCTGTCTACAATTGGGTGCGCGTACGTTTGCTGGGCGGCCGATCGCTCTTTTGGGCTCGCCAGTCTTTTCGCCTGAGCGATTTCGAATTCAAAGCCGCGGAGATAGACGGCACTGGAGAGAACTGGCCCATCAGCCTGGCAGATCTTGCGCCATTCTATTCACGCGTGGAAGAGATTTTTCGCGTCGCGGGACGCAAAGAAGGCTGGCCGCAGTTCCCGGACGGCAACTTTGTTGACGGCAATTATCCGCCCGATACCCAGACCATCAAACGCGTCACCGAGATTGCCGCCAGCCGCAAGATCGGAGTTTCAAAATGGCGGTTCGCTCAGGGCCGCGATGGCCTGGCAAGTTCCATCAACCTGCTGTTGCCGGATGCGCTCGAAACCGGCAAACTCGACATCGTTCAAAACGCCATCGTACGCGAAATCTCAATCGACAAGAACACTGGCCTGGCAAACGGGGCCCATTTTATCGACCGGCATTCCGGCCGCGAAATGCATGTGAAGACGAAGGCTGTCGTATTGGCGGCGGGTACGCTTGAGAGCACCAGGCTGCTGTTGAATTCGAACATCGGGAACTCTAGCGGCGTCATGGGGCATTACCTCGTTGACCAGATGTATGGCGTCTCGGTTGTGGCCTCCGTCCCTGAGGCTCGCGGCGGCAAGGCTCCTCCTGGATTGATGGGCGGCAGTTCGTTCATGCCGCGTTTTCGTAACTTGACCAAAGACGATAAACGCAATTTCATCAAAGGTTATTGCGTACACGTCAGCAGCGGAGGCGGCGCAAGCCCCGAACACTTTGCTCTCTACGGCGAGGAGTTGCAAGCCAAACTCGACAGCTATGCCGGTTCCTGCGTGTCTGGCGGAATCTTTGGCGAACGCGTGGCGCTCTATCAGAACCATGTCCGCATCAACAAAGATCAGGTGGATGCCTGGGGCATTCCAACTCTTTACATCGAAGCGCGCGATACCGAGAACGAGGCGAATCTCCGTAAAGACGCCGCCGATACAATTGAGGAGTTTTTCCACGAAGCAGGCTGGGAGATCATCTGCAAGACCGACAAAGTCAATCCTCCTGGCTACAGCATTCACGAAGTGGGAACATGCCGCATGGGCGACGATCCGAAAAAGAGCGTTCTGAATAAATGGTGCCAGAGCCACGACGTGAAGAATCTCTTCGTGGTGGATGGAGCGAGCTTCGTAACATGCGGCTGGCAAAATCCGACGATGACAATTCTCGCCCTCTCTATGCGCGCCTCGGAATACATGGCTGAACAGATGAAGCAAGGGAGTATATAAACGGTCAGTCCAGCTCCCACGTTCGAAATTCGTGCTCATGTAGCGCCAGGTTCACCTTTTTGCCCTGGAACGCGACACCTTCCATCTGCAGCCTGAATCTTTGCTCAGCGCCCGCCTCAAACGGCAATTTGATCTGGCCGCCGGCCCCTACTACGCGCTGCCAGGGCAGACGGTTCGGCGGTTCAGTTCGCAACAACCGTGCCACCGCGCGATGGTAGAGCGGGTACCCAGCGGCGGCGGCCACCGCGCCATATGTTGCCACTTTCCCCTTTGGGATTGATAAAATAACGCGCCTAAAAGCGGCATCGCGGAGTTCGTTTGGACGTAGCGCGTCCTTTCGGATTCCTTTCTCAAGCTGCCGCTTCACACTCAACAGTTTAGCCTGGATTCCGAAGTTCAGTTGGGCAGGGAGGCGCAATGTCTGACAAGAATGGAGGATGGACAAAGATAACGGGGATGTTTGTGTCCCACGAGAAGCACTGGTTCTGTTAACGGATGAGCGGCTGATTCTGCGGGAAACGAGCCGGGCGGTAACACCGTTTGGCGGGGTGGCGGTTTTTATCGCTTACCTGCGCAAGATTGGTTTTGTGCAGAAACTTCGGGAGAGTATGCCGATCTGCTGGCGATCCCGGAATCAGATCGAGCCTGCTGCGACGTTCACCGCATTTTTGATCGCGGTATTGGTGGGTGCGAAACGTTTTGCGCATGTGAACTGGTTGCGCGGAGATCGAGCTCTTCATGCGTTGTTAGGCATCGATCGGTTTCCCACCGACGACACCATCCGCAATCTATTTCGCCGCTTCACGATGGGCAACGTGCAGCGCTTGTTCGAGCCCTTGATGCAATGGCAAATGGAACGCATTCCGGTGCGTGGTGAAGGCTACACGCTGGATCTGGATTCCACCGTTTTTGAGCGCTACGGCCATCAGGAAGGATCGTTGAAGGGGCACAATCCGCGGAAGCATGGCCGCCCCTCGCATCATCCGTTGCTCGCGGTTCTGGCCGAAGCCCATTTGCTCCTCCACGGCTGGCTCCGCAGCGGCAACTGCGGGCCAGCACGTGGCGTAGTGGAGTTTCTCGAAGAAGCTCTCGCGCTGTGGGGACAGCGCCGGAAGATCCGCCTGGTAAGAGCCGATTCTGGATTCTTCGATGACAAGCTGCTGAGTTTTTTGGAACAGCGCCGTCTGCCCTACATTGTAGTCGCGCGCCTGACGAAATGGATCAAGCGGGAAGCGCAACACGTGGAGCAATGGCGGGCGCTCGATGAGGCTTATTCGGTCGGCGAGTTCCGCCTGAAGCTGTTCGGCTGGCAAACCGAGCGCCGCTTCGTGGTGGTCCGCGAAGTCGTGCGGGAAGGCCGCGACAGTGTGGGGCGCAAGCTGATCGACGTTCCCGGTTATGTTTTTCGCATCTTCGTCACCACACATACGGAGACTCCGGAAGAGATCTGGCGCGATTACAACCGGCGCTCCGATATGGAAAATCGCATCGCCGAACTGAAGCATGATCTGGAAGCCGGCGGCTTCTGCCTGAAGCAGTTCTTCGCCACGGAAGCAGCCTTTCGGGCCATCTTGCTGCTGTTCAACTTACTCGCGGAGTTTCAGCGCGCCGCCAACTTGCCGCGTTATCGCGAACCAGCTACCATTCGCACCCAAGTGCTCACCTGCGGAGCCATCTTGGGCCGCGCCGGAAGACGGTTGGTTCTTCATATGTCGCAGAGTTGGGGTGGCCTGAAAACCGGAACCCCTTTACTGGACAGCATCTTCGCTTGGCAATTTCCAACTTCGCCGAAGTTAGAAGCCGTCACCGCAACCTGATCCCTGGGCTAACCATCCAGAGGATCAGTTTGCTTTCTAATTTCGGAATTCAGGTTTAGTGAATGCGCCGATCGCTCGAAAACCACCGATAGGTCGATCGAATCCCGTCTTCGAGCTCGATTTTGTGCCGCCATCCCATTGCATGGATACGCGTTACATCCATCAATTTACGCGGCGTACCATCTGGCTTCGACGTGTCGTAGGAAATCTTGCCCGAATAGCCAACCACCACCGCCACCATCTTTGCCAAATCCGCAATAGTGACGTCATTGCCGACGCCCACGTTCACAATTTCGGGTTCGTTGTAATTCTGCATCAGGAAGATGGCGGCTTCCGCCAAGTCGTCCACATGCATAAATTCGCGGCGTGGCTTCCCGGTGCCCCATAGCGTGACTTCGGGTTTGTCGTCTACCTTTGCCTCGTGAAAACGGCGTATCATCGCCGGCAGCACATGTGAGCTTTGCAGATCGAAATTGTCGCCTGGCCCATACAAGTTCGTGGGCATCAGGGAGATCGCGTTGAAGCCATGCTGGAGCCGGTAAGCCTGGCAAAGCTTGATGCCGGCGATTTTAGCGATGGCATACCACTCATTTGTGGGTTCCAAGGGACCAGTAAGGAGGTACTCTTCCTTTAGCGGCTGCGGCGCAAGCTTTGGATAAATGCAGGACGATCCCAAAGACTCCAATTTTTTCACGCCGTGCCGCCAAGCAGATTCCAGAACATTCAGCTCAATCAGCAGATTGTCCCGTAGGAAATCCACCGGGTGGGTGGAATTCGCCAGGATTCCGCCAACCTTTGCCGCCGCCAGGAAAACGTACTCAGGCCGCGCTGCTTCGAAAAACCGGTCCACAGCTTCCCGCGAACTCAAGTCGGTTTCCGCGCGGGTCTGAACAAGTATGCTCTTGAAGCCTTGCCCGTGCAACGCCCGCACAATAGCCGAGCCCACCAGCCCCCGATGGCCGGCTACAAAAATGCGGCTTGCCTGATCCATGCGTTCTATTGACGTTCGGCCAGTGCTGGCGATCGGTCGGCCCGCAGTAACCGTTCACTTTCGGCCACCTTTAGATCGGAATCCACCATCATCTGCACGAGTTGTTTAAAGCTGGTCTTCGGCGTCCATCCTAGTGCCTTGCGGACTTTGCTCGAATCGCCCAATAGATAATCCACTTCCGTCGGCCGGAAGTACTGCGGATCAATCTCGACATATTGTTGCCAGTCGAGACCGGCGTAACCGAATGCTTCATCTAAAAACTGCCGCACTGAATACGCTTCGTTGGTCGCCACTACGAAATCGCCTGGCTCGTCGTGCTGCAGCATGCGCCACATTGCTTCCACGTAATCGCCGGCGAACCCCCAATCGCGCCGTGAATCTAAGTTGCCCAGATAGAGTTTTTTCTGAAGGCCGGCTTTGATGCGGCCCACGGCGCGCGTGATCTTGCGCGTCACAAACGTCTCACCCCGGCGGGGCGATTCATGGTTGAAAAGTATGCCGTTAGAAATGAAAAGATTATAGGCTTCGCGGTAGTTCACCGAATACCAATGCGCGGCCACTTTCGAAACCGCGTAAGGACTTCGCGGATAGAAAGGCGTCTGTTCGTTTTGCGGCGGTTTTGCCGCGCCGAACATTTCGGACGAACCCGCTTGATAGAAACGTACTGGACGGCTGGTGTGATAAACATGGTCGCGGATGCAATCCAACAGCCGCAACGTGCCAACGCCTACCGAATCAGCCGTATACTCCGGGTTCTCAAACGAAACTTTGACGTGCGACTGCGCGCCCAGATTGTAAACTTCATCGGGCAGCGCTGTCTCAATCACACGCCTCAAACCGGTCGAATCGGTAAGATCGGCATAGTGAAGATTCAGCCGGCGGCCAGCTTCGTGAGGGTCTTCATAGATGTGATTGATACGGGCAGTATTGAAGCTGGAACTGCGGCGGACTATTCCATGTACCGTATACCCTTTTGCAAGCAATAGCTCACTTAGATAAGAGCCGTCCTGTCCTGTGATTCCGGTGATTAGCGCTGATTTTTTCAATGCAAAAGTTCCTAATAGTTAGTATTGCGTATGGAGACCCGTTTTTATCGTGAGTATCCATTCAAAATTCAAATGCCCTGCCTTAACGGCGGCAATCCGATAAACCAATGAGCGTACTCACCCTAACCGAAGTAGATGCATGGATCGCTGCCGAGCGCGCCTCCGGCCACAAAATCGGCTTCACCTGCGGAGCCTTCGACATTCTGCACGCTGGCCATGTCGACTACCTCACAAAAGCTCGCAGCCACTGTGATCGCCTGCTCGTCGCCGTCAACTCCGACGAATCCATTCGCCGATACAAAGATCCCTCCCGCCCCATCAATTCCGAGCAGCGCCGGATGCAAGTCGTTGCCGCGCTTCGTACTGTCGATGCCGTAACGCTGATGGAAGACACCCGGCCCATTCGCCTCATTCAACGCTGGCAGCCGGAGGTCTACATCAAAGGCGGCGACTACGCAAAAACAGCTCTCCGTTCGGCCGGCGAGGTGGAAGCGTACGGCGGCCGTATCGTCCTTTGCCCGGTGGAGCACGATGTCAGCACCACAAAACTCATCGCCCAAGCAGCCTCGGCGTTGCTCTATTCTCCCGCTCCTCGGATTTCCAATAAGCCAGCCCCACTTATACTTCTCGACCGTGACGGCACTCTCATGCGAAACGTGCCCCACATCAAACAGTCCTCGGAAGTGGCGTTGCTCCCTGGTGTTGGCGAAGGTTTAGCCGAACTTCAGAAACTGGGCTTTCGCCTTGTATTAGTCACCAATCAGCAGGGCCTCGGGCTTGGTTACTTCAACTACCACGAGTTTGTCGCCATCAACGCGGCGCTATTCCGTCTACTCAGTCCCTACGGCATCAAAATCGCGAAGGTCTATTACTGTCCACACAGTTTCGCCGACGATTGCCCCTGCCGAAAACCGGGCAGCGAAATGATTGAACGCGCGTTGCGCGATTTCAATGCCGACCCGAAGCAATCATTCGTGCTCGGGGATACTCCGTCCGACCTTGCCGCCGGCGAAGCCGCCGGTTGCCGAGGATTGCTGGTTTTGGAAGGCAGTTTCCAGACTGCCGTCCAGACCATCCGCGATTCACTCAAATCGTCGTAATCCAATCGCGATCGATTTCCACCGAGATCGATCTCTGCAACATGCTCACCGATACCACCAGGCGCCACGAACTCTTTTTCTTCAGCAAAATACCTTCGACGCCAGTCAGCGCGCCCCGAATCACACGTATCCGCTGGCCTTCCGACAAAAACGGACAAGGTGAGGAAGCCAGGTCCGAGATCAAAATCGCCTGCACAGCTTCAATCTCGTCATCGGAAATCGGCGCAGGTTCATTCCCGCACCCGACTATCGATACTACGCCCGGAGTGGTCAAAATCGGCAAACGATTCTTGGGATCGAACCGGCAAAAGACGTATCCAGGAAATAGCGGCTGATTCGTCTCCACAACCCGATCCGACCATCGCCGCCGTGATCGATACGTTGGCAAATACTGCTCAAATCCCTTATTGTCCAAAACTGTCGCCGTGATCTTCTCATAGTTTGAACGAGTACGAATGCCGAACCACGGAAGGGCGGCTTCCTCTTCTGTCCGCTGTGCCGACGGAGCCAGGAACTGAATGGCTTGTCGACCAGCTATGGCAGTGGCGTTATGATTGAGACCCAATTTTCCTCCATCAAGAGTTTCTGAAAATCCAAATCGGCCCTACGTCACACACGGACACCTCCTCGTTATTTAAGAGTGAAGTTGTATCCTACTCCGATGCGCTTACTGGGCAGCTTAGGACGGTACTATTGTCGTACCACGTTTACAGACCGACTTCCAGATAAAAGTGCCTTAGCCTGAAGGCAGGAAGTACTAGGACGGTCGCAGTCTTACTAGGCAATATTGGGCTGCTCAATGAGGATGGCAAATTAGGAATTGATAACGGCTCATTACAATAGGGGCAAGTGCTTCTTTCCTAGCAAGATGCAGGTATGCAATTACGCCTGGATTACACCGTTGCGCTGACGCTCTCTAATATCGATAAAATTCGATAGATTTTATGAAACTAATTCCAAGAACTACTCAAAACTTCCTGATTATGACGGGCTGGTTTCGAATAATCCTTTTTGCTATCGAATCATGCTTCTGTAATACAAAATTCAATCTCCATCAATCGACGCTTAATGGAAAAATCTTATTAGAACGTCGCCCTGCCGCCGCTAATGTCGTAGCACTGACCGGTAGTGAATGACGCATCCGGACTCGCCAAGAAATGGACTAATGCCGCGACTTCCTCTGGTTCGCAGGTACGTTGCATCGGGATACGCTCAACCATATAGGCCACCTGTGCCGGAGTAAGCTGTTCCAGCAGCTTCGTTCGCACGACGGCCGGCGATACGGCATTCACGCAGATACCATCGAGAGCCACTTCCTTTGCAATCGATTTCGTCATTCCAATTACCGCCGCTTTCGTGGCTGAATAGGGGGCCATTTTCGGGTTGCCTTCCTTACCGGCAATGGAAGCGATATTTACAATGCGGCCGTATTTGCGCGAACGCATGTGCGGTAGCACGGTACGGCAGAAGTTGAAGGGCCCGGTCATGTTTATCGCGATAATCCTGTGCCAGTCTTCATCCGTTTGTTCCCACACCGGCGCAGCTTTGCCGCCTATTCCAGCATTGTTCACCAAAATGTCGATACGTTGTGTTTGCGCCAGCACCTCCGCCACGGCGTCTTCCACGGATTGTGCGCTCGTCACATCCACGCGCACCGCGAAAGCGCCGTGAATGGATAACACCGCACTGCTGGCCGCTGCGAAATCTATATCGGCCACCGCAACCGTTGCGCCCGCGGCCGCCAGGCGAATGGCAATCGCCTGGCCAATGCCGGCGGCTGCGCCAGTCACAATCGCCGTTTGATGATCCAGTTTGAACATAAACCTTTTCAGCCTATCGGATTCCCCATAAATCCATTTCGAGATAATCTGTAAACACAGCCCCAAGATAATGCTTCGTCGCTTTTATCCAGCACCGGCAAACCCGCGTGAAGTCGCCGCCGCTATTTCCCGCAACCGGCGTGAATTCCTTCGTCAGGCCGCTGGCGCCGCCGTTGCCGGGGCGCTGCTGAAACCTTATCCGCTCAAAGCACTGTCTTTGCCGGTAAATCGTAAAGCTGTCGTCGTCACTTTCGGTGGCGGCGCTCGCGACGACGAAACTTTCGCCCCGGACGGTCAGGACAATATTCCGCATATGTTAGCGGAGCTCGCACCGCGTTCCACATTCTTCACGCAAGTGATCAACCGCGGCATTCTGGGCCACTATGTGGCCACGGCCAGCCTTGCCACCGGTGTCTATGAGACCTTTAATAATTTCGCAGCGGTCTCGCCCGGGAATCCGACGGTCTTCGAATATTTCCGCAAAGATTTAAAACGCCCGTCGACTGACGCTTGGGTTATCGCCCCCAGCAACGGCTTCAATCGAATAGGCGAAAGTGCTCATCGCGGCTACGGGCCAGGTTTGGGTGCCGGCGTCATTCTTCCCAAACGCCTATTGGCGGCTGCACTGGCTAACGGCGGGGGTGCGGATTTCAATCACCTGCTTCGCGACAACTACGAATCGGCGGCTTACAGCCCGGTAGTCGGCGGAAACGATCTTGAACTCCAGCAGTTGGCTGACATCTTCCGCCTGTCTGTAGCGGATTTCGTAGCCCACGCTAAGAGTCTCGCCAGCCCCGACGAGCTTTCCGTGTACATCGCCCGTCAGCTTATGCGCAGGCTTGCGCCGAGCCTGCTCTGGATCACTCTGCACGACATTGACGTCGCTCATTCCGGAACATTTTCGCTCTACATTGAAGGCATCAAACGCTCCGATCGTTTGTGCGCCGAGATTTGGAACACCATCCAGAGCGAACCCGAGTACGCCGGAAAGACGAACTTATTCATCCTGCCCGATTTCGGCCGCGATTCCGATACCAGTCCCGGCGGCAACGGGTTTCAGCACCACCGCACCGGCGACGCCACTTCGCGAACCACTTGGATGATGGCGCTCGGACCGGGCGTGCGCGAAAACCAAATCGTCGACAGGCCGGTTGAATCCACCGATCTTGTTCCTACTCTGGGCTCCCTGCTTGGATTCTCGGCCAGCTTGTCGCAGGGCAAGCCGCTGGTTGAGGTGCTGTAGCCATGCTTCCCGTTCAACTTACGCCCGAAAGCTTTGCAGCGTATCCGCCGCAGGGTCGCCAGTTGGCCGCCTCAAATATAGATCTTCTGCACGAACTTCCGTTGGGTTTCGTCCCGTTCCTGCTGCGCGAGGCTATCACTTACGATTGGAAATTTCCGGCTGAACGAAAAGAGTTCGATGCGCAACTCGCTTACCTGAAAGCTCTCACCGGCAAGCAGCGTCAAGGCGAAATGGAACGTTTCGCTAAGCTGCAGCTCAGCTCAGCACTCGACATCTTCGACTGGGTCAATTTTCCGGCGCAATTTCTGGAACAGCTTTCCGCGCATCTTTGGGCTACTCATCAGATGGACGGCTTCCGCGCTGCATCGGAAGATTACGTCCACAAATTCTATGCCTCGCTGCCGCAGGAGAAACCTCCCGTCCACCGCTTGGGTATCGTAGTTATCGGACAATCCGTCGAGATGAATCCTTATCCGCTTTTCCGCAAAGTCCGTCGAAATGGCGTCTATTTCAATAAGGTCAATCCAGCTAGCGGCCTCGAGGTCATCGTCGGCGCAATCCAGGTCCGCGCGGCCGCTCATCCAATTCCCTATGCGCACTGGTACATTGACGGCGCTAGAAAAACGGCAGCCCTTCCGGGCGTGGCATGTCTCGCTTACGATGACCTCGCTAACGTTCGATCCACGCTCGCCAATCGCATGTTGGCCGCGTACGAATCTCCGAAATTCGACCCGGAGCAATTACGTACCATGCTCGCGTCCACTACTCCTGAATCTGTTGGCTTGAAGAATTCCGGCGACGCTCCGCTCGATCGCTTCGCTCTAAGCCTCTTGACGGAGGGCTCCGGCACGCAGATATACAGTACGACCTTTGTCCAATGGGCCGCGCGGGAAGCCTTGCGCCGCGCTCAGCCGCTTACTATGCTCACTCGTTACACGCCACGCCAAAAAGAAAGAACGATGGACGAACTTCTGGCGGGGACGCAGCGCAAAGCCGCTGTCGATCCGCAAGGCTCTCTAATAGATGCCGACATGGGCGCTTATTACACTTGGCTCAATCAACAACGGCTGTCCGATGCGGAGAATGGGCGCTTCCTGATTTGGTTCGAAGGGCACAACGAAGCGGTCGCCATTGCGCCTGGGCTGAAAGCCGGCGGTGAAGACAGTTCGCCGATTGACCTTGCCGCCTTGATGGCGAAAGTGTCTTAGCAAGAAATCTGTGCCAGCCCCGGTCGTTTCGCTTGGTTGTTATATACTGCCATGCCAGCAGCGGGAAAAACATCCAGCAGTCTGATCCCTCTGCCTTGGAGAGAGAAACATGGCAGCTCCTGATGTCGTCTGGAAAGACGGCAGATTCGGCAACACGTCGCGCCGTGACGCATGGTGGCTTTCACCTTCGGCTGTCCTTCTAGGATTGAGCGTGTTTCTGGTGTACTCCACTTGGGCGGCATTTCAGAACGGCTACTACACATACGGTCCGTACATTTCCCCTTTCTATTCGCCCGAGATCTTTGGTAACTCTCCGCACGCGCTCTTCGGTCCGAAGCCGCACTGGTTTCCGAGCTTTCTGCCGTTTTCTCCAGCGTTGCTTATCCTTTGGATTCCCGGCGGCTTCCGGCTTACGTGCTATTACTATCGCGGTGCATACTACAAGTCATTCTGGGCCGACCCGCCCGCGTGTGCCGTAAGCGAGCCGCGCAAGACATACCTCGGAGAACGAAGCTTCCCGCTGATCCTGCAGAATTTCCATCGCTACTTTTTGCGAAGCTCTTACCTGGTTTGGGGTTTCCTAGCTTACGACGCGGTGGAGTCCTTCTTCTTTCCGAATGGCTTTGGGATCGGCATCGGCAGCATCGTTTTAGTCGTGAATGTTGTGCTTCTCGGAGGATACGTATTTGGCTGTCACGCGTTCCGGCACCTGGTGGGAGGAACTCTCAACCAGATTTCGCAACATCCAGTGCGCCACAAACTCTACGATTGCGTGAGCTGCCTGAATGCCGGGCACAAGCGATGGGCCTGGGCGAGTCTCTTCTGGGTAGGATTTTCCGATCTTTATGTGCGCCTCTGCTCAATGGGTATCTGGCACGACTGGAGACTCTTTTAGATGCCGGAATTCGAGCGGCTCTCCTACGACGTGCTGGTCATCGGCGCGGGCGGCGCGGGGTTGCGCGCGGCGATCGAAGCCGCGGCAAACGGCGTCAAAGTGGGAGTGATCTGCAAATCGCTGCTCGGCAAAGCGCACACGGTGATGGCAGAAGGTGGTATCGCCGCCGCTCTAGCGAACGTAGACGATCGCGATAACTGGCGCGTGCATTTCGCCGACACCATGCGCGGCGGCCAGTATCTCAATAATTGGCGCATGGCGGAACTGCACGCCAAAGAGGCCCCGGAGTGCGTGCACGAGCTTGAGGCTTGGGGCGCCCTTTTTGATCGCACCAAAGACGGCCGGATTCTTCAGCGCAACTTTGGCGGACATCGCTATCCCCGCTTGGCCCACGTCGGCGACCGCACCGGCCTCGAGATGATCCGCACCCTCCAGGATCACGGCATTCATACCGGCATGCAAGTTCACATGGAGTGTACGGTGCTCGCCCTTCTGTTGGATTCAGGCCGCATCGCCGGCGCCTGCGGATACGACCGCGAGAAGGGGCACTTTTATCTGTGGCAAGCGAAAGCGGTGGTGCTGGCAACGGGCGGCATCGGGCGCGCATTCAAGATCACCAGCAACAGTTGGGAGTACACGGGTGACGGGCTCGCACTGGCTTATCGCGCAGGCGCCGAACTCAAGGATATGGAGTTCGTTCAATTCCATCCCACGGGCATGGTTTGGCCCATCAGCGTGCGGGGCATTCTGGTGACCGAAGGTGTGCGCGGCGAAGGCGGAGTCCTGCGCAACAACGCGGGCCGCCGCTTCATGTTCGACGAAATCCCGGATCTCTACAAAGATCAAACGGCCGACAACGAAGATGAGGGATGGCGCTACACGCAGGGCGATAAGAACGCGCGGCGCCCTCCCGAACTGCTCACCCGCGACCACGTCGCCCGCTGCATCAATCGCGAGGTCAAGGCAGGCCGCGGCACGCCCCATGGCGGGGTTTTTCTGGACATCGCGTGGATCAAGGAGCGCATGCCGAAATCGGACGAGCACATCAAACGCAAGCTGCCCAGCATGTACCACCAGTTCAAGCAACTCGCCGATTTGGATATCACTAAAGAACCGATGGAAGTCGGACCCACGACGCACTACATGATGGGTGGGATCACCGTGGACGGAGATTCTCAGATGTCCACCGTCCCGGGATTGTTTGCCGCAGGAGAAGTTGCCGCTGGGCTGCATGGCGCCAACCGCCTGGGCGGTAATTCGCTATCCGATCTGCTGGTGTTCGGACGGCGCGCCGGGCGGTGCGCGGCGGAGTACGCCAAGAGCAATGGTGCAGCAACGATCGACGAGGCGCAACTTCAGGAGACCGCAAAGGCCGCCCTTACGCCCTTTGACCACGGTCCTGCCGGTGAGAATCCATATCAGATTCAATACGACCTGCAGGAATCGATGCAGAACCTGGTCGGTATCGTTCGAACCGAGAGTGAAATGCAGCAGGCGCTAAACACAATCGACCAACTTCGTTTACGAGCAGACCGGGCGGGTATCGCGGGTCACCGCCAATACAACAACGGGTGGCATACCGCCATGGATCTTGCGAATCTTCTTACCGTATCCGAGGCCATCACTCGCGCCGCGCTGCTTCGAAAGGAGAGCCGGGGCGCACAGTTTCGGGAAGACTTTCCGAACAAGGATGCCGAATGGGGCAAGTACAACATTGCCGTCAAGCGTGGCGGAGCTGGGGACATGCAAGTTGAAAAACTTCCGCTCCAGCCCATGCCCGCTGAGTTAAAGGCCGTGATCGAGGAGATGAAATAGATGGCCACGCAAGCGACGTTTCGAATCTGGCGCGGCGATGCGGCTGGCGGCCAATTCCAGGACTTCGCAACTCCAGTCGAAGAAGGCATGGTGGTTCTGGACGCGGTGCACCGCATCCAGGCTCAGCAGGCGCCCGATCTTGCCGTGCGATGGAACTGCAAGGCCGGCAAGTGTGGCTCGTGCTCGGCTGAGATCAACGGAATGCCCAAGCTCATGTGTATGACCCGCCTAAGCAACCTCAATTTGGATATGCCGGTCATCCTCGAGCCCATGCACGCGTTTCCGGTTATCCGCGATCTGGTCACCGACGTCTCCTGGAACTTCGAGGTTAAGAAGACAATCAGAAAATTCAGGCCGCGTTTACCCGACGAGCCCGATGGCACATGGCGGATGCAACAGGCCGATGTAGAACGCGTGCAGGAGTTTCGCAAGTGCATCGAGTGTTTTCTCTGCCAGGATGTGTGTCACGTTCTGCGCGAGCACCACAAGCACGCCGAGTTTGTGGGCCCCCGATTCCTCGTTCAGCTCGCGGCGCTTGAAATGCATCCTCTCGATACCGAAGACCGCGTGAGCGACTTGAGACGCAAGCACAACATCGGCTACTGCAACATCACCACATGCTGCCGGCAGGTGTGTCCCGAATCGATTACGATCACCGAGAACGCGATTATTCCGCTCAAGGAACGAGTCGTCGATCGATTTTTCGATCCTCTCAAGCAACTGTTTCATATCATCTGATGGGAAGGAGATACTTATGTTCACGCTAAAACCCATTTCTCGCGACAGCGTGGACGGCGCACTGGCAAAGGCCGAGCGTTACCGCTTGCTGAACGAGCCGCACGAGGCTGAGAGCATCTGCCGCGACATCCTTGATGTTGACCCGGCGAACCGGCAGGCGCGCGTCAGCCTGATCCTCGCCCTGACCGACCAGATTCACCAGGACGCCAGCACGTTTTCCAGCGCCGTGAGCGCGATTGCCGATCTTGAAACGGCGTATGATCGCGCTTATTTTTCCGGCATCGCATGGGAGCGGCGCGCGAAAGCCGTTCATGGAGCGCGCGCGCACGGATCAGGCGGCCATGCTTACAATTGGCTTGTCAAAGCTCTCCATCTATTCGAGGAAGCCGAGCGCCTACGGCCCGCAGGTAACGATGATGCGATTCTGCGCTGGAATGCCTGTGTTCGTTTCCTTGATCGTCACAAAGAGCTCCGGCCGAAGATGGAGGACATTCCGGAGCCCATTCTTTCAGAGTGAATCCGGCACGCATGGGTTCAATAACATCGCTGTCGTTGGAAAGAACAGCAGCAACGTCAAAATTGCCTTGGAATGCATTGAGCAAGAGTTGGCAGGCCATATTTACGTCGCTGCCCTTTTCTTCAACTTTGATGACCTTTACAACATCTGGGGCACGGCTCGGGAGGCGTCACGCGTGGGCGAAATTCGGGCGGCTTCACCAAACCCGCGAATTTTTCGGACGCAAAAAGTTGCCCCTGTAAACAGAGAGCTCCAGTACAGTAGCGAACCCGCTCCTCTCTGCTACAGTAGTATTTACGCGTTCAGCGCTGCTGAGCGGAAGTGTGTCCTCATGTCAAAAATTTGTGATGTCTGCGGCCGCGGACCCCAATTCGGCCATAAAATCAGCCACGCGCACAACGTTTCCAAGCGCCGCTGGAATCTGAATCTGCAAAGTGTTCATGCTGTGGTGAAAGGTGCGGGCAAGCGCATCCGTGTCTGCACTTCCTGCATTCGCAACGGCAGGGTCCAAAAAGCTCCCCTCGCCTAGCGTTTGGCCGAACGGCTATTCGTCCATGGCGCAATGGGCGCGCTCGACGCCGCGAGCGTTTTGGCATGTTTCTCAAAGGCCGGCAAATTAGCTTCTCGCGATAATGGCATATGATGTCGGGAGTTCGCCAAGCTGTTCGGCGTCTTGGTAAGTCCGGAATCGCATTCCTGGCGGTATTGACGCTGTATTTTGCGTTCTACCTTTCCGGTCGTGTTGTTTCCGCTTTTCTGACGCTCTTTCTGCTCGTGCCATTGGGCGCGTTCGTTGCCTTTCGTGCATTGCGCTTTGTGCAGCGGCACTCTCTTTGGAGCGTGCGCAATCGCCTCCTCTTCGTCTACGGATTGATGGGCGTGTTGCCCATTCTTCTGCTCTTCGTGCTGATCGGCCTGAGCGTTTGGGGACTCAGCAACGATCTCGCTATCTACCTCGCCAGCGCCGCGCTTGATCGCAAGCTCGATCCTATCGTCGGCACAGTGGACGGCCTGGCGAAAATGTCTCCCACTCAGCGCATTGACATGGCGGGCGACATGCAGCAGGCCTTCAGCAAAACCTTTCCTGGAATTACGTTCTACGTCCAAGATAAGAACGGCATTCGTTGCTATCCCCAAGGCAGCCCTCCGCTTAATCTCGCCCCAGGTTGGCGGGATGCTAATGGCCTCTTGTATTGGCGCGGCCACTTTTACGGCTGGGCGCATCGCGTAGAAGTCGCTTCTCAAGTAACTGCCGTTGCGCCTCTCTCAAACGAAATGGTGGAAGACCTAGTCCCAAATCTGGGCGTGATCGCTCTTGTCGAGCGCAAGGGTAATCAGACCGACGTCAACTTTGCTTCCGGCCGCCATCTTCACTTGCCGCCGGCCATGGGCACATTTGATATTCCGGTCTTCTTGCCGTCAAACGTGCCGCACTCGCATGTGGACATGCCTAATGCAGTCCACGACGGTTATCTATGGGTCTACTCTCGACCTTCGGCCGTTCTTGGTTCAGTCTTCTCAAAATCGGAAAGCGTCCGCGGCACGCTGTCCACCATATTCGTCTCTCTGACCATTCTGTTTCTGATTGTCGAACTGGTAGCCGTTATTATTGGGATCAAGCTGTCGCACCGGCTCACCTCCGCCGTCAATCAGCTTTATGAAGGAACACGCCGGGTTCTATTAGGCGATTTCCGGCACCGCATTCCCGTTCGCGAGCGCGATCAATTGGGCGAACTTAGCGCATCGTTCAATCAAATGACTGCGAATCTAGAACGGTTGTTCTCTGTCGAGAAGGAAAAAGAGCGGCTGCAGACGGAATTGGAAATTGCGCGCGAAGTGCAGAGCCAGCTCTATCCAAAGGAAGCTCCGCCGATGCGCGGCCTTAAGCTTACTGTCTGCTGCGACCCCGCCCGCATGGTCTCCGGCGATTATTACGATTACCAGGAAGTCTCTTGCGGCAGACTGGCTTTCGCCATCGGCGACGTTGCAGGCAAAGGCATCTCGGCGGCTTTGCTGATGGCGACCATTCAATCGGCATTGCGCGCGCAAATCTCGAATAACGAACTGAACGAAGACTCTTCAATTGATGCGTCGAAGATCGTCTCGAAGCTGAACAAGCAGATCTATGCGCACACGGCTCCGGAAAAGTACGCCACGTTTTTCTTCGCCATGTTCGACGAAAAAACGCGCATGCTCACCTACACGAACGCCGGCCATCTTTCGCCGCTCCTTTTCCGCAACGGCGATGTAACGGCGCTGGATTCGAACGGCACCGTCGTTGGAGCGTTTCCGTTCTCGATCTACGACGAGAGCAAATTGGCGCTAAAGCCCGGCGACCTGCTGGTTTGCTACACCGATGGAATTACGGAGCCTGAAAATCCCTATGGCGAAATGTTCGGCGAAGAGCGTCTCATCGACTTGGTGAAGAAGAATGCCCATCAGGATGATCGCGAAATCTTGCGCGTGGTTCTGGAAGCCGTTCGCAGTTGGACCGGCAGCCCCGAACTACAGGATGATATGACTTTGCTGCTGGCGCGCGAGATTCAGGCCGCATGAAAATTCTCACCGCCGCCGAGATGCGCGAGGTGGACCGGCTCACTATTGAGCGCGGCATTCCGGGCATCATCTTAATGGAGAATGCGGGCAGCCGAGTAGTCGATTTTCTGTTGACAATGGATACCCGCTACGTGGTGGTGATCTGCGGCAAAGGCAACAACGGGGGCGACGGCTTTGTCGTGGCACGACAGCTATTCACCCGAAAATTGTGCGGGCAGCTTATCGTTGTTGAACTGTTCGACCCAGCCACCCTGACCGGCGATGCCCTGGCCAACCGCCGGATGCTCGATGCTTGCGGCTGTCCCGTCCTCCGCGAATTACCGAACGAACCCAATCTGGCGAGCGTCGTGGTGGACGCCGTTCTCGGTACCGGGCTTACCGGATCGGCGAACGGCTCGGCCCTCGATGCCATTCGCGCGATCAACGAACGCTTCCCTCTCGCCAAAAAGGTGGCAGTCGATGTTCCATCGGGTTTGCCCTCTGACGCTTCGAACCCAACCGGCGAGTTCGTACGTGCCGATTACACGGTTACCTTCACCGCTGCGAAACGAAGCCAATGCTTTTCACCCGTCTACGAGCACGTTGGTCAGCTTAGGGTCGAACCCATCGGCACCCCGGACGGACTTGTTTCATCGAAGCTAAATCTAACAACCCCAACAGATATTCGCCATTTGTTCGCCACACGACCTCGCGATTCGAACAAGGGTATGTATGGCCACGTCCTGGTAGTCGGAGGTTCGTTTGGTAAAAGCGGCGCTCCCGCTATGACCGGATTGGCTTCGTACCGTATTGGCGCTGGTCTGGTCACTGCGGCTGTTCCAGAAAGCGTCCTGACCACCGTGGCTTCGTTCCGTACAGAGCTGATGACCGAGCCCCTCCGGGATTCAACCCAAGTCTTGAAGCTGTTGGAGAAGATGACCGTCCTCGCTATCGGTCCCGGTTTGGGCAGTTCCGACGAGGTAGTTCGTTTGGTAAAAACGCTTTATGACCTGGCCGAGACACCCGCCGTTGTCGATGCCGACGCATTGAATGCACTCGCCGGCGCTCTCCCGCACACTGGCAAGATTCGAATTTTGACCCCTCACCCGGGCGAAATGAGCCGCCTGACAGGCAAGTCGACCAAAGAAGTTCAGGCCGACCGTCTCGGCGTTGCTCAAACTCTTGCTAGTGAAAGCGGCGCAACCATCGTCCTGAAGGGCGACCGCACGGTAATCGCCTTCCCCGATGGCGAAGCCTGGGTAAATCCCACTGGCTCTCCGGCCATGGCGAAGGGCGGCACGGGCGATATTCTTACCGGGATGATCGCCGGAATGGTGGCCCAGCATCCTAAAGAGTGGCGGCGCGCCGTCGTCGCTGCGGTTTGGCTGCACGGCCGCTCCGGCGAACTCGCAGGAAAGAAATTGGGCGAGGAATCGACACTCGCCACAGATCTGCTGGACTATCTTCCGGAGGCCATCAATGAAGTCCGGCCAACGGTTTGAAACGCACTCCGATGAAGAAACCCGCGCACTCGGACGCCAACTAGCACAAACGCTGCCCCAGCAAGGAGTCGTGCTGCTGATCGGTGATTTGGGCGTGGGTAAGACAACGCTCGCCAAGGGCATAGTGGAAGGCCGCAACGCCGCCGCCGCCGATGAGGTATCCAGCCCGACTTTCACGCTGATCCATGAATACGGCAATCCGGTGAGCGTCTATCATGCCGACCTCTTTCGCCTCGACACACCCGAGCAAGTCCGCCGCCTGGGTCTTGACGAGTTATTCGATAGACCCGCTCTGACGTTAGTCGAATGGGGAGAACGCTTCCCGGAATTGTTTCCGAAAGACCGTACTGAGATTCGCGTCAGCCATGCCGGCGAAGATGGACGCGTGTTCGAAATCACTCTGGACAGCCAGGAAAACTGGTAAGCGGCGTGTTGCCGCGGAACTGCAGATACTCAATGCCAATCCGGCTGGTGAAGAAACCATCGAGTGTCAGGTCCCGAACGAAAGCAAAGAACTGAATGCCTGGTATCAGGCTCATGTCTTTTTCTCCGTTCGCGCGAAAGGCAATCAAGTCGAGGATCTCGCGCTGCTGCTCCACGCTGCAATCCAGAAACCCGCGTTCGAACCGCTTCGCGCAAGCCGCATCCAGCCAAAGTAATCCGCCGGAAAGACGCCGCTGGTAATCGACGTTCTCGCTCGCCAGCAGATCGATGAATTCAGGCACAGCCGCTTCAATGGCCCCTGCCGTTTTACCCTCTGGAGGCACAATCAACTGGCACAACGATTGAAGCATCCGGTATTCGCGCTCCGGAAAATAGACTGGTGCCTTGCGAACAGCTTCCGCTGGAGCTTCATGCAGGTGGATATTGGGAAGAGCTGCAAAGAGTTGTAAGAGGGTTCTGCGCTGCACTAGATTTCTCCCTTCTTGGCTTGGTCGAGCAGATAGTCGGAAGCGCGCCACGAGAGCGCCAGAATACTCAGCGTCGGGTTTTTGTCGGGATTCGTTGTAAAGCAGCCGCCATCCGTAACGAACAGATTCTTCACTGCGTGCGACTGGCAGAAGCCGTTCAACACCGACGTTGCCGGGTTGACGCCCATGCGTACTGTGCCTACCTCGTGCGCCACGCCGCCCGGATTCAGATGGCCAAACTCCGGATGCGGTTCGACTGGAACAGGCGTGCCGCCCGCGGCGGCCACAATCTCCGCCAGGCTGGCTCGCATGTCATTGGCCATCGAAATTTCGCTTGCCGACCACTTCAGGTGGAAGCGCAGCACCGGAATACCCCAACGGTCAACGGTTCCGGTTGGATCAATCTCGCAAAAACTATCGGAGTTTGGCACGATCTCGCCGCGTCCATGCAACTGGATCGAAGTACCGTAGCGTTCTTTGCAGCGCTTCCTCAGTGCGACGCCATAGCCTTCCGTTTCACTCGCTTCACGCCGGAACATGCCTACTCGCGGCATCATGGGGCCGCCGAAAATCTCAACGTGATAGCCGCCATGAAAGCCGTTCTCGCGTTCATACTTCCACCACGGAATGTACACATGAACCGAGCCGGTGCCATCGTGATTGTGTGGCGGAATGCGTGCCAGTTGCGGAAAATCGCCGGTCACCATATGAGCGGCCGTGTCCATCAAATAGCGGCCAACGCAACCTGATGAGGTTGCCGGACCTCTTGAATTCAGCAGCAAACGCGCCGATTCGCACGCGCTTGCGCCTAGAATCACAGCCCGCGCCAGAACGCGCTTTTCGGTTCCAGTCCCTTTGTCTACGTAAGAAACACCAGATGCCATCCCCTTTGCGTTGAACAGCACTTCACGCGCCATGGCATTTGGTACGAGCGTTAACCGGCCGGTTTTCAAAGCCGGCGGGACAAGCACCTGGCTGGCGCTGAATCTAGATGCCGTGTAGCACCCCTGCGTGCATTGGGCGCAGTAGTGGCAGGCGGGACGGCCATTGTGCGGTTTCGTGATGACGGCTGCACGGCCGGGAATACATGGCACTCGCAATTTCGCGCAACCTTGCTGCACGAGACGGTCGGAACACCTGGGCGCGGGAGGCGGAAGGAAAACTCCATCGGGCGCACCGGGAATGCCCTCGCGCGTTCCATGCACTCCAATCAGCGATTCTACTCGGTCGTAGTAAGGCGCAAGTTCGTCATAGCTCACCGGCCAGTCTTCACCATAGCCCTTCAATGAATGTGTCCGCAAATCGCGGTCGGAAAAACGCAACGCCACGCAATTCCAATGGTTTGTTCTACCGCCCAAGATGCGGCCGCGCGTCCAATGGAATTGGGAACCGGGTGCGTTCGAGTAAGGCTCGCCTTCTATCGATGAAGTGATGTGGGCGACGTCGAATTCGTAACTCCCGGCGGCGTTCATCCCACTGCCGCCAACGCCCGCTCCCCGGTGAGGCAATTGATAAGGCCATAGATGTTCCGTGTAGTCTTTGGCTGGATCGAGAAGCGGCCCAGCTTCGAGCATTACGACGTCAATTCCACCCTCCGTCAGAACTTTCGCAGCCATTCCGCCGGCAGCGCCCGAACCAATGATGCAAACGTCGTATCTTTTAGAGAACCGTATATCTTCGAGCACGTTATAGAGCTTATCCGAAGAGTAACGGGCTTTGTCCGGCGATTGTCTCCTTAGTATGCAAACTCTTAAAGCCGAACTGGTCGAATTCCGGTCGGCGCGAGATTTGAAGCCCCTGTTGGCTTCGCAAGGTCCTTGTCTGAGCCTATATGTGACGTTAGAAGCACCGAACGCCGCAAGATTAGCTTGGGAAGATGCTTTACGGCAAATTGAGGATCGTTTGGACCGCGAGATGCGCGACACAATCGCCGGCTGGAATGCAATCCTGGGCGGTATAAAACCCGAGGGGAAGGCCGTGGCGGTGTTTCGCAGCCCCGATGTTTTCCAATTTGCGTGGCTGGACGAGCCGGTTCAAAACAAAGCCTTCGTAAACCAGCATTTCAATATCCGGCTTGTGCTCGCGGATCTGACGAAGGCGAAATCGTTCTACCTCCTGGCGCTTAGCCAAAACAATGTGCGACTGCTGCACTCGACATCGAGGCATTCCGAAGAAGTGCCGTTCCCGGCGGGTTTCATAACCGGGTACGAAGAATATATGAACACCGCAAAGCCCGATCACATGGTGACCGGCATGGTCTCAGACCGCGACAAGAACGAATATCTTTCGCATTTCTTTAAGCAGATTGACCGGGGCATCAACGAAATCTTGCGCGGCAAGAGCGAGCCGTTGGTTCTGGCGGGCGTCGATTATGAGCTCGCCTTGTATAAAGCTGTTAACAAATATCCGCACTTAGAAGACGAAGCGGTGCAGGGTGCTCCAAACAGTTTGAAATCGGGCGAGATGCATGCGCGCGCCATTGAAGCTTTGAAGAGGTGCTACCTGCGGCAGGTGGACGACGCAATAGCCGAGTACAACCATAAAGTGGGTGGCGGCGCGTCAAACCACTTGAAAGATGTCGTGACGGCTGCGCATGACGGGCGTGTGCTGACGCTGCTGATCTCGGATTCGCTTTCGGCCACCGGATCATACAACGGCGCTACGCATTCCGTTAAAGCGCGTGAGACTGGCGGAGACGGCGATGAAGATCTGGTGAACATGGCCGCCGTGGAGACGATTCTGCATAACGGGAATGTCTTCGTTGCTCCAAACACGAAAATGCCGAATGGCGCACCTGTCGCCGCTGTATTCCGCTTCTAGTTTACAGGCGGTTAATCATCGCCGTTGCCGTGGAATCAAAGAAGTTGATCGGCACTTCTGCCGCTGCCAACGGGAGGTTACCTCGGCCATTGCGTTGCGCATTAATTGCATCCAGCGCTCACGGGCTGGTTGGTTTTATCGTGAATGGGGCATGACGCATGCGCAAGCGCGGTGCCCCAGCGGAAGGCTGGCGTGGCGGCATTCAGGATTTGGGCGTCCAAGAGAATAGGATAGACAGGCGCACACAAATTCATGCGAATTGCAATAGATACGGGCGGCACTTTCACCGATTGCGTGTACGCCGAGGGCGACGAGCTGCGCGTACTAAAAGTGCCCTCGACGCCGGCGAATCCGGACGAAGCAGTGCTCAATGCAGTGGTCCGTATAGCGGGCAAACAAGGGGTAGAGGTGCGGCACGGTACCACCGTCGGGACGAACGCGCTTCTGGAGCGCAAGGGGGTGCGAGTAGCGTTCGTAACTACTTCGGGCTTCGAAGACACCATCGAAATCGGGCGGCAAGCCAGGCCGAAGCTCTACGATTTGTTCTTCCAAAAAGAGCCACCGCTCGCTCCAAGCGAATTGCGTTTTGGAGTGGTTGAGAGAACGGCGGCAACAGGAGAGATACTGCGACCTGTGAGCGCGGCCGAACTGAAATCCCTAACTGAGCAGGTATCGGCGGCAAAGCCCGAATCGATTGCTATCTCGCTGCTTTTTGGATTTGCGAACCCCACTAATGAGTGCGCTGTGGCGGAGGCGCTTGCGAAGATTGGCGTGCCGGTGTCCGTAGCGCACGAGATCTTGCCTGAATTTCGGGAGTATGAACGCGGATCGACGGTCTTAATCAATGCCTATTTAGCTCCGAAGATGCAGAGCTACCTGGAAGGCCTGCATAGCGAGTTGGAAAAACGCGGGTCGAAGCTCTTCGTAATGCAGTCGTCAGGGGGAATCGTGCAGGCGGCGCTGGCGGCCAAAGAGCCGGTGCGGACGATCTTGTCCGGACCTGCTGGCGGAGTTGTCGGCGCAACGAAAGTGGCGCGAGCCGCCGGATATTCCAACATCCTGACGTTCGATATGGGCGGAACATCGACCGATGTCGCGCTCGTTACAGGCGATGGTGCGCTTCGTACCTCAACAGAATTTCAAATCATTGGAATGCCCGTCGCCGTTCCCATGCTCGATATTCATACGGTAGGCGCCGGTGGGGGATCGCTGGCGAGTTTCGATCGTGGCGGTGCGCTGAAAGTTGGGCCGCAATCGGCGGGAGCGGACCCGGGCCGGTCTGTTATGGGCGCGGCGAGCAGCCAACGGTCACCGACGCGAATCTGGTGCTGGGACGCATTGATGCCGAGGGCTTTCTGAACGGCGGCATGAAGCTTGACGAAGAGCGCGCCCGACAGTTCCTCAATGCGGCCAAAGGAAAGATAGAGACCGTTGAAAAGTTCGCTGAGGGGATCCTTCGTCTGGCCGATTCGCACATGGTGCAGGCATTGCGAAAGATATCGGTGGAGCAAGGGCACGACCCGCGCGAGTTCGTGCTGGTGAGCTTTGGCGGCGCTGGTCCGCTGCATGCTTGCGCCCTTGCCAGAGCGTTGCGAATACCCAAGGTGATAGTGCCGCAATTGCCCGGCGCTCTGTCGGCATACGGAATCTTAGTATCGGATGTAGTGCGTGATTTTTCACGGACAGTAATGCTGAAGCCCGATGATCCTCGGCTCAACAAACATTTCAATACGCTGGAAGACCAAATCGACCCAGCCGCGACTCTGATCCGCAGCGTGGATATGAGATATGCCGGGCAGGGGTTCGAACTCGCTGTTCCCTGGCAGCGGAATTTTGTCGCGCAATTTCACGAACTGCACAGAAAGCGCTACGGCTATGCCGACGATCAACGCAGTGTCGAGGTAGTGAACGTCCGCATACAATCAGTGATTGGCTCCGGCGAGGCTCAACAGCAGCGTTTTGAGGGGCTAAGCGAAACCGCGCCCAAGCCAAGAAAAATGTACGTGGACGGCGAATGGGTGAGCGGCTTGATCTACCATCGAGATTCCCTTGGGGCGGGAGATATTCTGCGCGCGCCGACCGTGGTCATAGAATATAGCGCGACCACGTTTCTTCCTCCGGGGGTGGAGGCTCAGGTGGACCATCTTGGAAACCTGGTGATTCGCGTATGAGCGATCCAATCGAACTGGCAATATTCAAAAGCGCCTTCCACGCCATTGCAGAAGAAATGGGAATCGCTCTGCGGCGGACGGCGTTCTCACCCAACATCAAAGAACGGCGCGATTACTCAAGTGCGGTGTTTGACCGCAGCGGACAAATCATCGCGATGGGCGACGACATGCCGGTCCATTTGGGGTCGATGCCGATGTCGGTTCGAGCCGCGCTCGACAAGTTGACTTTGGAACCGGACGATATCGCCATACTGAATGACCCTTACGACGGCGGCACTCACTTGCCCGATATCACATTTGTGATGCCTGTGTTTATAGCGGGTGAGCCGCAAGCGGTGTTTTTCGCGGCGAACCGGGCGCATCACGCAGATGTAGGAGGCATGTATCCAGGTTCAATGGGATTGTGCCGTGAAATCTGGCAGGAAGGAATACGCATTCCTCCGGTGAAGCTGATGGAGCGCGGCAAGACGAACGATGCGCTGCTGCGGCTGATCTTGAACAACGTTCGAACCCCGCGGGAGCGCGAAGGAGATCTAACGGCGCAGATCGGCGCTTGCCGGATCGGACTTGAACGATTGGCCGAGTTGGTAAATAAGTATGGTCTGCCAAAAGTGGAGAGCAACGCTAATGCGCTGCTTGATCATTCCGAGCGGCTCATGCAGCATGAGCTTGCTCTCTTGCCGGAGGGGGAGTTCTACGCCGAGGACTTTCTAGACAATGACGGCATTTCCGAAGACGCCGTGAAAATATGCGTGACGCTAAGGACGAATCCCGGCGAAAAGCGCTTGCGGGTTGATTTCACTGGCTCGGCAGCGCAGATGGCGGGAAGCCTGAATGCAGTAGCGGCAATCACTTATTCGGCGGTGTTCTATGTCATGCGGTGTTTGCTGCCGGAAGAAGCGGCACCGACTGCCGGCTTAATGCGCCCCATTGAGTTGATTCTTCCAGAGAGCAGCGTGGTAAATGCCAGATCGCCCGCGGCAGTGGCTGGCGGAAACGTGGAAACATCGCAGCGCATTGTCGATGTGCTGCTGCGGGCTGCGGCTCAAATCATTCCTGAGCGTATCCCGGCGGCCAGTTCAGGAACGATGAACAACCTTACTATTGGCGGCATAGATCCCCACAGCGGTCAACCTTTTGCGTATTACGAAACCGTCGCAGGTGGTTCAGGAGCGCGGCCCGATGGCGACGGTGTCAGCGGCATCCACACGCACATGACGAATTCGTTGAATACACCTGTCGAAGCGCTCGAATACGCGTACCCGTTCCGAGTTCGCTGCTACGCCTACCGGAGAGACTCAGGCGGACACGGCGCATACAATGGCGGCGACGGCTTGATCCGAGAAATCGAACTGCTCAGTCAAGCGCAAGTGACTATTTTGTCGGACAGGCGCACTTTTGCACCCTATGGACTGAACGGCGGCGAACCCGGAGAAGTGGGCCGCAACACCATTGTTACCGCCGACAAAGAAACGCATCTGCCCGGCAAATTCAGCCTTATGGCTGAGGCCGGCTCAGTGATTCGCATTGAGACGCCAGGGGGCGGCGGATGGGGCCGCATAGTCGACAAAGTAAAGTAACAAAGATGCTTCGAAGAGATTTTTCTAAAACCATGGCGCTGGCGGCAGCGGGCAGCGGGTTACGCGCGGTATCGTCTGGTGCGCCCATCCGCGTGTACGTCGGCACTTACAGTTCACCCCAAGGACCCGAGGGCAGCAAAGGCCGTGGCAGCGGCATTTACCGCTTCGATATGGACCCCGCGACTGGCGTGCTCACGCAGCGTGAAGTGTTTGAAGACGCGACCAATCCTGCGTGGCTAGCCCTCAACTCCGCGCGAACGCATCTTTATGCAGCGAACGAAACGGCCGCAGGATCTGTGAGCGCCTTCTCCATCGACTCCGCAACTGGTAAATTAAGCCTGCTCAATCGGACGAGTTCCGGCGGTGCAGGCCCCGCGCACCTCAGCCTGCATCCATCGGAAAAATTTCTCTTTACAGCTAACTATGCTGGCGGAACTGTCGCATCCATCCCCATTCAAGCCGATGGCAGAGTAGGTGAAGCCGTAGACATCAAGCACGATGAGGGCGAAGTTGGACCTGCCCACGCTGCCAGTGCGCCGGCCGGCAGCTTCGCCATCAGCGGCCACGACAAGCCGCACGCGCATATGATTCACGCCGATCCTGCGGGCAACTTCGTCTTTGCGGCAGACCTTGGCTTGGATGTAATTCGCATCTACCGTTTTGATATTCAAAGCGGATTGCTGACTCCCAATGATCCACCTTCACTGAAATTGCCTGCCGGAGATGGCCCCAGGCACTTTGTTTTTCACCCGAATGGCAGATGGTTCTATTCGCTGCAAGAGGAGAGTTCCACGCTGCTCACCTGCGATTACGATTCCGCCAAAGGTACGCTGACTCCCAAGCAGACCATATCAACTTTGCCGAAAGGCTTTGCCGGAACCAACTTCACTTCTGAAGTGATGATTTCGCCCGATGCGCGGTTTGTCTACGCAGCCAACCGCCTGCACGACAGCATCGCCTGGTTCAACATTGCCAAAGATGGGACGCTTACTTTCTTTGGAGAAGCTTGGACGCGGGGAGACTACCCGCGCAGCTTCAACATCGATCCCACGGGTAATTTCCTCTATTCATGTAATCAGCGCGCCGATGCGATTGTGTGTTTCCGCCGCGATAAGAAAACAGGCAGTCTGACATTTACCGGACAATACACGCCGGTAGGGACTCCGGCCATAATTGTATTTACTTGAATCCCACGCGCCGCACGAATTTCACGGCCTTGTTCTCGAAGAGTTGAGCAATCACCGAATCAGGCACTGGCTGATCTGTTTCAACAATCGAAATGGCGGTTAGCGGCTCACTAGCTTTGCGGAATTCCTCCGCCTGCCGACCCAAAGCAAAGTTCGCGACGTTGATGCCGTTCTTGCCAAGCACCGTTCCAAAATAACCGATAACGCCGGGAACGTCCTGGTTGCGCGTATACATCAAGTTGCCGGCCAAAGTGGCTTCACACGAGATTTCCTCTACCTGCAAAAGACGCGGCTTATCCAGAACAAGGGCGCCAACAGCCGAGAACGTGCCGGCATCTGAATCAATCTCTAAACGTATGGAATCGATGGGCACATGGCCCGGCTCGCGTTGTTCAACTACCCGGAAACCGCGCTGCGTGGCAATCTGCATGGCGTTCACAACATTCGCCCGGTATTCCATCGATCTGCTCAGCACGCCAGCCAGCGCGGCATTGCGCAGCACCTGTGTATTCTCCTCCGCCAAACGGCCGAAATAGACGAGCCGGATCGTGTGTACGTTGCCGATCATAATGTGGCTTAAAAACTGACCCAGCCGCTCCGCCAAATTAATGTATGGCTTGAGAGTGCGGTATTGATTGGCCGTCATGGCGGGCATGTTGACGGCGTTCAGTGCAGCTCCGCCCTTCAAGTACTCCACCATTTGCTCCACAATGCGGATGCCTACAATTTCCTGGGCTTCCTCCGTAGAACCAGCGATATGCGGAGTAGCCACCACGCTCTCAAGTTGGAATAGCGCGTTCTCGCCCGGAGGCTCTTTTAGGAACACGTCCAACGCCGCACCTGCCAGTTCACCGCTCGCAATAGCCGCCTGCAATGCGCCTTCGTCAATCAACTCACCGCGCGCACAGTTCACTACGCGCGTGCCGCGCTTCATCTTGGCGAATGCTTCGGCATTGAGCATGTGCTCGGTTTCTGGAGTCAGCGCGACGTGCAGCGTAATGTAATCGCTCTGCCGGTAAAGTTCGTCGAGCGAGATTAGTTCCACGCCGAAATCAGCTGCGCTTTGCAAACTCACGTAAGGGTCGTGACCAATCACGTGCATCTCGAAAGGCTTGGCGCGTTTCACCACCTCGCGGCCGATGCTGCCCAACCCTACAACGCCCAGCGTTTTCCCGCGCAGTTCGTTGCCGAGGAACTTCTTCTTCTCCCACTTACCCGATTTTGTCGAAACGCTGGCCTGCGGCACCGAACGCGCCATCGACAGCATCAGCGCCAAAGTGTGCTCGGCCACCGAAATAGCGTTCCCACCCGGCGTATTCATCACTAATACGCCGGCGTCGGTGGCAGCCGGCAGATCGACATTATCGACACCAACACCGGCGCGTCCAATAACGCGCAATTTCAGTGCGGCAGCCAGCACCTCTTTGGTTACCTTTACGGCACTGCGCACTAAGAGAGCGTCGCAATCGGCGAGATGCGTTTGATACGTTTTGGGATCGGCAATTACCACATCCCAGCCAGTCTGCGCCTGCAAGAGTTCGAGGGCCGCTGGCGCCAGCGGCTCCGCCACAAGTATTTTCATGGATATATTTCGTTAGCGAAGCGCTAATTCCGGCGCTTTAGCCATAGCGACCTCGGCGTACACGTTCTGCACTGCCGCTACGCCGGCACCGAATTTCACCGGGTGTCCGTTGGCTGTAAGAATGATTTCCAACTCCGCAATCACCGCGAACAGGTCGTGGAAATCGAAATAACCTAAGTGAGCAAAGCGGAAAATCTGCCCCTGCATGGAACCCTGGCCATTCGTGATGATGGCGTTAAAGCGCTTGCGGTATTCCTTGATGATCACGCCCGAATCCATGCCTGCCGGCGGACGAACCGAGGTGACGGACGAAGCCGGCGAAGTGGAAAATAGTTCCAATCCCAGAGCCTTCACCGCCTCGCGTGTCGCGCGCGCCAGAATCTGGGCGTTCTCGACGAGCTTGTCCATGCCCATCGCCTTGATATATTTCAAGGCTTCGCCCAACGCCAGCAGCAGCGATGTGTTCGGCGTCCAAGCCGATTCGCCATTCACCGCGTTCTTTTTTTCTTTCTTCAGATCGAAGTAAAAGCGCGGCGCTTTCGAACTATCGGCGATAGCCCACGCCTTCGCGCTAATCGCCAGGAACGCCAGCCCCGGCGGAATCATAAACGCCTTTTGCGAACCGCCTATGACGACATCCAGTCCCCAACCGTCGATATCGAGCGGCATCGTCCCGATTCCGGTGATGGCATCCACCACGAAAATGGCATTGGTCTTCTTAACGGCCAAGCCCATGGTCTTTACGTCATGCTGAGTGCCGGTGGAGGATTCCGATGCCTGGACGAAAACACCCTTGAAATTCGGGTTCTTGGCCAGCGCTTCCTCAACGGCTGCCGGTTGCACTGCATCGCCATACGGGGCGCTCAAAACCGTGGCCTTCATGCCCCAGGCCTTCATCATTTCAACCCAGCGTTCACCAAACTTACCGGCTGAAACCACTAGCGTTTCGTCACCCGGCGAAAAGAAATTCTGCGTCGCCGCTTCCAAACCGCCTGTACCTGACGACACCGGCACCAGCACATCGTTAACTGTGCCAAGAACCTGTTGCAAATCGGACAAAACCTGCTTGTACAGCTTGCGAAAATCTTCTGTCCGGTGATGGATATCGGAACCCATCATGGCGTGCAGCGCAGCGGGCAAAAGAGGAGTAGGGCCGGGTGTAAGAAGTCTTTGCTTTTTTATATGCATGGGGAAAAAAGGTATTCCGAGCTTAATGGACGCGCGTGGAGTCTGATCGGCTGGAGGAAATCTTAGGATATCAAAATGAGTGGGTTTGACTGCGTTTTATGACATCCAGTTAACGCCCCACTGCTGGCGTAGGTCCTGCGGAATAGTAAAGGTAGGCCGATTCCCACCCCGCCCGACCAAAACGATGGAATTAATCAGGACTTGCCCGACCTTTTCGGCGATTTCGGAAAGCGCGGCAGAGTTGTTCAGCAAATCGGAAAGCGCAACACCACCCGCTGTCAGTGGCAGCGTCACGAGATCGCGCCACCCATCGGATTGGAGCCCGCTTTCCTGCACACCTAGCATGGCGGCATGGTCTTTTCCGAGAAAATAGCGGATCAGCAGTTCGGGTACCGGGTCGAATAAGTTGCCGGGCAACTGATACTGCACCGACTGCACCAATGCTTTTGTAAGTTGCTGTCCCTCCGGACAGGCCCCAAACTGCCGTCGCGCAATGGCGTTCGCTAACGCTTCAGCCGAAGCAATATCCGCCGGAATCATGTCGTCCCGAATGCCCAGTTGGTGGCCCACCACTTGCCAGCAATGCAAGTAACCGTCCAATTCTTCTTGAGTAAGGTTGATGCCAATTTTATTCAGGCCATCCAGCGATATCCACGAAAACGCCATGAGCGTTCCAGTCAAGTCCTCCTGATTCACAGGCAGGCCAAACTCCGGTTTCCAAAGGGGGTAATGCTTAATCAGATGCCGAATCGCCGCGTGCATCAATCGAACTTTCTGTATGGTGCGTCGTCCGCGTCCTTGGTCTGAAGTCAGTCCGCCCGGCTGCAAAACGTCCACCAGCAATTGGGCAGTTTCGAGAATTCGCCGCGTTGAATTGCTATTCAGGCGGTTCGTCAGCGCCAGCACCTGTACCCCGTTCTTCCCCACGTAACAAAACGGGAGGGCATAACAGTGCAGAATCAAGATCAATCGCGGCCCATACTTCCAGAAGACTTGCTCGCCGACCGCGATCTTTGCCGTATCCGCCCAATCCGGCAACCGATCTAGGGACAGAAGATAATCGCGCACCACTGCGGGCAGACTCGCCGGTTCCGGATATTCGTTCACAACCAAGTCGCGCATTAGAGCGTTCACTGAATCCACACTGTTGCTGGCGAACAGGCTGTCAATCACCGCATCGGCCACCGTGTCGCCCACCAGGCGCATCGGGTCCATGAAAGAATCGGTCCAGTTCGCGGCGATTTGAAAGACAGGAGGCATGGTCTGAGATTATACATTCACGGAACGCGAATTGTAAGTCGCACATCTCAATGTCAAATGGCCCCAATCGCTTCTACACGACGCCAATTTGTGACTGTTTTCACTGTGGGCTCGGCCTCGGCCCGCTTCCTATCCGGTCAACAGGCTCAAACCGACCAGCCCAATCCCACTTTCTCGACCGATGTAAAAGTGGTGAACGTATTCGCCTCCGTTCGGGATAAAGAGGGGCGAATCGTCAAAGATCTCACGAAGGAAGACTTCACTTTGCTGGAGGACGGGCGTCCCCAAACCATCCGCTACTTCTCTCAACAGACCGATCTTCCGCTCACTTTGGGCCTCCTGGTAGATACCAGCATGAGTGAGCGGCGGATGATTCCTATCGAACGTTCCGCCAGCGTCAAGTTTTTCGAACAGGTGTTACGCCCCGAAAAAGACAAGGCATTCATCATCCATTTCGATCATGAGATAGAACTTCTGGAAGACCTTACTTCCTCGCGGGAACAATTGGAGAAGGCATTAGACCAGTTGCACGCCAGGGAACCGCAGCGCAACGCCGGAAACGATCCCAATAACCCGAGCGGCGGCGGGAATGGCGGAGGTCAATCGGGCGGTGGCGGATGGCCGGGAGGTGGCGGAGGATGGCCGGGAGGCGGTGGCGGTATGGGTTGGCCCGGAGGAGGCGGCGGCCGTCGTGGCGGCGGCAATCGTCAAGGTGGAAATCACGTACATATGGGCGGCACCGCGTTTTATGACGCCATCTATCTCGCCTCCGACGAAATCATGAAGAAGCAGTCTGGCCGCAAAGCCTTGATCATGCTGACCGACGGCGACGACAACGCCAGTAAAACTTCCTTGGGTGATGCCATTACGTCCGCCCAACGGGCCGACACGTTGGGCTATTCCATTCGCGTGGTCGACGAGGAAATCGGCAGCATGGTGCGCGGTTTCGGCGGTGGCGCACCCGATCACAAGGAAGGAAAGAAGATCCTGCAGCAAATCTCAAAACAAACCGGCGGTGGTTTCTTCGAAGCGACAAAGAAGAAGCCCCTCACCGACATTTACTCGCAGATTGAAGAAGAACTTCGGAATCAATACAGCATCGGCTATTCCTCCGACAAGGCGGCCGGCGACATGGGTTACCGCAAAATCGATCTCTCGGTAAACAAGAAGGGATTGGCGGTACAAGCCCGCGAAGGATACTTCGCCTAAAGGCTGGCTCTGATATAAGAGTCAAGATGAGACCGTTCGTCTTGGCCTTCTTTGCTGCAATATTGTTGGACGCACAGCAACCCCTAGCCGTACACGCGGTCGACAACTGGGCCAAGCTTCCCGATGGCTGGAACTTAGGCGAATGCTCGGGCGTGGCAGTCGATAAGAGCGACAATGTCTGGATATTCAACATGGAAGGCCAAATTGTAGCTACGTTAGGCGGCCACGGCAAGGCTCCCGGCAAGTTCGATTTTCCGCACGGCATCGCCGTCGATAGTACCGGCGCAATCTATGTCGCAGAAATCAAGAACTGGCGCGTGCAGAAGTTTGTGAAATGATCATTCATCACGGTCCCTGTCAGGTTGGGGCTTTCAACGGAAGGCTTAACCAAGCCATGCCGACATCGCGCCCCATGTTTGCACTCCGTGTGGTGGACGCATCATAAAAAATCGCTAATCGCCGGCCCACCGGGACCACCGATGGCATTCCAATACATCGCTTGCTCCACTTGCAAGTGGTCTGGTCCAGCACAATCGCGCGTTGCTCGGGATCCCATCGGTTTAGATCCCGGCTCCAGTAAGCCCAGATACTTTCGGTGTACTCGCCGCCCTCGTCCAGCCCAATATGGTTGGTGAAAAGAAACCACGTGCGATTCGATGGCTCGAAATACAAGGCGGAATTCTCAATCTGCTGATCTGGAGGTAGAGCCGGACGGGGATCGATTGTCCATTCTCCATCCAAATTCTTCGTGCGGGCAATCGATAAGGTCCGCAGAAGATGTTTCTTTGGGCCTGTAAACGCGGCGGCGCTAAAGAACATCAGGTATTCATCGCCTTGCTTGACAATCTGGCCCGGGCTGGCAGTATCGGCATAATAGGTGCCAGGCTTTGTTCGGAACGGCACCAGATCCTTCTGCTTCGTCCAGGGACCCTGCGGATGAAGACTTTTTGCTGCCAGCGTGAAGTAAGGAACAGCGGGAATGCGGTCCGGGCGAAGATATTGGCGATCATTACGCACACAGGCGCTTGCAGAGCACTTCGAAGCATCATCCGGCGGCTTGGGATTGCACACAGCATTTCGGTCGTGACTCCGTTCACCAAGCTAGCGGCGGCTGCGGACCCTGCGAGTGAACGACGAAAGCTTCCGCTCGCTTACAACGATATTCCAAGCCACGGAAGCGCTCCATCTCTTCGTGATACGCATACATCTCGGTTGGCCCTTGGCTGGCGTGCATGAAACAAGCCGCTTTCTTCTTTTCCCAGGTTTCCGAGACATCAACGTAGAAGTTAGGAGAGAACTGCTGGGTCTGCTCCCCGCTCATGACCTCAAAGTAGACGAGAGCGTATTTCCTGCCGCTTCGATACCATGCCTGGTAAGTCAGTAAGGACGCCGCGCAGTGGTCGCGATGCGTATCGACCGGCCAATGCGTGAACACGATGTCCGGTTGTTGTCCATTCAAGAGGCTGTCGAATGCTTCATAGCGGCTGTTGCTTATCTCGCTTGAGCCGTCTATCTGGCCGGCGAACATCGGGTTAGCTCCCAGAATGCGGGAGGCTTTCAACGCTTCGTCAGTCCGAATGCGAGCAGCTTCATCGTGCGACTTTCCGGTAATGCCGGCTTCTCCTCGCGTCAGATAGATGATCGTGACGTTA
This sequence comes from Bryobacterales bacterium, assembly GCA_963718465.1. GTDB lineage: Bacteria > Acidobacteriota > Terriglobia > Bryobacterales > Bryobacteraceae > Bog-105. Next base: position 395,317 of record CAVQZK010000036.1, on the reverse strand, counting down.
TGCCCGCGCGCGGAGTAGCGGGCCAACGTGGCGCCGCAGCCAGTTTCCGGATCGTCCGGATGCCCGCCCACGCAGACGACATTCAACTTATGAGAAGGCGCGGGTGCGCCGTTGAGGAGCCCGGCTGCAACCGGACTAGCCACGGCAAGAAGACTTTCTCTTCGGGTCATATGTATGGGCTATGGTTACCATAATGCACTCGCGTCGGAGGGAAAACGGCAGCTAAAGGCTTCGGCACTTTGCCACCGTCAGGGTGATGTCATCGTGCTGTTCCTGCGAACCAAAGTGCCGGACATCGTCGAGAATCGCTTCGACCATTTCCCTGGCGGAAAGACCGCGGTGCTGGTTCAGAGACTGCAGTACGCCTTCCTCGCCAAATTCCTGACCCACCTCATTGAACGCTTCCGTGACGCCGTCGGTATACAGAGCCAGGACGTCCCCGCAAAGAAGCCGGCATTCTCCAATCGAGCAATCCCATTCGGCGAACATTCCCAGCACCGTGCTGGTCGACTCCAGCCGATCTACCGAGCGGTCGTTCCGCAATACAAGGCCAGACAGATGGCCGCAATTCACATAGCGCAACCGTTGCGAGCTGTCGTCGTATTCGCCAAAGAAGAGGGTCGCGTAGGCGCTTGAAGTGGTGTTCTCGAAGAAGAGCCGGTTTACTGACCGCAGCAGCTTTTCTGGCTGATCGAAAGTAATCGCACACTGGCTGCGCAGATGGGCCTGCAGATTTGCCATTAAAAGCGCGGCCGCAATTCCCTTGCCGGCGATGTCGCCCACCACGAGTCCGATCCTATCCTCGCCGAGCGACAGAAAATCGTAGTAGTCGCCCCCTACTTCGCGAGCCTGGGCGCAAATGCCAGCGTATTCGAGGCTGCTGCATGCCGGGAACCGCTGTGGAAAGAGTCTGGACTGCACCTGTCGCGCGATGTCTAGTTCGTACGCCGTCCGCCGGTCCACCTCCAGTTTTTCCGCGTCCGCGCGTCTTTGTGCCTCGATAGCCGCTGTCACTGCGTCAAGGCTGACAAGAACGAATGAGTTTCGGTCGATATCTTCAAAACGCGTGAAAACCTCTCCCCAAACCGATACTTGCACTCCGCCGCGAATCGCCGGTCCACCGGAGTGATTTTCAGATTCCCGGCTTTCGTACTTAATACGCCGCAGCCGAGGTGTATGACGGAAACGAACCCCGCGCTCGCTCCATTCCCGATATTTGCCAGCGACATCTTCGGTTACCAAGACCACCCGCGTGGCCCGGCCAATCAACTTGCTGGCCGCGGAATCCGGCGCCGGTTGAATGAGCGTCAGCACCGCGGTACCATCCGGCGGCGACACGCCAACCCACCGTTGCCCCGATTGAAGACGGGCGTCGAATGCCAATTTGAATCCAAGCTTGTCCAGATAGAACCGAATGCTGCGTTCTTGATCCCGCACGAATACATCTACTGAATGGACTCGCAGGTCGGTGTGTTTTCCTTCGAGTGGAACCCCGGCGCTGCCAAAATTGCCCATCGGCGTGATTATAGATCGTCTCTTCCCGATCCACCCAGCAGCCCATGAGAGCGAGGTAATCACATCAGCATCTATTCCAGCTAAGAGGTTGGCTCGAACTCACTTCCCGAGCGTGGCCGTGTACATGGCGTCCAGCAGATCCTGCGATTGCCCGTCATAATCCGCATCCAGCGACCACATGAAGGAACCCCCAAGCCCGCGCTGCCAGTCCGAATACCAAACGCGATAGTAAGTGGAGAAGGCGTCGTCATAAGTGATGTAGCCCGGTTTCCCATTAGCCCTGAGCATGTAAGGAACCAGCGCATAGGTATCGTAGAAAGTTTGCCACCCGTCCTGGTTGATGCGCTGCTTAATAAAAGTTCCATAGTTTTCCGAAAGTACGGTTTTCCCGCAATGAGTGCATGGCCCAAACAGCGTCGAGACATTTTGGTAGAGGTAGCCGTAAAACGGGGTGCCCATGTTCAGTTTGCCGGGCGGAATCTGCAATTGGTCGATATAAATGTCGATCGCTTCTTGAACGCTGCCTCCCGGCTCGCACTCGTACGGCTCCGGGTTATTCGGATCCGGGAAGACAGCTGAATTAAGCTGTCCGTCATCGGTCCAAGGACCGGCGCAATCATACATCATGATATTGAAGTAATCGACCAGCGGTGTGACATCCGGAAAGTCATAACCAGTGCCTCCCCAGGGCGGCACATCGGCCGAAAGAAGATAGCGAGAGCTGGGAAAGGCCGTGCGCAACGCATTCATAAGCGCGAAGAAGGTTTGCTGATCGAGTTGGGAAGCCGGATACTCCCAGTCGATGTCTATGCCATCGTAGCTGTGTTTCGCAACAAAGTTTTGCAGCTTGCCGATCAAATTCGGCAACGCGGCGGCATTTGTTTCCAATCCCATGAAATCGCCCCCCAACAAGAGAAGCACCTTCACGCCTACCGCATGCGCCTTGGCAATAAGGTCCGGTTCGAGAAATCCGCTTGGTACCTGCAGATTGCCGTTTGCGGCGAAGCTCACCCCCGCATGGTTGATGTGCGTTAGTTTGTGAAAAGGAATCTGAGCGGCGCTATACGGCGGAGTCTGGGCCCGGCTCCAATAGCCGTAGTCGCCTATCAACCTTTTGGAAAGTGGCGAACTGGCTGTGTCCTGGGCGCTTGCGAACTGAAGGCAGGCGAAAACTGCCGTGGTGGAGAGGTTAACCGCAATACGAACAAAATTCATACAGTACCTTGGCCGCGCCCAGTATATCTCTAAAGCTGCTCGCCCAAATTTCGCTTTAGTTGCTGCGTTTGTAACTTTCAGGCCGCGGTAACGATCTGTCTTGTAGGAGTTTCCCGTGCAGAAGGCGATCAGCCCTTACGCCATTCCCAGATACCGCGAAGACGCACTCACGCCGGAAGTAGTCGATCCACGCATCGCCGACGTCGAGGCGCTTGCCCGCTGGCTCGATTACGCCTTTGAACTTCCGGGCGGCTTCCGATTTGGATTCGCTGGGATCATTGGATTGGTTCCAGGCATAGGCGACGTGTTCGATGCGCTGGTCTCGCTTTATATCATTATTCGCGCCATTCAGCTTGGCATTCCGCGGGTGGCCATCGCCCGAATGCTGGTGAACGTAGGTATAGAGGCTCTCGCGGGGTCGGTACCGTTTATTGGCGATCTGTTCGATATTGCATTCAAAGCGAATCGCCGCAATTATCAGCTGCTGAAGAATCACCTCTCACAGCGCGAGCGTCAAAGAACTCACGATTGGTTTTTCCTGGTTGTGACAGTGCTGCTCGTAATCGCCGCCATTGCTCTGCCTGTGATCGGGTTGATCGAATTTGCCAGGCATCTTTAAAAACAATTCCGCTAGGAAGTTATTTTTTCCGGGCTAGGGTGCAAGTCAGAAAGCGGTCGGGTCTAATGGACTCAGGCCTTTCCGACCCACTAGACATTGGCACCTAGGGTGCTTGATTGTCGTGCATGTCTGCTCAACGGCATTCTAATGAACAAAATTTCCATGTGAACGTAAGGTCAACCGATCTGGATGCTCCTATGCTGGTCGACCAGATTGGCGCTGAGTTGCTGGCTCATCTAATTGTCTGCGGAACATGTTCCCGCATCTTCGTAGCTCAGGAGCAATCCATCGGGGACGTGGGATGCGTGGAAGGGAGACGGATTGTCTCTCAATCCAAACTCAAATGGCAGGAGCGAAGGTCGAATCTTGCCCTTTGGCATCTGGCGGATCCAACTCTGGACGACTACCTCTTTGATCGGCTCACATTGGACGAACGGGAAGCTCTAGAACACCACACCGGCTGCTGTTCGCAATGCGCTCAGGAACTGCGCCGCCGCGAGACGTTAGTCGCTTTGATAAAAGCGTGTTTATCTGAACGGCAGGCAGGCGAAAACGCTTCTTCAACCGCTAACAGCGTGGTGCACGTGCAGGTCGCCCGCTCGCGCTTTTCAGTGTGCTTCAAGAATAAATTGGGAAATCGATAACGCGTCACTACTAAGCCTTGGTACGACTGGTGCCGATGAATAGTTCAGGTAGTCGCCTGAATGTGGGATCGAGGAATCTTCAAGTAATGCCTGACATTTCTTCAAAGCGGAGCAGAAGGAAACTACCTAAAACCGTTCAGGTGGCCATCTTCCGGCGCGACGCCTGGCTTTGCTGTTGGTGCAAGAGGCCCGTTATTTTCCGGCCGGTAATGAAGTTACTGGAGTTGGAAATCAGAAATGGGGGGCCCGTGGCGCGGCTGGCCTCCTATCGTCTTCCCGGACGGCGGGAGGGATCTTCCTGGCTAGATGAATTAGGGGCGGCTATAAACCACTTTGGGGCGTCTTCGATAGGTGATGCACTCAGCAATCTATGTACGTCGTGCTCGAAGTGCAACGCTCGATGGCCTCCTTCGATACCAGTGGATAAATGGGAGCGGCGCAACACTAGCAGGCCAATCAAGGAGAAATGCGTTGATCCGAAGGATTGGGACGGATTAGCGTCCGTATTTGTGATGCTTGCCGACCGTAATCCCTCCCGGCTGACGGTCAATGAACGGGAATGGCTGAAGGCCCTTAGACCCACACGAGCGACCGGCCCAGCATTTACCAACCGGCGTGGCAATCTAGCAGACTTGGCTAGTTGACTAGCGGCAATCGTCCCAAAACCGGAGATGGCCTTTTCACGCCTATTGTCTATTCAGTACAACCGAATGAAGCAGAAAGCTTCCAGCCGGGCGTACCCGGCCCATTTCCCGGTTGTACTCTAGCGTGAGAAGAAAAGCCCGGCCTGCGGGCGGAACCCGAAAGGGCCACGTGTTTGAGGCAAGCAGATCGCCCGACGCAGGAGCTATCGGTGCCTGGCTCGCGACAGGCTGCAAGTGCCATGCCAAACCGTTGCCTGCTTCAAGGTTTTGGGAATCGGCTTTCCACTGCATGTTGTAGACGGAATCAGGCTGCACGGGCACGTACTGTTCAAGCAGCACGCAATGTTCTGGCTGATCGCCGCTCAAAGTGACCCTTATAGCTGGCTCATCGGCAAACTGTTCAACTCGCACGCCGTCAGTCTCGGGCGCCGCCCAATCGAAACCATGGTGAAAAGAAGGCAGCCGGAAATCGCCGTTCGTAAGCGGATGATTGGCATCGGGAACGCTTTGTTTTATCCAGTTGCCGTCGCGCAGCGTGGTCCAAACCTGTAGTGCGTCACGCGTGTCGCCGCTGGCCAGAATGTGATCGAGTGAAACGGCAATCAAGTCGTCGCGGCCCCAGGCGCGCGGGTCGCCGGAGCCAACCGCCGTTACTAACATTTGAACAATCTGGGGAATCGCCGCGTACTGCTTGCCGTTAGACAAAAACCACGTATATTGCACAAGGATGCGCGGCCTATCGGGAATTACGGCAGCTATACGGGCCGGATCCTGGCTCACAAGCCACATTTGGGTGAAAATAGGGTCGGAAGCGTAAGGCGTGATCTTCAGCGTAGCGTTAGCCAGTTTGAAGAATTCACTCGTTTTCTGTTGCCGGAAATAGAAGTTAGTCAGAGTCCATTTCGGCAGGAACATATGGTTCACTTCGGCAGCGCGCTCGAAGTAGCTTTGGGCCGTTTTCGCATCGCCCTCTCTCATTTCGGAAAGAAGCCCCAGTTGAATCAACGACTCGAAATCAAACGGGTTCAACTCTACGGCACGATGAAGCAGTTCCATCCGGTGGTCGGACTCCCACGAGGCGAGCCGCGCCACGTATTCTGCATTGTAGGGAACAAGCCTGGCCGCCGCCGGAATCGAGTTAGCCGTGTCCTGATGGAATAAGTAAGCGGCGCGGCCCAGCACGCCCGAATAGAAAGCCGCCGTGATGGCCGCTAGAATCAAAAGGTACCGCAGAAAAAATAAAGCGGCCGATTTCATCTCAAACCTTCGGCGCGTTCAGCAGCACAATAGCCTGAGCTTCGCACGAGCGCCCCTCGCCTACGGGGCCAATCTTTTCCGCTGTCTTGAACTTTACGCTTACACACTCCTGATGCACGTTCAGTGCCTTCGCGAGGCTCTCGCGGATGACGCCCCGGAAATCTTTCAGCTTTGGGCGCTCGAGAATTATGGTGGAATCCACGTTCACCAACTGATAGCCTTTGGCGGCGGCAAGCGTAACCGCGTGCTGGAGGAATTGCAAACTGTCTGCGCCCTTCCACTCGGGCGCCGTGTCCGGGAAATGCATGCCGATATCGCCTAGGCCGAGCGCGCCAAGAACCGCATCGGTCACTGCGTGGAACAAAACATCCGCGTCGGAATGTCCCGCCAGCCCGAACTCAGAGGGAATCGGAATCCCTCCCAAAATAAGCGGGCGACCCGCTTCAATCCGGTGTGTATCCCAACCCTGCCCAACACGGAAAGAAACTGCCTCATCCATGCTTCAGGAATGCACCGGCGCTGGCGTTTCAAGCGAAAGGTAAAGCCGGGCCAGATCCATATCTGTCGGCTTGGTGATCTTGATGTTCCGGTCGGCCCCCTGCACCACCGACACTTCCACCTGTTCCAGCCGTTCTACCAGAGAAGATTCGTCCGTCCCGGTAAATTGATCTTCACGCGCCCTTTCGAACGCCTTGCGGAGAAGCTCGAGGCGAAACACCTGCGGCGTTTGCGTCAGAATCAACCGTTCACGCGGCATGGTTGCCCGGACCTTGTTCCTATGCACCTGCTTAACCGTGTCAACAGGTACGACTCCCACAATAGCCGCTCCGCTTTCCCGCGCTTCAAGAAATACCTTCTCAATCACTTCACTCTCGACAAAGGGGCGCACGGCATCGTGAACCGCCACCAGATCGGTATCGCCGCTTATCGTTGCCAGCGCATTTTCCACCGATTGCTGCCTTGATTCACCGCCTTCAACCACTCGAACCCAACTTGGCAAGCCTTGGCTCCTGAACAAATCTTTGGCCCAAGCCAGATCGTCCGCGCGCAGAGCGACGACAATTTCAGCGACCGAGGGGGAACTTACAAACTTTCGAATAGTGTGGATAAGGATTGGGGAGCCGGCCAGCAACATGAACTGTTTCCGGCTGGTCCCTTCCTTCTCCGGAGCGCTACGCCCCATGCGCGTGCCCAAACCGGCGGCGGGTATGATGACGGAAACTTTCATGACAGTAAGCGCCGCACGGCGGATCCGTGGGCGCAGATCTTCAGATCTACCTCGAACCTACATCATAGAGGAAGCCCGCTGGTTCTCTTTTCCCGTGGGAGGATACATCGCGCGATGTCCATCTCGAAGCTCTTCATCTAGGTGGCGAGGGGCCGGAGGAGTACCCCTCGCCCGGAGAGTGCACTGGTGATGGCTTGCGCTCTCCGAAATCAAAACTGGTATGAAGTTTCTTTCGATGTCCTGGTGCGACCCTACATATGCGATGCACGGCTAACCCTGCTGGTTGCCTGAAGACGCATTTCGCAAAAAAAAAGAACAGCGCGCTTCAGATGTGAGCGCGCTGTTTTGATCGACGCTATGAGCGGTACAACCCAAGATCTGATGGTTTCCTCCGAGAGGACCATCAGATCTGCAGAGTAACCTCACAATTGCATTTCGGCTGCCGCGTTCGTTTTCCGCGCCAAACATACGCCAGATCGCGTTTTTCAAGGCATTTTGGCCTTTTTCTTCATCCCCATGTAGAACCACGAGGATAATCCAATGCTAACGAAGAGGATAATAGCGGGTAAGATAGTTGAATCTCATTACTTATCAATGGCGCTTACCGTGACATCCCGCCTCGATGAAGGCTTTGGCATCTTGCATCTGGCAGGTGCTCTTACGCTAGGGCCGTCCCTGGCGGCACTCCGTGAAACGACCCGCCAAGTCCTCGGCAATGGAAGCAAGCTGCATGGATTGATCCTGCGGATGGCCGACGTTTCGAGCGTTGACAGCGCCGGCCTGGGTGAACTGACCATCGTCTATACTTTCGCCAGCAGGCAAAAGTGCCCTATTCGCCTGATCGGTGTAAGCGCCGGACTTCACAAGATGCTCGAAATGACCCGGCTCGATGAGCTTCTGCGGCCGTCGCATGATCTCGATACCGCTAAGCGCGAGATGCGCGCGAAATAATACTCGGTATCAAACGAAACAGCCAGCAAGGCGATTGCATCCACTCGATAGCCGCCCAGGTTGCCATGCGACACATCTCAAGCGCTCTGTGGGCGCTGCTACTCTCATCACCGGTGTTGTCACCGCGCCAGATCCAAGACCAAGTCGCGATCAATACGCCGTATGTCTCCACTGCACCAAACGTCGTTGCCGGCATGTTGCGCTTGGCCGCGCCGAAATCCGCGGATGTAATCTACGATCTGGGCTGTGGCGATGGACGTATTATCATTGCCGCCGCGAAGAAATACGGCATTCACGGCGTCGGCATCGACATTAACCCCGACCGCATTCGCGAAGCCCGCGCGAACGCTCGCCTTGCCGGTGTCGAGCGCCTGGTGAGTTTCGAAGAAGGCGACCTGTTTGAGACCGATTTGCGGCGCGCCACAATTGTTACGCTCTATCTCTTGCACGACGTAAATCTGAAGCTGCGCTCAAAGCTGCAGCGTGAACTTCCGCCGGGTGCGCGCATCGTAGCCGAATCTTTCGACCTTGGCGATTGGAAACCCGACAAGAAGCAGAAGATCGACGGCGCCGACCTCTTCCTTTGGGTCATGCCGCACGCACGCCCACAAGCGTAAAGCACGGATAGTATCGCAAACGGTGCGCGCGTTTCAGCGAATAGTTGAGTATCCCAGGTAAGCTTGTTCAAGCGAATCGTATGGATATTCAAGGCAAGAACATCGTTGGTTTCACTCATACTGCGAGCGGAAATAGAACCTTCCGTGGTTTTAATCCTCGCGAGGGATCGCCCTTAGAACCGCCCTTCTACGAAGCGGACGCTAACGAGATAGATAAGGCGCTCAATCTCGCTGCCGATGCCGCCGCGGTACTAGCCGGTTTTCCAGCATCCCGCAAGGCCGATTTTCTTCTGGCCATTCGTGAACAGATTTTGGATTTAGGCGATTCCCTGGTCGAGCGTGCCGCTCAGGAGTCCGGCTTGGATACTGGCCGCTTGCACGGGGAACGCGACCGCACCACAAACCAGCTAAAACTCTTCGCCGATATCGTCAAAGAAGGTTCTTGGGTCGACGCCCGCATCGACACGGCTCTGCCCGACCGCAAGCCCCTGCCCCGCCCCGACATCCGGCGAATGCTACGGCCCGTTGGCCCCGTCGCGGTGTTCGGCGCAAGTAACTTCCCCTTGGCGTTTTCGGTAGCGGGAGGCGATACAGCCGCTGCATTCGCCGCTGGCAATCCAGTGGTTGTGAAGGCTCACCCCGCGCATCCCGGCACTTCCGAACTAGTGGCGAACGCGATTATCCTTGCCGTCAAGTCCTGTTCATTTCCTGAAGGCGCGTTTTCTCTGCTGCACGGTCTTTCTCCCGATGTCAGCATCGCGCTCGTGCAGCATCCTGCAACCAAGGCCGTGGCGTTCACCGGATCCACCCGCGCGGGCCGCGCCCTTTTCGATGCTGCCGCTCAACGGAACGAACCCATTCCCGTATTCGCCGAAATGGGCAGCACCAACCCGCTCTTTGTTCTTCCGGGAGCGATTGAAGGCAAAGCCGACTCGATGGCCGAAGGCTTGGCGAAATCGGTATTGCTCGGAGTCGGCCAGTTCTGTACTCGCCCCGGATTGATTTTCGGAGTCGACAGCCCTTCTTTTCAGTCATTTACAAACAAGCTGATCGAACTGTTGGAGCAAAGTACGCCCGGCACAATGCTCAATCCGGCAATCGCCCGTGGTTTCGAAGCGCAATTCGATGCCGCCGCTTCGGTACCCACCGTTGAAGTACATCGCGCTGGCCGCCCTGCCGATTCAAAACGTACTGAGGGCCAATCTGGCATTATTCTTACTAACGCCAAATGCTGGCTCCAGAACGAGACGCTCCACAAAGAGATCTTCGGCCCCGCTACCGTAGTGGTGGCCTGCTCGTCGCCAACCGAAGCTCTCGCCTGCAGCCAATCCCTTGAGGGCACGCTCACCGCCTCTATTCACGGGACGCCTGATGATCTTGCCCAAAACAGCGACCTGGTTGACGTTCTTACCCGCAAAGCCCGCCGCCTCATATTCAATGGGTTTCCCACCGGTGTCGAAGTGGGTTATGCCATGCACCATGGCGGGCCTTACCCGGCAACAACAGATGAAAAGTTTACTTCCGTCGGCAGCGCTTCCATCTATCGCTTCGCGCGCCCTGTCTGCTACCAGAACTTTCCAGAGCAACGGCTTCCTGTCGAATTGCAAAACGCCAATAGCCTGGGTATCTGGCGCAACGTGAACGGGCGCCTCACTCAAGAAGCTCTGTAAACCTACCTGCCTTGTGACATATTCGTAAAGGATGGAACGCAAGTCTTCGGCCAAAATCACCGGCAAGTTCAGCAGCCGTGAAAGCCGCCTCAACCAGGGGATCGATCAACGCAAGCTGCTGAGCCGGAGCGCGCTCGGTGAATTTGACCCGTCCAAACGCAAGTTCAAACCGCTGGATGTCTTGGCGAGCGCCGCCGAAGGCCGCGTTGCATCCCTGCTCTCTGAAAAATACCGGCGGATGGCCGTCTCGCCATTCTCCTTTTTCCGCGGCGCCGTTTCCATTATGGCCGCCGACTTGGCCAGCCACCCCTCCACCGGCTTGAACGTGCAGCTTTGCGGCGATGCCCACGTGCAAAACCTTGGATCGTTCGCTACCCCCGAAGGTCATCTCGTCTTCGACATCAATGATTTCGACGAAACAATCGCCGGGCCCTGGGAATGGGATGTAAAGCGCATGGCGGCCAGCATCGTTCTCGCTGGCACGGACTCGAACCATGGCCGGGCCAGCAATCAACGGGCGGTTGAGACCTTCGCCTGCAACTACTGCCAAACTCTACAGACATTGGCCGATCAGCCCATTCTCATTGCCGCGCGTCATCAGATCCACCGGCTCACAAAATCGCAGGCCGTAACCGCCGCCCTTGATCAAGCTGAGCGCGCCAGACCCGCCGATCTAGTCCAAAAATACTCCGAACCAGACGGCCGCGGGGAAATGCGGTTTAAGAAAATTGCGCATCTGCTTTGGCGAGTGCTCGGCCAATCGCGAAAAGATATCCTCGAATCGCTGCCTCTTTACCGCAAGTCCCTTGCTCCCGATCGCGTCCACCTCTTCGATTTCTTTCATGAGAAAGACGTCGCGTTCAAGATCGTCGGCACCGGCAGCGTCGGCTTACGCGACTATGTGATTTTGATGGAAGGCAACGGACCCAAAGACGTTCTGTTTCTGCAGATCAAACAAGAAGGGCATTCCGCTTACTCGCCTTATTTGAAGCACGCCCATTACGATCACCAGGGCCAGCGAGTGGTAGAAGGTCAACGCCGTATTCAGATTGTTTCCGATCTTCTGCTCGGCTGGACAAGCATTGGCGACGACGATTATCTCGTTCGTCAACTCAACGATCACAAGGGCAGCGTGGACATTATGAAGCTAAGAGGCGACGGGCTTGATAGTCTCGCCAGTGTAGCCGGCGAACTGCTGGCTCGCGGCCATTGCCGTTCAGGCGACGGACTCGCCATCAAAGGCTATATCGGCAGCTATGAAAAGATTGCCAGGTCAATCGTGAAGTACGCCATGCGCTACGCCGAAGTGACCAATAATGATTTCGCGGAATTCAGAAAAGCCATTAGAGACGGCGCCATCAAAGTCGCCGCCTGAAACGCCAAAAGCCCCGATCCTCTTCTTTTAGGACCGGGGCTATGCGTTCGCTCACGCCAGCTTACTTGGCAGACGCGGCGGCAGGCGCAGCAGCTTTCGCGCTCGTCTTGGCTTTCTTAACATGGCTCTTGCGGCTAACCTTCGGCTTCACGGTCGAAGTTGCGGCCGGAGCCGAGGTGGTGTTCTGGGCCTTTTTTGGCAACCTTCGGGGCAGCCATCAGGAAAGGAACCGCCGCTAAGGTAAGCAGGGTCGAGGTAATCGTCTTCTTCATTTTGTTTCTCCTTCAACTTTTAGTGGCGGTCTGTTTTCTTTCGTTCGCCGCTCACATCTCTACTTTGCTTGAATTGGAGATTTGCCGCCATCGCCTCCGTAAGCGATTCTTCATCCCTTGTTTTGGGGATAATCGCGGAGAATTGTTAATGAACCATTCTTCATCGCAATGCCTGCCGCAGTTATCCGAAACGCCAATACTGAAGACGTAAAGGCCATTGCGCCGATCTATGCCCATCAAGTTCTGCACGGCACCGCCACCTTCGAAATTGAGCCGCCCGACCAGTCGGAGATGAGCCGACGCTACGAAACTGTGTTGGCGCACGGCCTTCCGTATCTTGTGGCCGAAGTAGATGCAGTGGTTGCAGGCTACGCCTATGCCAGTCCTATCGTCCGCGACCTGCATACCGCTTCACCGTCGAGGACTCTGTCTACCTTCATCCGGACTTCATCGGCAAGGGTCTCGGCCGTCTCCTGCTGTCAAATCTGATTCAACGCTGCGAGGAAAAGCAGCTGCGCCAGATGGTGGCAATAATCGGCGATTCCAAAAATGCGGCTTCTATCGGTCTGCACGCGACACTCGGATTCCGCCACGTCGGCCCGCTCGAAGCAGTTGGCTGGAAGTTCGACCGTTGGCTCGATACCGTAATCATGCAGAAGGCTTTGGGGTAGGCTTGTTCACTAGATGAATCCAATCCCCCACGCGTATCCTACTGCCACCCCTTACCTCATCGTCCATGACGCAGCAACTGCCATCGAGTTTTACAAGCAAGCCTTTGGAGCCACCGAACGAGTGCGGCTTGCCGACCCTACCGGCAAAGTGATGCACGCCGAATTACGGATCGGCAATTCGCCTATCATGCTTGCCGATGAGTTTCCGGATATGGGGTATCGCAGTCCTCAATCTCTCGACGGGTCGCCCGTTTCCATACTTCTTTACGTCGCCGATGTTGACGAACAGTTTTCTCGCGCCATTGCTTCCGGTGCAAAAGAAACCATGCCAGTCTCAGACCAATTCGATGGCGATCGGCGTGGCACACTGGTTGACCCATTCGGGCATGTCTGGCTCTTGGCAACCAGGAAGGAAGACATTTCACCCGAGGAAATGCAGCAGCGCTTCAAAACGACGATGAATGAATTGCCCGGCTAGCGAAGTTATCATAAATTACCATGGCTAATATACTTGCTATTGCAGGTCCGAATTCTAAATACAAGTTGCTCAATGCCGCGCCTGCTGGGTTCTGGGCGGGATTATGGCACGGCATCATTGCGCCTCTTTTGTTTTGGATCAGTTTGCTTAGCCCAAAGATTCGCGTTTACGAAACTAACAACAAGGGGCGGCGTTACGACTTCGGGTTTCTGCTCGGCGTGGGTGCATGGGCGTCGCATTCCGAAGTTCGCACCGCCGCCCAAAATACATTGAGCTGAGCCCACGCGGCCTATGTTTCCCGCGCTCTAAAGTTCGTCTTTGTACTGCTCCAGCGCAATCTTCACAAGTTGCGCCCGCGTTCTGGCGCCTAGCTTATCGAACACTACATGCAGCGCCGCCTTCACCGCTCCTTCTGAGATATCCATCTCCGATCCAATCTCTTTGTTGGTGAAACCCTGGAATATAAATCGCAGCATCTGCTTTTCACGGTCGGTCAGCTTAGGCTTACTGCTCTGCTTTGTTCGATCAAGCGTCTTGAACAGCGGGCTCAGGTAATCGTTCTCCAGGCAAACGCCTCCTAACGAGACTTTGCGCACAGCATCGCGCAGCATGTCACCCGTGTTTTGCTTGTGCAAGATGCCGGCCACGCCCGATTGAACCAGTTGAATAGCTTCCTGGCCGGTAACGCCCGCGGTAACCACCAGCACCTGACCGTCGAATCCCGTTCTCCGCGCTTCAACTACGAAATCAAGCGCCCTTTCCTGCAGCCCTCGCGGTTGGACGCGGTGAAAGATGCCCTGGGCGCTATCGGGGTCGAGGGCATAACAGTCCTTGAAGTACGCGGCCACGGTAGGCAAAAGGGTCACAAAGAAGTGTACCGGGGCGGCGAATACGTGGTCGATTTCATCCCAAAAATCAAGCTTGAGACCGTAGTTCCGTCCGCCCGGTCCGAAGAGGTGATCAATACCATCACCACGGCCGCACGCTCCGGCAAAATAGGCGACGGTAAAATCTTCATCTCCGATATCGCCGATGTGGTTCGCATCCGTAATGGCGATCGTGGCGAAAGCGGATTGTAAACGGTCCCCCGCGCGCAAAACAAAAACGGCCCGCACTCTCGAACGAGACCTGGGCCGTTTTGGTTGGACTGCTTCGCAATCGGAGAACACGCGACAATAGCGTTCTCGACAAGCGGCCGCTATATTCACGTAACCAGCTACGCATAGCCAGCTATGCTATTATCCTGTTACGATGCCAAAACACCAGAACGATCGCCTTCAGGGCACGTTGGATCTGTTAATACTCAAGATTCTCGCCAAATCCACCGCATCGCATGGATACGCCATTGCGCAGCGAATTCATGAACTGAGCACTGACCGCCTGCGGATCGAAGAAGGATCTTTGTATCCAGCGCTGCATCGCATGATGAACGACAAATGGCTCAAGGGCGAGTGGGGCGTGACCGAGACAAATCGCAAGGCTCGATTCTATAAAATCACTCCCCTGGGACTGCGCCAGTTGGAACAGGAACAGAACCGCTGGCTGGAGCTGAGCAGCGCGGTAGCCCAGGTTTTGAAACTCGCTTAAGGAGACGCGCCATGTCTTTCTTTACCAAACTCTGGAACAGTCTCTGGTCGCGCAAACTAAGTATCGGGATACAGCAAGAGATGGAAACACATTTGGCTCTGCTTGCAGATGAGGCGCGCGCAAAAGGCCTCAGCCCGCACGCCGCTCAGCTGGAAGCCCGGCAACGTTTCGGCAACCACGGCAGGCACTTTGAGAACACCCGCGATACAAGCCTTTCTAACTTGCTCGACGATCTCGCTCACGACATCCGCTTTGCTTTGCACCAGCTGCGCCGGAACTGCGGCTTCACAAGCGTTGCCGTCTTGGTGATCGGCCTCGGAATCGGCTCCGTCACCACCATCTTTACTCTTGTAGACGCCGTGCTCGTTCACTCGCTTCCTTATGCCGCTGCAGAGCGCCTCGTCTACCTTTGGACTCCCAATCCGTTATTTGGGCCGGGTGTAGCGCGGGAAATCGCGCCGATGTTCCCTGACTTCTACGAATGGCAGCGCACGAACCACTCATTCTCCTCCCTTGCAATGGTGGATCAAAGAATGGTCAATCTCGGCAATGGCGGCGCTGTTAAACGAATCGGCAGCGCCTTTGTCACGGCAAGCTTTTTTGAAATCCTTGGAGCCAGGCCCAAGATCGGCAGAGCCATAAACGGCACGGACGATGAGCCTGGCCGCGGCGAGGTCGCCGTCATAAGTGACGCAATTTGGCGTGAACAATTCTCCGGGAACCCCGACGCAATAGGAAAGGCGCTCGTTCTCAACCGGGAGAAATATACCGTCATTGGAGTTATGCCTGGTTCTTTCGGATATCCGTTCGAAGGCGACATCCCTTATGTGGCGCCCGGCTTCCGGCGCACCGAGGTCTGGATTCCGTTGGCTCTCGACGGGGCGCGAAGAACCGATCGAACGAATTTCGATAACGTTGCCGCGGCTATAGGGCGTCTTCGTCCGGGCGTCTCCGTAAAGCAAGCTCAAGCAGAACTCACCGTAACAGAGAAGCGATTGGACGTCCTTAATCCAGCAGGCCCAATGCGGGGCTGGCTAGCTCTTGTTGTCCCGTTCACGGAAACGATCCTCGGCCCGGTAACCAAGATGCTGTGGCTCCTTATGGCCGCTGTCGGGCTTGTTCTAATGATTGCGTGTGGAAACGTTGCCAATCTGCTGTTAGCCCGTGTCGCCGGCAGGCTCACGGAGATTGCCCTTCGTGCCGGGCTTGGCGCCGGCCGCAACCGCATTCTGCGGCAGATGCTCACCGAATCAATGGTGCTGGCTTTCCTTGGCGGCGCAGTCGGAGTCGCAGTTACTTTCGGCGCCGTTCGGGTCTTAGCCCGGATCAACCCAGGAAATATTCCACGTTTCGATCAAATGTCGGTGAACTTGCCGGTGCTCGCCCTGGCGATCGCGGTCTCCGCATTGAGCGGCGTTTTGTTCGGCTTCACGCCGATTCTTGCTGCCTCGAAAACGAGTTTGAGCGAACTGCTGAAAAGTGGTAACCGGGGAATGACTGGCAGTTCGAACCGTCTGCGGCAAGCCCTCATTGTTGCAGAGGTGGCGCTTGCCTTCGTCTTGCTGGCCGGCGCTGTTTTGCTGATTCGCTCTGAGATAGAGCTGCAAGCGCGGAATTCCGGCTTTTCCAGTTCTACGCTCACGATGAATCTGCCGCTGGACGGCCGCTACACAAAGCCCGAGCAAAGAACGGGATTCTTCCTCCAGTTTCTAGAGAAGCTCAGGCACTTGCCAGGAGTTGTGAGCGCGGGTGCCAGTAGTGATCTGCCGCTGGACCACTCTGAAAGCCTCGGCAACGTTGAAATCAAAGGATTCGGTAAACCGAAAAGCATGGTCGATACCAGGTGGGTAACGCCTGGATATTTCGAAGCGCTTGGTCTGCCTCTCTTGGCAGGCCGTCCCTTCGATGCGCACGACATGAAGGATGTGCCGTCCGCGGTAATTGTCAATCAGGCGTTTGTGAGCGCGTTTATGCAGGGTCAAGACCCGTTGAGCTTTCAAGTGCGGTCGGGTTCTAATCTTTCGAGCAGGCCATGGGCGTCGGTCGCCGGAGTAGTCGGCAATATCAGGCACTCCTCATTAGAGGAAAACCCCCGGCCGGAATATTTTCTGCCGTATCGGCGCAGCTTCGACGCCTGGAACTTGCACTTTGCAGCGAGATTGCGCGTGCCGGAGCAGATCGTGATTCGGTCGGTACGCAGAGCGCTCCACGATCTCGATCCCGCCCTGGCTTTGGACGATGTTCGGACTATGAAAGAGCGCATGGCTGAAGCCAACGCTCGGCGGCGCTTTCAGACGGTCCTCCTGACAGCTTTCGCCGGAATCGCTCTATTCCTGGCCATGATCGGCATCTACGGCGTTATCGCGTTTCTCGTCCGTCAGCGGACGCCGGAAATTGGTCTCCGCATGGCTCTCGGTGCATCGTCGCAGCAGGTGCTGGCGATGGTTGTGCGGCAAGGTCTCGGACTGGTTGCAATCGGACTAGCATTCGGAGTGGGAATTGCCCTGCTGTCAGTGCGCATCATCAGCGCGTGGCTTTATGGCATAGCTCCCAACGATCCTCTGACGTTTGGCCTGCTCCCGGTGCTCGTCTTGGCGGTCGCAGCTTGTGCCTGTTTAGTTCCAGCCGTCACCGCAAGCCGCGTGGATCCGGCGGTGGCAATCAGGAATGAGTAAAATCTTCATCTCCGATATCGCCGATCTTCTGTAAATCATTCAGCCTAAAATAGCCTGATAAAGCTCTCTTGGCGGACGCCACGTCTTGATCGCCTGCTTATATTCGCCCGAGCGGCTTGCCAGCGGAATCACCGACTTTGCCGGAAAGTGTTTCGTGATCGCAAGCCCGTCCAGGCAATTCTCCACCTGATTGCGCCAAACCCGCTTCTTAATCGTCCCGTAGTGGTAAGCAAAATAATTCTCGTCATCCGCCAGCGGCGCCTTGCCTCCAACCAGGCTCGATGCCTTCGACTCCTTCAGCGCGCTGCTTGATAAGTAGACAGCCAAAACAAGATCTCGAATTGCTTTTCACCGCTGGCTTATCGAATGAAAAGCGATTGAACTTTGGCTTCGACCGCTCGGCCAGAGACACCATTATTTGGTGTGCGGTTGTATTGAGGTAAAGTAAGGCACCTCCACTGCTTTCGATATGAAGTCCTGTCGCCGGGCGGCCGGAATTGTTTTCACTCTGGAAGCGATGGACGCCTCTTGATACTCCCATGAGGCCTGCACAAGAGACGCCGAACCGCTCTGTGTGCCGCGATCTCTTAACACCACGCGACTTATCGAGCGAGGCTAGCGCAAAATGGAGTGTGTGGAGATTGCCATCCCTAGTCAACTTGCTGCTGCTTGCGAGCATAAGCCGGAGCGGGCGGAATGGTTAGCGAGCCTACCAAGCGCGATCAATGCTCTCCGGAGGCGATGGGGCATTCATCTAGGACCACCCTTCGAGACCGCCAGTTGTGCTTGGGTGGCGCCCGTCCAGCAGAATGGCCGAAACGCAGTTTTGAAGATCGGCATGCCGCACATGGAGGGAGCCCACGAACTTCTGGGCCTTCAGTTCTGGAACGGCGATCCAGCAGTACAGATCTTTGACGCGGATCAAGGATGGAACGCAATGTTATTAGAGGCGTGCGAACCAGGAACGCCGCTTCGCTCGCTACCCGAAGAGGATCAGGATCCCATCGTTGCCGAACTACTCCGACGATGCTGGCGACGGCCCGCCAATCCTCACCCCTTTCGGACGTTGTCGACGCAACTGGCCTATTGGGCACAGGAGACAAACACGCAATCGACGTGGTGGCCAGATGCCGGTTTGATTCGGGAGGGTCTTCGGCTGTTCGAAGAATTATCAATACCATCGCGCGAGGATGTGCTGCTGACAACCGATCTGCACGCTGGAAATATTCTGCGGGCACAGCGCGAACCATGGCTAGTTATTGATCCCAAGCCCTTCATCGGCGACCCTGCCTACGACGTCACTCAACATCTTTTCAATTGCCAGGGGCGTCTGCGCAACGATCCCTCGACGTTGATTGGTCGCATGTCAGATCTGGTCTGCGTCGAGAGGAGGCGCATAGAGTTGTGGCTGGTCGCCCGCTTGGCTGCCGAGCCGCGCGACGATTGGGATGATGGGACTCTTGCCCTGGCGCGACATCTCCTGAGGTAAGGAGAGCCTATCTATACGGATACCTCCCGAATAACGACGAACGGTGATTCACGCTAACGACAGGGGGCGGGCCATTTACCAGAGGCACCATCCCGAGATGCGGGATGCTACACTTTCGCGCAAATGCCCATTCGCGAGCACCAATGCTACTTAATGAGCGGTGGGCTTGTCCAATGCTCCTGCGCAACGACGTCCGGCCATGCTGAGCCTAACGGTGACAATGTGAGCCAAGTCTCTGCGAGCCTGCCGTCCGCTATCCGGTACATCTGTAGGCCTGCTTGGGTATGCGCCTCGCCGGTTTTTGGGTCAGTCCACTTGAACGCAAAGCGAAACCAAGCGCGGTCACCTGCGAACGAGTGATCATACACAACCACGCGAATGCCTGGCCGATCCTCGCGGATCTTGGCGATCTCTGCTGCGTAGGTGTCTCGGGTTACTGTACGATCACCTTTCTGGTCATGTCGGATGTAGGTTTCCTCAACACAACTCGGCACCAGATCGAATTTGCCTTGGTGCCAAACTTGCTCCCATCGGTTGAAGAGGTCAATCATGTCTGACTCGCCTGACATTGAATTGGGCCTTCCTGTTCTTGGCTCATTTGAAACTGACCTTCTGTCACTCGCGCGAACGGCGCTACCGCTTGTCCCCGATAGTGCAGGCAGAAATACGACGCAGGCGCTTCGTCTCATCCCTTCATTGTAGAAGGAATAGCATCGGCGTCGTGTTGCATACCTACTCTTGAGGATTACCAAAGCACAACCCGCTGATTTGAAGGGGCATCGTCGTTTAGATCCTGGGTAACGGCGCAGGGTAGAGCAAAAGAAATCCACTCGTCCGCATCAAGTCCCCATATCATTCACATGCCACTTCGCCTTCGCTTCAATTTCACGCAGCGTCAATTGCTCTGGCAACCCGATTGGCGGAGCGCGTAGCCGCTTCTTGACCCCAGTTGAGATTGTCACAATAGGCGCCGGCAAAGTGCAAACGGCCGTGAGGTTCGATGATGGCAGGCCAGAAGCGGCTGAGCTCACCGGGTTTATAGGAAGTGGTTTCACAGGCTAGGCACCAGCGATCTTTCGACCAATCTACTATCAGAGCGCGCTCGATCGTGTCATTCTTTGCCGGGTAGCGGGTTCGAAAAGCAGCGAGGGCCTGATTCGGAAGAACGCCCGGTTGAGCAGTGCCGGTAATCAGGCCGCGATCCGTCTTAACGTCGTCGGCCATCGACCAAATGTGCTGAAGAGTGGGTTGACCGAATTCAACATTTATGCCGATTGCGTTTTCACGCCAAAACTTCGTGCGAGCGACGAAGATGGGACGAGTAGCGGAGTAATAGGGCACATTGGCGATGGCCCACCGCTTTGCTTCGGGAAGGGTGGGAGTGATGGGGATCTGGCGGAGCATAACAGCGGACATGGCGCAGACAAAATAGTCGCCTTCAATCTTCTTGCGGCTGGAGGTTGGCCCATATTCACAGGTAATACCGTTTGGTCCGTGGTGGATGGCCGCGACGGGTGAATCGAGCTTTACACGATCGCCGAGCTGCTTGGCGAACGTTTCAGGCAGCAGGCTGTTGCCGCCAATGAGACGAAAGACCTGAGTTGGCCATAACGGGACGGAGCGCTTTTTAAGAATGCCTTGGTGCCAGACGGATTGGAGTGCTGAGCCGCTACCACCCGCGAAGCTTATGTACGCGCTGGAGGCGTGCTCGTTCTGAAGCAGACGATTTAAACTGATGCCGTCGAGTTCATTGAGTCCCGCGTCGAATGGTTTGTATTCGTCCTTGAACCGCTCGGCGTACTTATCGAGGTAGACAGCGCTCAATTGCCACCACGGGTGTGTTTTCAGGAAATCGATTTCGCGTTGGTTTAGACCGAAGCTGGCGAGAATCTTCGGATCGGCGAGTTCGCCCTCTGAGTACATGCGGCCATTGACGAGCCGCTGCATGTGCTCGCGGCGATGGTCTTGCATGTAAGGAAGGTTGAACTCCTTCACGTACGACCAGTAGAGATCGTAGCCAGGTTTGGTGAACTGCTCGGCGCCGGCATCGACGTAAAGGCCGTCGGGCAGATCGTCGCGAACGGTTTTGACGTGGCCGCCCAGGCGATGGGACGCTTCGAGGACGGTAACTTCGTGGCCAAGTTTGTGGAGTTCGTAGGCGCAACAGAGGCCGGCAATGCCGCCGCCGCCGATAATGACCTTCTTGGGCGAGCGGGCGGGGAGAAGAGAGGCGCTGGCAGTGGATGCCAGGAATTCGCGACGGTTTAGCATTCGTTTATAAAGTTTATCGTTAGCAACCAGCAGTGGCTTCCGACTCCTCCATATTGAGCGGGCCCTGTCGGTGACGAATAAACAGCGCGGCGCTTACCGGCTCGCCCAGAGCTTTTACCAATCCGCAGAGTTGGAACGCATACGCCTATGCATCGGAATAGAGTGTACGTCTGACGTCACTCGTATACGATGATGCATAAGAACGGATGAGTGGGCCAGTGTGTTCGCCTGCGCGATCCACCATGCCGACGCATCGGAGATGCACGTGTAAAGCACCTTGCCGGCGCGAACCAGGTCGTCCAGGCCGCGCATGACCTCTTCGACCGGCGTCATCTGGTCCCAGATGTGGACCCAATAGAGATCGATGTAATCGGTCTTCAGTCGTTTGAGACTCGCCCCAACCGCCTGCATCATATTCTTGCGCTGGTTGCCGGCCGCGTTCGGGACTGTGCCCGGAAAAGCATTGGTGTATTTCGTGGCTAGGACTACGCTCTGGCGATGGCCCTCCATAAACTCGCCGAGGAACGATTCGCTCGTCCCGTTCGTGTAGAGGTTGGCGGTATCGAGGAAATTTCCCCGGCGCCGCGGAAAGCGTCGTAGACCTTTCGTGCCTCCTCCTTTGCCGCGCCCCAACCGCAGTCATCGCCGAAGGTCATGGTGTCCAGCGCTGCTTCTGAAACTCGAAGTCCGCTGTTGCCCCAAAGTCGGTATTTTTCATATGAATCTCTTTCGTTACGTTCGAATGAATCTTCGAGGTATCCCTCACCGATCTCGCTTTATGTGATCGAAACAGCCTCGAGTGATGCCTCGGTCCATGGTGTCCATAGCGCATCTTGGCCTGCTGACCAGGATGGACGAGAAATTAGTTTTGGAAAAGCTTGTGGTTGTAGTTGTCGTTGATCGGGAGAAATAGTTGTCGTTGACCGGAAAAATCACGAGATCGCGCGGCGAACCGTGCCGTGAATCCTTCACTACGCCTACTATGGCAGTGTCCCCTTTATCGTGGTGCCGGCCAAGATGCCGCCCCAAAGCATTCCGTGCATTGCCGAAGTAGTGCCGCGCGAATGCTTCATTGACTATGGCGACCTTCTGAGTGTTGGCGGCCGGTCTTCTCTCGGTGTTTGCGGAGTTCGAACGCGAAGTGCTTCGTGAACGTATTCTTGCGGGTATTGCTCAGGCATGGAAAATAGGAACCCGTCTAGGGCGACCGCGTTCTACTGTCGGTAAAGAGGCAGAAGCGCGTGAACTCTTCGCGGAAGACCTGTCCAAATCTGAAATCACTCGTAGGCTTTCGATCAGTCGCGAGTCAGTTCGTCGTTTGCTGGAAACATAACGGCACGACTCGACCAGGGCTTGCTCGAAATGCGCGAAGTGATGCTCCAGTAACGGACATAGGGTTCCCAAAGGTGGCCCGTCTGAGTGTGAGTACATCAGTACAACTCACTGAAAGTAAAGCTCCTGGCGCTTGGCGGTAAAATTGCGTCGTACATTACGATGCGGTTTACACAGGATCTCTCTTTCGCACTGCGGACAGCACGACATAAACCTGCTTTCACAGTCGTTCTTTTAGCTGCGCTCACGCTCGGAATTGGCCTCACGACCGCAATCTTCAGTGTGTTTTACGCTGTATTGCTTAAGCCTTTGCCATTCAGCGATCCCGATCATCTGGCTCTCGTTATGGAAAAGCTTCCGCAAATTCCTGTGCCGATCAATCTGCCTCCCGCCCAAGCTCTCGAATTATCGGCGAATCCAGCATTTAGTAAAACTGCCATATTCGTTTCGTCTTCTCGGAATTTGCAGGGCGGAGATCATCCAGAACGCATCGACACTTTGCGAGCCTCTGCCAGTCTACTGCCACTTCTAGGCGTGAGCCCTTCCCGAGGGCGCGCTTTTACGCAACAAGAGGAGGACCAAGGTGTACGACTCGCCATGATTTCAGACGGTCTCGAACGCCGTAGGTTCAGCAAGGAGAAAGCCCTGGGACGGACATTGTTGCTCGACGGTATTTCTTATGAAATCATCGGAATCTTACCTCCTAGTCTTGCCTTCCCCGCACCGGGAATGTCGCAGAGCCCCCACAATGCAGATGTCTGGATTCCTCTGAGCCTTACAGCTAGTGAGCGCTCTTCTCAGAATTCTGATTACAGCTACTCATTAATTGCACGTCTGCGGACGGGTTTCACCACGAATCAGGCACAAGCAGCATCACGAAATGCAATCGAGCGGATCGTGAGCAAACTACCACCAGGCATGCAGGGGAAGGTTCAGCTTCAAGCTTTAGTACTACCTCTTAAGGAGCAGGTTGTTGCCGGATCACGCCGACTTCTTTGGCTACTCCTGGGTACGGTAGCTTCTTTGCTACTGATTTCCTGCATGAACGTTTCCAATATGCTTCTCAATCGGGCACTGACACGTCGGCGTGAGCTTGCTCTTCGAGTATCTCTGGGGGCGGATTCGAAAACAATTATTCTGCAGCTGCTTAATGAAACACTCCTCCTCTTTTTCTGCGGAGGTGTGCTTGGAATCTTATGCGCGGTATGGTTCGAACAATCTCTCGTTCGACTCCTTGCCTCCGATCTTCCCCGGCTTCAAGGCGTCCATATAAATGGGCCTGTCTTAGGGTTTGCACTTGCTGTATCGATCGCAACGGGTCTTCTATTCGGGCTGGTACCAGCGATCGGCGCGTTTCGCAGCGATCCCGCTCAAAGTCTCAGTGATGGCTCTCGGGCCCACAGCACAGGTCGAGCTGTTGGAAGGATGCGTCGGGTTCTGGTCATTGGGCAGGTTGCTCTCGCCTTCGTACTGCTCACAGCGGCCGGTCTACTATTACGCAGTTTCTCCGCAGTGCTTGAGCAGCAGGCATCGCTTCGTACCGACAGGGTTCTCTCGTTTGGAATAGCACTGCCTGAAGAGCAATATCCAGCAATTTCTGATGGCTTAACGTTCTACCGTGAATTGTCACGCCGCCTCCAGGTAATTCCCGGTGTGTTGTCAACCGGACTAGGAACAGATATTCCTTTAGAAAACAAATCAGGTCGACTGATTTCACCGGAACACCCCACCATAAATGGCAATCCTGTCGTGTACAACACAGACGTAGAGGGAGCTTACTTCGAAACTCTCGGTTTACGCATCCTTGAAGGAAGATTGCTTACTTCTCACGACAACAAAGATTCAGAGCCGGTCGCTATTGCAAACCGATCATTTGGCAACGCGTTCTGGTCAAGCAAGGATCTGTTGGATCGCCGGTTCAAGTTCGGACCACCAAGCCTGCCTGGACCTTGGGTAAGCATTGTCGGCGTGATTGCCGATTCTGCCGCGCGCACTCCAGATCAGGTATCTGAGCCGCGCATTTATCTGCCTCTGGATCAGGACCCCTACGTCGCAAGAGCCATGCGGGAGACCTGGTTCGTGCTCCGAAGTGAAGGTGACGCTCTTACGCTGACACGTTCTGTACAGAACGCGGTTCGTTCGTTGGACCCCTCAATGCCCTTGATAAAGCCTCGGACGATGGAACAAGTAGTGTCTGGCGCCGTGGCACCTCGAAGTGCGGATACATGGCTTGTTACCGTGTTTTCCCTTGCTGCACTGCTGCTTAGCTCTCTCGGAATCTATGGCGTTATCGCACAATCCGTTTCACAACGGACACGCGAAATTGGTACGCGCATGGCACTTGGCGCCACCCGTTCCGACATCTCAAGGATGGTGCTTTGGGAGGGAGGGCGGCTTGTCTTCATAGGATTCGCTGTCGGAGTACCTGCGTCGTTCGTGGCTTCTCGCCTTATCCGGACGCTGCTTTACGGTGTAACGTCCGGTGATTCAATCACACGTATCGTAATCCTTGCGGTAATAGTGATTACCGTCTTTATCGCGCTTCTTTTCCCATTGTGGAGAGCCATTCATGTAGATCCGCAGGCTGCTCTCCGTGAGGGTTGAAGTTAGGTAAGAAGCAACCCAAGCGACTCGGCACTACGAGGTGTGCCGTGCAAGCTGCTCTACTATTCCGACGAGCGACTGGAGCCGGTAGCTATCGACCAACCTTTGACCGCTGGGGAAATACTGCCCATCGCTGGTGGCATCGAAGTGATTTATACTCCTGGGCATTGCGCGGGACAGGTCGCACTACTGTGGCGTCCGGGACGAATGCTGTTCGCGGGCGATGTGTGCATGAACATCATGGGCCTCGGTGATCCCGTCGGCTTCGAGAATTTGAAGGAAGGTCGTGCGAGCCAGCGCAAAGTTGCCAGTCTTCATTCGATGCTGCCGGGTTCGGCCATGCCGAGCCTATCGCCCGCGATGCGTCAACGCGTTTCCGCGATAAGTGGGAAGGCGGCCCGAATACCGTCACGGGATGCACGTGAGAACACAGTACACTTGGCGGGGTCCGCAAAGCTCATAAGTCATGAAATACGGTCCGCCGGGGAGTTTCGCGACCCAAGCCAGCCATACCAGGTCTGTCGCATTGGATGTTGCTGGCGACGGTGTTTTTCTCGTCCTCCCAACCGGTTCCGGTAACACTGTGAATTTGCGCCAATTTCTGGCCGCAGCACGGGTCTGTTTCGTCAGACCAGAACACGACTAGAGCCCCGTCCGCAGTTACCTCGAAATGCGGTCCCCACAACCCCTTGCCGGGCGTACACTCGTCCCGCATTACCGGATTCGAATGATAAATCCAGCTTCTTCCCTCGTCAGAACTCGAATACACATTGATAGACGCAGTGGATCCTACGCAGAATGAAGCAGTATAAAGGAGAGTGCCGGCCTGCAGATCGCCGACTCTCCGGGGCACTTCATAAAGCGTCCCACAGCATTCCATTTTGCGCCGGACTGAAAATCGATGGTTGCCAGTTTTTCGAAAGGCGCCCGTCGTTAGCGCTACGGTCGCTACAAGGCTTTCTCTTGCAATTCCTTTAGAGATTCGTACGAGGCGAGCATTTCTGGTTGAAAGATGCGTCTTCTGAAAGCAGAGTTTCCCGACGCCGCTCCGCCGTGCTGAACTGCAACGCCGAGCGTGCGGATCGACTGAAGTTCAGATATTTCCGGCTCTGCGCAAGCGGTTTGGCCTGCTTTGACGGCGGAGAACGTAACTCCAAGAGAGATGGCAAGCTCCTGGTCGGTGGCTCCGGAGAGGGCGGCGAGGAGGAGTTGCCGATCGGATTCCCGGAGTCGGAGGAGCGGCTCGTCAAACCTAAAAATCACGTTAGCGAGGGAGCCGGATACAACCTTTGCCGATTCGGCGACAAGTGGTGCGAGCCTGGGTTGCGTTCGGCCAACGCCAAAACGGCAGCGACTGGAGCCTTATCGTAAGGCGTTGACGAATGACAAGCTTCGGATCGCGCTCACTTCGGCACCCTCTCCGCGTTTCGATGAGGAGTGGAGTGGCGGAAGGCATACAGTTGGCCGGCCTTTTGCATATCGCAGTGGTTTCGTGCTTCCGGCTGAACGCGCTATGTTCCCGATACGGCCCAAAAGTTCCGATTCCGCACGAGTTTTGCCCGCTGCAGCAGATAGATCGCTATCAATGGGGAAGCGTTTACGAATTGTGTCCGAGCCGTCGGCGATACGGAAGCAACCTTTGCCTTAGGCGCTTACGGGAAGCGCATCGCCGTCGCTTGAGGCCGCCAATCTAACCACCGAAGCTTTCGAGAAGAGAGTTCGACGGGGCGAAAAATGTTGTTCCGGTGACAGCCTTTGAGAAGTCTAGAATTCGATCATATTGACCTTCAGGGTCGCCTATGAACATATTGCTCAGCATCTTTTCGATCACCCAAAGGTTTCTTGCATATCCTATAAAATAGGTTCCAAACTCCAACTGTCCCGGCCGCCCGAACGGCATGTTGTCCCGCAAGATATCGTATTCGTTGCCCTCCGCATCGACAATGGTGGCCAGTGTCTTGTGCGATTTCCGCTTTGCAGAATCGTCGTCAAGCTCAACATTGTCGAGTTTCGTTCGGCCGATGATGCTCTCTTGCGCTGAGGTGTCGAGCGCGTTCCATGCGGCAAGATTATGCAGGTACTTTTGCACAACTACATAACTGCCGCCCGCGAAATCGGGGTCATCTCCTTGAATCAGCGAAGAAAGCGGCAGCGCCGCGCCGGTTGGATTTTCTGTTCCGTCGACAAAGCCCAGTAAGTCTCGCGCTTCAAAATAGCGAAAGCCCTGCACTTCATCCACAACGGCCACAGAATCGCCAAGCGCATCAAGAAGGAATCGCTCAAGCTCGAAACACATGTCGGCCCGTTCCGCTCGGATATGGAAGAGTAAATCGCCCGGCGTGGATACCGCAGTGTGTACAGGCCCCCGGATTTCTGCAAAACTTCGAAGTTGACTAGGCCGCTTCGGATGCCCCAGCCGATCCCACGCGCTACTCCCGATGGCCACATTGCAAGAAAGCCGCCCTTGCAAATCCCGAAAGCCCACCGCCCGCACTAATCCACCTATGTCGGCGATAATGCTGCGCACTCGCCCCATTGCTTCAACTTTGGCGTCTATCGTCAAAACCAGGAACACGGCGGCGCTGGATAGCGGCGCATTGATGCTTTGCGGCTCGATCGGGACGCGATCCCAAGAATTGGACATTGGACGAAGACCTTTCTTCACTGTAGGGCACTCCCTTTCGTGGCCGTCTTCACTGCTCGTATAGTGAAACTGTCGATCGGTGCAAAGGTTTATGATCGCTAGTCATTCAAGCCCGGATGTCCGATGGGCGATTTCCAAAAGGATGCTCTTCCGGTTTGTCTTCTGCTATTTCCTGCTGTATTCCTTTTGTGGCGGCAACGGCTCGCCTTTAGGCATCCTTCCGGTCATAGGCAGCACCCTTGATCACTGGCTCCAAAGGCCAATTGACCTCCTATCGCTTTGGGCAGGAATCCATATTGTCCATCTAACCGGACAAGGAGCTACCCTCCACACACAAGCCACAGGCGATGGGGCGTTGCGCTGGGTGGCTGTTGCCATCATGCTCGTTCTGACCGCAATCATCGCAGTGGTCTGGAGCTTTCTAGATCGGCACAGGGAGAACTACGACGTACTTCTGGGCTGGTTTCGCCTAACGATGCGGTTTGAACTCGGCGTAGCGCTCCTGCGGTACGGCTTCATCAAAGTGTTCCCCCTCCAGTTCCCCACGCCTCCACTGGCGCTTCTCAACGAACCCGTCGGAAACGCCTCCCCAACGCTGCTTTTCTGGTCGGTTTACGGCTTGCATCCGCTATTCGTCATGACGCTGGGCTGGGTAGAGGTGATCACAGGTCTCCTGCTTCTGTTTCGCAGAACCGCTTTTTGCGGAGCGCTACTGGCGTTAGCTGTAACCGCCAATATTGCTTTGCTCGATTTGTCGTTTGACGTTCCGGTCAAGCTGTATTCCCTGTCGCTCACCATGATTTCGTTGGTGCTTCTCGCTCCGGAGATACCCCTACTGTGGGATCTCTTCTGGCGGCACAAAACTGTAGTTGCCAGTGACGCCTGGGCACCCCTCTTCGCCAGGCATCGAGTGCGCCAATTCATGCTGGCTTTGGAAATAGCCGTCGCAGTCTTGGCTTGCTGGCACTTCTCATCTGGCACCTGGAACGTGTGGCGCCTGAAAACAGATGCTATGCGCGCTCCCGCACCGTTTACAGGAGAATGGAAGATCGAAGGCAATAGCGGCATTTTCGGGGGCAACGGCGCTCTTATCGTCACTTTGTACTTCGACCCGAATAGCGACACGTACATGCGGGCGGCCGATGGGACGCTCTGGAGGTCGCGAGCAATGTTCGATCGGAAGACGCAGCGGCTTCGGATTCTCTATCCCGTATATGGAATGTTGATGTTCACTGTAAATCAGCCCACTGCGGACTCACTCTTTCTCAACCCAGAGGGGCCATCGGCACACCGCCTTCCTATTCTGAGGATGACTCGCGTACCACTCCCCGAGCGATATCCCTTGCTTGACCATCATTTCCATTGGGTAAACGATTTTGAAGAACTCAGGTGAGCACATTAGGCGTCTCTCGTTCCTTGCTGCTGTCATTGGCAACTCGTTCCGGCTTGACAGTGCCCCCCGGCCATGTTGAAAATGGCTGAATAGTGAAGGGTTCGTATCGCGAGCTTGCGGCACGGCTGCGCGTCGGACAAACGGCTTGAGCCGCCGACCGGTCACTGGAGATCCCAACTGACCTCATGCGGCAAACCATCGATGGTACAAACGTGTAAGCAGATTTCCCCGTGCATACCGCGGCCCCCGCGGCCCCATAAAGCTACTCGTTCCGTAAAGCTTCGATGGGGTTCAGCCGCGCGGCGCGGCGCGCGGGAATGAAACACGCAAGCGCCGCGATCATCAAGAGCACCAGCGAAGTTCCTGCGTACGTCCAAGGGTCGAGTGCGCGCACTCCGAATAGCAGATTGGCGACGACCCGCGCCAATGCCGCGGAGATACCGAGGCCGGACACGATGCCCAGTAAAACCGGCGCCATGCCAGTCGCGAGTGTTGATGTCAGAACCTTATCCGGGCGCGCGCCGAGGGCCATTCGCACGCCGATCTCGGACGTTCGCCTACTTATAGTAAACGCAAGCACACCATATATTCCAAGACAGGCAAGTACCACAGCAATGGCAGCAAACGTGGCGAGCAGGATCACCTGGAAGCGTTGTTCGGATACGGAGATTGCCACGACTTGGCGCATCGTCTGGATGGAAGGAACGGCGGCCTGCGGCTCCAAATCATGTACGATCCGACGAACTCCTCCAGATATGCTGTCGGGTTTGTTTCCCGTCCGCGCAACGAGTGACATGTTCAAATCCTGCCTGCGCCAGTCTGGGAAATAGACCATCATGGTGGGCTGCTGAATTAACGAAGCGGCGTACGTCGCGCCCACTACACCCACTACCTTCATCAGTCGCTTGCCGCTGTAAATGCGAAGCGGGTGACCCACGGCGCTTTCTCCGTGCCAAAGTCGCTCCGCAAGATTCTCGCTGATCATTACTTCGGTCGTATCCCCATCTCGCTCGTCAAAGGGGCGGCCTTCCTTAAGCTGTATCCCGGCTGCTTGGAAATAAGTCTTGCTGGCCGAGCGGTAATTCGTCATCTGCCATTGCGTGAGTGGCGGTGCGGGCCGATCACCGGCGGTTGCAGGATTGCTATTGTTTTCTCCCGTCAGAGGCAAATCGGAGATCAGACCCGTTGCCTTCACACCTGGGAGCGAACTGACCTGGTCGCACAGACGTTCATAGAACAAAGAGATGTCTTTTCCTTGTTGGTATCGGTCCGGTGGCAGATTAATCAGCAATGTCAATAAGTTTTCGACCTTCATCCCTGGATTAACATCGACGATCGCGCCAAAGCTGCGCATCAATAGTCCGGCCGTGAGAAGCAGCACGGTGCTGAGCGCGACCTCTGCAGCTACTAGAAGTTTGCCTGAACGATGCCCTCGCCATCCCTCGCCCGTCGTTCTGGTTGCAGACTGCAAAGCCTCTTGCGGATCGATCTGCGCGGCGCGCCAGGCTGGCCAAAGCCCGAATACAAACGCGCTTGCAATCGACAAAGCTAACGCTAGCAGAAGCACAGGCCCATCAACGGCGAGCTCGCTGACTCTCGGAAGATCTACCGGCGCTCGGAGCTGCACGAGCTTCATCAGCCAGATTGCCAGGAAGCAACCGAGTGCGCCGCCGGTGATCGAAAGACACAAGCTCTCGACGAACGCAGTGCGCAACAGATCGCTTGTTCGTGCGCCTATTGCAACCCGGATCGCCCACTCCCGCCTCTGAGCGATAGCGCGCACCAGCATAAGATTCGTTAGGTTGATGCACACAATCAGCAGTACCGACCCGACTGCGGCCATCAGCACGAGCAGCGGTAGCCGTACGTCGCGCGCCATCGCCTGCTGCAAAGGCCGAACAACGGGATCAAACTCAACCGGCTCCGGGTATCGCTTCGAAATCACCTTTTCAAGCGCAGTAAGGTCTGCCCACACTTGACGAGTTGTTAGGCCCGGTTTGACACGTGCGATCGCGATAAAAAGTTGCTCGCCCATCGGGGAATCAATCTCGTCTTTACTGAATACCAGCGGTATCCAGTAATCGGTGTGTTCCGGCAGGATATCGAGCTCGGAAAGCTGCTTTCCGCGCGGAAACGGAAAATCGTCCGGCACAACTCCGACCACCTGGTAAGGTTGGCCGTCGAGCATAAGGGTCTGGCGCAATGGATCAGATCCTCCGCCGAGCTTTTCCTGCCACAGCCGGTAGGTAATCACGACCACACGTTCTCGCCCGGCTTGATCTTCACCTTTTACGAAGCCGCGCCCGATGGCCGGCTGGATGCCCAGCAGATGAAATAAATTCGGCGAAACCCGCACTCCGTTCACCTGGACCGCTTCGCCGCGGCCCGATAGAATGTGCGCGTCCGGTCGGATCATGCTGATTTCTTCGAGGGTGCGATTGTGATCACGCCACAATTCGTAATGTTGTGCGTTCACTGGGATCGTGGAGAGGGTTTTAGAAAACTGCGGTACGCGGAACAAGATGGTCACCAGCCGACCCGGATCTCGGTATGCCAGCGGTTTCAACAACACGGTTCTGGTGATGCTGAACATGGCGGTTGTCGCGCCAATTCCCAACGTTAGAACGGCTACCGCGAGCAAAGAAAATCCTGGCGTTCGTGAAAGAGAACGAAGCGCGTAGCGGACATCTCGGTACAGATTCTCGATCCAACGTGTACCCCGAGTATCCCGGCATTCTTCTTTGACCTGCTCAATGCCGCCGAACTCCTGCCGCACTCGCCGGCGTGCTTCCTCCTCGCTAAACCCAGTGCTCCTGAGCGCGGAAATCCTTTCTTCGATGTGAAACTGGAGTTCACGGCCAAGATCCCCTTCCAGTTTGTTGCGCCGCCACAAGCGTGACCACCACGTCATCGCACACCCTCCTCGGCCAAGTTGAGAATCAACCCGACTGCTTCGGCCAATCGCCGCCAGCTCGCAGCCTGGGTCTCCAAATGGGCTCGCCCCTTGCTTGTCAGCCGATAGAACTTGGCATCCCGGCCGGTTTCCGTTTCCTTCCAGTCGGATTTGACCAAACCACGATTTTCTAACCGATGCAAGGCAGGGTACAGGGAACCGCCCGGCACCTGCACAATATCGCGGGAAATTTGCTGCAGCCGCTGGGCGATAGCGTAGCCATGCACCGGCTGAACGGCGACCACTTTCAGGATGAGCAGGTCCAATGTACCTTGGGGGAGATCGGATTTCGGCGGGGGATCGGCCATAGCTTTCATTTCTATCTATCTTATACCTCATGATAGATAGAAGTGCAAGCTATTAGTCCGGTAGCCGGATAGCCACCCATAAAGCCCGTTATGTTTGCCCAAATCTGCCGTGCGCTTCAATCTAGAGAACTAGATGCCATGAAGGCAGCGGTCTTGCAGCCGCCTGCCGTTTGGCTGTGAACCGGACATCAATGGGTTTTTGAAGAAATCCTTACCGCGACCCGGTCAGGTGCGCGCGAAAGCAAATTCCTGCGTCTCTGCGGTCTCGGCTCCCATTCGGGATTTGGCCTGCTCTATCGCCTCCTCCCAACTATCGCAAAGCACGAAGCACTTATACTTCCCGTGACCTTCGAGAATCCAGTAGATGTATCCTACTTCAGACTTCGTGCGCTTGATACTGAAGTGAGGCTGCGCTTTCGGGCGCGCGAGTGGCGCAGTTTCCGGGGATGATGGTCGTGGTTCTTTGTCTCTGTCCCGTTCACGATTGTCGAGCAGGCGCTCCACAACAACGATAAGACCGACTACTCCAGCGGCTAGGACTAGCGCACCGGTCGCCATCAGCAGGCCGCCGACTATACCTTTGAACATTCTTCGCCTCCAGTAAATGGCGGAAATGAGAAATACTTAGTTGAGTTTACGACGTAAACGGTCGGAAGCACGCAGTTTCAGGCGAAGATGCGGGCAGACGCGAGTACTGATGGTTTGTAATCGGGCGTTGAAAGAAGCTTAGCACTCAGGACGTTCATTAATTCGGAGGTCACGGCGTCAGGAGTACGCGAAGCCGCGATGCGATGGTAATTCCGTGTCCGATAAAAGCGAACCAAGTCGCCGGTGTTACGGCGATACACGCGCAGACGTTCTCGAATCGTAATTGGGTTGTCGTCCACGCGCCGCGCTAAAACTGAGCCATCGCGCCCGCAATAAGTTGGTTCCGATCCGGAATCCTCAGCCACGCTCATAATAAACCCGCACTGGCCGCATTGACGACGCAAGCTGAGGCGATGAATGAGTTCATTCGCATTCACCAGCAAATCAAAAATTATGGGAGCGTTGAGATTGAGTTTCACCAGGAGCCCATCAAGGAACATGGCTTGACTAACGGTGCGTGGGTAGCCGTCGAGGATGCAGCCTTCTTCGCAGTCCGCTTCAGATAGACGGCGCTTAATTACTTCCTGCATGAGCTCATCGCCGGCCAATTGCCCCGAAGCCAAAAGCCCTTGCACCTGCCTGCCCAAGTCTGACCCCGATTGACATTCCTGGCGCAACATCTCTCCCGTGGAAATGGCCGGAACACCCAGAGAGCGGGAAATAAGCTGCGCCTGAGTTCCCTTCCCTGCGCCGGGCGGTCCAAGAAGAATGACTACTTTGCCGGTACGATGCATCGGATGTGTCTCCCAGAAACTAGTGTGATGCAAATAGATGCCCGGATCAAACAGAGTAGTCCAAATTGGACCAGTTATCCGCCGGGCTGCGGCCTCGTACTCCAGCTAAGGATTGGTATCATTAGGACTAAAGGCCTTTAGTCTTCCGCTTCCCAAACCTTATATGAGTGCTCCTGCTTCCCAAATGTGGGCCGTCGCTTCTTATGTAGTAAAACAGAAGCTGGCCGGACGCAAACGCTACCCGCTGGTGCTGATGCTGGAGCCGCTATTCCGGTGTAATCTGGCGTGTGCGGGTTGCGGCAAAATCCAATATCCAGCGCATGTTTTGAAAAGCCAGCTCACGCCGGAGGAGTGTTTTAAAGCGGTTGAGGAATGCGGCGTTCCCACCGTGGCCATTCCGGGCGGCGAACCGCTGATGCATCCGCAGATCAAGGAAATTGTCGACGGACTGGTCGCGCGGAAGAAATATATCTATCTGTGTACGAACGCGCTGCTCTTAGAGGAAAAGCTGGACCTTTTCAAGCCGAGCAAGTATTTGAGCTTCTCGGTGCATATTGACGGGCAGAAGGAACATCACGATTTCTCCGTTTGCCGGGAAGGCGGCTTTGATATCGCCATTAAGGGCGTGAAAGCGGCCATTGCGCGTGGCTTTCGGGTGACCACGAACACAACCTTGTTCGACGGCGCGGACCCGAACAGCGTTCGCGCGTTCTTCGACGAGATGATGGAACTGGGCGTAGAGGACATGATGCTCTCGCCGGGTTATTCCTACGACAAAGCACCCGATCAATCGCACTTCTTGGGGCGGGCGCGCACACGCCGGCTGTTCCGTGCGATTTTATCGAATCGAAAATCGACTTGGCGATTCAACACTTCCGCTCTGTACAATGAATTTCTGATGGGCAAGCGTACCTTCGCGTGTACGCCGTGGGGCATGCCTACCTATAATGTGTTCGGTTGGCAGAAGCCTTGCTACCTGCTGCAGGATGGCTACGCGGATACATTCGCTGAATTGATTGCCGAGACGGAATGGCCTAACTATGGGACGGAATCTGGCAATCCGAAATGCGCGAATTGCATGGTACATAGCGGATACGAAGCCTCGACCGTCGACTATGCTTTCGGTTCGGTGCGCGGCATGTTCGACATGGTGAAGGGCATGATTTTCGATAAGCATGTGGACCAGGATGCGCTGGCGCTGCTGAATGAACCGGTCAAGCCCGTTCATTCGTACAATCCGCTGGTGCAGATTAAGAGCGCCGAGGGGAATCAGGCTTGAACGCGGACGAACTCGAGGTTGTTCCTGGCTTCAGCCACGAAAAGCTGCAAGGCTGGGTACCGGCTCTCAGCAACGAAAGCGAACTGCGCGAGGCGCTTGAGAAGGCGTTTGATTATCGGGGCGACGTAACCATCACGCGCAAAGACGGAACGTCGGTAGAAGGCTATCTTTTCGATCGGCGTCAGGGCAAGACGCTGAGCGATTCGCTGGTGCGAGTGCTTCCTTCGAACGGCGGTTCGCGCGTGAGCATTCCCTATTCAGAAGTGGCCGCACTAGCTTTCAGCGGGCGTGACAGCGCTGCCGGAAAGAGTTGGGAAGCTTGGACGCGGAAGTATTGGGAAAAGAAGGCCGTTGGTGAGACGGCCGCCATTGAACCAGAAGCGCTGGATTGAATTACTCCTGACGCAAGGCGATGACGGGGTCTAATGCCATGGCGCGCCGGGCCGGGATATAGACGGCCATGAGGGCAACGGCGGCAAGCACAATTGCCACCGCGGCAAAGCTCCCCGGATCATAGCTCTTGACTCCATAAAGAAGGCTCGCCAGGAGGCGCGTGGCGAGAAAAGCCGCGCCCAACCCGATCCCCACTCCCAACAACGCCGGAGTCATACCCTGTTTGAGCACAAGTTGGAAGATGTCGGGACTATCGGCACCCAAAGCCAAGCGTATGCCTAATTCTTGCGTTTGTTGCTCGACTGAGTAGGACATCAAGCCGTAGACGCCGATAGCGGCCAGCACCAGGGCGATGCCGGCGAAAATGCTCAGCAGTAACATATTGAAATTCTGGCGGGCAGTTCCTTCTGCGAGGACTTGATCCATGGTGCGAACCTTGGATATTGGCATTTGGCCATCTACCGCCTGTATTTCCTTGAGCACCGCCGCGCTCAGCGTCTTTGCATCCATGTTTGAGCGAATAGCCCACGATAGCGGCAGCACCGCGTTGGCGAGTTGGGTGAGTCCTTCCTGTTGCTGACTCATGGGGACGTACATCACCGGCACGTCGGAATCGGCTAAACCGGTCTCGCGCACGTCGCCGACAATCCCAATTACCTCGCGGGGCGGTTCTTCAAAGGCCGGTCCAAGCCCCTTGCCAATGGTTAGCACCTGTCCCAGCGGATTTTCCTTCGGCCAGTATTTCTTGCCGAAAGCGCGGTTGATGATAACCACTCTGGCAGCCGCCGCCGTGTCGCGGTCACTTAAGCTGCGGCCGCTCATCAGCGGGATCTTGAATACAGCGAAGTAGTGAGGCGAAACGCTCCGCCATTGCGATTCACCGGTGTAGAGCTCACCAGCTTTCGGAGGCTTTCCTGCGATGTTAAAGGGAAGATCGACCGCACCGCTTAACGGCAGAGCAATCGTGGTGGCCGCGCCCTCCACTCCGGGCAAGTTCTCGACTCGCCGAATGACCCGCTGAGTGAAATCATCCATTTTCGCGGTGCTGTTGAAGCGCGCGCCGGCAAGCGAGGTTTGCATGGTAAGCACGTGATGCGGGTCGATGCCCGGATTGGTCGCGCTCAGGCCAATAAATGTGCGGATGAGTAAAGCGGCTGAGGTAAGCAGAACCACCGCAAGAGCCATCTCGCTCGCCACCAGAGACTTTCGAAGAAGGTGCTGCTTCCGGCCGCCGGTATTGGAGCGGCCGCCGGTTTCTTTCAAAGTTGATGCTACGTCGGGATTTGAAATTTGCAGCGCGGGCACGAGTCCGAATAGAACGCCCGTGAATAGGGATACCGCCACGGTAAACACGGCTATGCGCCAGTCTAGAATTGAAAACACGGAACTCAATTGTTCGGGATCGCCCAGGCGAGGAATGTTGCCGGGAACCAACAACAGCAATGTGCGGACGCCTGCCAGACCGAGCACGAAACCGAGAATTCCTCCCAAGCCGGAGAGAATCACGCTCTCAGTGAGCAGTTGCCGAATCACGCGGCCTCGCGTAGCTCCCAGGGCGGCTCGAATAGAAAGCTCGCGCTGGCGGACGGCAGCCCGCGCCAGCAGCAGGTTCGCCACGTTCACACAGGCGATAAGAAGGACAACTCCCACAGCGCCAAGCAGGATGTAAAGGGCGGTTCTAATATCGCGCACTTGGGAATCGCGCATTGGCGTGACCGCCACGCCTTCGGTTTTGTCCATCCATTTCGGATTGGCTCGGCGGAAAGCCTCACCGGCCAGTGTCATTTGTGCGCGGGCTTGCTCCACTGATACACCCGGCTTTAGTCGCGCTGCCGCCGCCAGGTAGTGTCCGTAATTCGTGCTGTTCGGGTCGGCCTGTAGAGGAAGCCAAACGTCGGCCGGCGGATTTGCGGCAAAGCTTTTCGGGATGATGCCCACAACCGGATACGCTTCACTGTTCAGGTTTATTGTTTTCGACAGAATCTGCGGATCGCCGCCGAAATGTGTTTGCCAAAGCTGCTCGCTGATGATGGCGGCCTTGGGGCCGTTCGGCACATCCTCAGAGGACGTGAATGTGCGGCCGCGCATCGCTCCGCTGCCAAACACTTTGAAGTAATCGGCCGAGATGTGGACCCCTTTGACTTGCTCGGGACGGTCGCCGCTGCTGAGGTTCAAGCCGGGCCCCTGTTGGTCGAAAATAGCCATGGCGGAGAACACGTTATTGTTGTTGCGCCATGCCATATATTTCGGAATGGAGTTCGAGAATCCTTCGCCGCCTGGAAATTTACGCCCGAGCCGCATGATGCGATCGGGTTCCGGATAGGGAAGCGGCTGCAGCAGGACCTTATCTATAACGCTGAATATTCCGGTATTCGCCCCAATGCCCAGCGCCAGAGCGGCCAACGCAACCACTGTGAAGCCGGGGCTCTTCAGCAGTAAACGGAACGATTGGCGGATGTCTGCGAATAGGGTTTCCATTCGCTGTACACTACGAAGCCGATAGCATGGACGTTCCACATAAATCGTGCTTGTACGCCGGTTAGAACCATTGCTGGGGTGCGGATCAAGGCCGGTGTGATCCTGGTACCGGCGTCGAGATCAGCCGCGGCCATGCTGGTCAAAAGGTTGATCTTCCAGTTCCCGCGCCCCGAAGCAAAGCCATTTATCTCCGGTGCGCCTATTGATGAATATCTCGGTAGCAAACCGATCAATAACTCAGGCGCGCGCACAACTTGCCATCTGTCAAAAGGTTGAGAAACCAAATTTTCTCCACTCTTGCCAGATCAATCTCCTGTGGGAACCGCAAGACGAAACGCCGTACATTCCGGTCCGGGATCCACCACATATCCCCGCCCTGCTGCGGCGTTCGTCCGGTTCCTCTCCGTTCCGCTTTTAAATATCCCTGTTGAATCCATCTCAACACTTTCCTGACTTCCAACCCCAATGCGCCGGCGAGTTGGCATGCCGAGTATCCTTCCAGATTGCTCTTGATGCGATCTCGATTTAACTTCACTTGAATCGCCGCAATGGTACGGGCATAACCCGCCTCTGAAAGCTTGCGTTGAATGCCCTGCGCCAGATGCCCAAACTGCTCCAAGACCGATTTCTCTTCTTCCGACCAAGACTTTTCCTTCACGCGGGCAACGCCCAGTTCGGCGCCCCGCTTGCATACTGCGCTGCGCGTCCATCCCAGCTCCCGGCTGATCGCTTTTAACGCCGAACGGTCGCCCATCCGCTGTCTCGAATAGGCATCCCGGATCATATAGTCCGTCTCGGCGGTAGGCAGGTATTTCCATTTGTAAGTAGCTGCTTCCACAGGTCAGCCACCACTGTAACCGGCGAACCTGAAAAACTGCTGAATGCTTAGCAAATGCATTGCATACGCATTTAGCCCATACTTCGGAAGTGTGATCGCGAAACATCCGGAAAGCGTCGAAGACGTCTTGAAAGACTTGCGATGAGCCGCATCCGGCTATTTATTCGGTTTATCTACGCAGCTTGAGTCTTTCGATGCAAAACGAGAAGCTGGCCGGGTTTGAGATCGGCCATGGCGTACGTCTGCCCTGCGCCATCGGAAAATTCGACCAGCAGAGCCGCTTCACCATCTCGCTGCAGGAATTCCACAACGGTCCCGATTTGCCCCTTTGTTAGGCCTTGGTTGGGAACATCTTCGATCAATGCAACTGGCGATAGCAGTGCAATCCGGCTCATAAACTCACTCCGCTCTCTTAACGTAGCAGGTTGTCAGCCGCGGGAAGCCCTCGGAGAACTGTACGACCCAGCCGCTTCGAACGACCGCTGAGCCGAAAGAAGTCTTGACGATGACGTCCAGAACATACAGCGTTCCGAAGCGGTTTTCTCCTACGATGCTTGCCTCTTCTTCCCTGGCGGCCCGCAACAAAAGTTTCCGCAACCATTCCGCGTCGGCTTGACGAATTCCCAAAGCGGCCGCGAACACACGGGCTTTATGCTTGCCGTCTTCGTGATTCGGACTCGGACAATAATCTCGCAGCTTTGCAATATCGACAATTGCCCGATCCGGGTTAGGAAGCCTGTTTCTGTTCGCCGTAGGTATCAGACGATTTTATCCCGAGCGCCGACAAAGCAAGCCAGATTAAATTGGTGTGTTCCGATTCATGAGAAGCGCCGATTCAGCGGCGTGAAGCAACGTCGGCGTCGGCATGCTGCTCTTTAATCGGACGACCGTTAAAATGGGGTTGGAAGGACAGAAGCCATGACCACTTATGATTTAGACTATGCGCAAGAACATCTCGCCGAGCTTTTCCAGGACGCTCGTACCGGTGAAGACGTGATTATCGTTCGGCTGGATGGACGGTCGTGTCAATTGTTGCCGCTCGCCGACGTTAAAGAGGAGGCTCCTTCAAGTACGAAATTCGAGATCCCGCATCTTGAAATGGGCGGTTCGCTTGTTCCGGCGTGATTCGGCGGTATTGCCCCACAGATTTCTCCAGCAGCCATTCTGATTGCGGATTCCTCCCGCCGGGAACTCAGCGCTTAAGGTTTTCACGCCTCGGGCAGTTTTGCCGAACGAGGCCTTCAGAACGCGGCGGTTCGGGGGGAATGATTCCTATTCAAAATGGCATGCGCGACGAACTGATGTTGACAATTCAAGCAGTGGTGGATCGATCTAAGAAATGAGAGGCCGGTAATTAAAAATGCCTTCGAATGTCAGGAAAGCTGTGACTCGAAAATATCCCAGAAAATTCCCAAAGCGCGGATCCCTCCGGAATTTTCAATGGCGAATTTTTACCGCAATTGCCCGACACAGTGAAAACG
Source organism: Bryobacterales bacterium (assembly GCA_963718465.1). GTDB lineage: Bacteria > Acidobacteriota > Terriglobia > Bryobacterales > Bryobacteraceae > Bog-105. The sequence continues at coordinate 355,054 of CAVQZK010000036.1, read as the reverse complement.
ATAAAACTGCTACGGTAGGCGGGAGCGATTCTGCGTACGAATTGAGAGACGCGTAAGATCTGTGTTAGCGCAGGTTAGCTTCGGGTCAAGCTTGTTTAGGAGCACCAAATCACCTAGCGATTCTGCGCGGCATTGCAGATTGCACCAACGCGTGAAAAGACGGTCCAAATCAGGCACGTTGACCGTCATTCAACGAAGGCTAAGAACTAAGCTGCTCCCGTACTTCGCCTCTAAGCGCATAAGAAAAGATGGTTCTACCGAGTTTACGTACGCCAACATACCTTTTAGTCTCAAAATCTCTTCCTGTGATAGCTGGCCTCTCGTGAAGTGGTGGACAGTGGCGCTTATAAGCCGCTTTTGATCGCGCCCTAGAGAAAGGTGCTCGTCGTTTGTCAGCACAAGACCGGTCACGCGCCTCGCTCGTTTCTTGGAGACTCTTACCGCCTTTGCATCGTTCAATGCGAGGGTCGGCGACTTAGAGGCGTGGCAGAAGTTGACGACGTACTCTTCAACCGACTTCAACAACAGGCTCTTATTGGCAGAGAAGGACATGTCGTCGGCGTATCGTGTATAGGAAACTCCGAGACCTTCGCAGAACCCTGTTACCTGCTGGTCAAATTGATAAAGCAGGATATTTGAAAGAACGGGAGAGCTGGGAGCACCTATAGAGAGGCATAACCCATTTTCGCCCTTCGGCATCCAGAATAATATTCGGCACAGTAGGCTCAGGTCCTCTTTATCCCGGGAAGGGGTCTGAGCGGCCATATATAGCTGGAAATCCCGCGCCTTAATAGACGGGAAGAAATCCTTAAAATCCAACTTCAATAAATATCTACTATGCAGGTGCGGGCGCGCATTGTCTGCAATGTTCACATTCTTTCGGTACGCAGTGGCTGAACTGTGAACCGGAAGTTGATTCAAGATGTTGTTCATCACCCAGTACTGCAAGGCCTTCACCTCGCGCGCTGGCTGAGCTATCGTGCGAAACTGGCCGGGTGTGCGTTTTGGGATCTGGAAAACCTTATAACGCTTTGGGGCTGACCTGATAAGTTTGCTCAGTTCTGAGTCAGTCATAGGCATGGCCTTACCAATAGCCTGCAGCAGTTCAGGCATCGCCTTGTTCACGATCTCCGGCGTCTCAAATGGTGCAGGTGACTCTCTAGCGCTTTTGCTCGGCTCCCGGTCAAGGTGCGGCGTATATCAATCTTGATTCGCTCTCGATCTTTCAAGCCCGCTGCGGGTGCATAGTCGTATCTAATCAACGCCTTGTCCGTTCGACTGACAAGGTATGTTTGATTTGAATATCGAACGGCTGTGATTAAGCCGACCTTTTGAAGTAGGAATACGTATTGCAAAAGCTGCTTACGTTCAACCGAGAAATTCCATTCTGAAAAGCACTCGACGAGATCGGCGACAAGGGCGATTCCAAAGATGTTTATTGCGTCCGCAAGCAGCAGCATGCGATGAGAGTGCGACTCACGGTTCAGACGTTGCTCCTTCTTGGCCGCCGCCTTCCGGTCACGGAGAATTACTCTAAGTTCTTCACTGATATCTCGAAATGTATTAAGCGCGGCAGGGCTGTTGATGTGTTGAGGATCCCAATTGAAGTATCGTACAAGATCAGCCGTGGCATTAGATATCCTGCGGACTGGGCCATCAGCAATGAATGAACCTTCAGCGGGGTGAATTCCGTTGATCACTGCCAGCGTTTTCAAACGCAGCACGTCGGAAACTGCAAAGGCACCTAACTCCGCGATCGATCCCGGGCTTTCCACGAACAGGATGATCAAATCGGCCAGGTCGGCAAGATACTCTTCAACTTCAAGGAGGTCAGCGAAGGTTTCTCGGTCAAACCAATTGTTCACGTTTTCGGCAAGTCTGAGACGTTTGAAAAGTGCCTCGTCGTTGGTTTCGACGTGATGGCGGAAAAAGTCCCGCGCCGACCGATACATACCGGAATGTTTCTGGGTTTCTCCACCGCAAAGGAACACGAGGTCAGGCCTGTTTCTATTTATGATCCGGCACTCATCAATCATTACGGATCGTGCAAACTGAACATGATCCATTTTCAGAGCAAATACACAAAACTCTTTACCATAAAGCAGAGGCACGGAAGGCGTAAAAACGGTTTACGTGCATCGCGCTAGCGATGTTGCCGAAGGCCACGTGAAGCGGTTTTATGGCTTTCGGGCCGATAAATCTTACCAATCGATACTTGGTCCAGCGAAGCGCCGGACGCAGAGACGGAAAAAGTCTCATACGCGTAAAGAGCCTTACGAGTTTACATGCAATGTGTTGCTGGTGTCAACGGATAGTCTACTTCTGATATCTACTTTGCAGTTGGGCTTGTGCCGATGAAGGGTTACCGTTGAAGGGCAGATAGGACTGTCCACGCAGGGCACTCTCTCATTCTTCCGCCATTGGTCAGTCCACCTTCCGCCATTGGTCAGTCCACCGATGAGGGTAAGGCGTTAAGTATTGCGGTGACAAATATCAGGCTGGTTTGGAACAACGAATCACAACGTCACGAGATTAGGACTGGATTTGATCGGATCATCGGTCTTCCAGATGCTTGAGCTCGCGAACTCGAGGTTCGCGGCTGGCGCAATGCGGGGAACTGCGGCAAACGGTGGCACGGCTTTGTCTGCGGGGCGTCGGCCGGCGGCTTGACGCGCCCGCGATCGGCACTTGAAAGCTGATGAAGAAGTCGCTCACCCAAGGATCTCTGTCAGCGGGCGCACAAGCTCCGTTTTGGCGCAAGTTAGATTGGCTCGAAGGTCGCTTTGGGTCGTAATCGGATATAGTATTCGCGAACCGCTTAGCAGTGTCGAAACGCTGCGGACTCAGCTATACCTCGATGACGATCTCCGGAATGCGCTTCACGCTGGTGCATGCAGCCGGAAGACCACTATTTCAGAACTTGTTCGGGAAGCGTTCAGGGCGTTATTTCAGCAGGCAGGAACAGCAGATGAAGGCGATGCAGGAGTTCGTTGGGATTCGCAAGGACTGCTCCGAGCGGCGCGATGCAGTGGAGCATGTGCGGAGTCTTTGCCGGGGTGACCGTCTGGACCGGCTCCATAAAAAATGACCGTTCTGGTGGATTCTGACACTCTGATCGAGATCTCGCGTGGCAGGGACGCGAAGATCGTTTCGCATCGATTGAGGGAGCAAGTCCGGCATTGCTGTTTTGCATTCGCCGGTCGATGTAGCGGAACTCTGGGCTGGCGCTCGACCCAATGAACATGGTCCGCTGAACAATCTTTTCGGAACGCTCACGTGGGTCCGATAGACGAAGAAGTGTAGTCAAGCGGGCGGCTGTCTGACCAGACATAGAGAGCGCTCGTTTGCGCATGCGGTTCGAAAACGGATTCGTAACCCGAGACGTTCGGCGCTCAAGATTTTCACGCCTCAACCGATTAATGATGTGTGTTCATCTGCCCGAAATGCAATATCGAGGTCGAAAATCCAACATTTATGCCGCCTCCTCCGTGGTGGCGGCGGATGCGCGGTTCGTCGAACCGGCCTTACCCCGTCTGTCCGCGAGGACACCGTCTCCGAAATCAGTACCTTGGCGACATGACGGAGCTGCCCCTCCCATTGGCATTCTTGCGTGGCCTCGTCATTAGCAGTCTGGTGCTGGTTCTCGGAATGCTGGAAGATTTGCGTCTTCCGCTGTGGTCGAGAACTCATCTGTGTCTCGGTCTAATTACTGGAATCACGCTGATTATGGGATTTATTTTCTTCGCTTATGCCTGGAACTGGGCTGGCCGCGATGGTCCCGTGCATCGGCTTGCTTCGCGCGCTTGCGGAGTGGCGCTGGGTTATCTGGTGCCCGCCATCGCAGCCTCACACGCGCTCTATTTTCATTGGGTGGGCGCGTTCCAATCCGCTTTAGGAAATCAGCTGCTGCATCTAGCGGGACTGATTTCGCACGGATAGGCCGCCTAATCCAAACGGACTATAATGGGCGGCTAGTATGTCAACTTACCGCTCCGCTCTTAGCGTTTCAACGCTGCTGTTACTCAGCACCTTGGCGTTCGCCGAACGCCCGGAACCGAAGATTTTCAATGCCTACTATGCGCAATGGACCGTTTACAACGGGTTCACGATCAAGACCGTGGATACCAGTGGAACCGCGCGGCGGCTCAACCTGCTGAGTTACGCATTCGCGAATATTGGAACGAATGCCTCCGGGCAATATGAATGCACCTCTTTCGATTCCTGGGCCGATAACGGTACCGGCGCAGGGGCTACCGCCAACACCAGCGTCGACGGCAAGGGTCTGCCGGCGAACGGACTGACGGGTAACTTCGGCCAGCTATTGCTGCTGAAAGAAAAGTATCCGAGGCTGAAGATCTTAATGACCATCGGCGGAGCGAGTCTTCCTCCGCAGGCATTTTCGGCAGTGGCCGCGACGGCTGCAAACCGCAAACATTTCGTGTCTTCCTGTATTGCCGATTACATTCAGGGCCACTTCAGCGGGGCGTTCGGCCAGACTCCGAATCAGTGGGAAAGCGGGCGCGCGGTACAGGGGCCTCCCGGGCCAGCGGTTCCCGATACTCCCGGATTATTCGACGGTCTTGAGATCGATTGGGAATATCCGCTGGCTGGCGATACCGCCAATTTTACGGAGTTGATGAAGGAGTTTCGCACACAATTGGACGCTCTGAAGAAAGGCCGCTATCTGCTCAGCTTCGATGCGCCCGCAGGGGCGTGGGCCTTTCAGGACATTGATCTGCCCGCCGTGGCGCGCTATTGCAACGTAATCGACCTGATGACTTACGATTACGCCGGGCCCTGGCAGAATCCGACGGGTTTCGTGGCTCCGTTATATGCCACGAAATACGATCCCGATCCTACGAATAACGTGGCTTGGTCGGTGGATGCGTATCTTGCAGCGGGCGTGCCGGCGGAGAAAATACTGCTCGGTATTCCGTTTTACGGTTACGGCTGGACGGTTGACAGTGGCGCGCCCGCCGGGCAGAACGGCCAATTCGTGATGGCAATGCCGCTGCCGGCGTCGGGTCCCGATCCGGTGAGCTCCGAAAGTTTCAGGTACATCACCACTGTCGCCGAGCCAGCGATGCAGGTATTCCGCGACGACATTACCAATGGAGGAAAAACCGCAACGCCTTGGCTTTTCAATGGCACGACTTTCTGGACCTATGAAGACCCGGCATCCATTCAACAGAAAATGGAATTCGTGCATCGCAAAGGATTGGGCGGAGCATTTGCCTGGGAATTGAGCGACGATCTAGCGGATGGAGACTTGGCGAACGCAATTTATTCCGGTTTGCGCGATTTCGGCGATTATTAGGTACGGTGGGAAATCCGCTTGCTTCACGCGCGCGGTTCTGAATCGGCTCCGGCCCCCGGAGCCGGTTCCAGCGCACTTAAGTACTCATCGAGAGTTGCGTCGAGGCGCTGATAGAGAAGCCGATCAAAACCTTCAGTTCCCTGGCCTTCCTGGGCCTGCTGCAATGCGCGAATATATTCCAACCGGTCCACAGGGCGCACGGCGACGGGAGGATAGCCGGCCCGAATCAAAACCAAATTCATCAAGAGCCGCGCGGTGCGTCCGTTGCCGTCATTGAATGGGTGAATATCGACCAGGCGGCGATGGGCAGTGAACGCGATGGCCGGTGAATCGGGCGCCTTGTTGAGCCAAGCGGCGAAATCGTTCATTAGAGGCGGAATTTCAATTGGGGACGGGAACGCATGGCGGCCAGTGTCGGTGCGGACGTAGCGAGAAACATCGGCGTACCGTCCGGCGATATCGGGACGTGAGCGCTGCACCACGAGCCTGTGCAGATTGCGCACGTCGCTTTCGATTAAGGCTGAGCTGTTGCGGGCAAGTTCGCGCACGTAACGGATAGCGTCGTAGTGGTCAAGCGCCTCAAGGTGATCTTTGAGCGGCTTGCCGCCGATTGTCACGCCCTGTTCGATAACCAGGGTGGTTTCAACCGGGCTTAGCGTGTTGCCCTCGAGGGCGTTTGACGTGTAGGTGAGCTCGATGTCGTAATAGTGCTCCAATCTGCCAAGCGCTTCCGGCGACAAGGGCCTTAGTTTATCGAGTTGCTGCTTTTTGCGAGAGATCGAAACCAAGAGCTCATCCATGCGTACCCAGAGATAGCATGACCCGTTAAGATAGAGGTGGTTATGGCTCTGGACGATTACAAAGTGTTGCTCTATCGGAACCTGCCTTCCGGATGGGTTGCCGAGGTTCCATCAATTGCCGGCTGTTACGCACTTATGTCCACCAAGACCGAGGCGTTATCCGAACTCGAACAGGTGTTTGCGATGATTGAAGCCGAATACCGGGATAAGGGTACGCCGCTGCCGGTCGATACGACCGAAATCATACATGCCTAGCGTCTTCGTGAGTCCCCTATATTACCCAGCGCAATCCGGGCTATTTCCCGGCACCTGAGACGTTTCAGCCCGAACGGTGGGAGGCAGCTACAGTACCTAAGTTTGCGTATTTCCCGCTTGGGGGCGGAGCCAAAATGTGTATCGGCGAGCCCTTCGCGAAAATGGTGGGGATCATCAGTTTGGCGCAAATCGGGCGAAAGTGGCGATTAAGCGCCTCTGACAGCGAATCAATCGGCATTGGACCGGGTATGTTATTGAAGCCGGATCGGCCGATTTTGCTCGCTGCGTACGAGAGAACGCATGCTGGTACCGCAGTTAGCGCGTCCTAGCCGGAAAACGATGAACTTAGGGTTACACTAGGGATTCGCGCAACAAATACGTGGATGCGTTGAGCATCAAGGTAATGTGAGACCATCTCCGCAGTTTCGAGACATGTCTTACTAGCAGGTACGGTATGAGTGCAGCCAATTCAAGTCTTGCAATCCCTTCGCGGAATAGCTTATTTACGGTGCGTCTTGCGTCGTATCTTGTTGAAACCCTGTGTGAGCTCACGCGAGCCGTGCGGGACAAGACACACGCCCAGACGGAGGTAAGCGGCCTGCTGTTCGGGATCGTGGAAGACGGAATGACCACGGTTGAGGCGCTGAAGACGTTCAAGGATTCGGGGCCTCGCAGCGAGCTGGCGCGGCGTGAACGCCTGGATAAGGCCTTCGCCGCAGCGCTGACGCAAGCACAGGAAGATTCTGAGTTCAGCCAGTTCCGCCTGATTGGCTGGTTCTCGCTGCGCAACGGCAGCGGCCTGATGAACCGCGATGTCGAGTTCCACAATACACATTTCAAGGGCGAGGACGATGTGGCGCTGGTGCTTTGGCGCGAGGCGGAAACGCAAATCATCGCGGAATTATACGCCGACAAAGCGGGCTCGAAGCTGAGCAGCGAGGATTATCGCTGGAGTTCAGTGCGCCTTTCCACTGAGTTGCGCAGAGTGAGCGAGCCGCTCGATCTGGCGATGCGCTTGAAGACGAGCGACGACTTATACGTTAAGAGCTACGCTACGCCGGACGCGGAGGAACGCAAAGACGAGTGGAGGAAACTGGCGGCATCGGCCAAACGCACCATGCTGTGGTTTCTGCCGGGACGCGGCAAGCCGGACGAGTACACGCTGGGCGCTGAGACGGAGAGCCAACGCGACGAAGCGTTGAAGGCTGAACCCAGGAAGCCAACTTTCGAAGCAAAGACGCTGTTTGTAGATACCTCAAAATTACGCGCAGCTTCTCCCGCAGCGCCGCCTGAGCCACCGGCTGGTCCTGCTGCCGCCGCTCCGCCCCCGGCCCGTGAATTCCGCCGGGTGCGCGAAAGGGCCGCTGAGGCACCCGTGGAAGTATCAGGGCTTCCGATGGTGATCGATACCAAGAAGAAGAGGGTGAAGCAAGGAGTGCCGTGGTTGTCGACGGCTCTCATCTTCATGCTGTTCGTCGGAGTCACGTTCGGGATATTGGCATGGCGCGGCCTCTCTTCAGGCACCGGCACGTTGGCACAGGTCATGCGTGTGATTTTCCCCGGGGACGATCTGGGACTGCGGGTGGAGAGCCAGGGCGAGCGGTTGCTGTTAAGTTGGAACCGCCGGAATCCAGTAGTTTTGTCGGCCGCAAACGCTATTCTGCACATTCACGATGCCGGGCAGGATCGGGACATCAAACTCGACTCTTCACAAGTGGCCGAAGGGGCGGTACTTTACAGGCCGGTCTCAGGCGACGTTACGTTTCGCCTGGATGTCACTGGCGCGGACCAAACGACAACAACGGGAAGCATGCGGGTGCTGGATGCGAACAATCCAGCGGCGAACGGGCACGATAGGCCTTTGATGGAGGTGGGCGGAATGGCGCCGGACGCGGCGAATGCAAATGCGCCGCTGAATCCGATTGCCGCCGGTTCCGCCAGCAAGTTGGCCAATGGATCGCCCGGCCAAGTTGTGCGGCCAGTAGCCGGCAAGCGAACAGCCGCAGCGCAGGTTCCGGTTTCAGGAGGCCCGGATCAGGGAAGCTTAGCGCCGCCAACGCCGATTACCGCCGTTCAGAATTCGCAAACGAAGGCAGCGGAGCAGGAGACGCCCCAAACTTCGGCACCCGGAACAAACACTCCGGCTGCTGCTCCGAAACAGAATCCCCCGGCGCGGGTGGAACCTCACACGACTACGTCACCCGCCGGCGGAACAGCCATTAACCCCTGGCAGCCCGGCGACAGTTCCGAACTGGCCCTTCCCCCGCCGCCGCCCCCCGAGCAGCCCGTGCAGGTGCCGGTCCCCGAAACGCCCGCTGATGCCAAGACGCTGGCTTTTGTAGGACCTAAGGTGCTGCTGCAGGTATTGCCGAATACGCGATCGCTTTCTCAAGGCGTGGTTTCGCATGTGACCCGCGTTGAGGTAGAAGTAACGATTGATCAAGGCGGCCATGTTAAAGCGGCGCACGTTCTAAATCCGGAAATGGTGAAGAGCGCGCTTGCCGCGGCGGCGGTTTCAGCCGCCAAGCAATGGACCTTCCAACCGGCCACGCTACGCGGCGAAAAGGTGGAAAGCGACCACACGATTGTGTTCGAGTTCCGGCCGGAAAATCAGTAGTTATTCACGCCACTTGATATTGCAGCCGATGCTGGCCGTTTGGTTCTCATCAACCGGCTCGCCGCGCAGGACGTGATCAAGAGCGTTCCGCACGTCGCGTCCGGTTACCGGAATGGCGTTTGACCGGCGGCTGTCGTCCAACTGGCCGCGATACATCAACTTCCGATCTTCATTGAAGACGTAAAACTCGGGTGTACACGCGGCTTGAAAGGCGCGCGCCACGTCTTGCGTTTCGTCGTAACAGAGCGGAAACGTGAAAGCGAGTTCGGCGGCCATCTCGCGCAGACTCGATGGGGAATCGTCCGGATAGACTACGGCGTCGTTCGAAGAGATGGCTACGATGCCGACCTGCTGATTGGCGTAATCGGCTCCCAATTGCGCCAGTTGGCGCTGAACGTGCTTGACGTACGGACAGTGGCGGCAGATGAACATCACCAGCAAAGCTTGCTTGCCGGCGAAATCGTCCAGCGACACGATGCGGCCGGAGGTGACGTCGGGTAAGTGGAACTCAGGCGCGCGGGTGCCAAGCGCAAGCATTGTCGATTCGGTGCGTGACATAGCGAATGCGGCTAACGGCCGGAGTTCGGATCGTTCTGCAGTTTCGATCCGGTGCTCCATTCGGTGAACGGAGTCAACGTTGTGACAATATTATCGCGTTCGCGCCAACTGCCACGCAGATAGTCGCGGTTCATGGCGGCGATTACTTCGAGCGGAATCTGTTTGGGGCAAACGCCGGTACACTCGCCGATATTGGTGCAGCCGCCAAAACCTTCTTCATTCATTTGAGACACCATGCGAAGGGCGCGCAGGTCTTGCTCCAGTTTGCCTTGCGGCAGGACACCGAGATGCGTTATTTTCGCGCCGGTGAATAAGGCCGCCGACGCGTTTGGGCAGGCGGCGACGCAGGCTCCGCAACCGATGCAGGCGGCGGCATCCATGGAACGGTCGGCCGCTTCCTTGGGAACAGGGATAGCGTTTCCGTCCGGCGCGCCGCCGGTAGCGACAGAAACGTAACCGCCGGAAGCGATGATACGGTCGAACGCGCGCCGGTCGACAACCAGATCTTTGATAACGGGGAACGCCTTGGCGCGCCATGGCTCAAGTGTTACCTCCTGGCCGTCTTTGAAGTGGCGCATAGTCAACTGGCAGACGGTGGTGGCCTTCAGCGGGCCATGGGCGACACCGTTGATCATGAAGCCGCATGAGCCGCAGATGCCTTCACGGCAATCGTGCTCGAAAGCGACAGGCTCTTGGCCCTTCAATGACAATTCCTCATTCAACACGTCGAGCAATTCAAGGATCGACATGTCGGGGTTGGCTTCAACAGGATAACTGGAAAAGCGTCCGGCCGACCTGCGGGTGGCTTGGCGCCAGATTTTCAGAGTAAGCCGCATTTACTTGTAGCTCCGCTGACTGGGGTGAACATAGTCGAATTCAAGAGGCTCTTTCGAGAGCTCGGGATAATTGCCGTATCCTTTGTAGCCCCAGGCGGCCACATAAGAAAATTTCTCGTCGTCGCGCTGCGCTTCGCCGTCCGGCGTTTGATACTCTTCGCGAAAATGGCCGCCGCAGCTTTCGTTGCGTTCGCGGGCGTCAATGCACATGAGTTCGGCAAGCTCGAAGAAATCGGCCACGCGCCCGGCCTTTTCCAAGCTCTGGTTGAAGTCTTCTCCACTCCCGGGAACGTTCACGCCTTGCCAGTATTCGTCGCGCAAAGAACGGATCTGGCTGATGGCGTGCGTGAGACCTTCGGCCGTGCGCGACATGCCGCAGTAATCCCAAACCACTTTGCCCAACTCGCGATGGTAGGAATCAACGGTGCGTTTGCCTTTAATGCCGAGCAGCTTTTGAATGGTTTGCTGCACGCAAGCCACGGCATTACGCACCTCAGGATGCGATTCGTTCACCGCTCCCAGCTTCTGAGTTGCCAGGTAATCGCCAACCGCATAAGGAATGACGAAGTAGCCATCGCTTAAGCCTTGCATCAAAGCGCTGGCTCCTAAACGATTGGCGCCATGGTCGGAAAAGTTCGCTTCGCCCAGGACGAATAAACCGGGAATGGTGCTCATCAATTGATAATCCACCCACAGGCCGCCCATGGTGTAGTGGATGGCGGGATAAATGCGCATGGGTACCTTATACGGATCTTCGTCGGTAATGCGCTGGTACATCTCGAACAAGTTGCCGTAGCGCTCTTCGATTGTTTTGCGGCCCAGACGGCTGATAGCCGCGGCAAAATCGAGATACACGCCTAAGCCGGTCTCGCCGACGCCGCGCCCTTCGTCGCAAACCGCTTTGGCATTGCGCGAAGCTACATCGCGCGGCACGAGATTGCCGAAGCTGGGGTAACGGCGCTCCAGATAGTAGTCGCGATCGGCCTCTGGAATCCGGTCGGGGCTGCGGGTATCGCCCTTCTGCTTGGGCACCCAGATGCGGCCGTCGTTACGCAGCGATTCGCTCATCAGGGTGAGCTTCGATTGATAATCGCCCGACACAGGAATGCAAGTGGGGTGGATCTGCGTGAAGCACGGGTTCGCAAACAGGGCGCCGCGTTTGTGCGCCCGCCAAATGGCAGTGGCGTTCGATCCTTTGGCATTCGTAGAGAGGAAATATACGTTCCCATAGCCGCCGGTAGCCAGCAGCACGGCGTCGGCTAAGCGGGTGTCGATTTCGCCGGTAACCAGATTGCGCGTGACAATGCCGCGCGCTTTGCCGTCAACCACAATCAGGTCGAGCATTTCAGTGCGCGGGTACATGGCAACGGTGCCTGCTTCAATCTGCCGCTCCAACGCTTGATACGCGCCAAGCAGAAGCTGCTGCCCGGTCTGGCCGCGGGCATAAAACGTTCGCGAGACTTGTGCGCCGCCGAATGAACGGTTGGCCAGCGTGCCGCCATACTCGCGCGCAAAGGGCACGCCTTGCGCCACGCATTGGTCGATGATTTGAACGCTGATCTGAGACAAACGATAAACGTTGGCTTCGCGGGCGCGGAAGTCGCCGCCCTTCACTGTGTCGTAAAACAGCCGGAAAATGCTGTCGCCATCGTTCTGGTAATTCTTGGCGGCGTTGATGCCACCCTGCGCCGCGATGGAATGGGCGCGCCGTGGAGAATCCTGAAAACAAAAGCAGCTGACGTTATAGCCCAGTTCGCCAAGACTCGCCGCCGCCGCGGCGCCCGCCAAGCCGGAGCCGACAACGATAATGGAATACTTACGCTTATTAGCCGGATTCACCAGCTTCATTTCAAAGCGCGCGCTATCCCACTTACTTTCTATTGGACCGGAAGGTATACGAGAATTCAGTTCCATGTATCAGTCAGAGTTACTTCACGAGACCCAGCAGAACGCTAATCGGAATAGAAATATATCCAGCCACCAGGATGATTGCAATCGCGCCAGCTCCTTTTTTGAGTATGGGGGTGTGACGCGGATGATTTATTCCGAGAGACTGAAACATACTCCACGCGCCGTGCCGTATATGCAGGCCGAGAAGAATCATCGAGAAGATATACCAGGCGGAAACCCACCACACGGAAAACCCCGCGACCACGTTGTGATACACATCGCCTTCTATGAACTCCGAGCCGGGATGCACGATTCCCGCGGTAAGGTGCAGGAGATGATAAATCACGAACGCGAGGACGAGGGGGCCGCTCCAGTACATGGTGCGCGAAGCATAGTCGGAAGCGACGTTTTTTCTGGCAGCATAGCCTATCGGCCGCGCACCATTCTTACGCAGAGCCAAGCCTATGGTGGCCCAAATATGCAGCCCTACTGAAAGCAGCAGAGCCGCGCGAACCGCCCAAAGAATCTCAGGCACGCCATGCAGGAAGCGCCCGTACGCATTCAGCTTTTCGGGGCCTTCGTAGATCTGCAGATTTCCGATCATGTGGCCAATGACAAACGCAAAAAGAATAGCGCCGGTCAAGGCCATGACGACTTTCTTGCCGTTAGTGGAGGCGAGAAAGCGCGCAGGCCGGATTTCGCGCGTACCGATTACAGTTGTTGCCATTTAACTTTTCCTACCTATTTAGATGGGTCGCAGTATAGCGGTTGGCTTCTTTTTTGAGCGAATTGCCCGCTGGACCAGAAGTTCTCGATTGAAGCTTCTCATTCATCAGTATCGCAGAGGGGTCATGCAAAGGAAGGAAGCCATAGGTGCGCACCGTAACACCAAATCCACCGCCGTCTACGACGCAAATCGTCTGTTTGCTTAATGAAAAGGGCTAAGACATTTACTGGCACCGACGATTAGAAGTCTTGAGCGCGTTTGCATTCAACAGAATTCATTGCACTGAATGGCACTCGCTGCAAGGAAACTAATGCAACGCCGTACTTCTCTCTACGCCCTTTTCGCGTCCATTGTCTTCTGCACTTACGCAGCGGGACAAACGCAGCCTTTCGGCACGCCGAAGCCTCAAATCATCCAGCGGGTTGACGAGAGCGCCACTGTCACGCTGGCCGGCAATGTTCACCCGCTCGCTAGGGCGGCAAGCAGCTCCGCCCCGGCTGATCTGGGCACTTCCATGGCGCACATGGTGCTCAATTTGAAAGGAAGCGCTGCGCAGGAAGCGGCTCTCGATCAGTTGATCGCTGCGCAGAACAATCCCAAGTCTCCCCTCTATCGCCAATATTTGACGCCGCAGTCTTTCGGCTCGCAGTTCGGCGCGGCGCCATCCGACATCGCCAAGATCACCGCGTGGTTGGAAAGCCACGGCATGCATGTGGAGCGAGTTCCCGCCGGCAACCGCGCGCTTATCTTCAGCGGCACGGCGGCACAGGTAAACGATGCCTTTCAAACTGAGATCCGCCGGTACAAGTTGGCCGGAGCAAGCCACTATGCGAACGCCACCGATCCTAAAATTCCAGCGGCTCTGGCGGGCGCCGTCGGCGGCGTCGTGAAGCTTCACGATTTCCGCCACACGTCGAACATCTCCATGAGCAAAGCCCTAAGAGCCGCGGATCCAACCAGCCCGCACTATACAACTGGGTCTACCCACTACATCACGCCGGCGGATTATTCCATCATCTACGACATCAATCCCCTGTACACCGCCGGCATCAATGGAGCCGGAGAGGCAATTGCGGTCATAGCCCGCTCCGATATTTATCTTTCCGACGTGCAGACTTTTCGAAGCACGTTCGGATTGAAAGCCAACAACCCGCAGTTTGTCGTGACTAATAGCGACCCGGGCGTGCTGAGCGGCGACAGCGTTGAAACCACTCTCGACACCGAATGGTCGGGCGCAGTGGCTCCGGGCGCCGCTATCAAAGTCATCATCTCTTCTTCCGGCACCTCGGACGGCATAGACCTGTCGTCGCTGTACGCCGTAAACAACAATGTGGCGCCCATCATCACCTTGAGTTATGGATCTTGCGAGGTAGGCATGGGCGCCTCTGAGCTGAGCTTCTACAACTCGCTGTGGAAACAAGCTGCCAGCCAGGGCCAAAGCGTAATGGTCTCCTCCGGGGACAGCGGCGCGGCGGGCTGCGACAACCCCGGCGCAAGCAGTGTCGCTCAGTATGGCAAGAACATCAACGGACTTTGCAGTTCTCCTTATGCCACCTGCGTAGGCGGAACCGAATTCGCCGACGCGTCCGATCCAGGACAATATTGGCTGCCGGCAAACAGCGCCACCTATGGATCGGCCCTCAGTTACATTCCAGAAGGTGTGTGGAACGAGAGTGGAAACGTCAGCGGCGGTTCCGGCATATGGGCCGGCGGCGGCGGGGCCAGCGCAGCCTATTCCAAACCTTCCTGGCAGACTGCCCCGGGCGTACCCGCCGACAGCCGGCGCGATGTTCCCGATGTGTCGCTAACGGCGGCCTCGCACGACGGTTACTTCATCGCTCTCTACGGGACCTATTACAGCGTAGGCGGCACCTCCGCGGCGGCGCCCTCGTTTGCCGGCATGGTAGCGCTGGTCGATCAGAAGATGAACGCGCGCCAGGGTTTGCTGAACCCCATGCTATATCCGCTCGCTGTCAAGCAGGCCTCGGGCGGCGCAGCGGTGTTTCATGACATTACCGTGGGCAACAACTCCGTTCCGGGCGTGGCTGGCTTCTCCGCGGCCGCCGGGTACGATCTCGCTTCCGGTCTAGGCACAATCGACGCCAATCTGCTGGTCAATCACTGGACAGATGGAACGAGCACGGCCGGCAGCTTTTCACTGGCGGCTTCTTCGACGTCATTGAGCCTGGCTGCCGGCCAATCCGCGCAGACGACCATCACCTCCACGGCTAGCGCGTCGCTGAAAGCGGCCGTTACTCTCACCGTGGCCGGGGCGCCGGCAGGTCTGATCGCAACTTTCTCGTCCCCGACTATTGCATCTCCCGGATCGGGTACGGACGTATTGAAGGTGGTTGCCGCCTCTACCCTGGCGAGCGGTACTTATAACTTGACGGTCAGCGGGACTGGCGGGGGTCAAACCGCGACCGTTGCCGTAGCAGTCGTCATACCTGCGCCAAGTTTTACGCTTTCCCGCAGTGCTACGTCGCTCTCGGTAACCGCCGGCAACTCCGGTTCGGTCAATCTCTCGATAATTGCCCAGAACGGCTTTAGCTCCGCTGTCGCTCTAACTGTTTCCGGGCTGCCCACCGGTGTCACCGCCGCTTTCGCTCCAGCCACCCTTAGCGGCGCTACAGCGAGCGTGCTGAAACTGACGGCAGCTTCTACCGCTCCTGCCAGCACGTCTACGCTGACTATCACCGGCGCCAGCGGCTCACTGAAGGCAACGGCTACGGTCTCGCTGGTTGTCTCCGTGCCATCACTCTCTTTAGTCTCCAGCGTCGCGTCCTTGACGGCCCCCGCGGCTTCTTCGGAGACACTCACCGTCTCCATCGCCCAAAGCGGACTTAGTTCCCCAGTGGCATTCTTAGTGACGGGTTTACCCACCGGTGTCACCGCCGCGTTCTCTCCAGCCACCCTTAGCGCGAGCGGCAGCAGCACATTGAAAATCACCGCGGCTTCCACCGTTACGGCCGGTACCTATCCGCTTACCCTCACGGCAACCGGTGGCGGATTGACGTCTAAGGCTGCCGTCTCACTAGTCATTCCCAGCTCAAACTTTACGCTCACCCCTAGCGCCCCCGCAATCGGCGTCACTCAGGGTAATACGGGTCAGTTGACCGTATCTATCACACGGCAAAACAGCTTCAGTTCCACCGTGGCCCTTTCTGTCTCCGGCTTGCCGCCAGGCGTAACGGGTGTCTTCTCATCGCCCTTAATCAGCGGTAATTCAGGCGCTTCCCCGCTTATGCTGACTGCGCCCGTTGCCACCAGCGCGGGCAGTTATCCGCTCACGATTTCGGCCACCGGCGGCGGTCTTACAAAAACCGCTTCCGTTACGCTCGTTGTCAATCCTTTACCGGCCTGCGTTGCCGCCAGCGGTTCGGGCCAGCCTTACCTTGCAAGCCGGATTATCGAGCACCATGCAAATATCCTGCGGTTCGCCCACGGGTACCTTTAGTGGACCGCTGGCCGTGACAGTCACCGGAGCGCCCGCCGGGATGACGGCGCAGCTAAGCGCCGCGACATTGACGCCTGGATCTACCGTCAGCCTGAACATCTCGACCGCCGTGTCGCTTGCAGGAGGAACCTATAATCTGGCGTATAAGGTCAGCGGAAGCGGCTACACCAAGATGCTAACCATTCCCGTTACTGTCCTGGCGCAGAACATACTCACGCTCAATGCATAACAGATGCAGTTGAATATGAAGCCTGGTACAAGCAGCCAAGTTACCCTGACTACCACGGCCTTAGGCAGCTTTAACAATGCCATTGCTTTCACTATTAAGCTGCCCAGCGCAACCGGCGGTCTGACCGCGTCATTATCGAAGACTTTGCTTCCGGCGCCTGGCAGCGGCACCGTCGTGGTGACTGTTAACGCAGCTTCCAGCGCGCCGTCGGGCAACTACGTCGTCCAAGTGACGGCCGTCGGCGGCACCTGCAATGAAAGTGTCTATCTGGCTGTCCAAATATCCAACGGACCTGGTTTCTCTTTCTCGGTCAATAACACGGCACTTACTATCGCTCAGGGCAGTTCAGGCTCATTCACAACCTCGAACGGTAACTACACCGGTGGTTTCAACGGCCAAATGAGCGTTTCGATGAGCGGATTCCCCACCGGCGCAAGCTACGGCGTCACCGGTGCCAATACGAATAACAACATGGTGAATATCACGTACGGAATCACGCTTTCTTCGTCAACCCCAGCCGGAACGTACCCAATCGTGGTCACAGCCACCGGCAGCGGCATCACTCATTCAGTCACAGTACAGCTGACGGTTGTGAAATGATCACTGAGCAAAGATCGCGGGCCTTCCCTCACTTGAAACCGGTAGCCGAACGACGGTTACTATAGAGGCATGCAGCTTGCCTTGCCGGACAACACTGCTGGCGCGAAGCTGATTCTCGATTCGCCCCAGGACATGACCGACGATGCTAATTCGCTGGCGAACAGCATCGATGGGTCCGTGAAACAAGACGTAATTTCGCGTTTCGCGGCGAAATGATGGATGATAAGAGAAGGTATACGAATGAGCTCGCAACTGGTCACGCCGAATACCGAAGCCGCCATCCTCGCGCGCATCATTCAGGCTGACGAACAGGAACTGACACCGGACGCCGCCCGGTATCTGCTTTCGATGAAACTACCGTCGAAAGATGAAGATCGCGTCAATGAGCTATCGGCCAAGGCGCGTACCGGTTCGCTATCGGAAACCGAGACCCAGGAGCTTGACAGCTATTTGCATATAGGGTTCTTGCTGGGCATCATGCAAGCAAAGGCCCGCCGGCTGGTCAACGCGGCTCCGAATTTCGCCTCGCAGTGAATCGAGACCTGGCTCAGGCCGTTCGAGAGCGGGCCGGTGAACGCTGCGAGTACTGCCGCATCCCACAATCTGCTCTTCCCTTGCCGTTTCAAATAGACCACATCATATCTGAGCAGCATGAAGGGAAAGCCGTGTCAGACAATCTCGCTCTTGCGTGCCCGCATTGCAATCGCTACAAAGGTCCTAACATCGCCGGCTTGGATTCGCAGTCTAGTCAACTCGTCCATTTGTTTCATCCACGTACCGATCGCTGGATCGAGCACTTTCAATTTGTGGATGGCCGCCTTGTGGGAAAGGCCCCGGTCGGCCGCGCGACGGTTAAGGTGCTTGCTATGAATGCTGAGGAGCCGCTGCTATTCAGGATTGCGCTTCTTCAAGCAGGAGTAGCTCTTTTCTAACTTGGGTGAATTACACTCTGAGCCGATTCACAAGATCTATGGCAGCGTAAACGCATACAACATATCGCCGGCCCCCACCACCACATATTGACGCCCGGCAAGTTCGTAGGTCATAGGGCCGTTACTCACTGTCGACGTCAATCCGGCATGCCAAAGGATCTTTCCATCCGCAGGATCGAATGCGATCACGTTCGCTGAAGGATCGCCTGAGAACAAGAGCTTTCCGGCAGTATTCAGAATCCCCGATAACGATCCGCCTTCGCCGGGAAAAGTATGGCTCCAGCGAATTTTGCCGGTCTTCACGTCGATCGCCTTGAGCGCCGATTCCGACCACAAACCGCTATCGCGTCCTCCATAGCCTTCCGGATGAGCGCTGGTGTCGGTTAAATAGTAGACGCTATAACAAGGTGAACTGCTCACGTAGAACAACCCGGTCTCGGGGTTGTAGCTCGGAGGAGGCCAATTCGTCGCTCCTCCCGCCGCTGGAATCACCAGCGCGCCATCGGTCTTCGGCTCTTTGGCGGGATTCGGAATCGGCCTTCCCATTTTGTCAACGCCCTTCGACCAGTTCAGGTCGATGAACGGCTCGGTCACCAGATTTTTGCCATTGGTCCGGTCGAGGACGAAGAAGTATCCGTTACGCGCGGCTTGCGCCAGCAGTTTGCGAGGCTGTCCGTCAATCTCCGCATCGAAGAGCACCGGCTCCTCAATGTTGTCCCAATCGTGCGTGTCGTGCGGTGAGGGTTGAAAATACCAAGCCAGCTTTCCGGTATCCGGGTTCAAGGCAACAATTGAGCAGGTCCAGAGATTATCGCCCTTGCGCCCCTGTCCTGCATGCACCGGATTCGGGTTGCCGGTCCCCCAATAAAGGAGGTTCAACTCCGGATCGTAGGTACCGGTGAGCCACGTCATGCCCCCGCCGTGAGTCATCGATTGTTCGTCCGGCCAAGTCTCGGAACCGGGATCGCCTTTCTTCAGAGGCTCGGTATTCCAATGCCACTGCACGGCGCCGGTCTCCGGATCACGAGATTCCAGAAATCCCGGCACGTCGAGCGAATCTCCGCCGACGCCGACAATGATGTGATTACCAATTACCAGCGGCGCGGGCGTGGAGAAATACTCCTGTGCGAGATCTGCAATTTCAACGGCCCAACGGAATTTCCCAGTGTTCTTATCGAGCGAAACCAAATGATCGTCAGGCGTTTCGAAAAACAGCCAGTCGTGATAAATGCCCACGCCGCGGTTTCCGGTGTGGATACCGCCCTTGCTCTTCCACTTGTAATGCCAGATCTCACGGCCAGTTTGCGCATCGATGGCCCAGGCGTAGTCGGGCACCGTGAAATAGAGAACGCCTTCCACCTGCAGCGGAGTCGACTTAACCTCAACGCCAAAAGGACTTCCCCCCGGTCCGGTTTGAGCATGATAGAGCCACGCGAGTTTCAGATCGCGCACATTCGCGGAGTTAATTTGCTTCAGAGGGCTGAAGCGGCGTCCGGAGTAGTCTCCGTTGTAGGTGGGCCAAGTACCCGGTGTTGGATGGAGGATGGCGGAGGGGTCAAGCCCTTGCGCGCCGAGTCCCAACGACAGACTGAAGAAAAGAGCTGCGGAGGAGGGTTTCACTTCAGAGTCTCCAGGTAAGCGAGAATGTTATGCATGTCGGCATCGGTGTATTGCTTCAGCAGGTCGATATGCGCCTGTAGGGGGTTGTTCACCTGCACCTTGATGCCGGGTTCAGAATCAAACAGCCAGGCCCAGTGTTGGCCTGCCTGATCGGTAAGAGAGACGCTGAAATCGTCAATCCGGTCGAGCTTGCCGGAGTAGACAGAGGGATTGTGGCCGGAACCAAGCGTTACAGTAACAGTCTTTTCCGACCGGGGGTCGGGCGGAGCGTCCATCCCAAAAAAGTTTTGGGTTCTGGGGTACAGGAAACGCGATTGCAGCGCTACCGGATCCAGCTTGCCGGCGATATGCGCCAGATCTCCCTGCGCCGAATGACAACTTGCGCAGTGCGAGGAAAAGTAATTTTCGCCCGCTTTGGAATCGCCGGTCACCACGTTCAGAATTTTGTACTCCATGCGGTTGGCCGCAGCCTGGTTGCGCGATAGCAGGAACGCCGCGATATCTTTGATTTGGGCATCACTGAGGCTAAACGCTGGCATACCTTGCGCGGGGCGTCCATTGCGAATCACCGGACCTATCTCCTTGCCGCTGCCCTGATCGTGCAGCACCAGAACCGAACGAACCAAGTCGGGACCGCTATTGCCGCCGTGGGCGTTCGAACCATGGCAGAAACCGCACGTGGCCACAAAAAGCGCTTGTCCGCGCTTCACCGCTTCAGGATCGGGAGGCGCGCCGATGGCGAGAAAATTACGCAAGCCTCCTTAGCCGCAGCCGACTGATCGGGCGGCTGTTGCGGAACCGGCTCGGCGGTTCTTTCACCTTGCCCCGGCGCTTTAACGGCAGGCCCAGGTTGAGGACCGTTGGCGGCGCCTGCGGGCGGCTGAGGCGGCGGATTCGGAGGGGCGGTTTGCTGCTGCCAGGCAACTGCAAAAGTAGATGCAAGTAGAAAACCGCCAATTAAACGACCTAGTTTCGATTGGCTCAAAGAGATCCCTTCGCAAACTAGTATGCCAAGAGCATTTTTTCAAGTCGCGTTATCCATACTGAACATCACCCGCGGATAGACTAACTGGAACCCGGCGCGTATGTAATTACGGTGCGACGTGCCGCCAGGCATGACTGTCGCGGAAGCTAAATCGCATCGGAGTTGGGCTGCCTCCCTCAAGCGGTGTTTGATGTGCGCCAGCTGCAGCCCTCGCCCGCGGCCGGGCAACGGAGTGGCATCGCCGAAGAATGTTGCAAGTCCGTCCACTATTTCCATAGCCGAAGCGGACAACCGTTGGCCGTTGTGTGCTCCAACGAACTTGTGCAAGCTGGGCGGAGACGCCAGCATCACTGCCAGTTGTTCTGGAGGCACATCTTCCTGTTCAGTGAAACCTTGCAGCATAAGTGTGGCCCACTCGGCCATATCCGAAGGCCCCACTGAGGACATATTTACGTCCGGATGAGTAGTGAAGCTCTCGTCATCCGCGGTTATCCTTCGCGCCAGAACAAACGAAATCTCGCGAACCGAATGAGCGCGCCCTTGCATCAGATCAACCAAGCTCTGGTGCGCTAATGGACAATAATCGACGATCAGCGGAGATTTCCGTTGCCGGAAGAAATCTTCCAAGCGATTGAACTCTTGAACATCAACCGGCCCGTTCATACCGGCGTTGAGTGCTTGGGTTGAGGGTGCGCCCACTCCCGTAAAGATAGCGAGCCCGCCGGCTATTTCAGCAACCGCGGCATCGGTCCCCTGGGCTACGGCAAACGACTTCCCCGACGAGGCGTGCCCTCTTTCAAGCCGTTGCGCCAACGCCAGATCGGAGCTGGAAAATAACTCTGTCATTTAAACGCTCCATTTTGACAGGTGAAACCAGGAGGGGAGCATTGATCTCATCTGGACACACTTACCCTGTTAATGCGGCCAAGCGGGGGAGACCAACGGTTAAAGGACAATCACAGGCGACCGTTCGAGTATATCGCTAACAAACGGCTGGCAGGAGCGGCCAGCTCAAAAAATAACGTCGAAATCAACCATAAACCGCCGTTTATGCTGGCCAAGGAATTGACCATATAAAGGCGCGTCGATATTTGAGTAAATCGAGTCGGGGTTGAAATGATTCGTGATGTTATTCGAACTTACCGATATTCGCACGGCATACTTAGGATTCACTTGGAAATCCTTCGACAGGCGCGCGTCAAACGACAGGAAGTCTGGAAAGCGGCGATTGTAAGGGATGCCGATGTAAGCCTGCGCGGCATTGGTTTCAAGATACGGAAACCCGGTGCGCCATTCGAATATGGGCGCAATCTGCATCTTCCATGGCAGTTGCACTAAACCCCAAGTGAGGAAGCGATGCGGAAGATCGGCGGGCAAGTCACTGAACTGATTCGGCCGGATGATCGGCGCGGGGAAACTGCCCAGATAATTCGTGAAATCGTTCAAATCGCCACGCGACCGGCTGTTGACGTACGAGAAAAAAAGCTGCTGCCTTTCCGTCTTTAGACGAACCCGCCCGCTTACTTCAAATTGCCGGTAGCGCGATTGTCCGTCGCCGGTCAGCAGCATGGAACCGAAAAGGCTCCCCGGAGGCGGCGGTATCGGATTCATAATTACCAACCCCGCCGAGACATTCTGCTGGTAAGCGGCGCGGAGCTTGAGGTGGGAAGTAAGTGGCTGTTCCACTTGAAAGCTCCAGGTGGTGCTGCGCGGCGAAAAGTCACCGGCCACTTTTTCGTGAAAGACAAACGGGTTCTTTGAGAACACCTCCCCAAGCGCGTTCACGTAAGTGATGGGCCCCCGGCAACTTGCCCGTCTGGACCATAGTTAGTAACCACTTGGTTCGGATACTGCGCAAAGCTGTATACATCCAGCGGAACGCGATCATAGAATAGGCCCGCGCGGCTCTTATGACCGTTCCCCAATGGCTGGAAGGGGTCCAAGCCAACCCAATGCGCGGAGCTAAACGAAAACTCTCAGTCACTTCCTGCGACTCGAGCCGCAGGCCTGCGTCAAGCGCCAGTTGAGGGGTTAGCAGCCAATGGTCTTGAGCGAACCACGCAATTTCAGTGTCGCTGCGCCTGACGGGAGATCCGCCCGTGAAACTTATGCGCTCTAACAGCAGTCCAGTCGAATCAAGAATATTAAAGGGACGTTCGGCAATGTCGCCCTCTTCGGTGCTGCCGGCGAAATAACTCCCGAATTTTAGGTTGTGCGAACCAAGGAAATCGATCGGCCGAAGCGAATAAGTGGAAGACAGGCCCAGGCGGGAAGATCTTCGCCGCTGTTGGGCGAAATAGTTTCCCAAATTGCCCGAAGGCGTAATAGAGAGATCTTGAACGCCGTGCGGCCAAACCCCCGCCGTAAAATTCGTGTAAGAGAGAGTGTTCTCAAAAAGATCTCCCTTGAAGAGCGTCAGGTGGTCGCCCAGGGTAGCCGTTTCGTCGTGAAGGCTCGCGTCGGGCACGGTAGATTTCGGGTTGAATGTATCGAGATTAACCGATTCCAGCTGCGTGGGCGCGAGATGGAACGTGCCGGTAATCAGATGACTGGCGGAAAGAACGTAGTCAAGCTGCGAAAACGAATTTAGCCCTTGCTTCGTCTTCTGATTCTCTGGAAAGGGCAGAGTAATTACCGGCGTTTTCTGAATCTCGTACTCAAAACCTTCCGAGAAGAACAACTTGTCTTTGACGAGCGGTCCTTCAAAATTCAACCGGGGCGTAGCGTCGCGAATGCCGCGCAAGTGATAGCTCCGGATGCGGAAATCGGGAAACGGATCGTTCAGTTCGGCTTTCCACTTATCGCCGCCGCGCCGGGTTTCCACCGATACCAGCGCTGAGGTGAACCGTCCATACTCGGCCAGGAATGGCGTTTGCAGAACGTTCAGTGATTGCACGCTGTCTATCGGCACTGTCGTTCCAAACTGCCCGGTCGCCGGATCTGTCACGTCGGCCGAATTCACAATCAGCGCGCTTCGTTGTTCGCCGCCGCCATCTATTGTCAGGGTGCCTTCAGGAGTCCGGGAGATTCCGGGAGTCAACGGCAAAACGTCCGCCACCGTCGAAGGGCGGGTGGGCAGCTCGCGCGCGGCTGACGTTCGCACTGCCGTGCCGGAAGCAGCCGAATCTAACGGGTCGGCTGTCGCAGTTACCTCTACATTTTCTTTATGCCGCTTCGGTTGTAGAGTTACCGCCACTTTTGAGGAGGCACCGGGCAAGGTGACCGTGACTGGGGCCGGCACGTCGAAATCGCGCTTCGACACTGAAATCGAATATTCTCCGCCGGTGAGCGAAGGGAACGCGGCAGAACCAGCCAAATCTGTAAGTTCAGTTTTAATTTCGTTAGAGGTGTTCTTGATGTCCACCTGCGCGCCTGTAATAGGTTGTCCCGAACCGTCGGTTACCACAATTTGCAACCGATAAACGGTTGGCAGTTGTTGCGCGGCCCCGATGGCGGCTAGCGCGAACAACGTACATACACCTACAGTTTTGGCGCGAAACGACAAGCTTCGGTCTTCCCCGTCCCCTAATGTAATTCTACAGACGCGCCAGAAATGCAAAGGTTGCGGATTTCCGGCATCGCGCGATACTGGCAAGATGCATGCCGCCCATGACTTAACTCTGTTCTTAGTGGCGGCCTGGGCGCTGATTATTACTCCCGGTCCCGACATGCTGTATGTAATTGCGCGAAGCATGGGTCAGGGCCGCGCGGCAGGCGTCACGTCGGCCCTTGGTATCTTCACCGGCTGCTTTGTTCATATCTTTGCGGTTGCATTCGGCTTGGCGGGCGTGTTGCGCACCGTTCCCATCGCATACGATGCCGTAAGGTATGCGGGGGCCGCTTATCTTATTTACTTAGGCCTGAAAATGCTTCTTTCGAAGGAGTCCCGATCGGCGCAAACAGACCTTCAACCTCTTCCTTTGAAGCGGATTTTTTGGCAGGGTGTCCTTACTGACGTACTTAACCCCAAAGTCGCTCTGTTCTTCCTGGCATTCCTGCCTCAATTCATTAACGTGAAGCACGGGCCGGTTGTTGCTGCCACCATTTTTCTGGGTGTGCTCTTCAACGTGGGCGGAACAATTGTGAACCTGACGGTTGCGGCTATCGCCAGTTACTCAAGCCGCCGGGTGCTGAGCCCGTTTCTGGATGCGCATTGGTTCCGCTGGTGTACTGGCGGAGTGTTTACCGCACTTGGCATACGGCTGGCCTTCGCAGGCCGGAGATAGTTATCATGAAGCGAACGGTCGCCTCATGTACAGTTTCCTCGATCCCCTCATATCACTTTCCGCGCGGATTGGCGGCAATATCAACCTGGTGCAGGCAGGCGGCGGCAATACGTCCATAAAGCATGAAAAAACTCTGTGGGTGAAGGCCTCCGGCAAGTGGTTGATTCACGCTGCCGAAGATGACATGTTCCTTCCGGTCCCCATAGTGGATATCGAACGGAATCTCACCCTGGGCCACGAGCGTTTTGAAGAATACCGCACGCGGTCGGGCGTCTCTCTGCGTCCTTCGGTTGAGACAACCATGCATTCCGTGTTGCCGCAGCGAGTGGTGATTCACGTTCATTCGGTGAACGCCATTGCGTGGGCTTCGCAAGCCGATGGTCCGCGGCAAGTCGCGCCGGTTCTCACCGGTTTCCGTTGGAACTGGATCCCTTATACTCATCCCGGTCTCCCGCTGGCGCGCCGTATACAGAAGGAATTGACGTGGCGGCCGGAGGTTCTGATTCTCGAAAATCACGGACTGGTTGTTACTGCCGAAGACTGCGTGGCGGCCGAAGCGATTCTTAACTCGGTTGAGTACAGACTAGGCGCGCAGCTTTCCGGCAACTTACTTCCCGCTGGCTTAGAAACGCTTAATGAAAAGTGCGCCGGCACAGACTGGCAGCCGGCTCAGGATAAAGAAGTGCATGCTTTAGCGATGGGCCCGCGTAACCGTGAGATAGCAAGCGGCGGCACGCTATTCCCCGATCAATGCGTATATTTGGGGCCGGGAGCTGCCGTTCTGCAAGGAAACGAAACACTGGCGCAGGCGGCCGGCCGCTACCGCGTCAGGTATGATTTTGAACCCGTGTTTCTGCTTGTCCCCAACGCAGGCGTGGTTACCCGCAAAGAGTTGAAGCGCGCCGCTAGAGAGTTACTGGTTTGCCTGTCCCGAGTCGTTGAACGCATTCCAGCCGAAGCGCAAGTTACTTACCTGCAGACGAGTGAAGTGGCGAAACTGATGGACTGGGATGCGGAAAAGTACCGCCTTCAAATGGCGCGGACAGCCGGCCAATGAAACTTGCCCTGGCAGCGGTATTTGTATGTGCTTGTCTGCTGCCGGCCCAGTCGCAAATTCCGCTCAACGAACGCGTGCTGGTGGTGTATAACTCCGAAAGTTCGCAATCGCAGGCCGTGGCCAAGTATTACATGGCGAAACGGCAGATTCCCGAGGCAAATCGCTGTAAAATCGGCACTGATCCCGACTTGGTGAAGTATGAAGATTTCACCTCGGAAATCAAAGCACCCGTTCAAAAGTGCCTGAATAAGATCGGGAAGGAGAAAATCCTCTATATTGTTTTCTCTTTCCAAACTCCCTATTCCTTGCAGATAGGCGAACGCTATTTTGCGGTCGATCAATTCGTCGCCGATATCTGGGACGAATATGCCAAGGCCACTGTGAGCGGCCGCGAGGTGGGCAACCATCCCTATTTCAGCGATGCCCAAAGCCAGGGGAACGGTTATGAGCCTTTCGTATCGCTGGCTGACTTTCGCGACAAGCCTCTCAGCAAGACCGTTTACTCGGTGTGGCGTTTAGATGCCGCCAGCGCCGATCTCGCGCGCGGGCTGGTCGACAAGGCACTTGCGGCTGAAGCCCATGGTTTAAATGGTAAAGCCTGCTTCGACCTGCAATACGGCCCACCGGGCTCGGTCGGCGATTACGAAGCATTTTCGGGCGATTGGGACATTCACAAAGCCGCCGAGTTCTCAAAAAAGGCAGGCTTTGCTGTAGTTGAGGACGACAAGGAAACTGAATTCGGCACTCCTCCTTCCGTGCGCTGCGATGGCGCAGCGCTCTACGCCGGCTGGTATAGCCTCAGTCACTATAACGACGCGTTTACCTGGGTTCCCGGCGCAATCGGTTTTCACTTGGACAGCGGCTCGGCAACCAATCCCAGAGGCAACAATAACTGGTCGGGAGCCGCTCTTCAAAAGGGCATAACCGTCACGGGCGGCGCGATCACCGAGCCGTATCTTGAAGGCTTAATCCACCCCGATGAATTCTTTCGTTTTCTATTTGGCGGCGCGAATGTGGGCGACGCCGCCCTGCGCAGCACACGCTGGCTCAAGTGGATGATTATCAATATGGGCGATCCTCTCTATCGTCCTTTCCCGCATGGCGCGGGACCGTACGGCTCAACTCTTTATCGGGAGCCGTGGTTCGCTTTGCTTCCACAGACGGTGATTGGCGGCACGCATCTCGCAGCGGCGCTTAGTCTCGACAAGCCGGCTGAAGCAGAAGGAATACCTGTGACTGTCAAGAGCGACCGGCCCGATGTGGTTACCGTCCCTCCTCAAGCGATGACGATTTCCGCCGGTACAAACGGCGTTCGATTTCCAATCGAAACGAAATTACCGAAAGAGAAAACAGTAGTTACTGTTTCTATTTCGGCAGGCGGCACCAGTCTTTCAAACACGTTAGTTGTCTACCCGCTGCTGGATGGCGTTGCTCTCACGCAGACCAAAGTGAAGGGCGGCGCAACTGTCGGCGCTACGGTGTCATTGTTTGCGGCCGCGCCTTCAGATGGCCTGCTGCTTAAGCTGGCAACGTCGAACCCGGCTGTTGTTGTCCCGTCGGAATTGAAAGTCGCCGCTGGTGCCAAGAGCGCCGCCTTCAGCATCAATACGAAAGCAGTAAGTAGCGTCACCTCTGTCGACATTACCGTCTCGTTCGAGGGCGCTTCGCGAACAGTTACGCTTGTCTGCACGCCTTAACCAGAATTGATCAGGCTTGATCGATAGCCTGGGCGGCGCGATTGGCCGATTCAAGCGCCGCTTCTTGGCCCCAGTTCATCTGGGCGGCATAGGCGCCCGCAAAGTGAATTCGTCCGCACGGGCGAATCGCTTCCGGCCAGAAACGCGCGAGTTCACCGAGCCTGTACGGAATTCGCTCGCACATGCCGGACCAAGGCTCCTTCGACCAATCGTGAACCACGGTCTGTTCAATTTCAGCCGGCTTGCCCGGGTAAAGCTTCAGGAACGCGGCTAGAGCTTGCGGAGCAGTGACGCCTGCCTGCCCACCTCCTATGAGAATGCCGCGCGGTGTATTTACCTCATCGGCCAGAGACCACATCTCGTTCAAGTTGGGATCTGGCGGCAGCCAGTTTGGGCTGATTTTGCCGCTCCTCCAAAAACGCGTCCGGCACTGAAAAACGATACGCGTCCGCGTATAGTAGGGCATTTCGCGAATGACGAAAGCCTTGGCTTCGGGCCACGCGGGTGTGACGGGCAGTTGACGGAGCATCACAAGCGAGATGCAGGTGACCAGGTAGTCTGCGTCCAGTCTTCGTTCCTGCCCAAACTCGCGATAGGTAACCGTCGCGCCCGAAGGTCCGTGGTGGATGGCCGTGACGGGACAACCGAGATGCACTGTCTCGCCGAGTCGAGCGGCGAACGAGTCGGTCATCAGCTGATTGCCGCCTTTGATGCGAAACAGCTTTTTCGTTTCAAGGTCGGTTCCGCGCAGCCTCTTGATAGCTGCGCCCCAAATCATTTGCAGGGCCGAACTGGAGCTGCCGAAAAATTCCACGCCAGCCGCGGAGGCATTATCCCGCTTCAGCAAATCCGCGACCGAAATTTGATCCAACTTGTCCAAGCCCTCGGCAAAAGGATTTGTTTCGTCGCGAAGCTGATCGACATAGCGTTGAGCATAGAGCAGCGGAAAGTCTGCCCAGGGTCGATGGGCCAGAAAATCGATCTCACGTTGATTGAATCCTAGTTTGCCGAGAACGGCGCGGTGCTGAAGATCGGCTTCGCTGAATCTTTCGCCCCGCAAAAAGCGCACCAGATTTTCGCGGCGCGGAAAGTGGATGGCGGTCAGGCCGAACTCATGGAGATAACGCCAGTACTGCGTGTATCCCGGATAGTAGAAGTGTTCCGCTCCGATGTCCGCGTACAGTCCGTCGGCAAACGGGTCATGGAAGGTTCTCACATGGCCGCCTGGCCGGCCGCTGGCTTCAAGGACGGTGACTCGGTGCCCGCGCCGGATCAACTCGTACGCGCAGCAGAGGCCCGCTATACCGGCGCCAATCACAATGACGCTTTTCGTTGAGCCGCTGGCGCGCGCGTCCACCGCAACTCCAGCCGCAGCGGCCGCGCCGAGCTTTAGGGCAGAGCGGCGGTTGATGGTGGTATCTGAGGTCATCGGTTGTACTCCGAGGCCGATGTCTGCGGTTGGTTTCTGATGGGCCAATTTCTGATTATCTTCCATTGCGTTTCGTAAGCGATCTTATTCAGAATCGGTTCCGTCGCTTGCCCAGCTAGTCAGCCGTTCATTCGCCCATCCGTTCCGTCGTATATTTGACCAAAGGACCATCATGCTCAGCTCGCTCAAAAAGTGGCTCGCTCAGGAAAGCAATCGGCAGGAACCATCCGTCAATTCCACGCCTGCCAAATTCGCCCTTAGCCGCCGTCAACTGCTCAGTCAAAGCTCTCTGGCCGCGCTCGCTGGTGCTCTGCCCTTTGCCGCCAACGCTGCCGTTCCGAAGTCCGATGCACCCAGCGAGATCTACCGCGCCATCGGCGTCCGCCCCCTCATAAACGCCAGGGGCACTTTCACCATCATCAGCGGCTCCCAAACCCTGCCGTCCGTCAAGCAAGCCATGGATCTGGCGTCCCGCAGCTTCGTTCATATGGATGAACTGATGCAGGGCGTAAGCGCGCGCTTGGCCGAGCTCACCGGCGCTCCCTGGGGCATCGTCACCGCCGGCTGTTGCGCCGCTCTCACTCACTGCACCACCGCTTCCATCGCCGGAACCAACCCCGAGCGCATGCAGCGCCTGCCCGATCTCACCGGCCTCAAGAACGAAGTCATCATTCCCGAATATTCCCGCAACGTCTACGACCACGCCATTCGCATGGTCGGGACAAAAATTATCACCGTCAACGATCGGGGCCAACTTGACGCGGCTTTTAACGACCGTACCGCCATGGTCTACATCCTCGCTGGTCCCGGCGACGATGGTCCGCTCGGTACTGAATTCGTCTGCCAGGTCGCCAAGCTTCACAACGTCCCGGTCGTTGTCGATGCCGCTGCCGAAATTCTCACCATCCCCAATGTCCACTTGCAGCGCGGAGCCACTGCCGTCGCCTATAGCGGAGGCAAATGCATTCGCGGTCCGCAAGCCGCCGGCCTGTTGCTCGGAGAAAAAAATCTGCTGCAGGCTGCCTGGGCCAACAGCGCTCCTCATCACGCCTATGGCCGCTCTCTCAAAGTAGGCAAAGAAGAGATCATGGGCATGCTCGCCGCCGTCGAAATCTGGAAAGAACGCGATTACAATGCCGAGACTGAACAATGGCAATCCTGGCTCGATTACATTTCTGCAGTCGTTACAAAGGTCAAGGGCGTCACGACGCGCGTCGAACCTCCCGAAGGTCTTTCGAACAAAACTCCCATCCTCCGCATCGAATGGGACGCTGAACAGATCGGTATCACCGGTACCGAGGTGAGCCAGCATCTCCTCAATACCGAGCCTCGCATCGTCTTCGGGAGTTCATCCGGCACCCGTCCCGATCGCATGGCGAGTCTCATCTCCATCACGCCTTACATGATGGTTCCCGGTGACGAGCGCATCGTGGCGCAGCGTCTCCATGAAATCCTCTCAAAACCTCCGAATGTGGACGAGCCCCCTGCCCCGCCCCAAGGCGAGCCGGTATCCATCGCCGGCCAGTGGCAACTGGATATGGAGTTCGATCGCGGCATTGCCGCCCACACGCTCGTCTTTGAACAAAATGCCGGCGAGCTTGTCGGCACTCATCAAGGCGAATTCATTTCCGGCGACCTTACCGGCAAGGTCATGGCCAACCAGGTTCACTTCCGAAGTTCTCAGAAGATTGAAGGCCAGCGCCTCTCTTTCGATTTCACCGGAACGGTCGAAGGCGATAAGATGGCGGGGAACGTAGGCTTGGGTGAATACGGATCGGCTCGCTGGACCGCGCAACGTCATCAATATCAGCTGCCCGGTGGTATCGTCCGCCCCGTCAAGCGCTCGTAAATTCGTTAATGGAGAATCATGTCTAACTCAAACAGAAGAAATTTTATAGGTAAGGGCGCTGCCGCGGCAGTCGCAACCGCCGCAGTCGCGTCGGCTCAGCCCGAACAATCCGCCGCCGCTAGGAAGGTCTGGTGGCCTAATGGAAAGGTGCCTGAGGGCCCACAGATGTACAGCCCCGCTGTTTCCTACGGCAATCTTTTGTTCCTTTCCGGCGTTGGTTATCATTCCGAAGGCGATATCAAGGTTCACACCAAACACGTTCTCGATGAGATCCAGCAAAAACTCGAAGCCGCCGGCTCGTCCATGAACAAGGTCCTCAAAGCGCAGGTCTATTTAGCCGACCTGAAGGATTACAAAGAAATGAACGAAGTCTTCAAAGGCCGCTTTGGCCCCGAGCCTCCTGTCCGCACAACTATCTCCGTGGCGGGCGTTCCCGGCAACTCGCTTGTCGAAATCGACGTCATCGCCTTCATTTGATATGAGCTCAATTCCAACGCGCCGGCACTTCTTCAGCGCCACCGGGAGTTTAATGGCCCTTAGTGCTTCAGCAAGCGAAAAACCGCCAGTCGACGGTGAAGATTATTACGATAAGCTCGGTGTCGCCAAGCTCATCAACGCGGCCGGAACCTATACCGCTCTCACCGCTTCACTCATGCCGCCTTCGGTGGAAGCTGCGGTAGCCCAAGCTGCCAGGCATTACGTGCACCTGAGTGAACTGCAAACCGCCGCCGGCGAATATCTGGCCAATAAACTGCATTGCGAAGCTGCTCTGGTTACCGCCGGAGCAGCCTCCGCGCTCACCCTAGGCACTGCCGCCTGCATGACTGTCGCGAACCCCGCCGCCGCTCATCAAATCCCCAATGACCTGACCGGCCTCAAAAACGAGATCGTCGTTCAGAAAGCCCATCGTTACGATTACGACCACTCTCTGCTGAATTGCGGCACCCGTTACGTTGAAGTCGAAACCGTTGCCGACTACGAAAAAGCCTTCACCGATAAGTCCGTCCTGGCTCTCTTCTTCAATGCCGCTGAACAGGGCCAGATCACCCGCGAAGATTGGGTTCGAATCGCACACCAGCATGGCGTCCCTTGTTTTAACGACGCCGCCGCCGATGTTCCCCCCATCTCAAACCTCTGGAATTACACCAAAATGGGCTTCGATCTGGTTACGTTTTCAGGCGGAAAAGGCATGCGCGGCCCGCAGAACGCCGGTCTGCTGCTTGGCCGTAAAGATCTGATCGCCGCCGCCGTCCAAAATGCCATGCCGATTTCCGAATCTATCGGCCGCGGCATGAAAGTCGCCAAGGAGCAGATCGTCGGTATGGTTGCCGCTGTCGATTGGTTCCTCAGCCAGTCTGATGACGAGATGCAGGCCGAATTCAAAGGCTCGCGCCGACCGCATTGCCGCCCATCTTCAAACCATTCCCACCGTCAATACCAAAATTGTAGTCCCCGAAATCGCAAACCACGTTCCTCATCTGCACATCGCTTACGATCAAACCCGCATCAAAATCGCCCCGCTTCAAGTGGCCGACGCCCTGCGCCACGGCAAGCCCTGCATTGAGCTCAACCCGGACACCGGAACCCACCACTCCAAAGGCGAAATTGTCGTTGGTGTTTGGATGCTCCAACCCGGTGAGGATATGATCGTCGCCCGCCGCCTCTACGAGGTTCTTAGTGGTGCAATGGCTGGCTGATTCCGTTCAAATCGTAGACCACCTTGCCGCCGCGCAAGGTCATCTCGCAAACAAATTTCTTGGTCCCGTTCATGCGTTCGCCGTACATGTCCATGAACCCGAAATGGCCTTGCTCCACGCGCAGCACGGCTACGTCAGCCGTTGCTCCGACAGACAGATGGCCCAGTTCTTCGTGATGAATCTCGCGCGCCGGGTTCCACGTCGACAGGGCCAGCACTTCGTCCACCGGCATGCCCAGCAGCAGAAATTTGCTCATCACGTTCAGCATGTCTTTCATCCCTGCATTCATGCTGCGAACATGCAAGTCGGTCGAAATCGAATCGGGCGGAAAACCTTGCTGCATGGCCGGAATTACTACTTTCCAGGCAAAGCTCCCTCCCCCGTGCCCGACGTCGAAAATCACGCCGCGCTTCCGGCCTTCCCACATGCCCGGATTCACTTTTCCATCGGCCCCAAGCTCGTCCCGCAAGCCCGAATAGCAATGCGTATAGATATCGCCCGGCCGCAGTTTCTCGGTCAGCAAAACATTCAAAGGCCGTTCCGCGTGATTCGTCCCGAAATCCACCATCACCGGAATATTCGCCGCCGTCCCCGCCTCAACGGCATGTTCCACCGGAGTCCATTCCGGCCCCGCGTAATGCGCCGTCTTGATTCCGACAATCAACCCCGGGTAGCGCTTCGCCATCTCAGCGGCGGGCGCCGCCTCCATGTCCGCCAGGTTGTTCTCAAATTTAGGCCCGCGCATTCCCGCTCCGACGATGTTCAAAAAAGCCAGCACCCTGGTGATCGATCTATCAATGATGTGTTGCTTGAAATCTTCGAAATTGTGCGCGCCGGAACTGCCCGCATCCGCCACCGTCGTTACTCCGTTTCGGAGCGTGAACCCATCCGGAAAAACGCTGTTATCGCCCGCATAAGAACGCGCCTCGCCCGTGCTCGCGTAAACATGAACGTGGATATCCACCAAGCCGGGCGTTACGTACAAGCCCTTCACGTCAACTGTCTTCAGCGCGCCTGTGCGATCGATATGCTCGGCAACTTCCGCCACCTTGCCGTCTTTAATCGCCACGTCGCGAATAGCGCTCAGACGATTCTTCGCGTCTACCAAATGGCCGCCGGTCAGCAGCAGATCGTATTTCAAAACACTAAAAAGGAGCAACAGAGCAGGCGTCAAACTACACCTTTGCCTTCCACAACATGTATATAGCGATTCACTTCCAAATTCGTTAGCTTCTCCACGTGCTTACTTGGCAGAGCCCACTGAATTTCAAGCTCGTCGATTTTGACCGCGCTGCCGATTCCAAGCACGTCACGCGGATCGTGCGCGGAAAGATAGCTGCCGCCTGAGTTCTTCAGCCGGCGCATGGTTTTGCCGCCCGCCTTCCAGGTGATCTTTGTCCCGATAGCGTCGCGATTGCATGTTACGCCTTCGAGCCGGATGCCCAACCAGTTGTTGCCCTTGGCTGCATTGTTTTTCAATAACGCTGGCGCGCCGCCGTTGTTTGCGATCAAAACATCGATGGCTCCATCGTTGTTGTAATCGCCAATCGCCAGGCCGCGCGCCGGGAACATTTTCTGGAATACCGGCCCGGCGCTCTCGCTCACGTTTGTGAGCTTGCCGTCTGCGCCTTGATGAAAAAGGAGAAGAGGCTCCCTATAATGCACCTGCTGTGAGTAGCTGTCAATCATGTCGTCCGGATGGCCATTCGCCAGGAATAGATCAACCAGTCCGTCGTTATCATAATCGAAATATCTCAGACCCCAGCCGCTGAGCAGCCTGGTAGCTTGGGCCACGCTGTTTACGTGTGCCACGTCTCGAAAGCTTTCGTTCTTGGTGTTCTGGTAAACCGAGAACATTTCCTGATCTACATTCGCTACGAATAGATCCTGCCAGCCGTCGTTGTTCAAATCGGCTGCATCGACACCCATGCCGGAGCGCGGCTGGCCATTATCACTGAACCCGACTTCCGCTTGCAAAGCAATCTCTTCAAACTGCCATTTTCCGTTTTTATCGGGACCGCGATTGACATATAGAAAGTTCTGCACCGTATCGTTGGAAACAAACAGATCCATGCGGCCATCGTTGTTGATGTCGGTCGCTACTACGCCCAGGCCCTTGCCCATTGATTTGGCAATGTCGGTGCCTTTAGTGACCTCGGTAAAGGTGCCATCGCCGTTGTTGTGATACAGAAAGCTGGCTGTGCCTTTGAAGATTCGCGGGATGCAGTAATAGTGCCGTCCCAGTTTGTTATCGCCGCATTCGAATTTGTGCGTGGAACTGTAGTCGACAAAGCTGCAGATGAAAAGGTCCAGCTTGCCGTCGTTGTCGTAATCGAACCAGACGGCGCTCGTTGTCCAGCCCGGAGTCGCTAACCCGGATTTTTCGGTCGCGTCGCTGAACGTGCCGTCGTGATTGTTCTTGTAGAGGATGCAGCGGCCATACGACGTGACGAAAATATCCGGCCACCCGTCGTTATCGTAATCGCCAACGGCCACGCCCATCCCGAATGTGCCGCCCGTCACGCCGGCCTTTTCGGTCACGTCGGTAAAGGTGCCGTCGCGGTTATTTTTGTAGAGAGCATTGCGGATCGGCTTCGGCGGTTTCCAGAAATCGCACGGCCCGCTATTGACCAGGTAGATATCCATCCATCCGTCGTTGTCGTAGTCGAGGAACGCGCAGCCGGGCCCCAACGTTTCGGGCAGGTAGCGATTGTCGGACATCGCGTTGTCGTGGGTCCATTCGATCCCGGTCGAAGACGGCGGCATCTCGCTGAAGAGGGGTTCGGCAGTTTGAGAAAAGAGCTTCCGGGCAGGTACGCTGCTTAGCGCCGCCCCGCCCAAAAGCAGTTGTCGTCTGGTGATCGCCACTCTTAAACTTTACTTCGGCGGCATACGAACATAGAGAGAGTGGCTCTCTTATTAAACGCACGCGATTTGGCGAAGACTTACGGTGCCGATCCGCTGTTTCGCAACATTTCCTTCAACATCTCTGAAGGCGGCCGCCTGGGCTTGGTCGGCCCGAACGGCTCCGGCAAATCAACCCTGCTCGAAATTCTGGCCGGCCAGCGTCAGCCCGATACCGGCGAGGTAGCTCTGCGCAAGGGTACCAGGCTTGCCTACGTCGCGCAGGAATCGAGTTTCGAGCCGGGTGTCAGCGTGCGCAGCGTTATCCATCGCGCGCTTCAAGAATCACAAGTGCCGGAGAACGAAAAGGACATGCGCGAACGCGAAACACTGGGCCGCGCCGGCTTTCGCGATTTCGATCTGGAAGCAGCTGCGTTATCGGGTGGATGGCGCAAGCGGCTGGCGTTGGCGCAAGCTTTGGTCGCCGCCCCGGACATCCTGCTGCTCGACGAGCCTACCAATCACCTCGACCTTGCGGGTATCGAATGGCTTGAAAAACTGCTGCAGGCGGCGCGCTTTGCTTGCGTGGTGGTCAGTCACGACCGCTACTTTTTGGAGAATGTCGCCACCGATATGGCTGAACTCAATCGCGCCTACCCCGACGGCATGTTGCGCGTGAATGGCAACTATAGCGTCTTTCTCGAAAAGAAAGGCGAATTCCTAGCCGCCCAATCGAAGCGCCAGGAAGTTCTGGAAAACCGTGTACGCATCGAAATGGCGTGGCTGCGCCGCGGACCTAAAGCGCGTGCGACCAAGGCAAAAGCGCGGATCGATAATGCTCACGAACTCATCGGCGAATTGGCCGATTTGAGCTCGCGCAGCCGTACTGCCAGCGCCGATATCGATTTCTCCGCCTCAGAACGGAAAACCAAGCGGCTGATTGAATTGGAAGATGTGCGTTATGAGGTCGGTGGCCGCACGCTATTCGACAAGTTGAGTTTCACGTTGACCGCCGGTACCCGCCTTGGGCTTGTCGGATCGAATGGCAGCGGCAAAACAACTTTGCTGCGGCTCATGCGCGACGAAGTCTCACCGGTTGCCGGCGAGATCCGCCGCGCGCCCTTGCTCCGCATCGTGTACTTCGATCAAAACCGTCCGCTCGATACCAGTCTCACTCTGCGCCAGGCGCTCTCGCCGCACGGCGATTCCGTGATTTACCAGGAGCGTACCATTCATGTGGCTTCATGGGCTGCGCGCTTTCTCTTTGCTAGTGAGCAGTTGAATCAGCCGGTGAGCCGTCTCTCGGGCGGTGAACGCGCCCGTGTTTTGATTGCCAATCTGATGCTCGAAACGGCAGACGTTCTGCTGCTGGATGAGCCGACTAACGATCTGGACATTCCAACGCTTGAAATTCTGGAAGAAAGCCTTGCCGAATTTCCAGGCGCACTCGTTCTGGTCACGCACGACCGTTATATGCTCGACCGCGTTTCCACTCTAGTGCTGGGCTTAGACGGCGAGGGTAGCGCCGAACGCTTCGCCGACTATTCGCAGTGGGACACATGGCTTGTCGACCGCGCTAAGAAGAAAGCCAAAGCTGAAACGCCGGCAGCCTCAAAGCCAGCGGCTCAGGCCGCAAAGAAAAAACTTTCCTATCTGGATAGTCGTGATTTCGAGACCATTGAGAGCCGAATTGCCGAAGCCGAGCAGATGCTCGCTTCCAAACGTGCTCTGCTGGAAGACTCCGATTTGGTCCGAGACCCAAAGCGCCTGGCCAGTGCTTATCGGGAGATCGAGCAGGCACAACTGGCCCTCGACGCTCTTTATGCGCGCTGGGTGGAACTGGAAGAGAAGATCGGTTAGCAGTTCGGGGGATTTATGAGGGGATTTCCCCTCCGACGTCGTTTTCCCTAATGACGAAGGAAATTCCCTTATGACCAGCACACCACTACGACTCTTTCTGGCCACAGCAGCGCTTTCTATTGCGGCGAATGCTTCAACCATTTTCAACTTTGACAACGACAGCCTTGGCACGACAACAAACTTCACCGACACGGTGAACGGACTCTCCGCGACATTCTCAAGCACGTCTGATCCGGGCGGGTTTGTTGTCTACGCGAGCATGTTCGAGACTCTTACCGGCAACGTACTCGGCGACCCGGGTCCGGCGGGAGCGGACAATCTCAACCTCTCAGTCAACTTCAGCGGCAATCTTTCGGCGGTGACACTAGACTTTGCCACTGCCGACTTCGGCACGCCGTCGCCGCTTACTCTTACCGCTTATGAGAATTCAAAGCTGGTAGGTTCGGCCTCCTCGACAGGACAATTCTTGAGCGGCTTCACTTTTCCCGAGGGGGAAGTGGCGTTCGCGGGAGGCAACTTTAACCAACTGGTGATTTCATCGCCGGCCACCGATTTCGCAGTGGACAACATCAATGTCGTAACCGCGACGCCGGAACCGGCGGCAGTGGCGCTATTCGGCGCCGGTCTGCTGGCGTTAGGCATTCCCGCGCTACGGCGCAAGCGTGTCGGCAAATAGCTTTCCATTTAAACAAAACAATTTCAGGAGAAAAACAATGAAAACTTCAATATCACTCGTGTGTCCAGCTATCGCGCTATTAGCGATCTCGGCGCCAATGGGCTTCGCACAGAGCACCCAAAGCATTTTCCCGTTGCTGCCGCCATCGGTATCCACCATTCCGTCGAACGGAGATGTGAATCCGTACGGCGTCGTCTTTGTTCCAAAAACGGTGCCGGCCGCCGGTGGCGTTTTGCAGCCAGGTGACATCCTGGTGTCGAACTTCAACAATTCCCAAAACCTGCAGGGAACCGGGACGACCATTTTGCGCGTGGACAAAACGGGTAAAACATCTACCTTCTACACAAGCACGGCTTTAGGACTTACCGCTGCTATTGGCGTGCTTAGCGATGGCATAGTGCTGATTGGAAACTTACCAACAGCAGATGGAACTTCGGCAACTGTCGGTGCAGGCAGACTGGCCGTACTGGACAGGAACGGAAACTTTCTTGGGACTTTTGGTACTCCCGCGGTAGTTAATGGTCCTTGGGCGATGGCAATTCATGATCTCGGAAACGGCGTTTCGGGCACTGCAAACGTTTGGATCTCCAATGTATTGAGCGGGGTAGTTTCTCGCCTCGATATAACGTATAGCGCCGCTTCAATCAGTGCTACCGCTCTTGCTCTGTCAAACGGGTTCAGTCACCGGTTAGATCCGGCGGCGCTGGTTCTAGGGCCGTCGGGTCTGGCGTACGACGCTGTTCATGACACGCTCTATGTGGCTTCTTCTACCGATAACGCGGTCTACGAGATTCTTACTGCGGCCGCGCCCCACGGCACCCCGGTCAGCGCCTCTCTGGTGTTTCAGGACCTCACACACCTGCATGGACCGTTAGATCTAACAATCCTACCGAACGGACATCTTTTGATCGCCGACAGCGACGGATCGAACGCCAATCCGGCGCAGCCGAGCGAACTGGTGGAATATACGGCGGCCGGTCAGTTCGTTGGCCAGATGTCGATCGACCCAAACAATGGAGGCGCTTTCGGAGTAGCGGTCAACAACATCGGTTGGGGGACGTTCCGGATGGCTGCCGTGGATGATAACGCGAACTCGCTGAACATCTGGACAGTCGTGGCGCAATAAGTCGCGCCCGGGCTCACTTTTTAGGCAGTGCCCGGACAGCCCCGGTTGAAATGCCGCCATCCACCAGCAGAGTTTGGCCGGTGATATAGCGGCTTGATTCGGCGGCGAGGAAAACAACGGCGGAATCAAGATCGTCGGGTTGTCCGGGCCGCTTCATGGGAATGCGGTCGCTCAAATAGTCAACCCATTCTTTGTCCTCGTACATCAC
The DNA here is from genome assembly GCA_963718465.1 of Bryobacterales bacterium. Lineage (GTDB taxonomy): Bacteria > Acidobacteriota > Terriglobia > Bryobacterales > Bryobacteraceae > Bog-105. The sequence continues at coordinate 315,562 of CAVQZK010000036.1, read as the reverse complement.
CTTGTTCTGGCTGGTCTTGAACCAGCCAGGAGCAAGGCAGTTCACTGTAATGCCGTGTTTGCCCCAATCGTCGGCCAGGCTCATGGTTAGTTGACGAATGCCTCCGCGGCTCGCGGTGTAAGGAGCCAATCCGGCATAACCGGCCACGCTGGTGACGGAGCCGATGTTGATGATGCGGCCGTAGCCGCGCGGGACCATGCGTTTCGCCACCGCTTGCGCCACGAAAAAACTCCCGCGCAAATTAGTGTCGAGAATGGCATTCCAATCGTCCCAGGTGACATCCAGAGCGGGCTTGCGGATGTTCATACCGGCGTTGTTCACCAAGATGTCGATTTTGCCGTAAGCCGTTTCAGCGGCGGCGGCCATCTGCTCGATACTGTTAGGGTCGCGAACATCGAGAGCCAGCGGAACGGCACGGCGTCCGAGCTTGGCAATCTCCTCCTGAAAGGGCTGCAGCGAATGGAGAGTGCGGCTGGTCAGCACAAGGTCGGCCCCAGATTTTGCAAGAGCGCGTGCAAAATATTGGCCGAGACCGCGGCTGGTTCCGGTGACAATGGCAACCTGGCCGGTCAGATCAAACAACGGATTAGTCATTGGGTTTCAAGATGACTTTCATCAAATTCGGTTCCCTGTCATGCAGGCGCTTGAACCATTGCGCGCCATCTTCAAGAGGCGCCACCATGCTGATGAGCGGCTTCACACGCACGGCTCCGCGCGCCAGCATGTCGATGCACTGAGGATATTCGCCGCTAGACCCAGCAGAGCCCTGTAAACGAATTTGACGACTCACAACCATTTGCAAAGGGATCTCTGCGTGTGAGGTGACATTGCCGATAAGAGTGACCGTACCCCCTTTGCGAACGCTTTCGATGGCGGTCTTGATGGTGGGTGTAGATCCGACGGCTTCGAGAGCGACGTCCACTCCCGTTCCGCCGGTATGCTTTTTTACCTCAGCCGGCACGTCTGACGACTTGGCATTTAAGGTGAGGGTGGCTCCGAGATCGGCGGCCAGTTTCAGGCGGGTGTCATCGATATCGCTGACTATGATGTTCGAGCAGCCAGCCTCGCGGAGGGCCTGCAAGACCAACAGACCGATCATGCCGGCGCCTACAACGAGGGCGGTTGCGCCTGGCGGAAGCTCGGAGACGGCCACCGCGTGAACGGCCACCGCCAGCGGCTCAACCATGGCGGCTTCTTCAAACGGCACGCCCTCAGGCAACGGATAAAGAACTCTCTGCGGCACGACTACGTAATCAGCGAACGCGCCGGCGCGCCGGAATTCCGGAATGGAGACGCCTAAAACCTCGCGGCGATCGCACAGATTCACTTCACCGCGCTTGCAATACTCGCACTCACCGCAATATAGCGTGGAATCGAAGGTGACCTTTTGGCCATCCTGCACACTATTCACGCCCGCGCCCAGGGCGGCGATTGTGCCGGAAGCTTCGTGACCCATGACGATGGGCGGAATGCGGCGGCCGGAACCGCCATCGTAGCCATGGACATCGCTGCCGCAGATGCCACACGCTTTTACGCGAACCAGAACCTCTTCCGGCCCGGGGCGGGGCATCGGAACTTCTACCATCTCAAGCCTTCCGTATTCGGAAAGCAGCAAGGCCTTCATCATGCTTGCGATGGTATCGAACTGCCGACCGGCTAACTGGCCGGACCCAACTCGCGCGGAGTCTTGCGCTTCAAATCTTCAAGCAACCGATCCACCTGGTCGGCCTTATCTATAGCCGTTAAGCGGCGCTCAGGGTCGGATTGTGAAACAACGAAAGTACCCATCCCCAGGGCGTCAGCTTCGGCACTTTTGTCTGGAGGCGCTCGAACTGGGCCTTGGTTTGAAACTCCTGCAGGCTGGCGGTGCCGGTCTTCATTGCCAGGCGAGCGCGGCGGTGCTGCGCGATGAGGAGTTCCACCTTCGATTTCGTCTCCACCATTTTCTGTTCAAGGCGGTGCATGGCCTCGCGCATCAGTTGCACCTGATGAGATTGGTCTTGGAGCTGCTGGGCGAAATTCCGGGCCGCCGTTTCATAGCTGATTGAACGTTCGAGCCCTATGCGCGCCAGATCTTCGTCGCGCCTGGATAGAGCAAGCTCGGCTTTTCGCACCCACTCCCGCTGCAGCTGCAGATTTTCGAACTGCTTCTTTTCAAGCAGGTGCTGATCGGCGATGGCTATAGCCACTTGCGTCTTCACCTGCATAAATTGGTTTTGCATATCAAGGAGAAGCTGCTTGAGCAGCTTCTCCGGATTTTCAGCTTTGTCGATCAGGTCGTTGAGATTGGCTTTGATCAGTGTTGCCACCCGTTCTAGAAGTGCCACGAGTACTCCTTACTTTTCGACAGTTGGTTCAAGGGGAATGCCGTTGTTAACAGAATGGTCGCCAAGGCTTTTCACCTTCCCAAGAAGATCGGACATCCGCATCCCCGAGAGTGTTTCAAGAAGCACTGGGATCTGGGCCACCATTTTCGTCATGTCGCCGGTAATTTGGTGCATCCCCGTCGAGCCTGACGATCCGTTCTCGCCGGTGGAAACAATGGTGATCTTGTCTACGTTAGCCAGAGGAGCGGACATGGCGCGCATTAGTTCGGGCAAGACGCTGATGAGTTTATCGACAACGGCGGCTTGGTTCCATTCCTGGTATGCCTCAGCCTTTACGTTCATCGCCTTGGCTTCCGCCTCGCCTTTGCGGAGAATGATGTCGGCATCGGCTTCACCCTGCGCGCGCGTGGCGGAGGCAGAACCTTCGGCTTCGATGGTCATTTTGCGGCGCGACGCTTCGGCGATCATTTCGATACGCTGTTTCTCGATTTCAGCGCCCTTCAACACGGTGGCGATAAGTTCTTTTTCGTGGCGCAGGATTTCAGCTTCTTGGACTTTTACTTCCTGCTCTTTTTCGATCTGGCGAATCTTCACGGCTTCAGCCACAACCTGTTGCTGCATGACGTTGGCCTGAATGTCGTAAGCTTTGTCGGCCTGCGCCTGCTGGCGTTTGACGAGCTCCGAATATTGGGCTTTTTTGATCTCAAGGTCGCGCTGCGCCTCGGCCTGAGCGGCCAAAGAAAGGGCTTCCGCGAGAACACGCTCCTGATCGGCCTGCGATTTGGCGACTGCGGCGGAGCGCATGGCATCCGCGCGGCGAATGGCGGTATCGCGTTCCGCTTCAGCCGTAGCAACGTCGGCATCGCGTTTAATGCGCGCCACATCGGGACGGCCCATATTCGTGATGTAGTCGTTCTTGTCGCGGACTTCTTTAATGGTGAACGAAATTACTTCCAGCCCCATTTTGCTGATGTCGTCGGCGCAGGTGGCGCGCATGCGGTCGCCCACCATTTCGGGTTCCTTCACGATCTGCTCCACCGAAAGCTGGCCGATGATGCCGCGCAGATGGCCTTCCATGACGAGCCGGATCAAGCCTTCACGGGCCACGTCGGTCTTGGTTAAGAACTGTTCGGAAGCCGTCCTAATGGATTCCGTATCGCTCTTAACTTTGATTTGCGCCACCGCTTCAACCGTTACCGCAACTCCTTGCTTTGTGTAGAGATCCTGTTGCGGGGCCACGTCGAAAGACATTAACTGCAGCGATAGCTGCCGGTAACTTTCGATCATCGGCACAATTACCGTGCCGCGCCCGATAATGATGCGGGTGCCGCGCAGGCCATATACGATGATCGCCTCGTGGGGTCCCGCTTTTCGGAATAAGGTAGCCATTGCCGTCATCAGCGCCAACATCGTGAGCACTGCGATTACGACAATATAAATTACTTCGCTAGACATTTAATTTCTCTCTTCTGGCAACTGTTCCGGGCTGATTGCAGGTCCCAACTGGGTCATTGCCTCCCAGGTGCGTACATACGCGAGTCCTTTTTCGTAACGCGTGACAATCACTTCTTCACCGCGCCCTATTTCAATACCGTCTTCGGGCCGTGCGCCGACCGCGCGACGAACACCGTTTCGCTCATAGATCACTTCGCCCACGCCGGAAGGCCGGATAGTGCAGGAAACGCGGCCGAGAACGCCGATCATGTCGTCGTCAGCCGGGTCAAGAGGTTGCTCGTGCGCCTGCAGCCAGCGCAGGAAGGCGCCTAAGACAAAGGCGCCGGCGAGACCGGCTACGGCAGCGATAAGGGCATCTGGCAACACGCCGAAACTAGAGTGCCGCGTCAGCAGATAACCGCCGCCGCCAAACCAGGCTAAAAAGATGGCGAGGCAGGCTGGATTCAGCAGACTGCCAATCCAGGCGCCTAAAAAGCTTTCTGAATGACCGTGCGCTCCGTGGCCCTGCGCGTGGCCAGCGTGCCCGTGGCCTCCGCCAACATGCCCGTGGCCGTGGCCAAAGTGACCCAGGTGGAGACCGCCCGCAAGGAGCGACACGACACTCCACACGCTGCCTACTCCGAAACAGATCAAGTAAAGCTCAGGCCAATTCATAACTCTTGTCCTCCTTTGGAGACAATGCATCCCACAGTTTGTCCATCAGATTGGGAGTGTCCATCACCTCGGCAAGCAGCAGCATACATTTGCGGGTGTCCGCTTGCCGCGCCAATCGCACCAGGGCTTCGGCCAAGGGCGCGTCGCGGCGAAAGCGCTCAGCACCCTGAATCAGCCAAAGATCGAGTTTGTTTTCCTGTTCGCTGAAGTCGGTGATCAGCTCGGTTTGAAATCCTTCGGGATCGTCGACCAGATAACCTGGATGGACCTTGAAGAATTTCGCGAGAAGCAGACGCGTGGTGTTGGTCAGGTGTTTGCGATGGCCGCCCTCCAATTGCGAGAGATAGGGCTGGCTGATGGTTTTCTTCAGTTCCTTCTTGATTGCATCGACGAGATCCTTCTGCGTCATCTCGCGATCAAGGCCGCGGAGCTGTCCTTCAACCATTCGGAGATAGCGTATTTTTTCACCTACTGTCATATAGCAATCTGCAATATACTTATCACAAATTGCTATATAGAACAAGAAAAATCGGATGAGAAGTCGGGCAAGTCCTTCAAATCAAGGCAAATATTCTATTGGGCAGATAGGGATCCCTGCCACTCGTATTCTGCATTTATCTCCGATGTAAGATTATCGGCGGCAAATTAGCGCGTCCCATTGTTATGATTGCTGAGGAGAGTCACCATGAGATTCACCGCCGTATACATCAAGGTGCCCCAGGGCTATATCGCGTTCGTCGAAGAACTGCCGGGGTCAAACACGCAGGCCGAAACCATGGAAGCCGCGCGCGCGAATCTTCAAGAGGCCGTCAATATGGTCTTGGAAGCAAATCGCGAACTCTCGGAGCAGTCGTTGGACGGCACTGAGGTTGTTCGAGAAACTTTGATTCTGCCCGCCGCGTGAAACGCACTGACCTTATTCGGCATCTTGAACAGCACAATTGTGAGTTCCACCGCGAGGGCAGCAATCACAGTATATATGTGAACCCGAAAAGCACGTAGATCGTCTGCGGTTCCACGCCACCGTGAAGTGAACGATTTCCTAGCCCGCAAAATCTGCGATGACCTTCAGATCCCGAGACCGTAACGGTGCAGGCTGTCACCGATGTCGCCCTGTTCTGTCCAATTGATGACGGAACATGGCGGCGAAACCTTCGCTCTTCGGTGATAACAAATCTTCGATGCTCCAGCGCATTTTGCGTTGCCAGTTCGGATATTGAGCGGTGCTGCCGGGAAGATTTTGCTGTTCGGTCTCTTTCGTCAGGTCCTCATGATTCACCAGCAGAAGCATGGAAGGCACTTGCATGAGAAAACCGATTACCGCGTTGTGTAAATCGCCATTCAGTTCGGGCAAATTTTCGGCGTTGTATTCGTAGCTCTGCGGCAGCAATTGCTCGAAGTGCAGAGTGTCGAGCATGCGCTGCTTCTCGCCCTTACGGTCATTGAGTTGGCTCCAGTAACCGTGATCGTCGGCCAACCCGGCCGCTTTGCGTGCTTCAATATCGCGGTTCAACCAGAAGCCGGCGAGAGTCGCTAGGTCGTGCGTGGTAGATGAAACCAGAGCTTGTCGCGGATACTCCCAACTGTCTTTAAAAGATCCATCGTTTTGGCGTTTTTCAAAATAAAAGAGGCGATAACTTAAAATTCGGAAATCGGCGAGCATGTCGCGGATGTGATCGGTAACGGTGCCGAGGTCCTCGCCGATGATAATGGTCTGGCAGCGGACGCTTTCGAGCGCGAGAATATGCATTAAATCGGTGGCGAAATCACGCACATATGTTCCCTGCGCGGCTTCCATGCCGGCCGGAATCCAAAAGAGCCGGAATAGCCGCATTACGTGGTCGATACGCAGCGCGCCGCCGAATTTGAGAATTTTGCGAATGCTTTCGCGAAAAAGACGATAGCCACTCTCGCGGTGAGCGCGGGCATTGGGCGGAGGAAAGCCCCAATCTTGGCCTTTCGGCGAGAAATCATCGGGCGGAGCGCCTACCCGGCAACCATTTACGTAATAAGCGCCATGGGCCCACAAGTCGGAGCCGCAACTGTCGGTGGCTACTGCCAGATCGTGATATAGACCGATTTCCATGCCGATTTGCTTGGCATGCTGCTGCGCTTCAGCCAATTGTTCGTCAATCACGAACTGGACATATTTATAGAACTCAACTGTCCGCGCGTGGCATTGAGCGAAATTTTGCGAGGCGTCTGAATCGGGCGATTGATATTCGACCGGCCAATCGCGCCATGTCCAGCGATTTCTATCTTGTTTGTGAAGAATCTCATCGAGCGCGCAATACAAAGCGAATTTGTGCAGCAGATCGCCTTCGCGCTCGCAATAGGCAGTGAAGGCTTGGGTGCGCTGTATTCCGTGGTTTCCAGGTTTGCGGAACTCATGATAAAGGAGTTTGAGGAATCGCTCTTTCAGACGGTCGACTTCGTGATAGGAGACGGCTTCGGCTTCCCGCAGCGCACGAAGCTGAATCTGCGTGCGAGGCGATTGCGCGATGGCTTGTGCACAGCGGGATGTTGCAAATTCCGGCACTCGCTCGATATCTATGTATATGAGGTTCTTGTAGTGAATCGAGAGCGGCAGATAAGGGCTTGTGTTGTATGGAACGCGATTATGCAGCGCATGCAATGGGTTAAGGCCGATGAAGCTGAAACCCACTTCGCGTTTCGCCCACTCAGTGAGGGCGCGCAAATCCGTGAAATCGCCACAGCCCCAGTTGCGGCCCGATCGCAAGCCGTAGAGTGCCACGTTGAAGCCGGCGGTTTTGCCTCCGTTGCCAGCCGCTCGGGAAGATAGGCGCGGCCAGGACACACGATAACGTTGGCCGAGCCGATTTCCTGGTCGTTCAAAAAGGCACGTTTAGCGTGTGATAGCCGAGAGGGGTTTCAACGGGCAAAGAAAGCTGAAATGCGCGAAAACGGTTGCTGTCCAAATGGATCTCGCGCAAGATTTGCATCTGCGAGGTTTCCAACGAACCAGCGAGGCGCTCTCCGCCTTCAAGGGTCAACTCGAAACGGACCGAACCGGCACTGTGCTCATGCAAAGTGAGCGGGACGAATTTCGCGGCAGCGCTCAAGACCAGCGTTTTCGGGAGCGCCAGCGTGTTCGCTTCGCCAAACTCGCGGGCGCGGCGGTTATCGATAGATTCAGCGCTTCCGACGTCCCAACCCAAAGCGGACAGAATTTGCCTTAGTGCGTCAGATGAGGCTTCGTGCCTGTTGCCGAAAATATCGTAATATTCGCGGTCAATGCCGCATTCCGCCGCTGCCCGGCCTAGAGCATCTTCGTAGCTGGTTGATCGTTCGAACCAAATCCGCGGTACCGCCATGTACTTCCGATTCTAAAGGGCGGCAGAAATCCAGTTGGCGTTAGTTCTTGGCGTTTATCGTTTGGAACAGTTCATAACGCGCGCGATTCTCTTCGGGTGTGGCGTGCGAATCGCTTCGATAGGTGCATGACCTGGTTCCCGGTGTCGCTGCTGTATGCGGGCCAATTCGGCAAATTGGGGCCGTTGGGATCGCCGGTCTTCGCGAAATTCGTCCAGTAAGAAGACATAACGTCAGAAAGCTTCATATCTTCCGGACGCCAGGGCAGTTTCTTCGATGGCAGGGCTTCAAACACGAACTCGATTTCCGCGGAATGATAAGCGCCGTGCGAAGGAGTCATGGGCGGAGCATCGTCGAATTCGTAGCGATAGACAGTGGAAGCGCCCGTAGTGCGCTGCATTTCGATCCATTTCCAGGTTGAGTAGGCAATAAATGAATCGCTCGAAAGCGCACCGGCCGATAGCTTGGCTTGCTCGTCGGTAGCGGCTGGATACACCACAAGCAGCTTATCCGCGTTGTCTTTGTATTGAGTATGAAGCTTAGCAGCGTAATTTTGGGCGGTTGGCTCATCTTTGCCGAAAAACCACTCGTAACTGCCTTCATCGGCGTTCCAGCCCGCGAGCAGAGGAACATGCGCTTGTTTGCCGGCGGCATAAATGGCGGCGAAATCCTCAGGGAAGAACACGCCGTCCACGCAAGCGGAAAAACCTTCCGGATCGCCCTTCAAAGCGGCCTGCATCAGGTCGGCAGCCGGTTTGGCGCGCAGTTCGTCAAGCGATGACGCACCAACAGAAGCCGCAAAACGCGTACCTGCCAACTGCGCCTCCGATTGCGGTTTCAAGCCGAGAGCGCTTCCGAAGAATGCGCCGCTTTCACCGATGGCACGCTGAAATAAACCTTTAGCAAGCGGGGAAGCCATGAGGCCGCTTACTGAAAACGATCCGGCCGATTCGCCGAAAATGGTCACGTTCCCAGGGTCGCCGCCGAATGCTTTGATGTTTTTCTGGACCCATTGGAGCGCGGCCACTTGGTCGAGTAATCCGTAGTTGCCGGAAGAATTGTGGGGCGTTTCTTTGGCAAGTCCGGGATGGGCGAGTGTCAAGGGCGGAGTGAAAGTTTTCCATTGCGGCGGAGTAAAAGGTGACCACCTCGACGGTTCCACGGCCAATGTTTCTTGAAGGATTGTTTGGTGTTTCTGGGGATGGCTGGAGCGAAGTCCATGCGACGCCCGTTAGGGCGGCGCGGTTTGGGCGGAGCGGAAGCCGTCTCCAGAAACAAGCGGCAGCGTCAGCCGCCTGGAGAGCTATTACGTGCTGGGATCTTTTTTCTTCTTGCTGTTTTTGAGGCGGAAGCTGTCTCCGTTCATCTCCAGAATGTGGACGTGATGGGTCAGTCGATCCAGGAGCGCTCCGGTGAGACGTTCCGATCCGAAGACGTCAGTCCACTCGACAAAAGGAAGATTGCTGGTCACCAATGTGGAAGTCCGCTCATAGCGCTGGCTGAAGACTTCAAACAGCATTTCAGCGCCAGTCTTGGAGAGCGGCACGAAACCGAGTTCGTCCACAATCAACAACTCCTGCCTTGCCAACAGCTTCTGATAGCGTAGCAGCCGTTTGTCATCCCGCGCTTCCACCAACTCATGAACGAGGGACGCGGCCGTCGTGAAGCGCACGCGGAGTCCTTGCTGACATGCTGCCAGACCCAACGCAAGACCAATGTGGGTTTTGCCGGTCCCAGAATTGCCGAGAGCCAGCACATTTTCCCGCCGACCGATCCACTCGCAACGCGCCAACTCCACGACCAGTTTCTTGTTGAGCGACGGGATCGCGAGAAAGTCATACGTCTCCAGACTTTTGCTTACCGGAAAGCGGGCTGCCTGGATCCTCCGTTCGGTGGCGCGGCGTTCGCGATCCGTCATCTCCTGCTCCACTAAGCGCAGCAGAAACTGTTCAAACGTGGCGCCCTCTTTGGCGCACTGCTCACCGAGCTTCGGAAACTCGCGCAGCATCGTCGGCAAGCGCAGTTGCTTCAGATAATGTTCCAGTAATAAACGAGGCGTGTCCATTAGACGGCCTCCTGCAGCAAAACCTGGTAATCGGCGGCACGTGTCAGCGCCACCTCCGCTGTCGGCAGATGTGGATAGTTCTCCATATCCAGCCGCGGCGGCCTTTGTTCGATGGCGCATAACACCAGGTGTTTGATGGCATCGAACGAGATCGCTGGCAGCCGCAGCGCCTGGCGCACGCCTGCCGCCACCTCGATCAGCGAAAATGTTTCTAGTAGGCGTAGCACCTGCACATACTCGCGCCTCCCTCGTTTGCCCAATCGTACTTCCATCTGCCGCCGGAGTTCGAGGAACTCTTCCGGCAACTGCCAGCCCACGAGCGGCGCTGCTTGATCCAGCGCGTTGCTCTTGTGTTCCAACAACGCCAGATAGTGCAGTGGATTGAATACTAATTCCTCCCGTCCATAACTGCGGCTGTGCCTGGCAATGACTTCACTGCTGCAGCTGATCACCACTTTCCACACGAATGCTTTCACCAGTACTTGCTGATGCCCGTGTTCCGTTGGTACTGAGTAGTCGTTGGTCTCGTAACGCACCAGGGCCTGCGAACTAGCGCGCGTGGTCCGTTTCTGACAGGCTTCATACGAGGTGGGAGGAAGCGGTAACAATTTCTCGCGATCTTTTTCGAAGCGCTCACGAATCGTTTCCTTATGTCCCCATAGCTTCCGTTCCCGCCTCTGCCGGCATCCTTCCAGCAACTGTCCATTCAGTTCTTCCCAACTGCCCACTCTCGGCACCGGCACCATGAAGTTGCGCCTCGCATAGCCCACCAACCCTTCCACGTTTCCCTTGTCATTGCCTTTGCCAGGACGTCCGAACTTGGCGGCAAAAAGATAATGCGATTGCAAACCGCTGAACGCTTCGGTGGGTCTACGTTCGCCATCGCCGGTGATCTCTTTCACGGCGATTCGTGTGTTGTCGTAAAGGATCGTCCGCGGCACACCGCCGAAGTAACCGAAAGCCTGATTGTGACCTTCCAGAAAAGCCTCCGTGTTCTCGGCGGGAAACGCCACCACGAAGCAATCGTCCGAGTGTGGTAGATCCATGCACTGAAAATGCGCCTTCTGCTCGACGCCGCCAATCACTACCAGAGCTTCGCCGAAATCGGCTTGCGCGTCTCCCGGCGGATGCGCTAAGGGCGCGAAGACCTCTTTGTGCTGCAGTCGGGCCTGACGAACATAATCCTTGACGATCGTGTAACAACCGTCAAAGCTGTGTTCAGTTTTCAACCGATCCCAGACTCGTTGCGCTGTGTGCCGTTGCTTTTTGGGCTGCGATTGGTCATCCAACAGGATCTGGTCAATGATCCCGACCCAGGGACCCAGCTTCGGTCGCTGCACCGGCTTCTTACGCCGATAACCGGGCGGCAGCGAAAACTCCAACATCCTCCGGATCGTCTTCCGCGCCAGCCCAAACTCCTGGGCCGCTTGCCGGATGCTCATGCCCTCCACCTGCACCGCTCGTCTTACCCGCGCATACACTTCCACCTTGTACACCTCCCCGGTGTCGCACAAAACACAATTGCTCTGTTTTGTTTTGGGCTCTGAGAGTGTGGTGGTCTACTTTTTGACCGCCACAAACCGCCGCTCACGTGGCGCTTTGTGGTCTATTATTGCTCCGCCGTTTATAGCGAGGAAACCGAATACATTCAGACGGTAGTTCATGCTGACCACAACTACGCCTTTTTTCGCCAGCATCTCGCCATCCTGGCGTGGTTCGGACGAAGCGCCAGCGGCATACCCGCCGCCGTAGATCCAGACCATCACCGGCAGCGGCGTTTGTTTTTTCGCCATAACGGGCGACCAAACATTCAAATACAGACAATCCTCACTGGGGCCGTTGTCGCGAAAGACCATGTCGTCGTAAATTCTGCCCTGCATACAGCGCGGGCCGAAGGCGGTGGCATCGCGAACGCCTACCCAACTCGCTACCGGCTGAGGCGCTTTCCAACGCAATGAGCCCACCGGCGGCGCGGCGTACGGAATGCCCTTGAATGCCCGGATTTCCGAATCGGTACTTAAGCTGCCTTTCACGGTGCCCGATTTGGTTGTAATTTTGGTTGCGTCTTTCGCGCTTAGCGTCATTCCAGCGAACAAAATCGCCAGACTGCACTTGAACAGTGCCGCGTGTATATTCATGACTGGTAAATACCCGGAGACCATGATTTCACATCGGTTAATGGGATAATCGGAACGTGGGCGACTCAGAGAGATTCGAATTAAGCCAGCCTCCCGAGCTGTTTGCGCGTACTGACGATGAGAGTGATCTAGTTGGCGATGCCATTATCACCACCACGTTGGACAGTGCGCTGAACTGGGCGCGCAAAAATTCTCTGTGGCCCATGACGTTCGGACTCGCTTGCTGCGCGATCGAAATGATGTCGATGATGGCTTCGCGCTACGATGCCGCGCGCTTCGGCGCGGAGGTATTTCGAGGTTCACCGCGCCAATCGGACCTGATGATTATCGCCGGGCGCGTTTCCACCAAAATGGCTCCGGTGATCCGCCAACTCTATAGACAGATGCCTGAACCGAAGTGGGTGATTTCGATGGGTGCTTGCGCAACCTCGACCGGTGTGTTCAGTAACTATGCGCTGGTGCCCGTAAATCAAGTGATCCCAGTGGACGTTTACGTGCCGGGCTGCCCGCCGCGACCGGAGCAATTGATCTACGCCATCATGCTGCTTCAGGAAAAGATCCAGAACGAAGGCGGCACCGTGAGGCAGATCTTAAATCTGGATTAGGTTATCTCTTCAGTGGATCTTCTACCCAAGGAGGAGTTGCTTCCACCAGCGCGCCCAGCATTGGGTCGATTTTTTCTAAAGCTAATTTCATTTCCCAGGCGATTTTGCGGTACGAAAAATGCCCCTTGACGCCGCTGCGCAGACGCGAGATGTATTCGAGCTCGGCGAAATCCATTTTGAACAAGAATCGTGAGCGCGCGGCGAATGGCAGCAGGTATTGGGCAGCCGGTTGCGGGAGCTTTGCGATGGCATCATCGGTGGTGCGCAGAGCTGCGGCGTAGATTTCGCCGGCACCACATTCACCTACTATTTGCGGAGTTTCGTAGCCCAGCTTGTTCGTGTAATACTGGCGCAATTGCTGGCAGCGACGATGTCGGTGCAGGTCGCGGTAAGCGCCAATGTCCATGACGAAATCGAAGACGAAAGGCGCACTCCGGAAGTGCCGAGGCAATTCGTCGCGCTTGGGACGGCCGCCTAAAGCTACGTCCAGCAATTCTTTTCGTCTTGCAGCAGGCCAATCGACGATGAGTTCATACAACTCCCGATAAGAGCGGTCGGTTACTGGGTACAGCAGTGTCGCACAAATATCGCCCAGGTGGTCTGAAGGCTGGACTAAATCGACCGGAACCACCGTCTTCCCCAAGAACGCAGGCAGGTGGCCGACCGCCCATTCAGTGAGATTGGCACGCACGCGTCCGGCGTATTCGTCCGGGTCCGCGTGCCTTGCCAGAGTAGGCGCAATCGCCTCTTCGTGGCCGCCGCCCCATGCGCAAGACGGGACACTGGCGCAGGCTCCCGCCAATTCATCGCCCAATTCCCGCAGCTCCTGAAATTCCGATCCCTTCAACCGCCTGATCTGCTTCTCAAGCGTTCTGATGCTGGTGACCTGTCCAACGCCTGTCGGAATGCCGAACGGCAACAAGTATCGCGCGACATCGAAGGCCCGAGCCGTGAGATTGCGCCGGTAGACGTCCGGCTTCATATCGTCGGGCCTAGGCAGCCGCGTCTCAAGATGCGCAGCGGCCCTCTCCTGCACGGCCCGGTAAGCGTTCAACATCTCCTGCGCGGCCGTCTCATAGATCGCGCGCTCGTCGGCGCTCAACTCGGGCGGCACAATCACATTCGATTTCGAGAAATCCTGATAGCGCGAACTGCGCGCCTGGCCATCCCAAAGCTGCTCGTCTTCTATCTCGGTGGCAGCTAGCTCCGAAACGCCTTCAAAACATACCGTTACATGACCTAAATCGGCAATGGAGGCGTGGCCGTACTGAAAATAGAAGCTCTCTAGAAACTTCGCCGAATCGTGCGTCCGCACCCACTCGACCGAATCGCGAATGGAATCAGGCGAACGGCTGTAGCGCGCTAAAGCGTAGGCAAGCTTTTCAGGCGGCATCGGCGCTACGGTCAGTACGCGCTTTTGGTCGGTCAAGCCGCTATCATAGCGGAGTCTCAATGCGCATCAAGATAAAGAAGATTCACCCTGACGCGACGCTCCCGCAGTATGCCCACGGCCCGGCTGAAGACGCCGGCTTGGACGTGCGCAGCATCGAAGCCGCGCTGTTACTTCCTGGCGTGCCTCAGGCCCTCCCGACCGGGCTTACCCTGGAGATCCCCTCCGGCTATGAGGTGCAGGTGCGCCCGCGCAGCGGCCTTGCGCTGAAGCATGCGATCACGCTGCCGAACTCGCCGGCCACTATCGACCCCGGCTATCGCGGCGAACTCAAAGTGATTCTGTTGAACTTGGGCAACGCACCCTACGAGGTACATGCCGGCGACCGGATTGCACAAATGGTGGTCGCCAAATACGAGGCAGTTGAGTGGGAAGAAAGCGACTTGGCCGATTCCACGCGCGGCCTTGGAGGCTTTGGATCGTCGGGCCGGTAGGCGAACTTGATCACACCGCTCCCTTTGGTCACGGCTCCGTCCTCGTCTCAGCGGTCAGTTTGCTGGCCAAGGGCTGTGTTTGCCCGGCGTATTTATTACCAACTTTCTTGTAATACGGAACTGAAACGGGCGACGAAAGCTGTTCGAAAGTGAACGAACAAATCCGCATGCCCGGATACAGCGCTACGGGCATGATGCCCAAATTACTCAATTCAAGCGTGGCCTTACCGCGCCAGCCTGGGTCGAACAAGCCGGCCGTACCATGCACGATAATGCCGATGCGGCCCAAGCTGGAACGGCCTTCCAGGCGGCCCAACACGTCGTCATCAAGTTCCAGCGATTCTTCGGTGATCGCCAATGCGAACTCGCGCGGCTGTAGAACAAACGGGTCGCCATCCTTGACCATCACCGACCGCATTATGTCCTGAATGGCGCTCTTTTCGCGAACGTCGATGAAAGCATGGCGGCTGTGTTCGAAGACACTAAATTCCGCCCCAAGCCGGAAATCGACCGAACAACTACCGAACTGCTCGGCGGGAAGTTCGGGTGAAATCCGAATCTTACCCAGCTCGATATAGCGACGAATATCAACGTCGGAAAGGACCATAGGCTCAATGTTATATTGAGTCGTTAGTGGGCGACTAGCTCAGCTGGGAGAGCGCTGCGTTCGCAATGCAGAGGTCGGGGGTTCGATCCCCCCGTCGTCCACCAATATCTTTCTTAACTCTGCCGCAACGCGGTTGCCGGATCCACTCGCATGGCTTTTGTGGCGGGCCACCAGACGGCGACGATTGCGGTGGCAAGGAGCACCAGCGGGATTGTTCCAAACACCAGCGGGTCCCAAGCCGTGACGCCGAACAGGAAGCTGGCAATCTGTTTGGCCAGCGCGAACGCTCCGCCGATTCCCAACACTACGCCTACGATGGCAAACGTCATACCCTGGCGCATGACCATACCGCGCACGTCGCGCTGCTCCGCACCCAGCGCCATGCGAATTCCGATTTCCTGGGTTCGCTGCTCGACGGAATACGCCATCAAACCGTAAATGCCGATGGCCGCGAGCAACAGCGACACACCGCCGAACACGCTCATTAACAACATGTGGAAACGCTCCCTTGACGTGGAGCGCTTCACTACTTCATCCATCGCGCGAATATCGGATAAGGGCAGACCGCTAACCTGCCGCAACTGTTCCTCCACCATCGGGCGCAGGGTCATTGGGTCAACCTTGGTCCTGATCACCCAGGTCATGGGCCGGATGGATACGTTCAGCGCCTGAATGGCATCTGTCGCCTGGCCGTTTGGAATGTACATCTCGGGACCGGGGTCCTGGTTGAGGGAGCGATCTCGCTGATCGGCCACGATGCCAATGATCTGGCGAGGCTGTTCCAACTCCAGCGCGGGCATCACGCCTTTGCCAATCAGAATGCGATCGGTAAGCGGATCGCCTTTGGGCCAAAATTTCTTGGCCATGCTTTCGTTGATGACTACTACCGGAGGGCCGGAATGGCTGTCGCGTTCATTGAAAGTTCGACCGCGCACGACGTGGATACGAAACACTTCGAAGAAGCCGGGCGAGACCGTCTTCCATCCGCCGCCGCCATGGAAGGGTCCATCTTTCAAGGGCCGCCCTATCACTTTGAACGGCAGTCCGTAGCCACCCTCCAGAGGCACGCAGCATGTTGCGCTCGCCAGTTCCACGCCGGGCAGAGCATTCAGCCGTTCGGTTGCGCGCTGAACGAGCTGCTCAATGCCGAGGCTGGTCTCGTAGGCTTTGCTCGAAAGGGACATGTGCATGGTTAACACGTTTTTCGTATCGAACCCAGGCTTGACGGCATAGATGGCGACCGCAGTCCGAATCAACAGACCTGCTCCCACCAGCAACATCACGGCCAGCGCTACTTCGCTAACGACCAAGATTGTGCGCGCCTTATTTTGACGGAAGCCGCTTCCAGACCGGCTGGCGCTCTCTTTGATGGTGGTATTGAGATCTCCGCGGGCGGCGTGCCATGCGGGCAGCAGACCGAAGATCAAAGTGGTAAGCAGGGTGATGAGCGCGGTGAACGCCAGCACGCGCCAATCGAGCGCCACCAACGCGCCGTCTTCGCCCACTCGCGGCAGGCCTGCAGTATTCACCGAGAGCAACGCGCGAATGCCCACTACACCAAGCACGAGTCCTAAAATGGCCCCGGCGGCTGCCAGCAACAAACTTTCGGTGAGCAATTGCCGTATGATTCTGAGCCGTCCGGCACCCAAAGTGGCCCGGATGGCTAGTTCCCGCTTACGCGATTCCGCGCGCGCCAGCAACAGGTTTGCTACGTTGGCGCAAGCGATGAGCAGAACAAAACCGACGGCCGCCGCGAGCACTAAGATAGACTTCTGCGCGTCCTGAATCAAAGAGCTTTTCAATGAAGCTGCGTCGAAGCTCTGATCTTTGCCCAGGCCGTCTGCAAATTTCTGACGGTAGGCCTTGGCTGAAGCGTCAAGCCGCGACTTGGCGCGCGCCAGAGTAACGCCGTCCTTCAAACGTCCGGCTACCTGGAAGTAGTGACCCTGATCGCGGCTATTGGGATCGAGTTGAAAGGGCACCCACAGTTCCGGAGCAGGGCCGAAATCCTGGAAATCGAAGCTGGAGGCGACCACGCCGGTAACGACGTGAGGTTCGCCACCCAAAATGATCGTTCGGCCAAGAATCTTCGGATCGCCGCCGAAACGACCTTTCCACAGACCCTCGCCGATGACGACGACGGGCGATGCGCCGGGCGAATCCTCCTGAGCATTGAAGGCGCGGCCCATCACCAGCGGGACGCCGAACAAGCGGAAATACGCCGAACTGACTCGCTCAGATCGAAGCTGCTGAGGAAACTGTCCGCCGGTCCAGTTCAGGACGCTATTGTTGAAAGCCGAGACGTCTTCCAGGATGTCTGCCTGTTGCGCCCAGTGCGCGAATTTGGCCGGCGAACCCGCGGCGAAACTGCCCTGCGGAGATTTCGTCTCAGGCAGCACGATTCTGTCCGATTGCGGGAAAGGCGGCTCCTTCAGCAGCACCGTATTCACTAACGAAAAGATTGCGGTGTTGGCGCCGATGCCCAGGCCGAGCGCGAGGACCGCCGTGAGGGTAAAAGAACCGCTGCCCTTGCGGAACATACGGAACGCCTGTTTGAGGTCGCGAAGAAAAGTTTCCATGAATGCCTTGGCAGCTTAGACGTAAGCTTTCAGCGAATGTTCCTTCGTCTAGCTGTTTGGAGGTTCTAGGAACGGGGTTTTTTCCCGCCTATAAATATATAGCTGGTTCGATGGGGAATAAATCGGCTGGAATCCGCAGCGGGCTTTCGCCCAAAAGATGGCGGCCGCGAGGTGTTTGCGTCTGCCGGAACGGGCCATTTTGTGGAGGGCGTATAGAACGGACATATTGGCTTCGATTCCACCAAGGGTGAGCTCGCGGCGGAAGTGTTTGCGGAGGGTTTTCGGGGAGATGCCGACTGTTTCCGCGATTTCGTCTTGCGGGATTCCGCGCGAGGCGAGGAGGTGGGCGAGTTTGCGGTCCTTTTCGGTGGGGTGGAATAAAGGGCGGCCGTTGGGTTTTGGTGAGTGAGGTTGCATGTAGGGAAGTGTCCTTTCGAAGCCAGGATAAAGGGGATGGGCGGGGGCGGAAATTAGGGTTGAGTTGTAAGTGGTTGATTCTAGGGAGGCGAAATGTTTTTCGTTTTGTGACTGGGAAAATGGCGGGGAAGAGTTAGACCTAGGTAGGCGGTGCGACTTCGGGTGAAGCGGAGGAAACTCGTGAATTAACGTGATTTCGAGTTATATAAATTGGGATTCCGGACGTTTGTTGGCGGCATTGTGGGCTATCTCTCGGAATTTATTAGGCGTTGTTTTCGATTTTATTTTTGGCGGGACAGGGAGTTTCGTGATTTGTTCGCTGGCCTGTAGGGGGGGTAGGAAAGGGTTGGTCGATAGCGTCATTTGTGCCCTCAGTCGTGGAATGCTGTAAGTATGTGGATGACGGCAATTTACTTTCGGCACGACCTCTCCATCTTCATCGCCTTGATGCTATATTGCGTCGGTGAATAGACCTGCGGCAATATCCGGCTCTTTGCGTCTTCGTCCCACGCGGATCGGCTTCCTTGTCGATCCAAGCGACTTGGAGTGCCTGCGTCGGATTTTTCAGGTCTGCACGTGCTCATGGGGTGGCGTGTTCAATCCGATCATTCCCGTCTGTAGCGTCATTCCGGAGATCTGGACCGATCCGCCACTTCCAGCACCAAGCCCGACGGAACTCGCCAAAGGATACCTTGAATTTTTCGAGCCCGATGTCTATGTCGAGGGGCATCCCGGCCTTGCCGAACAAATTGGCCTTGCCCGGACCGAGCTTGATTTTGGTCAACCCCGCATCATCCCGCTAGATTCGTATTTCATGGCCGACAGCCAACTACCCGTTCTCCATGCCGTTTGGCATGGACAGTTTCGATATCTACGAGGCCGTGTATGACCGGGAGTTTAAGTTTGTTTCCCGGGACGAACACCGGGTGGCCCTGTTCGACGAAGATCCCGTCGCATCTCCTTTTATCGAAGCTGCCTTCGGGGGCTTTCCGATGGATGGACCGCTTCAGGCCCTTTCGCGGGCCTACATAGAGGCGTTCGCTCCCGTAAAGCTTGTTCCGAACGCCGAGAACTGGATCAAGGTCATTACGGAAGGATTTCGCCTGCCGTTAAGTTTCACGATGGAGAGCCTCAAAAGGGATCACGGCGGCTGGACTGAGCCGACGCTCTTTGTCATTGATCCCGCTAATTCGTTCGACCTGATTGACCTGTGGAATATCCGGCAGTTCCATCCACAGATATTCCCGGTCAACTTATCATGGCTCCTGGACGCCAAGGAATTTTTGACTGAATTCGTGCGGAGGAATTACAGGCCTTTACCCGGCAATCCGAACGGTGTGATGACTCGAACAACCATTCAATTTGGCCGTTCGATCGTCTCGGGCGACTACGAAAAAGCTATAGAACGCGGGAAAGCTATTCTTTCCGAGACCGGGATCGTCAAGCTGGCCGACACGCCTTGGTCGATGAAGCTCTGGTACGACCGGATCTGGACTGCTGATCGAGACGACTTTGTCCATCGACCGCAGCGGGCTGAGATTGCCGCGGCGACAACCGATTTGGAACTCAATATCGAGGATGAAGCTCCCGGCTTGAACTGTCGTTTCGCGGCGCTTTCTCCCGAATTTAGCGATGCGCACGGCGCTCATGGCGAGGCTTGCTGGGTTAATGTCCTGAAACTGCGCAGTTACGGCACAAACGATACCCTCGCCTTGACGCTGCCATCCTCTTTTTCCGATGAAAGCGCGCGCAGACTTCGTCTCAGCGAGCCAACTCTTGTTTCCCGAGAAGGATTCGTGCTCCCGCAGAAGTACAAACACTGTAGGGAATATTTCCGCCTTATGACGGGGCGGGATGCTGTAATCGACTGGCTGAAACAGCGCGGAATCGAAGCCCAACCATCTGACCCCGGCCGGATCGCCGAGCAGGTTCTATCGTCATTAAGAGGCTTCTGGGGCACAAATCTTCTTGCGACGCGTGACACGATAAAGCTCCTCGATGAGATGGCCAAGAGTGTCCGAAAGCACGCCGACGGAAAAGTTGAAGAGTTTCCGGACCGTTCCGTCGAGGTGAAGCGGTGGCGGGATCTTGTTAACCGTCGGTCCAGCGCGCGGCGTGGAAATAGGGGGGTGACTCTTGATGCTTTCGTCGAGGCCCACATATTCCGGCTAGGTTTGGTGCTGGCCTGCACGAATTGCCTCAAGAAGAATTGGTTTGGCATCGAAAATCTGAAAGAGCAACTTACCTGCGAGCGCTGCCTGAGAAACTACGCCTTTCCGCAAGGAAGTTTGAATTTCCAGCAAACTCCTTGGCAATACCGTGTGGTCGGACCTTACAGCGTACCGAATTTCGCAGAGGGCGCTTACAGCACGGTTCTTGCCCTCGCCGTGTTTGCCCGCCGATTGGGGGGTGATCACCCGAAGCTTACGTATGCGACCGGTCTCGACTTCCGAATTGGGGAATGCGTTCCCTTCGAAGTGGATTTCACTTTCTGGTACCAGCGCGGCAGAATGTTCGGACGAGACGAGGAACCCGCCCTTGTGTTTGGGGAGGCCAAGAGCTTCGCAGTCGAGTCTTTCAAAGATGATGACGTCGCACGTATGCGGAAACTGGCTGACATATTCCCCGGAGCCTTTATAGTTTTTGCGACCTTGAAGGATGAATTGAGCGCTACGGAAAAGATTGCGATTGGTCAGTTTGCAATCTGGGGGCGAGAGCGATTGCCGGACGGTAGGCCCCGGACGCCGGTGATCGTGCTGACGGCTACAGAGCTGTATTGTGGCTGGTATGTCAAAGAGGCGTGGAAGGAGCTTGGAGGACAGAGGGCGGCCTTCGTGACACCGCGGGGTACCCGATTAGATAATCTCTGGACGCTCGCCGACCTGACTCAGCAGAGTTATCTTTGATTGCCGAGTCCCCACGCGCGTTTCCAACCGCTTCAACGACCCACTCCAGCAGTTTCCGCCCAGGAGTGACTCGGGATAGCTACTCCTAACCGCGCTGAGCGGTGATCGCCCACTTCTGCCGGCAAGCGTCAAACCGCTTCTGTGTCGCTTGTATTACGCGCCGGATATCGGGCTCGCGTCTAGCAATTCTTCAACTGTGTCGGCTGTATACATTCAGATCGGTCAACATATCCATTATCGGGCATGGATCGTCTCTGATGTATTGGCTTCTGGGTTTATACCAAGGCTGCGCCAGAAACAGGGATGAACTTCTATTCCCGTCCTCATTGTTAGCTCAGCGGATGAAACAGATCTGCGTCCAAGAGTCGACCAGACGACGGCCTCAAAGCTTTCTAGTTTGACTCCAATCAGGCCCACCCTATAAAACACAGCGACACACCAGTTTCGCAGTGACCCCGTATTCGAAGTATTATTTTCGATCTGCTGTAATGCGCCTTTCAACTCCGCGTCGTCGATCTTTCTTCCGTCGACCAGCCGAATCGCCAGGTTTAAGATCTGCTCATCCTCGATATCTTGAACTTTCAATCTCGATTGTTGACCCTTGAGTATATCGACAAACACCAACAGATCTGGATAGTCCGCAATCCATTCATCTGCCAGCGAGCGTAGGCGCTGTCGGGAGTATTCCCCCTCCGCGGCCTTGAGCATCGCCGTCGTGATCGACGGATTTTCCCCGGCCTGACGGATGCAAGCATTGAAGAACACAATTATGTCTCTGGGCCGCATCAGCGTCCGATCAATAATGTAGTCAATCGCCGGTTGCTTATTGACAAATTTTGGAAGTAAATCCTTGTGAGTGACGGGCTGGACCGTATAGCTCTGCCTAACCATTTTATCGATTCGCTTGTCTAAAATGCGCACAAGCTGTTCACGGGTCCAGCTTAAATCTATATAGAGCGACTCGTATTTTTCTTCTTGAAAGCCAGGGCCCCTCGACATTCGAATCACTCGGTCAATCAGATCGTATCGAAGCGCGATTATTATCTTCGCGTGCCTAACCTTACAAAAATCTCGGACGGTCTCGATTAAAGCTCGGATCAGAAGGTATCTCAACCCTTCTTCAACCCAATTCTCATCAAGCCGATCAATAATGATGTAGTAGCGCTTGTTGGGATCTTCTAAAATTGAATCGAGTAGTTCTAGGACATAGGATAGCTCCTGAATCTGTACCTGATTAACCACGTACTTAGCCCGTTCTACAACCTTCGCCTTCTCCTCCTGCGATAGCGATTGTCCGCCAGAAAAGTCAAACTTCGCCGCTGTCGGCACAGCTGCCGAAATTGACGCCTTCAGTTCACTTTCTAGCTTCGTCGTTAGCTCCTCGATGCGGTAATCAGTCTGTTCCCAAAATTTGCTTCCCCATCGCTCCAAATATTGCAATGCCTTTTCATGTTGCCGTTTCTTGTCACTGAAAACCCCTCGCAGCCATTCGATAAGCCCATCCTTAGCGTGCGGGCTGTCTAAATGGAAGTGCGCTTTAATAACCTCAACTGTAAAGACATGACGCCAAAGTAACCTGAAGAATGTGTCCAAACTCACTCCCAGGCTGTGTACGAATTGCAGAATGGTTGAGTTTGAGATGTAAGCAAGAGCAAGACTTTCCGGATTTACATTTATTGAAGTTGAAGCCGCTTCCAGCAGCTCGCTCAGCAGCGCCGTCTTCCCAGCTCCGGTTCGCCCCAAAACGATACGACGATGATCATTGCAGTCGAGCAGTAGACTCATTTGACCGGCGTCAACGAAGCACTCTTTCAGGAAAGTCCGATCTGACTCTGCGTCCGCCACCCCAATGGTGTCCGTGGCACGGAAACGAAATTTGTGAGCCATCGACCCTCCGCCAGTGAGTATACTCCGAAGTCAAGAATTTGGCCTTCGTTCCAATTTCTTCAGCTGAAGGCCGTAGAATTCGGCGCCTAATATGGCGAGGAGTTGATCCCGAAGAATGCCGCCTGTCGGCAAGGGTTCCGGACCGGCGTATGTTCGCAGATGTACTTGGCGATGATTAGGTGCGAGCCCTCCCTACCGGGAGTCGGAATGTGTTCAAAGATATCGACGTTCCGAATGCGGAAGAGCACCTGGTCAAGGCGCAGCTCGTGTTCAAAATCGACACGATCATGAAAGATCGCGGCCTGAAACAAGTTGAGGCTGCCGATTTGTCCGGCGTCCACCAGCCTGACGTATCGAAGATGCTGCGTGGGGAGTTCCGGCAGTTTTCGGTCGAGCGTCTGCTGTGCTTTCTGGTGGCGCTTGATCAGGATGTGGAGATCGTGGTGAAGCCGCATCGGGGCAGAAACAACGTTCCTGCGTTACATGTTGGCGTGATGTTCCAAAGGGGAACTGAAACCATGTCCGATCGTCTGATCGCGCTCTCGACTTCAAGGTAGGCGCTGTCGCCATTTGGCAGGATCCCGCGAGGTGTGAAACACGGCGTAAATTGTTACTTCCATCTCCGTCGCCTCGAAAAAAGACGGCGTATGGGAATCGCCGTACTAAGGCCCGGCGGTACTCCTCATGAACGCGAACCTAGGTCGCGGGTTGGCGGCGAATGCGCTCGATA
The DNA here is from genome assembly GCA_963718465.1 of Bryobacterales bacterium. Taxonomy (GTDB): domain Bacteria; phylum Acidobacteriota; class Terriglobia; order Bryobacterales; family Bryobacteraceae; genus Bog-105. Next base: position 291,975 of record CAVQZK010000036.1, on the reverse strand, counting down.
CACGCATCAACCGAACTTAGAAATTCCTCGCCCAGGCCCGTCCGACGACTCTCATACCAGACATAAGCTTCGGCAACGTCGAGTTCGGCTTCTGGTGCGACACCCAGGCTACGGCCCATACCGGGCGCGCACTCTTTGTTTCACTTCTTCCCAGGACAGGGCCGAGGCAGGGTTTTTTAGGAGATTGGCTTTTCTGCGGGCCAGTTCCTGTTTCTGCCAATCGTGAACCGGCACCGCCTCTGGCGTGCCAGCGATGTCGTCCCATAGATCTTCCACAAGTTGAAGCTTTTCTGCCGGGCTTAGATCAAAGATTGACAGTTCCGTGCGGTTCATTCGAGCCTCTGATATCGATTCTCTCAAAACCAGGGTTGTTTGGCCGGAAACGCGCATACCGGAAACTAAGACTACACAACCGTTTGCCGGCGACGCCACGCGTTCATGGAAATGATCGCCCAGAGCTTTGACGGCTGCGGGGACCTTTTCGCTTTTGAGCGTCGTACGCATATACGCGATGTTTCGTCGGTGCGATGATTTCTTGAACTTCGCGGTAGTCGAGGGCGTAGTTTAGCTCCCGCGCTCCTCCTAGAACGTCCAGCGTGTACTTGTGTCTCCTGCAGGCCGCCCGGTCCAAACAAGAGACCTGCGTTTGTATGTGACTCGGGATGATTTCGAAAAAGAGGCCTGCCGGCTGCCCTCCTTACGAGGAGCGAGGATTCTCGCGAAATCCGGCAGCCTGCTCTTCTCTGTCGCGATGGTCACCCTGTTCCCGGCGAACACAATCCTCTTGTCGAAACCAACATTATGGATGGCGAGGCGCTGCTCCATCACAAGAGAAACACACCCGCCGTTTCTTTAATAGGGTGTTTGGCCGCCCGTCGCTCCGTAGACCTCGCCTGTGATGTAACTAGCTTCGTTCGAAGCCAGAGAAGACAAAGACGGGTGCGATTTCGATTGGCTGCGCGGGCCGTTCGAAGGACGGTGTCTTTGCCGAAGCTTTTGACCTTTTCCGCCGGCATCGTCGCGGGAATAAGCGGCGTCCACACCGGCCCGGGCGCCACTGCATTAACGCGCACCCCCTGTTTCATGCCAAGGTGCGACAGCGTTTTGGTGAGGCTCACGATAGCTGCTTTCGTCGCGGCGTACGGAAGCAGATTAGGACTCGGATCATAAGCTTGTATCGAAGTGGTATTGATGATCGCGCTACCTGGCTGCATCCGTGGCAGTGCGGCGCGTGTCAGCCAGAACAAGGCGTAAATGTTGGTTTTGAACGTGCGGTCAAACTCCTCCGTCGTGAACTCCTCGATCTTCTCGTGAGTCATCTGAAAGGCGGCGTTATTCACGAGTACATCCAATTTTCCAAACTCCTTGAAAGCACGGTCGATCACCGTTTGACAATGCTGCTCTTGCCGCAGATCACCGAGGATCTTGACGGCCTTGCGCCCCGCTTTCTCAATCCAGCGGGCGGTTTCGTTGGCGTCTTCCTCCTCTTCAGGGAGGTATGTGAAAAGGACGTCGGCGCCCTCCCGCGCAAACGCGAGCGCGACCGCCCGTCCAATGCCGCTATCCGCGCCTGTAATGATCGCCGCCCGATCCGTAAGCCGGCCTAATCCTTTATACGACTCTTCGCCGTGATCGGGCTTGGTGCGCATGTCTTCGGTCAGGCCGGGATGCGGATCTTTTCCTGCCGCGGGTCTGGCTTTGGTCCTACCGACTTCGGGTCAGTCGTGGTTAATTGCTGTAAGTTATTTTCTGGCATTTACTTTCCTCTCAGGGCTGAAGAAATTAGATGTGCGGCGTCGAAGAATTCGTTGCTACGCAAAACCCCAAGGGCTCTCACCGTGGGGGCGCGCAGCAAATCGGGGTGCGCCGGCCGATAATGTGGGACCGAGTGTTCTATACGTTTCTATTGCGGGAATTCGGGACTAATTTGTTCGATGCGCCAGATTGGGCCGCCCTCGTAGAGCTGACCTTCTTCGCGTATAAACGCGGGAGGCGCCGCCGAGGATCCATATGTGGTAATCGGACGGCTGCTTACCAATCATTGGAGCAATGATCCCGGTGAGACCGCCCAATTCAACGTGAAGAACAAAATCGATGGCCTTCCGCTTGGTCCCGCCGACCGTGAAAGGGGCTTCTCCGGCCGGTTTGATCGAGACATGTATGAGCCGCGGCTTCTCGGTTGGCGCGACAAACGAAAGCTTCGTCTCAGGGGTCGAGGGAAAAACATTCATCAGGAGGTTGGGCGGAAGACCATTCGAGACGTCGCGCGGGAGGTCCAGGTGGTCGTGCCTGATTTTCCCGTCCTTTGTACGAGACGTAATCTGCCCGGTCAAGGCATTGATGAATACGTCGGAAGATTTTAGGAAGGCGGGCCCGCGTTGAATATGGTGGTCCGTAATGAGACGGAATACGCCACGCTGTGTGAACACTGTAGTCTCGTCGTCGACTGAACCGTCTCGGAAGTGGAAGACAACACGCGAGGTTACGCGATCGCCGTCAACGACCTGGGTCATGTCTCCAACGGCCAGGCGTGTGCCTTCAAGAGTCTTCAGCGCGACAAAACCATGCGCCGAGCCCTGAAGATGGCGGACGGGAACGGGGTCGGCCAGCAGGTTCGCACTGAGCAAGAAGGACGCAAGCAAAGGCAGCTTAAAGGTGCCGGCTGGGAAAGAGAGCATCGGAGACATTTACTGGATTAAGTGGCGGAAACCAAGATTCTTGCCGGGCCTTGGTGTAAATGAGATGCGGAGCGCCGGGCATTGTTGCATGGACGCGTCCCTGAATATTTCCGCTCTTTCGATCTTTGCCGCACGATAAAAACCGACGCCCGAGGCTGAACACGTTCACGAGCAGATCCACCATCACGTACCTTGCGCGGTGTGACTGTCATCTATGCATATGGCGCCACTACAGAAGCGCAGAGCATCTTGCTTTGAGTGAATATTGTTGAACATGATGTAGTTCGGCCCGGGCCGGCGCGCTCGGGCCTGAAGCTTAGTTTTTAATTCGGCCAAATCCTCGTTTGTATAGCGATAACGGTACCCGGTCTTGCCATGCAGCCGCCAATAGAGACCATCCCCATAAACAGAGTCTGCTTTGAAAGGATCTACGCAGTGGATGAGGTTATTCGCGGCGCATAGATCCCGGATAAGTTCGGGGGACCAGTCATCTCCCCGCGGCTCCCACGCAAGCGTGCGATCAGTCCGGCCGATTTGACAGAAGAATGAAGAAAGGTTGCGAGTGCTTTCTCGTGTCGGCAGGAAAGACTTAGGGCACTGGAACACGATGACCTGAGCGTCTAAGACGTCGGCTATCTCGCGCGTGCGTTCCCATGCTAACCAAACCTGCTCGGTTGGACGGAAGCTGCCGTAGAGATCCCGCTCTTTCGAGCTGACTCCTGATTTCAATCGGCGATACGTCGGGCTTGATGGCGTGTGTGTTATGAGTTGCCACGCTTTCATGCAGAAGCGGAAGCCGGCAGGCGCTTTAGTTTTCCAGCGTTTGGCGACGCCGATCGCCGGAGGTTGGTAAAACGTGGTCTGTAGCTCAATTGTTGGAAAGTCTATTAGGTAGCGAGCCTGGGCCTCGGTCCACCCACAGCAACCGACAAAGGAACAGGCTTCTACCATTCCGACCAGCACACATGCGGTTCTCCAAGAACCAGAACGATCCTGAGACTGAACCATGATCCAAACAATCGTTCATACCAACGGCTATTGGAGCATTTCCGGACAAAGCCTTCGCCGTGACGTGGGACCGAGTACATCGTAACTACGCGCGGCGAGAAGACGGGATGAAAGGGAATGGACAAACAGGCAAAATTGTAAGTCACGCTGACTTCATTACCATCTGACACGAAGTCCTTGGCGCCACGGGGTCCAGCATCTCTTATTGCTGGAGTTACGCATCCTTTGGCATTCTCTGGTCAATTGCGTGAGCAATGTTGCCGACGGCTGTTACAGAGCTGAGCTCGGCGACTTCTTCGTCCTGGCTTGCCTCTGGAATTTCGAGGCGTGCGCAAATCAACTGCTGGAGCTGCAGAATCTTCGTGAGCTCTTTCTCCGAGAGCAAAGTGATCTGAAGGCCTAGATGCGCCCGCTGGTCGGCACGCAGACTCATTCGGTTCTGCTTGATCAGAACAAAGGTCGAAAGCAGAACGCCTTCCAAGGAGACTAGCATGCAAAGGAGAGCGAACGGGTACGGGTCGAATTTCCATTTTCCCGACAGTACGCCTAGGTTTATTACGACCCAAGCGCCAAACCATGCAAGGTGAAGGATTACGAAGAGGAGACTGCCGACGAAATTTGCGATTATGTCGGAAACGCGATCTGCCCGGGTACGCCTAAGTTGTGCTTCTTCTTCAATCCTGACAACTGTATTGATGTTATCTTGCGCTGACCGAGGGGTAGCTACCTGATCGACTGCCTCCATGGGTTCACGGTCTCCAATCGCACCGAAGGAAGGCGTGCTGATATTTCCGTCGCTGAGATACGAAGTAAGTCAATCGCATAACTGAGTGACTCAATAACTCACTGACGCCGTGGAGCACAGCGGACGACAAAGTTTGTTCCAAAATCATTGGGCCGTGTCTCGCCTCCGCTCGCTTGAGCGGCTACTCTCATGCCCGTGCGCCATTCGCTTATCTGGCATCGGAGGCAAGTCGAGCGGCAGGCGTTGATTCACGACGTCTAAGACCAGCCAGTCCAGCAAGTCCGAGTAGCCCTAGCCAACCAAGATTAAATCCGCGGTCGTCACGATTGGTATTTTGACTCTGGGTTGGCTGGCTTCCAGCATTCTGTGCACTTGCCACACCGGGAGTCATTAGGAGGACCAGCCCCAGAGCGAGTCCAGCGAGTACAGATTTAGAATCTATTTTGGATTTCACAAGTGTTAGAGGGGCTAATTTCATGCTTCAGATCGTTGATATTCATGAGGAGATCTAACCAGGTAAAAACCCGGGATAGTCGGTTCCGGAAAGCTGAATGTAAGTCCAGTTACCCTGGCTTGAGCGGAACCGGCAACGGTTCGGCGTGAAGGCGGGTTTCTAGAAGCCGGAGCGCAGCTACGAAATTAAAAGGCGCGAGCCGCCTGCGCAATAGCAGCGCCGCGGACCGGCGCATGACGGCACCGGCTACGCGATGCTGGATAATGTGTCTATGGCGAGTGTTGACAGAGCTGACCTGTCCAGAATCACGGTCATACCAGGTCAGCGCTCAGGGCAACCCTGCATCCGTGGACTTCGCCTCACAGTCTGGGAGGTGCTGGATATGCTTGCGTCGGGCATGACCGAGGATGAGATCCTGAGCGATTATCCGTATCTTGAGAAGGCGGATTTCCCGGCGGTCTATGCCTACGCTTTCCAGAGCGGGCGTGAGCGCGTGTCGCGTTGAGGCTTCTGTTTGATGCAAATCTCTCGCCGAAACTCGTGGGACGCCTAGCGGAACTCTTTCCCGGCTCATTGCATGTTTTTGGGACGGGGCTGGCGAGCTTCACTTCGAAGCGATTTGGGAAATACGCCAGGTTGAACGACCTCAATCGTGACCGCCGATTGCGATTTTCTGGGCCTGGCTGATTCCGCGGTACGCCGCCCAAAGTTGTTCACCTTGAGAATTGTAATTATAGGACCAACCAAGTTGAAAAACTTATGCGCCGCCATGCAATTCTGATTGCAGAATTGGAACAATCATCGCGAGCAACCCTCATTGTTCGAAACACCGCTTAGCCATGCGCCATTGGCGGTCCGCAGGTCACCTGACGCTGTTCACGCGTTCCAGGGGAAATCGAAAACGGGCGCGAGATGCCTCGGCGGGATCTCGATTCGATGTACAGACACCTCAAACGCTAGGCCGTAAATGGGCCGGAGACGGCTCAGTTTCGCCCGAGCGGGCGTTGAGCGCATCGCCAGTAACGCGGAAAGAGATCTGCGAGAGGTCGACTGGCTAGAGTAGTGGAGTGACTCGACTTGCCGCGCTGTTGTTGCTCGCTGCCGGTGGCTTCGCCCAGACGGATTGGCCTTCCTATGGGAATGATCCAGGCGCGATGCGGTATTCTCCCTTGCGGCAGATTCACGCGGACAACGTCGAACGGCTGAAACTCGCATGGACGTTTCGGACGGGGAAACCGGGGTCGGAGGCGACGCCCATCGTTGTGGACGGAGTGATGTACGTGACGGCTCCGGATGGAGTGTATGCACTCGTGCCCGAGACGGGCGAGTTGCTCTGGAAGTACGGTGCCGCGCCCATGGCTCTGAGAGGGCTGGCGCATTGGAAGGGGACAGGCGGCCTGCATTCGCGGGTGTTCGCCGGCAATGGACATTTCCTGTTAGCGCTGGATGTGACTAGCGGCAAGCCTGCGCCGGGATTTGGGAACGAAGGCCGAGTGGACTTGAAACAAGGCGTGCTCGGGGATTTGAAGGATGGACGATACGCGTTGGAGTCGCCGCCGGCTGTCTTTGGCGATGTCGTCATCACGGGCTGCAGCAATGGAGAGGGTTCGCCAACGGCGGGCGCTTACGGAGACATTCGTGGCTGGAACGCCAAATCGGGCAAGCTCCTTTGGACCTTTCATACGGTGCCGCGCCCCGGGGAAGCAGGCTCGGAGACATGGCCTACCGACGGTTGGAAGAATCGATCCGGAACCAATGTGTGGGGGTTCTTCTCAATTGATCAGAAGCGCGGGATTGTGTACGCACCGCTGGGTGCGCCGACCTCGGATTTTTACGGCGCGGATCGGGTCGGGGACAATCTGTACGGGAACTCGCTGGTGGCGCTCGATGCGCGGACGGGTGAAAAAAAATGGCACCAGCAGCTAGTGCATCACGACCTTTGGGACTATGACCTGGCTGCGCCACCGGCATTATTCGACATTCGCCGCGGTGGGCGCATCGTGCCGGCGGTCGCGGAAATCAGCAAGATGGGTCTGCTGTTCGTCTTCGACCGCACAACAGGGGAGCCCGTTTACGGGTTGGAAGAGCGGCCTGTGCCCCAAACCACAGTTCCAGGGGAGGTGACCGCGAAGACGCAGCCGTTTCCGCTGAAGCCGGCGCCGTTGGCGAAGAACACATTTCGCCTGGAGGACATGTACGACCGGTCGCCGGAGCAGGCGCGTTTTTGTAGGGAATTGTTTGCCAGCAATCGAATGACGATCGGACCGCCCTACACGCCGCTGCCGCTTGAAGGGAACGCACTATTCTTTCCGAGTACCCTCGGTGGGGGGAATTGGGGTGGAGTGTCGGTCGATCCTACGCTTGGTCTGTTGTTCGTCAATATCATGAACGTGGGACAGTGGGGGCACATGGAGAGGCGTGGTTCGGAGTTCGTGCGGACGTCTGCTTATGGACCCTACGCGCGATTCTGGAATCGGGAGACGCGGATACCGTGCCAAAATCCGCCGTTTGGAGAGCTGATCGCGGTCGATTTGGCTTCTGGCGAGATCGCTTGGCGATCCGTGTTGGGCAGGATCGAGGCGCTGGAGGCAATCGGCGTGCACGACACTGGTTCGCTGAACCTTGGTGGCAGCATCGCAACGGCCGGTGGCCTCGTCTTTATCGGCGCAACGAACGATTCGCGATTCCGCGCATTTGATTCGAAAAACGGAAACCTGCTCTGGGAAGCGAGGTTAGAGGCAAGCGCGCATTCTAGCCCGATCACTTACATGGGACGTGACGGGCGGCAATATGTGGCTGTGATGGCGGCGGGGGGCGGAGCGTTTCTGGGCGGAGGGCTGAGCAATACCTTGGTCGCCTTTGCGCTGCCGGATGTTCCCCGGAAGCCGCTGCCGGTTTCGGTCTCAGAGGCAGTGGCCGCAGCAGCAACGCGCGGAACGCCGATTGTGGGCGCCTTTGCTCCGGTGGAGCTGCCGGCGGGCGGCGCGAAAACCTTAGTGCAGAAAACGTGCGGGACCGGGTGTCATTCGGTCGAGGTCGTAACGAGCCAGAGGATGAGTGCGAAGGAATGGAATGCGATCGTTCAGAACATGGTCGCCCGGGGAGCGCAGGCGTCCGACGCCGAGATGAAGGCGATTGTCGACTACTTAGCCAAGACGTTCGGACCGAGAGACAAGTAAACCAGCGGCCTAGCTCGCGCGTTTATCGCATGAGTTCGTTGATGAACGTCTCTCCTGCTGATCGCGCAAACGAAATCTCTACCAGACTGCGCTTCTGAGATACAGTGCAACAGCAAGTTGAAGGGCATCGAGCGTGCGCAAACAGGAATGCAGGCCGCGGGCGTTGAATCGGCCGCTCCGGCGTCCCGATAGTGTCCGGCATTCATGGCAACCGTTTGCCGCAGCCCACGGCGAAGGTCTCCATGGAAGCGCGCACGGAGCAGCTCGATATCAGCGGCCGCTAGTTGTCCGGAGCGCACCTTCCCCGCGAAAGCGGATGGGACTTCAACAACCGCAAGGCGCGATATGTAAAGGAAACTATCAGCTTCCGTCGCTAAGGCCTGAATTATGGGAGTTCCCGCCTCAACGTGATAGAGCTTGCCGACAGCACTGGAATCGAGGAAATATCCCGGCAATCAGAAACGTTCGTCGCGTTCGGCAGCGAAGGCGGGGGTCATGGAACCCGGGATCTTCGCCGAGGCTGTTCGCACGTCTTCGATGCTGACGTCCGGGAAATCCTCGGCATTAAGGCTGTTCATCAGCTCGTGGTCAAGGAGGTCGTCATCTGTTGGGGCAACGGTTGCTTCGTCGATGGTGAAGGAGACGCGTTGGCGTTCCGCGAGCGCCAGCGGCTCGAGGGGGCGAAAAACCCCGTTTTCATAGACGGCAACCGTCTTCTGCATACGTCTCCAGTGTAGCGGGGTTTTTCAGCAGATTCGCTTTTCTGCGGGCCAGTTCCTGTTTCTGCCAATCGTGAACCGGTACCGCCTCTGGCGTGCCAGCAAGGTCGTCCCACAGATCTTCCACGAGTTGAAGCTTTTCTGCCGGGCTTAGATCAAAGATTGACGGTTCCGTGCTGTTCATTCGACCTTCTGTTATCGATTCTCTCAAAACCAGGGCCACTTAGCCGGAAACGCATACCGGAAACTAAGACTACGGCCCCGTTTGCCAGCGACGCCACGCGTTCATGGAAATGACCGCCGCAGAGCTTCGAAGGCTGCTGACGCCCATGTCCCCGGCGATCATTCCGCGCGGTCTACACATTGCGATACGCGGGAGCAGTGTACGTCCCTGACGCGTTCCAGAAGAAATCGAAAACCGGCGTGAGACTCTTCGGGGGGATCGAGCTGATTCAGCCGCCGGTGAACCGCAGCAGCGTCAGGACGACCTTCCGAATTGAGTTTGATCGAGGTGGTTCGGCGTAACCAAAACAGTTTTCTCATCCGCGGTTATGGTGCGCATACGAAGGATCTCAAAGAACGATTTAACACCTTTTCCCGTCACCTCAAAGAGCGGTTTCTGCGCCTTTGACGGAGCGACGGTCCAATGCCAGAGATAGGTGTCCGAGATCTCGGGCAGCTGGGTTTTCATTAACGAGGTCAGTTCGGCTTGACTTTTATTTTTTACCTCAGCTTCCTGGAAGAAAGCCTTCATTTCACCGGTCCTATAAATGAGCCGCTGCCTGAACTGATTTGCCGTGGGGCTCAAAGGAGCCGTTATTTTTGCCACCTCCAGCCAAGCGGCGTCGGAGAAAGTCGAATAGGAAGGATGGTTCTGAAAGCGCGCTTTCAGAAGCGCTGAGATATGCGCCGCGTCGGGAGCTTGCACAACACCGGGGAGAGAAAAGTCCCAGGAATCCGCCAAACGGTCCCTGGACACCCCGGTTTCTCTCCTATAGACGTTCGCAAACTTCGGAGCAAACACGGTTGCCAGACCTCCGAATTTATCGCGTATCGCGTTGAGCATCTCGACGTCATTGCCAATGGCGCAACCACGAATGATAATTTCGGTGTGCTCATCCACTTCCTGCCTGCGCGGACCTGGGAATCCAAGCTCTGCTTCGCCCAACACTTTCGCAGTGAACCCGAAATCGTTATCGACTGAGTCACTATCTCTTGCCTTGATATACCATGTTGCCTTGAAATCGGCGTGGTGGGGGCGCCATCCGTCATCGGCGTGGCTGACTATATTAATACGGCCCCAAGGCAAAGAATTTCGAGCCTTTATGGATTTTTCGTCATCCTCTCTCAGAAAAAGAAAAATCGACTGCAAAGATAATTCGGTTTGCCGCTGGTTGTCTTGAAGTTTCTCCCAGTACTTCGCGGCTTCGGAGAAGTAGCCTGTCGTCGAAGGGTCATCGGGGAACTCGGTTCCGTCGCCGGCGACGATTGCCAGCTCCGCGCGAGGAGTGGGCGTATTTCTTACGAACAGGGGAGACGGAGATTGGTATGTCTTTTTTGCTCCGCTCACCGTTGCAGTGACTGTAAAGCCGACCTCAAAGAAATCCAACTCCCGATCGGTATTCGGATTGGGAAGGGGCATTGTAATCTTGGAACCGTCGATATCGACCGTCAGCATCTGCGTGGTGTGATTGGACGAGAAGGGAATCTTCTGCGACGTTTCGTGATATTTGGTTTCCTTGACGACACCGCCAGTGGTTCCAATCAGCCGTGGCGGGGAGTGAGATTCTTCGATGGTTTTGCCGTTGCTGACCCAGGAATCTACTTCGAAGAAGTTAATTTCTACGGTTTGCGCGTCGTCCGGGGACGTGAAATGAAAACCTACTGTTGCGTTTTTGTCAAACAGCTCAAGAATGCCTTGATTGAAGACTGCGCTGATTTCGTTTCCCAAGATTCTCCTTTCGCCGATGGGCCGCGACGGCTACGGAATTCGCCGGAGGCCTGGCACTCTGGTCACTCGCGGAGGCAACTCTCTACGCATGGAAGGAACTGCTATTTCGACGCCTTCAATTTCGAGGGAATGATCTCCGGCGGGGACATTTTCAGCCAGGTACGTACCGTCGTCATCGGTTTCCCCTTTCAAATGCACTCCATTGTTTAACGAAACGCTGACAGGACTGTTCCGAAGTGCAAGCGCGCCGGAGTTGCTTTTCAAAATAACGGCAATCCGAAACTTGCCCGGTTCAAGAGCATCGCAGATATTACTGTCTGAGAGCCGCTGGTAGAAGCGGCAGGCAAACGTGTCGTGAGTCAGATTAAACTTGCGGTCGTCTTCCGGGAGGCGATTGTTCCGGCGACTCTGGCCGTCGGAGAAAAATCTCTTTATGCATCCGCCAACACCCTCCGCAGCTTTGGGGCATGGCCATTTGGAGGCAAGGATCTTACTGCCGGGCCGGAAGAGCAGAACCATTACGCGGCGATTCGGCTGATTCGCAAGGTTGCGCGCCGTCTTGTCGCTGGCTTGGTCGAAATCCTTTTGCGTTTTTCTGGAAAAAATCAGTTTAGGGTTAAATTCGCCGCAGCCTTGATAATCGCCTTTGCCCGCTGCGTCAGCGCCCTGCGCGAGAAAATCTTTAAGGCCAAGCTGGAGTCCGGGCGGCCGGAGCTTTTGCATATATGCTTTGAACAAAGTGCTGTCGGACGTTCCAGCCGGGAGGCCGGTTTTTGCCTGCATGACCTGGCGCTGGTTAGTTCCCCATTTCTCGGTAGCGGCCATCTCCTGCCAAAGGTTGGATGCCTTCTCTGATTCGGTACCGCTGATGAGAAGCGCGTAGATTGCCGTTGCGCGGCGACCGCTCAGAGCCTTGTTATAGTCGTCGCTGCCTACCGGATCAGCGTGTCCGAAAACCGAGAGCGGCGGATACTGTGCCTTGCCGCCGGCATCGAACTTCTTGTTTGCCTCCCTCAAACTCACCAGCGTTTGCAGTTCGGTCGTGATGTCCGGCGTGACGAAGGAAGAATCGAAGGCAAAGCGGATGTGGTTGACGCGCCAGCAACCTACCGGGATGAGCCGCAGACGCGCGGTGTTCAACTCACTGGAAATAGCAGGCGCGGCGAAAAACTGAAAGGGAGCTGCGTCGGGGTACTTGCCCGCGACACCGCCTTCGGAAGCGCCGTGAATTGTACCTGCATCCTTATCGCTCGTCATGGCACTCTTTATGAACCATCCGGATCAATGCCTATATTCCAGACAAGGTCTTTCAATTCATCTTCCGGAAAGCCGTGGGAGGGATCCTGGCCATTCACGAGATAGGTAGCGATATTGCCGATGGGCTTGGTCCAATGAACACTGCTCGCGATGGGGTTGACGAGGTCGATGGGACGCTTCGAAAGCAGCTTGCCCCACAAGTTCATACGCAATTCGTGCGCAAAGAAGAACCGCTTCTTCTTGTTGCTGTCGAAAATTCCGGCGTTCTGCTCGCTGTCGTGCGTGTAGCCGCGCCGGTTCAGGTTAGCAGAGCCGGTGATGGCGAATTTGTCATCGAAGATGAAAGTCTTGGAGTGTACGAATGGAACCCTTTGCGAGCCGCCGACGTTCTGGCACACGATGACTTTGTCCGTCGGGGGCTGCGCACCGCCTGTAAGATTATCGATAAATAGTTTGCGCCGGAGAAAGGGCTGACGCTGATCGAAGGCTTGATGAGAATCGGTGATCAGGATGATCAGCTTCTTCAGACTCGGCAGCGCGGCCTTCAGGGCGTTGCTGATGCTCATATCGAAGAGGTATTGATCTTCAATGTATATAAACCGTTTCGACTGTGAGATGGCGTTCAAAACGAGAGCTTTCACCGACTGCTCGCCGGCCGCAGCAAAACGATACGGGCCTCCCGGACCAAAAAGCGAGTGCGATTCCGAATTCGGATACGTCCGTCCGACCTCTACCTGAAGGTCATCGACAACATTCGCGGTGTCGTGGACCTCGGATGGAATCGGACTGAAGTTCCGCGACCGCGGATGATCTTTCCAACGTTCCACGAACAAATCCCAAAGCGAGGCGGCGGCCAACCCGCGAATTCGCGTATGCACATCGTGAAGCCCGAACGGCCCTCCGAAGTGCAACCGGTCGACATTAACGTCCATTCCGCCCTGAAAACCGATTAATCCTTCCTCGCCATTCACGATGAGTATCTTCTGATGGTGAACACCCAGATAAGGAACGCTGGGCTTGAAGAAGTGCGGCAAAAAACCGCCTTTGACGACTCGATCGTCGTGGATTGCCTTTCCGGTGGGAAGTTGTCCAACGAAGTCGATCGCGTCTGTATTGTCTTCGCCGCTCAGCTGCGTCTGGTGATAAAGCATGACACGAATGTCGACGTTCTTTGAGCTGGCTGTCCTGAAAAGGGCTTCGACAGTAGTGGTACTGTCACCGTCGATGAGCGGAAAATCGTGGATTAGACGCCAGCCGACAAGATAAATGAAGTGCCCAGGCTGCTTCGCCGTGCGGATTGCCGCAACCATGTCCTTAAAGGCATCGCGCCCGTCGATATAGGGGACGACTTCGTTGGGTGCGCGCACACTACTTCTGCCGATCAGCTCAGGGAACCAGACCGATGCGTTGTTGTCAACCGGATCGAATGGATGAACCACCGTGTTCCTGCCGCGCGGTTTAACCTTCAGCGGGCCCGGAACAATGGGGGAGAGCCTTGTTGTGCTAAGAGCCATAGCGCTCCTTCAGTTTCGAAATAGTCGGGTTATCGAGCTGCCCCGTGGTGGTCATCTCATGCTGGTTTTGGAAGCGCATCAGCGCGAGCTGCGTGTGTTCGTCGAGCACACCCTGTTGAGCGTCCGCAGTCCCCTGGGCAAGGTTAAATAAGCGAGGCTGCGCACCTGTCACCGTTGATACATCGTCTATGGGTCCGAATGTGACGTCCCGAGTAAAACCGTCGCACGTAAGAGTGCCCGCCGTCGTGTCGGGAGGGAGCTTTTGCACGATGAGTCCGTCTTTGGAGGTGTTTCCGGTAAGTTTAACCTCGCCCATCGTCAACTCATAGGGCATGCCGGCGATTGGCTCGTAGTCAATATTGACGACACGAAGCGCGATGGGGACGAATAGCCCTTCACACGGCGATTTGCTCGTGATCCGCTGATAGAACCGGCAGGCAAAGGTGTCCTGCGTGTCTTCAAATTTACGGTCAGTATCCGAGAGACGGGCGCTGCGCCGCTTTTCGCCGTCGGACCAGAAGCGTTTGTGACAGCCGCCTACGCCCTCGGCAGCACGCGGGCACGGCCATTTTGCCGCATCGACTTTGGTTCCCGCCCGGAACAGCAGAACCAATACGCGGCGGTTCGGTTCATTCGCTGTGTTGCGGTCGTCAATGACGGCTTGATCGTGATCCTGCTGGCCCTTTTGAAACTGCGTCTGTTCCTTTTGCGAGAAAATGAGCAGCGGATTGAATTCGCTGCAGCCCTGGTAATCGCCTTTACCGCCGGCATCTGATCCTTGCGTCAAAAAATCTTTCGGAGAGATTTTGAGCTCAGGGGGAGAGAGGTGCTGCAAGTATGCTTTCAGCAATTCGCCGCCAGACGTGGCGGCGGGAAGAGCGGTGGCGTCCTGCATCATCTGTTGCTGGTTTGTTCCCCAATTCTCGGAACGCCCGATTTGCCGCCAAAGGCCGACCGCTTTTTCCGGTTGTGTGTTGTTGATGAGAATTGCATAGATCGCGGTAGCGCGGCGGCCACTAAGAGCCTTGTTATAGTCGTCGCTGCCGACTGGATCGGCATGCCCGAAAATCGAAAGGGGCGGATATATTATTTTTCCACTTGCGTCAGGTCTCTTGTGCGCTTCCCTGAGGTTCTGGAGCATTTGGAGTTCAGCAGTGATGCCCGGAGTCACAAATGAGGAATCGAAGGCGAACCGGATCTGATCGACCCGCCAGCAGGCGACGGGAACCGGCCGCAGTCTGGCAGTATTCAACTCGCCGGAAGTGGCGGGAGAGACAAAAAACTCGAGCGGCGTCTCGGCATGATGGCCCGAAACGCCACCCTCCGAGGCGTCGTGAAGTTCTCCGGTGTCGCCCATATTTGCGCCTTAGCATCCGTAGACTTGTCTTCAGCTTCGCTTGCGTCAGACGACCGCACACACCGTCCACGGCTAGCCCGTTATCGCACTGAAATTCCTCAACTGCGGACTCAAGGGCAGCCTTGTCTCCATCTCCAGGAAAGTAACCGAGGTTTTCGAGCCGCTCCTGTTGACCCGACGGCGTGTCGATAGGGTCGAGCGAGCCAATCTTTATCGGGATTTCGAGATCTTGGAAAGGGGTTTGGTCAGACTTCACGATCAGCACGGCATTTTTCGCTTTGCCGGAAATCTTGAGTTCAATCAGACCGTGGCCATTGGTTGTCAGCTTATGAATCTCACCCTCAACCATTAAGTCGCAAGGCGCTCCCGCAATCGGCTTCTCGTAAAGATCTTCCAGCACCATACGGAGCTGGAGCTTTTGTGTGTTGACTTCAAAGCTATGCCGCTTGCCGGTGCTGCGCGACTCTTCGCGGATTTCCGGATCGGGAATGAACACTTGGTCGCCGGGGAAGAGGATGTTCGGGTTTTCGCGAGTCTTCTTTAACTCAGCATTTCGCGGATGGTCCCACACAATGTGGTAATCGTGAAAGCCATTCTCTTCGGCGATACCGAAAAGGTGGTCACCTTGTTTAACCGTGTATGTCTTCGACATGTTTGAGCCGTTCAGAAGGCCGCTATTTGGGCTTCCAACTTCGTTTGTCGCGCTGAGGGAATGTCACTTTGCAAGTACCAGGGTCAAGTCCTTCAACCCGCGCCTGGCCTTTGTCATCGAGCGTTCCCTCAGCCAGCGTTTGGCCGTCCGGCAGGGTGACACGATAGGGCTCGCCGGGCACGGGCTTCTTGTTTTGATCGAGTAATTCGATTTCGATCCACGACTTTTTGTCTTTGTTCTCCGGGCTGTTTGGATCGTGCCAAGGAGCTTCGGAGCTGGCAGCGCCGGAGCCGGCCGATCCGTCAAGTGAACCCGCCGCGGGCGGCTGACCCGCCCTTGTAAAGCCACCTTTGTCGCCTGATTTGGCATCGTCCGCCACGGCCGCGGCAAGGGGCGATATGGGTGAAACGAGATTACCAGCGGTACCCGGGAGTGCCGATCCACCGCTGTTGATCATCACCATAGGACCGGTGATCTGAATGCCGGCGGAGTTGATGGTAATGAAGCTGCCGCCGACGTTGATGGTCAAGCCGGTCATGGCCTCAACCACAACATTCATTCCTTTGATGTAGCAGGAGCCGGTAACTTGGGTACTCTGGTTTCCGCTAAACTGCTCGATGACGTCACCTGTAATGGCAAGAGAGTGCGATCCGATGATGGAGATGGCCTGCTTGCCTTGGATTGTAAGGTGGTGGTCGCGGGTGATTTGTTCAACCTGATCGCGCTGGATTGTTTCGTGCTTGTCGCGCGAGATCTGCTCAATCTTATCCCTTTGCGTGATGAGGTGCTGGTCGCGGCCAATCCACTCACGGCTGTCGTTCTTAATTCGAATGTCGAGATCTTTTTCACCGTGGATGAAAACCTGCTCCGATCCCTTCTTATCTTCCAAGCGGAACTCGTTGAAGCCTCCGCCACCGGGATAACTCAGTGTTTTCAGCGTTGATTTGCTCTTCTCGTCGGGCAGTTTATAGGGCGGCACGTGATCGGCATTGTAGACGCGCCCGGTGATAAGGGGCCGGTCGGGATCGCCTTCGAGAAATTCAACGATCACCTCGTTACCTACCCGCGGCAGCTGAACCGCGCCCCAGCTCTTGCCGGCGATACTCTGGGAGACACGCACCCAACAGGAGCTGGCGTCGTCAAAACTTCCTTCGCGGTCCCAATGAAATTGCACTTTGACGCGACCGTACTCGTCTACGTAGATCTCTTCGCCCTTGGGCCCAGTAACGAAGGCCGTTTGCGGGCCGCGAATGTAGGGGCGCGGAGTGCTGCGGGGAGGGCGAAAGGGAGTTTCGGCTGGTATCGCCGTAAAACTGTTTTGGTAAGGCTCTTCATCGGCGCGTTGTTCGTCTCCGCCATACAAGCCGGCTTGCACCGCGGCGTGATCAAGCGCAGTCAGCAAAAAACTCCCGTTCTGATCAGGCCGGTAGTTCTGCTTCATCTTGAAGGTATAACCCGGAACCAAGCCACGGCAGTTGCTGCGGCCGGATATGGTATCGATCGCGCCTTCCTCTTCTTCCATTCGAATGCGGGTAAGTTGTTGAGCGCCACCGATGGAGTTGAAACGGCCAGGGTAGTCGTATCTTTCAAGGTCCGGTCCAGGCACCTTGGAAAGGCTTGGCTCGGTGTCCAGCAAGTTGAACTGCGGCTGTTTGAATTCGAAATCAGCCTGGGTCCATTTAGTGGGATGTATTTCCACGGTACGAACCCAATCCTGCACGTAGTTCCCGTCCGAATTGAAGCCAGTACCGGTTCCCGGCTCCCAGACGACCTCGGGTTGCAGTTCACACGGCGCGTGGCCGGAGGAGTTGTCGGAGAGAACCAGCGTATGCGCTTTGCCGGTGTGCTCGAAGTAGTAGCAAATGCCCTCTTCCTCGAGCAGCCGCGAGATAAAATCGAAGGCCGTCTCCCGATACTGAACGCAGTATTCCCGCTGCGCATAGGTTCCCGTCAGCTCCGTCTTGTAATGCGTTACGCCATATCGTTTGAGAATGGCTTCCACGATTTCAGGCGTGGTTTTGTTTTGGAAGATGGAGCAATTGGTGGTCCGCGTTAGAAACCACAGAGCGGGTACGATCCGCGCACGATAGTGGGCGAGCCGGTCTCGCGTCGGTACAAGAGTGAACCGGCTGACAAAACCATTAAAAAAGCGCTCCTCCGAATCGTTAAATAAGACACGGATGGTTACTTGCTGCGCGACGATACGGGAAGGCGTAATCTGATAATTTTCAGAGGCGAGTTCAAGGTTAATCTCGAACAACTCAGAAATGGCTTCGCGCGCCTGAAAAGAGCGGACGACAAAAGCATCGGGCCCCAGAGGAGTGTCAATCTGGAGCAGCCGAGCCTGCTGCGTAAGTAATCCAACTGCTATGGAGGAAGCCATTATAAAAGCCGCTGAATCCAGATCTGCAAGCCGTTAACCAAATGCAGCTTGGCCGATAATACGCCTATTTGTGCGTCATCCGGGAGCAAAGGAGACGAAAGAGAAAAGAATAGCGCCTTACGTTAACCGATGTGTTAACGCGAATTATCTGAAATTCCAGCTCAATGTGTCAAAGCTAACTTGAACCAGTACGAAAGTTTGATCAAGGTATCTGGGTTGGTTCCTGCCCAGGATTAACGATTGCGATCACTCCGCCCCAAGTACACATAAGTTGACTGGTGTTGTCGAGTGCCGGCTGATAGGCGAGCAATACGGTAGGAGCGCCGGGCACCCAGGGCGCGGGCGTGGCAGGAACGCACGGCATGGGAGTGAGCACGCCAAGCGCGGCTGTGGTAGCGGCCGCCACAGCAGGATTTGACGGGGAACAACACATTCCGAAAGGCATGATATTCGTCATGGGGATGTGGTCCATAATGTTGGCCCCCGGCGTGGTTACAAGAACTTTGTTGACGGGCAGGACGACCAGGATGCTGGGCGCCATTTCAAAAGTGCATTGAAGTGTTGCGCCCGCGCAGACATGTATCGGCATAGAAGCACCTCTTTAACAATGGAGTTTACATGCAACTCCCGGACCAAATAGCGGGACATTCCGTTTGGGCACCGCACGATCTCGATTCCGGACTGGCGTTTCTCAGTTCGATGTTGGCGGAGGGAGGAACTGTTTTTGATTTTGGCGACGACGACGTAGTTTGGGTCAACCATTTCGTCAAGGTGGATTTCGGCCACTTTCGAGAGGAGTTCATAGGAATCCATTTCCGAGAGGCCGTAGCTGGAGTGCATCCAGTGAATCAGTTCGGTGAAGGCGATGCGAAGCGCATCATCGAGCGGGCGATAGATACCGACCGACATAATGTAATCGTCGTTCTCGAAGCGGGGCCAATCGATTTTCTTGTTCTTGATAAGGCTAACCTGAAGCTGGACCTTCATGGAGATTTCGATGGCAGTGCCATCCACTTCACCATCGCCCATGGCGGCATGGCCATCGCCAAAGGAGAGCAGCGCTCCGGCAACGCTTACAGGAAGATAGAGAGTGTTGCCAACACTGGCCTCAGGCGCATCCATGTTTCCACCGAATTCGGCGGGAACGATAGAGCTGCGGGCTTCTCCGCTCCCAGGAGCTACGCCGACGCATCCCAGAAACGGATGCAATGGGATCTTGACGGTGTAGTTTGAATCTTTGGCTTTGAACGTGGCTACGTTAGCAGCTTTGTCTATTAAGTAGGGCCACTCGCTCTTTGGAATGGGACCGCCAATTATCGGGGTGTAGCTGCTGCTGTTCAAGGCTCCAAAGCCAGGACCGGCGCTGCCGAAGCCCTCTTTTGCGTTCGTTTCGATTGAGATGAATTTGACCGCCAGGGTATCGCCTGGTTCAGCGCCATCGATATAAAAAGGTCCAGTGAGCGGATTTGGGCCAGCGACTTTATAGCCAGCGGCTTCGGGTTCTTTGCCGTCGGCATCGACAGTGGTGGTGTCTATGACGTCGCCGGGCTTTACGTGCATTACTGGAAGCAAATTACCGTAGACGGTCTTGAGTTCCTGCATTTTGAGTTCGTAGTGAACTACGTGGCCGGACTGAGCCACGAGCGGGAGCGTCAACAAAGATGCCGCAAGGCAGAAAACGCCGAGAAAACGCGTTGGGTTCATCTTGAATAGATAAAGGCTCCGAATTGTTCGTCAGATGAAGAATTCGGAGCCCTTTCTTTTAAAGTGCCGCCGCGCCGGCTTGAGCTACGGCGTGATCCTGGTCACCTGAGCCACCGCTTACGCCGATTGCGCCCACTACTTCGTTCCCGCGCTTCAGCGGAATGCCGCCGGCGAAGATCATCACGCGACCATTGTTCGAAGCGTGAATACCGAAGAACTGACCGCCAGATTGGCTGAACTCGGCGAGGGTTTTGGTTTCGATATCGAAGGCGCGCGAGGTCCAAGCCTTCTTGATGGAAATATCGATGCTTCCCATCCATGCCTTGTCCATACGGACATGCGCGACGAGATTGCCGCCGGCATCGGCCACCGCGATATTCATGGGTTGGCCGATTTGTTCAGCCTTCTTTTCAGCCGCCGCGATGACACGGCGGGCATCAGCAAGAGTAATCATCTTTTCTCCTAAATCAGTATGTCAGTAAACGGGCCGCTGCTTTACTGCAGATGCTGCAAGTAAGCAACGAGCGCCTGAAAGTCTTCTCCTGAAGACTGCGTGACGTTGGACATCTGCGCACCAGGTTTGAGTGATCGGACGTGGTGAAATTCCGGGTGAATCAGCCCCAAAAAGTTTAACGCGTAAGGGTGAGCGGGGCTTCCAGGCGGAAGGTTAGTTGAGTTTCGGAAGGAACCTTCACCTGCTGGCCGTGAGTGGCGAGTTGGAAACCGGCGCCCGCGCCACCGCCAGCGAGACCGCCGATGGCCGCGCCTTTGCCGCCGCCGGCAATCGCACCAATCACTGCCCCGGCAGCTGCGCCGATGCCCGAGCGAACGGCCGTCTGTTTACCGCGCGCATTCCCTTCAGCCGAATAGACGCTGCTATCGACGGGGATCTGCTGACCTCTATATCCGAGGCTGGTCACGCGCAGTTCAAGTTCGCTCCGGCCTTTGATCCGCCCGGCACCCTTTGAACTCGCAAGAAGCACCGTTACGGGAGCACCGGCGGGAACAATTACCCGGTCATTAGAGGTAATGGGCGCATCGAGAGAGGCGCGAAATGTCTGACCCTCGGTGTTGTGAGCGGTATCCACGCCGTCGATCATCCGCACAGCAATGCGTTCACCGGCGGGGATAGTGATGGCGGCGGGCACGGGCGGCGGACCTGGCTGGTTATCGTGCCTTTCCATCTCTTCGCGCTTGTGCTCAGCCCGGCGATCGCGTTCATCGCCGGGTGGCGGCGGTGGCGGACCGGCCGGCACGGGTGGAGGGGGAGCGGCAACGGGCGGAGGAGCAGCGGCAGCCGCTGTGTCTACCGTGAGTTGGTTGTTGACGCTTTTCACCCCGGGGGTACCATTGGCAATGTTCACGGCTTGCAAAGCAAGATCGGAACTTGGAACTGGGCCGCTGAGGGTGACAACGCCGTTACTAACGGCAACCTTTACATTGGCGGCGCGAGTCGCGTCGTTCGCATACAGCTTGCCTTGTATGTCTGTTGTCAAGGCTTGATCGCTCGGACCTTTGGGCCCGCAGCTGATCAAAAGCCCTGCAAGGGCGAGAGCTGTAAGAAGCGTTTTTTGTATTCGGTTCATTTTTTTCCTCCATCAGATGGACAGAGTGGATCGACATTCTGTTATACCGCAATTTCGTCGCCAGCTTATCCCCAGCTACAATGAAAGTTCGCGGTATGGAAAACGAACTCCCGCTGGCGACGGCACTTGTGGAGCCGCCGGAGAGCGACTCAGAGCCCAAACAGACCACGCGCAACACGCTGGCCGAGTGGGCCACCACTATTTTAGTCATGCTGTTTGCGTCCACCAGCTTAGGGTGGTCGTACGTCATTCCTACCGGATCGATGGAAAACACAATGTTGGTTGGCGACCATATTTTCGTTGACAAGCTAGCCTATTCTGAACCGGGGCCCATCAGCCGGTACCTTCTCCCCTACCAAGCGCCTAAGCATGGCGATATCATCGCGTTCCGCTACCCGGCTGACCCATCGCAAATGTATGTGAAAAGGCTGATTGGCGAGCCAGGCGATCGGATAAAGATGGTCAACCAGCAGGTGTTCCTGAATGGCCGGTTGCTGCATGAACCGTACGTAGTTCATAAATCGGGCTTTGTGAGTGCGTACCGGGACAATTTTCCTTCAAGTCTGAATTTTCTTGACGTCCCGCACGATAACAATCGCGATCCATTGCTGGAGGACATGCTGAATCGCCACGTCGTAAATGGCGAAATTGTGGTGCCTCCGGAGCATTATTTCGCGATGGGCGATAACCGCGACAATTCGCTGGACAGCCGTTATTGGGGCTTCGTACCGCGCGAAAATATTGTGGGAAAACCGGTGTTCGTCTTCTGGTCGTTCGACGCGCCCACCAGCGAATTGATGCCGGGCTCAGGCGGCGATTTCGGACGGCATATGCTGGATCTAGGCGAACATTTCTTCACGCGTACCCGCTGGAGCCGGACATTTCATCTGTTTCGGGGCTACGATTGGGAGAATATAAGTTCAACGCGGGGAGCACACCATTAAAGCAACAGTGAAGAACTCAACGGAAACCAAGGCGGCGGAGAATACCGCAAAACCGGAGGAGACCAAGAAAGAAGTACCGCGCAATAGCATCGCCGAATGGGCGGTGACTATTCTGCTGCTGCTTTTCGGAACTACGACACTGGTACAGGCGTTCGTCATTCCTACCGGCTCCATGGAAGATACGCTGCTGATTGGCGATCATCTGCTGGTGGACAAACTGGCGTATGCTCCCGAAGGCGCCGTCAGCAAATATCTGCTTCCCTACGAACGGCCGAAGCATGGCGACATTATTGTGTTCCGGTATCCGGCCGATATTACGAATACTTTTGTGAAGCGCGTGGTCGGCGTTCCGGGAGATCATCTCAAAATGGTAAAGCGCGACGTTTACCGGAACGGCGTCAAGCTGAATGAACCGTATACGTACCACAAGCGCGAGTACGATGAATCGCGGGATAATTTCCCGGGACCGCCTTCCCCCTATTCGGATGGTCCTCCGCTACAGATGCAATTGCAGCGCGACATGCTGGACAACCATGTGGTGAACGGCGAGGTTGTGGTACCGCCCGATTGCTATTTCGCAATGGGCGATAACCGCGATAACTCGCTGGATAGCAGGTATTGGGGCTTTGTTCCCCGCGAGAACATCATTGGCAAACCGCTGCTGATCTATTGGTCGTACAAAGCTTCAACGGAAGACCTGGCCGGATCGAGCGTGGATAGCCTGGTGAACCATGGGGTTGACCTTGCGCAGCATTTCTTTTCGCGCACGCGGTGGAGCCGCACTTTGCGCGTGATTCGCGGCTTTCCCGATTCACAACTGCCCGGCCATGAAATACCGCTGAACCCGGGCGATCCGAATCCTTAAAGCAATCCAGAAAAGGCAGATTTTAGTCGACATGGCAAATCACCGGTACGGCCTGATCATGGCCGGAGGGCGCGGTACACGTTTTTGGCCGCGCAGCCGTAAGCGGAATGCAAAACAGGTTCTGCGGTTCTTTGGGGAGCGTTCGCTCATTCAACAAACCGTGGACCGGCTGGGCGCGGTGATCCCGCCCGAGAATATCTGGGTGGTGACTAACGAATACTTGCAGCAGGAAATTCGCAGGCAGCTGCCTGAAGTTCCGAAGCGGCAGATCATCGCTGAACCGGCGCAGCGGAATACCGCGCCATGCATTGGGTTGGCCGCGCAAATTCTGGTCGAGCTCGATCCGGAGGCGGTGATGGGCGTGTTTCCCGCCGATCATCTCATCCTGAAAGAAGGCCGATTCCGCGCATTCGTGAAGGCGGCATTTAAAGCGGCTGAAACAAACAGCGTAGTGGTGCTGGGTATTCAGCCCCGGTGGGCTGAAACCGGCTACGGTTATATCGAATTTCCGAAAAATGTTCTGACGGGTTCAAACAGCGCCGTAAAGGTGACCAGCTTCCGCGAAAAACCGGATGCCAAAACCGCCAAGCAGTTTGTGGAGCGCGGACACTTTTTCTGGAATGCCGGCATGTTCTTTTGGCGCGCCTCGAAAGTGCGGGAATTGATGCGTCTGCATCAACCGAAAACGGCGACGCTGCTGGCGGGGCTGCCTTCCATGGACAGCAAATCGTTCAACAAGAAGTTGGCGGAAGCGTATCCGTTGTGCGAGAACATTTCGGTGGATTACGCCGTTATCGAAAAGGCCGATGGCGTCACGGGCATCGCGCTTGACGATATCGGGTGGAACGATGTGGGGAGTTGGGAAGCGGTTTACGATCTGGCCGATAAAGATAAGCACGGCAACGCGAGCAGCGGCGAATTGATTGCCGAAGATAGCCGCGGGAATTATGTGGATGCGAAAAAACCGGTGGCGCTGGTTGGCGTTGAGAATCTGGTGATTGTGGATACCGAGGATGCGCTGCTGGTGGCGAGCCGCGGCAAATGCCAGGATGTCAGCAGGATTGTGAAGACGCTGGATGGCAAAGGGCGGGAAGAACTGCTGTAAGTTTACTTCTGGGCGCCCAGGAACTGATCGATGTTCTGGATGTATTTCTTCGAGTTTGAAGCCTGATCGACATCGGCATTAAGGGCGATGACGCTGTTGAATTGCTTGCGGGCTTCCACCAGCAAATCAAGGCCTTTCGGCTCCGCTTTGGCGCTCTGATTCGCTACATTGAATTGCTGGCTGTAGAGTATGCCTAACCGGTAGTGCGTAAATAGGTCTTTGGGATTGTAAGAGAGTGCCGATTCGCAATAGCCGATAGCGGAATCGTAGCGCTTCATCAGCCATTCGCAATCGCATAGGCCGAAGTTAGCTTGAGCGCGCAGATCTTTCCAGATGTCGGTTTGCGCGGCGCGTTTCTTGGAACCGTAGCTTATTAGCCAAGGCAACACATAGTAACTGAATTTTCCGGCAATGCCGCTATCGAAATTGCTGAAAGCAAGGTACTGCTTGTACTCGTTCTCGGCTTCGGGAATGTCTTTGGTGGTCTTGTTGGCGTCGGCCTGCAAACGCAAACTGTCGGCAAGCCATAGGTGGGCCTCGGCTTTCTTAGGAATCAGATTCACGGCTTCGCGGCTGGTCCGCACTGCTTCGTCGTAAACGCCTTTCCGGAAATACGCTTGCGAGAGCAGATACCACGCCGTGCCATTCTTCGGATCGCGCTGCATGACGAAGTTGAGTTGGCGGACTGATTCGTCCAGATCGCCTTGATCGAGAAGGCCGCCGGCGTAGCTGACGCGCGCCTCCAGATAATCGGGATCGATGTCAACGGCCTGTTTGAAATACTGATTGGCAGTTTCGTATTCGTAGAGCGAACGATAAGTGCGGCCCAGGTACTCAGCGGCTTGGCTGTATGCCGGGTCTTCCTGTAGTGCAGCCTTAAATTCTTCGACAGCAACTTTGTAATTCTTCTCAAAACCTTTGTTGTAGTATTCAAGGCCGCGATTGAAATGGTCGGCCGCCGCTTTGCTGCGCTTTCTTACGATAAGTATGCGTAGGCTGACGGTTGATTCCTGGCCGGGATACACTTCCTGCTCGCGCGGACCATCGGGCTCATAGCCGGTGCGATTCCCCTGAATCGTATGAATGCCAGGCTGAATACCCGGCAATCGAAGAGCGGCCGCCTTGTTTACCAGACCTACGCTCTTGCCGTCGACAGTGACTTCCACATTGTCCATATTGCTCTCGATGACGAGCGTACCGAATGCCGGAGCCGGCAGCTTAGCTGGAGCACGTTCAGGATTATAGGCGAGCACCATTTTGGTATCGAAGCTGCCGCGATCAAATGTAGGATGCTGCCGGCCGCCGGTTGCTTGGCTGACGTTGGCGTACACGTAGTCGCCAATTTCCTGCGCGGATACAACGCCGTCGCGACTGGTGTCAGCCTCGCCTTCGAAGCCTTTAACAACGTAGTAGGTGAAGATGCCGTGCCCACCGCCCCAACCAGGGCCTTCGAAGCTTTGCTCGCGGTCGCGGCTGGCGGTGATGACGAACAGCGATTTGTTCAGGTCGAGCAGCGATTGATTCACTTGCGAGCGGTCGGCTTCAGGAGTGATTGCGCCGCTGTGGCAAGCGTCGGCCAGCAGAACTTTCCACTTTCCGTGAATTTTCCCACTGATGATCTCGCCGAGTCGGCTCATGGGATAGGCGGTTCCGGGGATATTGTTCTTGTCCAGATCGTATGGAGCCAAATAGCTCGCACCGCCGGAGAGGAAACCATGCCCGGCAAAGTAGATCAGTACGCGGTCGTCGTCTTTGGAGACCGAGGGAAGCCATGTCTCCAGTTCCTGCGTCACATTGGCCAGCGTGGCCTTTTCGTTTTTCAGAACGTGTACGTTTTCGGGAGGAAACTGGCCGCCCTGCTTACTGATGAGCACCGTGTACATGGCGTCCGCATCGCGGTCGGGATATTTGAGCTGGGCCTGCGGAGGCAGGTTCTTATATTGCGAAATGCCAATGATCAGCGCATAGCTACGCGGAATTGAGACATTAACAACAGTCTTGCCGGCATCGTCAACCGCTTCAAGATCGCGCTGCCGATTGGCGGGCGCCGTTTGCGCAATGAGGATGGCCGAACCGAAAAGAGCCAATAAGGTTGCGAGCGCCACAGATCTCATTTGCGTCTTTTCCCTATTTGTGAGCGATGCGGAAACGAAAAATGGAAGGCCCATCAAACGGGTCGGTGGATGATACTGAAATGTCTTTGGGACTGTCAACGACGATCAGATCGCGGCTGGCTTCCAACGGCATTTTGCCAAAACGATCCGGCACGGTTTCTTCCTTCTGCAATGGTTTGAGTCCGGCGTTTGAATCGAGGCATTCGCCGCGCGCACGGAATAGTTCGTCGTCACAGCGGGGCGTTGCCGTTGAAAATGCGGCAGGGTCGGCCGTATTTGCTGGTTCCGTGCCAGGCTGAGTGGAGGCTGGCAGAGATTTGCCAAGGTCAATCGGCGAAATCAGAAAATAAACTTCGTCGTCACCGGCGGGGCCAGCCACTTGGAACCAGCCGGCGCCCGTGGCAGGGATGACGTACTCATGACCGGACGAAACCTTGCGGCTTTGAGTCAGTTCGTTCCGTGGGAACAATTGACTCCAATTGCCGGAAGAACCGCGATTCATGACGTATAAATAACCATTTATCGCCGAGCGCAGCCGGAAGCGAATTTTGTCATCGGCGTGAAAAACATAACTGGCGCTAACTACGCGCGAGGTTGCGTTTTCTTTCTTCTCGAGAGTAAGATCGAGGCGGCGATTCAGCTCGGCTTGTCCCTGACCAACACAGATGGACCCGCTGAATAGGATCGGAATAAGAAGCCGATGGGACCGTTTCATGCTGTCACTTGTGCGAAAGAACGACGTCAACAACGACGCGGGGGTCTTTCGTCTCGCTAGATGCCTTATTGACCACATAGGTTGCTTTGTCTTCCACCGTCGGCCGGTTGATCGTCGCCGCTCGCAAAAACCAGATCGCGCGATGCGACTTCGTGGCGAATTTGCGAAACTTCACCATCTTCGAGGCCACTCTGGCGGTCGCGCAGAGAAGCGATCATCGAAGCAAGACTTGTTTCGGGCTCACGGCTCAACAAAACAAAAAGCCGTTCCTGACCCGCGTCTCCTTTAAACTCCCACGCGCCCTTTCCTGGAACAATGTATTCTTTGCCGCCATCGAGCTTATTGCTCTCAGTTGAAGCGTTTGTCATCGGATACAGAGGAATCCACTTACCGCTGGAACCCTGCTCGATCACGTAGAGGTAACCCTCGTTGTTCGACATCAAGCTCAGGCGAATGCGATCACCGGCGTGAAAGACGGCGCTAGGCGAAATCTCCTGATACGTCGAATCCGGCTTTTGCACCAAGACAGCATAGCGGAGACCCAATGGCGCACTGACCGTGACATGCTTATCGGGAGAAGCCTTCAGGACTTTGGCCGATTTAACAGTCGCTGCGACCGGACGTTTACCAACCAAGTCCGCAGCCGACCAAAAGGCGTCGCGCGCATTCAATTCCCCCGTTTGTTCCTGAGCCCCGAGATGCGGCAGGCAAGTAAGTGCGGCTGCGAATAAGCTTACGCGGACGCCAAGGCGTGATATCACGGTTAAACCTCCAAATGACCTAACAAGAATAACGTGTTGTCTTCGGGATCGCGAAAACGTTGGCAATGTTGAGCGCTGGAAGCCAAACTAGATTTAATAGATAGAGAATGCGGTATTTACCGGGTTATCAATAACTAGCGTCGTAACTTTGGAAAGAAATCTTGCCTGAATCATCGCGTTTCAATTGTGGAGCGGATTACCGTGAAGCGCATCTTCGGACGAAATGTGATTCCGTTCCAACGTCTCGCCGAGCACTTGGTCGAGCGCGACTCGGGCGTGGCTGTAGCTGGAAAGTGCGGTGATCTCGGCGGCCTGAGAACTCACCAACGCCTCCTCGGCGGTTATCAGATTGTTAATCGTGGAGCCTCCGAGAGAAAATCGTTGCTGCTCTTTTTCAAGAAGCTGCTGCTGCAGGATCCGCGAATCGGCGGCCGTGGCGTATCTGGCGCGGGCCTGCCGGAGGGCCACTATCTGATTCGAGACATCGACCACTAATTGATCGAGACTTCGGCGCACGACCATCTCGTTTTGGCGCAGTTGCAACTGCTCGACGCCGTAGTCGCCTTGCGCCTGCCGATTCTCGATGGTGCCCTGAAACAGCAAGGCGGCGCGCTCATTCGGGAAATCGCGGCGAGCGATTTGTCCAAAAACAGTGCCGATGCCACCGACAAAGGCGGGACTTGGAGGCGGCTCGCCAGTGTTGGGAGCAGAAGTGCCCGCCAGGCCGGTATTCGATACCGCGGCGAGTACTTGCAGCGTTGGCAACAAGCCGTTGGCCGTGCCGAGCGCCGAGATTTCTCCGTTCTCAAGACTGATCCGATCAAGCGCGATATCGGGCCTCTTGGTCAAGACCCTCGCTATCAACTGGCGGAGGGAAGGCAGATCGTCCTTTTCGGGAATCTGAATCTGATCGAGTGGAACAACTTCGGCCAGATCAATGAGCGGATCTTCAGTGTCATCGCGAATCAGAGCGTTTTTCAGCAAGTTCTCCTGTTGACGAACGTCGGCCTGGGAAATGCCCAGTTCGCGCTTGCGGGTTGAAAGTTCGGCCTGGGCCCGATATAGTTCAACCTTGGCAACCACGCCCAACTGGATCTGGTTCCTGGTATCGTCATAGAATTTCTGCGCGGCATCCACGGCACGTTGCCTTACCTGGAGGAAGTCCGTATCCGTGACGAGATCCCAGTAGAGATTCAGCACGCTTGCCACCAGATTGAGCAATTGGGAACGGAAGGTTTCATGCGAGCCGGTTACGTTTTTCTCAGCAACGCGGATGAAACGGCTGTTGACGGCGGTACCGAAGCTATTCAGAAAGTTGTGCCGGAGATAAATTTGGGCAACGCCGGCTGTGGAGGGATTGATTACGTCGGTTGGCGTGTTCTCTTTGAGATAAGAATCGTTGGAGGCAATCTGCACGTAACCGCCGGTCAGCAGTCCCTGTTGAACGAATGTGTTGTAGATATAATGCGTGTCGATCAGAGATGCGGTCTGACTAATAACTGCGTTCGGCTGCGGCGACGTTGTGTGCGAGAAAGCGGTAGTATTTTGGAGAACCGCGTCGAGATTCTGAGTGACGGGCCCAATTTGCGAGATCACGGCGGAGCCACCTCCGTTTCCGTTTCCGTTGTTGCTGACGAGACCGGCGCTAACCTCACTTCCTACCACGCCCTGGCCGCTGGTCGCTTGATTGACGATTGAATTGCCGCTGGTGACACCCCGCAGCGGACCTCCTGCCTGCAGCCGCTCCAAAGTCCATTCAGATAACAATGGGCCGTAGCGGTCTACTTCCAAATCGAGGTTGTTTTCAATGGCCAGGGAGATGGCGTCTTGCAATGTTAAGTACAGCTTTCCGGCGCGCATGAGCCGATGAAGCCGGGCCGAATTTTTCGACCGAATGGGCGGAACGGCGGCGGCCATGTACGGGCGTACCACAACCGGAGCCGTGGGCCTCTGGACGGAGACTTGCGACTCCTGGGCCTGCACCGGTGGAAGAAGGAGGTTCCAAACTAAAAGAACCGGGAAGATGTTGCGGGCCTTCATTTTGCCTCCGGCGTATTGGCCGCAGCGGGTTCTACTTCCGGGATATGCGACTCCCGCTGCACCCGCCCGGAGGCAGCTTCCTCCATGGAGATGCCATTCGCCTCTAACGTTTGCCCTATAGCCTGATCGAACGCGATTTGGGCGTGAGTGTAGTTGGCCATGGACTGCACCTCAGCGCTTTGGTCGAGCGCCAAGTCGCGTTGCGCTTGAACCAACAGGGGGATAGTGGACTGGCCAAATTTGAATCTAGTCTGCTCCGCGTCGAGGCTCTGTTGAGCGAGTATGCGAGTATCCCTTGAAGACTCGTAACGCGCACGCGCCTGCTGCAGATTGACAATCGCGTTCTTCACGTCGACGCGCACCTGCTTGACACTCCGTTGAAGCTGAAGTTCGCTCTGCCGGAGGCTGAGCTCGTCGGTAACGTAATCGGCCTGCGCGGAGCGGTTACGAAAGGGGATATTCAGCGAGACGCCGACGGAGTAGTTTGGGAAATTTCGCCGGAAAATTTGATTGATCAGATTTTCGTAGCTACCCACCAGATAGGGGTCTGGGGCGCCCCGCCGCCGGCTAATGCGTTTGCGACACCCGTGAGACCGTTGTTGGTGAGCTCGACAAAGCCCTGGAGATTGGGCAGCAGGGCGTCTTTCGTACCGCGGATGTTGATTTTGCTGCTTTCGAGATTGATCCTGGTCTGCTCTATTTCAGGACGGCGCGACAACGCTTGCTGGATCAATTCGGCGGCCGGCTTCAGTTGATCCTGTTCCGGGACGACGATGTGATCGAGCGTGATGATGTGAACGTCATCCAACCATGCGTCGATCGCCCCATCTCTGCTGAGCGCATTCTTCAGAACGGTTTCCTGCTGCGCCACGTTAGTTTGGGCGAGCAGAAGACTTTCTTTGCTGGTTGAGACTTCGGCGGCGGCGCGGGTTACTTCGATGGCGGGCAGGGTGCCGAGCTTGACTTGCTGCTGGTTGTCATCGAGGAGTTTCTGCGCGGTGTCGACGGCTTTCTCTTTTATGTGCAGATCCTCGTTGAAACTAACCAGATCCCAATACAGATTCAAGACCGCGGAGACCGTAGTGATGACCTGCAGCCGCAATTGCAGATCGGTCACCTTCATGTTGTTTTTCGCCACGCGGATGTTGCGGTTGTTGACGCCAATATGCAAACCTTGCATCAAATTCTGCGTAATGTAAAGGTCGAGGTAACCCTGGGTATACGGGTTCAACAAGTTCGCCGGGCTGTTCACGTTGCTCCGGTAACTCTCATAAGTGAGCTGGGCGTTCGTTCCGGTCAGAAATGACTGCCCATACCCGAACTCGATAAATTGGCTGTCGTTCACCAGGGCGGCCGTTTCGTTCAACAAGGTATTGCTTTGCGGCGCGGTTTGATGTTGGAACTGAACGTAGCCAAACAAATAGGGGTCGAGCGGCGGCGGGGTTGTGCCGATTTGAGCTACAATACCGCCGCCGGAACCGACACCCGATCCGCTTTCCGCGAGGCCGACGGTATTTACATTGACGCCTTCCAGGCTTACGCTTTGCGGTCCCGCATAGATGGGAACTCCGACGGTCCGCAGAAAACCGCCTGCTTGCGCGCGCCGCAGGACTTCGCGGGTCAGGAATGGCCCATAGCGCTGAATGGCGATATCGATATTGTTCTCGAGCGCCAGCGCGATGACGTCATGCACCGAGAGATAAAGATTGCCCGCACGAACGAGGGATCGGAGCCGAGCCGAATTTGAGAGCTTGGCTGGCGAAACGATCCTGCGCTCAACATGAAAGGGGCGCAGGAGGGGACCGACGATGGGCGGCGGGTTCGGCGTCTGGATGGAGATCTCCTGCGTTTGGGCGAACCCAGCGAAATATGCGCCGAGCAGCAGGAGCATCGACGGTTTTCGGAAGCGGTGCATTCGGAATGGAGGCCTTCCAGGATTGAATATTCGGGCTAGTTTGATGTAGGGTATCAGCAATTCGATCTCCAGCGGCAGAAACGCTTGAGCGGCGTCAGAGACGAGGAACGAGATTGACGGGGCAGAAACGAGATGTTCGATTTCGCGACAAGCTGTCCGTTTTTGCTGTTTCACAGGCACAATTGAGGGGACATTGAGATTCACGCTACCAGCACTATTAAAGGAAGACCGGAATCCCACCGACATTCGCAGAACGTTTGGCAGTACGAACGGACCCGATCTCTGTATTGCAGACGGAATAGGGCTTTACGGAACATAACAATGTTTTCCGCGATCCGGTGAGTCACTCGGCTGCCAATTCTCGTCAAAAGGGTTGTGAGCACATCTGTTCCACCGCCTACTCCCGTCGCGGCGCGACACGCGCATCACTCGCTCATGCCGCACTGGCTAACGCACCTGGGAGCGTTGGGGCTATTTTCGGTTGCGGCGATCGATTCCTCGGTGATCCCTCTGCCTCTTCCGGGCAGTACCGATTTGCTGCTGCTGTGGTTGGTATCGCATCGAGGAAACCCCTGGCTCTTGGCGGCGAGTGCAATCGCCGGCAGCATGTTGGGAGGATACACGAGCTGGAGCGCCGGCAGGAGAGGCGGCGACTCGGCACTGCGCCGATACGTAGGAGTGCGGCTTATGACACGCATCTCCGGATGGGTGGAGCGCCATGCTACTCTCTCACTCTTTCTGCCAGCGGTGCTTCCTCCGCCGTTTCCCTTAACACCTTTTCTGCTGGCATCGGGTGCGCTGGGTGTTCCGCGCCGACGCTTTCTTCAAGTGTACGGGGCAGCGCGCAGCCTGCGTTACGGGCTGGTGACCTGGCTGGGCGTGGCCTATGGACGCGGCGTGGTGCGCGCATGGTCGGGGACGCTTGAGAAATGGTCGCCTATTGTGCTTTGGGTGTTCGCTGGAATGCTGATCGGCGGCATTGCCTTCGGGATGTGGAGAGTGCGCCGGGAGCGGCGGTCTGAGGCCGCAGAGGACGTGCCTCTACCGGCGTTTGCCGTTCGGGCCGGCTGATTGGCATTGTGTCAAGATCTTCTTGATGCGCTCCGAGTTCTTCCTTTTCGCAGTTGCGACGATTATCTTGGCGCAACTCGTCGGGCCACAAGGAGCGGCGGCTCATCAGGGGCATATTGACGCGGGGTACAAAATGACTCCGATGCCGCCTCCGAAGCTGATGACAGGCATCGGCACAAGCCCACTCAAAATCACCACCAAATCCGGTGAAGCTCAGGCTTACTTCAGCCAGGGAATTGAGCTGCTGCATTGTTTTTGGGACTTCGAGGCGTATCGGGCATTTAAGGAAGCGGCACGGCTCGACCCCGATGCTCCGATGGCGTATTGGGGCATTTTGCGGGCCATACAGGAGTACCCGGCGATGGAAGAGGAGAGGAAGGACGCCATCGCAAAGATCAAGAGCTTGATGAATCGCGCAACGGATCACGAGAAATATTACCTTCACGAATTCGATGGCGATGACAAATCAAAAGAGAAGCCTGCCAACTTCATGGAGATGCTGGTGGAGAAATATCCAGACGATGTAGACGCACAGGCGTTTTTGGGACTGTCGCTCGCGCGCGGTTACGACCATGAGGGCCAACCGAACCCCGGGCAGGCGGCTGCGCATATGGTTCTGGAAAACCTGCTCGCAAAGCATCCCGATAGCGCGGCCGGAAATCATTATCTGATTCATGTGCTGGAAAGCGGACCCTATCCGGAGCGTGCTCTAAGAGCTGCGAACGCTTTGGCGAGCCTGGCTCCGGCGTCGGGGCACATGGTACACATGCCTGGGCACATTTACTACAGGATTGGCGATTACGAGCGGGCACGAGCCTCTTTCTTGGCGGCGATGAAGGTTGAAGAAGAGTACTTGCAGCGGGAGCATGTGAGTGTGATCGATAACTGGAATTACCCGCATAACATCAGTTATCTGATCGCGACCGACGTGGAAACGGGCCGGTACAAGGAGGCGCTGCAATTCGCAGCCAAGCTGGATGAACTGCCCGTGATTCCGGCGCGCGCCATAGCAAATCCCCGCCATGCAACAACGGTTGGGGCGACAACGGCGCGCTTACAGATTCGCTTCGGCCGTTGGGAGGCGGTAATCGAACATCCGGTAAAAATTGGCGATGAAACGCTTGCCGGAGCGCCCGCACGCACGTATCGGGATGCCATGCTCGTTTATGCGCGGGGAATGGAAGCGGTCGACAGGAAAGATTTCACGGCTGCGACACGCGAATCGGACGCGCTGGATGCCATGCAATGGCGTTTGAAGAACGATCATTTTGACGTCAAAGACAATGGCAGTCCCGACCCGGTTCTCAACCTGCTGGAAAGTTACTCACTCGATCTTCGCGGCAATCTGGAATGCGCGGCGGGGCGCTTTGAGGATGGGATAAAGCTGTTGGAGGAATCGGCGGAAAACGCGCGCATGCACATCTCTTACAGCGAACCTCCGACTTACGGGCGCCCGGAGCAGGAGAGCATCGGATACGCGTTTCTGAAAGCAAAGAAATTCGATAAGGCGCGCGAAGCTTTTGAGAAGGAGCTGAAAGAAAGACCGAAGAGCGGTTATGCGCTGTATGGCATTGCAGCGAGTTATGAAGAATCGGGCGATCGCGCCGGGGCGGAAAAAGCTTATGCGGAGTTTCTGGCAAGTTGGAACGAAGCCGATCGGGATTTGCCGATGATGCAACACGCGCAATTGTGGCGGCGCTGATGGGCGCGGCTAGAAATCAATACAATCGAACACAGGCTCAGCATGCAGAATTTCAATTTATCTCGACGAAACCGCCGGCAATGGATCGACCACGTTGGCCAGGATGGCGATGCCGGTTGCAAGACGGACTGCGGTGCGCTCGCGGCGAGCGTTGCTGAAAAAAACAGTAAGCATATGCTGCTGGCATACAATTCCTCCAACCTGGAAAATGCCCGGCAAAGAAAGGTTCGATTTACAAGGAACAAGTTAGCTTTTAGTAGCTTTTAAGTACCTGGTGGGAATGCGATTGTTTGTGAGTTTGAGGCGAAATCCATCTGAAAATCCCTTAATTCGACATCGCTTCAACGGGTAAAGAAGCAATCGCCCCGCTTTAGGACCCAGTGCCATAGTCAACTAGGCCGAGGCGTCGGAGTACTGCGAGATGTCGAGATCACCGGTCAAAAGTCACATTAGTTAGCTCGACTTGCGATTTGCCACGACCGGCGTGCCCGCTTGCTACCATGTCCAATAAGGTAATTGCCCGTTTTCTTCCGCGTTTCCAGCCTTGGCTGTAGCGCGCTCTACCGTCATTCATCATGCTTCGACCCTACCGCGGGGTTATGCCGCGTATAGCTGCCTCCGCATACATCGATCCCAGCGCCCAAGTGATTGGCGACGTCGTTGTCGGCGAACGCTCCAGCGTATGGCCGCTCGTGGCCATACGCGGCGATGTGAACTACATCCGGGTTGGCGATGAAACCAGCATTCAAGACAACAGCGTCTTGCATGTAGACCACCGCGTTTATCCGTGCATTGTGGGCAATCGCGTGACCGTCGGACATAGCGTGGTATTGCACGGGTGCGTGGTGGAAGATGAGGCGCTCATAGGCATCGGCGCAATTGTTTTGAACGGCGCGAAGATAGGCTCGGGTGCCGTAGTTGCCGCCGGCGCTTTGGTGCCGGAAGGCATGGAAGTTGCGCCTAATACATTGGTAATGGGGACGCCGGCCAAGCCGCGCCGCATTGTTACGGAAGAAGAGCAAGAGCGTTTCCGGGCTAACTGCCGGAACTACGTCAAATTAACCGCCATTTATAAGGAAGAGCAGCCTTGAGCGTCAAAGGAATGCGCGACATCCTACCGCCTTCCAGCGCCGTATGGAATCAAGTTGAAGAAGCGGCGCGGCGAATCTTTGCGCGCTTCAACTACCAGGAAATTCGTACGCCTCTATTAGAAGAGACAACGCTGTTTGCACGCGGCGTTGGCGAAGAAACCGATATTGTCAGTAAGGAGATGTACACTTTCCAGGATCGCGACGGTACTTCGCTGACATTGCGTCCCGAGAATACCGCCTCGGTTTTGCGAGCCTATATCGAACACCGCCTCGACCAGCAGCCGGGCATACACAAGCTCTATTACATTGGCCCTATGTTCCGGCGCGAGCGTCCACAGAAAGGGCGTTACCGCCAGTTCTATCAAATTGGCGCGGAAGCGATTGGCGGTGATTCGCCGGCGGTGGATGCCGAAGCCATCGAACTGGCAGTAGCGGTTTTGGAAGAAGCGGGCATCAAGGGCTTTGAACTGTTGATTAATTCCGTGGGCACAAAAGACTCGCGCGCAAAGTACAACAAAGCGTTGCAAGCGGAGTTGAAAGACGTCGTGTCGGGAATGTGTGACGATTGCCGCCGCCGCGCCGAGATAAATCCATTGCGGGTCTTGGATTGCAAAGTGCCCGAAGACCAGCCGATTATTGAGAAACTGCCTTCGATCCTCGATTTCTTAGATCACGACGATAAGGAACATTTCCGGCGGGTGCGCGAGTTCTTGACTGATCGCGGCATCGCTTATGCAGTGAAGCCTCGCCTGGTGCGCGGACTTGATTATTACGCGCGAACCACGTTTGAGATTACACATGACGCTTTGGGTGCGCAGAATGCCATTTTGGGCGGCGGCCGCTATGACGGCTTGGCGGAAACCTTGGGTTCCAAAGTGGCCGCGCCCGGCATCGGTTTTTCCATTGGCGAAGACCGGCTGGTGATGGCCGTCGAGGAAACCGGCGAACGCAAGCCGGCGCCGCTCGACTTGTATATGGCGCCGATGGGCGATACGGCTTTGCGGCACTGCGCCATCTTGGCCGGCGATATTCGCAAGCTGGGGCTTTCCGTGGAAGTCGGTACCGATCGCAAATTGAAGCGCATGCTCGAGCTGGCCAATAAGCTTGATGCGCGCTACACGCTGATTGTGGGAGATAACGAGATCGTCTCGAAGGCATACGCATTGAAGAATATGGCGACCGGCGAACAGCAAACGCTAACGCGCCAAGGGTTGCTCGATACTCTTCGCGGCACCCGATAATTCAACCGGACAAAAACAAACAATGGCAGAAGTGCAACTCGATTTTTTGGGCGACCTGCGCCGGACACATAGCTGCGGGCAATTGCGCTCCGCCGACACGGGCAATCAAGCATTGCTGATGGGATGGGTGCATCGGCGCCGCGATTTAGGCGGCTTGATTTTCATTCATCTGCGCGACCGCGACGGAATTACCCAGCTTGTTTTCGACGAGAGCAAGAACGCCGAAGCGCATAAGCGCGCCCAGGAACTCAGTTCCGAATACGTGGTTGCGGTGGAAGGGGTGGTGGCGAAACGTTCCAGCGATACAGTGAATCCGAGCATCGCTACCGGCGAAGTCGAGATCGCCGTTTCGAAGCTTTGGATTTTGAACGAATCGCGCACGCCTCCGTTCCCGATTGAAGATAACGTTGACGTGAAAGAGGAAGTCCGGCTCAAGTACCGGTATCTCGATTTGCGGCGTCCCCGCGTGCAGCGCAACATCATGATGCGTTCGAAGATCACCCTCGCCATTCGACAGGCGCTTTATGCGCAGGGGTTCCTCGAAATCGAGACGCCGTTTATGACGCGTTCGACGCCCGAAGGCGCGCGCGATTATCTGGTTCCCAGCCGTGTTTCACCAGGTAGCTTTTACGCGCTGCCGCAATCGCCCCAGATTTTCAAGCAGCTATTGATGGTGAGCGGGTATGAACGCTATTTCCAGATTGTCCGCTGCTTCCGCGATGAAGACTTGCGGGCCGACCGGCAGCCCGAGTTCACGCAGATCGACCTTGAAATGTCGTTCCCCCAGGAAGAGCAGATCTATGAGGTGATTGAACCGCTGATCTACGGCGTCTGCGAAGCTGCCGGCAAAAACGTGGAGAAGCGGATTCCGCGCATTTCGTTTGCCGCCGCCATGCGCTGTTACGGCAGCGATAAACCCGATTTGCGTATCCCGCCGTTTCACTGCGTAGAAGATCTCTTCGCCGGAACGGATTTCAAAACGGAAGGGTTGCCGCTGGTAGCCATCCACATTCCGAAAACGGGACAACTGAGCCGCAAAGAGCGCGATGAATTGAAAGCGCTGGGCCAGGAGCGTGGGTTGCGCATCTTCGACGATGTGAAGCGCCTTGAGCGCGACTACCCCGCGCCGATGGAAAAGGTGCGCGAGCGCGTAAAGTCCACCGAAGACGACCTGGTGATTCTGGCCGGCTCGGCAATCCCGCGCCAGGGCGCGCTGGCCGATCGCGAAGTGCTGCTGGCGTGCGGCCAACTTCGGCTGCAGATCGCGCAGAAGTACAACGAGCGCCATAAACTGCTCGACCCGGAAACCCTGAAGTTCTTGTGGGTGGTGGAGTTTCCCATGTTTGAGTGGGATGCGGAAGATAAGCGCTGGAACGCCGCGCACCATCCGTTCACCTCAATCCACGATGGGGATTTTGACAAACTCACGTCCGACCCGGCCAACTGCCGCGCCAAATCGTATGACCTGGTGCTCAACGGCGTCGAACTGGGCTCCGGATCCATTCGTATTCATCGCCGTGATATTCAAACCAAGGTGTTTGCGGCGCTTGGGTTCAGTGAAGATGAGGCCAAACGCCGCTTCGGTTTTCTGCTCGAAGCGCTTGAGTACGGAGCCCCGCCGCATGGCGGCATTGCCTTGGGCCTTGACCGGCTGGTAATGTTGCTGGCGGGGGAAACTTCTATTCGCGAAGTGATCCCTTTCCCCAAGACCGCTAAGGGAACCGATTTGATGTGCGAAGCTCCTTCCACCGTGCCTGAGCGCCAGTTGAAAGAGTTGGGGCTGCGAATCAACACGCCTTCATAGAGGCGCAGCCGCGCCGAACATCGTTTCACAGGTACGACAGCAGCGGGTTGCGGCTTTCGCGCTTAACTCTCGCATACCATCGGCAGGCCGGGTAGCAGAGCGCGACTACGAAAATCCAGATGCACCAGATGACAGCCAAGCCGTAGCCGTATCCGGGAGGCTGCCCCGTCAAGACTCCGCCATTCGGCATCTCTGTAATCCACCATCTCCAATCGCCGCCGGTTAGCGCCGTAATGATCAATGCGAGCAGGTGGATGAGTGCAATGTGCAGCAAAAAATAGAAGAACGGAACACGGCCATAGACTGCCAACACGCTCCGCGCTCGTCTGAGGCCACCTCGTTGTTCCGTAGCTTCGATTCCGCACATCACGAGCGCCGCAATTCCTAGCGTCGCAAGCAGGAACAGCAGCGACGGCGGATACTTTAGGACGTTGCAGAAAGACAGCAGCGTGCGCCACCAGTTCGCTTGCGCCGTCCATGGCATCGGATCGCCGTAGAGATTGCTCCAGCGCAGCAGGGTAAAGCAACCGAGCATCAGCGCTCCCGCGCGGAGTTCAAAGCGCAGGCGCCGCCAGCCGGGTCTGAGTAGGACGCTTCCGAAGGCGTAGCCAAGCGCCATGACTCCCAACCAGGGCAGTACAGGATATGCCACGATGACGATCGGCGGCTTTACTGGTGGGCCAGTGATTGAGCCCGGGACGTGCAAGAGGCTCCATAACCAGCCTAGCGGCCCGAAGCTTGCAGGCATTACTCCATCAAGAGCATTGTGTCCAAGCGTCAAGAGCGCACCGATGATCAGATTCCAGCGAACACTCAAGTGGATGAGCGCCGCCATGATCGTCATCGAAGCGCCGATGGCCCAGATCACTTCCAGCAGTTGCACATTCCACTGCCAGTGGAAGTTGAAGACTAGATGTACAAGCGTCAGCTCTACCACGATGAGCCAAAGTCCGCGCGTGAGCAGCAGCCTGGTGAGTTGGCGTTTAGTCTTTCGCTGCTGCTGAAGAAAGATGGACGTGCCGGCCAGGAACACGAAGACCGGAGCGCAGAGGTGGGTCATCCAACGAGTGAGAAACAGCAGGAAAGTCGTGTGCTGTAGGTCGAGAGGATTACCGGTGAAATTCGTGAAGAACTCGCGCGTATGATCCAGCGGCATCAGCATCATGACGAAGCCGCGGAGTGCATCTACCGCGGTCACGCGTGTTCGGTCCCCGCGCGGCGCATTGGATGTTGAGGTTTCGATGGGAACGGTGGAAGCGCTCATACGTTTACTGCGCGTTGACATGGAGAACGTCTCCAGAAGTTTCGATCCTACACTGGCATTGGCACAAATGGTAGAGCCATTTTACGTCTTTACGCTTGGGCCAATTAAGAACTTATGCCAAAAAATAGGGGTTTGCCGCCTTCGATAACGTCGCAATTCGGCAGGGACTAATCCAGTTAGCCGCCGCCTTGAACCGGCCGAAATCCGAGGCCCTAATATAAGATCGCGTAAAATAGCCCCTACCATGGCACAAGTACGCGGAATAGGCGGCATCTTCTTTAAATCGAAAGATCCCAAGGCGCTTTACGCCTGGTATCAGCAGCATCTGGGAATTACCGCAACGCCGGGCGAGGGATCGGTGTTTCCCTGGCGGCGCGTCGACGATTCGGCCCAGGAAGAGATGACCGTGTGGTCCATCTTCCCTGCCTCAAGTGATTACTTCCGCGATCCCGAACGAAAATTTATGCTGAACTACATCGTCGACGATCTTGACGCGACGTTAGATGAACTGCGCGCTGTCGGCGTCGACGTTGACGATCATGTGGAGCGGCACGAATACGGAGATTTTGGTTGGGTTACCGATCCCGACGGCAATCGCATAGAGCTTTGGCAACCCAAGCCCAGATGAGCGGTCTTCTCAACCGAACTTCGTCACACAGTTCATGTATTGTGGGCCTCGGCAGAGCCGGAGTCGATCTGAGGGCCGCCAGCATTTGAAGCTGCACCTGGTTCCAGTCCTTGTCCATGGAAATTACGTAGCGCGGAATGAATGGCGCGGAATGAAATTGACAATCTCGACGGAGCCGGATACAGTTGAGGCAGTGCGCTAACAGGGCGTCTCCTACCCGCGGCAAGGGAAGCATCCCACCTGTTTTTGTTTTGAGGCGTTCGTTACCTTCTTTCAGCCTGGTATCAGCGGGACACCGGCAAATATGAAAGGAGGTCTTGTGACCCCGTCGAAGTTCTTACCCCTTCACTCGTCTTTTGAATCCATCCGGAAGCAAGCAAAGAAACTAGCGCGCCAGTTCGCCGCCGCCGACGCGGATGCACTCGCCCGTGTGCATGCGCAATTGCCTGCACCAGCCCTTCCTCTATCGTTACGCGACGCGCAGTTGGTGCTCGCCCGGGAATACGGTTTCGCCGGCTGGCAGGATCTTCGCGCCGCAGTCCTCTGCCTGGAAGGCAAGAGCTTGGAGTGGGCCGCCGCGGAGGCGGAGCGCGCCATCCATGACAATAAGGTCGAACGATTAAGGCAACTCGTTCAGGAGTATCCTGCGCTTCTACCGTGGCGTGATGATTCCGGAGAATCATTACTTGGGCTTGCCACCGGCTCGTTTGGTGACAGCGGCGATCCTTACCGGGAGAAGATGTTCACGCGCATCGACTGCGCCGAGTTTCTCGTGGATTCGGGCTCTCCAATAGAGCCGGCGATATGGGAACGCGCAATTAGCTCCCGCGCGAAGGGAGTGCTGCAGCTTCTTTTGCGCAAGGATGTTCTGCCGCGCACGCTGGATGTTCTCGCGGCGCTGGGCGACATCGACGGCGTACGTGAATGTCTTGAGTCAACACGCCCCGCTGGCGATGTCGCCAACGTCACGCATGCGTTCCTTTGTGCCTGCGGTTTTCAGCATAAGGAGGTCGCCGCTCTCCTTCTCAGCCGTTGCGTCGAGATCGACCCCGCGCTCGGCGAGCGAGTGGAGGAATGGCGTGGACGAAGCGGGTTCATTGACTACTTGGCCGAACATCCTTTCTACGGAAGCCCCTGGCGGACGGTCGTTATGAACGAACTGCAAACGGCGATGCGTGGAAATGACCTAGAAGAGTTCAACCGGTGGCTAAAGCGGGAACCCGATCTGCTCGGCGAATCCAATGTCGGACTTCAGGTGGGGTTAATTGAGAATGCGGCGTACAACGATCGGGGACCTTTCATCGCTCGACTGATAGAGCTCAGTCCCGCGCTGAGGGTGAATCGCCCACCTTCGTCCGCGCTGGAATTCGCGCTGGAGTATGGGAACGCGCATCTCATCCCTCGATTGACTCAGATTTGGCCGCTGCCCGACGATCTCCCTCACGCGGCTGGCGTAGGGGACTTCGCGCGAGTCAGGGGTTGGTTTGATGAGGCTGGCCGTCCGAGGCTGGGGAGCCTCAGTCGGCATCACCCGGCCAACCATCCTTCCTGGCTCCGGAATCTTCATTGGATGCCCCCGAACGCCCAGCACGTCCTGGACGTCGCATTGGCCTGGGCGTGCATGAATCGCCAGTTTGAGATTGCGGATTTTCTGCTGGAGCACGGAGCCGCCATCGATACGGACTGGAGCACGCACGAGCCGGCAAGCATTTTGCATGAGTGCGCCGTCCACGCGAACTACGAAGCAGCGCAGTTTCTCATTGACCGCGGCATCGATATGACGATTCACGATTATCGCTGGAACGCGACTGCGGAGGGGTGGGCGCGCCACGCTGCCAACGACACGAACATGGCGGACTTCCTCGCGCGTGCCGAGCATGCAGGAAAAGCGCAATCCCCTTGAACCGGAAACGATCATGGCGTTCGAGTTCCGACGGCGTCGACGCAAAACGCCCATTGCAACTGCTAAAAAATGAGCACTAAGCCCGATTAGCTGCAAGCTTATTGAGGACTGGCGGATTTTCTCACGGATTCGCGTCCAACATCGCACTGCAACTCAACCATCGAGTACTATCCAAGCGGGCGCGTGGTCGCTGGCGTTTTCCTCACCGCGAACCCATCGGTCTACACCCCCCAGCACCAGTCGATCGCGCACTGTGGGCGAGAGAAGGAAATGATCCAACCGCATCCCCTTGTCTAAAGCCCATCGATTACGCTCGTAATCCCAGAACGTCCAGAGCGGCCCCTCTGGCTGCAGTTTTCGCAGAG
Organism: Bryobacterales bacterium; assembly: GCA_963718465.1. Lineage (GTDB taxonomy): Bacteria > Acidobacteriota > Terriglobia > Bryobacterales > Bryobacteraceae > Bog-105. The sequence continues at coordinate 249,260 of CAVQZK010000036.1, read as the reverse complement.
CATCCGTCCAGCCCTGAGCCAGCAGCCGGGCATAGGCTTGGCGGCTCTGCGGTTGAATCAACGCGTTGTTATCGAGAGATCGCGTTGGATAGATGTCCTGCGCAGCCGGTACCACGTTGTAATCGCCGGCCAGGACGACAGGCACCCCGGCCTTCACGAGTTCCGCGGCGTGCTCGATTAAACGTTCAAACCAGGCCAATTTGAAATCGAACTTCGGACCGGGTTGAGGATTTCCGTTCGGCAGGTAGATGGAACTGATCAGTACGCCATTCACTGCTGCCTCGATATAGCGTGCTTGGCGATCGTCAGGATTACCGGGCAAGCAGGATTGCGTCAGAACCGGCTCGCACTCCCGCGCCAGGATCGCTACGCCGTTCCAGGAACGCTCGCCTTGCCAGACTCCGCGATAGCCCAGTTCGCCAAGTGTACTTGCCGGAAATGCGCGCTGCTCTACTTTGAGTTCCTGCAGGCAAACGATGTCGGGCTGCTCCCTCGCGAGCCAACTCATGAGGTTATGCAGACGCTTGTTGATGTTGTTGATATTGAAAGTGGCGATCTTCAATGACCCAGCCTCACGCTGAAAGACCATTCTGGACCCAGGCGAAACGGGAGAAGTGCTTGGAGCAGGGCTTTCTCATCAAAATCCCCGAAAACTGGCTGCGACGCCCGCTTCCGATAGCGTTGCTGGCAACGGCGATAGGACTACCTTACTGATAGCGGCAGTTAGCCTCGCGCCGCTGCCGACGGCGCACTTCCGACCGGCACTCCGGACTTCAGTAGCGCTGGCTACGGTCACACCTGACGCAGATTCTCAACACCGCCCGGCAGCCTGCGTGGCCGCAAATTCGAAGGCACAAAACAGCGTTCTCGTCGCTGTTCATTTGGGCCACTCCGAAGAGTATGTCATCACGAAGGCACCGAGTGAAGCTGCGCACCAGCGCCAACCACGACTGATCCAATGGCGGACTTTGGTTGCCCGTCTCACCGGACCTTTGGTTGCTTTTGAAGCACTAGGAGCGTGGTCCCGTTCAACGGGCTCGGGTGCGCTGACGTACATTATTGGTATCGGTTTCTATGCCTAGGAACCGATATGGAGGTCCCAATTGGGAAGACTGTTCACAAAGCCGTTGCAGGGAGCGCTGAACCTTCTGATTCTGAAGGCACTGCGGCGGGGGCCGATGCATGGGTACGGCATTACGAATCTGGTTCAGGAAGCCTCTGACGAAGTATTGGAGATTGAAGAGGGCTCGATGTATCCTGCGCTGCACAAGATGGAGCACGAGGGCTGGATCACGTCGGAATGGGCGCAATCGGATGCTAATCGCCGCGTTCGGTATTACAAGCTGACGCCCAAGGGAACTCGGCAACTGGCCACCGATGAGCGGGAATATCACAGGGTAAGTGCGGCAATCGCGAAAGCGCTGAAGTACGTGTAAGCGGGGTGGAGCAATGGGACTATGGCAGAGAATCGCGAACACGTTTGGGCGGAAAGGGTTAAACCAGGACATAGCGGATGAGCTCGCGTTTCACCTAGAGCAGCGGGAGCGTGTGAAACGAGAACAGGGATTATCAGCCGAAGAGGCACGTGCTGCGTCACTGCGAAAATTCGGTAATGTCACACTGGCGGCGGAGCGGACGGCCGATTCGAATTTGGTGCTCTGGCTGGAGAGCGTGGCCAGGGACGCGGGGCGTGCCCTGCGGCTACTTTGGAAGTCGCCGGCGTATACTGCCACCGCGGTTCTCACGCTGGCTTTGGGCGTTGGCGCGAATGCGGCTGTATTTACGCTGATGAAACTCATTGTGATGGACGCACTACCCGTACAGCAGCCGGAGCAGCTCGTGGTGCTGCATGACAGCGGGCACGAGTTGGGCGGATACGGAAATCGCATGGGCAATCCGATGTCCAGTGCGTTTTCTTACCCGCTGTACCGCGATTTGAGTTCCGCTACGAATGGGATTTTCAGTGGCGTGTTGGCGCGGGCGGAGGGGCGCTTTACTTCCGTCACTCTGACAACGGCGAGTAAGACAGATCGAGTCGCGGCAGAGCTCGTCGCGGGGAACTACTTCTCTCTTTTGGGTGTAAGACCGTGGCGCGGAAGGCTTCTCGCGGAGAGCGATAACGAGACGCAGAGTGACGCGGCAGTCGTGTTGTCGTATGGCTTCTGGGAACGCGCGTTCGGTGGAGACCTGAGCATACTAAATCGGACGATCCGTCTGAATGACCAGCCGTTCCTGGTTGCAGGAATTACGCCGCCAAGTTTCTATGGGATCAGCCTGGGCAGCACAACGGATATATACGTTCCGGTTGCAATGGTCCACCGTCTGCAACCCGCAGGCCAAGACCCGTTGCCAGACCGTAATTACGCTTGGCTGAGCCTGATCGCGCGGCTGAAGCCGGGCGTGACCATTCAACAGGCGCAGAGTGCGCTCGGCGTGATTTATCCACCGCTGCGAGACAAGCAACTGGCGTACGTCCTTGCTCCATCGCGCGGTTTTCTTGCGAACTTCGACCGTCAGCACATCGAGCTAACGCCTGGAGGGCAGGGTTATTCGTCGCTGCGGGAGGAGTTAGAAAAGCCGCTGCAGTACATGTTCGCAATGACGGGAATCTTTCTGCTGATTACGCTCGTAAACATTGCAAACCTCCTTATCGCGCGCGGGTCGCGACGGTCGCGCGAGATGGCGGTTCGGTTGTCGTTGGGCGCACCGAGGAGCGCGCTCGTCAGACAACTCTTGATTGAGAGCTGCCTACTGGCGGGTTTCGGGGGGTTGTCCGCGATTATGCTCGCGTATCTCGGGACGCCTTTGCTGCTGAAGCAATTCAGCGCGGATTTGAGCCAAGCGGGAATTCATGGGCGCCCTGATGGGGGAGTGTTGGCGCTGTCGTTGGTTCTTAGTTTGATGTGTGGTCTCTTCTTTGGCTTGGGACCGGCGTTGCAATCCGCGCGGACGAAGGTTGCGGAAAACCTGAAGCGCGAGGGCGCAATGCACACCTCACGCGGACAATGGGGAAGGAGAGGATTGATGGCAGCGCAGGTGGCGCTTTCTTTTGTGCTGCTTGCGTCGGCGCTGCTGTTGACGGTGAGCTTGCGCAACTTGCGGCATGTTGACGTGGGATTTCGGGTAGATCACTTGATTCGCTTCAAGCTTGACCCTTCGGCTGCTGGCTATTCGCCGAAGGTCGAGGCGAGTTTTGCCGAAACGGTGCGGGAGGAGATCGGGAGATTACGCGGCGTGGAGAACGCGGCTGTGGCTGTGGTCCCGGTTATGGAAAATTCAGACGCGGGATCTAGGATCGCGGTGGAGGGGTATCAACCGTTGACGAGCGCAGACGCACACTCGCGGAACGATCCCGTGAGCCCGAGCTTCTTCGCAACGATGGAGGCGACGTTCGTAGCGGGACGTGCATTTTCAGAAGACGAGATGCGGCGTGGGTACAAGGCAGCAGTTGTGAACCAGACGTTTGTCAGGCATTTCTGCGCAGGTCGGAATCCCATCGGCACGCATTTTGCGCTGGGAGGAGGCGCCCACGGTCTGCCGTGGACGATTGTGGGAGTGGTACACGACAGCGAATATCTCAATGTGCGCGGTCATATTGAGCAGTTGGTCTATTGGCCGTACACCGAAAGCCGAGATCTCCACGAGCTGACTTTTTACATTCGGACAAAGGGCGAGGCGCGCGCAGTGATTCCAGAGATCCGGATCGCGGTACGCAAGATGGACGTGCGGGTGCCGGTGTCGGCAGTGGCGGCCATGAGCGAGTTGATAGAGAACGAATTGTTCGCGGAGCGCGGCCTCAGTCTTGCTGCCAGCGTGTTTGCGCTCCTCGCTTGCACTTTAGTGGGAGTGGGACTGTATGGCGTGATGGCTTATATGGTGGCTCAACGAAGGCGCGAATTCGGAATCCGGCTCGCGGTAGGAGCGAGTCCGCGCGCTATTGCGCGGATGGTGTTGCGGGAGGGAGTCGCAATCGGGATTGCCGGATTGGCCTTGGGCATACCTTGCGCCTTTGCATCGAGCAGATGGGGACGAGAGGCATTGTACGGCCTGCAGGCGATGGAGGCAGGGATTTGGGTAGCGGGGGCAATCGGTATATTGCTGGTTACGATGCTGACGACATGGATTCCCGCTCGCGTAGCGGCGAGAATCGACCCACAGAAGGCGCTTAAGGATGAGTGAGGAAGAAAAGAAAAACTGAAGCGCGCGACCTGCTCAAAAGCATCGACGACTTTTGTGTCCTCGGCCATTCGGAAGTAACCTCCTCTGGCGAAGAATTTCCGTACAACCGCGCAACATCGGTTTTTGCGGATCCAGATCTGACCCGGGACGGCGACGACCCGCCGACCATCCCTTGCCCACAATCGGAGGCGTCAAGCCCGACTGTAACCCAATTGAAATGCTTAACAACTCCAACATATATCCTGAACAATCTTTGGAGTGCGCCCCCATCGTCGGGGATTTTGACGGCGATGGTAAGACGGATATAGCTGTGTTCCGCCCATCTAACGGCTGGTGGTACATCATTGCTAGCGGCAAAGGTCCGAGCGGCGAGTACCCCCAGCAATGGGGATTGCCGGGGGACGTTGCTGCGGCTGGCGACTATGACGCTGGGGACATTCCAGAAATTAGAGACTACGACGGAGATGGAAAATCCGACATTGCCGTTACCGTCCAGCGGTTACTGGTACATCGTCGATAGCGTCGGGCGCGGAATATGGGGAGCAATTTGGAATGCCCAATCTGGACATTCCAATAGCTACGCCGCCAGGTTCATATACGCACGTCCAGAACGACAGTTCGGGCAGCGGCACCGCCGGTTGGAATGGGCTTTTAGGATCTCCGATCGACGTCTCGGCGACCCCAAGCGGAACGGGATGCGGCGACATCTCTGGAAGTTGGACGGAAACCGACGCCTACGGATCAAGTACATAGAATCTTGCGGAGAGCACCAGCGGTAACGGTTACCTACAGCAACGGCCCTCGTGCGGTACAGTTACGTATAGCACGGTGACCGGACAGCAAAGCGGCGGGGTTTTTTACTTGACGGCGAGCAACCCGAACGAATCTTACGAAGCATGCGGATATCAGATTACCCAAACAGAGCAACAACAAGTCACTCTATCAAGTTCATCAGGTTCATGCTCAACTGGATCAGCTACCTGGAGCTCAAACTTTAATTCCGGCCAGAGCTCGTGGACGGGCCAAGTTCCTGCGTCATTAAGCGTCGTACCGAATGGCGTTCAGACCTTTACGAACGCACAGTTGGCTGCAGCGGGGATTTGGGTCAAATTGCGCGGGGATTGTAATTGGCATTGCCTACCAGATCCTGGATCAAAAAGGGAAAGCGTACAAAGTGGGAGGACTCGTACCGCAGGAGATGTTGTCAAATATATACGAGGATGGTATCGACCACACTCCATTCCGTTCGTTGCCTTGGCGCGCATAATAAGAAGGAGGACCACAGGACGCCATGATGATTTCGCGTAACCGCACCATATCTCGCAGAACGGCCCTGCGAGGAGCAGGCGTTGCCCTCGGCTTACCTTGGCTTGAGGCCATGACACCCGCCTGCGGTGCAACTCCCCAATCGCATGCGCCGGTCCGTCTCGCCGTTCTCTACATGGCGAACGGGATCAATACCTCACTTTGGACACCGGAGGGGAAGGGCAGCGATTACAAGCTTTCCCCGACCCTGGAACCGCTGAGCGATCTCAAGGATCACGTCACTGTCGTCAGTAATCTTTGGAACGCAGCCGCCGACACCGGAGATGGCCACTACGTCAAGGAATCTAGTCTCCTAACCTGCACTACGATCAGCAAAACGCTGGGCGTGGATATCAATATGCACGGGGTGTCCATGGACCAGGTTGCTGCCCAGCGAATCGGCGACCAGACTCCTCTGCCGTCTCTCGAATTGGGTATCGAGCCCGAGGCCACTGGCGTAGATACCAACGTCGGATATACACGTGTCTATGGATGCCACATCGCATGGAGCAGTCCCACGACGCCCCTGGCGCGCGAGACGAATCCTCGTTCCGTTTTCGAACGACTGTTTCGCGCTGCCGGTCCCCACGGCAGTTCTGAAAAGGAAGATACGCTCCTGCTCGACCGGGTTCTCGGTCAGGCGAAAAAAATGCGATCCGAGGTAGGCTCTGCGGATCAGAAGCGCCTGGACGAGTACCTCTCGGTTGTCCGTTCTCTCGAAAAAAGGTTAGAGCGCGCAAGCGATCCAAAGCGCAACAACTGGAAACCGCGCGTTCCGCTCACCTCCTCGGTCAAGCCAACAGACAACCCCAAAAGCCACGCCGAGCACGTTCGCCTGATGCTCGACATGATTGCGCTCGGATTTCAAAGCGACACCACGCGCGTCGGTACATTCATGTTCGGGAATGCGGTCAGCGGTGTAAATTTTCGGTTCCTGGAAGGTGTGACGGATTCCCACCACGAGGTCTCCCATCACTCCGGGAATCCTGACAAATTGCGCCAGTATGGATTGATCAATCGCTGGCATATCGAGCAGTACGCCTATCTGCTTCGCAAATTGCGCGACATGAAGGAAGGCGAACATTCGGTGCTCGACAATTCGATGATTCTTTTCGGTTCAGCGCTCAGTGACGGGAATTCCCACAACCCGCACAAGCTGCCTCTTGTGCTCGCTGGCCGCGCTGGCGGACGTTTGGCAGCCGGACAGCATCTGGTCTATTCGGACGACACACCTGCCGCCAACCTCTACGTGTCTATGCTCCAGGCGTTCGGCACGCCTGTAGAACGCTTTGCCGATAGTACCGGCCCACTGGCGGCGTTGATCGCTTAGATCTTCCAGCCACGCTCATCGCGGCGCGACATGCAGAAATTAGCGGCTAGACTTTCTCGAATTCTCGTCGAAGTACTTTGCCCACTTCTCCGATAGCTCGGTGTTGGAAGGGACGCCGGGTGTGCCCCGGTATACCATCGAAGCCTGGAAAGCGGCTTGCAAATGACCGGCCTCCGCCGCTTTAACCCACCACTGCGCGGCCTTTGCGTAATCCTGCTCGGTGCCTTTGCCATCTGCGTACATAAATGCAATAGCGTTTTCTGCGGGCGCACAGCCCTTCTCCGCCGCTTCCAATGTATTCTTGAACGCTAAACTGGGGCTCTTGGAGACCGGTTGCTTCGTCGCCAAGTCTTCGCCGAAAAGATACGAACCTCCCTTACAGAACAGACCCATGGCCTCATCCGATCCTCCTGTGGCCTTCGCGCAGGCATCATAATCTTTTCGATAGCCAGCCGCCTTGTTGGATGTCTCTTCCAGCCAGCGTTGCCATCCGCCTGCGGGGGCTTTCTGCTCGGGCCGGCCAGATCGCCCCGAAATTCAGCATCGCGAATGGGTGCGAGCGTGTTCGCCGCCATAGTACGCAGTTCCTCGTCCTGATCGTCAAGCAGAGTGACCAGGGCTTTGAACAGAAGGGCGTCCTGCCGCGATCCATTGATTTGCAGGCGCGCCGCCTCCACGATGCCATCCACCGCGCCAACGCGGTCCTCGGGCGTGACTGCTTTTCCCGGAGTCACCGCGAGATCGACCAAAGCACGTTGTGCCATGTCCGAGCGCCAGTTGGCATTCGCCGCTAGCGCGCGGATCGCCGACCGTCGCACGTTGGGAGAATCATCCTTTAGCTTTGTGGCCAAAACCGAAATCGTTTCCTCATTGAAAATGGCATAGCGGCACGTTTCCGCCGCCGCGGCTCGCACTGCGGGATTTTCGGAAGCGAGCAGCTTCTGAACGACTGGCGCCGTCTGTGTGCCGCCCACCAATGCGAGATCCGAGTAGTAGCCTTGCGCGTTGGCAGCGGGGGTTGAGCGATGCGAGAATTTCTTCAGCAAAGCCGCTTCGCCTGCTGATAGCGGTAGATTCTTGTTGCGTAGCCGCGTGGCCCAGGCAATCGCGTCCGTGTTGCTTGGCGGATGATAGGTCCGCGCTCCGAGCTCTGGAAACTCACGATAGATCACGTGATATCCCTTCGCGCTCACACGTGCATACGCATCGCGAACCGTCGTCAGGTGGTAGGAAAGATCTCTCAGTCCAAGCACCATGTAAAACTCCGGTGCGCTGCCAAGCGGATCGATCGCCTCCGTCAGTTCCGGCGGCATTTTCCACCAACCCCAGCTGTAGGTGATACTCGCCGTTACGACTTTCGGATTGAACATGGCGAATTCACCCGAAATTTTCCCTCCTTCGCCCTTTCCGTACATATACACGCGGCGCGGATTGATCGGATAGGTCCTCTTCGCCCAAGCAATCAGCTTGGCGATCGGCTCGTGGTCCGCCGGCCCAAACTTTCTGCCTTGCGGGTGCCCGGCCAGTAGTACATATCCGTCACGCAGACCGAGGCGATCCAGAGCCTCACGTACCGGCAGGATCTCGTCGCCGGTCGGCCGGTCGTGTTCGGGAAAGCACAGAATTAATCCCGCCTGCTTCGCCGGGTCCGCTGTTCCAGCCGCCGCCACTTTAACAGGCGGCTCGACGACATAGCGGATTATGACCTTACCACTGTCGTCTTTCAGTTCCGTTTCCGGCGCGCCGTAAAGAGCAGATAGAAAAAAACAGCACGGCAGAAGTGCCATCACGAGCGGGCAGTGTATGCGAATTTTCTTTGTCATCGAATCCCCAGAGATCAGCTTCACCGATTAAATGAGGCTCTATAGATTATGCATCGTTGCCCGTGCAGGATCGGACTCCCCCGGAGTTTTCGCACGCTGCTGATGGAAATGCGCAAGGCCACGCCGCTGCCAGCTTGGTCTTTTGTTAGAGACTGACTTCATGAACGCTGTCAGTCCAAACAAAATGCCCGATAGCAAGGAGCAGGCCAGCGCAAACAAGACACTGGTCGAATTCCCCCTACTCTAGGCAGAGCTGCCGGTCCGTAGGTGACTAAGAGCCGAAGGCACACACGCGAAAGCCAGACCGATGGCACCTGGTAGTCATGCCCGGAGCGCGATTCCGTAGAATTGTCACGATGAAGTTTATAGCGCCAGCGGTAGTGGAGATGGTCAGGAAGATCAAAGCGAGCGCATAGAAATCCATGCCATGGCCCCGCGAGTACCGACTCAGAGTGAACGTCGTATAAGCAAACCAACAGTGGAAAGCGCCCCAGAGCCCTTTCGGAGTTTCCCAAAATATGAGTTAACTGTTCTTCAACGGTTGTGGTCAAAAGAATCTCCGCTGCGCAATTCAGGTGCTTGCAAGCAGTCTGACTCCGGTTAACTAAGCGGGGCTCTTGCCTTCGGTAATTCGGATGTAGCGATTTACCGGCAGGTTTGTGAACTTATCGATTTGCTTGCTGGGGAGAGGCCAATGGATCTCGAGTTCATCCATCTTTAGAGCTTTGCCAATGCCGAGAACCATGCGAGGGTCATGAGAGGAAAGATAGCTGCCGCCGTTTGTTTTCAGCCGCGAACGTTTCACTCCGGCGGCGGTCCAGAAGATCTTTGCGCCAATTGCGTCGCGGTTGCATTTGACGCCTTCGAGCGTTATGCCAAGCCAGTTGTTGTTTTGGGCAGCGTTGTTCTTGAGCAAAAGCGGAGCGCCGCCATTCACGCAGACCAGAACGTCGAGCGCGCCATCGTTGTCATAATCGCCGATGGCGAGACCGCGTGCATTAAAGTATTTCGAGAAAGCGGGGCCGGCCTGCGCGCTGACATTGTGCAGTTTGCTGCCTTCGCCCTGATGGAACAGGAGCAACGGCTCTTTCCATTTCACCTGCAGCGAGTACTGAGCGATCATGTCGTCCGGATGGCCATTGGCAAGAATCAAATCCATTGCGCCATCGTTGTCGTAATCGAAATATTTGAGACCCCAACCGCTTAACAGCCGCGTGGCTTGCGCAACGCCTTCCAAGTTCGCTGCATCGCGAAAGGTCTCGTCTTTGTTGTTCAGGTAGACGGAGAACATCTCCTGATCGACATTGGCGACAAAAAGATCCTGCCAGCCGGTGTTAGCAATGTCGGCAGAGTCAACGCCCATGCCGGAGCGAGGTTTGCCGTTGTCGCTGAAAGCTACGCCCGCTTCGAGCGCGATTTCCTCCCATTTCCAAGCGCCGCTTGGTCCCGGGCCGCGATTTACATAGAGAAAATCCTGCACGGTATCGTTGGCGACAAAGAGATCCATGCGGCCATCGTTATTTACGTCGGTGGCGACAACGCCGAGGCCCTTGCCTTTTGTCCTGCCGATTATGGTTTTATTACCCACCTCGGTGAAAGTGCCGTCTCCGTTGTTGTGGTAAAGAAAGCTGACGGTAGGAGGAAACACTTTTGGGATGCAGTAGAAGTGTTTACCAAGCGAGTTACTGCCGCAACCCGATCGATGGCCGGGCGAGTAATCGACGAAGCTGCAAATGAACAGATCGAGTTTGCCATCATTGTCGTAATCGAACCATACGGCGCTGGTGGTCCAGCCGGGAGTAGAAAGGCCGGCCTTTCCGGTTACATCAGTGAAGGTGCCGTCCCGGTTGTTCCGGTAGAGAATACACTTGCTGTAAGAAGTGACGAAGATATCGGGCCAGCCGTCGTTGTCGTAGTCGGCGACGGCAACTCCCATGCCGAAAGTACCGCCGGAAACTCCGGCGCGTTCGGTGACATCGGTGAAAGTGCCATCGCGATTGTTTTTATAGAGCGCATTGCGAACCGGCTTGGGTGGAGTCCAGAAGTCGCACGGCCCGGCGTTCACCAAATAGATATCCAGCCAGCCATCGTTGTCGTAATCCAGAAAAGCCGCGCCGGGACCCATAGTTTCGGGCAAATGCCGGTTTTCCGACATGGCACTCTGGTGAACAAACTCAATGCCGGTCGCTGAGGCCGGGACCATCCTCAAACAGCGGCTCGGCTGCGGCCTTTGCGCGCGATGGATTTAATAAACTCAATGCGCCAGTGGATGCGATTGCCAGCCAATGCCGTCGATTGAAGTATTTCAAATCGCCTATTCCAGCGTGAAAGTAACGGATTCCTCCGCCGTCTCCGCACCCTGCTTCACAACGAAGCGAATACGATAATTGCCGGGCTCCAATTTCGCGGTGGGAACGGTGGCAACGTATGGAATTCGGCCGTGTTCGTCGGGCGCGCCTAGCGGAGGGGTTCCGCCTCCGATCAGTTGCCCGTCTCTACTGAACTCCATAGCGAGCTCCGACTTGCCGCCAATGGCGCTATCGGGATAAATCACCATAAAAAAAGACATGCTCCCAGTGTCTATCTTCTTCAAAACCGGAGACAAGGTAGGTGTTACTATCTTGCCGCCCATCAGAAATGGATCCTCCTGAGATGCATCTTCCAGGTTGTTGCGAAGTCCGCGCATGATGGCAACACTGCTTATGCCAAGGCGCGCCTCAACGGGAGGCATAAGGAAAACGGACTTGCGTGCGCTGGCAGTGTTGTTCGTTCTATCGAGAACACTTGCTTCGAGAGTGTAGCGGCCGGGCGGTAATTCGAAGCGCTCATTAGCGATAAAGTGGCTGGCGCGCAGCGCGTCAACCTGGGCGGCCACGGCGGCCAAAGGCACATCTTTAGTGAACTTCCGGACTACCAGGCCCTGCCCGTTCTTCACTAGAGCGACGTACGCCAGATCTCCCTGAAAACGATCGCCGTCCTTTTGCCGATCAATGGTAACGCCGGAAAGCGGGACATCGAGCAGCAATTCACAAAGCGAGGGAACGGCCGATCCGCGAAAGTGCAAACCAGTGGCTTGAAATGCAAACGATTTGGGCAGCGGCTTGGAATCGAGCGCCTGCATCAGAGGCAACTCATAAGGAGCCAGCACCGTACCGCTCGCAATTACGGATGACGGCAGCGCGAAGTAGCCCGCCCGAGATTGTAAATGGAGATTGCTTCGACCCGTTTTTAATTCAACTTTGTGAAAACTCCCATCGTACTTCTCAATGCCGGGATTGTAAGTGATCTCGTAGTAAGTCTCGATATCTTCGCTTACCTTGCGCAGTTGGGAGCGAAAGTCGTTGGTGTTGGCAATTAGAAAGCCGCCGGTGGATTCGGCAAGATTTGCCAGGGTGTCCTGGGTGTTGGCTTTTCCGGCATTGATTGCACTATCGGCAGCGGCGGCCATGGCCGGACTGACAGATCCATTTCCATGCCTTGAAACATTGGCGCGTGAAGCTGCGGTGGCATCGCGGAGTTGCGAGATGGATTCCTGGTTTAAACTCGTGGTATTAAGTCCGGTAGCGTCGATGGAATAGAAAGTCACATTGAAGCGGTTGGCGGTGCTGATAACTGTTTTAAAGGCCTCCTCCATTCCTTGCGGTATGCCGAAGCCGGAGGAAAAGAACAGCACGGATTTTCTTCCGGGGAGACGGTACTGTTGTCTCACCGCATCCAATAGTCCGTAAATGGCGGCTCGCCCGGTCTGCGCAAGCTCGGTGGTTCGGGTAAGCAGCAACGTGTTATACATCATTTGCGCCATTGCCTGATCTGCCGAAAGTCCCGCATCGGGAGCACCTCCCGCGCCGCTGCCTCCGCCACCCGCCGACATGTTTCCTAACTGCTCGCCGAGCGAATCTCCGCCGCTGGACGGACCCATTAATTGTTTTAGCTGGGCCTGAATCTGCTGGGAATCGGATTTGAACTCGGTGTACTTCCCGCTGGTGGCCCGTTCGATAGCCACTCTAATCAACCCTCTATCGCTGGTAAATGGCTGGATTGCCTCCAGGTTCTCGTCTAGAACCAGGACTCCCATGTATACGTTCTGCGGCAACTCATTTTTCAGCAAGTCGAGCGCTGCCGACCGGGCAAGCTGCCGGGCATTCAAATCAAGCCGGTTGAATATCAGCGTAACCAGGCGGATTTCATGCAGGGGGTCTAAACGCCTTAGAGCAACGGAGGCGCCGGGCGATTGCTGCTTCGCTTCGGCGGCCAGAATCGCCGACCCTTGCACCAACCGGAGAGATGTGATGGTACGCTGGATGCCGTTATCGTAAAGTTCCAGATCCTCCGCTTTCAGGTTAGTGACCGGCTGCCCTTTTTTGTCGCGAGCTACGACATCTAACAGGACTTCCTCCGTGCCGGCTCGGATAACCGGCGTGTCGGTTTGCCTGGGCACACCGGCGAACACACCAGTAAAACCAGCCAGCAGCCACGTACAGAGAAAGCTCGCCTTCATACCTATGGTTCCAAGGTAAAGCTGACTGTCTCCGCCGCGCCTTCACTACCTTGTTTTGCAAGGAAACGAACCTGATAGCTGCCGGGCTCAAAACTGCTAAGGGGCGCTGTCGCCACGAATTGGATTCGACCTCGGGCGTCCGCAGCCCCGAGTTGCGCGGGAACATTACCCAATACTTGACCATCGCGGCTAAATTCCATGGAAAGAGCAGGCTTATCGGCGCTCGATTTATCGGCGTAGACGACGACATAGAACGGCAGCCCCTGCGACTCCGATTTTCTCACGGTGGGATCTACATAAGGGGTCACTACCTGGTTTTGCATCAGCAACGGGTCGTTTGGATTGGCGGTGGTATCGGCGGGCTTCATGTTGCGTACCACGGTGATACTGCTGATACTCAGCGCGGTACCGGCAGCGGGCACAATAAAGCTCGATTTGCGTGCGCTTATCTTTTCGCCAGCTCCGTCCAACACCGCAGTCTCCAAGGTGTATCGACCGGGGGCCAACTGGAACGGCTCAGCATAGACAAAATGCCCGGCTTTAAAGGCCGCAAGCTTATCGGGAGTGATCTTCAGCGCCACCTCATTGCGGAACTTCTTCAAGATCTGCCCTTTGCCATCTTTTACGAGGGCGAGATAGGCGAGCTTGCCTTCATACGTTCCAGCCTCCTTGTTTTCGTTCAAGGTCAGGCTGCCTATAGGAACGTCGAGAACCACGTCGCAGGTGGGAGCGTCGGCTGCGCCGCGGAAGTGCATGCCCGTTGATTTGAAAACGAAGCTGCGCGCCAGCGGCTTCTGATCGAGCGCTTTCAACAACGGAACTTCATACGGCAGAACCACCTGACCGTTCGAGGTCAACGATGGCGGCAGCGCAAAGTAACTCGAGCGCGCTTGCACGCGATAATTCGAATCGTCGGTCTTCACGCTGATTGTCCGAAGCGAACCATCGTATTTCTCTATCTGGGGGTCGTAAGTGATCTCGTAATAGGTCTCTATCTCTTCGGCGATCCTGCGGACCGGGTTCTTGAAATCGTTCGTGTTGGCAATCAACTCGCCGCCGGTTTCTTTAGCCAGTCTTGCCAGAGTATCCTGCATGTTGGCCTTACCGGCATCCATAGCACGATCTTGCTGCTTGGCCATATCAGTACTTATATTTCTTCCGGGCGTGGCATTCGCCCTATCGGCTGCCGCGGCAGTTTGGGAATCGCTCAGCGAGTCCTGATTGGCGGACTTGATCGTCAGTCCGTGAGAGTCGATAGAGTAAAAGCTTACGTTCGCCCGGTTGGCGATACTGATCACGTTTTGGAACGGCTGCTCCGCACTCTGTGGGATGACGAAGCCGGACGAAAAGAAAAGGATCGCCTTTCTTCCGGGAAGGCGATATTGCTCTTTCACTGCATCGAGCAGAGCATAGATAGCATTCCTGCCAGAATCAGTGGACGCATCTTCCTGGTTGGCCGTCAGCATCAACAACATCATTTGGGCCATGGCGGCATCCGCGGCAGCTGGGCCGTTCGGGCGCTCCGGCCGCTCCCGTCCCGCCTCCGCCCGCGCTCATGTTGGCTACTTGATCGCCCAAGCTCTGGCCGCCGCCCTGGAAAGGGCCAACCAGTTGCTGCAGCTGGTTCACAACTTGAGCTGAATCCTGGGTGAAATCATTGGCGCCTCCAGTGGCACGATTGACGGCTTTCCGCAATAGCTCCCGGTCATTTGTGAAGGGCTGAATGGCCTGGAGAGTATGTCCGATGGACAGCACCGACATGTAGACGTTCTGGCCAAGCTCAGACTTAAGGAGCGTCAGGGCGGCGTCTCTGCACAAGATGCGTCCATTTTGATCCAACCCATGGAAGATCAGCGTGACAAGGCGGATCTGACGCAGCGGATCGAGCTGCATCCTGACGCCATTGGGGTTGACTGAATCGGTGCCTTCCACGAGCCGGAACGACTTGATGGTCTTCTTAGCGCCGTTATCCAGAATCTCGAAGTTTTCGGGTTTAAGATCCTTGATCAAGTGTCCTTTCTTGTCGCGGACGAGCACGTCAAGCAGAACTTCTTCTCCGCTGTTTCGAAAGACTGTATCCGGTTGTACAGTTGCGGCCTGAGGCGGCGGGGGTGGAGGCGCCTGAGCGAGAATTCCCATGGACATCGCGAAAAGGCAGACAAGCGAAACGTTAAAGCTTCTCATTTGAAGAATGCTCCTTTACTTGGTACGGCTAATCCGGATACTTGGAATTGGCTCGTACGATTCGAATATCGTGATCTGAAAACTGGTGGTGCGACCCAGGCAACTCTATTTTGGGCATGTGGCAGGAAGCGCAGTTGTTGGTTGCCACTTTGCAAACATTGGCGCCGGGCTTGCCGCCTCTGTGGCAGCTTAGACATTTAGCGTCGTAATTTGCAGATACTCTATCAATCTCTTTGTGCGGATTGTGGCAGGCCGTGCAGGCAATGCGCTTATCTTCGGCGTCATAACAGCGGCTGTTGGTAAGCCGGTAAGGTTGAAAGCGGACATTCAAAACTCCGTGAGGACCGTTGGCGGCAATCTGCTCCCAAGTCCGATGACACTGGCCGCAGAAGGTATTTGTTTCCTCCGTTGACATCCCGCCCAGCTTCTTCATGGCGAAGAGCGTTCGGTCGCCGGTCTTAAGTCCAGCCAGATGATTGGAAGAGTTGCCGTGGCAGCGTTCGCATTGCACTCCGGCGGCCATTGTGTCCAAGGTCAGCTTGCCGCCGGTGACGGAAGTGGTGGAATGACAATTGAAGCAGGCCACTTTCTCGCGTTCGCCCATTTGTCTCCCCAATGCCTCCAACAAGCTCCCTGGCTTCGATTTCTGGTCACCCATGGTGAGATCCAGCGCGTCCGGTTTTTTGTAGTAGCTGACGAAGCTTTCGTAATAATTCCCGTCCTTCAACAGGACATAGGTTTGTCCGGCGGCTCCTAAACCAAACGCCCAGCCAATAGGTACCGTCAAAGTGTTTGTTCCGTCGCTCACTGTATAGAAGCTTTGATCGCCTTTACGTTCAATTTTGTACGAATAACCATTGGCGCTGAACGTCATCAAAGGATGGCTCCGCAATACTCCACATTCGGCCACCAACTCCGCAGCGTGCGCCATGGATGTCTCCGGATGAAGCTTGGCCTGCGCGGGGTGGCATGTGGCGCACGCTCTGACCGGACGCGAATCGATGGTGGAACCTCCCAAACGCGTAGTCGCGAGCACGGCCATGGCCACAAGCACCCGTGTCATTGAGTGCTCTTGTTAGCCTCATCGGAGGCCTTTCGCTCTCTCAAAAACTCCTGGCGTTCCTTCGCGGCATCCTCCTTGCGTCCAACCTTGGCGTACGCGGACGCCAAAGCCATGTGTACCTGCGGACTGCCTGGGGCCAATGATCTGGCTTTCTCCAGTTCCTTGACGCCGCGAGCGGAATCTATGGCGCCTTCGCACAGAATGCGGCCCAGCACGGCATGAGCGGGAAACGAGGTGGGATCGCCTTCGACGGCCCTTTCCGCGTAAGGCAGTCCAGTTTTGAAGTCCTGAACCCGCAGGTATTCGGAGGCCAGAGTCACCAGCGCTGGGACATGGGCTGGCGATACGTCTAACTCCTTCTTAAGTTCAGCCAGGCCTGCGTCCACATCGCTAAAAAGCAGGAAGCTGCCGTAGAGATAGTGAATATTGGGCTGGGCGGTATATTTATCGACGACCGCCTTCAGTTCCGCTGCCGCCAGCGCGGTTTTAAGCGCAGTCGCGTCATACATTGCCCGCCCCACGTCGAGTACCATTTCCCGCTCGGAAGGCGGCAATTCGCTGGGCAGGAGCGGCTTGCGCAGCGCCGCGATACCCATTGCCTCGACGTAATCGGGCTGGCTCAAATTTCGCTGAGCGAACAGCCCCAGCGTCTTCATGGCTTCTTCAAATTCGCCGTTCCGCGTCAGGAGCAGGGCAAAGTGGTAATGCACCACGTCTGAGATTGTTTGATCGGCTCCAATGCCGAGATCAATCCCGCGCCGCACGTGCTTTAGGGAACTGGCGTAATCGCGCGTCTGAAATTCGCAAAGGCCCAGCATCGCCCAACCGGCTGCTACGTCGGGCTTAATCATCGTCAAGTGTTTGAAGGCATCCCGGCCGCCGGTATATTGATCGAGGTCGTAATAAAGAGTTCCGAGATACCACCAGCCTTCATCCCATGAGGGCTTCAGGGCCACTCCTTTTTTGTAAACAGCAATGGCGTCGTCGACTTTATTATTTTGCCGGTCAGCCTCGCCTTCCTTAGACAATTTTTCGATGGCTGCACTGCCGCTATGTGCGCTGCCCACCGGCACCTGCTGCGCGAAACATAATCCAACCGCCAATGGCGCGGCGCACACAAGCGCGAGATGGATGCGCTTCATTTTGCTATTTTCTCCGCGTCGGTCTGTTTGGCGCCGGGCTGTGCCGCCTGCTTCTCGGCATTCAATTGCTGCACGATGGTTCGCTCACGGTCGCCATCCTGTTTGCGCTTTTCACGATAGTAAACCGTAGCGAGGGACACATGCGCTTCCACAAAAGTGGGGGCCACCTTAACAATAGATTCCAGCGAAGCGCGGGCCTCCTCCACTTTCCCCTCGGCAATCCTCACTAAGGCGATTTGGTATCGAATTGCCGGATCGGCAGGGCGAACAGCCTCCGCACGTTGAAAATACGGCAGAGCATGCTCATAATCCTGATCGAGCCTCAGCATCGCCCCCACATGCAAATTCGCCTGAAAATCATTAGGATCATGCTCTAGCGCTTTCAGAAACGCTTTCCGGCTGCCTGCCAAGTCGCCAGTCGCGAATAAGGCTTGCCCATAATACGACCACGCGTCGGGAAGATTGCCGTTCAGTTCGACGGCTTTGGCAAAATCGGCCACCGCCGGTGCAAACTCGTTGGCGCTGAACTTCGCAGTACCCATCAGCAGGTGTACCTCGGCCGAATCGCCCGTTCTCATAATCTGGTCGATCTCAACCTGTCCGTCAACCGTCTGGCCGTCGCGAAGCAGCCCCATGCCCAGCAGATAAGCGATACCTAAGTCGTTTGGATTCGCCTGGCGGAGCGGGGTCAGCAGTTCAATTACCTTCTTGTTCTCTCCCCGGCGCAGATCGCAATCGGCTAACAACATGGTGGCTTTTACATTTTGCGGATCGGCGCCGCGGATAGCCTCCAATTCCCGCGCGGCATTTACAAACTCGGCGGATTTGTAATAGGCGAGCGCGAGGTTTAGGCGCACCGCATTGTCAGGCTTCGCCTTTAACGCTAGCGTGTACTGCTCAATGGCCTGCTTGTACTGTCCCGTTCCCACTAGGGCCGCGCCGAGATTGGACCGCACCTGGGCTGCATCCGGATACATATCGAGAAAAAGCATGTAATCGTGAATTGCTTCCGCCAGCTTACCCTGCTGTTGCAAGGTAACCGCCTCTTTCAAAAGGTCTTGCGGAGACTGTTTCGTTTGGCCATAGACAGGGAGAGCACAGAGAACGGACAAAACAAAACGGTACGTCACAGAAGTTGCCGGAACTCTAATTATGACCACAACCACAACGAAAAAGGCGGGAGAGCTTTCGCCGTCCCGCCAATTTGCATTTCCGACTTTCTAGAAGAAGAACTTAAAGACAAACTGAACTGTTCGATTTCCGTTTTGATAATTTGCGTAACCGAATGTGTTGCTTGCCAACTTGCCCGCGGAATTCAAGGTCAAGTTCAAATTAGTGTCTCCACCCGCCGGATTGAAGGATGGCAGCGGGTGATTCAGGAAGTTGAAAGCCGAAACACGGAACTGTATCTTCTTGACCTCACCCATTTGGAAGTTCTTGAAAAGTGACAGATCGCTATTAAAGAATGCCGGTCCCTTGATATAAGGCATCACATAGGAGCCGTTATGTCCGGGAGTGGGCGCCGCAAAGCAGCTACCGTTGATGTATTGATTCTTAGCCAGATTCTTGCTTGGGTCGCACGTCAATACCGGCTGGACGGAGATGTAAGGCGTACCGTTGATGATGTCCGACGACGTTCCATAAGCACTGTTATTCGAGGGCACGACGTTACCGCCGGGCAGGACCGTTCCCGGCGCCAAGAAGCCGCTGAAGTTGAAGTTCGAGCTTGATACAGCTTGCAGCGGCGATCCGCTTTGGGCTTGCGTTGTACCGGAGATCTGCCAGCCGTTCACTACACCTTTAAGGAACCAATTGCCTTGTTTATAGATCTGACCCATTTGATAGACATAGGCAATATTGAAGATGTGCGTTCTGTCGTTGGGGAGAACACCGTAGTTGAGATTGGCATCGAGAGGATCTCCCACGCCGTTGCTGCTGTTCTCGCCGCGAATGCCAAGGGCTTTGCTGAATGTGTAGTTCGCTAGCCAGTTCGCGTGGCCGGACTGCTTATTCCAGCTGGCTTGGAAGGCATTGTAGTTCGAATGTTGATTGTGTTCCTGCTGGTAAATCTGTCCATATTGCGTATAAGGGTTATACGAACTGGAACCAGTACCGACTGGGCTGAGGGCTGGGTTGCTTTGCGTGCCGAAGATCCCGGGTACGTTAAATAGCGCGCCATATTGGATGGCATTGATATTCCCATAAGTACCGTTGCTGGCGTTATTTAAGTAGGTGGATTTGTTCCCCACATACGAAAACTCCGCAGTGGAAGTCCAGGGCATGCGCTGCGAGACAGTAAAGCTGTAGCTGGTGGTCAGCGGCTGTTGGGTATCTGTGAGGTCGAGCGTTTTGACACCACCAGGAGCCACGCCCGCTGCCGGAAGACTCGCTATATAGGCGAACGTTGTTGGTGCGTTGTTCGCAGGCGTGTTTGGAGTGTAAGTATAGGAGCCTGCCGCTAATCCTAATGCGGAGGCTTGCACGTTCTGTTCGTCATGGAAGCGGTACATGCCGAAACCGCCGCGCAGCACCGTTTTGCCGGTTCCAAAGATGTCCCAGGCCGCGCCGAAGCGGGGATTGTAGAACAATAACCTGCCCTTAGTTCCGGATAATGGAACGCTTTTATCGATTTTATTCCAGGCAAAGCCGTCGAGCTGAGTTCCCGAATCACCTGGAACATATTGCGAAGGCAGGAAGACGCCGGCACCTACGCCTTGGTCATCCACCCAGGGTCCCAGGTGATCCAAGCGCAGGCCGTAATCAAGCGTCAAGCGGCGCGAGACCTTCCACGAATCCTGCGCGAAGAAAGCAACACTTGAGTAGTGCATCGCAATTGTCGGATCGAAGTTCGATTCGGCGTATTGCGACATGATCCCGGTCAGCATGTCCGCGTAGGCGTTGCCGGTGGAGGCTTGACCCCAATTGGAATAAACCTGCTCACCATTGACATAGCTGTCGCTAGGCTGCTGGTTCTTTGTCCGCTCCCAATAGAAGCCGAACTTTGCGGTGTGCGTGCCCCAAACCTTGGAGACGTTGTCGCCCAAAGTGGGCAGCCATTTGTCGGCATAGAGAGTGTTATTTTTTTCGTAGCCGCTGGGGTTGATGATATTCGCGATTCCATCGCTCCACCCCGTGTATACGGGCAGTTGGGTGTTCAATGTATCGTTGAAGATATGCTTATAGGCGACACCCAGCGTGGCTGCGTCGATTTTAGCGGGATTGGTATATTGGAATGCCACGTAGAGATTGGTGTAAGTAAATACCAGCTCGTTGGTAAGAGTGGGGCTGAACACTTTTGTTAAATTGACCGAGATTGAATCGGACGTATTGGGTTCCTGCTGCGAACTCGGATAAGGAACGGCCGGCCCGGTACCCCACCACAGAGTGCTATTGTCGTGATTCACTTCGCTCTGATGGTTGTAGCTGACAAACAACTTTGTACTGTCGCTAATGCTCCAGTCGATGCGCGGCCGGATCTGATACATCTGATCGGAGTGTGTCGTGGAATAGATGTAATTATTGCCGTTGTTTTGAGCGGGGTTTGCGTTCGGCAGCGGGTAAAGATTCAAGGCGGCCAAGCCAATCGGGTTGATTGACGAAGGCGCAATCTGACCGGTGGTTGTCGCCACGCGGTTATTTGTAATATTCTGGGTGGCCGAACCCGTTACTGCACCGCCGGGGTTGCTGGCGCCAGATAGCTGTTCAGATAAGACTGCGTGAAGTTACCGGCCCGCATATCGGCCGTCGGCACAAATGACGTAAAGACGTCGTGTGCAGGATCCTGTACTTGCTGGGTATAGTCTTCATAGGCGAAGAAGAAAAACAATTTGTCGTGGTTCTTATTAAAGTTCGTCTTAGGGATCAGAACCGGACCGCCGACGTTAAAACCGGGGTAATAGAAATGAGTATCCGGCTTCGGAGCATTTTTCAGCCCCGTGTTCCCATTGGTTCCCAGATCGTTGTTGTAAGCGTTGGTTGCATCGAAGGTAGCGTCGCGAGCGTAGAGATAAGCCTCGCCATGGAACTTGCTTCCACCCGATTTACCGATGGCCGCAATGACAACCGGCCCTTTGGCGTTCTCGGCGCCGAAGTTAGAGGTCAGTACCTTCATCTCGGAAGTCATATCCGAAACGGTGTTCACGGCTTGCCCGCAATTGCAGCCAGGATCGATGATGTGCGCGCCGTCGGAGGTAATGTCCAAGGCGCCGGTGCGCTGGCCATTCGCCGAAAAACTGCCCACCGGACCGGCTCCCGTGCTCTGCTGTTGCGATTGCCAACCTTGGTTAGCTCCGTTACTGCCGGTTAAGGCGAAGCCAGGCAGCAGCTTGATAAACTCCGCCGCATTCTGGCCGACTATGGCAATGTTTTCCAGTTGCTTCTGGCCGATCACGACCGACTTTTCGCCCGAATCCACCGGAGTCAGTTCCTCAGCGGTTCCGGAGACGGTTACAGTTTCGGTGGCAGAACCGACCTTCAGGGCGATATTCGAAAGATTGCGTTTATCGCCAGCGTCGAAGTGTACGCCTTCCTGCACGAAGGCCTCAAAGCCTTGCGCTTTGACAGTGACTTTGTAGTCGCCCGGCTGGACGGCAGCAATAGAGAAGAAGCCATCGCTGTTAGTAATGGTTTGCCGCTCGTCTCCACTGGAAGCGTTTTTCATCACGACTGCCGCGCCGGGAATTACGGCGCCACTTGGATCGGCGACTGTGCCGGTTAACGTACCAGTGACCTGGAATGCGTGAGACAGAGTGGAAGAGAAAGAGAGAAGGAAAATCAGACACAACAGATGCCGGAACAAGGTTTTAGTAGCCCTCGAGAACATGGAAGCCCCTTTAAAGTCGATCAAGAAACCAAACTCAAACTTTTGATTTAGCATATAGACACTAAGGGGTCCTATACAACACCGTGGGGGTTACCTAAAGGTTTCCGCCTACGTTAACGCAGTAATCCCTTTTGAATCAACCCCGTTAACGCAGTTTTCTATGCTTATTTCCATTGCTGGGAACGCATTCTAGAGATTTTCTGATATGCTTTGAACACAAATAAAAGCTATGTCGGCTACTGCTGCCCAGGGGCAAGCGGAGCGAGCTGAGTTGGAAGCAGTCCTGAATTCAGGAATATTCAGCCGTGCTCCGAATCTCGCCAATTTTCTGAAATATGTGTGTGAGCGCTACTTCGAAGGCGGCTCTGAAGGTGTCAAAGAATACTGCATTGCGGTAGAGGCATTAAGACGTCCGGCGGATTTCGATCAGAAGAAAGACTCCATTGTTCGCGTGGAAGCGCACCGTTTGCGAAAGCGGCTGGCAGATTACTACCAAACCGCCGGAGCAGACCATGCCGTCCAAATAGATATTCCGAACGGCCAGTATGCGCCGCGCTTCATATATAGAGAGAAGTGGGCCGAGGTTGTCGAGGCGGCGGCCGTTCTGCAAACCGCCACGAATCGAACGGGCTTGGTGGAGCTTGCGCCGGTAGTCGAAATCGGGCACGCACGTCGCGTCTGGCTTCTCTGGGCATTGCCCGCAGTCTTCCTAGCGACTGCCGCGTTTGTCTGGCCGTATTTGAGAAGCACCGGAAAACCTGTCCGCGAGGTATGGCAGGGGTCGTTCGCCGAACCGGTTCCCAGCGAATTCCGCATGCTTGCCGGCTATCATGGCGCACCGCTGACCGATCGGCAAGGGCGCACCTGGCAACCTGACGCTTATTATGATGGCGGAGTCTCAGTTCGCCTTCCAGCGGATCGCAGATTTGAGGCGCTGCCCGACCCAGCTTTCGCCAAGAGCCAGCGCGAAGGCGATTTCCAGTACAACATTCCCGTCCGGCAAGGTACCTATGAAGTTCACTTTTACTTCATGGAGACACAAGCGGGCGATCCTTCCGACCCAACTTACAACCATCTTTTCCACCTCTTCATCAATGGCAAGATAGCGCTAAATTACTTCGACCCGCTTAGCGAGGCGGGCGCGGCGAATCGCCTAATATCGCGAGTGTTTCGCGACATGACCCCTGCTCCCGATGGCTGCATTCACTTGAAATTCGAACAGCAAGGGCGAAAGCCAATATTAACGGCGTTGGAAATCCTTTCATCGAAGCCGGGAACTGTGCGTCCTGTAAGAATTGTGGCGGCGCGAGAGTCAGTGACCGATTCCGACGGATCGGTTTGGACCGCCGATGAATATGCGGTGGGCGGCATGCTGGTGGAGCGGAAGGACAGCATCCGCGATAGCGGGCTGAAAATTCTATACTCCGGCGAACACTATGGCAACTTTTCTTACCATATTCCTCTTCCGCCGGGCAAATACCGGGTCAAGCTCTACTTTGCCGAGACCTACTTTGGCAGCAAGCTCCCGTTTGCCGGCGGGGGTAAGGATGAGATCGGAGCACGGGTGTTCAACGTTTTTTCCGACGGTGCCACTTTGCTCAGAAATTTCGACGTGACTAAAGAGGCTGGCGGATCTAATCGCGCGGTTGTCAGGGCGTTTGAGAATCTGGAGCCGAATGCCCAGGGCAAGATCGTGCTTGAATTCGTGCCGGTGAGAAATTACGCCGAAGTGAATGCTATCGAAGTGACGCAGATGGAGTAACGGCTTCTCTATTTACGGTCGCGCGGGTTGTCCTTGAAATTGATCGCGAAATATGGGTAGCTGTAGTTCGGACCTTTACTCTCGTGCTGCAGGTATTCGCCACCTTGTAGATGCGCAACGCCTACACCCACATTGACGTGGGCATTAAGTTCGTACCAGGTGTAAGCGTCATATTCCCGACCGATGTGCGTCCCCCATTTGCCCGTGGTATCGCGAACAATAGATACTCCCGATGAGTTGTAAAGCGCGTCCGTAGCGCTGGCCAGCCACAAATCGAGGTACTGCCCGGTAAGCGTCCAGCGATGCCGGGGTTCAATGGTCAGGCCCACGCGTTGGGTAACGATGTTCTGCCATCCGAACAGATCGGCAACGCCGAAACGGTCATGAGCCGTTGGATACATGGTGTCGAATGTGCCGTGCTCTCCGTCGGCGGAATTCTTGTCGCCGCTGGCGTAGTCATACTGCCAGAACATACGCGGCTTCGACCAAAGCGAATCGATTCTATATCCAGCGCCGGCGCTGGCCGCCCATGCTTTGATGTCGTTGGGCCCGTCGCTGCCATGCTCGCCGATCCATTCCGCTGAGTAATCGAGGCTTTTCAACGTGACGCCTTTAAAGCGCGCGCCGTAAGCCCATTCATCCTGTTTGCCGGTTTTGACTTTGCCGGTCGTTTCAATCGCCACGCTTGGTTGAACGCGCCACAGAACGAAAGGTTCGAGCACGGAGTTGGGGATGAGGTGGTCAATCCCCCCCATAGGCGCCATATATATTGTTTCCTTCCTGATGGTGGCTGATGCCATTCGCCAGTGGAACCACCACCGAGGCGGCGAAGAGGCCCAAACGGTAGCGGTCCTTGTGAAGATTCGCCACAATCGCGTCGTATGCTCGCGCTTGATCGCGCCATTCGGAATTGGCAATGATCGAGTTGTTGTAGTTGATCAACTGACGTCCCACGCGCACGCTGATCCAGTCTTTTTCAGGATCGCCGAACTCCGCGTACGCCAGTTTCAGGTCCCACGCATTCAGATTCGGCGGAGCCCATGGCGGCTTTTGCATGAAAGGCCGCGCATCTTGCAACTGCGTTACCACCTTGAACCACGGCGTGGGCTTGAGAGTCAGCATGAGACGAGAGCGGAGCAGGAGGTAGGAATCGTCATTGTCCAACTTGAAGCTGTTGTTGTGGTAACCCTCATACCGCAACCGTTCCTCCCACCCGAAGCTGATCCAATTCGGCAGTTGTTTGTCCAGCAGAGTCGCCGGGGCAAAGTCGGGCAGATCGTACGGCGTTGCCTGCCCGAAGGTCCGGTAGGCTGGGCCGTTCAGGAAACTGAGCGGGTTTGAGGCAGGACCGGTGATCCATCCGCCTGCATAGCCGCTTGAACCGTTCCGGGTCGTGATATCGTCCTGCGCCATCATGGGAAAGG
The DNA here is from genome assembly GCA_963718465.1 of Bryobacterales bacterium. Classification (GTDB taxonomy): domain Bacteria; phylum Acidobacteriota; class Terriglobia; order Bryobacterales; family Bryobacteraceae; genus Bog-105. The sequence goes on along the minus strand of CAVQZK010000036.1, from coordinate 223,728 downwards.
TGCCGCCAACCAGCAGTAACAGCACACCTATACCGAAAGCGATGCGGATCACATACTGAAACCTGCGAATCCCGGAATTCATATATGTGCAAGTCTATCTGATTAGGGGTATTAGCGCAACTAAAAATTCTATTGGTGGAGAACGATCGCAAGCCAACTGACGTTGTTAAAACACCCCACCGCTTTAAAGCGGCTATTGCACCGGGTTTGCACACGTGTGCATAATAGGGAAAGGAGATCCAGCCATGGCCACCGCAATCTTGAAGAACACTCCGATGGAAGAACTCGACGAATGGGACGATTTCGTCGCAAACCGCTACAAGCAAGGCAAGTCACAGGAGGAGTTCCGCAACTATAAAGCGGACGCCAATCCCGGTGTCACCGAATTTTACCGCCAGAATCACGCCAACCAGACACTGGATTTCGTTCTGAAGAAAAAGGCGGAATACGGCCCTCTTAAAGTAGGCGAAAAGAGTATCTGGGATCAGGCCGAATTTCTGAATACGCTGGTAGACGATAGCGATCCGGATACCGATCTGACGCAGATTCAGCATTTGTTCCAAACGTCGGAAGCCGTTCGCAAAGACGGTCATCCGCGCTGGTTTGTTCTAACCGGATTCCTGCACGATCTGGGCAAAGTACTCTGCCTTTATGGCGAGCCGCAATGGGCCGTAGTGGGCGATACCTTCCCGGTCGGTTGCGCGTATTCAGATCAGATCGTCTTCCCTGAATTCTTCGCCGCAAACCCGGATTCCAAGGTGCCGGAGTATCAAACGGAGTACGGGATCTACGAACCCAATTGCGGTCTCGACAACGTTCACTTGTCATGGGGCCACGACGAGTACGTTTATCTAGCCACCAAAAAGTATTTGCCTGAGCCGGCGCAATATATGTTGCGCTATCACTCGTTCTATCCGGCACACCGTCATGGCGCCTACAAGCATTTAATGACGAAGCACGACGAAGAGATGTTTGAGTGGGTGAAGAAGTTCAACCAGTACGATCTTTATTCAAAAGGTTTGGACAAACCGGACGTGAATGAAATAATGCCCTACTATCGGGATCTAGTCTCTGAATTTTTCCCTGCCAAGATCGCTTGGTAGGGCTTTCCAGTCGACCCGCGCACCACAAGTTCACCTTTCACGATAGCGGTACGAGGAGCCTTCTGGTTCTTCAAGAGAGCTAACAGCAGGCGCGTCGCTCGCTCGCCTAGCTCTTCTTTAGGCTGCCTGATGGTCGTCAGCGGCGGACGAAGAAGTCCCGTGAAAAAGAGATCGTCGAACCCGACGATGGAAAAATCGTGGCCGATGAGAAACCCTCGCGCGGCGGCTTGTTCCATTGCGCCAAGGGCCGTCATGTCGTTGTAGCAGAAGACAGCCGTCGGCGGAGCGGAAAGCGCCAAAAGATTCTTCGCTTGCTCCCGGCCGCCGTCAAATTTGCCATTGCCGTGAACTATATAGTCTTGTTTAATGCGTATTCCGGCTGTTGCGATGGCCTTCTTGAAGCCTTTGAAGCGCTCCGTATCCGACTGCAAACCAAACTGATCTCCGATATAGGCAATACGCCGGTGGCCCAATTCGATGAGATGCTGTGTCGCCTGAAATCCGCCGTCAAGATTGTCGATGGTGACCGAATGGACAAATTTGCTGGGGTGCTGATTGTTGAGCAGGACGATGGGTATTTCCAGTTCCGAGAGCAGCGGGACGTAATGAGCGCCCAGTCTGGATGAGGCCACCAGAATGCCGTCCACACGGCGCTCGCGAAACGATCGGACCACTGTCATTTCCTGTTTCGGGTCGGCTTGCGAAGTGGCCAGAATGACAGAGTAGCCGGCTTCATGCGCCGCTTCTTCAATACCGGCAACAATCTCTCCATTGAAGGGATCGGCGATGGATGTGACCACGACACCGATGGCTTGTGTGCGCTTGGTAACCAGACTGCGGGCTACGGCGCTTGCCGAATAGCCCTTTTCAGCCGCGATTCGCTGAATCTTCTGAGCCGTGCGCGCGGGAATGAGGGGGCTATTGTTCAGAGCGCGCGAAACCGTGGAGTGCGAAACTCCCGCCAGCCGCGCGATGTCTTTTATAGATATAGCCATGCTCAGAAGATAGAATGAACCTTCTCTATGTTGTCAAAGCTCACTCCTATCTTCTTTCTGTTCAGCGCGTGCATGCTCGCGCAAATGGATTTTCTAAATGGCAACCGCCCGGTTCGCGATTCACACAACTGTTACCCGTACGGCACGCGCTGGACCGATCGTATAGACCGGGCGCTGGGTATTGGTATGCCCGTTGCCATTGAACAGGATCTGGCCTGGTATGTCGATCCGGCGAGCGGCCAAGGAAAAGTCGTGGTTACTCATACCCCTAAGACCACCGGGACCGAACCAACCCTCCGCCAATACTTCTTCGAGAGAGTGCGGCCGATTATTGAGAAAGCGCTTAAGGACAACCGGCAGGAAACCTGGCCGCTGATTGTTTTGCACTTCGATTTCAAAGATAATCAAGCGCCGCTGCTGCATGCCGTTTGGCAACTTTTGGGCGAGTACGAGGGCTGGATGTCTACCGCGGAAAAGACTGCCGATCCGCATCAACTTATGCCCTTCAACCGCAAGCCGCTGCTGGTGCTGACCGAGGATTCCGATGAACAGGAAAAGGTTTTCTTCGATGAAGTGCCGTTGGGATCCCGCCTTCGGCTGTTCGGCTCCGCGCATACTCTTCCGATCAGCGAGAAGAACACGGCAGAGCGCAACCGCCTATTGGCCACAACCCCGCCTGAGAAACTGTTAAACGAACGTCCCACCAACTACCGTCGCTGGTGGAACAATTCCTGGTACGAAGTGGAAGAGGGCGGGCAACCCCGTGCCGGCGATTGGACCGAAGCTGACAATAACCGCTTGCATGCCTTGGTTGATCACGCCCACAAGCTTGGCTTCTGGATCAGGTTCTATACGCTGGACGGGTTCACACCCGCCGAGAACCGAGGGTGGGACAAGGGATACAACTTCGGTTCGCGCGAAGCAGTTGAGGCGCGCTGGAAGGCGGCCTTTGAAGCTGGAGTAAATCTGATCGCGACCGATCAGTACGAAGACTTTGCCGCTTACGTGCGCGAGTTGAAGTAGGCGGGTTACTGCTTGGCTTGACTGAGCTTCTTGAAGTATTCAGCCACAGCGTCACGGTACTTCTCCGGTGACGATTCAGGAGCACCGGAACGCGCGGCGGAGGTTCCTTGCTGATCTCCCATGCGCCTTCCCAACTCTACTTCCAATCGCTCAAGCCGCGTCACGGCGTCCTGATTGATAGTAGATTTCAGAATGTTCGGATCGGCGTACAGCGTCCGCAACGAACCAAGCGTGTCGTCCACGTAGCCGCGAAGCGCGCGGTCATGCGGGTCAATTTGACCTCGCAACGAATTCAATTGGCCGATAGCATCGCGCAAGCTTTGCCGGTCGTTGATGGGATCGCCGCTGCCATTCGGGCTGAACTGCGAACCCGGATTTTGGCCGTTCGGCTGGCCCTGTTGATTACCCTGCTGCCCGCTTTGTTGATTTCCTTGTTGATTGCCCTGTTGCTGGCCCCCCGGTTGCTGATTATTTGACTCGCCGGGACTTGGCAATTGACTCTGCTGCCTGCCGCCACCCTGCCCGCGCGAGAGCATCTCACGAAGACTTCGCAATTGAGCTAGCGTCTCCTGCTGCTTATCGCTGAGCCCGTTTTTATCGCCAGCGCTTCCCTGCTTCAAAGCTTGCTGGACATCGCGCAGGTCGCGGCTAAGCTGGTCGAGCCCGGCCGTCATATTATTTTCCATGTTCAGATTACGGTCGCCATAGCCTTGCCTCATCCATTCCGCGCTCTTCTGCATGCGCATGGCAAGGTCTCTTTGCTCCGCCCCAGAAAGAGCCTGGCGCATTTTCGCGGACGCGCCCGGCTGCGTTCCGCCAAGCCGTTGCGCCTGCTCCTGCATCTGACGCTGAAGTTGTTCCACCTGCTGCGCCATCCGTTCCTTCTCCCCGGCCAAAGCCTTCTCCTGCTCGGTCGGCGGATGAGGCGGCCCCAAGTCCGCATGTAAGCTTCTACGTCCATAACCGTAGTAGCGCGGAGTGTTTGGATCGTTCATCTCGGGCATGTCTTCCCCGCCCTCTTCCGCACCTGGGGGCATGGCCAAGCGGCGTGGATTAAACGGTTGCTGCCCATACATTTCCTTCATGCGGTTCGCTACCTGGTGCTGGGAATTTGCCAGTTCTTGCGCCTTTTGCGAAAGATCGGCCACCGAGTCTCCAGCTTCCTGATGCAGCGCCTTATTCAACTGGCTTCGCGCCTCTTCAAGTTCGTTAGCCGCGCGCCGCTGCGCTGTGGAATCGTGCTCGCTAACGGCTTTACGCATCTCGCTCTCAGCGCGTTCGAGGGCTTCCGATGATTTTCGCATCGCTTCGGCCATCTCGCGATTCTGAGCAGCCCCAGACGACTGTCCCCCCTTACTGGCCGCCGACTGCGATCCCTGACCCTGGCTTTGCCGGCCACTCTGTTGTTGCGATTGTTGTTGCTGCTGTTGCGAATTTGAGTTCTGTTGATTCTGCGCAAGCTGCTCCATCTGACGGCGCAGTTCCTCAGCCTCGCGGCGCAGTTGCTCCTCCTGCCAGCGTTGCTCCATCGCCTGCTGCGGACTGCTATTCTGCTGCGCAAGCTCCTGCTGGCGGCGCGCCAATTCCTGAAGCTTTTGAAAAGCGTCGTCTATTGCCTTCTGCTGATCGGCCGCCGATTGTTCGGCGGATTGCCCCGTCTCGTACTGGTTCTTACTTGTATCGAGTTCCAGGTCGAACATGCGCGCCAAGTCACGTTGCGCTCCGCCCCCTCCACCACCGCCGCCTTGCTGTCCGAATGCTATCTGGATATCGCGAAACATCGATTCGGCGCGCAGCAGAGATTGCAGGGCTTTCTGCTCAATCGGAAGCGCGTCGTTCCACTTGGCAGGCTTCAATTGGGAAACTGCGTCGTTCATCTGCGCGGCAGCCTGGGTCATGAGCTTCGAGAAGTTTTCGAACTCCGAACCGGAGGATGTCATTTCGCGATTGCCCATGCGCTCGGCCAACGTCTTCGCCTGGTCTCCGAGTTTGCTCTCTAAATCGGAAAGGAAGTGCGCGTCTTCCTGAATCGCCGAGCGGTTCTTTCCCGGGGTCTTCTCCTCATTCCAAGTCGCGGCGATGATTTGCTTCTGGCGTTCAGAGATATTGGCTTCCTGGTTCCCCATTCCGCCGCCTCCGCCGCCCGCTTGTTGCGATTGAGTGAACTTGAAGTCGAACGGCTCAGCTTGAGCGAAGATGATGTCGCTTCGGGAGGTGGTGTTCGCATCGCGCGCCGTCGCATACAGCGACACTAAATCGCCAGGTACCAGCTTGAAGTTTTCAAGCGAAAGGACAGACTTGCCGGAGGCTTCTTTTGCACCTTTGCTCTTCAACAACGGGACGACTTGTTCTGGGCCGCCGTTGACTGAATAATGAAGGTCCATGCCTTCCAATCCGAAGTCATCCGCGGCTTCAATCGTGACCGGAACTTCTTCAATCGGGGTCACATGCGGATCACGGCCCGGCTTGCTGATGCGAATTGAAGGAGGTTCATCTTTTTTCGCTTCAATGAAGTAATCGTCGCTGATCCGAATGTTCTCACCGTTGTCGATCGCTTCAAAATGATACGAGCCGTCTTTCGATACGGGCAGAATGGCCGTGAGCCAATTGCCGTCGCCGTTTTTCAATTCGAGCTTTGAACCCTTTTCGACCGCTAGAACACCGTGTTCCAGGCGACGGTCGGTTAATACCGAAATCTGAGCGGTGGTTCCCTCGACGGCGCGAATGTCTCCGCCAGGGTCTTCTGTCACATCACGCAAACGCAATCCCGTTGGATAATGCAATGCCACTCGAACACGCTTTACTCCTGGCAGATCACGGACGCCCAGCTTAAAGTGCTTCGATTCCGCGGAATCGGCCCGCACGTAATATTCAACGGCATCGGCTAATCCAGCGAAGACGAATTGATAGCTGTTACCATCGGAACGGACTTGCATGGGAACCGAGTCCCACTTCGGCGCTCCTCCGTATTTGGCGTGCAGCGTAACTTGATGGGCCGAAAAACCGAGCAACTGCGCGGTAATAATCTGGTCCGATTTGCGGCGTACCGTCTTGTCGCCCGGCTGGACAACGACTTCGTAGAGCGGGCGCTTGCCGGGGTTCGCTTGGCCCGTCCACAGTAACGATGCACCATAGCCCCAGTAGCCGGGGCCTGCCGAGATCAACCAGATAAGAGTGACTGCGGCGACAACGCCAGCAGCCAACACACTAAAGAGCGTACGGGACGATGTAAAGAATTCGGGCGTATGCGCCTGCGCGACGAGCAGCGCATCTTCCGCCACAAGCTCATGGAACGGGTTTGTTCGATCGCGCTGCTCCGTCACCGTGAGCAGGCGTTCACCAAAACCGGGCACCTGCTCTTCAGCCAAATGCGTCACCCTGCGCCGGTTCAATTTGAACAGCGGAAACGCGAGCAAAAAGCAAATAGCCGTAGCCAGGACGGCGAATAGCAGCAGGCGCAAAGGAAGCACAACGTGCGCGGCGAATTGATACAGGTTACTTACGTAAACAAAGAGCAAGGTGAGCAGCAAGGCCGAGGCGCACACGATAGCAATGCCGCGCGAAGCGGCCCAAAATCTCAGACGCGTTTCAACGCGCCGCAAATAAAGGTCGAGTTGTTCAAGCGCCGTCATGCCATCTGCCTTTCTTCTTTGAGATAGCGGCTCGCGAAAATAGATTCCATCAACGTCGCCGCTAGAACTACCAGAAGTACATATCGCCACAGGCGCCAGGGAAGGGTTTGGGTGTGGACACCTTCCGCCTTAGCCTGCGGAGACATATTCCCAGTATTACGCCATAAATCGAGCGTCTCATTCGGAATCCGCGTCAGATCCGATTCCCGGCGGTCGGCATTCACAGCGTAGAGCGATCTGCGGCCGCTGGCAGTTTGTACTTCATAGAAACCGCTGGTCAAAGGTTCATAGATCATCGCCTTGCTGGCTTGACTCAACGGCAGTTCGTGCTTGCCATCGGGCCCTATGACATCGGCCGCGGTAACTTGACTCTGCGAGCGCCGTAAAGCGATAGGGCTGCCCGCTACCACACTCGACTGCATGTCGTCGGCTCCCGCTAAATAGTGACCGGACTGGACCACAAAGGGCAAAAATGACGAGTGCAATGGAAAATCGTTGCCGACGTTATCGAGCGTTGCAGCCAGCGTTAGGACGCGTCCTTCGCCCATCCGCTCTTCTATCAACAGCGGAGACCCGTCCGCGAATTTAGCCAAAATCCTGGCGTCGGCCTTAGGCTGCACATGTACGCTCTGAAAGAACTGAACGTTCTCAAATTTTCCGGCGCCGATCAAAGCGGGGTTTTGATCGTCAACGAAACCTACGCCTTGCGCCACCCGGTCAAGCGCTGCTTTATCGCTCGACATGGGGATCTTGCCTGCGTAGGCGGTGTTCACGCCGGCGGCGATCAATACGGCCCCGCCTTTTTGCACATAGCCGCAAAGTGCCTGCGCGGCAGCCGAACCCAAATCGCCCGGATCGCTCAAAACAACGAAAGCGAATTTGGAGAAATCCTGATTGGCAGCTTGTTCCAAAGCCGCTAACGTCACAGTCAGCCCGGTTGAAGCGGACGATTCAATAGCCGATTTGTAGTAAAAAGCTTCACGATTCCTTCCGTTTGCATACAAGAACAGAACCCGGCGCGGGTCGGCGCGATGGAGCGAAAACGCGTACGTGTCATCGAGCGGCAAGCTATCTTGCGGCTCAATGCGAAGTTCGCCGCGATTGTCGCCATAAGGAACGTCGAAGCCATTGAACTCCAGCCCAGCCCGTCCATTGGCGGCCACTGCAACATCTTTCGAAGCGACCGCTTTCCCGTTCAATATCAGGCTTACCTTTCGCGATGCGGCGGGAGTCGCCCAACCGGCGATAGTCGCGGTAAGCCGGGTTTGCTTCGGATCGTAAACCTGGGCCGGAATGGAAACGGTTTCAACGGCCCAATTGGGTGTCTGGCCGCTTGATACCGGATGCAGAGCCAGCGCGGTGTGCGCTTCGAGTTGAAGATCTTTAAAGCCCTGCGACGGCATTGAAGTCTGCTGCATATCGCTGATCAGATGGGCGTCAATAAACATGTCGCCGTTCTTGTCCATCACACGAAGCGCGCGCGCAAATTCACCATAGGAACTCGCGCTGTCTGTGGGAACAATAGAGTCGATGGCGGCATTCAAAAGGCCCTTGTCGGATTCATATTGGGTGAATACTTCAAGATGAGCATCGACGGCTGCCACCTGGGCCACATCGTGACTGTTCAGCGCATCGACAAGCCGGTGCGCCTCTTTTTTGGCGTCGGCCATCCGGCTGCCCGCCCGCATACTGAAAGAGCGGTCAAGAGCGATAAGGGTCAACTTGCGCCGGCCGGAGATCTCGGCGTTGCGATTCACATAAGGGTTTGCAAACGCCAATGCGAGCAGTATCAGCAGCGCTAAGCGCATGGCGAGCAGCAGAAGATAGCGTAAACGCCGGTGACGAACGGAACTCTGCACCCGCCGCTCGAAAAACATCAGCGAACTAAACGGCGTAGGCGTGCGTTTGTACTGGCGCAGCAGATGAAGCCAAAGGGGCAATCCAACCGCCAGCAATCCAGCCAGAAACCAGGGTGCGGCAAGGCCCACTCACATCCTCCCTTGGCGGATCGTCAGGTATTCGCGCAGGCCTTTATCGAGCGGATTGTCAGTCCGCAGCAGGCAATAATCCATGCCTGCGGCCTGGGCCTTGGTTCGGAGCTCCTCAATGTGAGCGTCAATACGGTGGCGATACTCCGTGCGCGCGTAATCGGGCGTTGCTTCTAGTGCTTCGCCGGTTTCCATATCGACAAGCAATGCGCCGTCGCTTAATTTCGGCTCAATCTCACGCGGGTCCAACACATGGAAGAGAATCAGTTCGTTGCCACGGAAGCGAAGCGGTTCGACAGTCTTAATGATGGTCTCAGGATTTTCGAAGAAGTCCGAAATGAGTACCGTAACGCCTCGCCGATGCAGGAATTGCTGCAGTTCAAAAAATGGCCGCGCGAAATTCGTTCTCTTACCCAGCTCCGCAGCGTCAATGCCGTGAAGCAACCGCATCAGCTGACCTTGCCGTGAAGATGGCCGGATGAAATTTGCTACGTCATCGTGAAAAACAATCAAACCGGCGCTGTCACGCTGCACGTGCGCCAAATAGACGATGGCCGAAGCAAGATATTTGGCGAAATCGAACTTACTGACCCCGGAACCAAAACCCATGCTGGCGCTGGAATCGAGCAATACCAGGGCCGCGGTGTTCGTTTCGCCACGATAGCGCTTCAGATAAGCGCGTTCCGTACGCGCGTAAACGTTCCAATCTACATGCCGCAAGTCGTCGCCAGGACTGTAAGCGCGATATTCCTCGAACTCCTGGCTGAAGCCGAAATCGGGAGAACGGTGCAGCCCGGCCAGAAAGCCATCGACGACCGTCTTGGCAATCAGGTCGAGGCCTGAGATCCCGGCCAGAATGCTGGGGTCGAGGAAGCGATTTGAGAGTTCGGCCGGCACTCGCTTGTGTATTCTCCCGAGACTTCAGCCACGCGGAACAGTTTTCCATTCAAGCAAGCGCCGCAGTATCTCGTCGGTATTCAGCCGGTCGGATTCCGCATGGAAATTCAAGAGCACGCGATGCCGCAGAACGGGTGTGGCTAAAGCACGAATATCTTCGTAAGCCACGTGGAAACGGCCATGCATCAGCGCACGAGCCTTGCCAGCCAATACTAGAAATTGCGCGGCTCGCACGCTTGCTCCGAAGTTGACGTATTTCTTGACAAAATCAGGCCCGGAGCCGTTTTGATTCGGCCGCGTAGCCCTGACAAGCTCTACCGCGTAACGCGCTACGGATTCGGCTACAGGCGTCATGCGAACCAACTGCTGGAACCCGAGAATCTCCTCACCGCTGGTCACGGTTTCCGCCTGGGCCTGTGTGTTTGTCGTTGTAAGATCGACAACCTTCAACTCGTCTTCGGCCGTCAAATAGTCGAGTACGGCATTGAACAGAAAGCGGTCAAGCTGGGCTTCCGGCAGCGGATAAGTTCCCTCAAGCTCGATTGGGTTCTGAGTAGCAAGAACGAAGAAAGGCGCCTCAATCCGATACTGATTGCCGCGCACCGTGCATGACAGCTCCTGCATGGCTTCCAGCAAGGCCGATTGCGTCTTGGGAGGGGTGCGATTAATTTCGTCGGCCAGCAGAATGTTCGAAAAAATCGGACCGGGCACAAATGTCCATGTCCGATGTCCGGTCGAACTGTTTTCTTCAATAATGTCGGTACCGGTGATGTCCGACGGCATCAAGTCGGGCGTGAACTGAATGCGATTGAACCGCAGCCCCAGCGTTCGAGACAAAGTTCGCACCAGCAGTGTTTTCGCAGTGCCAGGCAAACCGGTGAGCAGGCAATGGCCGCCCACGAAGAGCGCTATCAAGAGACTTTCGATGACGTCTTCCTGGCCGACAATCACCTTATGCACTTCGGCCCTGATCTGGCTCTGCGCTTCTTGAAACCTTCTAACGCGGTCTTTGACTTCGGCTGAATCGGCGGGAGGTGCAGTCGTTAAGGTAGACATCTATTTATTGGCTCAATTGAAGAAGAAGCTGTTGGGCGGGCTTGAAGCTGGGTGCGGCTTCGAGCGCCAGCACCACCTGATCTTTCGCTTCACCCGGCCGATGGGCGGCATTTAGCGCTTTTGCCAGTTCGTAACGGCTCTCAGCAACGTCGTTCGGTTTAAGCGCTACCAGGGCCTTCCCTTCACGCACCGCTCCCTCCGCGTCGCCGGATTCCAGCAGCAAACTACCTAGTCTTCGATGAATCTCCTCATCTTCGGGATAGATGCTATTCAGTTTCGTAAGTGTCGTTTGAGCCTGCGTCTTGTTGCCGCTATCCAGCTCCAAGTCTGCAAGTCTTTTCAACACGTCGACGTCAGTGCCTCCCGCATCGCGATACTTTTCGAGCTCGTGCGTTGCGGACGTTTTGTCACCCATGCCAATGTACGCTTCCGCCACAAACTCATAGGGGCTTCTGTGGCCCACGTAATCGGGATAGTAGTTCAGCAACTCATTCCCCTGCTTGATCGCCTCTTCGCGCTTGCCGCCCTGTAAATCTGCTTGCGCAGTTTTCATGGTTTTCTTCCAAGCGTCGAAATTCTTCACAGTATTGCTGGTTTTCTGATCGAGCCACTCCGAGAAGTCCTTATCGAATGCAGCCGGCTTCTCATGCAGGTTCTCCTCAATCGCCTGGGCCGTTGTTTTGCGATCCGCATAAGAGTGAACCATGCCGAGAATTGCCGCGTCGCCCCACCGCTGGACGATGTAATCGCAAATTTTGCCGGCCTGGAAGTAGGACACCAACACCTGTGTTGGATACTGTGGACGCACAAAACCTCCGTCGAGTTCCAAAACAGGCAATAGCTGTTTCTTCGAAATGGCGCTGATAATATCGGGCGTCATGCGATCGCCCCAATCAGGCGATGCCGCGCCTTCTTCATGAACCGCCACTCCCTCCGTAAACCAGCGCGGAACCAAATGGTGCGTGGCCGTCAGCAGATAAACGTGGCTGAGTTCATGCCACATGGTGCTGTCCCAATTAAACTCGCCAGGCGGACGGGACGAGGGACTATCCATGGCCACCACCAACCCGAAAGTTACACCAAGCAGACCGCCGATTCCAGGCAATCCTGAAATGCGAACCGCAAAGTCTTCGGGCTCGGGATAAACTTCCAGGCGCGCAGGCCCGGGCAGTTTCATTTTGTATTTGCGTTCGTAAGTAGCCACCGCGCGCTGAAACTCCGGTTCAATGTAAGGCCGCAGCAAAGCCGCTTCCTTTTTATTGAGCACCAGTTCGGTATTTGCCGTTCGAAAAGTCTCATAGTTTGGCAGTGAATCGAGCAACCGAAGAGAGTTCACAGTTTCCGCGTCGCGATAGTGGGCCTGATAGCAGCGCTCCAATTGTTGCTTCGCTTCCTCGTGCTGCCCCAGCCTCATCAGGTTTACACCCAGTTGCGAACGGGCAGGCAGCAATTTGTCGTTCAGCTCAAGCGCCTTGCGGTAAAACTGAATGGCCTCGTCGTAGCGCCGATTGATTTCAAAGAAGTGACCGCCTGTAGCGTAAGCTTGGCCGTAGACCGGATTCACTTTGAGAATCCGCGTCATCCACTCCGAGTCTTGTTTCCCGTTCAGCCAATCGATGGAAGCAAGCACCGCCATTCCATCCAGCGCCTCGCTAGAAATTTTCAGCGCTTCTTGTGCCTCGTTCGCCGCAGCCTCCGGGTTGCTGTCCTCCAGAGCAAAATAAGCCAGCGCCTCGTGAGCTTCGTAAAGCTTGGCATCGTGCTGCAAAGCCTGCTTGGCCATCTCGACAGCTTTCTTATCGAACCCGCGCGAGGCCACCCACGCTAAGCCGAGATAGGCTCGCGCGGCATTTGGGTCTGCATCAATCGATTCGGCAAATAACTTCGCAGCGTCTCCGGGCTGGTAATGCTCAAGGAAAAGAAATCCCCATTCCGTTTTGATAGGCGCCGATTTCGGCTGGTTCTTCACCGCCGAACGAAAGTCGGCATTCGCCTCGTCATAACGCTCTAAACCCCATTCGCCTTCCGCTCTGACAAACGGGTCTGAACTATTTAGAAGCTTCGTAAAGCAACTCTGCGCTTCGCCCAACTTTCCATGGCGGCGCAGCGTTTTACAGTCGTCAACGGGCGTGGCCAAAGCACATATAGAACAGGCAAATAACGCAGCGGCGAAACACTTCATCTGTCGATCTCCGCCTGGGTGCGCGCCAGTTCCAGCAGCAGCGCGGTCAGCTGTTGCTTGTAATCCGCTTCTTCCATGGCCGCTTTCTGATATTTCAAGCGATCGATTTGCGCTTCCAAATCCTCCTTCTTACTCACTAATCGCTGCTTGCCGGGTGCGGCGCTTTTCGCCGTCTCAGTTTGAGGACGCATGACTGGAAACGAACCGGCCAGCAATCCTTCGCCATTCTCTGGCTTCGCTTCACGCACAGCCGTGGCCTTTCCAGAGTCCGTTATCATCGCGTGCTCGGTGGCCAAAAGCTTTTCCGATTCAAAATACGCAGCCGTTTTCTTTTCGGTATAACGAAACGCTTCGAGCGCCGAAACCGTACCGTTCTTGTCGGCATCCGCCGCTGGGTCGCGTAGCGCATCAATCCAATAACGGGCGAATACGGGCGCGTTTTTCTCGGTGCCTGACTTCGTGGCGGTGATTACAATCCGGTCTTTGCGCGCCAGTGCGTTCAGCGAAGCGCCGCTGCAACTGGTCATATTCACTACCAACTGACGATGCGCTGGAATGCCGTTTAACAGGGCGGCCAATTCATTGGCAGTAATATCTGGACCCGGAATGTTGAACTTATAATCGGTCCCGTCGAACGTGCCGTGGCCAATTAGAAACAAGCCGAACGAATCGTCCGGCTGAATCTCTTTAGCTAACCCGCTCAAGGTCCGAGAGATTTGTTCGCGCCTAGCGTTGTTTCCGCTTAGCGTGACCACATGCGTTTCAGGCCCGTTTGCTTTCAGCTCGTGGTCCAGATCTTGCGCCCACTTGGTGAACTGCGTCTCATACTCCGGAACGCCGCCAATGCCCGCAAGCGTAACGTAATAAGTGGCCGCAGGCATACTGAGTGCCGTGAAGATCAGCAGGGCGAGAGCTCTCATACAACGCTCCAGCGCCGCCGCAACAGCCACTCTGCCGATTTCAAGCCGAGCACCAGCAGGAATACCGCGGGCATATCCCAAAGATCTTTGGTTTCGCGGGACGTGATACCTGCCTCTGAATACGCCACCTCTTTACTAAGCCGTTTAGCGGCCTCTTTAGGCGTGTAATACCGGCCACCTGTCTCTTCGGCCACTTTCTGCAGCAACTCGCGGTTCTGCTCCCGGTGAAAGTTTTCAGCCACGCCGTCTTCCCGCCTGAAGGTCAAGACGTCCTTTCCAAGCGCCTTGTTACCGCTGTGCGCCGTGAACTCCGCAATGTATGAACCGGCCTTTGGCGCGTTCCATTCCGCCGAATAAACGCCACGAGTGAGCGGTTCGGGCCGCAGAGGAACCAATTGCGACGATCCGTCCGGCCCAATCACGTTCGCTTCTACGTCGGCATCGCCCGCCGGCAGATACTTGCTGTCGCGCACCTCCGCCCGCAACTGGACGTGCCCATCGTCTTCCAACTGGGCATTCGGAGTGGATGCCACCACGCGCGAAGGTGTCGCGCCGGCCACCCAGCGCAGCATCTGCCGCCAGAAGGTTTCCTGACTCACATCTCCAACAGGCTGCTGCATGCGCCAGCGCCAACTACCGCCAGTAGCGAAAACTGCCGTGCGCCCGCGGCCAAAATTTTCGGTCACCAGCAAGGGCAAGCGGGCGCCCCCGGCATCCACTTTGGCCAGCACAACCGCACCTGGCTTAGGCGTGCCCGCATCTTGATAGTTCGCCAGGTAGGGCAATATTTCCCAATGCCGGCCGCTCTTATCGGCGTCCTCGTCAATACGGCAGAGCAAGCTCTTCCGGCCTGCATCAGTCAGTTCCGCAGCCACAAAGCTTCGTTGAAAGGTGTCCTTGCGGGCGGGAAGTTGAACCGGCAGCAGGTCCGCGAAGGGCGGGACATTGTAGCCGCCGTCGGCCAAACTCCAGCGGCCGCCCAGGAACAGCAATCCGCCGCCCCGGCTATCCACGAAATCTTTGATCATCTGGGCTTGCGCCGGGGTGAAGAAACCTTCCTCTACGCTGCCTAAGATGATGCCTTCATATTCGAACAAGTCTTCCGGCTTGCTGGGAAATCCCTCCTCCAGTTCGTTAGGTTTGGCAATGCCTTGCCGATAGATTTTATTCTGCGTGGTCCGCAGCATGGAGACAATCTGAATGGCCGGGTCATCGTCCAGCGCGCGCCGGATGAACTTGAATTCCCAACGCGGCTCGCCTTCTACGTACAGCAACCGGCGCTTCTTGCCATCCACTGCAATCGCACGGCTAAGCCGATTATTCTCGACGTTCGTCTCTCCGGGCAGCGGCTCTAACCGAACTTCGACAGTTCTTGTCCCGCTCTTACCGGCGTTGAATTCCAGAGTCTCTACCTGCTCAGGCGCATCCTTTAAAGTAATCTCGCGGCTGGCCACGACACCTGCCCCACCCACTAAATTGATCCGCGCGCGCTGACCGCTAAATCCGTTCTGCCTGATAGTCACCAGCGCTTGTAAGCGGGAACCTTCCAGCGCCTTTGCCGGCACATCGAGACCATCCAGTTCAATATCCTTTGAAAGCTCTGTCTTGCCGATACCAACAGTACTCACCGGCAAGTGCCGCCTTCGCAGTTCGGAGATCGTGGCCAGATCCACTCCGCCCGAGTTATCCGCGCCATCACTAACCAAAACCACCGCGCCAATAGGTAGGGTGGCCGCTTCGTCGGCCAGTTGCCGGAGCCCTTTGCCGATTTGGGTGGAAGCTTGATTTGCCTGCAGTTCATCAGTACTGTGAATGCGTTCCACGCCCGCGCCCAATCGGTAGAGCCGCACCTGAAAACGGCCATCCAGACTCTTCAACAAGGCGTCATCCAGTAAATTGCACGCCTCCATGGCACGCGTGTCGCTGCCATCTTTCAAAGCCATGCTGCGGCTATCGTCCACTACTACGGCAATGATGTTCTGCTGCGGCTTCAGCGCGGTCACCGAAACCGCTGGTTGCCAGAGCAGCAGCAATAGAACTGCAATCACCGCTGAATCGAGGACCCATAGAATCACCGGCCGGCTTCCCCCGCATGGAGCGCGTGAACTGCTCACGCCTGCGCAAGAAGAACATCGCCAGCGCTCCTGCCGCGGCCAGAATACCCAGGAACAACACCCATCGTGGCCACGAACCCAGAAGCACAAAAGTTCCCTTTGTAAAAACGCTAAGCGGATATTTGAAAAGGAACTCGAACATGTCTGAGATGTCCTTAGTGCGTCATCGAGTACACAAGATAGTTGACGCCGATCCGGAATCCAAGTGCCGAATATTGTTCGGGATAAAGCGGATTATCGGCATGCTCCCAGGAATCTCCCAGGTCCATGTTGTGGCAAATGGCCACCACCACGCGCCCCTTATCGTCATAGATGCCTCGCCAGCGCGCCACGAATCCATCTTTCTCCGGAATACGGTGCGTATAAAGCACCTGCTCGCCCGGCACCTGGTAGCGATCGTCCAGATCGTATACCGTGTGGAAAATCGGATCGTCGTTCGGCAAATCCACAATCGCCCGATCCGGAAAAACCTTTTTCATGCTTTCTACGAAGGTCTGCCATTCCAGCGTGCCGTGAAAATCGTCACACATGAAGAAGCCGCCGCGCAGCAGGAAGTCGCGCAGTTTCGCCGCTTGCAAATCGGTGAGATCCCAATGTCCCACCTCAACCCCGTACAACCAGGGCCAATTGTATATATCGTCGCCGTCCTCGGCAGCCACCGGCTCTTCGACAGATCGGGCATCTACCCGTGTAAGACGTCTGACGGCGGCAGAAAGGTGCCTATCGGATCGAGGATAATCGATAGTCCAATTGTTAAGCCGACCGCGCCATGTGGGAACGGCGCGATACATGAAACGGGCGAACACCCATTCGCCTGGCTTATCGTAATCGGGCGGAATGGGAAAGTTACTGTATTCCCACGCCGGATATTCGCGAAACACGCCTGGTGCTTGTTCTTTGCGCGAGGTGCGTTTCCCCACCAGGCTGGTGTCGTTTGGAAGAGTTTCCGGATCCGGCAAGGGCATAGTGGCGCACAGCGCAGTGAAAATTGCTACGCCAGAGGCAAAAACCGCAAAGACGCCACAAACACGCATGCTCTTCCAAGGGAGGGCCTACTCAACGGAGACCCGGACTGGCGCCAGAATAGCACGGCTGAACCACACTTAATCGCCGCTGAGCGTCCACGCCAGAATCACGCTGCCGGCGGAGGTTAACAGATACTGCTTACCATCTAATTCATAAGTCATAGGCGCGCTCAACAAGCGTCCGCCCAGGTTGACATGCCAGATGGTCTTGCCGGTTTTCGGATCAAGCGCCAACAAATTATCCGAATTGTCGCCCGTAAACAATAAATCACCCGCAGTAGAGAGCATGCCGGCAGATCCCGTCCCATCGCCGATATCATGCTCCCAGCGAACCGCACCGGTGTTGCAATCAATCGCCTCTAGCGTGGAATTCGACCACAAACCACGGTCCCGGCCGGCCCAGCCTTCCGGTTTGCCCTCCGCCGTCATATAAAAGATGCTCCAAACGGTCCGCGCGTTTACATAGAAGAGGCCGGTCTCCGGATTGAACGAAGGCGCCATCCAGTTTGTCGCACCGTCAGAGCCCGGTGAAACCAGCGACCCATCGGGCTTCGGCTCCTTGCTTGGGTTGGGAATCGGCTGACCCTTGCTGTCGATTCCCTTAGCCCAATTAGTGGGAATGAACGGCGCGGTTAAAACGTGCTCACCTGTGCTGCGGTCCAGAACAAAGAAGTAGCCGTTACGGCTGGCTTGCGCCAACAGTTTGCGGTGAACGCCGCGATATTCATCATCGAAAATCACGGGCGTTTGCACGGCATCCCAATCGTGCGTGTCGTGCGGCGATGGCTGATAATGCCAAATCAATTTGCCGGTGTCGGGGTTTAGCGAAACTATCGAGCACGTATAAAGGTTGTCGCCTTTGCGAATGTCGCCATTCAAAACCGGATTCGGATTGCCGGTACCCCAATAAAGCTGGTTCAGTTCCGGATCGTAAGTGCCTGTGATCCAGGTCATGCCGCCGCCGTGGGCTGCCGCATCGGTGCCTTGCGGCCAAGTCTCTGAACCAGGCTCGCCCGGAGCAGGTTCGGTATTCCATTTCCACTGCATCTTGCCGGTTTCCGGATCCACCGATTCCAGAAATCCCGGGATGTCGGTTACATCGCCGGAAACTCCAACAATCACATGATCGCGAATAATCAGCGGCGCCATGGTGGCAAAGTAGCCCAGTTTCGGATCGGCCAGTTCGATATCCCAGCGCACTTTGCCGTTCTTCGCATCCAGCGATATCAGGCGGCAATCGGGAGTTTCGAAATAAAGCCAATCTTTATACATGCCCACGCCGCGCTGCCCGATATGATCGCCCGTCGAGTCGCGGAAGTAGTGCCAGATGATTTGGCCCGTGCGCGCGTCGGCCGACCATACATTGTCGGGAGTCGTGAAATACAGCAGGCCGTTCACTTCCAAACGGCATTGATTTGATGCCGGCCGATTGAGGCTGCATCATCCACGCCAACGTCAGCTTGCGAACATTGCTTTGGTTAATCTGATTGAGATGGCTATACCGTTTGCCGCTATAGTCGCCGTTATAAGTGGGCCACTCGTTCTTCAACGGCTTCGTAATCCCGTCCAGGCTTAAACCTGAGTCTGCCGCCAATGCCAGCGACGTGAGCAAGAGTGCGCTGCCTATCAGGCGTTTCATCTTACTTCAAGGTCTCCAGGTAAGCAAAAACATTGTGCATATCGGCATCGCTGTACTTTGCGGTCAAATCACGGTGCGCGGCCAGCGGATCGTGCCTTTCAACCTTCACTTCATCGCGCGGCCAGGAACGGTACCAGCCATCCTGGCAAGTCAGGCCAATGTTGAATTCATCTTCATGCAGAATGACGCCTTCGAACTTCTCGCCGGCATTCGTAGTCACGGTGGCGGTCGCCTTCGATTTCTTGGCGGGCGGATAAATCATGTACTGCTGAAGATTGAGGGGCGTGAACTTCTTTGCAATGCCTGCAAAATCTCCAGTCGGCGAATGGCACCCGGCGCAGCCGCCCGTACCGTCGAAAAACAATTTGCCCGGCTTGCGCATTGCCGGTAAGCAGCTTCGCCAGCGGATAATCGCTCGATACATGCCCGCTGCGCAACGCTTCACCCGCGCGGTGATGCAAGAAAGCTACGATGGATGCAATCTGATCGTCCTTGAAAGTGGAAAACGCCGGCATACCTTTATCCACACGCCCGTTACGAATCACCGGCGCGACCAGAGCTCCCATTTTCGTCGTGGCTCAAAATCGCGGAGCGAACCAAGTCGGGTGCGCGTGAACCTGTGGCATCGTTGCCATGGCAAAATCCACAACTCGATTGGAACAACGCCTTGCCCTTTTCTACCGCCGCAGGATCTTCGGTTGGTTCTTGCGGACGAAGCGCCGGCTGATGCTGCTGCCTGGCAAAGACTGGAATGCAGAACAGTGCTGTTGCGCACAAAAAGGGTGCGAGGAACGAGGTTCGCATCGAATATTCAGTATTTCAGAAATATTTTTAGACCGTGAATATGTCAATCGCCTGCCGTAGCGAAGTCAGCGGATCGCGCACGGGCGTGTACTCATGTGAGATCACTCCGCTAAAGCCCAGATCCGCCAACGCTTGGGCGACGAAGTGGTAATTCAACTCTTGCGTTTGATCTATTTCGTGCGCCCCGGATTGCCGCCCGTGTGGAAATGTGCCAAATACTGGAAATTATCGCGAATCGTGCGGACAATATCGCCTTCCATGATTTGCATGTGGTAGATGTCGTACAGCAATTTCACGCGCGGCGAGTTCACCTGCTTCATCACACCTACGCCCCATGCAGTGTGGTCGCACATGTAGTCCTTGTGGTTTACTTTGCTGTTCAACAGCTCCAGGCAGATGGTGACGTTCTTATCTTCCGCGTAGCCCTTTACCTTATTTAGGAAGATCACAGAGTTTTCCGCGCCTTGTTCATCCGGCATGCCACGCCGGTTACCGGAAAGCGTGATGGCGTTGGGGCAGCCCGCAGCAGCGGCTAAATCAATCACTTCGCGAATCGATTTCTCCAGGCGCTCGTGATTTTCTTTCACATTGATGCCGTCTGGAATCGTGCCGCCGTAAGGAGGCGGCGTCATCGTGGGCACAAGCCCGTACTTCTTCAAGGTGGGCCAGTCCTGGGGCTTCACCAGATCGAACCCGTAGATTCCCAATTTCGCTGACTCGCGGCACATGTCGTCCAAACTCATGTTGCTGCCACGAAACACACCGCCGGTTACGCCCTGCTTCAAGCGGCCGGTTGTCTTCCTGGGTTGGTCCGCGGGCGTTTGGGCGGCGAGCGCCATTCCAGCACTTGCCAGCGCGGGCAAGAAAGTTCTTCTCTTCATGGGATTTAGTCTGCCGACAACGATTCTACGCGAGAGGGTCGCCGAACCGCGGCTTTCCCGAAAAACAATGGCTAAGTTGTTTCCATTGCAATACGCAGCGCGTGTTATGCTTATCGCACGTGGGTGGAGATACCCATCGGAATTTTCTCCTTTCGATTCCTCGAAAAGTGACTCTAGAAGCTCATCTCACAAGCACAAAAAGCATCGCTGCGCTGATAGACCAGACGCTACTCAAACCGGAAGCTACGCAGGAAGATGTTGTGCGGCTTTGCACGCAGGCGGCTGAACATAGCTTTGCCGCTGTCTGTATTAATCCGCATTGGGTGCGCCTGGCGCGCAAACAGCTTGATGGTTCACATGTGAAGACTTGCACGGTGATTGGTTTTCCTTTGGGCGCGAATAGAACTGAAATCAAGCTCCGCGAAGCTCGAGTCGCGTTAGCCGATGGCGCGGCTGAACTGGATATGGTAATCAACGTTGGCGCTCTGCGTTCCGGCGATTCGAAGTTCGTGCAAGATGAGATCGCGGAGCTTGCATCACTGAGCCATTCAGGGGAAGCGATTCTGAAAGTAATTATCGAAACCTGCCTGCTTAGCGATGAACAGAAAGTCGCGGCGAGCTTGGCTGCGGTTGCGGCGAAAGCCGATTTTGTGAAGACATCCACTGGTTTCTCTACCGGTGGCGCGACTGAAAATGATGTGCGGCTCCTGCGCGGCGCGGCTGGCCCTGCCATGGGCGTCAAGGCTTCAGGGGGCATTCGTTCATTCGAAGCATTGCGGCGCATGGTAGAAGCGGGAGCCACCCGTATCGGCACCAGTTCCGGCGTGCAGATCCTGCGCGAATTTCAAGAAGGGTTGGCGCCGGCGTCGCGGCCGAGTGGGCTAAACGCCTATTGATGCCGCCTACTCGCCAATCGCCGGTGCGCTTCCGCGAGCGTGCCGACCTTCTCGACTTCCTGCTGGACGTCGTCACCGCCACCTCCGAGACTCTTGATTTAGACCGGCTGCTGGCGAATGTCGCGGAGATCATCAAAGATGTCGTGCCGTATGAGCTTTTCGCTATTCTGCTTTTCAACGAACGCGCCGCCACGCTGAGAATGCGCTACTCCATCGGCCATCGCGATGAAGTAGCAAAAAGCCTTTCTATCGGCCTCGGCGAAGGTTTAACGGGCTCGGCGGCCAGCGACCGCAAACCTATTCTGGTGAACGATGTTCGTGCCGACCCGCGTTATCTCAATGCCCTTGATGCGGTAAGGTCTGAACTCGCGGTGCCCATGTTGATTCGCGGCAAATTGGTGGGCGTTATCGATTTGCAGTCCACCCGCCCAAACGCTTTTTCCGTACAAGATCGTTCGCTCCTGGTCCTGATTGCCAGCCGTGTCGCCATTTCCATCGATAACGCGCGTCTCTATCGCCGCGTCGAAAGGCAGAATCGAACGCTGCGTGTCTTGGCGCACCTTTCGCAGGAATTCAGCTCGATCCTGGAGATCGATGAGTTGCTGACCAAAATAGCCGTCTCAGTGCGCGCGCTGATCAACTTCGATGCGTTCAGCATTTTTCTGGTGGACGAAGAGCAGCGGCTCTTACGATGCCGGTTCAGCCAGCGTTACGACGAAAAAGCAACGGTCCAAAACATCGAATTCGGCCAGGGAATTACCGGCGCGGCGGCTGCCTCGCGACAGGTGCTCCGGGTAGCTGACGTGCTGCAAGACCCGCGCTACATCGCTTCGCATTCCGACGTTCGCAGTGAAGTGGCCGTACCGCTGGTCTTGCATGACCGCGTTACCGGCGTGATGGATTTGGAAAGTGTCCGCATTTCGTTCTTTACCGACGACCATGTGCGCGCGCTGTCTTTGCTGGCTCCGCAAATTGCTGCTTCTGTTGAAAACGCGCGCCTCTATGAGGAAATCGCGAAGCGCGAACAAGCGATGGAGCAGGATTTGCAAGCGGCGAATAAACTGCAATCAGTACTGATTCCCCGAACGGTTTCCGATGTCATTGGGATCGAAGTCGGAATCAGGTCGAGGCCGGCCAGGCAGATTAGCGGCGACCTCTACGATTTCTTTGAGCATTCCGATGAATACACGCTGATTGCTTTTGGCGACGTGAGCGGCAAGGGAGCGGCTGCCGCTCTGTATGCGGCGCTGATTTCCGGATTGTTGCGCATCCTTGCCCCTCGGCGGCGCAGTCCGTCAGACCTGATGAAGTCGCTGAACGAAGCTCTGTTAGAACGCAAAGTAGATGCGCAATACGCAACTCTTTCGCTGGTTACGTGGGTCGCAAAAACACGTACTTTCTCCGTTGTAAGCGCAGGCACGCTGCCCCCCATGCTATGCCGTAAGGGCGAAATTATCGACTCGCGCGTGGAAGGCGTTCCCATCGGTCTGCTGGAAGATCAGGAATATGCGCAGGTGAAAATCGTTGCCCAGCCGGGCGATTTGTTGCTCCTCTATTCCGATGGCGTGGAAGATCAGTTGGGGAAAGAATCCGCGTGGCTGGATCAAGCTTCCGCCGTTGAAAAAGATATGGAGAGCTACGGCAACAGCCGCCTTCAGAAGGTTTTAAAAGCGAACTACCGCAAACCGCCCCAAGTCATTGCCGAAAAGATTTTCGAGGACATCGATTTATTTCGCGGCCCCACTCCGCTTACAGACGATCAATCGATAGTCGCCCTCAAAATCCTCTGATTTCTCTGAATGCCTGACGAAACATTTCATTACCAAGATGGCGTTCTGTTTTGTGAGAACGTAAATCTCACGCAACTGGCTAATTCGTACGGCACGCCGGCGTATGTTTATTCGAAGCAGGCCATGCTAGCGAGATGGAGCGAGTATGGCAATGCTCTCGCCGGACTTGATCACCGCATCTGCTATGCCGTGAAAGCTAATTCGAATATCGCCGTTCTGTCCACGCTGGCGCGTGCGGGCGCTGGATTCGATATTGTTTCAGCCGGCGAACTGCATCGGGTCATTGCGGCGGGAGGCGATCCTCACTTGGTCGTCTTTTCAGGCGTAGGCAAGACCGCCGCGGAAATTCGGTTCGCGCTGGAAAAGGGCATTCATAGTTTTAATTGCGAGTCGGAAGCGGAGATTGAACTCATCTCTCAGCTCGCTAGCTCCGAGGGCCGCCAGGCCTCGATTGCCATTCGCGTGAACCCCGACGTGAACGCGCAAACTCACCCATATATTTCTACGGGCTTGCGGGAACACAAATTCGGAGTCGATATTGCGGCCGCTGAAGGCATTTACCAGCGCGCAGCCAAACTGCCCGGAATCGTTCCCGAAGGCGTGAGCTGCCATATCGGTTCGCAATTGCTGGATATCGCTCCGCTGCTCGAAGCCGCTGATAAAATCATCGATCTGGCGCGTCGCTTGCGTTCGGCTGGCATTCCCATACGATTTCTCGATCTGGGCGGCGGCCTTGGCGTGCGCTACAAGGCGGTAGAAACCAAGCCTAACGTCCACGCTTTCGCTGAGCGGTTGAAGCCGAAGATTGCAGTGCTCAATCTCACCTTGATGCTGGAGCCGGGACGTTCTATTGTGGCCGAAGCGGGAATTCTGCTGACTCGCGTTTTATTAGTCAAGCAGAATGGCAAGAAGACTTTCGTGATTGTCGACGGCGCAATGAATGACTTGATCCGCCCAGCACTGTATCAGGCGTATCACGAGATCATTCCGGTGGTCCAACCTGCGCCCGGCCCTCTTATAAACGCCGACGTGGTTGGTCCGGTCTGCGAGACGGGAGATTTCTTCGCGCGCAGCAGAGATCTGCCGCCCTTGGCTGCCGGTGACGTGATTGCACTCTGCACCGCGGGCGCTTACGGCTTCGTTCTTTCGTCAAACTATAACTCGCGTCCGCGCCCTTGCGAGCTATTGGTGGATGGCGCTCAGATACACCTTGCGCGCCAACGTGAATGTTACGAAGATCTGCTGCGCGGCGAGTCGGTACCCCGCTAAGCCGTTTGTCGGCAAATTCTGAACTTTCGTCGCCCCCTGCACGTTTTAGAACATTGATCGTTCATACTGATCTAGAACATGGCCGCTTCGCCCTCTATCTCTGTCCAGGACCTGCATAAATCGTACGGCGATGTCGAGGCCGTGCGCGGAATCGACTTCGAGGTTGCGCCCGGCGAAGTGTTCGGACTTCTCGGGCCCAACGGCGCGGGCAAGACCACCACTCTTGAAATCCTGGAAGGTCTGCGGCCTCGCTCCAGTGGCAAGGTTTCCGTTCTAGGTCTCGACCCCGCGCTGCAGAGCAATCAAATCAAAGACCGCATCGGCGTTTGTCTTCAGGCCACCAATCTGCCCGACAAGATGAAGGTTCACGAAGCGCTCGAACTTTTCGACGCTTTCTATTCAAGGCATACCGATCGCGATCAGCTTTTGAAGCGCTTGCAGCTTTGGGAGAAGAAAGACGCTCTGTATAAATCGTTATCGGGTGGTCAAAAACAGCGCGTGGCCTTGGCGCTGGCGCTCTTGAACGAGCCCGCTTTGTTGTTCCTCGACGAGCCGACAACCGGGCTGGACCCGCAGGTGCGCCATGAAATTCACGGCGTTGTGCAGGAACTTAAAGAGGACAAGCGATCCATCCTGATCACCACGCATTACATCGAGGAGGCCGAGCGGTTGTGCGATCGCGTCGCCATCATCGATAACGGCAAGATCATCGAGCTTGGCACGCCGCGTGAAATTCAGCAGCGAGTGCTGGGCCACACTTTAGTGGAAGTCACCACCAACGACGCAATGCCGCTTGGAACTCTTCCGGAAAGATTACGCAGTCGAAAAATATACAACTCGTGACGACGGCAAAACACTGGGCATGCAAAGCGAATCTCCTGCCGCGCTGATCGTTGAACTTGTGAAATGGATCGATCAACAGAACCTGCGCTTGCTCGACATCCATATGAAGCGGCCTACGCTTGAAGACGTCTTCATCGAACTGACCGGCAAGAGGCTACGCGAATGATGAAATCTTACATTGCCACGATACGAAGCAACCTGCGGCTGATGGGCCGCGACCGTTCCGTTCTGTTTTTCAGCATCCTGTTCCCGCATGGTGTTCTTTTTTACGTTTTCCTTTGCTTTCACGCGAAGGAAAATCCGGGTGTCATGTCGCAGGTGATCGCGATGGTGATGATTATTGGAGTTCTCGGGAGTGGATTCTTCGGCGCGGGCATGCGCACCGTCACGGATCGCGAAACCAATGTCCTCAGCCGCTTCAAAGTCGCCCCCACAAACGCCGGGCCCATCATCGTCGCTTCCATGGTTTCGGGTTTAGTCGCGTACCTTCCGACAATTTTTTTGTTCTTCTTCTTCGCAAAGTTCTTTTTCCATGCTCCGCTTCCACCGAACCTTCTGTCCGCTGGTGATTTTCGTGTCCATCGGGCTGCTAACTTTCAGGGCCATGGGCATGATTGTCGCGGCAGTGGTGAATTCGGCCCAGGAAGCGACCATTCTGATCCAGCTGCTTTACCTGCCGATGCTTTTCTTGAGCGGCGCGACATTTCCGGTTAGCTTCATGCCGGTCTGGGTGCAAACTGTGGCGCAGTTTCTGCCTGCCACTTATCTCTTTCAAGGCTTGATCCGAATCATGGTTGGGGGCGAGAGCTTTTTCGCCAATTACAAATCTGCCCTGTCCCTGGTTCTTGCCATGGCGGTTGCTCTTTTTGTTGGAATCAAACTTTTCCGTTGGGAAAAAGAGGAGAAGATCAGCGGCCGAGCCAAGCTATGGATACTGGCTGTTCTTGCTCCTTTTATTATCAGCGGAGTGTATCAGGCGCGTACGAAACAGAACGTTGAACGAGCAAAGATTCTGGAGCGCCAAGCCTACGGCCGCGGATCGGTTCTATTTCAGAACGTTCGAATTTTTGTTGGCAACGGCACGGTGATTCCAAATGGCGCGGTTTTAATTAAAGACGGAAAGATTGCCCAAGTCTTCGGCACTCCACCCACGGAGACCAAAGGCTTCGACGCAACCATCGTTGACGATGCCGGCAAGACGCTAATGCCGGGGCTGATCGACATGCACGTTCACCTGGGTGCGCCCGGCGGCGTTTATGACAGTCCTGTGAAATACGGCGACCCGAATGCGGAAAAACGGCGTCTTGCGGCTTATCTCTACAGTGGGATTACCGCCGTAAGAAGTACCGGAGATCAACTCCACGATTCGCTCGATCTCCGCAAAGAAATGCAATCCGGCAAGTATCAGGGCGCGGACCTGTTTACTTGCGGCCCTCTATTCACGGCTGAAGGCGGCCATCCGGAAGAACTGATCAAGTATTTCCCCGCCTCCATGCAGGCCAGCGCCAAAGCCGAATTCCTGCGGCAGCCGAAAAGCACCACCGAGGCGCAACGCCAAGTAGATCAATTGAAATCCGCAGGAGTGGATTGCATAAAGTCGGTGCTCGAAGCGGGCAATCCCGAATGGGGAACGTTCAATCGGCTTGATAACGGAATCTATCGGGCTGTCATCGAAGAGTCGAAAAAAGACAACTTGCCCAGCGCCACGCATACCGGCAATGCGGCTGACGTGAGGGTTGCCGTTGACGCTGGAACGAACTCGGTCGAGCACGGTTCAATGACCGATCTGATTCCTGCCGAAACATTTACCGAAATGGCAAGGAAACAGACAGCGTATGATCCGACTCTCAGTGTCTACGAAGCGCTCGCCGCTGTCCGGACTGGAAATCTTGAACTTCTTAGCCGTTCGCTCGTGCAACAGGTAGGTCCGGCCGACCTGCTTGCTTCGACGCGAAACATTTTCAAGGATCCCAAAGATCGCGTTGATCCATCTCACTTCAAGCATATGTTTGAGATCCTGAATGCGAATTTGCTCAATGCTTATAAGGCGGGCGTTCCGTTGATCACGGGCAGCGACGCAGGAAACATGCTCGTGATTCATGGGCCGACGATTCAACGCGAGTTGGAACTTTGGGTGAAGGCTGGCATTCCGCCCGCCGCCGCGTTGCAGGCAGCCACATACAATGCCGCCAAAGTGTTACGCGCCGACGAACGCTTCGGCCTGATTCAGAAAGGTCGCGAGGCGACGCTGATCGTCGTGGACGGCGACCCGGTTCAGGACATCACCGCGACTCAACACATCAATTCCGTTTATTTGCGCGGCGAACGTATTGACCGTTCCGATCTGTTCGACCAGTTTAAGCCTTGAAACAAGAGCGCATTCTTAAAACGCTCGACCGGGTGATTTCAAAGGCCGGTCTCGGTTCACGCACCGAAGCGAGAAGCTGGATTGGCAGCGGCCGGGTACGCGTAAATGGCAGACTGATTCAAACGCCCGATCATTGGATCGATATCGCTCGCGACAAAGTGACACTCGATGGTAAGCCGCTTACAAACATCGAGCGGCGCTACATTCTGCTCAATAAGCCCAAGGGCTATATAACGACATACAAAGATCCGGAAGGACGCCCGACCGTTTACGACTTGCTCCCAGGCATCGGTCAGTTCGTCGGTACCGTGGGGCGGCTCGATCTTGATACGTCCGGCCTGCTGCTCCTGACGAACGACAACGCGCTCGCGGAGGGCATGACTAATCCCGCGTTTAAGCTGCCGAAGACCTATCTGGTTAAAGCATCCACCAAACTGACTGACGAGCAGCTACTGCGACTGGCGGCCGGCGTTGAGTTGAACGACGGAATGACTCTTCCCGCGCAGGTGACGCGGGTTCGCGATTCCGAAAAATACACCTTTCTGGAACTCACGATCACCGAAGGCCGCAACCGCCAGGTCCGCCGGATGCTTGAAGCTATCGACAGCAAAGTGCTGAAATTGGTACGAGTCCGCCTGGGGCCACTGACGCTCGAAGGACTGACAATCGGCAAATGGCGCGATTTGACCGCGCCCGAAATTGCCAAACTGCGCAAGATGACACGCGCTAAAGAAAGGTCTTGAACTCGATCACATCTCCGTCCTCGACCACGTAGTCCTTGCCCTCCGTTCGCAATTTAGCCTGTTCCCGCGCTCGGGCGATTGACCCAGTCGCAACCAAATCGTCGTAGGAGACGCATTCGGCCGAGATAAAGCTCTTCTCGAAATCGGAGTGAATTACGCCAGCGGCCGCCGGTGCTTTGTCTCCGGCATGAATCGTCCAGGCGCGGGTTTCCTTCTCGCCGGTCGTCAGGTAGGTGCGCAGGCCGAGCAGATGATACGCCTCGCGAACCAAGTTGCTTGCTCCAGTATCTTTTACTCCAAGACCCGCTAAATACTCCAGGCGCTCCTCTTCGGACAGAGTCGTCAGCTCAGACTCGATTTCGGCGGATACAACGACGGCACTGGTGTCGTGATGCTCTTTCACGTAAGCGCGGACTTGCTTCACGTACTTGTTATTGTCCGCATCGGCCAAATCGCCTTCAGCGACATTGCATGCAAATAGAGTGGGCTTGCTGGTGAGCAAAAAGAAAGTCTTCGCCAACGATTTCTCTTCGGGCGTCAGATCGAGTGTAGCGACGGTCTTGCCGGTATTCAGGTGAGTTTCGAGCTTTTCCAAAAGTTCAACTTCGGCCAGCGCTTTCTTATCGCCGCTCTTGGCTGCTTTCTGCTGCTTCGCTTTCCGCTTCTCAACCGATTCCAGATCGGCCAACACCAGTTCCGTGTTGATGATTTCAATATCGCGAACCGGGTCGACAGTGTCCATTACGTGCTCGATATTTGGGTCTTCGAAGCAGCGAACCACCTGAATCAACGCATCGACTTCGCGGATATGGCCCAGAAATTGGTTGCCCAAGCCTTCGCCCTTGCTGGCGCCTTTCACAAGGCCTGCGATGTCGACGAATTCAAATACGGCGGGGATGATTTTCTGCGAACTGCTGATCTTTGAAAGCACTTCCAGGCGGTCGTCAGGTACGGTAACCACGCCGGTATTGGGCTCAATAGTGCAGAAACGGTAGTTCGCTGCCATCGCTTTGCGGGTTTGCGTGACGGCATTAAATAGGGTGCTCTTCCCAACATTGGGGAGCCCTATGATTCCAGCTCTTAACATTCCCCTTTATCTTCGCGTACCGCTGGAAGTAAATGTAATGATTAGGATGTGGAGTTTGCCGAGGAACTTAAGCGCGTTCTTCCCCCCGACATTCCCCATCGGGACCGGCTGATTGAAAAGGCAGCCGCCCATCTTCATCTGATCGCTTCGGCCAATGAGCATATGAACCTGACACGGCTCACGAGTCCGCAAGAAGCGGCCGTCAAGCATGTGTTCGATTCTGTTGCGCCTTGGAGGCTTTTTCTGGGGGCGCGGCGGATTCTGGATGCTGGAACAGGCGCGGGATTTCCAGGCGTGCCGCTTTCGGTCGTTCTGCCGGATGCCCGCTTTACACTTTCGGAATCCACACAGAAGAAAGCCCGCTTCGTCGATTCAGCGGTTGAGTCTTTGGAATTGTGCAATGTGTACGTGCTGGCAGAACGGGCGGAACACACCGCCAAAGCTCAAAGGCCCGACATCATCACGGCGCGGGCAGTGGCTCCGCTGCATAAGATTCTGGACCTGTTTGCCGGACCGCTGAAGAATGGCTCGAAACTGATTCTTTACAAGGGACCGGAAGTCGAATTCGAACTGGCGGAAGTGACGAAGTATCCAATCAGAGCAGAAGTGCTGGCGCGTTACGACCTGCCTGACGGAATGGGTACGCGAACGGTGGTCTCGATAGAATCTCAAGCGCGTTGGGCGCGAACCGCTTCGTAAACCAACACCAGCCAACCTGCAATAAATGCCAGACCGCCGATGGGCGTGATGGCTCCCAACATGCGAACGCCCGAAATCGCCAATGCGTAAAGGCTGCCCGAGAAGATGGCGATCCCGATGGCGAGCAGCCAAGCGACGCGGGTTTGCCCGGCTAAGCTGATTGCTCCAGTGCGCGCGAGTAAAGCGACAAGCAGAATGCCAAGTGCGTGAACGAAGTGATAAAAGACGGCTTTTTCATACACCGACATTGAGTATGCATCGAGCCGCGACTTCAGTCCATGCGCGCCGAAGGCGCCCAAGCAAACGGCCAAGGCCATCAAGAATGCGCCAATTGCTGTCCAGTTCATTACCTCCTTTGTAGCAAGCGAACGTTACGCTAGAGAGAGTGCAAACTGAAACACAGTCCGGCGCGATCGCTTCGCAAGTAGCGAAACGCGGCGGGACATTCTTCTTCGTTCTGGCGGCGATCAGCTTTTGCCACCTGCTGAACGACATGGTGCAGTCGCTGATAATCGCCATTTATCCGATTCTCAAAAGCTCGTTTCATCTGAGCTTCGTGCAGATCGGGCTGATTACATTGACGTATCAAGTGACGGCGTCACTCCTGCAGCCGGTGGTTGGGTTGTATGCGGATCACAAACCAGCGCCGTACTCGCTGCCCATGGGAATGTGCGTGACGCTGTGCGGACTGCTGTTCCTGGCGACGGCCTCGACGTTTGGCGGATTGCTGGTGGCGGGTGCGCTGGTGGGAGTGGGATCGTCAGTCTTTCATCCGGAATCGTCGCGCGTGGCGCGGTTCGCTTCGGGCGGACGGCATGGACTCGCACAGTCGTTGTTCCAAGTCGGCGGCAATGCGGGATCTTCGCTGGGTCCGCTGCTGGCGGCATTTATCGTGTTGCCTCACGGGCAAGGAAGTATTGCCTGGTTTTCGGTGGCGACGCTTTTAGGGATCTTCATTCTGACGAATGTCGGGCGCTGGTACAAGCAGCAATCCGCCAACAAGGGGCCGGGCACGCATCACAGTGAGACGCGGGCGCCGTTAGTTGGACGGCGGGTGCTGATGGTCTCGATGGGGGTACTGGTGGCGCTGATGTTCTCGAAGTTCTTCTACCTGGCAAGCCTTTCGAGCTATTACACGTTCTATCTGATCAACAAGTTCCATGTGCCGGTAAAGACATCGCAGCTGTATCTGTTCCTGTTCCTGGCAGCGACGGCGGCCGGGACGATTATCGGCGGTCCGATTGGCGACCGGTTCGGGCGGCGGCTGGTGATCTGGTTCTCCATCCTGGGAGTGCTGCCGTTCACTCTGCTGCTGCCTTACGCGAATCTGTTCTGGACGGCGGTGCTGAGCGTGGTTATCGGATTGATTCTGGCGTCGGCGTTTTCGGCGATTCTGGTATTTGCGCAGGACCTGATGCCGGGACGAGTGGGCATGGTTTCGGGCATCTTCTTCGGACTGGCGTTTGGACTCGGCGGAGTGGGTGCGGCCGTGCTGGGGAAAGTAGCGGATTCGACGAGCGTCACCTTCGTTTATCACTTATGCTCTTACCTGCCCGTGATCGGGCTTTTGGCATTCTTTCTGCCCGAAGTAAAGCATGAACGCCACGCCTAGAGAATTAGGCGAAGAAAGAACGCATTTTGCAATGGCGGCCGAAAGTCCACGAGGTCGAGTCGGGCCACGTGCCGATGCTCTCGGCGTCCGGACATCGTCGTGAATGTTATCCGTCACGCCGCTGAAGCAGCGATGGCGACGGGGAACTGGTCCAAACAGGTCGTATGATCCGGCGTCAGTTTGACCGAGTTCGACAGCAATCAGTTCATGCCCTTCCAGATAACTTCTATTTTTTCTGGCTGTTTTGCGATCACCAGATTCCAAGAAATCGCAGATTGCCCAGAGGAGGCGTCCCCGGGGACTTTCGATATTTGGTCTGCTGTTGGCAGAGGGGTTGGACGGGGGTGGCCGAATTCGTGAATAGCGCGGCGGAGCGTGGGTCGGCGGCTGGCCAGTGTTATCCCATGCGGTGGACTGGAATCGCTAAGTCTCGTTATAGCAACCCGGAACCTTTCGAGCGCGGCGCTCTCACCCGCACGATGCCGCTTCAGCAGCTACCTTGCCGTCCTGCCGCATCTTCACCATCAATGCGTCCAAATACACAATCGGATAGAGTGCCTCCAGTGGCCGATCCTGCCAGGCGCGCAGTTCCTCCTGAATGCTGTCGGTGACCTCCGAAATCAGACCGGCACTTACTTCAACGCCGTACATGTCATGCAGGTGGCCCTGGATATCCCGCACCGTCATCCCCAGCGCATGGCTGCGGAGCAATCACGCTTTAGCACCCGGTGACGAAGTTCCGCTGGAATGAAACCCCGGTGCTCGTTCTGCAAAACGCTAGAAAACGTTCGGAAGGAGGATCGGCTATCGCGCCGGCTATGGTAGTGGCCCGACTTCAATCTCGCGAGTATTTCCGACACCGTCTAAACCTGCTTCCTAGTACCTTCCAATACGTGGGGCTATGCCGAAAACGGCGGTTCGAGCGGTATCATTACCAAGAAAGTATAAGCTCCGGCTGTAACGATCCGGACGTTCGACGCACTATAGTTAACGACGGGGAGCTTTGTGCGGTGATTTCACATGCCACTTGAAGTAGGACAAGTAGCCAGCGACTATGAGGTTCTTAGTCTGCTGGGTAAGGGCGGGATGGGACGCGTGTATCGCGTCCGGAACGTTATTTCCAATCGCATCGAAGCCATGAAGGTTCTGCTGGCGAACGTGGAAGCGGAAGCCGAACTGGGCGACCGCTTCCTGGCCGAGATTCGTACTTTGGCGCGGCTTGACCATCCGAACATCGCCAAGTTCCTTACCGCGTTCAAGTTCGAAAACCAATTAGTGATGGTGATGGAGTACGTGGAAGGCTTCTCGCTTGCAGAGCGCGCCAAGCAAGGGCCAATTCCGCTTGAGGAGGTTCTAAGCTTCACCACCCAGACGCTGGCCGCGCTCGGCTACGCGCATCAGGCCGGTGTGATTCATCGCGACATCAAACCGGCGAACATTATGGTCACGCCGCATGGCGTGGTGAAGTTGATGGATTTCGGGATTGCCAAATCCACGCTCGATCCGGGCCAGACCCGGCCGGGCACCACTATGGGCTCCATGCTCTATATGTCTCCCGAACAGGTACGCGGTACCACCGTGGACGCCCGATCCGACATTTACTCGGTGGGCATTCTGCTCTATGAACTGACGGCGGGCCGCCGGCCGTTTGAAGCCGAGAACACGTTCTCTATTCTTGAGGCGCAATTAAATACTCCGCCCCGTCCGCCGATTGAAGTAAACCCGGCGCTGCCGCCCGCGCTGAATGAGATTATCCTGACGGCTCTGGATAAGGAGCCAATGCGGCGTTTCCAGAGTGCCGATGCATTCAGGAAGGCGCTGGAGAGCGTCCGTGTAAGGGCCGGTTCCGCGTCGCAGCAGCAGCGCTCGGCTACCGTGGTTCAGCGAACTCAACCGCCGCCTCCTCCGCCGCCCAGCGCCCTTGCGCCGCCGCCGAGGAGAAGCAATCGTGGCCTATGGATGGCTTTGGGCGCCTTGGTTTGCGTAGGAGCGCTGATTGGGGGCGCGGTGGCGCTGCCGCATTTCTGGAAGAGCTCGGCGGCCACCAAAACTGAATCGGTAGTGGCCGCGCCCGTTAGCCAGACGCCGGTCGTTCAGACGCCGCCTGTCCAGACGCCCGTTGTCGCGCCGCCGCCCGCCACCGCCCCGCAAACTGCTCCCGTTACCGCTACGCCGCATAAGGCCATTACTCCGGTGCGTCCGGCAGCCGAGCCCGTTAACCAATTGCAGCAAGCTCCACCACCCGTGGTGACGCCGCAAACTCAGGCGGTTGTGGCGCCACCGCCGCCGGCTGGTCCGTCGCAGGAGCAGATCGACCAGGTGAGCGAAGACTTGATGAAACTGCATGCGCGCGCTGATGCCATTCGCGGCAGCCTCGACCATCTTCGTTCCCAGCAGGCTGCCGACGGGCTCAGCATTAATCCGGCCGTAGCGTCTGGCGCGAGCCGGATGGACACTTATTTGCAGGCCTCCGATCGCGCGCTTCAAAGCAACAATCTTGATTCCGCGCGCAAAAATATGGAGCACGCCGACGCTGAAGTAACAAAATTGGAAGCATTTTTTGGAAGATAGGACACTTGAATTTCTATGAAACGTACTCTCGTGCTAGCAGTTGCCGCTTTGACCGGTTTGCCCATTTTTGCCCAACAGCCGCCTGAGAAGCGCCGCGTCGCCGTGCTCGACTTTCAATACGGCACCGTGATGAGCAGCGTCCAGGCGGTGTTTGGAACCAGCCAGGACGTGGGCCGCGGAATTTCCGATATGTTGATCGACCGCTTTGTCAAAGACGGAACATACCGGGTGATGGAACGGCGCGACATTGGAAAAATTGTTGGCGAACAGAATTTCTCCAATAGCGATCGCGCCGATCCGTCGACTGCAGCGAAAATCGGACGTCTGCTGGGTGTGGACACGGTGGTGATTGGCGATATCACCCAATTTGGCCGCGATGACCACAACACGGGTGTTGGCGGTGCATTGGGCCAATACGACAAATTTGGCATTGGCAAGATTGGTGTGAAACACGCCAAGGCGGTGGTGGCCATAACCGCCCGTCTGATTGACGTGAATACCGGCGAGATTCTAGCGTCGGAAAGCGGTAAAGGCGAGTCAAAGCGCTCCGGCACAAACCTGTTGGGCGGGGGTGCCGGCGGGGGTACGGGCGCTGGCGGCGGAGTGGACATGAGCAGCTCCAACTTCAGCCAGACAATTCTGGGCGAAGCCGTTAACGACGCCGTGACCGAACTGGCGACGAAATTGGATTCCGACTCGATGAAAATTCCTCATACGCAAGTTCAGGTGAGCGGCGTGGTAGCCGATGCCACAGGCAGCGATATCGTTATCAACATCGGGAGCAAGAACGGCGTGCATGTAGGCGATAAGCTGAATGTTAATCACGTGGGCCGCGTTATTAAAGATCCGGTTACCGGAAAGCCCTTGCGCTCCATCGACACCATGATCGGGGTTCTGACGATAACTTCGGTCGACGAAGGTTCGGCCGTAGGCACATTCAGTGGAACAGGCGGCGCCAAAGTCGGCGATACGGTTAAAACGCCGTAGTAACTGAAATTACTTGCTGGTTCCGGCTGCGGGGTTGGTGGCCCATGGTTGCGGTTGATAGGTCCAATCGCGGCTGCTGTAATCGCTGAATGTGACCAACAGCAGAATCGAGAGGAACAGTATGCCTGCGACGCAGAACAGCTTGGTCAAGTTCGGCGTGTAGCGAACTCCCATGAATATCCAAGCCACGAGCGTCGCTTTGATGCAGGCGATGACCAAAGCCACCACCACGTTGATTTCACCGAGATCTATCGTAGCGACGAATGCAGTCAGAAATGTAGCGAAAATCAGAGTGGCCCAGACGGCCACGAGCGTTCCTACCTTCGGGATATGTACGTGTGATGCAGAGCTCATTTTTTCACCATTTCCAATGTCCAATTAAATAAAGCAACGGAAAGAGGAAGATCCAGACGATGTCGACAAAGTGCCAGTAAAGGCCGACCATTTCGACGGGCGCAAAGTAGTCGGCATGAAACACGCCCCTCCAACCCAGGATTAACAGCCAAGATAATAAACCGACCCCGACGATCATGTGAATGGCATGCATCCCCGTCAGGCAGAAATATAAGAAGAATAGAATTTGAGCGTTATGCACGAATTCCGGATGTTCGGGAAATTGGAAGTTTGGCCCGGGGATTAAGTGCTCTACGTACTTGCTGTGGTATTCGTAGCCCTTAATCACGAGGAAAATTGTTCCGAAGATCAGCGTGCCGATCAGATATTTAATCAAGTCGGCGCGTTTGCTCAGTTGAGCGGCCCGGACGGCCATCGCCATCGTCAAGCTGCTGCAGATCAGCACGGCCGTATTGGCGGCGCCGATCTTCACGTTCATGAAAATGCTGGTGCTGGCAAACGCCGCCGGGTACATAGCGCGGTAAACCGCATAGCCCGCAAACATGCCGCCGAAGAAAAGGACTTCCGTCATCAGAAAGGTCCACATGCCGAGCGTGGAAGAATCCATCTGCTGCTCGGCCGTCGCGAAGTGGTGCCTGACGTGTTTGTTGTGCGCTACGGCTTCTGCGTCGTGCGCTACGGGAACAGTTGTATCAGCCAACGACATCCTCCAGCGGACCGTAATTATAGGCTTCTTCTGTTACGGTCGGTGTTTCGTCAAAATTGAACGTAGTGGGGGGCGATTGAATTTGCCACTCCAAGCCCCTGGCATCCCAAGGATTGTTGCCGGCCTTCGGTCCATAAAACCACGACCAGGTGAAATACATCATCGGTATAAAAAATGCAATGCCTAGGATGGATGCGCCCGCCGAAGACAAAACATTCAGCACTTGAAACTCAGGGGGATAAGCTGCATAGCGCCTCGGCATTCCGAGATAACCGAGGGCAAATTGCGGCAGGAACGTGAGGTTAAACCCGACGAAAATCAGCAGCGCGGCAAACTTTGCCCATGCTTCGGGATACATGCGCCCGCTGATTTTCGGCCACCAGAAATGCAGGCCGGCCATAAAGGCCACCACCATGCCGCCCACCATCACAAAATGGAAATGAGCCACCACGAAATAAGTGCCATGCAGCGCAATGTCGGTAGCCATGCTGGCGAGGAACAATCCCGTCAAACCGCCGATGGTGAATAGTCCGATGAAGGCAAACGAGTACAACATGGGGCTTTCGAACGTCACCGAGCCCTTGTACATAGTAGCCGTCCAATTGAATACCTTGATGGCCGAGGGGACCGCGACCACGAAAGACAGAAACGAAAACACCGTTCCGACATACACACTCTGTCCGGTGATGAACAAGTGATGGCCCCAAACCAGGAAACCCAGAATCGCGATACCCATGCTGGATGCCGCGATAAAGTTGTAGCCGAAAACACGTTTGCGCGAGAAACAAGAAATGACCTCGCTGATCACTCCCATCCCGGGCAGGATCATGATATAAACCGCCGGATGCGAATAGAACCAGAAGATGTGCTCAAAGAGAATAGGGTCGCCGCCGATTCTGGGATCGAAGATGCCGACATGCATAATGCGCTCAAAGGCCACCAACAACAGTGCGATTGCCACCACCGGGGTGCCCAAAATCTGAATTAGACCAGTGGCATATTGGGCCCAGATAAACAGCGGCAAGCGACCCCAACTCATACCCGGCGCGCGCATCTTATGCACTGTCACAATAAAATTCAAGCCCGTTGTGATAGATGAGAACCCGGCAACGAACACGCCTAGCGCCGCGGACAGGACATACGAATTGGAGTAGGTGGTGCTATAGGGCGCATAGAAGGTCCAGCCGGTATCGACGCCGCCGCGGGCAATTGCATAGATAGCGAACACTGCGCCAATCACATACAAGTACCAACTCAGCAGATTCACTCTGGGAAACGCCAGGTCTTTCGCCCCAATCATGATGGGCAAAAGAAAATTTCCCAAGGTGGCCGGTATCGAAGGCACCAGGAAGAAGAAAACCATCACCACGCCGTGCATCGTGAAAAGACGATTGTAGGTTTCAGGCGAGAATAGCCCTTGCGGCGTCAACAGATGAAGACGCATCAGCGTTGCAAACGAGCCGCCCAGAATGAACATCGCCGTAATCGAGAATACATACAACAGCGCGATCCGCTTATGATCGGTCGTGAACAGCCAGCTCTTCCAGCCGTGCTCGACGTTCAAATAATTTACCGGCTCCTGAGCCTCTATTTCCGGGGTAGGTCTGGTGATGGTTGCCATATAGTTAGCTCCTTACTGCGCGGGGGGCGCCTGTTTGGGTGCTGCTCCGGCCCGCGGCGCGATGACGATCGGCGGCTGCTGGCTGCCTTGTTGAGAAGCCGGCCCTGGCGGCGATAACGATTTGATGTAAGCAATAAGCTGAATCACGTTCTCTTCAGTTAATTGCCCCTGGAAATTAGGCATTACGTTCGCCTCGAATCCCGAAACGATTTTGGCGTTCGGCTGCAGAATCGATTCCCGCAAGTAAGCGTCGTCCGCCAAAACAGTCCGGCCGTCGTTAAGCTGCACCGGCTTGTTATACAAGCCTCTGAAATTTGGACAGCGGCCCTGTTGATCCAGCAGATGGCAAGTAGAGCAGCCGTTCTGCTGGAACAACTGCTGCCCTTGTTCGGCTAGCGTTCCAGATCCCGCTCCTCCGCTGGCCCATTTCTGATATTCCTTTTCATCAAGCACATCCACCCAGCCAGTCATCTGCGAATGGCGGTCACCGCAATATTCGGTGCAAAATAGGTGGTAATGTCCCGGAACCGTTGCCGTAAACCAGAGCGTGTCGTAGTGGCCCGGTACAACGTCGTGCCGGACGCGAAACGCGGGAATTGAGAAGCTGTGGATGACGTCTTCGGAAGCCATTGTCAGCTTTACCGTCTTGCCCACGGGCACGTGCAAGGAGTTGATTTCGCGGTTGCCATCGGGATACTGCACTTTCCACATCCATTGTTTGCCGACGACATAAACTTCCATGGCGTTTTTCGGCGGGTTTTCAGCGGCGAAGAAAAGATCCGCCCCCCACCAGAACATGACCAGCATCACCAGAAACGGGATGACGGACCAGGTGATCTCGAGAAGATTCGAACCCTCGATTTGCGTGGCCGCCACGCCGGGCCGTTTCCGATACCTAACGGCGAATGCAACTACACCCGCAAAAATTAAAACAGTCATCACTAGCGACACAGCGCATAGAAACCACCAAAGGGTTTCAATGGGCACCCCTTCTTTCGAGGCTACCGGGGCTAGAAAGGGGATATCGGCAAGGAGGAAATTGCTAGCCCACATGCGGCACCTTCTTCCAATCCGTCTCCGATTTGTGTTTATTCTCGTTCCGCATCAGGTAATAGATAAGCCAAGCCAAGCCGATCAGCGTAAGCGCGCCACCCACTTTTAACAGGTTGTTGACGGCCAGCGTGTACTTGCCTTGCGTCTCGTCGTAATGAAAGCAAAAGAGCAGAATGTAATCGGCCGGCGAGCCGATTTTGTGCTTTGCGGCCTCAACCAGCGCCATCCGAATATCGGGAGACGCATAGGCGATGCCATAGAAATAGCGCGAGAGTTTGCCCTCGGGAGTTGCCACCATTATTCCGGCCGCGTGCGCGAATTGGTGCGTTTGCGGGTCCCAAACAGCCCGCCATCCAACCGCGTCCGTCAGTTTGTCGATCGCGTCTTTTGAGCCAGTCAAAAAGTGGAAGCCATCGCCGAACCCGGCTTTGTGGAAATCCACCGCGACCTCCGCTTTCTTATCGGCCGCCATGGCGGGCGTATCGCTTGGATCGAAACTTACAACTAAAACGTTGTAGTCGGTGCCGGGCTTCATTGGCAGGCGGTTCAGGCTTAACGTGGTTTCGCGCATGCTCATGGGGCATACGCTGCGGCAGCGGAAGTAAACGAGCGAGAGGATCACCGGTTTGTCGCCGAAATAGGTTCTGAGCGGGACTGTCTGCCCGGTTTCATCCTTAAAAACTAAATCGAGTGGAATTTGGGAGTTCAGTTTCTGTTTAATGTCCACCCCGCGGGTAATGGCAGGCCTGGCATATTGAGCGTTCATTACGGCAGAGTTGACGAACAGACTCGCGCCTGCGACAAACAGTGTTGGCACTGCTCGTTTGAACTTACCCAGCCAAATCCCAATATGGATACCGTTATTGCGCATTCTTACGAACTTCTCCTTGAATGGCCGGTCTGCGATAGGGGGCCGGCAGATCCGACAGCGAACGGCCAAATTCACGTCCGACGCCACTCTGACCCGCTATTCCTTGCGGAGCATCGGGTGAGATCTTCAGGCGCGCCACGACTGCGTCCATGGCGGCCGTAATAGGCACATGAAAGTTGCCCAATTTGTCCTTCCCCGAACTCTCTAATACTTCATTTTCATGAGCGCGCATGGCCGGAAGGTCTTCCCAGGGATGGACCTGAAGCTGCGGCGACGGGGGCACAATGCGCCCGGGCGAAAGGGGACTAGCCAATTCGCCGGGCGGATGCGTTTTCTCGAAGATCTTTTGCACGCCGAACATCAAGATGAAGCCGACGACAACCAGCAACGCGATGATCGCCAATGACCAGATGACAGTGGGGGGTGTAACATCGACCGATTCGTAGGCCGTTCCGCCGTGTCCAACTACCGGATGCGATTCCGGCGGAACCTCGGAATGAACTAAATCGTTTGATTTTCCGTGTGATTCGCTCATGCTATGACCTCTTCGGGAAGTGCCGCCATTACACGCGGATCATGCAGCGGCAGCAGGGGCCGGCCGCAACTGGCCAATAAACACGTAAAGCCAAATACCGCCGAGCGCCAAGAATGCCGCCGCATCCGTCCAGTAAACTGTGAATCCCGGATTGGTGTGCAAAGGAGTGCTCGCGCTGGTGCTGCGGAATGTCGGCTCGATAACCCAAAACATATAAATCGCATTTATCACCAGGATGAAAGCCGCTACACGGATCAAACGCCTTGGGTCTTTCTTGCGGGCCTGCGACAGGAGTGCAAGGAAGGGGATGGCGAACATCGTTAAACCGACAAAGACCGCCAGAACTTTCCAGAAGCCGTGTGTCCGATCAAGATACCAGGTGATTTCCTGGGGCAAATTCGCCGGCCAGACAATGATCAGCTGCGATGCCGAAAGGTAAGTCCAGAAGATGGTGAAGGCGAAGAGAAGCTTGCCCAGATCGTGAAGAATCGGCGCGTTGATTCGGCCGCCGAAGCGGTCTTCTTTTGAAGTGAGAATGATGGTTAAAATCGTCAACGCGAACGTTGCCTGCACGTTCCCGAACATTATCAATGCGCCAAACACGGTGGAATAAAACTGCGTGTCGGCCGACATCACCCAATCGATATAAGCAAAAGTTATCGTCAGCACGAACAGCAATAGGGCCAGGCGCGCTGAACCTCCTTAATTTGTCTTGTATCGCCGGGTCGCCAGTCTTGTCTTGTAAATCGGTCCACTTGTTGATCCGCCATCCTGTGAACAGCATGATGGCGAAATAGATGGCACTACGAATTAAGAAGAACGGAATGTTGAGGTATGCCTGCTTGTGCCTCAGATAGTCGTTAGCGGCCACATGAGCCGGCCAGGTCCAGGCGTAAAGGTCTTTCAAACCAAACAGCAGAACCACGAAGAAGACCAGAATTAACGGCATAGTGCGCATTTGCGCTTCAAAGAAACGCCGTGACGTTACACCCCACTTGCCGCCAACTACATTATTGAGCAGCAAAACACCGAGGCCGCCAAAGGCGAAGCCGCCCCAGTACATAAACGCAAACAAATACGATTGGAAAAATCTTTGGTGGTCCTGAAACACGCCTGCCGCGCAAAGCAACAGGCCGAGGCCGCCCACCACTCCCGAGATACGTTCCACGCTGGCGGCCTTCGGCCCCAGCCTGATTTCAGGAACGCTCGCGTCCGCGCCGTGTTCGTGACTGCTCACTTGCTTCCTCCGGCGGGGCCGCCGCTTGTCTTAGCCGTATACGCGGCTGCTACATCGGGCGGCGCGTTTTCGCTCAATTGCAGCGCGCGAATGTAAGCCGCAATGCGCCAGCGGTCGTCGCTTGCCACGCGCGAAGCATAGCTGTACATGGCGCCATATCCATTTGTCATCACGTCGAAAAAGTGTCCAATCGGAGCCTTCATCAATCGCTCGTCGAGATAACTGGGCGGTTGCCGCAAACCGCGCGACACAATCATGCCGCGGCCATTGCCCAGGCGTCCGTGACAGGGCGAACAATAGATGTTGAACCGTTCCTGGCCGCGCGCCACGTCGGCGCGCGTTATTTGAATGGGGAAATAATCGATATCTTTGCCGTTCACCTTGCCCGTGTAGCGGGCTTCGTCAACACGCAATTGCCCGCGGGCGACGGTATCTTCAATAGTGGGCCGCGAGGCACGGCCATCCCCGAAGAAATCAGTGGCGGCGAGCGGTTTGTAGCGCGGCTGGTTGTGCATATCTTGGCGGCAGGCGGCGGTTGAAAGCAATCCGGCGCCGACTAGTCCGATAGCCGCTTGCCGAAAAAACCGGCCTTTACTCGGGAACATAGTTCACCTCTCGTCCCCCTAAGCTCTGCATGAAACTCACCGTAGTATCCGGGTGGAACAGCGGGTCTGAGGCTTCAATGCACAAAAAGAATCTATCGACTGACGCGCGCTCGAAAGCGGGCACGTTGAAAACCGGATGGTAGGGCTTGGGTAGACCGTTCATGGCCAGCATGCTGACCAGCGCTGTCAGCGACGCAAACAGAATCATGCACTCGAAGGTAATGGGGATAAACGCCGGCCAACTATTCAGCGGCCGGCCGCCCACGTTGAGCGGGTATGCCACATTCGTGATCCATTCGAGGAGCCCAAAGCCGAAAAGTACGCCAGTACACCCGCCGATTAAAACGCAGAGCGCTACTTTGTTCCGTTTGTAGCCGACGGCTTCGGCGAGGCCTTCGACCGGCATGGGCGCGTAAGCGTCCATCTTGCGGTAACCTTCCGAAAACGCGCGATTGCATGCTTCAATCAGCTCTTCCGGGCTATCGAAATCGACCATGGCTCCGTAAAGCCCTTCATACCTGCTAGTCGTTACTGGATGGCTCATACGAGTTCCTTCGCCCTATGAGCATGCTTATCGTGATGCACTTGTTCACGAACCTCGAAGATCGAAATGGAAGGCAGCGCCCGGACAAACAGAAAAATCAACAACATGAAAAATCCGAGCGTTCCGGCATACGTAGCCCAATCCCATTGGGTGGGAATGTATATCCCCCACGATGAAGGGAGAAAATCGCGGTGCAAGCTGGTAACGACAATCTCGAACCGCTCCAGCCACATGCCGACGTTCACAATGATGGAAATGATCCAGACCAGAACCAGGTTGTGCCGCACCTTTTGCGACCACAAGGCCTGCGGGATGACAATGTTGCAAGAGATCAACAACCAATAGGTCCACCAATAAGGCCCCGTCGCACGGTTCCAGTACATGAAGCTTTCATACTTGTCGCCGCTGTACCAGGCGAAAAACGCCTCCATGGAGTAGCCGTACGCAACGATTAAGCCCACGCCGAGCATTAATTTGCAGGCGGCTTCAATGGTACGCAAGGTAATCAGATCTCGCATGTTGTACCAGGCGCGCAGCGGCAGAATCAACGTCAGCACCATGGCGAAGCCGGAATACACAGCTCCCGCCACGAAATAGGGCGGGAAAATCGTAGTGTGCCAGCCCGGCAGAACGCTGACCGCGAAATCGAAACTAACGATGGTGTGAACCGAAAGCACCAGCGGCGTTGAAAGGCCAGCCAGCAAGAGATAGGCCTTTTGATAGCGATGCCAGTGGATGGCCGAACCACGCCAGCCGAACGACATTAGAGCGTAAATTTTGCGCTGCCAAAGGTGCGGCGCGGTATCACGCAAGCTGGCCAAATCGGGGATCAGACCGACGTACCAGAAAACGAGGGAAACGGTTCCATACGTTGAGACCGCGAACACGTCCCATTCGAGCGGGCTGCGGGGTTGCGGCCAGAGCCACATGGAATTCGGATAGGGGAATAGCCAATAGGCCAGCCACGGACGGCCCAAGTGCAGAATGGGGAACATGCCGGCGCAGGCTACGGCAAAGAGCGTCATGGCTTCCGAGAACCGGTTGATGGAAGTACGCCAATCCTGTTTGAGAAGAAACAAAATGGCGGAAATGAGCGTTCCGGCGTGACCGATACCGATCCACCACACGAAATTGATAATG
The DNA here is from genome assembly GCA_963718465.1 of Bryobacterales bacterium. GTDB lineage: Bacteria > Acidobacteriota > Terriglobia > Bryobacterales > Bryobacteraceae > Bog-105. Next base: position 179,938 of record CAVQZK010000036.1, on the reverse strand, counting down.
GCGAAGCCCCAACCGATGGGGATATTGATACCCCAGATGCCGACCCCGCGCATAAACAGGAGGTACACCGCCAGCATGAGCAGGTTAACAAAGCAAAACGCGATGAAGGCGCCTACCAGCCAGCGTCTGGGCGAGTTCTTCAAGGGCAGGTACACGACACCCGCAATGCGCTTCGTTACAGAGTCGTAATCGTGCCCGGGACCAAGAACAGTGCCCGCCCCTGGGTCCGGGATTATTGGCTGCTTGTCGATTTTGTATTCCGGGTTCTCAGATTTCTCGATTAGTGCCACGCTTTAGTGCCTCGTTGGAATTTCGAACATAGCCCAGATATGTGGTCCGCGGACGGGTGTTCAAATCGTCCAGCAGATTGTAGTTCCTCTTGAGCGCCGCCGCTTTGGTTACCTTGCTGTTCGGATCGTTCAAATCTCCGAAAGTAATGGCCTGGGTGGGGCAAACCTGCTGGCAGGCAGTGATGATTTCGCCGTCGTTAATGGGGCGGCTATTCTCCTTGTCCGCCTTGATCTTGGTTTCTTGTATGCGCTGAATGCAATAGGAGCACTTTTCCATCACGCCGCGGCTGCGGACCGTGACGTCGGGATTGCGCAGGCCATACAGGCTTTCGGTATTCCAATCCGAATACAGGTAGAAGTTGAATCGCCTTACCTTGTACGGGCAGTTGTTCGAGCAATAACGCGTGCCTACGCAGCGGTTGTAGACCATCTGATTGATGCCCTCGTTGCTGTGAACAGTGGCACCGACGGGGCAAACCAGTTCGCAAGGCGCATTTTCGCAATGCATGCAAGGAACCGGCTGGTTGTACATCACCGCTTCATCCAGGTCTGCATTGCCGGCATAATAGCGATCGACGCGAATCCAGTGCATGTGGCGTCCGCGGGCCACCTGATCTTTGCCCACTACCGCAATGTTATTTTCGGCCTGGCAAGCAATGATGCAGGCGCTGCAGCCAGTACAAGTGTTGAGATCGATGACCATGCCCCATTTGTGGTTGTTATAGTGCCACTCATCGGGGTAAAGAGTTATATCTTTGGGGGTCGGTTTTTCTTCGAGTGTCGGGAAATCGGGATGCTCGCGGTATTCGGCGAATTCAGCCGCCCGCACGGGGTCGCGTCCGGCCATGGTCTGCGTTTCCTGCACATTGGCCAGATTGTAGTGTCCGGAAATCTTCTCTACGTTTCCGCTCGCAACATAGGGCGTAGCCGCATCTTGAATTGCGTATGCGTTGTAACCGATTTTGTTGCCTACCCGCCCAGACGCCGTCCGCCCATAACCAAATTGCACCGTTACCGATTGGGGTGCATTGTTAATCATGACCCAAACGGGCCCGGTAATAGTCTTGCCGTTCACCGTTACCCGGACCATGTCGTTGTTCGTCACGCCCAGCGTCTGCGCGTCTTTGGGCCGCAGATACACCGTGTTGTCCCAGGTCATCTTGGTTTGGGGTTTGGGCAATTCCTGCAGCCAGCCGTTGTTCGCGTAAGAGCCGTCGCCGATGGTCGGATCGGGACGGAAGACGATCTCAAGGCCGCTTATTTCCTGCGACGCGAGCGCTGGCAATACAACCGCACCGGCCGCATTCAGTACTCCGAGAGCGCTGCCCGCTACCCAGCCATTGTGCAGCGAGGTCTTCCACACGGCGTCGAAGTTGCCGCTCGTGTCCTGGCCCTCCCAGTAGCCCTTCACAATTTCGTGAGCGTTCGAATCGGGCTTAGCCAAAAGAATGCTGATGATTTCGTGGGGCGAGTGGCCGTTGTACAGCGGCTCCACTAACGGCTGCATAATGGTGATAGTGCCGTCAAACGCCCGAGCGTCGGACCATGTCTCCAGGTAATGAGCTGCCGGAATGTGCCAGTGGCTCCAGCGTGACGTTTCGTCGAAATATTCGCCTAGCCGAACCACGTTGCGAGCCTTGCGGATGGCTGCCTCAAAGTTGAGCGAAGCCGGCGCATCGTAAACCGGATTCCCGTGCAGAATGACCAGCGTCTCTACTTTCCCGTTATTCAGATCGGCGGTTAAATCTTCGATGGAGTGCGTGTTCCCGGGCTCAGCAGCTTCAATCAGACGAACCGTGCTGCCTACGTTGCCTAACGCCGCATTCATGGCATAAGCAGCTAAATGGACGCTTTCGGGTTGGAATTCGCCAGGGATAACAACGCTGCGGCCCTTGTTCTTACCGAGATCCTCGGCAACCTTCGCGACCCAATCGGGCGCATTGCCGGAAGCGGGCGCTGCTGCTCCTACGGCCTTTGCCAATTGATAGGTAAGTCCGGGAATGGCGCTGCTCTTTACGGCGAAATGATGATCGGCTAGAGATCCGCTGACCGAAGGCGAGGCCTCGATTGCATACAAGCGGTTGGGCGCACCGCTTTCGGGATTGCGTTTTGCGGCAAACTGCCGCGCGTACACCAGCGCCGCCGGGCCTACGTTCAGGAAATCGCTTTCCAAGCTGACAATCACGTCGGCTTTTGAAAGGTCATAGGCAACGAAAGCGCTGCGGCCGGCAATCTTTTTGGCAGCGCTAGCAATGGCTGGATTCACCGATGGTTCGTGAATATACCACTTGGTGTTGGGCCACTGCGTCATTAACGCATTCATCTGGCTGAGGAATGTTGGCGACGTTGTTTTGCCCGTCAGCACGGCAAGCCCTTCGCCTTTGCGTGTTGCGATGGATTGCCCTTCGCTGCTGAAATCGCCTGTGAAATTTCCCCAGGTGCTGATTTGGCCGAGTTTCAGCACGGTTTCGGAGCGATCGGGATCGTACAGGTTCAAGACCGAGGCTTGCTCGAAAATCAAGGTTGAACCGAGGCTGGCCGGATGATCGGGATTGCCCTCCACTTTCGTAGGCCGGTTGAGATGGCTCTCTACAAGCAACCCGCGCGCGTAGCCGCCGGTGGTCATAGCTGTCGCGTAAAAAAGCGGCTCGCCCGGAATGACATTCTCCGGCTGCCTGACGTAGGGGACGATTAGTTCTTTAGGCTGCTTAGTACAGGCCGCCGCACCCGCCATGGCCAGGGACGCAGCCATCACCTTCAGCAGGTTCCGGCGATCGACTCCTTGCGGAATTTGGCCCGGATAATCCGGGGAACTCTTGCTCGACGTACTCGCGCAGATGGTCCGTTTCCGCCGCTTCTTCTAGAGTTCGCCAGAAGGCCGGTCCGCGGCCCGCCGCCAGTTTCTCGCGCAGTACGGCTAAATCGAGCGCCTTGCGAGGCCGTTCGAGCAGCGACTCTAAGGGTACGAGGGCGCTGGCCGTCGTTTTTTCGTGCTCGTTCATATTTGGTTTGAGGGGGGAAGGCGAAAAGTCGTTCATCGGTGGCACGTCACGCAATCCGTTAACGACTGAACGTGATATTCCTTCATCAGTTGCGCGCCAACCTCCGCTTGGTTTGCCGGATATTCGTAAGCGGTGTTATAAATCTCCGACTTCGGCCGGATATATTGCGCGGGGTTGCGGTGGCAGTTGATGCACCAGTTCATGTTCAGCGTGTTCACCCGGTAAACCAGCGGCATCTCACTTATGTTGCCGTGGCAGGCAGAACAGCCAATGCCTTTGTTGATGTGGATGCTGTGATTAAAGAAGACGAAGTCGGGAAGGTCGTGAACGCGCGTCCATTCGATAGATTTGCCGCTCGCCCAACTTTGCCGGATTGGCTCGGTGGCCGAAGCTTGGTTCCAGATCTGCGAATGGCACGTCATGCAGGTTTCGGTAGGGGGCAGTCCCGCGAAGTGCGAGGTTTCCACGCCGGTGTGGCAATAGCGGCAATCGATGCCATCGTCTTTCACATGATGTTTATGGCTGAAAGGGATAGGCTGTTCCGGCGCGCTTCTCACCGAGGTGATCCAGCCACCTCGGTCTACCATGTAAGCGATGGCTAAAGTGGATGAGGCTAACACCACCACTGCCGCTATTGACACCTTGGCAATAGAATTCGAACTGGGTCGGAAAAGTTGTGCCATACGGGAGATCTGAAAGTCGCGGATTAACTTTTGTTACCCGCTTACCACTAATTGGAGATTATAAAACGACTCACATGAGAAATTGTGCGTCCTGGCAATAATTCTTCTTGCGTCAGTGGAATTATTTCACTTTGGAGCCGGGTGATGGCGTGGGATTCTACTAGCCCGAACGTCCGCTCTCTTTGGTCACGGCTCTGTCAAACGTATTCGCCATTGTCATGGATTCAGCTGAGCCGCGCACGCCGGGACTGTGAAAAAATTGCCAAACATTTTGGGAGCAAAATGTTTCAAATGGCTTTAGGCTGGAAGAGTGAGTAGCGATAAGCCGCCCGTCGGCAAAATCAAGTACAAGCCGGTCGACCGCTCGCAAACCAGCCTGCAGGTATTGGATTACGAGCGTTTAATCGACGCAGACCACCCGGCGCGAATCATCTGGGAATTGGCCGGAAAGATGAATCTGGAGCCGTTCGCCCAGGAATATAAAACGCGCGAAGGAGACGGCCGGCCTCGCTGGTCGCCGCAGTTGCTGGTGAGCACGTGGGTGTATGGCTGCACGTTGCGAGCGGCTTCGGCGCGGGCGCTGGAACGGATGACGGCGTACGAACCGGGTCTGCGCCGGCTGACAGCGGGCCAGGAAGTGAACTGCCACACGCTGGCGGATTTCCGGGTGGGCCAGCGGGCAGCGCTAGAGAAGCTATTTGCAGAGTTTCTGGCGATGTTGGATAAAGCGGGCGCGGTGAATCCGCGGATCATCCTGCAAGACGGAACGAAGATGAAGGCGGTAGCGGGGAAGGGTTCAATGCATCGCCGTCCCACGCTGGAGAAACGTTTGAAGGCGGCGCGAAAAGTATTGAAGAAGTTAGACCGTGAAGCCGCGCGGGAAGAGAAGATGGACGAGCGCCGGCAAGCGGCGCAACAGCGCGCGGCGCGCGCAGCGGTCGCACGCGGCGAAGCGGCTCTGAAAGAGTCGGCCCACGGCGCCCCCGCCCAGCGGGCGCGCTGCTTTGCGCGTAAGTGACAGCGAGCCGGAAGCACGCAAGATGAAGGACGGCAACGGTGGTTTCCAGCCTAGCTGCAACATGCAGGTGAGCACTGAGGCTCAAGCGCGCTGCATTGCGGCTGTCGGTGTCACCAACGACAGCAATGATCTGGATCAACTGATTCCAGCGCTGGACCGGATCGAACAAAATGGCCTTAAGACTCCACAGACCATCATTGCCGGCAACGGCTATGCCGCGCGCGGGAATGTAGAGCAATCGGCGCAACGAAATGTGGAACTGATCGCACCGTGGAAAGACGAGGCTTCCCGGCAAGCCGGGGCCTGCGCCACAAACGGGATTGCCGAAGAGTCCGCCGCCGTGAACTTTCAGCGGCAAGCGCGCGGGAAAGAGTTGCTGTGCCCGGCCGGCAGGATTTTAGCCCGACTTTCGCAGCTAAAAGGGTTTTCTAAAGATTTCGGTTGGCTTCGCAGTGATAGGTCCATACATGGCAACAGCGGCTTTTTGAAAACGGCTGCGGTGAAGACCTACCCGCTATCTTTCTAAGGGCGAATCTGGGATGCTGCTGCTTCGATGTTTTTGCGAAGTACGAACCGAAAGAAAGACGGGAAAGAGCACCGTTATTTCAGCGTGGTCGAGAACCGACGTTTGAGTTCCGGCAAAACGGCCCAGCGCACGGTTTTGTATCTGGGCGAAGTGAGCGACAAACAGGAGTCGGCGTGGCGCAAGACACTGAAAGTCTTCGATGAAGACCGGCACAGCTCGACGAACCTGAGTTTGTTTCCCGATGATCGCGAGCTTCCCGCGGATGCCATCGATAGTGTGCAAGTGAAGTTAAGCGGCCTGGAACTGCGGCGGCCACGAGTGTTCGGTAGTTGCTGGCTGGCATGTGAAACATGGCGGCAACTGGAGCTGGATGAGTTCTGGCGGCGGCGCTTGCCCGATGGACGGGAAAGCGTGAGTTGGGAAAAGGTGTTGCAGTTGTTGGTGGTGAACCGGCTGATTGATCCGGGCGGCGAACTTCGCGTGCATCGGCAATGGTTTCTGCAAAGCGCCATGGATGAACTGCTGGGCGTGGATTTCGCGGTGGCCGAAAAAGACCGTCTCTATCGTTGTCTGGACCGCTTGCTGGAGCATAAACAGGATCTGTTTGTATGGCTGAAGCAGAAGTGGGCGGATCTGTTCCAAGCCGATTTCGAAGTACTGCTGTATGACCTGACGAGCACCTACTTTGAAGGGGCGATGGAAGAGAATCGGAAAGCCAAACGCGGCTACAGCCGCGATGGGCGTCCGGATTGTTTGCAGGTTGTGATCGCGCTGGTTGTCACGCACGATGGGTTTCCGCTGGCCTATGAAGTGATGGACGGCAACACGTCGGACCGCACCACGCTGCGCGGCTTTCTGACAAGATCGAAACCACCTATGGCAAAGCCGAACGCGTATGGGTCATGGATCGGGGAATCCCGACAGAGGCGATTTTGGCAGAGATGCGCAACCCGGAGCGGCCAGTGTCCTACCTGGTGGGAACGCCGAAAAGCAAGATCAATCAGCACGAGAAGAAGTGGCTGGACTTGCCGTGGCAAAAGGTTCGTGACTCGGTGGAAGTGAAACTGTATCGAGCAGGATGGCGAGTTATATGTGCTGGCCAAGAGTGAAGGCCGGCAAAACAAAGAGATCGCGATCCGCCGTAAGCGCCTGGTGCGCTTATTGCGCAAGCTTCGTGCCATGCGCCGCAGCTTGCCGCTGCGCGATCAGTTGCTGATGCGCATCGGCGCGGCCAAGGCTGAAGCGGGCCGCGCCTTTGGCTTTTTGCAGATCCAGTTGCCGGAGGCTCGCCAACCGGTGACGCGCGAATCATTCCGTTTCAGCGTAGACAAGAAGAAGCTCAAAGATGCCGAACTCCGGGATGGCCACTATCTGCTGCGCTCAAACGTCAGCGGTGAAGATCCCGCCGTGTTGTGGACGCGTTACGTACAACTAACACAGATTGAGTCGGTGTTCCGTTGCCTGAAAAGCGAATTGGGGATTCGTCCGGTCTACCATCGGCTGGAACACCGTGTGGATGCACACATCCTGGTTGCGTTCCTGGCCTACTGTCTTCAGGTCACGTTGAAACATCGATTGACGGAGCATGCGCCCGGGTTGACTCCTGCCGCTGTCCTGGAAAAATTATCGGCGATTCAGATGATCGACGTTTGGGTGCCGACGGTGGATCATCGCTGGCTGATCCTGCCTCGTTCTACCCAGCCGGAGAAAGACCTGTCGCTGCTTCTGCGGAAACTTCAGCTTGAGTTGCCGGCCAAGCCTCCTCCGCGCATCACTTCCCGACCGCTCGTTTCCGAATCTCCTGTCTATCCTGCTCGCTAGTCCCGTTTTGTGGTGAAGACCTAGCGATAGCCAACACTGAATCTAAAGGGCTTATCCTTCTTTACCTGCTCGAACTGCGAAAGTCGGGCTAATAGTGATCCGGCAAAAGAAACACCATGGCATCGGCAAAGCAGTGTTTGAAGCCAAGGCGGCGGATTGCGCGCGGCCGGCTCCGTCGGCAGTGTTGCGGGGAGCGCAATGGCCCGCGACAGGTGGAAGCGCCCGTGGAGAGCAAGCCGATGCGCGACTATCTGGCACGCATGCAGCGACGTGCCGTGAAGACCATTTATAAGAAGCGTTGTGAGATTGCCGAGTTCCCGCATTTGTGGATCAAGGGAGTGCAAAAGCTCAGGCAGTTCTCGGTGCGCGGGCCTGTGAAGGCCGGTACCGAAGCGTTGTGGATGGCCTTGACTTACAACATCACACAGTGGATTCGCCTCCGTCCGGCGCCAGCGCAATAAACCAAACGAGAATACCCCTTCTTATCGCCACTATCTGTGTCTGCCACAGCGGCGTCAGGGCGGCTTGGATCATTTTCCGGCGCAATTCGCTATTTTGCGTATTTTCTTTACACCACCATGTACTCTGTTGTGAAAAGTCAGATTCATCGCCTCATTTACCGGCCTAGGATTTTTTCACGGCCCCGCAGTATGCGGTCTGACGACGAAGTCGGGTTTTAGTCCCCGATGATCTTCACCAACACCCTTTTTCGCCTCCGCCCGTCGAACTCTCCATAGAAGATCTGTTCCCACGGCCCAAAATCCAGTTGGCCTTTCGTAACCGCCACCACCACTTCCCTGCCCATCACTTGCCGTTTCAAATGCGCGTCGGCATTGTCTTCGCCAGTGCGATTGTGCAGATATTGCGAAGTGGGTTCATGCGGCGCCAGCTCTTCCAGCCATTTCTCGTAGTCTTTCAACAATCCCGATTCGTTGTCGTTGATAAAAACCGAAGCCGTAATGTGCATCGCATTTACCAGCACCAAACCCTCCTGGATCTTACTCTCGTTCAGGCTATTTTCCACTTGCTCGGTGATGTTGATGAATGCCCGTCTGCTCGGCGCTTCAAACCACAGGTCTTTGCGATAGCTCTTCATTCGTGCCACCATAACAGAAATGCGCCGGTTGACCTCCTCCACGAAGTGAATATCGCGATCATCGGCGCAGGTAATCTGGGCGCCTATCTGGGCGCTCATCTCGCGAATGCCGGGCACCAGGTCTTCTTGTGCGCGCGCAATGGCCCTCAAAGCTCAATGCCAGCCGATGTCGTTCTGTTAACCGTCAAAGCGTACGACACAGCGTCAGCGCTCACCTGGCTTCACGATCTCTGCTCTCAGGGCCAGCCAGTCGCCGTCATTCAGAACGGCGTCAATCAAGCGGCTCGCGTCGCGCCTTTCAACGGGATTTCCGTTATCTCGTACGTTTACGTGGAAGCTGGCCGCGCCTATCCGCCGCCCGGCGCTGAGCTGTTGGTTCCCGTCGGCGAAAGTTCTGAACGCTTCGCGGAACTATTTGCTTCCACCGAAATTCAAGTCCGCATTGAACCGGCGTTCCATACGGCGTCATGGCGCAAGATGCTGCACAATTGCGTGTCCAACCCGCTGACGACGCTCGCCGGTCGAGGACTCAAGATCCTGGCCGAATCGAGCTATCGCGATTGGGCAGAACGAATCCTGGCTGAAGCTTTGCCCATCGCGCAAGCCGAAGGAGCCGAACTGACCGAGGTGGACGCCGAAAACATCCTGGCAACCTTAGCCTCATATCCACCCGGCACGCGCACCTCGATGCTGCAAGATTTCGAGCGTGGCAAGCGGTTGGAGATTGATGTATTGAACGGAACTCTCGTGGAATTGGGCCGGCAGCACGGACTGTCGACAAACCTCAACGAGGAACTGGTTAGACTAATTTCTGAAAGAGCTGCTCAAATGCCAGTTCCGGCGATTCACAAAGGCCGCTGTGTACCGGCGATATCTGGATAATGGTGCTGCGTGGGGAAACAAGCCAGTGAAACCGTTCGCGTTGCGAAAGCTTTGCGATGGGTCCGGCGTCGCTTTCTCCCCGGCTTACCTTAATCAAACCGTCTAAGTGTCGGCGAATCGTTTCTAAATCGGCTTCCGGCCAAAGAGATCGAACGCGGGCTTCATCCATTTTCATCCGTGCGCAGAGAAACCGGTTTTGAAGGCTAAACAGAATGACCCCGGCGTTGACGAATTCTTCCCTTTCGACTCGCGGAACCACCCGGATGACCGCGTACTCAAACGACCTCTGCATAGGCGCGCACAGCCTCCTCAACAAAGTTCGACGAAGCTCCCAGGCGGTGCAGGAAGTATCCTACGTAACCTGCGCGACTCCCGGCAATCAGCCAATCGGCTGGCACTTGACGCGACGATCTCTTGAATAGCTGCTTCGGTAAGCAAAGGCCGCAGCCGTTCGTCTGCTTGTTTCACGTCGGCTGCCCAGCGCAACAGAACATGATCGCGAATAGGCGCAAATTTTGACAACGCCGCCTGCCCTACATTGCTCCAGTTGTGATGAAAATACAAGGCCGCTCCATGATCTATAAAGTACGGCGATTTATGCCAGTAGAGCAGGTTGGGATTCCGCGCCGTACGATCCACATTGGTTACAAACGCATCGAACCAGACCGCTCGGGAAGCCACCTCGGCGGTCACCGAGTCACCTGCGGCCACATCGAACATCACAGACCCAGGCAAGTAATCCATCGCAAGATTCAGCCCGACGCTGGCGCGTAAAAGGTCCCGCACCTCTTCGTCCGGTTCGTTGCTCCCGAACGCCTCATCCATTTCAACGAATACCAATTCGGGAACATTCAAACCTAACAAACGCCCGATTTCCCCGGCGATCAACTCCGCCACCAATGCAAGCGGCCCTTGACCCGCGCCGCGGAATTTCACCACGTACAACCCCAGATCGTCCGCTTCGACAATGGCGGGCAGCGAACCGCCCTCCCGCAGCGGCGTTACATAGCTGGTCGCCCGAACAGTTCGCAAAATCACTTTTTCTTCAGCAACTCCAATTCCTCCAAGGTGCGCGGCCAGTCGGCGCCCAGCAGACGTGAAAGCCCTCTGTCGGCCAACACCTTTCCGCTAGTTTGGCACCGGGCGCAATAGTTCGTTTCATTGTCCGCGAAACGTATTCGCTGGATCTTTTCACCGCATCGCGGGCAGGGTTCGCCGTATTTGCCGTGGGCCGCCATGTCCTCGCGAAAAGCGGTCACTTTCTCCGGAAATCCCGCCTTCGCCTCCGCCTGAAAACGGTCAATCCAAAGTTGCAAGGTGGCGCGAGTCCCTTCCCAAAGCCTGGTCCAGTCCTCCGGCTTGAGCTTGTGAGTTTGAGCAATGGGTGAGAACTGTGCCGCGTGCAGAATCTCATCGGAATAGGCATTGCCGATTCCGCTTAGCACGCGCGGATCGGTCAAAACGCGCTTGAGCGTATGATTCTCGGCAGTAAGCGCGGCGCGAAAATCGGAGAAATCACAGCTGAAAACGTCGATCCCGCCCGGGTCCAACGATCGAAGCCCCTCATCCGATTTCACGATGTGCAAAGATGCGCGGCGTTTGGTACCTGCTTCCGTCAACGTAAGCGAGCCACTCGAAAAATCGAAGGCAGCCAGGTTTTGGCGGCCCTTTAATGGCGTATTCAGCGGACGCCAATGCAGACGGCCAGCAATCATAAGATGAATCACCAGCCATAGATCGCCATCTACTCCGATGGCAATGCGCTTGCCCACCCTACGCAGTTCGCGAACGGTTTTCCCTTCGAGCGCCGCCGGTTTAGGATCGATACTGCGCAGCAAAAACGGATTCGCCAAACGAACGTGCTTCAGAGTGTCGCCTAGGATGCGACTCTCCAGAGCACTAATGTAAGCCGCGATGTCGGGCAGTTCGGGCATCCTCTAACAGCTTGGATGCCTGAGTGGAAATTTGCAACTATCCATAACTTTTCGGAGGTTTAGATTAAGATCGTGTAGGTGGGCACGGAGAACCCTGGCGACTAAGGCTATTTATTTCAAATAGCTTTATGAAAATCGATGGATTCCTTTCAAGAAACAATTTTCAAGCTCAAGCATTACTGGTCCGACCGCGGCGCAATCATTCAAGAGCCCTATGATGTTGAAGTCAGCGCGGCACCATGGCCCCCGAAACGTTTCTGCGGGTGCTTGGTCCCAAACCATACAAGGTTGCCTATGTGCAGCCCAGTCGCCACCGGCTGACGGCCGCTACGGGGAAAATCCCAATCGTCTCTACAAGCACCAGCAACTTCAGGTAATTCTCAAGCCAACGCCCAGCGATGTTCTCGACCAATACCTAGGCAGCCTCGAAGCCATCGGCATCGATCTGCGCAAGCACGATATCAAGTTCGAGGAAGACAACTGGGAAGCGCCCACATTAGGCGCTTGGGGCATTGGCTGGCAGGTGATGCTCGACGGTCTTGAGATCACCCAGTTCACCTATTTTCAGCAGTGCGGCGGCATTGATCTTGATCTTGTGCCCGCCGAAATCACCTACGGTTTGGAACGTATCGTCGCGTTCCTGCAAAACGTCAATAGTGTTTACGACATAGAATGGGCGCCCGGCTTTAAATACTCCGATATCCGGCTGGCTGACGAGCAGCAATTTTCGGTTTATAACTTCGAGATGGCAGACGTGCAAGCGCTTTGGACCGAATTCGACCTGCACGAAAAAGAATGCCATCGATTACTTGCTTTGTTCCACGATAAGAAAACTAATATTGACCGCTTCCCCGTCCTGCCCGCCTATGACCAGGTTTTGAAGTGCTCGAATCTTTTCAATCTGCTTGATTCGCGCGGCGCCATCAGCGTCACTGAGCGAGTCGGCGTTATTGGGCGTGTTCGCAAGCTGGCGGTGGGCGTTGCGGCGGCCTGGGCCAAGCAGCAAGAAGCAAAGGCAGCGGCGTAGATGGCCGATTTTCTTCTTGAAATCGGCGTCGAGGAAATTCCCGATTGGATGATCGAACCTGCGCTTGCCGATCTCCGCACTCGCTTCGAAGAAGCGTTCGGCGCCTTCGGCGGCTCAGCCATTATTGTCGAAGCTACTCCGCGCCGTCTCGTTCTGTTGGCGAAAGATCTTATGCCGCAAGCGCCGGACGCGGAGTCGCTCGTTCAAGGTCCGTATCTTTCTGCCGGGCCGAAAGCCGCCGAAGGCTTCGCGCGTAAGCAAGGAACCAGTGTTGACAAACTTGCGACGATGCAAGACCCGAAAGGTGAACGCTACATCTTCAGCCAACTGCTGAAAGGCCAAGCCCTCAAGGATGCGCTCTCCGAGAAGCTGCCCGACATCATCTCGCATATCTATTTTCCAAAGACGATGTACTGGACCGGCAAGGGCGGCATCCGTTTTATTCGTCCCATCCGCTGGATTGTTGCGCTGCTCGACGATCAGATTGTTCCCTTCGAAATCGCCGGCGTCCGATCCGGCAACACCACGCGGGGCCATCGAGTACTGGGCGCCAAGCAACCCCTGCCGGTTACTATTGCCAATTTCTACGACACGCTCAAGAGCAATTTCGTGATCGTCAACGCTACCGAACGCAAACAGCGCATTGAAGCTGCTCTTAGTCGCGACGTTCAGAAAGACGACGACTTGCTGACCACTCTCGTCTACCTCACCGAGTTCCCTACGCCGGTTCGCGGCAGCTTCGATGCCAGCTATCTTGAACTCCCCCGAGAGATCCTCTCCACGGTGATGCGTCACCATCAACGCTACTTCTCGGTAGTGAATCCCGATGGCTCGCTAGCGCCGCATTTCGTGGCAGTCACAAATACCGACGGTGATCCCGACGGCCTCATCCGCCAAGGGAATGAACGCGTCTTGCGCGCCCGCTTCAACGACGCGCGCTTCTTCTGGAAAGTCGATCAGCAGAAAACGCTATCCGCTCGCTTGCCCGATCTCGAAAAAGTAACGTTCCAAGCCAAGCTTGGGAGCTACAAAGCCAAGACCGAACGAGTAGTGAAACTCGCCGCCGAACTCGCCGCTCAAACCGGCGCTAACGAAACAACAGTGAACGTCGCCTCTCTGCTGGCCAAATGCGACCTCACGACGGACATGGTGAAGGAGTTCACCGAACTTCAAGGCATCGTCGGCGGTCTCTATACAAAGGCGCAAGGCGAAGGCGAAGCGGTTTCCACAGCCATCTACGACCACTACAAGCCCATCAGCATGGAAGATTCCATTCCGCGTACGCTCGAAGGCCAAGTAGTCTCGCTCGCCGACAAGCTTGACACACTGCGCGAATGCTTCCGCGTCGGCCTTATTCCGACCGGGTCAAAAGATCCTTTCGCGCTACGCCGCGCCGCTCAGGGCCTGGTCAAAATATTATTCGAAGCCAAGTTACTGCTCGAACCCATCAAGCTGGTGGAAGACGTCCCTGAACTCATTCCGTTCATGAAAGAGCGCATCCAATTTTACTTGCGCGACGTGCGCGGTTTCGCTTACGACGAAGTGTCAGCCGTCATGGCGCCGCCCATTGGCACGTTGCAGGATCTTGCCGACAGGGCAGATGCCATTCATCACGTCAGACCAACTGAGAACTTCGAACCTCTCGCCGCCAGCTTCAAACGAATCAAAAACATCCTCAAACAATCTCAGGTCACGTGGTCCGGTGAGCCAATGTCCGATCTGCTTACTCCCGGCCCGGAGCAAGACCTCTACAAAGAATTCATTCGAGTACGCGAAGCAGCCAAATCCACACATCAATACCGCGGCAAACTGGCTCTTATCGCCTCCTTGCGCCCGCAGGTGGATCTCTTCTTCGATAAAATTCTAGTGAACGATCCAGATCCGGCGATCCGGCAGAACCGCTTGGCTTTGTTACACAGCCTGTTGACCGAATTCTCGACTATCGCCGACTTTTCCGAAATCGTAACGCAAGGCGTAAACGCCTAAAAGTTTTACTGCGGATAGCCGCAAAATCAGGAGACAAATAGCTGAAATGAACAAATACGTTTACTCGTTTGGCGGAGGCACCGCCGACGGCGACGGCAAAATGAAGGATGTCCTCGGCGGCAAAGGAGCCGGACTTGCCGAAATGAGCAAGGCTGGCGTCCCCGTCCCGCCCGGCTTTACCATCTCAACGGAAGTCTGCAATCTCTTTTTTGAAAACGGCAACAAGGTTCCGAAGGAAGTCGACGCGCAGATTCATGAGGCCGTCGCTAAGCTTGAGCAGCAAATCGGCAAAAAGCTAGGCGCTGTTGAAGACCCGCTGTTGGTCAGCGTCCGCTCGGGCGCGAAGTTCTCCATGCCCGGCATGATGAACACTATCTTGAACCTTGGGCTGAACGACAAAAGCACTGAGGGTCTGGTAAAGAAAACCGGCAACCCCCGCTTTGCCTACGATTGCTATCGCCGCTTTATTCAGATGTTCGGCGAGGTCGCACTTGGCGTCGACATGATGAAGTTCGACCACATCTTCGATACTCGTAAGCACAAAATCAAAGCTAAGCTCGACACCGATCTGAGCGCTGAAGATCTTAAAGTTATCATCGACGAGTACAAGAAATTGGTTAAGAAAGAAACCGGCAAAGAGTTTCCACAGGATCCGCTTCAGCAGTTGATGCTCTCGCGTGACGCGGTCTTCAATTCCTGGAACACGCCTAAAGCCATTTACTACCGTCGCATGGAAAAGATTCCCGATTCCATAGGTACTGCGGCCAATGTTCAAGCCATGGTGTTTGGCAACATGGGCGACAATTCCGGCACGGGCGTCGGCTTCACGCGCAACCCATCGACCGGCGAAAAGGCGTTCTACGGTGAGTTCCTGGTGAATGCCCAAGGCGAAGACGTTGTGGCCGGCATTCGCACCGCCTCAACCTATTGAGGAACTGAAGCAAGTGATGCCCGCGGCGTACGCACAGCTTCGCGAAATCACCAGCAGCCTCGAAAAGCATTACCGCGACGTGCAGGATTTCGAGTTCACCATCGAGGAAGGCAAACTCTACATGCTGCAAACCCGCAATGGTAAGCGCACTGGGCCTGCCGCCGTCCGTATTGCCGTTGACATGGTTGACGAAAAGCTGATCACCAAAGCCGAAGCTGTTCAACGAGTCGCGCCGAATCAGCTTGACCAGTTACTGCATCCCGTGCTTGATCCGGCCCTGCGCAAGAGTTTGCAGAAGATCGCCGCTGGCTTGCCCGCATCACCTGGCGCCGCTGTTGGCCGCGCGGCATTTTCCTCCGAAGATGCAGTCACATTGTCGAAGAACGGCCCGGTCATCCTGGTTCGCAAGGAGACGACTCCCGACGACATTCACGGCATGGACGTTTCCAAGGGCATCTTGACGGCTGTCGGCGGACTGACCAGCCACGCCGCCGTCGTTGCGCGCGGCATGGGCCGCCCTTGTGTTGTCGGCGCTTCCTCCGTGGCCGTCGACGAGAATAAGAAAATTGCCACTATCTTATTCGAAGGCAAGAAGCTGATCGTCAAAGAAGGAGAATGGATCTCGCTTGATGGCACCTTGGGCGAAGTTTATCTTGGTCAATGCAAGACTAGCGATCCCGATCCGAAATCTCATTACTTCGCCACTTTCATGGGTTGGGCCGACGAGTTCCGCAGCAAATTTGGCGTACGCGCCAACGCCGATATCCCTCGCGATGCAAAGGTTGCTCGCGTATTCGGAGCTGAAGGCATCGGTCTCTGCCGTACCGAGCACATGTTCTTCGCCGAAGACCGCTTACCGCATGTGCAGGCCATGATTTTGGCGCGCGATGAAAAAACCCGCAGAAAAGGCCCTTTTGAAGCTGTTGCCCATGCAGCGGAAAGATTTCGCCGGGCTGTTCCAAGCCATGGACGGCTTCCCGGTCGTCATACGCACCCTCGATCCGCCGCTCCACGAGTTCCTCCCTAAGCGTGAGAACTTAATGGTCGATATCGCCAAACTTCCCGGCGCGACAGTCAAAAGAGAAGAAAGAGATTGCCGCTTCCTATAACGTTGGTGTTGGCGAACTGAAGAAATATCTTCCTGAGTTGCTAAGCCGCGTCGAAGAACTGCATGAATTCAACCCCATGCTCGGCCATCGCGGCTGCCGCCTTGGCATCACCTATCCCGAGATCACCGAAATGCAGGCACGCGCGATCTTCGAAGCTGTCGTTCTGGTGGCGAAGAAGGGCGTTAAGGTCATTCCGGAAATCATGATCCCCCTCATTGGCGGCGTGAAGGAACTCGAGAACCAAAAGGCCATTGTGGTCAACGTCGCAAACGAAGTTCTTGCCGCCGCCGGGTTGAAGAAACAGCAATACATGGTCGGCACCATGATTGAAATTCCGCGGGCTGCGTTGTTAGCGGACGAAGTCGCCACCGAGGCCGAATTCTTTAGTTTCGGCACTAACGACCTCACCCAGACCACCATGGGTCTTTCCCGTGACGACTACACGCACTTCTCGAAGCAGTACGAAGATCTTAAGATCTTCAAGGCCGACCCTTTCGCCGTTCTCGATCAGGAAGGCGTAGGCAAGCTCGTCAAAATGGCGGTCGAATTAGGCCGCAAAACTCGTCCCGATCTAGAAGTAGGCATCTGCGGCGAACACGGCGGCGAACCAAGTTCGGTCGAATTCTGCTATCGGGTAGGCATGGATTACGTGTCGTGCTCTCCCTACCGCGTACCCATCGCTCGTCTAGCCGCAGCTCAGGCGGCTCTTGCCGATGACAAGGCTGAAATGTCGCGCACGGCTTAGTTCGGAACAATAACCACCCTTGATGAGATTTCGATTCATCAGGGGTGGCCGCTACGCACGCTATCGTTGAAAGAAGCATACTGTAGCCGTCGCGCCCTATGTCTATTTCCGCCGTCAGTTCTTTCGGCCGCTTGGGCCTTCCCGCCCCAATCAGCAATCTCGCCGCTCGGCGTTGGGACGCCATTGTCGTCGGCGCCGGTCACAACGGTCTCGCCTGTGCTGCTTATCTTGCGCGCGCCGGCCAAGAAGTTCTGGTACTTGAAAGCCGCGAACGCATCGGCGGCGCTTGCACCTTGGAAGAACCTTGGCCGGGAGTGCGCGTTTCTCCTTGCGCCTATCTCGCTGGCCTGCTCCACCCATTAGTTATTGAGGAATTGAATCTCCCCGCCATGGGCTATTCCTGGACACCCGCTACCAATGGCCTCTTCATTCCCTTTGAAGACGGTTCCAGCGTGCAACTGTATGACGACGACACGCAGTGCGAAGAAGAGATCCGGCGCCTTTCTCCTCGGGACGTGGCAGGCTGGCGAGCCATGAGCAACCTGATCGGCCGCACGCGTGACGCGCTTCGGCCGCCTAACTCAGATGATCTGTGGATCGGTGAACCGCCCACGCACGAACAGATTGAAGAGCGCCTTGGCCACGACCACGAAGCGATTAACCTGCTTTTCAACTGGTCAATGGCCGACCTTGTTGAACACTACCTGACCGATGAACGCTTGCAAAGCGGTTACCTCGGCCAAGGCGTCATAGGGACCAACGCCAGTCCGTTCGATCCCGGCACGGCATCCATTCGTTTTCATCATTCATCGGGCCGCCTCGGCGGTCTGCCTGGCGCTTGGGGCTACGTCAAAGGCGGCATGGGCATGGTCTCTTTTTACTTAGCAGATGCCGCTCAGAAAGAAGGCGCAGTCATCGCCAGCGGCGTTGCCGTCTCGCAGATTATTCCGGAAGAAGGCGTGCTTCTCGAAAGCGGCGAAAAAATCTCCGCGCCCATGGTAATTTCTAACGCTGATCCGCGCACCACGCTTCGCCTTTTGGGCAGCGCTGCCGATTCTTCCTGGCGCGCTCAGATCGAGTCGCTCCCCATCGAAGGCTGCACTTTAAAGCTGAGCGTCTGGTTACGGGAGTTGCCGAACTTCCGTGCGCGTCCCGGCGCCATGATGCCCCATCATTTCGCCCAAGTAAACACTCCACTGGGTAAGCAGGAGTGGAAAGACGGTTTCGCCGCCGCTAAATCCGGACGGCTGCCGGAGCGCCTCTGGACTGAGCTCTACTTTCAAAGCGTGCATGACGATTCTGTCGCTCCAGCCTGGCACTCACATTATGAGCGTCTTCTCGCAATACGTCCCTTATAAATTCGCCGACGGCGATTGGAATCAACATCGCGAATCTGCCAAACAGCTCGCTCTCGCTGCAATCGCCCACTATACCTCGAACATCCCGTCGGCGGTCATTGACGCCGAAGCACTTGGGCCGCCCGACATTGAAGAACGAGTCGGCCTCACCGGCGGCCATATTTTCCAAGGCGAATGCCTACCCCAATACATGTGGAGCAACCGTCTGCGTTCGCGCACGCCCATGCCTGGTGTTTATCTTTGCGGCGCTTGCACGCATCCTGGCGGCAGCGTGATCGCCATCAATGGCCGGAATGCCGCTATGTCCGTGCTACACGATTCGAAACATTCCGCCTTCGCTTTAACCACCGGTTGAAAATGAAGAGCAACACCACCACCGGCACCAGAACAAAGTAAGGCCAGTAAGTCAGCAGCGGCGGTTCTGGCCCCAGCACATTGATCTCTCCCGTCACCTCAGCATCCTGTTGTGCTTGATGTATTTGAACAATTACCCGCCACTCGCCAGCCGAAGGTAAGGTGACGTTCGCCGCATACAGCAACTTGTTGGTCGCCTTTCCGTGGGTCGCCGGGGCGACAATCTCGGTAATGTTTTTGCTGTCTCTCTCTATAAGATGAACCGTCACCGAAGCGTCTAGAACAGTCGATTGATCGCCGGCCTTCTGCACCATCACGCTGAGATCCGCTCGCCCCATACGCACGGGAGAGGGCGTACTGAACAGCGTAATGTCCAGATTCCCCGCGCGCTTGTGAAACTCAACTTTCCTGCCATCCGCCGTACAAGATCGTTGTGGCGAGCAGGACGATTAAAAGCCTGATCAATGCATCATCCCCCGCATCTGCATCGGCTGGAACAAAATCCAGATTCCCGAAGTATATAGCGTACCGGCCAAACCGGCCCAAGGCGCAAGCAGTCGAATGGCCGCCCAGTCTTCATTTGAATACTGCAGCTAGCCACGCGCCAACCGATGTACAATGTCAACAGTAATCCAGCATCCAGCAGTAAGATTTGCACTGGAGTTACCTGCATATTCCCCAACTCGCGGCGGCGTGAAACAGCAGATGAGCCGCCCACATCGCCACGCCGATCGGCACCAGCGTAAACGCGAAGCGGCGCACCACTTCCATCGGTCTCCGGTTCAGCAGTCCGCATAGGCCAACGCAGACCAGCGGCGCTATCACCACTCCTGACAACACAACAAAAGCCACTACAACCGGCATCGCGTGCCAGCGGTGCTCCCACATCATTACCGGCGCCACCATTCCGGCGGCATTCACGAATGCCCCGAAGACAATCAGCATCGCCAGCGCCAAAATATCTGTTCTCTTCGACAACCGGCCAATTGAAGAGCGGTACGGATCAGCTACTAGCGTCTTCGCCGGCACAACCGTCATCAGCGCCACGTTGTCGTGCGGACACGCTTTGACGCAATCAAGACAAAACGTGCAGTCCAAATTCCCTACCTTCTTTGGCTGGAACAAGTAGAGCTCGCAACCCCGCGCGGTCTCGTTCCCACGGATGCAATCGTACGTGCTGCAACTCTTGCAAACTTGCGCGCTCTTCACCGCAATTTCACGCGGCGAGAGCAGCGAAGTTACAAACTGAAATTGGCCGATCGGGCAGACGTATTTGCAAAAGCTCGCGCCTTTGAAGAAGCCGTCAATCAATAACGCCCCTAGAAAATAACCGGCTATGATGCAGGCTGTCAGCCACGGACTATCCCAAAGCGAGAACGCTTCGTAAGCCCACAAGTAGATCGCGATCAAGCCCACAGGCAGCCATTTGTTCCTAAGCACTCGCGGCCAGCGCGCTTTTGCGGGAAACACCTTTCGCCCCAAGTCGCGCACGAACATAAACGGACAAGCCATGCAAAACAAATTTCCAACAGCCAGCAACGCCAGCATGGAAAGCGCTCGCCAATGAATCCACGGCAGTACGCCAGCCATGTTCAACGGCGCCACTTGTTGCCCAAAGAAACCGTCCCACATGACTGCTATGGCGACCAGCAGCATCGATACTTGCGCTACTCGCCTCAGCCGCGGCGTTTGTCTCCACCACCATGGCGTGGCCGTTTTAATCCGGCGTTCGACGCGTCCCACTTGAGATTTCATGTTTCAACCGGTCGCTTGTGAGAACGCCCATCGTCAACACGGCCGCTGGGACCAGATAGACGATCGAACCCGGCACCCACATCAGCAAACCCGCTAAGGTCTGGTCAGCTTGCGCACCCATGCTGCTCGCCCGCACGGCGCCATAACTCTGATAAATCAATGAACTTGAAAACACGAATATCGCCGATATCCCGGTATTCAGAATGTCGGCCAACAACAGATACGGAATTGCCATCCACCTCGGCCAGCGTGGTTTCCCGGGTCCCGGCTGAATCACCGGCCACCAGAACAACACGCCCGACCATAAGAACGAAGCGTGCTGCACGCTATGCCATTCCGGTGACCTGAGCGCCAGTTCATAGAACACCGGCACGTGCCAAAACACCGTACTAAATGCGAAGACAAGCCACGCAACAACGGGCGATGTCAGCGTCCCGAAGAGCTCGCGAAACGGCTTCCACGAAAGAAACGGCCCCAACCCTTCTTTCACGAACTTCCTGGGCAGGCCGCGCAACAGCGGCAACATCGGATGTCCGAACAGAATCAATGGAGGCGCAATCATCATGAGCAGCAAATGCTGCAGCATGTGGGCCGAAAGAAACAAACTATCGAAAGCATCGAGCGGCGAGTCCGCTGCCAGAAAAACCACCGCCAGCCCGGATAAGAACGAAGCCAGCCGCTTTCCGTCGCGCTCATCGCGCAGCAATCTGCGTCCACGCAACCAGCCCCGAAAGTAAATTAGAGCGGTCGCGATCAATATCGGGACAGCCCAGCCGGTAAGAGTCCACGATTCTAGTGCCGCGCTGGAGATGGACTCCACGTCAGCGCTGCCGGACTTGCGCCACAGGCGTTTTCAATTGCGCGATATCCCGCGGCAGTTTGTTGCGAGGCTTAGTTGATGGCTGCACGGGAGGCGCGCTGTGCAGTGTCGCCATGAATGAGACTAATGCCTCTACCTCTGCTGGGCTGAGCTTCTTTCCGTAGGCAGGCATATTGCCGCCACCCTGAATTACCTGGCGCACTAACTGATCTTTCGTCAATCGCTCGGCTACTTTATCCAGCGCAGGCCCTCGCTGTCCGCCCTCGCCGCCCAGGGAGTGGCAATTGCGGCATTGTTTGTTTTGAAAAACTACCGCTCCACGCAATTCTAGAGGCGTCCGCCCCCGGACATACTTTACCGGGATTGCATCGCCACTCCATGCCTGCATCTTAGGCGACCAGGGTGACGTTTCTCCCATGTAAGTAAGTACGCCAATAGTCAGCATTACAAAAATGACGGATAACACCGCTACGGGTCTTCGCAAGGCGCTCTTTTCGCCGGTACCGGAAATGAATGGCAATGCCAGCAGCAAACCAATGCAAATAGTCGGCGCTACGAAAAGAATCAAAACCTCCATCCAATCCGGCAGCAGCGCTAATGCGGCAAAAATCGAAAGAAAGTAAAAGTCCGGACGCGGATTCGTATCCACCAGCGTCGGATTCGGCGGCCCGCCCGGACCCTTCGGACCGAAGATCAGCGCGGCCCCTAGAATCCCGACGATGATAATAGCCGCAAAAATCAGATCTTTGCCGATGGCGTGCGGCACAAAGGGCACGCCCTCTTTGCGTATGATCTCGGCGTATTCGGCATCGTAAGTCGCTTTGTGAACAGGATGGCCGGGCTTCGGATATTCATTGATCCCCTTGGTCAACACCAGCCGCAAATGCATGCTGACGATGGCGATAATCAGCCCTGGAATGACAAAGACGTGCAGAGTAAAGAATCTGGAAAGCGTTTCGCCCGCTATAATCGGCCCGGCCAACAATAAATGGACAAGTTGCCCCCCGATAAGAGGAACCCTCCCGGTGATGGAAGCACCAATGGTCAAGCCCCAATACGCATCCTGATCGAAGCGCATCACCTGGCCGGTAAATGCCATGGCAAGCGTGAACAGCAGAAGGAAAATACCGCTCACCCAAGTCAGTTCGCGCGGATATTTGTAGGCGCCGAATAAGAATACCTGAATCATGTGCAGCGTCATGATGGCCACCATGAAGTTCGATCCCCAGTTATGCACGGCGCGCAGATACCAGCCCCAAAACTGCACGTGGTTCAGATATTGCAGGCTGGTAAAAGCTTCGTTCGTGGAAGGGATATAAACAAATGCCAGGCACGCGCCCGTAATCACCTGAATCACGAAACAAAGCAGAGTGGCGCTGCCAAAAACATAGAACCAACTGCCGGCGCTCGCCGGTACTTCATGGCCCGCGGTGGAAGCGTACAGCGCGGTCAAATGCAATCTGTCGTCAAGCCAGACCGCCGCGCTCCTTAAAGCATTCATCAAAGCGTTCTCCTGCTCCGCCTTAGACCGGATTCGAAAGGGTAGGCATCTCGCCGCCCTTTACCCATAGCTGACCGTTTTCTACTTTGTAGTCGTACTGGAACAACCCGCGCGGAGGTGGACCCGCTGCACGCGACCCATCCTCTAGATAAGCACCTCCATGGCACGGACACAAAAACAGACCCGATTGCTCAAACCATCTGACCGGACATCCCAGATGAGTGCAATTGATGGCGAATACCTGAAACTGATTCCCGTTGATGCGCCTGACCCAGCACGGAATGTCGGCGGTTTGCCCGTCCCAAGGCCGCGTGTATGGGTTCCGGTAAGTCGCTATGCGCGTTGCGCGCTCCGGGAAACCTTCTAAGGGACCGAGTGAGATCCAGTCGCGCGGGTCTTTCTTTTCGACGAAGCTTGAAAACACGAAGCCAATGAAAGGGACCGCCAGCACCAAGCCCGCCACAACGTTCAACGCCACACCGGCGGCGAAAAGCCAGTTTCGGCGTGTAGGATTCCCGGTATTCTGTTTGCCTTCGTCTTCTTCTCTCTTGGCTTCGCTCATGGTGTGCCTTTCAAATCTTTCGTCTTCTGCTCTCGCTGGCCCATATCGGAATCCACTGGCCGCAACGAAGCCAAATAGGCCACCAGATCATTTACATTTTCGTCGTTCAGCGCATGTCCCGCATTTAAGAACCGGTAATCGGGCATGCCTAAATCCGGCCGTCCAACAACGATGGACGTCCGCAGATTCTGGTCTGTCGACAACGACAGGTAAGAAGGATCTGTCACCAACCCTACGCGCGCGCCTGGACCGTGACAAGCAAAGCAGCCGCGCAGGAACAGTTTCTTACCCCTGGTTTCGTCGCCGGGTCCGGTAGACGCGTAAGCGGGAACCAGAGCAGCACCTGAACTAAACGACTTCTTCCATCCCTCCAAGCCGTTGACCAGCGCGTCTACCTGCTTGGGCGTGAGCGGACCACCTTGCTTTTGCGCCCAGGCTGGCATGGCGGTGCCGGGCCGCCCATACTCAATTACCTGATGCAGAGCCTCTTTAGGCACATATGCCAGATAAAGAGAATCGTTCAAGATTCGGCCTGGCCCGTTCTTTCCGTTGTCGCCGTGACAACCGGAACAATTCTGACTGAATAGAACTTTGAAATCGGTGAGCTGAGACGCGGGGGGCGGCTCGGGCACCGGCCTTCCCGGAGGCTCGCAGCCGGTTGGCACAAGCAGCGGCAACAGCGCCACAACGCATCCTAGTTGCGAGAATCTCACTTCCCATCCTCATCACCGGGTGCTTCCAAAAATGCCCGCTCGGCTAACGACCAAGTCTGCATAGTCCGGATGCTGGTGCTTCGCGCGATGATATAGCCGCCTACCAATCCGAACCCAAGCTGGCAAGCCACGAACCAAGGCCAGCTAATCCGCCCGTTCATCGCCGGGTTCACAATGTCCAGCGTTGTGGCTACCAGTCCGCTCCAGAATACGGGCATCAGAATACCCGCCCAGAACAACGCATATTTCGGAAACATGGGCAGCATTACCGCGTAGAGAATGCCGACCATCACCGATATGCAAGCATGCCCCACAAGCGCGGCGATGAACGCCAGTCCATTAAATTGCCTCAATTGCTGAAGCGTCGCATCGCCCAAATCGGGAATCACCACTCCGGCCAGCAGGTTTACCGGATACCAAATACTGTGTTGAGCAATCAAGCCGTACAAACAAGCCAAACCCGCCATCGCGGCTCCTCCGGCTAACCCTCCCCAAGCGCCTGCCGAGTAGGGATGAATTCTTTCAGGAACCCGCACGCGGTGACCGCCTTCGCCTAATTTCAAGCGCACTACCGAGCGCGCGCCAACCGCCACGGGTGTAGGGCGGCGGTCCATTTCTATTGCCACCGACTCATGAAGCTCGTGCGGAATTACCGCGCTCCACCATCCCTTAGCGCCCTTCGCGGCGATTACAAAACCAACGATACTGACCGCCCAGTGCGTCACCATCCCCGCAATCAACAGCGTCAAGCCGAACGCAAACACCATTGGCCAGAAGGTGGGCGCGGGCAATTGGATATGAGTTTTATCGCTGAGATCTCCGGCTTCTCCGTGGTGCAACTCCTGCGACATCCTATTGCCTCCCAACCACGTAAACCACCGTGAAAACAACCACCCAAACTGCGTCGACAAAGTGCCAATACCAGGAAAGGAACTTCACGCGCCGCTCTTGCGTTTGAATGGGAAATCCTCGCAAGCTCACTAACAGCACGAGCGACAAAAATGTTAACCCGACAATCACGTGGCTCGCATGCAACCCGACGAGCGAGTAGAAAGTTGTTCCGAATAGATTGGTGCTGATGGTCAGGTGATCTTTATAAATCAGCTTCCACCATTCGACGCCAGTCGAAATCAGAAAATCGAGACCCAGTACAATGGTGACCAACAACCACGCCTTGAAGCGCCCTAGTGCGCCTTTCTTCAATGCATGCTCCGCCATCACAACGGTCAGGCTGCTCGAAAGGAGGCAGATGCTGGAAAGGATGGGCAGTTCCAAAACGTCTTTTGGATACGGACCCGTCAGACTCTTGCCGATGTAGACCAAGTAGGCTACGACGAAAATCGTGAACAGCGCGGATTCGGTAATAATAAGGAAAATAATGCCGACGGTACCGCGATCGGGCATTTTCCACTCGCGCTCCAGAGTGAGTGGATCGGGCGCTGCCAGTTGCTCTGTCATGCCGCTACTCGAACTTCCAATCCGGGTCGTTAGGATTTTTCAGATCCCACAACGGCCTGCTGCTTCTTACCACCGGAAGTTTCTCAAAGTTGTATTCCGGCGGCGGCGAAGTGGTGGCCCATTCCAAAGTCCAGGCATCCCACGGATCGTCACCCGCCGGCTTGCCCCAAACGATAGACCGCACCACGTTCCAAACGAAGACTCCAACGGCCGGCGCTTGGAACAAAACACCGGCAGATGCGAGCAGGTTTAACAACTCCCATCCGCGGTTTGGCGCATAAGTATAGATCCGCCGAGGCATGCCTAGGAATCCAAGAAAATGCATGGGAACAAACGTTAATTCGACTCCGATGAGAAAGAGCCAGAAATGCCATTTGCCAAGCTTCTCGCTATACATCTTGCCGGTCACCTTAGGGAACCAGTAGTACATGCCGGCAAACAACCCGAATACCATCCCGGCCACCAGTGTGAAATGGAAATGTCCCACGACGAAGTACGAATCGTGCAGTTGCCAATCGAATGGAGCGACTGCCAGCATGATCCCGGTCAAACCGGCAACCAGGAATTGCAGCAGAAACGCAACGCAGAATAACATGGGCGTTGAAAAACGCAGTTTGCCGCCGTACATGGTGGCGGTCCAATTAAAGATCTTGATGCCCGTCGGAATTCCCACCAGCATCGACGAAGCAGCGAAAAAGGTGTTCGACCACGAAGTCATTCCCACGGCGAACATATGATGCGCCCACACACCCAAACTAATGAAGCCGATGGAGCACACCGCGCCGACCATGGCCGGGCGTCCAAAGATCGGTTTGCGCGAAAAAATCGGTATTACTTCCGAAAGAATGGCGAAGGCCGGGAAGATGAGAATGTAGACTTCCGGATGTCCAAAAATCCAGAAGAAGTGCTGCCAGAGAACGGCCGATCCGCCGCCTTGCGTATTGAAGAAATTCCCGCCTAAAAAACGGTCGATCAACAGCATGATCTGAGCGGCGGATAAAGGCGGTAGAGCAATCACAATGAGCCACGAATCAATCAGCATCACCCAAACGAAGATGGGCATGCGGCTCAAGGTCATGCCCGGGCAGCGCATGGTAATGGCAGTCACGATCACGTTGATGGCGCTTGCGATGCTGCCAATGCCAGCGACCAAGATTCCGAGAATCCAATAATCGGTACTAGCTCCGCGCGAGAATGCTTTCGAAGTCAACGGCGCGTAGGCGAACCAGCCCACATCGGGCGCGGACCCCTCTCCCGATAATCCGCTTCCGCCGATGTAACTGAAGTACAGCAGGAATCCGCCGAACAAAAAGATCCAAAAGCCAAATGCGTTCAGGCGCGGGAACGCCATGTCGCGCGCGCCGATCATGAGCGGAACCAGGTAGTTTGAAAGCCCAGCGACGAAAGGCATGCCCACCAGGAACACCATAGTAGTGCCGTGCATGGTAAACAAACGGTTGTAGGTATCGGGAGCGACCACGTGCCCGTCCGGAAACGCCAGTTGCAGCCTGATCACCGCAGCCATCACTCCGGCAGTCGCAAAAAACAGCAGCGCTGAAACGACGTACATGATCCCGAGGCGTTTGTGATCTACCGTCGAAACCCATTCGTAGAGGTGCTGTGAAAACGAGAACTCGGTTTCGGGCTCAATCGTTGGTTGCTGTAAAGGATAGTCGATCGACGCCATAATCAATGCCTTCTTTACTTCAGCGACTCCAGGTAGTTTATTACCTGAGTCAACTCGCCTTCCGTCAGTCTCATGCTAGGCATCAGGCAGCCTGGTTTTGCGATCTGCGGATCGTTCACCCACGCCCGCAGATGATCCGGCGAGTTAGTAAGTACGCCGGCGCCGATGGTCTGTCTGCTCATCAGATGAGTAAGATCGGGTCCAAACTTACTCCCGGCGCTTGCCTCTCCAAAACCAGTGACGTTATGGCAGTTTACGCACGCCAACGACTGAAAAACGGTTTTAGCGGCGCTTAAATTCGGATCGTCGACCGATCTCTTCTGCTGTTCAACGGTCCATTGCTTGAAATCGGCAGGGTCCTGGGCGACAACCCGCAGCAGCATATTGGCATGCTGGGTGCCGCAATATTCGGCGCAATTCCCTAAATAAACTCCCGGTTCGCGCGGGTCCATCCACATGAAGTTAGTGCGGTTTGGAATCAAGTCGGTCTTTCCTGAGAGTTGCGGTACCCAAAAACTATGGATTACGTCGACACTCTCCAACTGTAAGTACGTTGCCGTTTTGCCGTCGCGCGATGCGGGCATGTGAATTTCATTAGCCGTTACAAATCCGTAGTCGGGATACAGAACCTCCCACCACCATTGGTGCCCGATCACGGTAACCTTTAATACGGAAGGCGGCGGACTGGCATTCTGCACGCCCGCGATCACGCGGGTGGTAACACCGATCAGCACAAAAGCGATCAGAATGGGAATAACGGTCCATGCCACTTCAATCTGGTTACTTCCGTAGACCTGCGGCGGCTCTTCGGCGGCATTATCCCCGGGCTTCTGCCTGAAGCGCCAGATCGTATAGACAATTAATCCGGCTACAACAACAAAGATGCCGCCAGTAATAGCAAACACCAACAAGGCGATGTCGTGCTCCGATTGGGCCGGTGTGGCCATCGGCTTAAAGATGTCCGCTATACGGTGCTCAACAAGATCCGGAACCCGCGTTTGGAGGAGAGCGGTTAGTGAACAAACGAGCACGTCTTCATCCCCCCAATAGTGGATAGCAAGTTCTACTTTACCCTGTACTGCCTAGGGCCGGTGTACTAGGTGAACTACAATTCATGGATACCTTGCAGTTCTATTTCAGAGGCGAGATAACTGTGGCATTTGCAATCGGGCAAAGAGAGGTGGATGGGATTGTGGTACTCGATCTGGATGGCCGCCTGGTGGCCGGCGCTCCGGTTGCGGACCTGCGCGGGCGCATCGATCAACTCATGGCCGCCAAGCGCGCGAATGTGGTCCTCAATTTGAAACACGTCGAATTTATCGACAGTTCCGGCCTTGGAACGCTGGTTGCCGGCCATTCGGCTCTGAAGAATGCCGGTGGAACTCTTGCACTGGTAAACCTGCCTAAACGCAGTGCGGAACTGCTGATACTGACAAAGCTCTGGACGGTGTTTCGGATTTTCAACGACGAACGGTCAGCCGTGGACAGCTTTTTTCCAGATCGCGATACGAAACCGTTCGACATTTTGGCATTCGTTCGGGAGAACAAACCCAAAAGGAAGTAGACGGCGGCTTGCTGGCGTTTTAGTGGACCTCAATGGACATGTTAACGACTTCGAACTGAAACCGCTCCGGCGGGAGGGAAGAGATGGGATTCGGCGTCATATCGAGCCAGGTCTTATAAGCACCCTGCGCGACCGAGTTGTTCAAATAGAACAGAAACTGATCGGAGCAACAGCGAATGGGCGGCATTTGCCGGAAGGCCAGCCTAAGACCTACCGCTTTATCGAGACGCACCCCCTCCGTCTTGATGGACTTGTCTTCCAATAAAGTGACGAAGCTGCTTCGCCCGGCATGAGGCCAAACATCGCTGCGCAGCAAAGTGCGGAGTTCCAGGCGCGCGCCGAAAGTGATCTCGCATTGCCTGATCCACTCGATCACCGCATCGCCCCAATGCCAGTGGCTGAGCAGACCGAGATACTGGTCAACCAGGTTCAGCGCCAGATCGAGCTTGCGCCGCTCCACCGCTTCTTCTCCGGCAATTGCGTCTCCCATCACCGAAGGAACCATGTCTTCCTGTTCGATGATCTGAGCGGCAACTCCCATCATCTTGTCGAGCCGTTTGACTTCCGGAACAGTTTTTACCAGAAGCGGCGGTAGTTCGTGCGTCTTACCGCCCGGCACCTCAACAAACTTCCGATCTCCAACAATGTCCATAAGTAGCCTCACTGTCTCTTATCGACAAACCAGGTCGTCTCTATACGGGACTAAGTATCCCTTGATTGTAAAGACGTTAACGCGCCTTTACAAGTTGCTACAGTACTCATCCTATATAGTTAAGTGTCTTTAACACCCCGTTTGTGTCACTTTGGCAGCAAAACATTCCGAGTGCCAGCGGAATCAACGGCGGCGATCTAAACCAAGTGTCGTAGTCGATAATGAACCAGCCAATCGGAAATCCGCCCTCGTGAGCAATCACCGCACTCACGCCGGCAGCTTCGGCAGGAACGACGAATGAGCGGCGCGCCATCACCGACGCTCCTGGGCCCAGCAGTACGTTGAACGGAGCGGCTGGCCGATCGGCTACTGGATTGAAGCGCCGTCCACGATCGTCGGTTAAGTAGACGGCCAGATTGTTCTCACGCTGAGCAACGCGCCGTGCGCGGCTGGATAATTCCACGTCCACTCGGTACCGAATAGAGTTGCGCTCGGGTGTACGGTTGAATCCCGCGACTGCAACGCACATATCGTCGAAACACTGACGGTCGCCAAGCTTCACCATACGGCGCGGCGAAAACAAAGACACGGTAATTACTATCGCCATGTAAGCGGCTGCGCTCGCCACGAGCCGGAACAGAATGAGCCGAGCGCTAGCAAAGCGCCGACGGAGAGCGTGCCAGCCGGCAAAAAGCAATGTGCCGGCAGCGGTGAGGAAGAAGACGATAAATAAAAGGTCGAAAAGACTCATGACAAGTACTTTCTACCATAAAGTATATTGGGTTTCAAGAGCTAATGGGATCGCTTGCTGGACGCGCGCGGTTCTGCCAGGCCGCGACGGCGGATGAACTCGAACGCGCGCTCGATTATCCCTGGAAGAAGTGGGCCGTCTTCCTTGCATCCAGCCCAGCGTGCTTTAGTCGAGCGCGATTACAGCGATCCTGCCCGCGTCGCTGGCTCCGCCGGAACCGGCAAAACCATCGTTGCGCTCCATCGCTCCGCATTCCTTGCTCGCGCGAATCCAGGCGCGCTCGTGCTGCTAACCACGTTCTCCGAAGCGCTGGCAAACGCCTTGTCCGCTAAACTGAGCGCTCTCGTCGATCATGAGCCTCGCCTGGCCGACGCATCGAAGTCCACTCGCTCGATACCATCGGGCGCCGCATTTGTGAACTCCAATTTGGCGCACCGCAAATAGCCTTCGTTGAAGCCATCCGAACAGCACTCAACGAAGCCGGCGACGCCGAAACAATAAGTTCTCCATCCCGTTCCTGTTCAGCGAGTACCGGCGCGCGAGTTCAAACTTCTTCACGCCCGCTGCTGGCGGCGAGCGGCGCTATGGGCGCGGAGTTCGCGGAACGCCTCTTCGCCATCAATGACATCGCCGCGCTCGATATCTTTGAGACCTTCAGCAATTAGGCGATCAGTTTCCTCAGCGCTGTATTCCTGCCCGAGGTGTCGCGCAACCGCATAGGGATAAACCGCCCTGTTCAAGAATTCATTGGGATCGCTTGAACGTCCAGCCTTCACCTCGTCGCCGATCAGCTTCTCAAGCTCCGGCTTTAGGGTAACGTTCATAAGAATCTCCTGCTGACGGTATCCAAATTATGATGCTACTCCCCCGATCGCCCTCTCGGTCCTCTCAGCCTCAGCTTTGAGTTGCCCAGCTTTCCACGAGTTCAACCGAAGACGCACCGAAATCAGTCCCTTCACATCGCCGGCCGCGGCTCGCCCACTCCGCCTCGTTTCGGGATCCGCAGGATGGCCTTGCCGTTTTGTTGACGCGCCAGGTCCAGTTCGTAGGCGCTCTGAAGGTTCATCCAGAAGTCAGCCGACATGCCG
Source organism: Bryobacterales bacterium (assembly GCA_963718465.1). GTDB lineage: Bacteria > Acidobacteriota > Terriglobia > Bryobacterales > Bryobacteraceae > Bog-105. The sequence continues at coordinate 148,625 of CAVQZK010000036.1, read as the reverse complement.
AAATAATGGCCGAGGCGTAGCGCCGTGTCCGCTGTTATATTCCGCTTCCCCGCCAAAACTTGATAAAGGCGGTTCGGCGGCACTTCAATTACGTCTGCCAGTTTCTTGGCGGAAAGTCCGATCTCCTCAATTTCGTCTGCGAGGATTTCTCCGGGGTGAATAGGCGTCCTTGCCATACTGTTCTCCTTTCGTTAGTGATAATCGACAATCTCAACAGCCGATGGGCCAGACTCGTCCTTCGGCCACCTAAAACAGATCCGCCATTGGTCATTGATCCGAATGGAATACTGCCCCTTGCGGTTTCCCTTCAGAGCTTCCAACCTATTAGAGTTGAGCGCGGCCAGATCGCCTAACGACGTGGCGGCATCTAGAATTCTTAAGCGCTTCTCGGCTTGCTTCCGGAATCGCTCCCACCGGCGGACCCCTTCACCAGTAGCTAAACGCTCCGAATCTCGATCCGCGTAGCCGCTTATCATCGTTCTTTATATATCATTGTATACGAGTGACGTCAGACGTACACATATCGCGCCATGCAGCGGCGCAAGCGTTCCTAACGGAGCTGATACGACCTGGAAGGGCTTTGGGCGTCAGCGCCCGCGCAACAACCGAAACTAATCTTGGTGTTCCCTGAAAAACATCCTAGAGTGCTGATAGGGAATTCTCGCCTATGCCGTCAATGCCGATGCTCTGCAGCATGCTTTCGGGTGTACTCAACAGCCCGCGCGCCGTCCCATCATGCGGACGTTCGTACGCCTGCGGCAATTGTTGGCCACCTATGAGGACATAGCGCAGCGACTGGACCAGCTTCATTGAAGCGCTCGTGTCGATTCCATAGGCTTGTTGGGTTGGACGCCCGAAGGTCTAGAAAGGGCACCCTTGGTTATTGTGCGGACAGCGGCAACAAAGAATGAAAAGGGATACGCTGTCGATCCCTCCGTTAATCCAATTAATGGGTTTTACTTTGACGACATTTGCCGTGTTAAGCAAAAGCACAAAGCAGAAGAGCCGACCGGACTTATTCCACGTTACTTGACTGAATCCCATGAGTCGAAGCGCATTGACTGCACGGCAATCGACAATCTGGAGCGCTTCATTACAATTGACCGGATGCCAGATGGGCGCTGGCCGTCGAAACATACGCTGACTTTGATGCAACAGGTGGCGGTCAATCAGGCTTTCGCCAGTCGCACCGAAGAAGAATCTCTGTTTTCCGTCAACGGGCCGCCCGGAACCGGTAAAACGACACTACTAATGGATGTTGTTGCGGCGTTGATCGTCGAGCGTCGCCAAGGTTTTAAGCAGCTATGACGATCCAGCATCAGCCTTTAAGGAAAAGCGGGAGGTGAACTATCCATCAGCCAACAAGCCGGTACCGATTTATGCACTTGATGAAAAGCTGCATGGGTTTTCGATGGTGGTTGCCAGCAGCAACAACGGAGCTGCCGAGAATATCACTCGTGAGTTGCCAAATGCAAAAAAGCTGGATGAGATCTATGAGGAAGCCGACTATTTCAGCGAATTGGCAACAGCCCTAATAAACAGTGCGGAACCTGAAGATGAGGAAGATGAAGATGAAGACGAGCAGCCTGATCCAATCAAAGCCTGGGGTCTGGTCTCCGCTCCTCTCGGCAAAAAGAAAAACCGAAATATCTTCGTCAATACGTTAAACAAATACGACACGGTAAAAGGGGCGGATGGTGAACAGAAAAAAGTGCAGGCGCCATATAACATCTTCCGCCTCCTGAGAGAAGCCAAGCAAAGCACAAGTTGGACTGATGTGCGGAACGGCTTCGCCGACGCGCTCAAAGAGGTGCATAGGATCAAGGCGGAACTCAGATCAGTAGCGCGCCTCGGTGCGCCGATTGGTGAGTTTGAGGACGCCGCTAGGGTGTCGGACGCCGAACTTGAGGTCTTGCGGCAGCGTTTCTCGAACCTGAGGAATGATCAGCCCGTTCTGGCGCAGGAAGTCGAGAAGCGACAGAAACGAGCACTGGACTTGCAAACGGCTCTCAACAATCTGTTGCCTTCGCGACCTGGCTTTTTTGCCAAGCTCTTTCACACAGCTGCCTTTCGTAACTGGGCAAACCAATGGCATGTAGCACTTGAGAAACAACGCCAGAAGCAACTGCAGACGAGTGAGGCGGAACTTGAAAAATGCCGACAGAGCCTATCGCTTTTTCCCGAACAACTGAAGCAAGCCGAGGCAAGGCTGGCGACACTCGGTGACAAAGTCGAAAATGCGAGAGTTGCCCAGGCTAAGGCCTGTGGTAAAGGCTATGTCGGTCTCAGCGAACTGCGGCAAATGAGCGCCGAGGTTCGTGAGCAAACGCTGCCGTTGAGCAATACGGCACTTCATGATGCGCGGGCGGAGCTTTTCTTAAGGGCGCTCAATGTCCATAAGGCTATCGACGATCACAAATATATAAAGGGCTTCCCCTCGTATTCGTAATTTCACCGTTCAATTCGGTCGCACAGGAGTTCAAATCCCTTCTTTGTCGGACACGCCGTCAATGGGCTGGCTCCGTCTCCTCAAAAGGTTTTGAGCATTGGGTAAAGGCGAGCGTTGGCACAGTGCATACTTTTCAAGGTAAGGAGCAGGAGTCAGTAATCCTGCTGCTTGGGGGCGCGAAAGAAGGAGCGATACGATGGGCCTCACAACCGCCGAATATTCTGAATGTGGCCGTTACGCGCGCCCAACGGCGGCTTTATGTGATCGGAGATCGGCGACGCTGGGTACAAAACGACGTGGCGGGATATGTTGCCGAGAGAATGCCGATCGAACTTCCTGGACGTACGGCGAACCGTTAAAAGCAGCGGCTACTCTGCCGCGGCCGCATGAACAGCCCAGTCCCTTCAGGCGAAGAGAGAGCGAATTGCTGTCCCCTGATCGGTAGTGCGAAAATCCACACAATCCGTATTAAAGCCGCCAAAACCGGGTGGCATTACGACAAAAATTGCCAAAAGCCGAAATTAAAGCTCCAAGAATCCATAAAACTCACGTACATCGGCCAACGCCGGAAGCGCGACTTCTGAGTTAAACTGCTTTTTAACGCCATCCGCCGTGAAAAGTCTCCTGGAGCGCGTTCCCTGAACGGCGACACGGAAAATCCCGACAAAGTACCTCCCCACCGCCCGCAAGCCCTCCTCCGTCACCCGCCCTTGCGTCGTCCCAGTTCATCTCGCAACGCCTCCTCCAACCCCAATTACTCCAGTCCTTAGAAAACGTTCACCGCTAGCTTCCGTAGAATCTGTGGATTACGATTTGACAGTCCCCCCGGTCGCCTCCTTGCTCGTGTCCCCGCGCGGCGCACGAATTAGCGCGTGCTGGTCAAACGTTTTCATCCCTGCAAGTGTTGGCCGCCCAGCGCCGACATCGTGGTCACAACTCCTCTCCGAACTATATTCCCTCCCTAATCAACCACTTACCCTCCAATTTTCTAAACTGCCGCAGGCATGCCTCGTTATACTGACCTCGAAAGGACACCCGCGCACCCATGAATACCCAAGCTGCCTGCACCCGTTCTGTGCCCTCTCCATGCCGCATTACCGCATCTATGAAAACTCAGCAAGTCCAAGTCTCTCGCCGCGCCCCTGCGTGCCCGCTATCGAACCCGATTTATTCCCCATCGCCCTCTATATATATTTATAGGCGGGAAATACACCTCTCCCCGCCGCATCAACGATTTTCAAGCTCCTTGCCGCCCCAGCCTTACTCGCCGGTGTAGGATTTGCTCAATCCCCGACGCCTCCCACAATCGACCAGCGCCTGAATGCCCTCGACACCGCCACTAAAGCCGCTCAACTCTCCGGCGACAACGCCTGGATGCTTACCAGTGCTGCCCTGGTGCTCATGATGACCGGCCCCGGTCTCGCCCTGTTCTATGGCGGCCTAGTCAGATCCAAAAACGTTCTCAGCACCATGATGCATAGCTTCGCGCTGATGGGCGTGGTCACCGTAATTTGGGCCATCTATGGCTATAGCCTTGCCTTCGCCCCGGGAACCGCTTCATCGGCGGTTTTCAGTACCTTTTCCTCAACGGGGTCGGCTCAGATCCAAATCGCCGATTACGGCGCCACCGTCCCGCATGAGACATACATGATCTATCAGTTGATGTTTGCCATCATCACGCCGGCACTTATCTCCGGCGCATTCGCTGAGCGCATGAAATTCAGCGCCATGCTGCTGTTTACTTGTCTCTGGTCCACGCTGGTTTACTTTCCCATGGCCCACATGGTCTGGGGCAAAGGCGGATTGCTGAATGCATTTCTGGGCGGCAGCATTCCTTGTTTCGATTTCGCCGGCGGCACCGTGGTTCACATCACTTCGGGCGTAAGCGCGTTGGTTTGCGCGCTCTATCTCGGCAAGCGGCTCGGCTTTCCGAAAGAGCCCATGAAGCCGCACAATCTGGTTCTGAGTGTAATCGGGGCGTGCCTCTTATGGGTTGGCTGGTTCGGTTTCAACGCCGGCAGCGCCGTCAATTCCAGCGGACTGGCTACCAGCGCCTTTGTCGCCACCCATTTTGGAGCCGCCGCAGCCGCACTGGGCTGGATATTTGCCGAGTGGTTCAGGCACGGCAAACCAAGCATGTTGGGTGGCATTTCGGGCGCGGTAGCCGGCCTCGTAGCCATCACTCCCGCCTCGGGTTTCGTCAAGCCCTTCCCTGCCCTGCTGATTGGTTTCTCGGCGGGAGTCTTTTGCTTCTACATGGTCTCCACCATCAAGAACAAGTTCGGTTATGACGATACGCTTGACGCTTTTGGCGTCCACGGCGCCGGGGAACTCTCGGCGCCTTTTAACCGGCGTGTTCGCCACCAATGCCATTAACTCCGGCTTGGGAAAAGATGCATCCGGCAAATTGATTCCGCTGGGTTGGGTCGATGGGACACCCCGGACAGATCTTAAATCAGGCCGTTGGCGTGGCCATCTCGTGGGGCTCGCTATTGTGGGAACTCTGGTCATATTGAAGGCCGTAGATCTCTTGCTCGGAGTTCGCGTGAATGAACAGTACGAGATAGACGGTCTTGACTTGAGCATGCACGGAGAGGAAGGCTATAACCTTGAAGGTTAGAGCAAATCGATGAAAAAGATTGAAGCAATCATTCAGCCCTATAAATTGGACGAAGTCCGGGATGCGCTTAAGAGTATCGGCGTGGATGGCCTCACCATCTCTGAGGTTCGCGGACATGGCCGGCAGAAAGGTCACAAAGAGGTGTACCGCGGCATGGAGTATGAGGTCGACCTCCTCCCCAAGATCAAGATCGAAACCGTGGTTGCCGATTCGCGCAAAGACGAAGTGACGAACGCCATTTTAGCCGCCGCGCGCACTGGCAAGATTGGCGACGGCAAAATTTTCGTTTACGACGTGGCGGAAGCCATCCGCATCCGCAATAGCGATACTGGTGAAATCGCACTTTAATCATGGCGGAACCAACGCCGGCGGAACGCAAACGGAGCCGTGCATCGTTGCCGATGCTCGCCGTTCTCTGGTTGCGCGCAGCAACGAGGTCGATCAATCCATTCGTCTCGCCGTCGAGCAGCACCTTACCCCGAAACTGGCCATCCCCTTCGCCATCACCGCGGTCGGCGGCTACGGCAGGCGCGAACTTTTTCCCTACTCCGATATCGACATTCTCGTCCTGGTCGAGGCCGAATCGGACATGGCTGCCGTCAAGGAACCCCTGGGCGAATTTCTGCGCGTTTTGTGGGACTCCGGTCTGCGCGCCAGCCAATCGGTTCGTACCATTGCGGAATGCTGCCGGCTCCATGAGCAGAATATTGAGCTGCACATCAGCCTGCTTGATCTCCGGCTGGTCTGCGGAGACCTCGGCCTGTTCGAACAACTCACCCACGCCCTGCCCGATTTTTATCGTAAACAGGAAGCGTATCTAATCCGTGAACTCGCCGGTATGGCGCGCCAACGCCACGCAAAATTCAACGGTACGGTCTACCACTTGGAACCGAATATCAAAGAAGCGCCGGGCGGTATTCGCGACATTCATTTCCTGCACTGGTTCGCATTGTTGGCGCAAGATAAGGGGCCGGTTCGCGAAGCGCTCTCGGAAATTGAGAACGCGAAACAGTTTCTGCACGCCGTCCGGTCTTTCTTCGCACCGCCAAATCCGGGCGCGACAACAATGTGCTTGGCTTTGAAGCACAGGACAAGATCACTGCCGTTTGGTTCGATGAATCGGCGAACCCGGCTGAGTGGATGCGCCTGTATTACCGCAACGCGCGTCAAGTATTCCAATCCGCTTTGCGCGCGCTCGAATTCGCCGAGCTGAAAGATCCGTCGCTGATGCGGCAGTTTCGCGACTGGCGGGGCAGGCTTTCCAGCACCGATTTCACCGTTTCTCACGACCGCGTATTTCTCCGGAATCCCGCCACCACCCTCAGTTCGGCCGATGGCGTTTTAGGGCTCTTCACTTTCGTAGCGCGGCACGGCATTCAGCTTTCCTGGGATTCTCACCGGCGGCTTTCGAACGACGCCCGCCTGCCCACGATGATGCAGGAACCGATACCTTGGCCGGCCTGGCGCGAATTCTTCTCGCAACCGCATGTCGCGCTCGCCCTGCGTGAAATGCAGGAAACCGGTTTACTGGTCGCCCGCAATCCCGCACTGGCACGCGGTCGAATGCCTGGTGGTCCGCGACTTTTATCACCGCTACACTGTCGATGAGCACTCCATCGTGGCGGTGGAAGTGATCGACCATTTGGCCGCCAACGAGCCCGGTTCGCCGCCTCGCTTGCGGAACCTCCTGGTTGAAGAGCCGGAAATTCCCATACTCCGCATAGCGCTCCTTCTGCATGATGTGGGCAAAGGCATCCGTCCTGGCGATCACGTTCGAGGTTCTTTGGAAGTAGCTGACGACGTGCTCAACCGGCTTTCCGTGCCGGAGCTCAAACGCGAGATGATTCGCTTCCTGATCGGCCATCATCTCGATCTTTCCAGCGTTATGAGCGGTCGCGATCTGGACGACCCAGCCACCGGCCGCTTCCTCAGCGCAAGAATCCCCACGCAAGAAGATCTGCGGCGGCTCGCTCTTCTGACCTTTGCCGATATCAGCGCTGTTAACCCTACAGCCATGACGCCCTGGCGCCTGGAGCAGCTCTGGCGCACTTATTCGGTGGGGCTCGATCAATTGACGCGTGAGTTGATTGCCAATCGGATCGATCAAGCGGAAGCTCCGGCGCTCGGCTTGAATGCCTCTCCCCAACTCAGCAGCTTTCTCGACGGTTTTCCGACGCGCTATCTGCGCATACACTCCCGCGAGCAGATCCTGCAGCATTTCGATTTGGAGCAGAAACGCCGCCGCGAAGGCGTCGCCCTCAAGATTACCTCCGATTCCGGTGTTTTCCTCCTTACTGTTTTGGCTTCCGACCACCCGGGCGTGTTCGCCTCTCTCTGTGGCGCGCTTGCCAGCCGTGGCATGAACATTTTGAAAGCCGAAGCGTCGTCAAACAACAACGGCTGCATTCTTGACTTAATCCGCTTCAGCGATCCCATGCGCAACCTGGAACTCAACCCCGACGAAGTGAACCGCTTGGAATGGACCATCGAATGTGTCCTTCGCGGATCGCTGCAAATCCCCGACCTGCTGAAACAGCGCCGGGCTGCGCCGCGTCCCAGCGGGGCGCCAAAATTCTGCCTTCATTGCGTTTCAACAATGAAGCGTCCGACAGTTGCACGCTCCTCGATTTCGTCGGCGAAGACCGCGCCGGACTGCTCTACGACCTGGCATCCATCATCAGCGACGCTGGTTGTAACATTGAACTCGTCATGGTAGACACCGAAGCTCACAAAGCGATCGACGCTTTCTATCTCACCAAAGGCGGGGCTAAGCTGGACAGCGAAGTGCAGCAAGATCTCCTCGAAAGGCTCGAACGGGTGGTGCATGGCTGATCCTTTTCGCCTTGATGGCAAAGTCGCTCTTATTACTGGAGGCGCAAGCGGCATTGGCGAGGCCACCGCTCGGGCTTTCTCGCAAGCGGGCGTCCGCGTCCTGATTGTGGACATTGACGAAGCCCGCGCCCGCGCGGTCGCCAGTTCCCTTTCGGACGCTCAAGCATTCCACTGCGATATAACGAACGAGGCGTCAGTCGATACGCTGTTCGCCTCCATCCCCGCACTCGACATCCTTTTCAACTGCGCTGGCATCGGCTTAGTAGGAAACGTCGAAGAGACCGAGGCGGCGGACTTTTCCAGATTATTTCTCGTTAATGTAACCGGCACCTTTTTAATGACCAAAGCGGCCCTTCCGCTGCTCAAGAAGGTTCGCGGTTCGGTTCTCAACATGGGGTCCGTGGCTGGAGTGGTCGGCGTAAAACGCAGATTTGCTTATTGCGCCACAAAAGGGGCCGTCATCTCCATGACCAAGCAACTATCGGTTGATTACCCCACGGAGATAAGAGCGAACTGTATAGCGCCCGGCACCGTAGACTCGCCTTTTGTTGAAGGGTACTTGGAAAAATATCATCGCCACGAGAAAGATAAGGTACGCATCGAACTAAATGAAAGACAGCCGATGGGCCGGTTAGGCCTGCCCGAAGAAATAGCCCATCTGGCGCTATATATTTGCTCTCCCGCAGCCGATTTTATGAATGGGTCCGTAATTATGATCGATGGCGGCTGGACCGCCGCCTAAACCGTGTACATTTCGTAAGTCTTGCGAAATGTTTTAGTTGACGCCGAACCATCAAGTACTTAGGATATAAAGTAAGTAGAATCTCAATGACGCGTGGCTTCCTCAAACTTCGTTCCGCAGCTTGCTCGCTCGCCGTGGCTTTGACATGCCTCTTGGCAAGCGCCCAGGTAGCGCTGCCCGCAGCCGCAGCGGCTAAAGCCAAATCGAAGCGTCACGTGGTCAGCCGCAGACTTGCGCATCGCCCCTTGACGGCACGCAGCCGTTCTCGTGTGCGGGCGGGCGTAATCCACACGTCACGGCGTCGTGGCCGGCGGGTCGTATACTTTAACCCTTGGACCGAGCCTACCTTTGCCGATTCCACCGTGGGTGACAGCATTGAGGGTGAGGATCTGGTCGTCCGGAAAGCTGCCGCTGATGCTTTGGGTCCGTACAACGGAACGGTTGTGGTCGCCGACCCGCAAAGTGGCAGAATTCTCAGCATTGTCAACCAGAAGCTCGGGTTGAAAGGTGCTTTTCAGCCCTGCTCCACCGTGAAAGTCGTAGTTTCCTTTGCCTCTCTCAGTGAAGGCATAGTCGATTCATCAACACCGGTCCATCTGTCGCGGCGTGTCTCGCTCGATATGACAACCGCGCTGGCCCGTTCTAATAACAACTACTTCGCCAAGCTAGGCGAGGAGTTGGGTTTCGATCGCGTTCAGAAATATGCACACTTGTTCGGCCTCGGAGAAAAAGCCGGGCTTGACATTCCCGGTGAAGAAGCCGGTTTCGTCGCCGACCAGCCGCCTACTACTGGCGTCGGAATGATGACCAGTTTCGGTGATGGCATTCGCCTTACTCCCCTCGAACTCACCAGCATAGTTACTGCCATCGCCAATGGCGGAACGATGTATTACCTCCAGTACCCCAAGAACCAAAGCGAAATTTCACAATTCGTCCCCCGCATTAAACGCGAACTTGATATCGCACAGTACATTCCGCAAATCAGGCCGGGAATGATGGGCGCTGTCGAGTACGGTACCGCCCGGCGCGCCGTTTTTGATTCTACCGATCCGGTCCTCGGCAAAACCGGCACATGCACCGACACGCTGCATCCAGGCGTGCATTTGGGTTGGTTTGGTTCTTTTAACGACGTCGGCAAAAACAAAGTTGCCGTTGTGGTCCTTTTGACCGGTGGGCGCGGCGTAGCGGGCCCCATCGCCGCCGGCGTGGCGGGCAACGTGTACCGGAATTTAGCAAGCCAAAACTACTTTGGCCCCGAGAGCACAGAGCTGCCTACTAAACTGGTGTCTATGCAAAATTGCTGCCGCCAGTAATTCGGGGGTTGGCAGCCTTGTTAAAGGCTGGACACAAAATTTGGTCACACCGACAACTTGGCTTTCTGGTTTATTGCTTCTCTGTTTCGCCGGCATCTGTTTTAGTTTGTGGCCTAGTGCTTTTAAACTAGCCGGGAACCGCTGGCGATTTGAGCTTTTCTCCTTTGATTTCGCCCTTGCAGCGCTGCTGACCAGCGTCATCGCAGCCTACACGTTAGGCAGCTTGGGTTCCGATCTGGGCTTCAGCGAGCGATTGATGGTTTCATCGCGTACGAATCAAGGGTTTGCGGTAATAGCGGGAGGCGTCTTCATTTTTGGGAACATGTTGTTGCTGTCTGGCGTTGCCTTGCTCGGCCTGTCAATCGCGTTTCCGTTAACGGCCGGAACCGCGCTCGTTGTTTATTCGTTCATGGAGTTTGGCAGCGCAAACCTCATGTTCCTGCTGCTCGGGATGGTTTGCCTGCTCGCGGCCGTGATTCTAAGCGCCGCGGCCGCCCGGCAGGGTGAAAAGACCTTGCCTGGAGCATCGCTCGTCTTAACCGTCCGCAAACAGTCTTCCAGTTCCCGGAAGTACGTTGTAAAGAAGCCGCCCGAGAGCATGCTTAACTCCACGAAGGGCTTGCTGGTTTGTATCGTTTCAGGCATCGCTCTCGGCGTATTTGTCCCTTTATTACAACGCAGTCTGGCGGGCGATTTCGGATTAGGCACCTACGCCGGTCTGATACTGTTCAGTATCGGTATCCTTGGCTCCACTATCGTTTTGAATTTTTATTTCATGAACATTGCTATTCACGGCGGCAATATCAGCCTCGATTCCTACTTTCAAGGCAAGCCCAATCAGCACTTCCTTGGCTTTGCCGCCGGTGCGATTTGGGCCTTGGGAGCGTTAGCCACGTTGGAGGTGCTGTCCGTGTCGAGCCAAGTTGACCTCAGCCTTACCTGGGAGATTGTTATTCCTCTGGCGTCGTTCGCTCTGGCCGCTTTGTGCGGATTGATCGTGTGGAGGGAGCACTCGGGAGCGAAGGGCGCAGTCCGAAGGACTGTCCTGGTGGCCATCTTGTTTTTCATCGCCGGACTCGGAATTTTCGCATTTTCTGTTTCGCATGGCCGCCCGGCCGCTGCCGCCTCAGTGAGCGCTGGCCAGATCTAGCCTTTTCCGAAACCCAAAGCTTCCGTCAACATTCGTAACGCTGAAGCCTCCGGCAAACTGCCCTGCGCGAGAGTTGCCGAACCGCCGCCGCGCCCTCCCGTTGCCGCCAAAACCTGCTTCAGAACGGCACCGGCATTCACGCCACTATCGACCGAGCAAGCGATCAATACGCCGGCCGGGTTCTCTCCAACTACCAGCATCAGTGCCTTCGCCCCAAGCGCAAACGCGATTGCCTTCAGGCGCACGCTGTCGTCAATCTGTTCCGCATTTAGTTTGAGCCGGCGAATCCCTTGGCTGTCCGGTTGAGTGATGGCATACAATTCGCGGCCCTCGCGGTGTGCCAAGTCGTTTGTTAAACTTTTGCCGCTCTTTCTCGGCGTCGGCTAACCGCCCCTTAAGAGCTGAAAAATACTCCGGCAGTTTGTCCGGCGGGCTGGCACTTTGCCGCGCCAATTCCTGCATGACTCGAAAGTCCCTTTTAGCTCGTTCGCAGGCTCGCTCTCCACAAACAAACTCAATCCGCACGTTGCCGCGAATTTTTTCCATTCGGCGAATTTGAATAGGACACGTCTCAGCTATCGAGCGCACATGCGTGCCGCCGCACGCGCTTTTATCAATTCAGGAACGGTGAGAACGAACTGAGACCACAGTATAGGGCTCGAACTTCAGGTCCGGCAGGAAAGGATAACTGGGTTTGCGCAACCGGTTCTTCGGCATTCGGAGTACGTCTGCGGCGTCGGCACGGTGTTGTTTGGAAGGTCTCTCCGGTGAAACCGCCCTGGAATAACGTGACTAGCGAATTAAGAAACCCGGTATTTAAGCTGATTTGCCTGGAGTCCGGAACGTCCCGAAGGAGACGCTAGCCGACTATCCCGGAAACCCCTGAAAAACAAGGCTTAGATGCTACACTTGAAGCGAAAATGGATTACGATGTAGTCGTCATTGGCAGCGGTCCTGGAGGCTATTCAGCAGCCGTTCGGGCCGGTCAATACGGCCTGAAAACAGCACTGATCGAAAGGCAACCCCGGCTAGGCGGGACCTGCCTGTTAGTTGGTTGTATTCCCACCAAAAGTCTTCTTCACTCAGCCGACGTTTGGGATTACTTCAAGGACCCTGAAGCGCAAGGCGTGGAATGCAAGGATGCCCGTTTAAATTATCCGCGCGTTCTCGACCGCAAGAACAAAATCGTCTCTAAGCATTCGAAAGGCATCGAGCTCTTGATGCGCAAGAACAAAGTGGATGTCATTAGGGGCAACGCGCGCCTGCTGGGCGGCGGTCGCATTGAAGTAACTTCCGATCAGGGCGCCAAGACCGTCGAGGCGAAGAATATCATCCTGGCCACTGGTTCCGAAGCCCGCATGCTGCCCGGCCTTCAGCCCGATGCCAACTTGATCCTTACCAACATCGAAATTTTGGATATGGCCGAGATTCCGAAAAGCATCGGCATTATCGGCGCAGGCGCGGTGGGAGTTGAGTTCGCTTCTATCTTCAGCCGCTTCGGTGCGAAGGTCACGGTTCTCGAAATGCTTCCGCGCGCGGTTCCGGTGGAAGACGAAGAGATCTCAAAGCAACTCGAAAAGGCCTTCAAAAAAGCCGGAATCCGGGTGGAAACCGGTGCGAAAGCCGAGAACATTCGCCGCAACGCCAATAGCGTGGGCGTCGATGTCACGCTCGCCAACGGCAACAAGGAAGCTTTGGAGTTCGACAAGCTTCTGGTGGCCGTTGGGCGCAAACCGAACACCGAGGGCTGCGGTCTGAGAACACCAAAGCGGAACTTGATCGCGGCTTCGTCAAAGTCAACTCGGCTCAGCAGACGGCCGAGCCCGGCCTTTACGCCATTGGCGATATCGTTGCCGGAACGCCGCAATTAGCACACGTGGCAACGGCTGAAGGTATGGTAGCGGTGGCAAATATTGCGGGCAAACCCATTCGCCCCATCAATCGAAACCGCATCCCCGGAGCCACTTACACCGATCCCGGCATTGGCAGCGTCGGCCTGACAGAATCTCAAGCGCGCACGCAAGGCTTTAAGGTGAAGGTGGGCAAATTCCCGTTCGTCGGCAACAGCAAAGCTACCATTCTCGACAAACACGAGGGCTTCGTCAAAGTCGTCGCCGACGAACAATTCGGCGAAATTCTCGGCGTCCACATCATCGGGCCTGAAGCTTTCGAGATCATCGCCGAAGCCGTTACGGCCATGGAAGCGGAAGCCACTGTCGAAAGCATGATGAGTACCATCCATGCCCACCCGACGATTTACGAGGCCGTCGGCGAAGCGTTCAACAACGTGTACGGCCTGGCCATAAACATTTAATGAAGCGGCCGCTTGAAGTGGTGGACCTTGGACGCATGCGCTATGCCGCTGCGTTCGATGTGCAGCAGCGGCTTGTTGCCGAGCGCAAGCAAGGGCGCGGGATCGATACATTATTGTTTGTCGAGCATCCACACGTTGTAACCATGGGCCGCAACGGGAAGCAAGACAATTTACTCGCCAGCAATGAGATACTCGCCCGCAGCGGCATTGAATACTTCGAATCAGACCGCGGCGGCGATGTTACTTACCATGGCCCAGGCCAGTTAGTCGGCTATCCAATCCTCGATTTGCGAGAATGGAGGCGCGACGTTCACGCTTACTTCAGCGGTGTGGAGCAATCCCTGATAGATGCAATTGGCGCTTTCGGAATCGCTGCGCGGCGTATGCCTGAGCGTGGTTACGAAGGCGTTTGGGTGGCGGGCTCAAAAATCGCGGCTATCGGAATACACATCAGCCGCTGGATCACTTCCCACGGATTCGCGCTGAATATTGACACCGATCTCAGCTATTTCAAATACATTGTTCCGTGCGGGCTGACGAAGCCCGTCTGTTCGCTCCGCAGCCTCGGCTGCCAAGCGGGACGCGATGAGGCGATGCGCGCCGTTGCCGCCTCGTTCGCGAACGTTTTCGATTACGAACTGGCAACGGCCGATCAACTGCAGGAGACGCGATGACTGATGTAGTGATGCCCCAGATGGGCGAGAGTATTACCGAAGGCACGCTGACGCGCTGGCTTAAGAAGCCGGGCGAAAAAGTAGAGCGTGACGAACCGCTGTTCGAAATATCCACCGATAAAGTGGATACGGAGATCCCTTCGCCGGTCACTGGCGTGTTAGGCGAGGTGCTGGTTCAGGAAGGCGCCACGGTCGCTATTAAAACCGTGGTGGCTAGAATCTCTGACGGAGCGGCCGCTCCTCCGCCCGCTGCCAAACCTCAGGCCGAACCGCCTGCGCCTCCACCACCGGCTGCGGCCCCTGTGACGACCCCGCCCAGCGTAGGTGTTGGGCCTTCTGCCGCTGCTCCGGAAGTGCGCACCACGGCGCCATCGACGCCTCCTGCTCCGCAAGCCGCTTCTGCCTCACCCGATTGAGCCGCCACCCGCCGCACCTGCTCCGCCCGCGTCACCTGCCGCGCCACCTCCACCCGCATCAGTATCCCAAGCCGACGGTGATGACGAACAAGCGCCGCTTTCACCGCTGGTGCGGAAAATGGCACGTGAGTACAACATTGACCTTTCTCAGGTGAAAGGCACCGGCGCCGGCGGCCGCATCACCAAGCAGGATTTAGAAGGACACATGTCGTCGCAAGGTGCGCGCACCCTGGCCGCAGCGCCGCCTCCTGCTTCGCCTCAAGCCCCTACTCCACCTCCTCCTCAGCCGGCCGCTGCCGCCCAACCCGCCGCCCCCATGCCTTTGGCTGAATCCGCCAAAGTTCGCACCGAGCCGATGTTGACCATGCGCCAGAAAATCGCCGAGCACATGGTGATGAGCAAACGCACGTCGGCGCATGTCACTACGGTTCACCGCGTCGACATGACTAAGGTCGCCAAACTCCGCGAGAAAGCGAAAACCGAGTTCCAATCCCGCAACGGTTTCTCACTTACTTTCCTGCCCTTCGTCACTGCCGCGGCCGCCGAGGCCATACGATCTTTTCCAATTTTTAACGCCTCCATCGACGGCAAGAATATCGTGTACTACCGCGACATCAACATTGGCATTGCTGTCGCCCTTGAAGGCGGCCTCATCGTTCCGGTCATTCGCAATGCCGATGAAAAGAACGTCGCCGGCCTGCAGCGAAGTATCGTCGATCTCGCCACACGCGCCCGCGCCCGGCAACTCAAGCCCGACGAAGTGCAAGGCGGCACGTTCTCCATCACCAACTTCGGCAGTTTCGGAAGCATCTTCGCCACGCCTGTCATTAACCAGCCGCAAGTGGCCATACTAGGCGTTGGCGCGGTTGAGAAAGTGGCCGCGGTGGTGGAGGGTGACGCTATCGCCATCCGCTCCCAGGCTCATCTGGCGCTTACCTTCGACCATCGCCTCATTGATGGCGCATTGGCCGATCAGTTCTGCCAGAAGGTGAAGTCAATTCTGGAAAACTGGTCGGCCAATATTCTGTAATAACCTGTCGATACTACTTGAAAGGCGAGCCGCATTCTGCTGGTTACGCCTTTTTCTTTTTCAAGGCGCACCCGGTACACCCCACCTCAGTGCATACTATCGTGTTCTGGGCAAAAGGTCTATATTTAAACGTTTCAGGGTTATACACTACATTTTCGGGTACTGGATGCGTTTTTTCTCTTGACGAAATCTTAATGTGGGTTTAACATTCCTTTCAGGCTCGACGTTAAATACTGATTCCAGATCGATGAAAGAGGTCCGTGAATGACCTTCCAGGTCGGTGAAAAGGTGGTTTACCCAAACCACGGCGTAGGTACGATTGAGAACATTAGTTTTCGTGCCTTCGGTACCCAGCAGGAGCGTTTCTATCTACTCCGACTTTCCCCCAATCGCATGACTGTGATGGTTCCGTTTTCCCATGTGGGAGATGTCGGCCTTCGCAAAGTAACCAAAACCAGCGAAATAACCCGGGTTTTCAATTATCTGTCGGCGGGCCGCCCCTGCTGTCCGCAGGATTGGAAAGACCGCTTCAAAGAGAATTCCGACAAAATGAAAGGCGGTAGCCTGCTTGAGATCGCCGAGGTCTTCAAGGCCTTGGTCATCATCCAGATGTCCAAACCGCTGTCCTTCCGCGAGAAAAAAATGCTCGAGCGGTCGCGCAGCATGCTGATCCTGGAAACCTCGGTAGCCCGTTCGGTTTCCGAACCCGAAGCCATTTGCCTCATCGCCAAGGCGCTCGGCAAGTCCGGTCTTCCCATGCCCGTTGCGCTTTAGACCCAGAAAAGGTGGGGAGTTCCTGCTTCCCACCGGCTCTTTAAAGACCGGATATACTGAGGAAGTATCTGCGTCTTGGCGCTATCGTCTAACGGTTAGGACAGAGCCCTCTCAAGGCTTAAATAGGGGTTCGATTCCCCTTAGCGCTACCATGTTTTCAGTAACTTACAGAGATAATACTAGATATCCCTAGACTCGTTGCATAGCTGTGTCCCAAAGGTTCGCAGCTAGTCTGTCATCAGTCTCCAGCGCGCGTGCGTAGATCGTAGCCGTGATGTTGGTATTCGCATGCCCTAGACGCTTACTGACGGCAAAGCGCGTCTTGGTGGGTAAAGAGGGACTTCAAGTAGAACCTTATTGCGCGGCCTACTTTATGCTGAAATGATCTCGTAGGTCGTCCGATAAGTCATTCGAAGCCTCAAATGAATTTTTCAATTTCGGCAACCGGCATCCAAGCGGCGAACTCCGCTTTCGAAAGTGCAGCCAAGCGGTATCCCCAAAGCTCTCAACAACGCCACAAACGACGTTCTTAGCGCGGTTCGACGATCTCGGACAGCGTCGATCTCAGCACGGCAGTCGCCTCCCTCGCAAAGAAGAACCTCGATTTTTCGGCCAACGTCACCCTTTCACTGGTCGAAAACGCGTCCAAGCAAAGTACGTTTTCGATTCTGGGCTAGTCCCTTGGCTTAAGGCTTCTCCCGAAAAGAGCACGGTTCGAAATGTTCGCTATACGCCGAACAGCCGTCGAAATTGGTATGAAGATCACCGCCAGAAATGCCGATCAGCTCAAATGAATCGAGGATCAGATGGCCGTATCACAAGAACAACGGAGTGAGATCGACAGCTTAATCCGACAAGGAGTATCAAGCGAATCTATCGCAGGTAAATTCAGCATCTCAACAATGTCGGTGGCTGGATATAGGGCCGCCTTAACCAAGAGCGCTGGCAACCAACCCACGACCGGCGAGGCCGCCGATCTAAACTACTGCGAGACGACGACATTCGGATTGGAGCGAGATCTTCAAATGGCTCTTCGGGCGAACATCGAGCAGCTTGAACCGGCGCTGACGATCACCGATGGTGGGAGTGAAAGAATCGTGCAGTCTGGCCGAATCGATATCACGGCACGCGATAAGGACGGATGCACAGTCGTCATAGAGCTGAAGACAGGAATCGCCGACCGCGAGGCTGTTGGGCAAATTCTTTCGTACATGGGCGATCTCGGGGGAACAGACGAAGCCGTTCGCGGAATCCTCGTCGCCTTTGATTTTCCTATGCGCACACTTTCTGCTGCCAAGGCCATACGCAACTTACAATTGCGGAAGTACAGATATGATTTTTCCTTTGAGGCCATCCAGTAAGAGTGGAAGGCGACCATTTACGGTCGAGATTCCGGCGTTTCAACAGAAAATAGAGTACACAGCCAAACGCGTATCGTAAAGTACCGCGTTACCCTCAGGCCTTCACGCAGTCGATGTTTCCCTTGAAAAAAGCGCCCTCCTCGATCTTGATGCGGGCGGTGGTCAGGTTGCCGGTGAGCGAACTCGTTCGCTGCAGTTCGATCGTTTCGGAGGCCTTGACGTTCCCGTTGACCGACCCGCTTATGACTACCTTTCGAGCCTCTAGATTGGCAAGAACCTTGGCATTCGGACCCACCGTAACCGTGGAGTTCGTGGCTTCCACGCGGCCTTCCACCTCGCCATTCAAATAGATATCGCCGGTGCTGGTGATTGTTCCCTTTATGAAAATGCTGGCTCCCACCGCCAAGGGCGGCGTATCACGGTCTTGGGGAGCACGAGCAGGAGCAGGAGCAGAAGTGGCCATCAGGCACTATAGTACATCTAACTGGTATTCGTTTCATCATGGACGGCAAATTCGGCGAGCTTATTTCGCAAGGACAAAGGCGCATCGGCAATTACGTCGAGGTACTCGTCTTCCATGTCCTTTGAAATAATGGCCGCGCGTTCGTGGAGCAGGTGAAGCGCGCGCCCCTCGCCGACCGGGAGGCGAAAGCGCTGCCTGACGACGGGATCCTGAAGCAGTTTCTTGTCGATGAGATTGAGTAACTCCGGGATACCATCGCCGGAATACGCTGAAACAAGCGCCGCTTCAGTGTTATTCATGCGGGCCGCTTCACCGAGCAAGCGGTGGGTTACTGCCGGCAGATCCTGCACGCGATCGGCTGCGGGAAGGCGGTCGCTCTTGTTGAGCACTAGAATCTGAGGCGTTGCCTCGGCGCCGATCTCGCGCAACACTTTTAGAACTTGAGCTGTTTGCTCGGCAGCGATGGGTGAAGTGACGTCTACGACATGCAGCAGCAAGGCGGCGGCCGTAACCTCTTCCAGCGTCGCGCGGAAGGCATCAACCAATGTAGTGGGCAGATTCCGAATGAAGCCCACCGTATCGCTCAACAAAACGCGGCGCTGGCTGGGAAGCCGGACTTGGCGCACGGTGGGATCGAGCGTAGCGAACATCTTCGCATCGGCCAGAACACCGGCGCCTGTCAGCCGGTTGAAAAGAGTCGACTTGCCGGCGTTGGTATAGCCAACCAAACTGATGGTTGAGAGCGGCACAGCCTCGCGCTGTGAACGCTGCACTCCGCGGGTGGTGCGGACGCGCTCAATGTCGCGTTTGAGCTTTGAGATGCGGCTGCCGATTCTCCGCCGGTCGGTTTCCAGCTGTGTTTCGCCGGGTCCGCGAGTGCCGATGCCGCCGCCGAGCCGGGACATCTCAATGCCGCGTCCGGCAAGTCGCGGAAGGAGGTAGTTCAATTGGGCGAGTTCCACCTGCAATTGCCCTTCGCTGGTACGCGCGCGGCTGGCGAAGATGTCGAGAATCAGCTGTGTGCGATCTACGATTTTTACCTGCAGCTTTCGCTCCAGATTGCGAAGTTGCGTGGGCGTGAGTTCATGGTCGAAAACGACTGTGTCGATCTCGTCCGCGTCAACGAACTGTTTCAGTTCTTCTACTTTGCCCGAGCCAAGTAAAGTGGCCGCATCAATCGATGGGCGGGCTTGCGTAACCCGCCGGACAACCTGCGCGCCGGCGCTTTCGGCCAAAGCCGCCAACTCTTCCAGCGATTCTCCAATATTTATGGGGAGCTCAATTTTCGAGGCGGTAGAGCGCGACCGGCCGGTTATTTCGACTCCGACAATCAGCGCGCGCTCAACCCCGGAAGACACTTAGGAAGGGCTTTCTTCATTGTCGCCGAGGGGCAACAACGGGACGCCGGGAACGCTGGCGCCCATTGCGCTGTGCGCCGCGACATGAAGAGGTCTTGAGACAACCACAGTTGAGATAGCATGTTTAAAAATGAGCTGCTCCTGATTGTTGGTCTCAAGAATGACCGAGTATTTGTCGAAGCTCTTGATGCGGCCCGAAAGCTTGACACCACTCATCAGGTAGATGGTTAAGAAGGTCTTGTCCTTCCGTGCGTTGTTTAGAAACGCTTCCTGGATATTTTGCGCGGGCTTTTCCACTTCCATTGTCCCTTTTATGGCTAGGCAGCGCCAAGTAAAGCGCGCTGCCGGGCGAACGTGACCCGGCAGTTTGAGCCCCCTATACAAGATCTAGTTTCGTCGCGCGTGGCTTCGGAGGAGTATTCGACTTAGCGCGCGGCTTAGTTTCTTCTATAGTACTTTGAGCGGCATTTAAGGCACGGACAAACGTTTGGTACGGCGTGGATTACATTCCGGCCTGACCGTCGAGGCTGCGCCAAAGATACCAGCTGGCGACCGAGCAGTACGGCTGCCATCTTCCAGAAATCGCTTGGATTTCGGCGGCTTTTGGCAATTCGGCTAAGCTGTACGCTTGCCGGATAGCGTTTCTGATGCCAAGGTCGCCGCAGGGCATGACATTCGGCCTCTCGAGGGCAAACATAAGGAACATCTGTACCGTCCAGACGCCTACGCCGCGAACTACGGAAAGCGTTTCGATGATTTGTTCGTCGGTGAGCCGCGGGAGTTTGTTGAAGTTGATTTCGCGGCGAACCACGCGCTCAGCTAAATCTGTCAGGGACGCTATCTTCTGGCGGGAAAGGCCGCAAGCCCGGAGTTCGTCAGGGCTCAACTTCAGTAACCCAGCGGCGGTGAAACGGCGGCCGACCGCCTTCTGAAGACGGCCGAATATGGTCGCGGCGGCCTTACCGCTAAGTTGCTGGAACGAAATGGACCTTGCCAGCGTCTCGAAAGTTGGTTTGTGGTTCACGAACCGGCATGGTCCGACGCGCTGAATAATGCGGGCCAGAACCGGATCGGCCTCACTCAAATGCGCTGTGGCAGCGTACATATCTATGTAGAAATATACACCGGGAGCGCGGCACGCACGGGCTCAACCAAACGCTTGTTAACTGAACGATAATCATAACCAGATGAATAGCTTCACCCGAGGTTTTATTGGCCTGAGCTTAGCGATCGTCCTAGCGGGCGGCTTTCTTGCGGCCCGGCCCCAGCAGAATGCACCGCCCGCGCCCGGACAGGACCAGCAAAACCAGGAGCCTACAATTCGCGTGGACGTCGATTTAGTGAATATTCTGTTCACGGTGCGGGCGAAAAAGGGCGGTCAACTAATTCCGAACCTGGAGAAGAATAACTTCACGATCAAGGAGGACGGAAAAGACCAGGTGATCCAGCATTTTGCCCGCGAGAACGATCTGCCGCTTACTCTCGGCCTCTTGATCGACATCAGCGCGAGCCAGGAACGGCTGATCGATATCGAGCGGCAAGCTGCCTCGCAATTCTTTTCGACGGTGATCAGAAAGAAGGATGAAGCGTTTCTGATTTCGTTCGGTAAAGATACGCAGTTGCTGCAGGATTACACGAATTCGGCGCGCCAGCTCACGGCAGCCATGGACGATCTGCGAGGCGATGGCCAGACGCCTATGATTGGGCGCGGTCCTATTCCGAACATCAACACCGGGCCGATTCCGCAGACGGGTACGCCGAAAGGAACGCTGCTCTTCGACGCGGTGTACCTGGCCACCACTGAAAAGCTGAAGAGTGAAGTGGGCCGCAAGGCGCTGATTCTGATTACCGACGGCGAGGACGAAGGAAGCACCTACACGCTCCGGAATGCGTTAGAGATGGCGCAGAAGGCGGACGCCATCATCTACAGCATCTACTACGTCGATCGCGGGTTTTACTCGCGAGGAGGAATCATGCTGGGCGGCGGGGGCGGCGAATCGGGGCTGCGCAAAATGTCTGAAGAAACCGGCGGTCACGTGTTTACGGTGAGCAATAAACACCCGCTGTCGGAAGTCTTCCAGGAGATTCAAGATGAGTTGCGGAATCAGTATTCGATTGGCTACACGCCAAGCAATGCGACGCGCGACGGCTCATTCCGCCATCTAGAAATCAAGACCGATAACTCCGATTACAAAGTGCAAGCGCGCAACGGTTATTATGCTACGAAGAACGATGTGCAATAGCATTCTCGCGCGCCGCCAGATAGTCGCGCACCGCTTCGCGGAACGGCGGCATGGGGACGATACCGGCGGCTTCCAGTTTGCCGTTTGAAAGCGCGGAGAACTTCGGGCGGCGTGCGGCGGTGCGGTATTCGCGCTCATCGGTGGGCTGCAAAGCAGGCGACAAGCCGGCAAGTTCGAAGATCAGCTTCGCATAGGCGTACCAGGAGACGGGCTCGCCGCCACCTAAATGGAACAGTCCGCGGATATTCTTTTCAACCATATCGGCTGTGCGCGATGCCATGGCCGGAGCATAGGTAGGTGAGGCGACGTGGTCTTGTACAACCCGGATGGGATGGTTTGCCTTGGCCATGCGTAACATGATCTCGACGAAGTTGCCGCGCGGCGTAAACATGCCGCCAGGTCCGAAGACGCCGGAAGTGCGGATCACTAATGGATCGGCCAAATATGCTTGCGCGTACAACTCACCCGCCAGTTTCGAAACGGCGTAGGCGCCTAATGGATGGGTTTGATCGGTCTCAACGTACGGAGAACCTTTAGTGCCGTCGAAAACATAGTCGGTCGAGTAGTGGACCAATTGGGCGTCGGCCTGGCGGCATGCCATTGCCAAGTTGCGCACGGCCAGAGCGTTGGCTTGATAGGCCGCGATGGGTTCCTTCTCGGCGATATCTACTTGGTTGTAAGCGGCAGCATTGATAACCACCTGCGCGTCGGCTTTGGCAATGGCCTCTTCCACGCGCGCGGAGTCTGTCACATCGAGTGACTGGCGGTCAAAAGGAGCTACTACCCAATTTCGTTTTTCAAACTCGCGGCAGAGCTCAACCCCTAACTGCCCGCCGCCACCGAAAACAATAACCTTGCGCTGCATTCCTTATGCAGCATAGCGTGCGGCGCAGAATTTTGAAAATGCTGGAATTCGGCTAGTTTGCTTGCACAAGTTGTGGCTCTGCGCCCACGGGTGTGCCGCCCGCGGGCTCTTCAAGGAGGGTCAGATTGTCGATCCCGGGGAACGTGCTGGACCGAAAGCCCCTTTCCCCTCATAAGCAGGAAGATCTTCTCTTCAGCGCCCGGAGCGTTTCTGAGTCTAAGTGGCGGGTGAGCTTTTGCAGTTCATCCCTCGACTCCTCATCAAGAACTTCGACAACACACAAGCGCGTTTGTGAGTCCCAATCGGTCAGTTGGCTACCCAGTCGTGTCCGATTATGGCTCGGAGAGAAGAACAGGGTGCAAAAGTGCTGATCCAAATAACTGGCACGAGAACCGAAGCAAACGAAGTCCAAAGCCGCCATATCGAGGGTAGCTCGGCCGCACCCACTCTGGATTGGATCACCGGGAGGAAGACACAGGATAGGTCGTGGACGGCGCTACGTTTTTATGTGGCCAACCCTTATAGTCGGACTGCGACTCAACCCGGATCTGGAAATAATGTCGTTCATCCTTATCACCTCTGCCGATGATGGTTCGGTTCTCCTTCGTCAGCGTGCTCGTGAACTTGTCTCCGACAACAACTAACAGAGCGGCAGTAAAGACCTCGTCATATCCACCAGAACTCGCATTAACGAGCTGACCGAGCGTTCGCCCTTCCACATCAGACGCAACCCAAACCTTGCCATGCCGGTCCTTTACCAGAGCAAGCTCTAGATGAACCCGTGTTCCTTCTCCGCATTCGTGGATATCTCGCTCGAAGTCGGAGTCCCAAAATCCCTCTAGATATAGTGGATCTCCAGCCTGTAGGCATCTGCTCAAGTCCACGGCGTAGCTGATTGCGTTTCTGTCAGCGTCATCAGTCATAGGCGCACTTCTCAGACTACGGGGGAGTGCCTCCTTAAGTTCGTTGATCTGCTTCTCATACCGGAGGGCGACGGACTTGAGTTGCTCAAGCTCAGTCGCTGTCTTCGTTACAATCACAGCGCTAGTCACAGCTTGGTCCCGTTCAGCCTTTAGCTGTCGAACGGCATCAACCGTTTCGATCTCCTTCCCTATGATGTCCGCCCAGTCAGAGATGGAAGACGCAATCGTCTGTTCGATGCCGAATGTCATCGATCCAATCAACTCGAGGTCAGCCCGGTTGGCAATGCTTTGCTGAGTCTTTTCAGCTAATTTGGCCTTCAGGTACTCGAAGCTACTGCGGATATCAAGAATTCGGCGGTAAGCGCTGATCGCGAAATTCCGTCTGCTTTCCTCAAACTCCTTGCGCGTAACTATGCGCGTGACGATCCACCCGAACGCAATGGAGAGGATGAATTGGAGGATGTTGAACAGAGCCGTCACAAGTGGGCCGGGTGGCGGACTCGATCTTGAGCTTAAGATCTGGGCTATGACGGTGATGGAAGCCAATATGCCGAAGATGGCCGCAGCCCATCCGTCTGCTTTACTGAAGTTCTTAGGCATGTCTGCCTGTCAATTGGTGTGGCTCCTTTCTGTGATTTCGCAGGAAGTGACGCGCACAGGGTTCCGCTCTCGTTTGGTACCGAGGATTTGAGAGCTATTGAGCGTAGCGCGTTGCATTGTCTAATTCTACAGAATCGAGCCGTCCTGCCCTACAACGGGTCACGCAGATTCCGGGGACGGGACTGTGTGGCCCAGACAAATCGCGCTCCGACCTTCACGCCCCATGGAAAGAAACAGGAACCTGATGCAAGCAATCCTCTTTAAGAACCGGCGAGTCAGCATGGTACCCGTAGATCGCTTCCTTGTATGCTCAGCATCAGACCAATTGCGCCCAGCCGCTCCGCGCCGCAAGGCAGATAGGTCCCGAGAAGTCTTAGATCAGCATTTGGAGCGATTCCGCAATATACACCTCCGGAAGTGGCAGAGGTCGCGGCGCGGAATCGCTTTAGATATTGGGACTTGGGGGAACGCTGCGCTGACGTACACCCTATGGGGTTTTCAAAGTGTTCGCGCTGGCTTAAGGACATGTCGGGAACTCTGCTTATTGAGATCGCCCGGCGCGTTTCCCAGGCCAAGTTACCACACGCAGCGTCTGTGGCGCGCAGCCGAAGGCAACCGCCACTTCGTCCAAGTCGGCTTATGTACTCGACTCACATAAGCTAACGAGCTCCGCGACGGTTATAGCCGAGATTGTAATCTCGACCTCTCCGAAGCTCTGCTCGATTCCTGTTAGCAGTTCTTCGACCGTCTGGCGTTTACGTTCGGCTTCGATGATGATGCTGGAGTCGAGAACTAATCCCAGGAGGGCGGGTTCCATGGCTGCTGACGGTCTCTGATCCCTTCTTCCACATCACGAACGAAGCCGTCATCCAGTGTGATCTGAGAGCCGCTAGCTTTCGCAGAAGAGATACATTCTGAGATCGGCCGTCCGGATCGCTTTGGGGATCGGATCACAGCCACGGGGCGATGGTCCTGCTCGACAACGACCTCGACGCCATTGCGAATCTTCTCCAGTACCGCGGCGAAGTTGTTCGTGACCTCGTTATCCGACATGTGAACGGTCGCCATACCTTCAATCATAGCCGCCTTCCCTCTCGCCGTCTTCAGCGGCTAAAGCGGAGAGCAGTTCGGCGCGGGCGGACTCATCGACCAAAGCTGCTGTCCAATCGGTTTGGGGAATTGCGCCGGGTGAGTCGCCGAGTGGATCTGCTTCAGTTGCCCGATCGAGACCTGCGTGTAAATTTGTGGGTATTGTGTCCCGTCGTCTGACTCTCGACGTCGCGCGTCCCAAGGCATCATAGGCCGTGTAATTCGTGGTTGACGGCTGCTGCGCAAGAACGGAGCTTAGGCCAGCATTTCTGCGCCAAGAGATAAATAATACGCTAGTTCGAGCCAGCTACAGGGACAAAACCCCGTGGAACGGCGACCGGGGTGCTTTCGCCAAGCAGACCGGCACGCAACGCCATAAGGCTCTGCAATCCCGTCAAGATTTGATCGACCTTGATTTCTACCTGCCAGTTATTGGCGGGATCTTTACGGCAATTCATCACCTCGCCCAGGAACATGGCGTCGTTATATTCCACGCTCACAACGGTAGAGAGGCTCAGCCGTTCTGGCGACTCCAGCCGAAGCCGTTTTCCCTCCATGCCTTCAAACGTGCAGGGAATCTGATACTTGGAGCCATTCGCCTCACCTGTGGGTACTTGAATGACTGCTGAATGGGGATGATCGCCGAACGAAGTGGTCACAGAACACTCATCGGCTCAGGTCGAGGGCAAGATTAGAGAAATGATATATAAAGCAGTATCAAAACTGCGCTTCCACCGCTATCCAGAGCGAAAGGCCCGCGATGACGGGCAATAACAATTCAAGCCAGGTTCCGATCAAGCGGAATCTGGATACTGCTTCCGGTTTCGGCTGCGGGTCGGGCTGCCGCGACCGGATATTCTCCACCAAACGGCATTGCACTTCGCTCGGGCGCCCTTGCAATGCTCGAACCAGTTCCTCGCGTCCACGTTTATCGGCAATAAGAATGGTGGCGGAATTGATGCCGCGCGTACAGTCAATCAACTTCTGCCGCAACTCGAGTGGAACGTCCTCCACCGTGCGATAAACACGCGTCTCGTGTCCTGTTGCGATAAAGATAGTTGAGCTTTTTGCCGTCAATTGGGCCATGGCACTATCGCTTCCAGCTTATACCCACCCAGGGTTATACCCACCTAAATCCCCGAGGCCTTAAGCCGGGTGGAGTGGTATATTCCCAATTCGTTTCCCGCATTATCGAGTGTGACTTGGATGAATCCGAGCGCCGCCTTCGATAAAGACTTATCTTTACGATAGATCAGACCAACGCGCCGAATCATGGGTTCCGGACCGAGCGGTACGCAGGCCAGCTTGCCGGTTTCTTCCTCTTCCTGGCAATGCGAAGCGGCGAGAAAAGAAAGCCCGAGATTAGCCATCACAAAACGCTTGATCATCTCCGTTGAGTCCAGTTCCATAGAGACGTTCAGCTCATCCTGAACCGAATCGAGCCACGAATTAAGCCGCGCCCGCGTGGTACCCGTTTTGGGGAGCAGCAACTGCTCTCCCAGCAGGTCGGCCGGAGCAACCCTACCGTAAGACGCAAGACGATGGCCGCCTGGCACAAGCAATTTTATTTCATCGGAGTGAATTTTAACGACCTGAAGCTTCTTCTCCTGGACGGGCAGTTGAGTGATGCCGAAATCCGCCAAATTGTCGAGCACGGCTTGTACGACGCGGGTACCGTACGAACGGTCGACTAAGAGCTGGACATTTGGAAACTGTTTCTTAAATTCGGCGAAGACACCCGGCAAAACGTAAATGCAGGTGGCTTCGTTCGCCGCGATAACCAGTTCGCCACGGGGTACTTTTTCGAGCTCGTTTATGGAATCCTGGGCGCGGCGGCGCAACGCAAGAATTTGCTCTGCGTGTTCGGCAAATATACGACCCGCGACGGTGAGCGAGATTCTGGTACCGTAACGTTCGAAGAGCGTGGTGTTCAGCTCCAATTCCAACTGCCGGACTTGGGCGCTGATTGCCGGCTGCGTACGATAACAGGTCTGCGCCGCCTTTGAGAAGCTCTTGAGCCGGACTATCTCAAGAAAAGTATGAAGCTGATCGAGATCCATGGCGCCAATGCGCTAACTGCTTTGAGACTAAATTGTAGCAACAGTACACCACCCGGGAATATCGCGGCCGGGGCAGAGGCTCTAAAAGGATACTGCGCCTACTCCACCTTTCTCAAGAGCTTTGCGCCCGGAGGCAAATCAAAGATCGCCGGCGGCAGAGATTGGTTCACTTCCACTTTGTTGGCGAATGACTGATAGGCCTTGTAGCCATTGCGCTGCCGTTCAATCGTGAATGGCCACATCACGCCGTTGCCCGCATCGCGCCATTTATCGAAGTCGGTGATTTCGTCGTTGTGCTGCCTGGTTTCCGGGTCGAGCCACTGATAGCTTTGGCGAACCGGCAGAAACGTGTTGTGGTCGAAGTAAACGCGCAGAGTGGTTCCTGCCGCGTCGGTTATGTCGACTATTTCGACGTGGGTGGTTATAAGCACGTCGCTGCCAACGAAGTCAAACTGCAGGCCCGGTTCATTCCGCCGCATGCGAAGCAGGTATAGAATGTCGTTCCGGGTGGAACGGCTGTAGCGTTCCCAGCGGTCGTCGGGGAACGGACGGGCGCCACGAAAGGTAATATCGAAAGCCTGATCCGGCAGGAACAAATATGAATAATCTTGTTTCTTGCCCATCACTTCACGTTCGCGAACCCCCAAGCCTTTCGTGGGCTTCTCGTCAAGATACTCGGTATAGATGGTGGCTATATCGGAGCCGTTCATTGCGTCGTGAAAGAACGCATAAATGCGGCCTGAAGTAATCCGCGAGCGCATGTGCAGAAAGGTGTCGCCACCCAAGGCTTGAATGGCTTTATCCACAATCTGCTTCCCCTGATCGGGTGGCCGGTTCTGCGCGAAAAGAGAAGCGGCGAATGCGACTGCTATCGGAAACTGCCGGAACTTGTCGAACATGATCTGTAAATTGAGACGTCAGGCACAGACGATAGATTGCACCCAGGCGGCGCTCGAATCGGCCTCGCAGGCGTGAATCGATCCCGTCCGCGAGTGCAAGCTTCCGCCCCCGCGGCCATTCAAGAATGCCTGAATTTCGGCGATCACCGCAAGCGCCACTTGTTCCGGCCCGTCCGCGCCAATATCGAGGCCCATGGGTCCGCGAACGTTAGCCACGATTTGCGCCGGATCGAGATCTGCGTCGGCGAAGAGTTGATGGGTTCGTTTTGCGGGACCGAGAATGCCGAGGTAGCGCAAAGGCAAAGACGATAGCTGGCGCAACGCGGCCAGATCCTGGCTGTAGCTGTGAGACATAAGTACCGCCACCGTCCACGGATCGATGGAGGGTGCAGGAGCGCCGGCTTCGCGTACGACGACCTCCTCGGCATGTGGGAATTTCTCGCGGCGGGCGTAGTGCGAGCGGCCGTCGAATATGATTACCTGCCAGCCGAGATATTTTGCCATATCGCTTAAAGGAACCGCATCGTCGCCGGCTCCAAATATGAGCAGACGCAGAGCCGGCCTCAACGTTTCGATGAAGACTTCGCGCCCGTCCGGAAAGTGCAGGAGGCGAGTCCCCCCGTTCGCGAGAACACTCCGGGTTTCGGCCTCGATGTGTCCCGCAAAACCAGCATCCGGAATGTTGTGAGTCACAGTGCCGGCAACGCCGATGCTGAGCCGCAAACCCACTTCAGCCGCGGGCTGCAGGATGTGGGCCACAGCCGCCGGACGGCGCTGAACCTGCGTTTCGCGAATCAGCTTAAGAATTGCCGCGTCACCCGGTTTCACGCGTTCCATCAAAACGTGTACAACGCCGTTGCACCCAAGACCATAACCGCCGGCAGCTATTTCGTTATCGGGCGTGGTGTCATAACGGCGGACAATCGGACCCTTTTCGGTCAGCCACCAAGCTTTCTTAACGACGTCATCTTCCAGGCATCCTCCGCTGATGGCCCCTACGCGCTGACCGCGCCGGGTAAGAAGGAGACGCGCACCGGGCAGACGGTAAGAGGAGCCTTGCGTCTTCACGACTGTGGCAAGTACCGCTGGTTCGCCGGCTGCTTCTGTAGCCGCCCACAGCCGCAGAATCTGCTCTAACTCTTTCATGGCCTTCCACTACCAGCTTATCGAGTCAAGGTTTAAAGATCAGCCGGCTGGCTGGCGGGAGTGTACTCAAATTCGTAGGAATGCTTTCCGTCCGCGATTTTAACCGTCATGCTTTCCAGGTCGCCGTGAAATTGTTTATCGATCGCAAGCCGTCCCAAGGCACGACATTCGATTTGTCTTCGGATTGAGGGTTAGCTGAACTTCGATAGATTCCAAACCCGCAATTCTTCATGTTGTCGCTGATCAGGCCAGATAAGTCCCATTCAAGTCCTTTTCCGAAGCATTTGCTGGAAAATATTGACAGGTGCCGACCATCCTTCATAAGATAGGACCGAAGTGGTCCTACATCTCATTGATAGCGATTGTTGCGACTGTGTCGCAAGTATTCCACGGGCCAGCGAGTCCCACAATCGTATGCATACTTGCGACTCTGTTGCAAGTGAGTCGGACAATCAAAGTTGCCCATATGCGCGCCGGTCCTTGTTGGACGAACTCGCGGTAAAGGGTGTGCGGTTAACGGCTCAGCGCCGTGTCCTGGTTGAAATTATTCAGAAGGCCAAACAACACCTGGATGCCACCGCGCTGTTGGAACTTGCGAGGAAGAGTGAGCCTAACATTAATCGCGCTACCGTCTACCGCACGCTTGAACTTCTCAAGAGGCTTCGACTTATTGACGAGTTGGACCTGATGCACCTGCAGGGGGAAAAGCATTATTACGAAGTGAAGACCAAACGCGATCACGTTCATTTGGCCTGTTTCATCTGCGGCCGGATCGAGGAATTCACTAGCCCTCTATTTGACCGGCTCAAGGCCGAAGTTTCAGAGCAAGCGGGCTTTTCAATCCGGGTAACACGATTAGAGGTTGGCGGCCTCTGCCGCAGCTGCGCGGCCGGGGTCAATTCGTCAACGGCACAGGAGTTAAGGGAAACTGCGATACTGCTGAATCATTAAACACAAGCGTGTCTCCACGGCAACCTTTTGCCGAAGCACCGTGGAGACACGCAAAATCGACAACCCAGAAGGCCGGCGACTCACTCATTATAAGTCCGCTGGCCAGAGGACGCCCAACGTCCCCCCGAGAGGATTTCAATGAGGATCAAGATCAAGCAGCCGCGTAAGCGGGAAAAGAAAAAGAGCCAGACGAATTGGCCGGCCGCCTATCGTTGGGCAGCCGTGGGAACACTGGTTGCCTATTCAACCGTCGGCAATAGAACATCCAACATGGCGCGAGCGCAAGATCTGCCTCGCCGCCCGGAAGCGAAAGGTTCGACGCAAGGCTCGCAGCCGGTTCGGCGCTTTGCTATCGCGGCGGGTTCGCTAGATGCAGTGTCGGCAAGTTTCATGCAGGTTACGGGATTGAATGTCGTTGCGGCCGCGCAAGCCATTCTTAGCGTCCATTCGCCTGGCGTGTCCGGGCTCTATACCGCCGATCAAGCGCTGAAGAAACTTTTGACCGATACCGGTTTGAGCTACCGCTTTACCTCGGCGAACGATGTGACCATCGAGCTCAAGAGCATGAGTTCTTCGATTGACGTTACGTCAAGCGTGGATGCCTTGGCAACGTCTTCGCCAAAATTTCCGCAGGCGCTGTTGGACACCGCCCAAACCATTAACGCGGTGCCGCAAGCCGTCATGCAAGAGCAAGGCGTCACGACGTTGCGCGATGCGCTGCGCAATGTAGCGGGTATCAGTCTGGCTGCGGGAGAGGGTGGCGCGCAAGGCGACAACCTGACGATTCGCGGATTCACGGCGCGTAACGATCTCTTCATTGATGGAATGCGCGATTTCGGCAGCTACTATCGCGATCCGTTCAACACCCAGGAAGTCGAGGTTTTGCAGGGGCCATCCTCCGTCACGTTCGGCCGCGGATCCACTGGTGGAGTCGTCAATCAAGCGAGCAAGACGCCCGGCTTGACGCGATTCGTTTCCGGCGATGTGAATTTCGGGACCGATCCCACGCGGCGCGGCACTCTTGATGTCGATCTGCCGCTGCACCTGTTGGGCAAGGATGCCGCGTTCCGGCTGAATATCATGGGCGACGAAGGCAACGTGGCCGGCCGCGACATCGCCGAGAATCGGCGTTTCGGAATCGCTCCATCGCTTGCGCTGGGACTGGGCACGCCTACGCGGTTGACGTTCAACTATTTCCATCAGAATGCCGATGACAAGCCGGACTACGGCATTCCGTGGCTCTTTAATGGTCCGGCGCCAGTGGCACGGAATAATTACTACGGCTTCAAAGACGGCAACTATTTACGTACTTATGATGACATTGGCACGGCTAGAATAGAGCACGATGCGAACAGCCACGTAACCTTCCGCGATCAGGTGCGTTACGCCAATTATGTGCGTGACGCGCTCATTACCGAAGCCCAGATACCGGCGGGCGTGACGCTCACTACTCCGCTTAGCTCCATTGAGGTGACCCGGCACGAAATCGGCGTCAACAGCGTAGAGAGCTACCTTGACGAACAGTTGGACATGACGGCACACGTCAAGACAGGCTTTATCCAACACGATTTTGTGAGCGGAATTGAGGCCGGGCGCGAAACATCCGATCCGGCGCGGCCGACCTGGACGAATGTGCCGTCAACCAGTCTGCTCAACCCCGATCCCGATCAGCCGCTCACCGGCACCGCGGCCATTACGACGAACGTTCACACGACATCGCTTACCGCAGCCGCGTATGTTCTGGACACTATGAAGCTCGGCAAGCACTGGGACCTGACGGGCGGAATCCGCTGGGACCGCTTCGACACCGATTATTCCCAAAGCATCGCCCCGGCAGCGGCGTTTAACCGCGTCGATGAAATGCCAAGCGGGCGGGCCGCGGTGGTTTACAAGCCTGTCTCCATTGGCAGCATTTACTTTGACGCAGGCACTTCGTTCAACCCTTCGGCCGAATCGCTGTCCCTCAGCGCCAATACTGCAAGTCTGCCTCCGGAGAAGAATAGAACATACGAATTCGGCACGAAATGGGACTTGCCGAATCGCAGACTCTCTCTTCGCGCGGCAGTCTTCCAAACCACCAAGCTGAATGCCCGGGAGCCAGACCCGGCGAACTCGCTGCTGAATGTGCTGGCCGGTACGCAACGGGTGAATGGCGCGCAAATTGAAGTACACACTCGTCTGACAAGCGGCTGGGATCTGCTGGCAAGCTACGCGAATCTGGATGCAAAGCTGATTAGTTCCGAATATTATCCGGCGGCGGTGGGCGCGCAGCTTGCTAACGTGCCGCGCAACACCTTCAATTTCTGGAGCACTTATCGTTTGCCTTGGCGAATGGAAACAGGCGTTGGCGCAAGCTATGTCTCAGCCCGTACCGCTAGTTCCACCGCGCCGTTTGATCCAGTGACCGGACTTGTCAAAGAAGTTCCCGGCTACTGGGTGTTCAACGCCATGGCCAGTAAGCGGCTGACCGAGCATCTCGACCTTCAAGTCAACGTCGACAACATTGCCAATCGCTATTACTACGACGAACTGCATCCCGCTCATATTGTGCTGGGTCCGGGACGTTCCGGCGTTGGTCGGGTTGAAATTCAAGTTCTGATCGAGGATAAGTCGAAAACCAATGTTACTGCCGATACCAGACGTGTTGACCGCCGGCCAAGTATTGAAAGCCCGGCAAATTCTCGATCAAGCCGAGTGGGTCGATGGCCGGGTGACCGCCGGCCATCAATCGGCGCGCGCCAAAGATAACGAACAATTGCCGGAGGCGATCGACCGCCGCCAAGGAGACTGGGCGGATGATTCTGGCTGCGCTAGAACAAAACGCACTCTTCATTTCAGCGGCACTTCCCGCCCGGGTGTTTCCGCCGCTGTTCAACCGCTATCGGGGCGGTCAATCGTTCGGAACGCATGTGGATAACGCCATCAGACAGGTGACCGGCACTCCTCATCGAATCCGTACCGATCTGTCGGCGACGCTGTTTTTTGCCGCGCCCGACGAATACGACGGCGGTGAGCTTGTCGTCGAAGATACCTACGGAACGCATGGTGTAAAGCTGCCTGCGGGTCATATGATCCTCTATCCCTCCACCAGCCTTCACCATGTGCAGCCCGTAACGCGCGGCGCACGCCTAGCCGCCTTCTTCTGGATTCAGAGCATGATTCGCGATGACGGCGAACGCACGCTGCTGTTCGATCTGGACGTTGCCATTCAGCGGTTGGGCAGTGAAGGCGCAATTCATCCATCGTCGGTCCAGTTGACCGGCATCTACCACAACCTGCTGCGGCGCTGGGCTGACATTTAAAACGATCATGCGCAAGCTCACTTAGCCTTCTCTTCGATTGGCTCCGGCAAAGGCGGCAGTGATCGCATTGGCTTAAAGATCACCACGCCAAGTGGCGGAATAATCGAGTTCCGCCGAGCCTGGTTTTCCGTGCGAAGGAACATCCTCCACGTCTACATGCCCTCCATTCCCCATATTGCTGCCGCCGAATATCTCAGCATCGGAGTTGAAGATCTCGCGGTGCAACCCGGGCTCAGGGAAACCAATTCGATAACCTTTGTGCGGGACCGGAGCGAAGTTGCAAACGAACACCAAATAATCTTCGCGGCGTTTGGCGCGGCGAACGAAGGACACGATGGAGTTGTTGAAATCGTGGAAGTCGATCCACTCGAATCCCCAGCCCTGGAAATCGACTTCATACATGGCAGGTTCGCTCCTGTAAACGGTATTGAGAGCGGCGTTGAAGGCCTGGAACCGGCGATGAATCTCAAAGTCGAGCAGCCACCACTCCACTTGCTGCTTCTGAGTTCCATTCAGCGGTCTGGCCAATTTCGCAGCCCATAAAAAGCAGCTTCTTGCCGGGGTGGCCGTACATGTAGCTGAGAAACGCGCGCGCGTTGGCAAAACGCTGCCATTCGTCGCCGGGCATCTTGTCCAGCAAAGCACGCTTGCCGTAGACTACTTCGTCGTGCGAAATGGGCAGTACGAAGTTTTCGGTGAACGCGTAGATCATGCTGAACGTGATGTCGTTCTGATGATATTTGCGGTGGATGGGATCGCGTTCGAAGTAATGGAGCATGTCGTGCATCCAGCCCATGTTCCATTTCATGGTGAAGCCTAAGCCGTTCAAATAAACAGGGCGCGAAACGCCGGTGAAAGCGGTGGATTCTTCCGCGATGGTTATTGCGCCGGGCACCTGGTGTACCAGTTCGTTGGTTTTTCGCAGGAACGAGATGGCTTCCAGATTTTCGTTGCCGCCATACATATTGGGAATCCACTCGCCCGCTTTGCGCGAGTAATCGAGGTAAAGCATTGAGGCGACTGCGTCCACGCGAAGGCCGTCGATGTGATATTTCTTCAGCCAGAACATGGCATTCGAAATCAAGAACGATCGGACTTCGTTGCGGCCGAAATTGAAGATAAGAGTGCCCCAATCGCGATGTTCGCCTTTGCGCGAGTCTTCATGCTCATAAAGGGCAGTGCCATCGAAGAACGCGAGGCCGTGCGCATCTTTGGGGAAGTGCGCCGGAACCCAATCCATAATGACCCCGATTCCTGCCTGATGGCAGCGGTCGACAAAGCGCATGAAATCGAGAGGTGTTCCGAAGCGCGAAGTCGGCGCAAAATATCCGGTTACCTGATAACCCCATGAGGGCGAATACGGGTGTTCGGCGATGGGCATCAGCTCGATGTGGGTGTAGCCCATCTTCTTGACGTATGGAACCAGTCTGATCGGCAAGCTCAAGGTAAGTGAGCGGCTGATTATTTTCCGCTCTAACCCAGGAACCGAGATGAACCTCATAGAACGCCATCGGGGAATCGAGGATTTTAGTTTTGGCGCGCTGCTCCATCCATTCCTGATCTTGCCATTCATAGCGTCAAGGTCGGCCACGATGGAAGCCGATTTCGGAGGTGCTTCCATCCCAAAGCCGTAAGGGTCGGACTTCATCTGGCTGTAGCCCCGGAAGCGCGATTTTATGGCGTATTTGTAAGCCGAGCCAGGGCCGACGCCGGGCATGAAAATTTCCCAAACGCCGCCGGTGCGCAAGCGCATGGGGTTGCGGCGAGTATCCCAGCCATTGAAATCGCCCACCACGCTGACCACGATCGCGTTGGGAGCCCAAACGGCAAAGCGGGTTCCCACCACGCCATCTACTGTTGCCTGATGTGCGCCAAAGGCGTATAGCCTTCGTAATTTGTGCCTTCCGAATGCAAATGCAGATCGAATTCGGTTAAGAGCGGCGGAAAGCGATACGCGTCCTCCGCTTCGGTGACGTTGCCCTGATGATCGGTGATGTGGAGTTTGTACTCCGCCGGCCGCGTGGGTACTCGAGCACTGAAAAGGCCTGCGGTGTGGGCGCGCTCCATAGGCACCGAGGCGCCCTCGAACGCCACGGCCGCCTCTTTGGCATGCGGCAGGAAGGCGCGTATCTCCCAATCCGTTTTCCCATTGTTGCCGGTAGCATGCGGTCCAAGAACGGCGAATGCATCTCCGTGATAACCGCCCGCTATTGCTTCTAACTCTTGTTCAGTCATGGCACGTTTATTATGACAAGGTAACTAGCGAAAGATAAGGATATGACGCAAGACACGAACGATCTCCAGGGGTTTGTGCGGTCGTTAGATAAAGCCGAATTGCACCTGCATCTGGAAGGCTCGGTCGATGTTGAAACTATCCACGAACTCGATCCCTCTTTGACTCTGGACGAGATTTGGGCGCACTTTCAATACATTGGTTTTGCAGGTTTTTTGAAGGCATACGTCTGGATCAGCCAGAAACTAAGTTCACCGGAGGCTTACGCGCTTGCCACGCGCCGGCTTCTGCGGAAGTTGTCCGCGCAGAATGTGAAATATGCGGAGATTACGCTCTCGGCGGGTGTAATTCTCTGGAAGAATCAGAGTGTCGAACAGGTGTTTGAGGCTGTTCAAACCGAAGTGGAACGTTTTGGCGAAGTGACAGTAGGATGGATCTTCGACGCAATTCGCCAGTTTGGCCCCGAACCGGCGGCTAAAGTATTTCAGATTGCGAAAGAATGCCGGAATTCAGGAGTGGTGGCCATCGGAATCGGCGGCGATGAAGAACGTGGGCCTGCCGAATGGTTTCATTCGCTCTACCGGGAAGCGCAAGAAGTTGGGCTGGGTCTTACTTGCCACGCGGGCGAAATGGCAGGTGCGGAAAGCGTTTGGGATGCGGTCCGCATTGGAGCGCAACGCATCGGCCATGGGATTCGGGCCATTGAAGACCCCAGCCTGCTGGAGTTGTTGAAAGAGCGCGGCATCCCGCTGGAAGTTTGCCCTTCGAGCAACGTTTGCACTGGAGCGGTGGCGAGCTTCGAACTGCACCCACTAAGAAAATTGTGGGACGCCGGCGTGCCGGTAGTGCTTGGAACGGATGATCCAGCACTCTTCCATACCGATCTTTTGCACGAATACATGTTGGCCGCCCAGGTGTTCGGATTCTCGCGCGAGGAGTTGGCGAAATTGGCGGCGAACAGCCTGAAATATCGATTCAGACCCGCAGCCGTACGTTAACCGCGCGATTGACCGACGCGCTCTTCGAGCAGCAGACGTATCAGCGCTTCGAGTTCGTGTATGCGATCGTTAATCTGTTCCACGTCCGAAGGTTCATCGGACTCGGCACAGGCCGCAACCCGGCCGTGCTCCAGCGTACCCAGCGCGTCGCCACGCGTCTTTACAATTTTGCCTGGAATCCCGACCACCGTCGAGCCGGCCGGCACCGAGTGGACCACCACCGATCCAGCGCCCACTCTAACGTCATCCCCCAATTCGATGTTCCCAAGAACGGCCGCGCCCGCGCCAACTACAATGCGATTGCCGAGGGTAGGATGGCGCTTGCCGCGTTCACCGCCGGTTCCTCCTAGCGTCACCCCCTGATAGAGAAGAACGTCGTCCCCGATCTCGGCCGTTTCGCCAATGACCACACCCAATCCATGGTCGATGAATAATCGCTGGCCAATCTTCGCGCCGGGGTGGATCTCGATGCCTGTAAAGATTCTTCCAATATTCGATAGAAAACGGGCGATTACATACGCGTCGGCGGCGGTAAAGCCAATTGGAGAACCGATGCAGTAGCACAGCATGCAAGCCGGGGTAACAGAGCAAGATCTCAAGGCTGCTTTTAGCAGCCGGATCTTCCCTTTTTATGGCCTGAATGTGCTCACGCAACGACATGGCTGCTTCTGATTGTCCCTTATGCTGATGCGGCGCCTCGGCGGCTAGATTCCTTGAAGTAGGGCTTCGTCTATTCTTCGCCCGCATCGAAATGATAAAAGTTAGGGGTGGTCACTGATCGGCTGTACTATTCAGACTGTTACCTGCGCGAGTTTGAGGCAAACGTCGTGGAAACCACCGATAGTAACGGGAGGGTCTACTTGGATCGTACAGCCTTCTATCCGGCATCGGGTGGGCAGCCCTTCGATTTGGGAACTATAGGCGGTCAGCGGGTTGTTGAGGTCATAGACGAAGAGAGCCGCATCGCCCACATTCTGGAGGGTCCAGTTGAAACGGATCAAGTACACGCAGAAATCGATTGGGCGCGCCGGTACGATCACATGCAGCAACACACCGGGCAACATTTACTCTCCGCCGTTTTCGCTGAACTGTTCCAGTTTCAGACGGTGAGCTTTCATATGGGCGAGGACGTTTCGACGATTGAACTTGCCACGAAGGAGTTGACCGAGGAGCAGGCAGACCGGGCGGAGAAACATGCGAATGGTGCCACTGCGGATCGGCTTCGAGGATTCGAATGAGGTAACAGGACTTCGCAAGCAGAGCGGCCGAGGTGGGTTGCTGCGGATCGTGGAAATCACAGGCTGTTTTCATGCCGCTTGCGATCTTACTTTCGCTTTCCAGGCGCGTTCGAAAGCGGGCGGCACGAGATTGTTGTTGCTGCGAAATGCCTGATAGCGGGCGGTCAAATACTCTGCTGAAAATTCGGACCCAAAATCCGCTAAGTTGAAGGGCTGCTTGGAGCTTTTGGCCCTGTCGAAGGCGAACATGGCTTCGTTGCGGCGCGCACGGAGGAGGAGGTCGCGGTCATCCTGGATCTGCGTGAGCTGCGCGGTGTCTTTTTCGAGCTGGCTGCGGAGACGGTTCTCCTGCAAGCGGAGATTGCCGAAGTCGCGCTTGTAAACGCGGAAGATTTGCGCTTCGATCATGGCGGCGCGGGTTCCTGGGTCGGTTTCGGACGCGAATTCGCCGGCGAGTTCGTTGCGGCCAATGGAGTAGAGACCGGCTTCGAGAGTGGGAATTCGGAGGAGACGCCATTCGGTATCGGCGACGCCCTGGACGAGATGCTTCTCGTAGTCGGTTTCAGGTTGGAACTTGCTGTTGATCTGCGCGACGAGTTTCTGATAAGCGGCGATATCGTCGGTTGGCAGGACGATGGTGCGACCGGTGAGTCCGGTTTTCAGGGCATTGTGGGAGCATTTGAGTTTGCCTTCCGGCGTGGACGGGCCGGTGGAGAGGAGCGCATTCGCGCGGTTTGCTTCGACTTGAGCGGGGGTTGCCATAACGATTTCCGAGTTCATTGGAGCATTCGGGCGAACGGGCGTGCTGAAATTTTGCAGGTAAGTGGCTGATTAGAAGTAAGAAGATTTATTTTTGTTTTTTGTCACCGTGTTTTTTGTGGCCGGGCGGCCGAAGATTAGGCCGTACGGGAAGCGAGGATATTAGGCGGCGTATGGGTGAGTTGTTTTTTTGATTAGCGGAGCTGGTTTGCCGTAATGGGACGGCAGTTAGTAGCGCCGGATGTTCGGGTCGGCATGATGAGCAGTGAACTTCGCTACTCAGGAGACCGGAGAAACACAAGAGTCGGCGGCTATTGAGAATGTGCTGCTGCTGGCGCTGGTGGTGACTACGTTTACCGGTCTGGCGATGCATTTCGGAGTCAACTGGCATGCGCTTAGTTCGGGGATACTGAACACGTTACACGCAGCTCGGGTAGACCTCCCTCCGCGCCAACAACCGGGAGCCAGCATATTTTCGATTGTTGCAAATATTTCATATACAGCATATGTTACATTTGTTGCATATAGCTGTTACAATACAGGAATCATGCCAACGCTTACCCAACAATCAAATCGACAATCTCCACCGACTGCGGACGAGGTTGCCCTAGCCCGCACCTCGGTCAGCGTCTTTCGCGGTATCGGGACCGAACCGGGTCGCTGTCTATCCGCATTCTCGATTCGGATCAGGAGCAGCCGCTTGAATTACCGGCCGCTGCCGTTGCTCTGCTGATGGACATCCTGGAGGCCATGGCGGCGGGTCGCGGGGTGTCGATCATTCCGGAAAATGCCGAGTTGACGACTGTGCAGGCAGCGGCAATTTTAAACGTTTCCCGCCCCTACCTCATCAAGCTCCTTTCGGAGGGCGCAATTCCCCACCGCAAGGTCGGCAAACATCGGCGAATTCTCATGGAAGATGTCATGAGCTACAAGAACCGGATCGACCAGGGGCGTGAAGCTGTTCTCGATCAGCTGGCGGCCGACGCGCAGGAAAATGATATGGGCTATGCCCACTCGT
This sequence comes from Bryobacterales bacterium, assembly GCA_963718465.1. Taxonomy (GTDB): domain Bacteria; phylum Acidobacteriota; class Terriglobia; order Bryobacterales; family Bryobacteraceae; genus Bog-105. The sequence goes on along the minus strand of CAVQZK010000036.1, from coordinate 108,805 downwards.
GACTTACACGGGCTTGCTAGACGCCAATGTGATCTACCCTGCCCCATTGCGTGATTTGCTGCTGCAGCTTGCAGTCACCGACATATTCAGAGCGAGGTGGACGGCTGATATTCACCGGGAGTGGATGGAGGCGCTGCTCCGCAACGAACCGCACCGGAATCGTGCGGCGCTTGAGCGCACGCGGGATCTGATGGACAGCAAAACGCGCGATTGTCTAATCACCGGCTATGAGGCGCTTATTCCTTTGCTTGAATTGCCCGATCCGAACGATTCGCCACGTTGTAGCAGCAGCAATTGCCGGCCGCAGCGATGTCATTGTGACGCAGAACCTCAAACATTTCCCGGAAGCAGCGCTTGCCCCCTACGGCATCGATATTCAGCACCCCGACGATTTCTCTGTAATCACCTTAACTTGGCCCCAGGTCTTTTCTGCGGTGTCGTGCAGAAAATTCGCCAACGACTGAAAACACCGCCCTATACGATCGAGCAATATCTCGAAACTCTGACCCGCAACGGTTTGGTGGCAACAGCCTCAGAACTCCGACCCTTCGCCCACCTACTCTGAAAATGGCCGTACCACACTTGACCGCGTACTCGCGGCGTGACGATGTTGAGTGGCATCGATTGCTCGTTCCCCGCCCTTGAACGAACACATTTTTAAGATGAGACTTAACCAAAACGTTTAGGTTTATGCCATACTGCCTACAGTTGGCTGGATAGATGGTCTATGTCACGAGTTCCACCAATTCGGTGGGAAGGTGCCGTTTCGGTCTCTTTCTCGGAACTGTTCGGGCGAGAAGCGTCCTTGGCTGACGCTAGCGCGGTCCTTCAGCAGTACCAACGGTGCGCGGTGCTCCTTTTGTTGGCGAAGCTCAGTGCAGTACTCAAGAACTGGCGTCCCCGACCAGATTTTGTTGCAGACCGCGAATTGGCGCGACGGGTATTTTTCGGCGCCTCCCGTTCGGATTATCACGTCACGCGTGACGGAGCGCAGCGAGTCTTTTTCCCGCGCGTAGGCATTTTAGCTGCCGCTCGCTTGGCGATAGACGTTAGCCCGCCAGATGGCGCTCCCATAAACACCCCAGCAGCGTCCGCGCAGATCCTTGGGGTCTGTCTGATGATGAATGAACTCATCGCGCCTGGCAATGTCGATGAGACGCTTGATTTTCTTTGCCATCAGCTGCCGTATCACAACGGCACGATTGCGCAACGCTTTCAGGCTGATCTGGTGCGCAGTATGACTGTTTTTGAAGAAACGGTTCCGCTAATAAAGGGACAACCCGGCTTGCTAGATCTTGCCGAACGTTTCGACCAAACCGTCGGCATCAGTCCCCGCCGTTTTGCCGAACTCGCGCTTATCGTTGGCTCTTTGTATTTGCCAGTTACGCAAGCATCATTCATCACAGATGATCCAGCCTTCTTCTTGCGTCGTGAGTATTTTGCGAATACCAAGTTATCTGAAGAACAAATCACCGCTTTTCTTTCGTTGACCTCAAAATCGGATACGGAACTAGCGGCGATAGCTGCGAGTCGCGGAATACGACCAATCGCGGATACAACGCTGTTTCAAGCCTATCCCCTCATTGGTCTTCCAAACGGACAGTATTTCTGCCTCGATCTGGCGTCTCTGTTGGACAAAGCAGGGCGTGGACTGTACTGGACAATTGCTGTTGGCAATGCTGATCGGTTGGGTGGCACCTATGGCAAGCTGTTCGAATCCTATCTACACGCGCAGGTCCGAACAAACGGCATTCCAACAAGTCGATACTTGGCGAATCCCTTATTCCGAGATGGAGCCGAGGTCTGCGACGGCATCTTCGTCGAAGGAGATCGACTAATCCTATGTGAGTACAAGAGCAGTGTCCTTCCCGCCATGGCGAAAGTAGGTGGTAATAAAGAACTGCTAAGTAGAGAGATCGACAAGAATTTCATAACCGGTGATAAAGATGGCCGCAAAGGTATCGCGCAGCTTGGCCGAGCCATCCGACGTATCCTCGACGGCGACCCAGTTCCCGGTCTGCCTGACCGCAAGTGGGCTGTGATCTACTCGGTGATGGTTTGCCTTGACGCTGCGATGACATGTCCAGGAATGTCAGCATACCTCAACGAGCGATTTGATCGATCACAAATGCGCAGCAAGAAAACGCCGATAACGCCACTTACGATCATTGATGTGGAAGACTATGAAGAATTACTGGCGGACATCGCAGCGCATTCCTTCGACGAATTGTTGGATAGCTACTATCGAGCACACATGCGCGGTGTCCACGACCAATTTGTCAGGTTTCGCCGGATCAATATTCCTTATCTGCGGGACAAAGCTCAACCAGTCGATTTCGTGGAGGCTAAGTTCGGAGAATTCTTTGCAGCTCTCGGGCCGCGAGTGTTTAAGGAGTTTCCCACACCATCCGAATAAACCGATAGGTGGTAGATAGCGGACTTTATCTTGCATGGCGACCGCGGGAATCAGGAACGAGACCTGCTATACGAGTGGCGATCTACCCCAACGACCACAGACCGGCCCATGTGCATGTGCATGTGCATGCCATCGGCGATGGTTGTGAGGCGGTCTTCAACCTCAACTATCTAGACGGTTCGCCGGAAACTGCGGGAGAACTATGGTTTTGCAGCAGCCAGGCTCAAACGCATCAAGGCGGCGCTCACGCTCGGATTAACAAGCTTTTGCATGGAATGGAGCAAGATTCATGGCTCACTTTAAAGCAGAAATCGCAGCAGCTAACAAACGAGCCGCGGAACCGCCTGGCGAAGACGCCGACGGCAACGGCAGCGCGTTATGATCGCCGCATAGGCCGGCTGGTCATCGATTTGAGCAGCGGCCTGTCAATCGCGTTCAAGCCCGGGGATGCTCAAGGGCTTGAACGTGCCAAGCCGGAACAGATGACGAAGATAGAAATTTCCCCCTCCGGGCTGGGGCTGCATTTCCCAGCCATCGATGCGGATATCTATTTACCAGGACTTCTAGAGGGTTTTCTTGGCTCCCGCGGCTGGATGGCAGCGCAATTAGGCAAGGCTGGCGGAAGCGCCAAATCCGATGCCAAAGCTATTGCGGTGCGTGCAAACGGAAGACTTGGCGGTTGACCGAGGAAAATCCCCGCTGCTCCCGACACTCGATAAAAGCGTGCCTTGGATATCACCAATTGTGACCCTGTCGAGAGCGGTTATGAGGGCATATAGCGCTGGCTGGGACAAGACGACGGCATTTACGGGTAGTCGGAAGAAAAACGGCTTACGACGATTGAGGGGTCTTTAGACGCTTTGCGACTTCAGGTCCGAGCAGTTGGTAGTGATGGATATTCCAGGTGAAGATCTCATTGGCACCGGCTTTCAGCGCACAATGCGCTATCAAGGAATCGTAAACTGTACCGCCAACAATGTGCCTTTGAGCGGCTTCCCGCAGGACGGAAATGTATTCCTCGCCGTCAAGGCTGATGAATCTGAACCGGCCGACAATGTTCTCGACACAGGCAAGCGCTTGGGCGGGGGTGGCCTTGTGGGGATGAGGGAGCCGTGTAAGCGTTGAATATACCTCGGCGAGGCTGTGCGAAGCACACCAGTCGCCTTCCCTGGAACAGTCTTTGTAGAGCCGGACACTGGCCCCATGATGGGGATGGTCTGCTACAAACACCGGTATGAGAACGACAGTGTCAAGAAAACGCCCCAATTAGAAAGTCCAAAACTGCTCAAATCCCGCTCTCGCCGAACCAAATCGAGAGTGTCATTGATGACAGGTAAGGCCATGGACTGTCCGGTCCACAGGACTGGAACACCCTCTTGCATCTGCAATTGGGCACCCGGCAACTCTGCGGCGGTGGACACGCCGCCACGAGACGCCGCACGTGCAAGAAGGACTTCACTTACGAACTCGTCGGGTGTTAGTCCCAGTGCGGCGGCCTCACCTAGAAAGGCTTGCTCGACGTTGGGCGGAAGGTTTAGTGTCACAGTCACAAAATGACCTTCAAATTCAAGGGTACTCTATTACTTCCGCCCGCTACCCTCTAAATCAACCCAGCGCTCTCTGGGCAACCGGCGGGTGGGCGTGATACAAAGGCAGGCATGATCAATCGCAGAGAATGGATAGCCGGCTCAGCCGGATTGAGCGTGGCGGCGGCTGGGGCGGCGGGGCAAAGCGGCGGGACAAAGAAGAAGCCGGTGGCGATTTCGAGTCCGAATGGGCGGGCGGCGGTGGCGAAGGCTTTCGAGGTGATGAAGGCCGGCGGCGATACGCTCGATGCCGTTATTGCGGGCGTGAATATTGTGGAGCTTGACCCGAACGATACGTCGGTTGGCTATGGCGGACTGCCGAACGAGGAGGGTGTCGTCGAGCTCGATGCCAGCGTCATGCATGGACCCACGCGGCGCGCCGGATCGGTGGGAGCGATTCAGGGCATTAAGACGCCGTCGAAGATCGCCAAGCTGGTGATGGACCAGACCACGCACGTCATGATCGTTGGTGAAGGCGCGACGCGTTTTGCGGAGGTGCATGGTTACAAGCGCGAAGATCTGATGACGGAGAAATCGCGAACGGCTTGGCTGATATGGAAAGAATCGCTGCGCACGCCGCAAGGGTTTAACAATTGGACGCCATTCGATCAAAACCTCCGGTCTGAAGCCAGACCGCCGCTGAAGCAGCTTAAAGAAAGGTTTCCGGCAGCCGATGAAGAGACGCTGGCGTGGGCCTGGCGCATGGCGAATCATCCAACTTACGGAACCATCAATTGTCTGGGCCTGAACGAAAAGGGTGAGATTTCCGGCGTCACGACAACTGCGGGCCTGGCATGGAAAATCCCGGGACGCGTTGGCGATTCACCGATTATTGGCGCGGGCCTTTTCGTGGACCCGGATGTTGGGGGCGCGGGGTCGACGGGCGTCGGCGAGCTGAACATCCGAGTGGCTGGCGGCCACACCGTTGTCGAAGCGATGCGGCGCGGCCTTTCGCCGAAAGAGGCGGTTTTGGAGGCGCTGAAGCGCGTTTCGAAGCTCTACAACGACGACAAAACAGTACTCAGCAAACTAGGCATTGAGTTTTATGCGTTACGGGTGGACGGCGAACACGCGGCCGGTTCGCTGTGGAATCGCGAGAATTATCAAAAAGACTACCAAGCTTACGCGGTGAACGATGGCGGTGAAAAGCCGGCTTGAGAAATGCGCCTTTTTGTATTAGCGGCGTTCACGAAAGAAACGCGCGAGTAACTCGGCGGCATCGCCAGCCAATAATCCTTCTTCCACCCGCACGCGGTGGTTCAGCAAATCGGAATCGGCCAATCGGAACTTGCTGCGTACCGCGCCGAAGCGGATATCGCGAGCGGCGAACACGAGTCTTTCCACGCGGGCGATAACAATCGCTCCAGCACACATGATGCAAGGCTCTAGAGTGACGTAGAGCGTGGTTCCCGGAAGCCGGTAATTGCCAAGCTTGGCGGCCCCCTGCCTAAGGGCCTCTATTTCCGCATGCGAGGTAGGATCACACGACGCTACCGGCCGGTTAGAGCCCTTTCCAATAATGATCCCGTGGTCAACGAGTACTGCGCCTACAGGTACTTCATCCTGCGATTGCGCGGCGCCGGCCAGAGACAAGGCCAGTTCCATATAACTGCGATCGGAAGCGCTCCCGACGCCGCCGGAAATTAGTTGAACGTCGGAATTCAACGATTCGTATCCTCGAATGGACCGTTGGGCTGAAACTTAAGGCTTTCTGGCATGGGGATTTCTGTAAGGTTGTTTTCTAAGGTAACCTAACTAGAAAGGGAGGGGTTTGTGTTCAGATATTTTTCGCTGGCATTTAAGAACAGTTGGCGCAACCCGTTGCGAAGCGCGCTCACCGTTTCAAGCGTTGCGGTTTCGCTGTTTTTATTAGGCGTGCTAATTGCCGTCTACCATGCACTCTTTTTGTCCGACCAAACGCCCGGGCAGGCGATGCGTCTGGTGGTGCGGCACCGGGTATCCCTAGGGCAGCCGCTACCGGTGGCCTACGAAGCTAAAATCCGGCGGATTCCGGGGGTAAAAGAGATTTCGGTTTGGAACTGGTTTGGCGGCACTTATAAAGACGCGCGCGATTCGCGCAATTTCTTCGCACGTCTCGGAGTAGAGCCTAAGGCTTTCTTGACGCTTCGAACGCAAATGACGATGCCTGACGAGGAACGAAAAGCGTTTCTGATGGACAAGACCGGCTGCATTGTTTCGAGAGATCTGGCGGACACGTTCCACTGGAAGCCAGGCGATAGAATCACGCTCACAGGCGATATCTATCCAGTGAATCTGGAGCTGAAGATTGTGGGCATCTTCGACGACCCCGATGCCGTTCAATCGTTGTTCTTCAATTGGGAATATTTGCGCGACGCGCTGCCGGTTGGCCGCAGGAGCTTCATTAGCACCTTCGCCATCCTGGCCGATAGTCCGGATAACGTGCCACGCATTGCCAAGGCGATTGACGACCAGTTTGGGACGTCGGAATACCCAACCAAAACCGAATCCGAAGGGCAGTTCGCGTTGAGCTTCGTTTCCTTCATCGGCAATATCAAGATGTTCCTGATGGCGGTGTGCGCGGCGGTGACGTTCACTATCCTGCTGGTGTCGGGAAATACGATGGCGATGTCGGTGCGCGAGCGGATACATGAGGTGGGAGTGCTTAAGACGCTTGGCTATAACAGCGACACCATATTGGGAATCATTATTGGCGAGGCCATGACCATCGCTCTGATTGGGGGAGCGATTGGGCTGGCCGTAGCTTCCATTGTGACCCTGCTCCTTGGTAAGGTGGCCGGTTCATTCATGCCGCAGCTGCATAACCTGTCGGTTACGCCGTTTACGGTTCTTGCGGCGCTGGGAGTAGCGGTTTTCATAGGATTCGTCAGTTCGTTTATTCCGGCTTGGAATGCGGCGCGGATGAATATTTTGGACTCGCTGCGGTACGCAGGTTAGGAAGCAGCCATGGCGATTCCTCTCACATACAACGTCCGCAACTTGATTGTGCGCAAGACGACAACGATTATGACAGCGACCGGCATTGCGATGACGGTAGCGGTGCTGCTGGCAGTACTGGCGCTGGTGTCCGGGCTTACATCGGCTTTTGAATCGACCGGCGACCCGCGGCACGTTCTGGTGATGCGCAAAGGCGGCAACGCCGAATTGACCAGCCTTTTGACGCAAGGCCAGTTTCAGATTGTGAAGAACTTTCCAGGCATCGCCACGGGAGCCGACGGGCAGCCGGTGGCCTCGCTCGAAATTGTCTCAGTCATCAATCTACCCTCGGTGGACAATCCGGAGGGCGCGAACCTGACCTTGCGCGGTTTGTCGTGGCGCGGCGTAAAAATGCGGAAGCTGAACGTCATCTCGGGCCGGATGTTCCAAGCGGGGCAACGCGAGGTGACTGTGGGCAAATCGATTGCCAAACGTTTCCCGAAGCTGCATCTTGGCAGCACGCTTAAATTCGGCAAAGGGAATTGGACGGTGGTTGGGGTAATGGATGGCGGCGGTTCGGCGATTGACAGCGAGATTTTCGCGGATGGTCCGCAGGTGGCTGGCGATTTCAACCGGCCCGACACCTACAGTTCGGCGCTGCTGCAGGCGACGGATGAGGTGAGTGCGGCGGCATTGCGGAAGTCGCTTGAGAGCGACAGGCGCTTGAACGTGACGGTGTTGAGCGAGAAAGATTATTATGCATCGCAGACGAGTTCGTCCGCGCCGATCAAGTTTCTGGGTTTCTTCGTGTGCATCGTAATGGCTGTGGGCAGTTGCTTTGCGGCCATGAACACAATGTATGCGGCTGTAGCACGCCGCGCTAAGGAAATAGGAACGCTGCGGATATTGGGGTTCACGCAAGGCAGCATTCTGTGGAGCTTCTTCGCCGAATCGGTTTTGCTTTCGCTGTTGGGCGGGCTGATTGCCTGCGTACTGGTGTTGCCGTTGAATGGCGTAACTACCGGAGTGGGTAATTTCGTGACGTTCAGCGAGACCAGCTTCAACTTCAAAGTTGGGCCCGAGGTGATGATGATCGGTATCGCCTTTTCGCTGATATTGGGTGCGCTTGGCGGACTGCTGCCGGCGCGGCAAGCGGCAAAAAAAGAGATTTTAACCGCGCTGCGCGAGGTGTAACACTTACTTTTTTGCAATATGGAAACTCAACTTCAGGGCCTGAGGATAGAAAAATCGTCGCGCCGCGAGCGCGAACCGAAACCGTTCTTTAAGCTGACCGTCAGCGCGGTGCTGCTGGCGTTGGCGGCCATCGGCTCTGTGTTTGCGTACAAAAAATTGAACGCGCCCACATTTGTGCAAGTTGTGCAGGTGCAATTGCCGGTAAGCGCTTCGTCCGCGGGAGAGCAAGTGGTGCTGAGCGCTACCGGGTATATTATTGCGGCTCACAAAATCGAGGTGGCCTCGAAGGTAAATGGACGCGTGGCCTCAATTGACGTTGACAAAGGCGACAAGGTGAAGGCCGGACAGGTGCTGGTGCGCCTGGAAGACGACGAGTACCGCTCACAGGTTATGCAGCAAAAAGGCCAACTGGACAATTTGCAGGCGAAGCTGGAGGAGCTGCAGAATGGATCGCGGCCGGAAGAGGTACAGAAAGCGCGCGCCGACGTGGAGCAAGCCAAAGCCGATCAAGAGGATGCCAAAGCGACGCTCGACCGCACCAAGCAATTGGCGAGCGAAGGTGTTTTCGCAAAGCAGACACTGGACGATGCGCAAGCCAAGTATGACGGCGCAGTGGCCAAAACAGCCAGCCTGCAGCGGACGCTCGATCTTTCCGTAATGGGCCCGAGAAAAGAAGAGATCGATCAGGTGCGGGGGCAGATTGAACAGGCCCGCGGCGCTCTTGACTATGCCCAGACACAATTAGACAACACGGTGATTAAAGCGCCGGTGACAGGAACGATACTCGACCGCAATGTGGAGAAAGGCGAATTCATCACTACCGGTTTCGTGGGCGACAAAGGCGCAAAGGGCTATATCGTCACGATGGCCGATTTGAACGATTTGCAAGTCGAACTGGATATCAACCAGAACGATTTCCCTAAACTTGCGGCGAAGCAGAAGGGCATTGTCACCACAGACGCCTATCCGGATCGCAAATATCAAGGCGTGATTGAGCAGGTTTCGCCGGAAGCCGACCGCGCGAAAGCTACTGTTCAGGTGAAGGTGCGTGTGCTGCACCCGGACGATTATTTGCGGCCGGATATGAACGCGACGGTGGCGTTTTACAACGATGCGCCCATCGAAGCGCAGAACGCCGCGCCAAAGAGGTTTGTTGTGATTCCGCAAGGCGCAGTGCAGGGCGATCACGTTTTTGTGGTATTGAATGGCCACGCTGTGCGGCGCCCGGTGACCACCGGCGGCTCGTCGGATAAAGGTGTGTTGATCGAGAGCGGCTTGATAGGCGGCGAGGACTTAATTGTGAGTCCACCAGCCGATTTGAGAGACGGACAAAAGGTAGAAGTGAAGTAGGAGACGCGCAACCAGGATGAGCGAAGCAATTGTAACAACGAGCAAGCTGAGCAAGGAGTACGTCCGGGACGAATTTCACGTGACTGCCCTTGACGCGGTGGACATTGACATAGACAAGGGCGATTTTGTTGCGCTCATGGGGCCTTCCGGTTCGGGTAAATCAACGCTGCTGCACCTGATTGCGGCGATGGACAAGCCAACCGAAGGCCAAATTAAAGTGCTGGGCGCAAATCTGCGCGAAATGAGCGACAAAGAAATCGCGCACTGGCGCAACGAGCACATCGGATTTATTTTTCAGTCTTTCAATTTGATCCCGGTCCTGACCGCGCTTGAGAATGTGGAGCTGCCGCTCAAGTTGACCAAGCTGAAAAAGAAGGACCGCTTTGAACACGCGGAGACAGCGCTAAAGCTGGTTGGGCTGGGCGACCGGTTTGGGCATCTTCCCAAACAGCTGTCGGGCGGCCAGGAACAACGGGTTGCGATCGCGCGCGCCATTGTCACGGACCCCGATTTGATTCTGGCCGACGAGCCCACCGGTAACCTGGATGCCGCTTCGGCGGAGGACGTGCTGACCATGCTGACACGGTTGAACCGGGAGTTCGGCAAAACGATAGTTATGGTGACGCACGATCCGCACGCGGCGAAGTTTGCAAGGACGGTCAGGCATTTGGAGAAGGGGCAGCTACTGCCATTGGGTACGCTGCCGGCGGATTGGGCGAGTGCAATGGCGGGGCGGGTCTAGTGTCCCCGGTTGAGTTCGGTTAACGGGTAAAGGTCAAGAAGGCCTATCGAGTATGCGCTTTTAGTGAAATGGTGGCTGACGGTCGTGACAACCAGAACGGCGGCGGCGAACATGCTGATCAAGTTGCCCAGGCAAAGCTCATCGGTTTATAGGAAAAGACGACTCCGTGCTGGCAGGCAAGCGCGGGAACAAAGGACGAGCATCCGCAAGAAATCATAGCCACAGGTGCCGGCGACCAGCAAATGGATGCGACTGCACCCTTGATATGGATTCCAGAGGGGAAGGGTCTTCTGCCTCCAAACTTGCTCGCCGATTAATGCAACCCATGGCTCAGTCAGCCAGCTCGATGCCCCACTATCGAGTACTTGGCGGATTTTGGGCTGATAGGGAGGACCTGCCCAGGCCCCATTTACTGGGCTAGCTGGGAACCGTACGCGCCGATTGCAGTAGCGTCCGGTCTCCCCATATAGCCTTGAAGAAACACAGATGCAACGTCAAGAGCAGTACTGCAACTGCAATTCTCCACTCTCGCCGCACCATTTCGAATACTCGCACCGAAAGCGCCGGCGAGGTGACATCTGCCGCCGGCCCGGTTCGGCGGTCAGGGGCGCTCTCCGATAAGCGTTAACTTAAGAGCAATAGCTTCCGGATCGCCGTTATCCGGGAATTTGGCCGCATGGGATGGCAGCAGGTACGTCAAGGGACACCGACGTTGCAGCTCCCAGAACGGGCCTTCCCGCGACCTCCTGGCGCGAATGGATGCCGAGAGAAATTCCAAACCCTGAGTTTCGATCCGAATGCCTGCTTTGCGCGTCGGAACGAGAAACGGAATTGATTCGCGAACGAAGTCCGGCGTATTTGGGAGAAATCCCGCGTCAACGGCAGACCAATGCCGACACGATGAGACTGCGCGTCAGTTATCACGTACGAACTGCTTCAACTCAGTGAGAAAGTCGAAACTGTCATTCTTTTCGTGACGCCGAGCCTGCCGCAGCTTCTCGAGGTCACCGTTTGAGCTGCCTGTCCCATGCCGGATCGGATACGTGTATCGCCCTTCGCAATCCTTCACAGCTACGACTTCACACGCCCGCGCGACAGCGACGATCAAGCAAAGCTTATCCACTCCGAGTTTGTCTGAAATCAAAACCTGCTTTAGATGAAAGATCTTTCGAGGATACGCCAAGTGCCCCGCCAAGGCATCATGAGCGCTCTTAATTCGCGATTCTTTCTCGCAGTCGGTTTCGGAAATTCCGATTACTTCACGTCCGTTACTGATACCGACGATCAAACAACCACCATCCGCATTCGCGAAGCTAGCAATCTCTTCGGCAAAGGTCACCCTTGCATCCCGCCTCGCGTCGCCCTTTTGTGCGCGCCACATTGTGAGAGTTTCCTTAAAGTCCCAAAGTTGTGTTTCGACCTTGCGTGACTTGATTGCCTTGACAACAAATGATCGCCAAAAAAAATCGCTGTTGATCACGTTCTCTCGAGCCTCACGCTTGCCTATCTCGTTCTCAATGTCTCGCAGTGAGTCGCGGATGAACGTGAAGTAGGTCACACATTCCTCAACGATGTTCCATGTGGTTCTTTGAAGAAGCCATTCAGGCGGAACTGTCACCTCTACTCCATCGCACTCTTCGTCGTCCGACATCGACTCGAATAGCTCATAGCTAAGTTGCAACCGCACTGAATCGATGGTGCGGCGCGTGTCATTTGACACACCCATCACTATCTCTTGAAGAGCTCTGAGCACTTCTGGATCCTCATCCTCGGGAGTTTCGGAGTTGGACAGCGACACGGTTCGATCACTCCTCCGCGTAGTGCCCCACACCTTGTATGTGAAGAGGAGGGACGGTGCCCGCTTATCCCTGCTATAGAGCCATTGCACGTAGTTGTATAGAGTATCGATTTCTGACGTGTGTGCTTCAACAAAGGCCCGCAACGTCGAGAGTAAGCCTTCGTATGAAGACGGATCTATTCCTTTCAATTTGGCGATCGAGTCTTTGAGAACTTGAGCGGCTTCTAGGGCAATGCTGCTCCGCTCAGAAAAAGCCGCGAGATCGCGCTCTTTTTGGTTGATCCACCATTCGATCTCGTCGCGGCCTACCTCGTCAGCAAACCGCGTTGAGCGGTATTGCCGAAATCCTAAAACGGAAGCTCTTGGGTCAGGAACAGTTTCGGTGCACAAGTCATCCATCAGACTTGAAGATTTGAGAATAAGCCAATGAAGCTTTGCAAGTTTTAACGTTTCCGGGCAACCGATGGCCGCGCTCTGCTCGTCGCATATGGAAGACATTAGTCAATTCGCTCCGAAATAAGCTCAATTATCTCGCGCCGGTTGGCGCTTCTACTGCGCTGGATCTCTAGCGGTGCTTCTTCTCGCGTGTTCATAACTGCGAAATGGCTGGGACCACTCGGCTCAGACTCACAGCTTGGACGGGTATGAATTCGGTACGGAGCTACCCATTATGCGTCAGTTGGCCAAACCCGGCCTGTTCCGACACGGATACTGTGCAGAGTGATTATTGGGCTAAGGTTATGATGCGAAAATTGGACGTTTCGTTGGTCATGGCTGAGGCCAGCACTAAGGAGCGTCCAGGATCGCCTATATGCAGTCCCAAGATTCAGTTCTGCAAGCTAGTGCAGCCCGATTTCTAATCGACGGCGGCGAAGAAGACGTTGCAAGCATCCTCCTGTCTTGCGAGCTTGAATGCGAAGACTCTGGCGACACCTGGTGGCAAGGCGACGAGACGATTTCGGCGGTTCATATAAAACTCACCGGACCACGAGCGGCATACGAGGTTCTGAGTCGTTCAGATCACGCTGTGACGAAGGCCGTGCGCAAGGCCATTGAGGCTGTTCTGCCTTCTGATCGATACTTGAAACATCTAACCGCACACGCGACACTTGTGGAAATAGATCCCGATTGGCGAACGGAGTTATTAGAGATTGCGCGTGGCTGCGGGGTCAACAACCAAGGTGGCCGCAGTAAATCGACGGTCTCTTGGATGAATCTGAATTTCCGATCTAAAAGCGAAGTTCGGATTGCGCAGGCGTTGGATAGAGAGGGTGTGTTGTTTGTGCCAAATTGCGTCGCAAGAGTGGCAAGTGCTGAGGGTCGTCGAAACCGTGAGCCTGACTTCCTTATTTGCGCTGATGGAAAGTGGGGCATCTTAGAAGTTGACGGGGAGCCATTTCATCCACCGTCACGTACCGTACATGATCACGAACGTGATCGACTTTTTAAAGCACACGGAATTCGGATTGTCGAGCACTACGACTCAAGCGAGTGTTTTCAGCAGCCGAAAGTTGTGGCCCGTAACTTCCTCAACTTACTTCGGCAAACCTAATTGACACGGTATGTATCCACTCAAAGTGCAAACGGTTTTCGTATTAAGCTATCAACACTTTCATCTAGCGGAAGGGCCTTTCGAAAGGTCCACCCCATAAATCTTGAGCCAGGAACGTTGCTGTCTCATCCAAGTAAGTTCTTCAGATACCGCGATCTGGGAAGTTTATTGAAATTCGGAACGAGGAGTCCGCCCTGGCGCAGGAATTTACGCGCGGGGTGATTCGCAGCTCCACACGCTTCTCCCAAGCAACGTGCAACCAAGAACGATGTTTACTGTGGCAAGGGTCTCCAATCGGATTTTCTGTGCAGGATGGTAGTCGATTACAACTCCGTTCAAATCCTCATGTCATAAAGATCTGTTCGCGACAAATGAAGAGCTGTTCCCGCCCGAGTATTCGTGAATGCGAAGGGCTGTTATCGTTAATTATCCGGCATCCGAATTCAACCAAGCCGAATCCGTTTAGACCCGTCGTCGCTGGAGCTGTTGTATTCGCCATACACCACCGGAAACTCCGATTGAGGGAATAGCAGAACAAGGTGACCGATGAACCTTTGGTGGCTCTCTACGGTCCGGTTCTGGATGCGCCAAAGTTGAACAAACTGGGAGTACCAGTGGAGTGAGTCGTGGCTGACGACGAAATTGAGAAGGCGAAAGCACAACTGATTCGGGACGTTGCAGCGCAGCGTCAGGCCATTGCAGAGACCGCTGCAACTGACGACGACGTATGGTTTCGAAATCTCCTCGTTGCGCTCCTGAACTCCACGCTACAAGACTATCGCTCAGTCGAGATCGGAACCGCCAAGCTGATTCCATTGGCAGCATTGGGGAGAAGAAATCTTCTGGAACTCAGAGTTATAACCGCCTTCGTCTTGGAGTCAGAAACGAATGCCCGGACCTTCCAAATAGACCTCCTAATCGATGCAAAGGAACTGCATGAGGCATTGAGCAGGGAGCATGCTGCCACGCACAAGAAGTATATCGCTGAACTGGCAGCTTATGTGGAAACGCTGTCTGGGCCTATGAGAGACGTTTTTGAAGCAGCGCTGCAGGCGGAGCGTCAAAAGAGGCTGGACACGTCATCCACAGATTCCGAAGCTCAAATGTTCAAGGGACTTCTCGACGAAATGGGCGTGAGCGCAGAGCGCAAGCCCAAGAAGAGTAGCAGGATTGCAGAATTGATCGGGCAGAAAGAAGACCTCGATCCGATGTTCAAGATTTGTTCGAAGTTGATGCATAGGACAGCCTTATCAATCGCCTCCACGAATCTAAAGGGAAGTCTCGACGAGATCAATTCTTCGCTGTTGACCTCTGCATTGAGCGACGTCATTGCGATCTCGAACAGCATCAAGTTTCACGTCGATAACGTTGGTGTTCGACCGCCGGTGCGAAAGTAATCTCCGTATCTGGGAATTTAGTGGAGGACTGTGCCCAGACAAACTGGCGCCGTCCGGCGAAGATCAAGGCCGCCGCCCTGGACGCGGATTCCCTGGATTGCGCCGAAATGGTCGAGCTCCCGTCCACAATCCATCTGGTGGTGCAAACGCCGTTCTTCAACTCCCCGGAAACGGCGTTGTGGAAACGTCCAAATTCGAATCGTGTCCGCTTGGTCGGCAACCCCAGGAAGCAATCTGCCTTAAGTTAACGCTTTATGGGACGCTCTCCCTTCGTGATCGTAATAGGCATATCAGTGCCTGAAGTGCCGAATGCCAGTAAACACCATTGCTAAATCGAGCCTGTTAGCCGCCGCAATTATTTCTTCATCTTTCACAGAGCCGCCGGGCTGGATCACCGCTGTGATGCCATGCTTGGCGGCTTCTTCAATTCCGTCGGGAAACGGGAAGAATGCGTCGGAAGCGAGCACGGCTCCCTGTAACGGCAGCACGGCTTTCATGGCGCCAACCTTCACGCTGTCGACACGGCTCATTTGACCGGCGCCGACGCTGATGGATTGGCCAGCGCGCGCGTAGACGATGGCGTTCGACTTCACGTGTTTGCAGACCTTCCAGCCGAATAACAGAGCCTGCAGCTCTTCAGGGCTGGGGTGGCGAACCGTTTTAACAACCAGCGATGAGGGATCAAGCGGCCCATTGTCCGTGGTCTGGGCGAGTAAACCACCGGTAATGGATTTGATCACCAGTTCAGGTTTCTCTCCCTTACGCACGCGAACGAGCCGGAGATTTTTCTTGGTCGTCAAAATGGCCAGAGCCTCGTCGGAAAACGCCGGCGCCGCGATGGCTTCGACAAACAGCTGCGACACATCGGATGCGGTCTCTTTATCGAGTTCGCGATTGAAAGCAAGCACGCCGCCGAAAGCGGAAATAGGGTCAGCTTCCAGAGCCCGGCGATAAGCGGCAGCTAGAGTCGGTTGTTCGGCGCAACCGCACGGATTGGTGTGTTTGATTATCACCGCCGCAGCGCCGGTAAATTCCTGAACAAGCTGCCAGGCGGCATCGAGATCGACCAGGTTGTTATACGAAAGCTCTTTTCCGTGAAGCTGCTGGGCGCCAGCGACGCCGCTTTCATTCAGTTTGTAAAGCGCCGCCTTCTGATGCGGATTTTCGCCATAGCGGAGGATCGACGCACGCGCTGCCGAAATTTGCAGTGCCGATGGAAGATCCTCGTCTGGAGAGGTCTTTCCTTGCGCGTCCACTTGCAGCAAGCGCGCGGAGACCGCTTGATCGTAAGCGGCCGTATGCAGAAATGCCTGCTGCGCCAAATGCCAATGAGTGGCGTCGTTTAATCCGCCTGAATTCTCGGTTAGTTCCTTGAGGATCGGCTCATATTGATCGGGCGAAACCACCACGGCTACGTCTTGGAAATTCTTGGCAGCCGCGCGAATCATAGTAGGGCCGCCGATATCGATGTTCTCAATCAGCTCTTCGCGCGAAATACCGGACTTGTTGGCATATTTTGAAAATTCGTACAGATTCACCACCACCATCTGGATGGCTGGAATGTCATGCTCAGCGAGCGCGCGCATGTGTTCGGCATTGGCGCGAATAGCCAAGATGCCGCCGGCAATGCGGGGATGAATGGTTTTCACGCGGCCGTCGAGCATCTCGGGAAAGCCGGTGATTTCCGCTACTTCGCGGACGGGAATCTGGTTATCGCGCAGCAACTTCGCGGTGCCGCCGGTGGAGATCAGTTCAACTCCCATTTCATGCAGACGTTTGGCGAAGGGCGCTATGCCGGTTTTGTCAGTGACGCTCAAAAGAGCACGTTCGATTCTTGACATCAAAAGACATTCTGGCAGAATGACCGAATAGAATCGAAGAGTGCCTCACTACTGCACGCTAATTCCGGGCGATGGTATCGGCCCGGAGGTGGCGCAAGCCGCGGTTCGAGCGGTTGAATCTACCGGCGTTGACATTGTCTGGCGGCGTGCTGAGTTGAATGAAGCCATCATTCTGGAAGCGGGTAAAACGCTGCCTCAGTATTTGCTCGATTCGCTGAACGAGACAAGAGTGGGATTGAAAGGCCCGGTGACGACGCCGGTGGCGGGCGGTTTCCAAAGCGTGAACGTGGCTCTGCGCAAGGCGCTCGATTTGTTTGCCAACGTGCGGCCGGTAAAGACGCTGCCCGGCATAAAGACGCGTTTTCAGGACGTGGTGATCGACATGGTGATCTTTCGCGAGAACACGGAAGATCTCTACTCGGGACTTGGAGCACGAGATTGTCAAAGACGTGGTCACCAGTTTGAAAGTGATTACTCGGACTGCCTCGGAACGCATTGCGCGCTACGCATTCAATTACGCGCGAAAGAACGGCCGCAAAACAGTGGCCGCGATTCATAAGGCCAACATCATGAAATTGGCCGACGGGCTTTTTCTGCGCTGTTGCCGCGAAACATCGAAGGAATATCCGGAGATTCAATACAAAGAGCTGATTGTGGATAATGCTTCGATGCAGTTGGTGATGCGGCCCGAAACATTCGATATTCTGCTGCTGCCGAATCTTTACGGCGATATTGTTTCCGATCTGGCGGCGGGATTAGTGGGCGGTTTGGGAATTGTGCCCGGCGCAAATATGGGCGAGACCCACGCGGTGTTTGAAGCGGTGCATGGCAGCGCGCCGGATATTGCGGGGCAAGGCAAAGCGAATCCCACGGCGCTTATGTTATCGGCCGTCATGCTGCTGATTCACATTGGCGAGACCGATGCCGCTCAGAAGATGCAGAACGCGGTTGAGGCGGTTTATCGCGAGGGGAAATTTCTGACGGGCGACGTGGGTGGGACCGCGTCCACGATGGAATTTGCGGACGCGGTAGTTAAAGTAATTCGAGGCTAGAGACCTTTCTTACCAAAGAACGTGACCAAGTCAACCACGCGGTTCGAATAGCCCCATTCGTTGTCATACCAAGCCACAATTTTCACCAGATTGCCGCCGACCATTTTGGTCAGCTCCGCATCCAGGACGGAGCTGTTGGGATTGTGCAGGATATCGGTGGAAACAACCGGATCGGTGGTGTATTGAAGAATGCCCTTCAAGGGGCCTTCGGCAGCCGTCTTCATGGCGGCGTTCACCGCCTCTGCGGTAGTGTCCTTTTTCAGAACGGCGGTTAGATCGACCACCGAAACGTCTGGGGTCGGCACCCGCAGCGCGTAACCATCAAGCTTGCCCTTCAGCTCAGGCAGCACCAAACCGATAGCCTTGGCTGCGCCGGTGGACGACGGGATGATGTTCAGAGCAGCGGCGCGCCCGCGGCGCAGATCTTTGTGCGGAAAATCGAGTACAACTTGATCGTTCGTGTAGCTGTGAATGGTGGTCATTGAGCCTTTCTCAATGCCGAATGAGTCGTTCAATACCTTTGCCACCGGCGCAAGACAGTTTGTGGTGCAGGATGCGTTAGAAACGATGTGGTGCTTGGCCGGATCGTAAACGTTGTCGTTCACGCCGAGCACAAGTGTGACGTCTTCGCCTTTGGCGGGTGCGGAAATAATGACCTTCTTAACAGTGCCGCGCAGGTGCTTCTTGGCATCCACGGCATCGGTGAAACGCCCGGTGGATTCAACGACTACCTGCGCGCCGAGGCTCGACCAATCGATCTCAGCAGGATCTTTAATGGCGAAGATACGAATCTTCTTATCGCCGACGTGGATGTATTCACCTTCAGCTTTGATGTCGTAATCAAGCTGGCCGAGAATTGAATCGTACTTTAAAAGATGGGCAAGGGTTTTGGTGTCGGTAAGATCGTTTGCTGCGACGAATTCTATCTCCGGGTTGTTCAAGCCGGCGCGGACGACATTTCGCCCGATGCGGCCGAAGCCGTTTATACCTACTTTGATTGGCATCCTCTTATTTTAGGGGAGGCTGGAAATAATTCTGCATTGCGACGGACGTTCTGGCGAAGAGCGAAGCGCGACTTAGCACGTATTTCCCAGTCCGGTCACATTGACCGTGGGGCTTGCGAGGCCGCTACGCTAGCCTTGAAGTATGGTCGAATCGGACGGCAGCGATAAACGGGACAACCACGAAGAACGGCTCACGAAACTGGAAGAAGCGCGCAAAGAGATAGAAGACGCGTTGGTTGTGATGGCACACCTCGAATCCAAATCGGCCGCTCGAATTAAGGAGCATGCTGAATTCATCGCGGGCCATCAGACGGCTATGCAGGAATTCGACGGCAAACTTAATGCGCTTATCGACATCGTGGGCCGAATGCAGGGCGGGATGGAATCACACCCCAATTAAATCCGTTTTTTAGCGCGGCGACGGTAACGGCGGCGCAGTGGTCCCGCCAATATTGGCGTACGAATCTTTCACTTCCACTACCTTGCCTTCGGAAAACTTAACGAACGTCATTTTTCCAGGCGGATCGCCGAAAATCCAGCTCTCGATTTCGTCGCCATCCTTGTTGGTTTCCCTGCTCTTGCTGCGCGGTTTGCCTAACGCAAGCAGCACCTGGTCGCGGTCCATACCCTCAATTGCGCGCTGCTCTTTGATGGCTTTTTTCACCGGCTCGGGAAGCTTATCCACATACTGCTCAGAGGCTGAGTGTTTTTCGAAATCGAAGACCGCGCCAAGCATCTGCCGTATGTCAGCCGCCTTCAATGAAGGAACGCTGCTGGGAAACACTAATTCCAGATGCGAACCGTTTATAGGCTGGCCATTCTGATTGGTGGACACCGGCGAGGTTGACCCGCCCATGCCCACCTGCACATGGTCGTACCAATGGCCGGTACGGGTACCGCCGTTGATTTCGAACAGGATTTTGTTGGATTCGATCTTTACGCCGGTAATTTGCAATTCATCGCCCACACGCGCGGCGGGTCCGCCTTCACGCAAGGCGTCGTCCCAGGCGGCTTTGTCGTACTGGCCGTCGCTTTTAACGACTAGCGGCTTCTTAGAACGAGGCAGGGTGACCTTGGCAGTGGCAAATTCGGCGTTCAGGCCGCGTTCAATTTCCATGCGCTCGTCGAAGCTGAGCTTGTCGGCTCTGGCAGTCGCAGCCAGTCCGAATACCAGCAAGCAGACTATCGTTGCACTTCCACATCGTTGAGAATTTGCGCGATGCAGGCTTTTTGGGGATGTACCGGTGCCCGATAGAGCACGTAGAAGAGCGCGAGGGCGAAGATGGTGGTCAGCAAGCCCCCCTCCGGCCCGTAATCCCCACCGCTCCAGAGAGGCAAAAGATCCCATCGATAGAAATACCTCGTCACCTCGATTGTAAGCCCGCTCAGGTTGACGCCAAACAGTGGCAGTACGGCATTCCAGCCGAAATGCAGGCCGATGGGAAGCCAAAGATCATGGCTGCGCACGAACGCGTAGCCGAGCAGCACGCCCCAGAGCATAGTGTTGACCACTCCCAGCAAAGATACATGCGGATTGGTGGCGTGCGCCAAGCCGAAAATGAGGCCCGCGGGCAGCACCGTCGCGAAGGGCCCTATCTTCTCCACCAGTAATTGAAAAGCGTAGCCGCGGAAGATTAATTCTTCGCCCGCCGCGGCGAACCAGAGCGAGAACAAATAGAAGACCAGCGTCGGCCAGGTAAAAGAGGAATGCTCGCGGGGGACAAGATGCCCGGTGCCTGCGATGAGCGGTGCCAACAGCATAAGGGCCGCTGCCCCGGCACCCATGAGCAGGCCGAGTAAGTAGTTGATTCCCGACGCGCGGCCGGCATTCAGACCAAGGTCGGTGAGGGGCCGCCGGTCGAAGATCCGCATAGTCAGCAGGTTGGCCAGCAAGCCAGTGATGCAGAGGCCGATTGTGCCCGCCACCACCAAGCCAAAAATTGAATACAGCAGAACGAAAAGCAGTTTGACCGCCATGTAGACGGTAGCCACAAAGAAGGCTATACGCAACACAACGCCGAGCCGGGTATCTTTCGCCTCGGCAGGCGGCGTTGGCTCGACTTGCGGCGGAGTCATAAGGCGGAAGACGACAATCTAATCCTAACCGTTAGCAGCTTTCGAGCCGATAATGATGGTGTATGCAAGAAGACACTGAAGATCGCCGCAACGACGGCCGGCTGCTCTGTGCGGAGCTTGTACAGCTAATCTGGCAAGATAAATCGGGCCGTGATTGCAGACGGGTCGCAAATCTCGAAGACATTTCTCTCTCCGGCATCTGTTTACAGGTAGAAAGCCCCATACCGGCAGGTACGGCTATTGTCATGCACTATGGCGATGGAGAGTTGCTTGGCACCGTACGCCATTGCCGGCATGAAGAGGCAGGGTACTTTCTTGGCGTGGAATTGGCGGAGGGTTGCCGCTGGTCGAGCAAGCATTTCCGTCCGCAGCACCTGCTTGACCCGAGCGAATTGATAGATCAGACCATGCGGCGGCGCGGGGCAAGTTCGAAGGTCCACTAGCCGCTCGTTTTCTCTTCCGACCCGCCGGCGTGCCCGACGCAGTAAAATTCAAGCACTGTCTTCAGCATGAAAAAAGATGAGTCGGCCAGTCCTCCGGTAGCCGGAGTCTACGTGGCGCTTGCTACACCCAGATTGCAGCACGCCGTTGAGGCAAATGCAGCCGCGTTGTTCGAATATTTAGATACTGTGGTGGCGGCGGGCGTAGACGGGGTGGTGCTCTTCGGTTCTACTGGTGAGTTCGTCCACTTCGATTTGCCCGAGCGAAGACGCGTACTAGCGCTCGTTCAGAAACGCTGCCGGGTCCCTTTGCTGGTGAACGTGTCGCACTCAACGCTGGCCGGGGCCATTGAATTGGCGGAAGATGCGCTTGAAACCGGCGTGTCCGGGATGCTGCTCATGCCACCTTACTACTTTCGCTACGACCCTGGCCAAATCGCGGAGTTTTATCGGCAATTCGCGAAAATCGTCGACCGAAAAGCGCGGCTTTACCTCTACAACATCCCACAATGCACCAGTCCCATCCCGGTCGAAGCTATGGAAGAACTGCTTGGCAGCGGAACGTATGCCGGGATTAAAGATTCAAGCGGAGATTGGCCGCTTTTTGAACACTTGCGTGCGTTGCGCGAGCGGTCGCCGTTTACGCTGTTCGTCGGGAACGACGCCATATACCGCCGGGCGCGGCCTTTGGGAGCAGACGGCATTGTGTCAGGAATCGCCGCCGCTCTCCCCGAACTGATCGTTAGTTTGGAATGCGCAATTAAAGCGGGACATGATGCGCAAGCGGACCTGCTTGATGCGCGCCTGCTGGAGTTTATTGGCTGGATCGAGAAATTTCCGGCCACTATCGCCATTAAGCAAGCGGCAGTGGGGCGTGGTTGGAAGCTCGACCACTCTGCGGTGCCGTTCGACGAGATTACCACGCAGAACGTACAAGCCTTTCACGCGTGGTTCGAAGATTGGCTGCCGCAAGTCCTGCGCGAGACCACCGCTGTGCGAACTTAGGAGTTATGGCTCCTCGAATGCCGCCCGAAGAGTTTCGCCAGGCGGCACACCAGCATGCCGATTGGATCGCCGAGTACCTTAATCACGTTCGCGACAATCCAGTAGTCCCGGACGTTGCTCCCGGCGACGTAATCGCAAAACTGCCTACCTGCGCGCCCGAGCAGGGTGAGCCAATCGGCAAGATTTTTGAAGACTTCAAATCGACGATCTTTCCTGCGCTGACGTTCTGGAATCATCCGCGCTTTTTCGCTTGGTTTTCATCGTCCTCAACTCCGCCCTCCATGCTCGCCGAATTTCTGACGTCGGCGGTCAACGTCAATGCCATGCTCTGGAAATCGTCGCCCGCGGCTACTGAGCTGGAGCAAGTCGCGCTGGGCTGGCTGCGGCAATGGCTAGGTCTTGATGAACGATTCTTCGGCATCATCTACGACACGGCATCAATCGGCGTGATGCAGGCCATCGCCGCCGCCCGCGAATGGAAAGATCCGGAGTGCCGAGCGAAGGGCATGCGTCCCGGGCTGATTGTTTACGTGTCGGAACATACTCATTCGTCATCGGAAAAAGCCGCCATCACGCTTGGCTTCGGTCAGGAGAATGTGCGCCGCATTCCGGTGGATGAACAGTTCCAGATGAGTCCGGAGTTGCTGGAGCAGGCGCTCAAAACCGATGCCGCGGCTGGTAAGCGGCCCTGCTGTGTTGTGGCATCCGTGGGTTCTACCTCCACCACGGCCATTGAACCCGTGCCTAAAATTGCAGATATCGCGAGTCGTTACGGGGCGTGGCTTCATGTCGATGCGGCCTATGGCGGCCCAGCCGCCATAGTCCCTGAGATGCGTTACATTCTGGCCGGTGTGGAGCGGGCGCAATCTCTGGTCGTGAATCCGCATAAGTGGCTCTATGTTTCGAGCGACTGCAGCGTGCTCTATACCACTCAGCCGGAAGTATTCCGCCGCGCTTCCTCTTTAACCGCCGAGTATCTGAAGACAGCGGAAGATGAACGCGTCGTCAACTTCAACGAGTACGGAGTGCAACTCGGACGCAGGTTCCGCGCGTTGAAATTGTGGTACGTCTTTCGATACTACGGGCGCGAAGGAATCATCGGCATGTTGCGGGAAGCGCTGCGCCTGGCGCAAATACTGAAGGCGATGGTTGAAGCGGACCCGGACTTTGAATTGGCCGCACCCGCGCCGTTATCGCTCATCTGCTTCCGGCACCGCGGCGGCGACGATTTGAACCGTCAATTGCTGGTGCAAATTAACTCCAGCGGCAAAGCGTTTCTTTCACACACCGTTCTTAACGGAAAATTCGTTCTGCGCTTTGCCATCGGCAATTTTCAAACCACGGAACAGGACGTCCGCGAAACGTGGGAGACCATACGCCAGCTTGCGGCAAAGCTCGCCGTTGAACCCGTGGCCGCAACCCGCTAGATGGCTGAACAGAATCCGTTGGCAACCACGCTCTGCGGCATCGCTCTGCGTAATCCGGTGCTGGCCGCTTCTGGAACATTCGGATACGGCATCGAATTCGCGAAAATCGTGAATCTCAACAAGCTCGGCGGCATAGTCACAAAAGGCCTGTCGCGCGAGCCGATCGCCGGCAACCCCGCGCCGCGCCTTTGGAATACCGAGGCCGGCATGATCAACTCAGTTGGTCTGCAGAACGTTGGCGTGGCGGCGTTCATTCGCGATAAGCTGCCGAAGCTGCGCGAGTATTCAGTTCCCGTGATTGCGAATGTTTTCGGCTACGCGGTGGACGATTACATGGAAGTTGTTCGCGCCCTGGAGTCAACTGATGGAATTTCGGCTTATGAGTTGAATGTCTCATGCCCCAACACCAAAGAAGGCGGAGTTTTCTTTTCCAGCGACCCGGCATCGCTTGCGAATCTGATCGCACGCGTGAAGCCGCTGGCGACGCGACCGCTGATTGTGAAGCTTTCGCCGAATGTGGCGCGCATCGAGCCGTTTGCCAAAGCGGCTGAGGAATCCGGAGCCGATGCTATTTCGCTGGTAAATACTTTCGTTTCGCTGGCAATTGATGTAAAGACGCGTACGCCGCGCATCGGCGCTGGTTTTGGAGGCTTATCGGGACCGGCTATCAAACCCCTCGCGTTGCGTCTCGTCTATGAAGCGGCGCGCGCAGTAACGATTCCGGTGATTGGGCTCGGCGGCATTCTCAATGGCGAGGACGCCGCCGAATTTCTGATTGCCGGAGCGAGCGCGGTGCAGGTGGGAACCGCCAGTTTTGTCGATCCGCGCGCCCCTCTGAGAATTGCTAATCAGTTGGAGCGGGTATTACGTAAGTTGAACGTTGCCAAGCCCAGCGACCTGGTGGGCACATTGAAATTTCCCGGCAGTGCAAAATAGAGCAATGAAAGAAGTCATACAACCGAAAGACGGACCCAAGCCGGTAGCGCCTTATTCACCGGGTTTGCAAGCGAATGGATTTGTGTTCCTGAGCGGCCAGATACCGGCCGACCCCAAAACCGGACAATTGGTGACCGGCGACATCCAGGCGCAATGCGCGCGAGTTCTGGAAAACTTAAAGATCGTGCTCGAAGCCGCCGGCCTAACCCTGGCCGACTTGGTGAAGACCACCGTCTTTCTGAAGGACATGAACAATTTCGACAAGATGAACGAGACCTACGGGAGCTTCTTTCCCACCGCACCGCCTGCTCGTACCACCGTTGAGGTAGCGCGGTTGCCGCGCGATGTCGGCATCGAGATCGAAGGAATCGCGCTAGGCCAGTCTTAGCGGTTCCGTCTTTCCAGTCCGGGTGTACTCTTATCATGCGAGAACCCGGAAACTCCATTGTTCGTCTTCTCTAACTGGAGGCAACCACTTGGCAACTGTCGTTCAAAACACACCGGCGGCTACGGGAACTCGGCTGCTCTTCGTTGACAACATCCGATGGGTATTGATTGTACTCGTCATTTGCCATCACGCTGCCGTTACCTACAGCCACGTCGGCAGCTGGTACTACTTGGATGGCCCTAAACCGCCCTTGGTCACTGGATTCCTGCTGGGCACATTCGAGACTTTTAACCAGGCGTACTTCATGGGCTTTCTGTTCCTGATTGCGGGTTATTTTGTACCGGGCGCATACGACGCCAAGGGCGCTGGACGCTTCCTCCGTGATCGGGCCATCCGGCTGGGCATTCCGTCGGCATTTTTCATGCTTGTAATTGACCCTGTGATCGTTTATTGGCTGCTTCGCAACTTCTACGAACCGTCCCGTCCATCGCTAACAAGCGTGTATGGACGATTCCTTTCGAGCGGGGGATTCCTCGGAGCTTCGGGCCCTATGTGGTTTGCGGTGGCCCTGCTCATTTTCTGTACTGTATACGCGGGGGTGCGGATCTTTAGTCCCGGAACACCAAGCGATAGAGATCAGGCAAAGTGGACTTCACTTCCGGGCCACATTGCGGTAATCGCCCTCATTCTCGTCATGGGAACTTGCACTTTCCTGGTAAGAATCTTCCAGCCGATTGGCGCCAACGTTCTCAATATGCAGCTCTGCTTTTTTTCCCAATACATCCTGCTGTTCATTGTTGGAATTCTCGCGTACCGCGGGAACTGGCTGCTGCGAATCTCACATTCCTTCGGAAGGTTTTGGATGAGGCTTGCATTGACGGTGGGGAACGCTGCATTGTTCGTCGTCGCGGCGGCGTCGGGCGCATCGAAGGGGGATTCATCGAATTTGGTGGGTGGCTTCCATTGGCAAAGTGCCGCTTTTAGCTTTTGGGAAGCGTTTTTCTGCCTGGGCATCTGCCTCGGTTTGACTGTTCTTTTTCGCGACCGTTTCAATAGCCAAGGCCCGTTTTCCCGATGGATGTCCCGGAACAGCTTTAGCGCTTATCTATTTCATACGCCGTTATTGATTGCCGTTACGTTGGGATTGCGGAACATTTCCGCCCCGCCAATGGCGAAATTCGTAATCGCAAGCCTATTGGCAGTCCCCATTACATTTCTTCTCAGTGCGTTCCTTCGCGATCGGATACCGGGTCTTCGCCGCTTGCTGTAGCCCCAAGCCCGACGTCCAGGCTATTCGGCGCTGTCGCTGCCGGACAGTTCCAGCTTTCTGTCAACCTCGGAGAAAAGACCCGCCAAATCGATCACCGTGTCACCGATCCGCAGGCTTCCATCGGGAGCGACCCAACTCGGTTCAATCGCGCCTTGGCTTGACAACGTCCACGCAGTCCGTTTTTCCGGGTCGATGATCCAAACACCTTGAGTTCCCAAGGCAATGTAGCTTCTAGCTTTATCCAAAGCTTTTGAAAGCGTGTCCGTGGGCGACAGAATCTCAATGCAAAGTTCTGGGGCGACGGCCGGATAACGGCCTTTGAATTTGCCTCGAATAGCGATGACATCAGGTATGGGCTCAACATCTGAAGAGACCTTCAACCGGACTTCGGGGGCTGTATTCCAGCCCGCCTTTTCAAGCCACATCATGACAATCAGCTGTACAATGCCGTGTAACAGAGTAGGCATAGGTTTGCGAACGGCTGCTCCGTGCCAGTATTCGTAGGCTGGCTTGGCTCCGTCGTATAATCTGTGGAATTCCGCGAGGCTTAAGGGCAGGCTCTGAGCGGCCATTTATTAAATTCTCCCGAATGGCTACTTCGGCGGATCCGCTGGCTTCAGCGGCGCATGCGCGCTGTACTGGCTCTGCGGAGCCTCCAATTTGATGTTCACGGTCTGCTCTTCGCCTTCAACGTCTACCTTTTGCCCAAAGGTTTGATAGTTCTTTTTGTTGATCTGAAGCTGCACGCTGCCTTCGGGTATGGGCGGGAAGTGCGCCAAACCTTCCTGGTTGGTATGTACTTCCCAATGGATCTTTTTGTGCATCATCGCTTTGGTGATCGTCCGCGGACCTAAAAAATCCAAAATCACTTCAGCGTTCTCCACCGGCTTGTCAAATTGGTTCTTGACGACAATCTTAATGGTGGTTTTAGCTGTGTCGGCCGAAGCCACCGACCAGCAGAATGCCAGTAACAAGACGAGTAGAGGGATCCGGATCTTCATGCTGAGATTATCCCCCACGTGCAATCAAGAGTGTTGGCAGTCAATCCTGCCGTAGTGCAATCAGCGGGTCGATATGGGCGGCGCGGCGCGCGGGCAACCAACACGCGAATACCGCCACCCCAAGCAGGATGGCGGGCGCGATGGTAAAAGCGAGGGGATCGGTCGGCGTCACTCCGTACAACAAGCTGGAAAGCATTCGGGTGAACGCGAATGCAGCCAGAAGTCCCACCAAAACACCGGCTCCAGCAAGCGTTAGTCCTTGCCGTAAAATCAACGCGATCACGCTTCCGGCCCGCGCTCCGAGCGCCATGCGAAGCCCTATTTCGTGCGTTCGCTGCACTACCAGGTGCTGGATCAGGCCGTATATCCCGACCGCTGATAAGAGCAAGGCTAGTAGCGAAAACACACCAATCAGCGAGGTATGGAAGCGCCGCTCCGCCGTCTGCGCCCCCAACTGCTCTTCCACTGTCGACACGTTGAACTTCGCTACAGTCTTATCCATCGATTGAATTTCGTTGCGCACCGCGACAGCCATGTTCAACGGATCGCCAGCGGTACGAACCAGTAGATCCATCTCGTTGTCTGGGCTCTGACTGTGCGGGCGGAATACTTGCGGCGCAACCTGCTTCTCCAGTCCTTGACGGTGCATATCGCCCACCACGCCCACTACCGTGAACCAGGGACTTCCTTTCTCCTCGGAAAATTGAAATTTCTTACCGATCGGGTTCCCGCCAGGCCAAAATTTTTTCGCCATCGTGTCGTTGATTACGGCAACTGGCAGGGAACCCTTCCGGTCTTGGTCAGAAAATACCCGGCCCAACTTCAACGGAATACCGGCAGTTTCGAAAAATGGACCGCTAATTAAGTCGTCGGAGGCCTCATCGGCATCGGGACGCGCAATTCGCCCTTCAATGCGTACTGGGTCTGGCCCGTAAGCTTGAAGAAAACGGCCCGTCGCCGCGGCCGAACGAACACCCGGCAGCTTCCGCACACGCTCAATCGCTTGGCTGAAGTAAGACACTTGCTGCTCCGGAGCTTTCCCCACATGCAGGTCAATGCGCATCACCAGCAGGTTCTCCGGCACGAAACCAAGCTGCACTCCTTGCAGCCGGAGAAAGCTGTGCATGAGCAGACTCGCTCCGGCCAGCAACACAAGGCACAGCGCGAATTCGGCGGCCACCAAAAAACGCCGGATCGTGCGGTTTGCCGCGGTCGTCCAGTCCCGGCCCCGTGTAACGCCGGTACCGCTTTGCAGAGCGGGCCACAGCGCTGAGACGGTCGCGGCGAAAAGCGAGATCAGCAGCGTGAACGCCAGCACCGCGGCGTTAAGGCGAGCTTCGCCGAGACGCGGTATACCCTGCGGCCCGAAGGCAATCAAAGCTTTCAAAGCAAGCGACGCGAGCATGACACCGAGCGAAGCGCCACATCCAGCCAGAACTAAGTTTTCCATCAACAACTGTCCTGCTATGCGGAGGCGGCTTGCGCCGAGCGCCCGTCTGACGGCAAACTCCCGCGCACGCACCGCACCGCGAACCAGCTGCAGATTGGCGACGTTCGTACACGCAATCAACAGCAACAGAAAAACCGCCGAGAACAGCACTGCCAGCGGGAGTTGAACCTTACCGGTAGTCTGTAGCGGCAACGGCACAACATTGATGCCTGGCTGCCCCTGTGTGCCGGTATCCTGCTGCGCTGCTACGCGGCGGGCGATCGCGTTCATCTCCGACTGCACCTGGGACCAACCAACTCCGCGGCGAACGCGAGCAAGCACCCGCCAGACGGCATCGGAACGGGAGCTATTCCGGTTTCGCGCCCAATAGGGATGAGCTGTAATAGGTTCCCAAACCTGTGTATCCGGAAAAGGGAATTGAAATTCTCTCGGCATGACGCCGATGATGCGCGACTTTCTGCCGTCCATCGTCAGGTCCGCTCCTACGGCGCGAGCGGATCCACCGAACAGTCTCTGCCACAGGCCATAGCTGAGCACAACCACGCGCTCTCCGCGCTTCTCTTCCTCGCCGGAAAATACGCGTCCCACGATTGGTTGAACGCCCATGACCGGAAAAAAATTACCTTGCACTCGCGCCGACCGCAATCGTTCCGGTGATCCATCGGTGCCGAGCAGAAACGTCTGGCCGCCGAAAAGAGTCATGTCCACTAAGGCACGGCTCTGTTCTTTCCAGTCCCTGAAGTCAGGCAGCGAGACCAGTCCTTCGTGGTCATTGTGAGCGGCATCGTCGGTCCACAGCATGGCGAGCCTGCCGGGTCCTTATAGGGCAAAGGTCTCAGCAGCACCGCATCAATCAGACTGAAAACGGCTGTGTTGCCGCCAATGCTGATGCTCAGAATCAGCACAATGACCGCGCTGAACGCCGGCCGCGTTATGACGAGCCGCACGGCATGCCGCAAATCGCGAACCAAAGCATCCCGGAACAGCCAGCGTCCTCGCTCATGGGCGGCTTCTTGCAGCGAAGTGACGTTGCCGAATGCTCGCCGCGCTGCTCCGTCCGGATCCGACCCGCCTGCCGCTGTGTCTCTCAGTTGATCTGCTTCGAGCTGGATGTGAGAGTGAATTTCCGCCAGAAAGTCCTCCGGCGGACGTTTTCTACGCCAAAAGCCCATTTATCCCTCCGCTTCTTCGGGTCCGATAATCAGCGATACGGCGCGCGCGACCCGGCGCCAATGGCTGGCTTTTTCAGTCAACTGTTTGCGCCCCTTCGCCGTCAAGCTGTAGAAACGCGCTTTTCGATTGTTCTCAGACAAACCCCATTCCGCCCGCACCAGGCTTTTCTCTTCCAACCGCTGCAGTGCCAGATAAAGCGACCCGTGATCGACGAAAAACAGATCTTCCGATTGCTGTTGAATCGACCGGGCGATGCCTTGGCCATGGCGCGACCCAAGCAGAAGTGTCCGCAGAATCAGCAGGTCGAGCGTCCCTTGCAGGAGTGCCGCTCGTTCGGTATCAATTTTTTGGGAAGGCATCCGACATGAGTATGAAATATCTCGGGTCGGATGTCAACATAAGATTTTATTTATGGTGGATTTCAAATCTAAAACAGCGTATGAGCGCCGTCGGCGAGTGGCTTCACATTAGAATCAAGAAATTAGAGACCCGGACCCCGCGGGGTTCTTGTCATTATGGGCAGTTTTGTCGGCAAATCGATTTCGGTTTGCACAGCAGGCCCGTTTTGCAGTAAGGTGAAGGCGTGACCATTGAGATCAAACCGGAAGTGAAAGCCGCCATCGACGAACAGCTTCAGAGTGGTCGCTTCAAGTCGGTCGACGATCTGCTCGCCTCAGCCCTGAGCGAGTTGGCGACACGCAACAGCAAGCTGAATAGGCAACGGCTCGCGATTGAAGAATCGGCTGGAGCGTGGCGGGACGAAGACCATCCCGAGCTAGCCGGTGGCTCCGCAGCCTGGGTGCATGAAATTCGCGCCGCCTCGAATGATCGAATGCAGCGGATCGAGCAGCACCGCCGCGCGAAGTGATGGAGACTTATCTCCTCGATACCAACATCATCATTGACTCGATTAATGGCAGGAATGGCAGTCCCCAAATGCTTGACCGCTTGGTGCACGAAGGAGTTTTGCTGGCGTGCTGCTCAATCAATATCACGGGAATTTACATGGGCATGCGTCCACGCGAGCGAGAAAAAACCGAAGGCTTTTTGCGGAGCCTGGAGTTTTATCCCGTTACTTGGGAAGTGGCCCGTTACGCGGGAGAACTCTATAACCAATGGCGCGTGGAAGGCCGTCCGTGCCGTCCAAAATTCAAGTTCGCGTGTCAATCTGAACCAGAGGATTACGCGTGAGGTCGGCGTTGAAGTGGGCGACGAGACGGTTCGCGGCAGCGGCACCGATGACGTTGGTTAGTTCCTCTTTAGTAGCCTGATGAACACGTTCTAAACTGCCAAGTGTCCGCAGGAGTTTCTCAACGGTCTTGGGACCAACACCCGGGATGTCGTGAAGCTCGGACGTCAGACGTTTGGCGTTGCGGCGAGTGCGGTGGAATGTTACGGCAAAGCGGTGAGCCTCGTCGCGAATGGTTTGAACAAGGTGCAGTATGGGTGAGAATTTATCGAGAACGATAGGTTCGTCTTCCTGGCCATAGACATAAATCCACTCTTCGCGCTTGGCGATAGAGGCGAGCGGCTGATAGGTGATGCCAATAGCTTCCAGCGCCTCTGCGGCGGCATGCAATTGACCTAATCCGCCGTCCACCAGAACCAAACTTGGGAAAGGCTGTTTTTCTTCCTGCAAGCGCGAATAGCGGCGGGTAATGACTTCGCGCATTGAGGCAAAATCGTCGTTTCCCACGACGGTGCGGATGATGAACTTCCGATAATCGGATTTCTTCATCTTGCCGTGTTCCCAAACGACCATGCTGGCGACCTTGTCAGTGCCCTGAATGTGAGAGATGTCGAAACATTCGATGCGGCGGGGTGGTTCGGGCAGATTCAGAGCATCGCGCAGAGCTTCTTGGATCGCTTTCGAGGAAGGCCGCAAGACGCGGAAGCGCTGGTCGAAGCTGTTCTTGGCATTCATCTCGACCAAATCGATCAGGGCCTTCTTGCCGCCGCGCTGTGGTGTGGCGATTTCAACGCGGCGGCCGCGGGCTTCAGAGAGATACTCTTCGAGTTCACCGCGCTCTTCGAATTCAATAGGTACGTTGATGTGGCCGGGGATATAAGCGCTGTTCACGTATACCTGTTTGAGCAGGGCTTCAAAGAACTCGGAAGGATCGAACGCGTCCTGATCTTCCCAGAAGAGCTCACGCCGGTCGACGATTTTACCCCTACGCAGGTGGAATAAGTTCACGGCCACCAGCGGCGGCTCGGCATGATAGGCAAATATATCCGTATCGTCGCCTTCGACGGCGGCCATCTTCTGCTTCTCGTCAATTTCGCGAACGGTGGTGGCCAGATTGCGAAGCCCGGCAGCCTCTTCGAAGCGCATCTCATCGGCAGCTTCATTCATGCGGCGTTCGAGCTCGTTAGCCAGATCGCGATGGCGGCCTTCGAGGAAAAGACGGACGTCGTGAACGGCGGCGGCGTAGGCTTCATCGGTAGTCAGGCCGCTAACGCAGGGTCCAAGACAGCGGTGAATGTGGAACTGCAAACAGGGATGGGTGTAGCGCTTTGAGAGGTCGAGTTTGCAGGAGGGGACCTTGAAGTGGCGATGAATGAAATGGACCAGGCGGTGAGCCAGATTGCCGGGAAAGAACGGGCCATAGTAACCAGCGCCATCTTTTAAGATTCGGCGCGTGACATAGACGCGCGGATATTTTTCGTTGGTGAGCTTTACATAGGGAAAGGTCTTATCGTCGCGCAGCAGAATATTGAAGCGCGGCTTGTATTGCTTAATGAGGTTATTTTCGAGCGCGAGCGCTTCTTTGTTGTTATCGACCTGTATGAAGTCGATGCCGGCGGCGACGGCGATCAACCCGCCGGTCTTAGCTTCCGCCAAGCGGTCTTCGTTGAAATAGCTTCTGACGCGGCTGCGAAGATTCTTCGCCTTACCAACGTAGATGACTCTTCCGTTTGCGTCTTTATATAGGTAAACGCCTGGCTCGGCAGGAAGCTGCGCTACTTTCTCGCGAAGTTCCATGGGCAGCTTATAATTCGATTGTGACACGCGGTTTGTGGTTGTATCTGGTTTTTGCAGTATTTCTTCCGGCCCCAATCCCCTCACCAGCCCAAACGGCGACACCGCAGCAGCAGACCCCTTCTAAACAGCAGGAACCGCCCGATGAAACCAACCCGCCCGAAGAAGACGAGTCGGTCGCGCCCAAAAAATATGTTCTGAATCCGCTGGAATCGGAACGGAACATTGAAGTGGGCGACATGTATTTCAAAACCAAAAAAGACTATCGGGCGGCACGCGGCCGGTATCTGGACGCGACACGCTACAACCCGAGTTCGGCGAAAGCGTTTTTCAAGCTAGGGGAGGCTGAGGCCAAGCTGAAGAATAAAGAGGCGGCGAACAAAGCGTTCCAAAAAGTGATTAACCTGGAACCGAATTCAAAACTAGCTGAGGAAGCGAAGAAGAAGATCGGCAGTAAGGGCTGAAGAGACTTATGTGGTGTGGTCGAGCACAATGCGCCAAGCGCCATGCTCGAACCGGAAGACCAAACTGAAAATTCCGCCGACCGGTCCGCCGCCCTCTTTCGGTCGGTCCAAATGCCATTCACCCGTGGCGATGGCAATCCGCTTATCAAGGAGCTTGACGTGAAGATTGCCGAAGGTGAGCTTTCCCATCGCATCGGGTGTAGGGTATTGTGTTTTGTACCGGGCCAGCAATTGGGCGCGCCCTTCGAGGACGTGTTTGCTGACGAAAGTGCAATCTTCCGCATAGGTATCGACAAAAGTCGGAATATCACCGCGATTCCAGGCTTCTACCTGCGTGTTCAGCGCGGCTTTGATCCCGGTCTCGGCATCAGCCGCATTCAGCAGAATCGGCAGGAGAAGCGGCAGCAGCACCGCACAGACACGCAAAGGCTTCATAGCTGACCATCGTACGTCAGTGACGACGGACTAGATGGCGCTCAGGGTGATGGACCCGTCGCCGGTACGCACCAGCAGCAGGGGACCGCCGCCATTCAGCTTGCCCTGCACGGTGTGTTCATTCTGGGTGCCGTTCACCGTCACGGGAACGTCGAAACGGATATGCCCATCGCCGGTATGCGCTTCGACGTCGGCCGCAAGCCCGCGCGGCACGCTCAGATGCACGGACCCATCGCCGGTTTGTATGCGCCAATCGGACTGCAGCCGCGACCCTTCGCGAGCCTCCACTTCAACCGAGCCGTCCTGCGTGTGCAGTTGCAGCTTGTCGAAGCGGCCTTGAACATGCACGCTGCCGTCGCCGCTATGAGCTTCGAGCATGCCATCCACATCTTCGGCCCGGATGCTTCCATCGCCGGTATCGGCGCGCAGCGAACCATGCAGACCGCGCAGAACGATGGACCCGTCGCCCGTGTGCAGGTCGCCAATCACCTCGCGCGGTACGCGGACGTTAACTTTCACCGAATGATTACCGAACGAAAAGTTCATATGGGGCAACCGCACATCGATTTGCACGCTGTTGCCGGTTCGATGTTCACTGATGCTTATGCCGGACCCGCCGATGGAGTAACCGATGGTGGTGATATTGGCATCAATGGTGTTATCCGGCCCGACTTCCACCACTACCGCAGCATCACCAGCGGAAACGTGCAATTCCGGCTTTCCCGAAACCGACCAGTGGTGGGTCCACTCGTCGGCCCATGCGGCCTGGGTAAGCAACGTCAGGGTTGCGAATGCTAGGAAAGTCTTCACGTGGCGCTCCTCAATCGGAATTCGTTGTTGTAGCTGGATACGTAAAGTGTATGGCAGGTGTTCCAAGCGTCTGGCCGCAGTGCTCTTTTCATTGGACGGGTACAGAATAGAGGTGATGGCCGCATCACACCGTACCGAATCCGACAGCATGGGCAGCATTGAAGTGCTTTCAGACCGCTATTGGGGGGCGCAGACGCAACGCTCGTTGCACCACTTCAATATTGGCGACGACAGGATGCCGCCTGAACTCATTCGCGCGCTGGGCATCCTGAAAAAGGCCTCAGCGTTAGTGAACAAGGATTTGGGCAAGCTCGATGCCGAAAAAACGAAGCTCATTGTCCAAGCGGCCGATGAGGTGATCTCAGGCACGCTGAACGATCATTTCCCGTTGCGTATCTGGCAGACCGGCAGCGGCACGCAGACCAACATGAACGCTAACGAAGTGATCTCAAACCGCGGGATCGAACTGGCCGGCGGAACCATGGGGAGCAAGAAACCGCTGCATCCGAACGACCATGTGAACATGTCGCAATCGTCGAACGACACGTTTCCCACGGCCATGCACATCGCGGCGGTAACGGTAGTGCATGAGCGGTTGATTCCGGCCGTTCAGGAGTTGCGCGACGCTCTTGACCGCAAGGCGAACGCGTTTGACGACATAGTAAAGATCGGCCGGACACACTTGCAGGACGCGACTCCCATACGGGTGGGCCAGGAGTTTTCAGGATGGGTCTCGTTGCTGGACCGTGATTTGGAGAGGATCAAAACGGCGATGGACGGCGTGCTCGATTTAGCCATCGGCGGGACGGCGGTTGGCACTGGATTGAACGCTCATCCCGAATTTGCGGCGCGGGCCGCACAGAAGATTGCCGAATTAACCGGGCTTCCATTCCGCTCCCATCCGAATAAGTTTGCGGCCCTATCGGCGCATGACGAGCTGGTTTTCGCCAGTGGAGCGCTGAAGACTTTGGCGGCCTCGTTGATGAAGATCGCCAATGATATTCGCTGGCTCGCCTCCGGCCCGCGCTGTGGCCTTTTTGAGCTTAAGATTCCCGAGAATGAGCCCGGGTCATCGATCATGCCGGGCAAAGTGAATCCCACGCAGTGCGAAGCCATCACCATGGTGGCTGCGCAAGTGATGGGCAATGACGCAGCCATCGGGTTTGCGGGATCGCAGGGCAATTTCGAATTGAACGTCTTCAAGCCGGTGATTATTCACAACTTCCTGCACTCCGTTCGGCTGCTGGCCAGTTCCTGCCGCAGCTTCACTGAACATTGTGCCGTGGGCATTGAGGTGAATCGAGAACGGGTGGCCTACTACGTACAGAATTGCCTGATGCTGGTGACGGCTCTTGCTCCCATAATCGGCTACGATAATTCCGCCAAGATAGCGCATTATGCCGATGTCCATGCACTGAGCTTGGAAGAAGCTGCCCTCAAACTGGGCTTCTTCGCCAGTCCCGAAGAGTTCCGGAAGGCCATAGATCCCAGGAAAATGACCGAACCGTGCTGAAAACGTAACGCCGCGTGTGAGGCATGTGAGACTTTTCTCCGCCCCGTAGCACTGTCTACTTTAGTCTCGCTTTGGACAACACTGAGGGTCAGCGCGCGAAAAAGGGCCAAGGGGAGTCCCTGGTGGTTGAGAACCTGACGCGAGGCATAACGCTTGCAACGCGTGTCCAAGTTGCTGGAACGAGTTCCGCAAGGCGGCGCGGACTTAAAGGGGTTACGGAGTTGGAAGATGGCTCAGGGTTATGGATTGCGCCCTGCGAAGCCATCCACACCATAGGGATGAAGATGCCGATTGACGTCCTGTTCTTGAGCAAAGATTATCGGGTTAGGAAAATTTCGGCGGGTCTGGCACCGGGACGAATTTCAATTTGCTTGCCGGCGCACTCGGTGCTTGAGTTGCGGGCTGGAACCGTAGGCTCGAGCGGAACGCAACCGGGAGACCAACTTTCACTCTCTCTATTCGCCGGTTGAAGACGCTTTGCGCCAGAGCCGATAAAAGAATGTATGCCATTCGTCCTAAAGCTGGCGCTTATCGCCCTGGTGGTCACTGCTGGGATTTGGGACCTTCGAACGAGAAAAATTCCACACTGGCTGAACCTGAGCGGTGTAATTCTAGGAGTTGGACTGAACACTCTGATCTCACAAGGAGCCGGGCTGAAGCTGTCTCTGCTTGGACTTGGCTTAGCCCTGTTGGTTTATCTCCCGCTCTTCAGCATACGCGCCATGGGAGCAGGGGATGCGAAGTTGATGGCGGCCGTCGGTTCCATGGCTGGACCGCACGATTGGTTCATCATCTTCTTGCTGACGGCTATTTTGGGCGGCCTTGCCTCATTGGCCGTAATAGTCGTCAAACGCAGAGTGTTGGTTACCATCCAAAATCTTGGGACAATTACAAACGAGCTTCTGCATGCCCGGGCCCCCTATGTTAAGGATCCCAACCTAGACGTTCACGATAAGCATTCGGTGGGATTACCCCACGGCACGGTGATTGCCGTAAGCTCGGTTGCCTTGGCGTTATTGATCGACTGAGTCTAAGCTAATCTCCGCAAGGCAGCGGCGCCATCTTAGCCTATCCCTCTTAAAATACCGGGGATCCGCCCCCGCTGTTCGCCCTCAACTAGAGACGGAGCTAATGTTTCTCGCTCCGCCGCCCGATTAGAAGTTGTAGACGATCCGTCGCGCGATTCGAACTTATGCCTGTTGCCGCTACAACCTGGAACCCGGTGGAAAGCCCTACCACTCCTTGGTACACCCGGCTAATGCCTTGTCTAACAGATATCGTTTTCCTGCTGCCAGCTTGCTTCTTGTTTGCCGTAATGTCTGGCACCAAGACACTGTTCGCCGATGGAGATACCGGCTGGCATATCCGAACGGGTGAATGGATGTTAGAGCACCATGCAATCCCTAGCCAAGACTTTTTCTCATTTACCAAAGCCGGTCAACCTTGGTTCGCATGGGAGTGGGGCTGGGACGTCATTTTCGCCTTAATCCATAAATCGTGGGGATTAGCTGGCGTGGGATTTGTAAGCGTTCTGCTCTTGAGCGTGATTTCCGTCCTTCTTTACAAGTTGATTACCAATGCCTGCGGAAACTATGTTCTAGCCTTCGTTGTCAGCGCGTTTGCGCTGTGCGGCACAGCGATTCACTGGTTGGCGAGACCGCATCTTTTTTCATGGCTGTTTCTGCTTTGTTTCCTGCAGTTGCTGAGAGACTTTGACCGGAACCGGAAACAAGCGCTCATTCTTATGCCGCTGGTAACGTTGCTTTGGGTAAACACTCATGGATCGTTTTTTGTCGGTATTG
The DNA here is from genome assembly GCA_963718465.1 of Bryobacterales bacterium. Classification (GTDB taxonomy): domain Bacteria; phylum Acidobacteriota; class Terriglobia; order Bryobacterales; family Bryobacteraceae; genus Bog-105. Next base: position 70,784 of record CAVQZK010000036.1, on the reverse strand, counting down.
CCCTGCTTGTCGTAACGGCGATCGGCAAATGCTTGGAACTGGCTTTGATCGAGGGGCAAGACCCGTATGCGGTGTGGCGTGAATGTAAACCTCTGGTGGTCTGCGCGGCCGTTTGTTCGGCGGTAACATTTCTTAATCCTTACACGTGGCATTTGCATAAACACGTCATCGAGTATCTCGGTAATGCCAAGCTGCTCGCCAATATCCAGGAATATCAGTCCATCAGTTTTCACGGCGGACCGGCTATTTTCTTCGAGGTGATGCTGCTTCTTGGTGCTGCCAATGCATTCTGGTGTCTGCAGGCTGGGCGAATCACGCCGGCCCTGCTGTTCTTGATGTGGGCTCACCTGGCGCTGTTCTCAGCGCGGAACATTCCACTCTTCATGATGGTGGTAGCGCCGGCAATCGCTAGCTTTTTGCAGCAGGTTCTCACTCGTTTGTCTTCTTTGAACGTGATCGGCAGAGCGCTCACTACTTTTTCTGAAATCTGTGAAGAGATTAAACCGCTGGAGCGATCGCCTCGCATTCACCTGATATCCGGTTTCGGTGTGCTCTGTCTGGCGGTCTGTTTCGCCTCACGAGCAAAGGGCTTTGAGCCGCAATTCAACGCGGACACGTTTCCTGTCCGGGCGATTGAGTTGGTGCGTGATTCACCGGCGAAGCGGATATTTACCTACGACCAGTGGGGTGATTATCTCATTTATCGGCTATATCCCTCTAAACCTGTGTTCATGGATGGCCGAAGTGATTTCTATGGGAACCAATTCGTCAGCGCGACTCAGCACATTCTGGGCGCTCAGTACGACTGGAAAGATCAACTACAACACTTTGGAATCGATATGGTTCTTGTGAAACCGGATGCGCCGCTGGCGACGGTTCTAAAGACTGCTTCAGGATGGACGGTCCTATCCGACGACGGGAAAGTATTGGTATTCGAAGCGGCTGCTGTGAATATCAGGCCTAGTCCAAAGCAGGGTTTCGGCATGACGTACAGCAGCATCGAGGAACATAAGTGAATTCAAATTTTATGAAAGGAGACCTTAACATAATGAAACATCTTTTAGATACGTTCTGGTATGAGGAAGAAGGACAAGATATGGTTGAATATTCCCTTCTGCTCGCATTCATCGCACTGGCCGCCATTGGCCTTTTGACTGGCATGAAAGCACAACTTAGCACTTTGTGGGGGACCATCAACGCCACCTTGGTCAACGCAAATACAGCGGCGGCTTCGTAATGCATTGCGGAGGCCGGTTTGTCATGATTCAGTCGCTGTACGTGCCATAACAACCGCCTCCGCTAACTTTAATTTCAAAACAACTGAGTCTAAGCCGGAACGTTGAGTAATCAGCGTTCCACGCTCAGCTGAGAACCTTCCAAAAAAGACCTAAATCACATGAACCGACGTTTGATCTCTGTCCTATTTTTTGCCTTAATTGTGGCCAGCATTACCAGCTATCTGCTCTACCGCCTGATCCTTGTCAGAATGCAGACGCCGGGACACGCGGTGGCGGCGAACAAGGTCGTAGTCGCTAAACACAATCTGCAGGTTGGCTCACTCGTCCAAGACGCCGATTTGGACGACGTGTCCTGGGGCGCCCCGATACCAGAAGATGCCGCGAAGACCCGGCAGGACATTATTGGCCGCGGGGTAGTCGCCAACATTTTTCAGAATGAGCCGATTCTCGAAGGGCGGCTCGCGCCACGGGGAGCCGGGGCTGGCTTGGCCGCGACTATTCCCATGGGGATGCGCGCCGTTGCGTTGCGCGTGAATGAGGTGGTCGGTCTCGCCGGCTTTGTGGTACCCGGGATGCGGGTTGACGTTCTTATGGCGGGTAACGCGCCAATGGTAGAACAGGCGCGGGGCGGTACTCTATGCCGGACAATACTTCAGAATATCCAAGTCCTCTCCGCCGGCCAGAAGATGGATAAGACTGCGGACGGGAAGCCTGAAACAGCCCAGGTAGTCAATCTGCTGGTAACGCCGGACCAGGCCGAGACACTGAATCTGGCCAGCAGCGAAATGAAAGTTCAACTGGTTCTGCGAAATCCTCTGGACACCCAAGCAGAAACAACTCAAGGTACTTCGATCGCAAAGCTTTTTGGCGCGCCCGTGAATCTGCCGGCCCAACCGGCTCCCGCATTTAGACCGCAGGCACATCCTCGAGAACCGAAGTTTGTGCCGGCGGCGCACGAGCGGGAAGTAACGCGAGTTGAAGTTTTCCAAGGTGTAAAGAAAACCGAAGAGACGTTCGATCTTCCTGTAGGGAAGTAATTAATGAAACGAATCTTTGCCTACGGGCTCCTGCTGCCGCTCGTTCTGCTCGGCAGCCCAGCCTTCTTCGGAAACTCCGCCCCAAATAACGATCTCTCCCATGCGTCGGGAGCCCTGAGCAAACCCAATGCGGTCAACGTCACAATCAACGGGTCTGCGGTAATCGATCAGCCAATTGGAATTCGCCGCATATCTATCGCGAACTCTGAAATCGCCGAGGCAGTCGCCGTCAGCTCTACTGAGGTGGTTATCAACGGAAAAGCGGCAGGCGATACCAGCCTGATTGTCTGGAACCAGCAAGGCGCTCGCTCCATCATCAATGTCCATGTTTTGGCATCCACTGCCAAGCTCGATGCGGTAAGGGCCGCTTTAGCGAAAGAATCCGGCTCGGATGCAGAGATCGAATTGCACGACGGCGCCGTATTCCTGACGGGAACAGTCAAGAACCCAATCTCAGCCGATCGCGCGTTGGACATAGCTTCAACCTTGGGTAAAGTGGTGAATCTGTTAAAAGTCGCTACTCCTGAGTGTGAGCCGCAGGTCCTATTGAAAGTCCGTTTCGCGGACGTGGATCGCGCAGCTTCGAACCAACTGGGCCTTAACCTTTTCACCATGGACGCAGCGAAAGGGTTCGGTACGTCGACAACCGGCCAGTTCGGAAATCCTCCGCAATTCACTTTCAACAACAGCAGCTTGAACTGGACTCTCTCCAGTCTTCTGAACATCTTCTATTACAATCCAGCTCTAAACCTGGGAGCTGTCCTGCAGGACCTTGCATCCAAGAACCAGCTGGAGATATTAGCCGAACCTAACCTGCTCACCCTAAGCGGTAAGGAGGCGAGCTTTCTAGCCGGCGGCCAATTCCCTTTTCCCACGCTCCAAGGGGGTGGCTCCGGAGTCGGACAAATCACGATTCAATTTAAGGAATTTGGCGTGCGCTTGAATTTTCTTCCGACGGTAACACCGCGCGGTACCATTCGCCTGGTAGTGACGCCGGAGGTGAGCTCTCTTGATTACGCGAATGGGCTATCCATCAGCGGTTACACCATTCCCGGTTTGGATACGCGGCGAGTGCAGACCGAAGTCGAGCTGGCAAGCGGCCAAAGCTTTGTAATAGCGGGCCTGCTGAACAATCAGGTTACCGAGCAACTATCAAGGATGCCAGGCTTGGCAAATATTCCCTTATTGGGAAAGCTGTTCCAGTCCCGCCTGTCTAATAAATCCAGCTCGGAGTTACTGATCATGGTCACCCCGGAACTGGTTTCGCCTATACCTGCAGGCGCGAAACGGCCAGAGGTAACCATGCCGCTTCCCTTCGTTCAGGGCACGCCGAAAACAGCACCTCAAAATCCGGCGGACTCTGAAACTGAACCACCGCAGGCGCTAAATAAGCGGCCAGTCCTGACGGTTCAAGAAATGGTAGCGCTTACCGAGACCAAGTCCCCCCCCAAGCAGACGGCAGATCCCGGAGTTGTCACCCCGGTTCTCGGTCAGCCGCCCGCGATTCCCAACGCGGCATCTGGTGTTCCGGCCAACCCGACTAACCCGAATAAGTGACTGAAACCCAATGAGTTCCGCCAAAATTCTAATCAAGATCAAAGACGAGAATCTCCGTCGGCAGACCCTAGAAGCGCTGCGCGAGTCTGCCGATCACATTCCGTTCCAACAGCACGAATCCGACTGGACGAGCCTTCTTGAAGAACTGGGCAAACTAAAACCTGAAGCGCTGCTCTTGGACGTCACCTCGGTTCCAACCGATTTAGCAGTGGCAATGCGCCAGATTAAGATCCATGCGCCGCGTACCAAGGTGGTGACCCTGCACGCAGTTGCCGATCCCAAAATCATTCTGGCCGCTATGCGCTCCGGCGCCAATGAATTTCTTCACCCGCCTTTCCAGGACACTCTTGCGACGGCGCTCGAGCGGATTCTAAACTCGTCCGAGGCAGACGTCGCCGCGCCCCCGACCCGCGGCAAAATCATCGGCTTCCTTTCGGCGAAAGGCGGTTGCGGCGCAACAACGCTGGCCTGTCATGTCGCTTGGGAACTTCAAAATCAGACTCGCAAGAACGTCCTATTAGCGGATCTGGATTTGACTTCGGGCTTGGTAGGATTCCTGATGAAGACCCCGAGCTCTTATTCCATACTCGATGCGATAAAGAATTTATCGCGGCTGGATGAAAGTCTGTGGAAAGCTTTGGTGGTTGAGCATAGGCCCAATCTTTCGGTCGTTCCGGCGCCCGCCTCCTATTCCCGCTGGGATCATCCGGAGGAAAGCCAGTTAAAGCAACTGTTGCAGTTCATGCGTACCCAGCACGATTGGACTGTTCTTGACCTAGGCCGCAGCCTCAACTCCATCGCCACCGCGGTGTTGGACGAGATCGATCAACTTCTCTTGATTTCAACCCTGGAAGTTGTAGCATTGCACGGACTGAAAACAATAGTTCACGGGCTGTTTGAGCAAGGCGAGAAGCTGCAGCTCGTTTTGAATCGAACTCCCAAAATGATGGACATCAGCACTCAGGAATTGGAGAAGATCCTTGGCCGATCTCTCTACGCGGCTCTTCCGAACGACTATATGGCGCTGTATCAGTCCTATTCAAGCGGGAACCTCCTCGATTCCAAAACGCGACTTGCTCAACACTTCGGAATGCTGGCCGCGAAAATCGCCGGACTACCGCCCGTAAGAGCCAAAAAGAAGTTTGCACTCTTCGGTTAATAGTTGATAAAGGAAAAACATGCTCATAACCGAACCAACACGCAGCGACGCCCGCTCCGCGGATCCGGCTAAATCCGGCGTGCGGGATGCAGCGGCTCTTCAGTATCAGGAGTTGAAGTTTTCCATTCACCGCAAGTTATTGGACCGCATCAATCTGGAAGCAGTTTACGCAACGCCGGGCGACCGCGTGCGGATTGAGATTCGGCCGTCGGTATCGAAGCTTGTTAATGAAGAAAAAACGCCTCTAAGCTTGACCGAAAAGGACCGCCTCATTGAAGAAGTCCTGGATGAGGTATTTGGACTCGGCCCCTTGGAACCCCTTCTGCGCGACCGGACCGTTTCCGATATTCTCGTAACCACGCCGCGGCTCATTTATATAGAACGCAACGGCAAACTCGAAAGAACGAATATTGAATTCAAGGATGACGCTCACTTAATGCGGATCATCGAGCGGGTAGTCTCTCGAGTGGGCCGGCGCATCGACGAGTCGTCGCCGATGGTGGACGCGCGCCTGCCCGATGGTTCTCGTGTAAACGCAGTGATCCCACCGCTGGCGGTCGATGGCCCGCTCCTCTCCATCCGGCGTTTCGGCGGTGATCCTATGCAGCCGGCTGATCTGCTTCGAAATTTATCGTTAACCGAGGGCATGCTCGATCTCCTGAAGGGTTGCGTGCGAGCCCGCCTTAACATCATTATCTCCGGCGGTACCGGTGCGGGCAAAACGACATTCCTTAATATGCTGTCTGGATTCATTCCAGCCCACGAACGAATTGTGACAATCGAGGACGCAGCCGAACTGCAATTGAGACAAACCCACGTGGCGCGGCTCGAAACCCGTCCGGCGAATATCGAAGGCAAAGGCGCTGTCCTGCAACGGCATTTGCTGATCAACGCGCTCCGTATGCGGCCCGATCGCATCATCGTGGGCGAAGTTCGCGGCGAGGAAGCGCTGGACATGCTCCAGGCCATGAATACCGGACACGATGGTTCGCTTACTACAATCCACGCCAACACTCCACGCGACGCAATCAGTAGGCTTGAGGTCATGATAGGTATGGCCAGTTCCAACATAAATGTCCGCTCCATTCGCCAGCAGGTAGCTTCGGCCGTCGATTTGTTCGTGCAGTGTTCTCGCCTTACCGACGGATCCCGCAAAGTGACCTACATTACAGAATGCCTCGGCATGGAGGGCGAGTTAGTGACCACTCAGGACATCTTTGTTTTTGAGCGTGCCGGGCTGACCACTGAGGGCAAAGTAAAAGGCAAGTTCAGACCTACCGGCGTGAGACCCAAATTTAGTGAACGGCTGAAAGCCGCTGGCATCGAGCTTTCACCGCACCTTTTTAATAGCACGGTTGAAGTGAACTAGGAGCAGACGTGGGAATCCTGATTGTAGTCTTCGCCGTATGCTTTTGCACGATTCTTGCGGTGGTCGGCGCCGTGACCTGGTTCTCGAAATCAAAGCAGAAGCAACAGATCCGCTCTATGCTGCGCAGTGCCGAAGCGACAGCGGCGGAACAACGTGGTTCCGATCTCCTTCTGCCCGATGCTCCCGACGACGGTTTCGCGAAGCTTCTGCAAAGCTTTGCATTGACGGAGCGCCTTGAATTGATCATTGAGCAGTCCGGGCAGAAGACAACGGTCGGCAAACTTTTATTTACTTTCTGCCTGATATTCGCGGTGAGCTTTTTTCTGGGAACCAGAATTCACATGTTTCCCTCTCAGATGTCTGGTCTGGTATGCGGCGCTTTTGGTGGATCGATTCCCTTCTTGCTGATTCTGCGGAAGCGAGCCAAGAACATCGCCGCCTTCGAAGGGCAGTTGCCCGAAGCGCTCGATTTCTTATCTCGTTCGATGCGCGCCGGCCACGGTTTCTCAATCGCCCTCGAAATGCTCGCCGCGGATTCTCCCGATCCATTGGGTTCCGCATTTCGACGCGTCTCGAACGATATGCAGCTTGGCTCTTCCCTCAATATCGCTCTTGGCAAACTGCTTATCTTGGCGCCCAGTGTCGATGTGCGCTTCTTTGTCTCCTCGGTTCTGCTTCAACAAGAGACCGGAGGGAACTTGGGCGAAGTGCTGAGCAAACTGGCCCTTATCATCCGCGAGAGATTCCGGCTGAAGGGCCAGGTGAAGGCCGCTAGCGCGCACGGAAGAATCACCGGCATGGTGCTGTTCCTCATGCCCGTGGCAGTCGCACTAATCATGATGGTGACGTCGCCGCAGTATCTGCTCGATTTGGCTGCCGACCACACCGGCCGCATGATGATTTATGGAGCGTGTGGTGGGCAGATCCTCGGTTTTTTTGTGATACGGAAAATCATCAATATAAAGGTTTGACCATGCCGATCATACTCGCCGCCGCCATGTTCCTGTTGATTCTTGCCGTAATCGGCGCTTTCGGTTTTTACTACTATGTAAAGCCGTCCCGTCTGATTGACCAGCTTACGTCCTCATCGGACACGCCGTCGGCAGGGGGCCGAAAATCCGATGGTTTCCAATTCTCTTTTTCCAAGATGCTGGAGCCAATCGGCAAATTGCTTCCCATGGCGCCGCAAGACGAAACCATCGTAAAGCACGATTTGAGTGCAGCCGGGCTGCGCGCTGAATCTGGCGCGTCGGTGTTCTACGGCAGCAAACTTGTTCTAGCGGCGGGATTACTCAGCACTTCACTCATGTTGCGATCGCACATCGACAATCCAATTCTTAAACTGATCTTCCCTATTGCAAGCGCAGGAGTAGGATATTGTCTGCCTTCATTCATTCTGGGCCGGCTCATTGACCGGCGCAACGAACGAATTCGCTTAGCCCTCCCGGACGTGCTCGATCTGGTGGTCATCTGCACCGAGGCTGGCTGCGGTCTCGACCAGGCCTTGGTAAACGTCGCCAAGGAGCTTAAGACCGTTCACCCGGAAGTCAGCGAAGAGCTTACTATCGTCAACATGGAAATTTTAGCTGGAAAGGGCCGTACGGACGCCCTCAGAAATCTCTCAAAGCGAATTGGCGAAGAGGAAATCAAGAAGCTGGTGACTATTCTTGTACAAACAGATCGGTTTGGTACTAGCGTGGCGGATGCTTTAAGGACACAATCGGATTATCTTCGCATCAGAAGACGCCAGGAAGCTGAGGAACGAGCCGGCAAGGTGGGTGTAAAGCTCGTGTTTCCAATCTTTTTCTTTTGTCTGCCATCGCTTCTGATAGTCACGGCTGGCTCGGGCATTTTGCAATTGATCCACAATATGGGTGCAATGAACCCGCAATAGCCGGCAGGCCCTATAGAAGAGTCTCTGTTTTGCCGAAAGAGTAAGTGAAGGAAAAAATTGCTTCCTAAGGAAGCGATATCAGCCTAAAAAGGGGAAATGAAAAATGAATGATGTCGTAATTCAGTCCGTCGTTTGGATCGGTGCCGGAGTGCTTCTGGTGATGTATCTCAAGCGCCGCCGCGGCCGCAAGATCGTACCTTAGATCCACCCACTCCGGACGAGCTTCCGGAATGCCATTCTCATGATCGGTGAAGATGAACTTCGATCCTTACTTTTGGGATCGCAAAATCCTGATGGCGGCTGGCCATTTCGAAATGGCCAGTCGTGGACGGAACCGACTGCCTTGGCACTCCTTTACCTTTCGAACCCCCGCGATTCAAGCGATGCCTTAAGTAAAGCAAGCAGCTGGCTCCTTAAACGTCAAAGATCGGATGGGGGCTGGCAGCCTAATGATCAGGTAAAAGCCAGTTCTTGGGTTACAAGTCTGGCTCTGCTCGCCTTGGCAAGAAAACCGGCAATGGTCCCGCAGTGCAAAACCGCGGCCGACTGGATTATTGGTCAGATTTATCCCGAACCGCCTCTGCTGCAACGGATCGTTTCGCGGATACGGGCGGCAGACCCGCCGCATGCCCAAGGCAGTTCGCCATGGTTCGCTGGTACTGCCGGCTGGGTCATCCCCACCGCATTGAATCGTTTGGCCCTCGTGTCCTGGAATCAGGTGGCACGCAGTCCAGATATCGAGCGGCATTTGGCGGAATCCGGCTCTTATCTTCTATCGCGCCGTTGCTCCGACGGCGGATGGAATCATGGCGGATCCAGTTTCAGGAGTGAAAACGCAATATCGTATCCGGAAACCACTGGCGTCGCGCTATTGGCATTGGCGGGAACCGGCGCGGAGAGCCTTTCTTATTCGCTTGCGCTAGCCGATCAAATGCTCCAAAATCCCCAGTCTCTGGAGGGGCTTTCCTGGTTGGAGATCGGGTTGCTGGCAAATTGCCGCCATTTCACCCCTCGTCAAAACTCGCTTCGTCCCAGAACGATGCGTGATGTGGCGCTTAGGCTTCTTTCGTTCGCCGCGCAGCGGGGTGACAATCGCTTTATTTCCAATGCGCGCGCCTGAAAATCTATCATGCAGAAGCCCAACCGCCGCCATTTCGTAGTAGGAGGGCTGGCCGCCACCCTCGGTTGCTCCCGCCTGGACCGCAGGTCGGGTATAACGTCCTCTCTACCCTCATCCAGAGTCAGCATCATTCGTGCCGCCTCATACAACGCCGACTTGGTTGACATCATTCGCCGCGTTCTTATCGATCACCGTGTCGCCATCAAAGGCAAGAACGTCCTATTGAAGCCCAATCTAGTCGAATTCAGCCCGCAGACCCCCGTTAACACAAACCCGGTATTCGTCGCCGCGGCATTAGAAGCTTTCCAATCCCTCGGGGCAAAAACAGTCGGTATCGCTGAAGGACCAGGTCACCGCCGCATGACTCTCGACATGGCCGATGCTGCGGGCTTTTTCCAGGCGATCCCGAAGTTCGAAGACAATTTTACCGACCTGAACATTGATAGCGTACACCCAGTCTGCCTCTCCAAACCGTTCTCCACTCTCTCTGAGTTGTATCTTCCTCAGACTGTGCTCGCCTGCGATCTCCTTGTGTCGCTTCCGAAAATGAAAACACACCATTGGACCGGGGCGACGCTAGCCATGAAAAATCTATTTGGAGTAATTCCAGGAAGTATCTACGGGTGGCCGAAAAACGTACTTCATTGGGCAGGAATAGATGAATCGGTGGCCGATCTTCAACAATTGTTCCTGCGTCAGTTTTGCTTGGTAGACGGCATCGAAGGAATGGAAGGAAACGGCCCAATTCTGGGAAACTCAAAAGCCTCTGGGGTAATCGTTGCCGGCGCTGATCCGCCAAGCGTCGATGCCACATGCTGTCGGATTATGAAAATCGATCCCGCTAAGGTGAGATACCTGCAACTAGCGGGAAGCCGTTCACGATTCAACGTCATGTCGCCATCCCAAACCGGGGAAACCATCCGTTCTGTCGCCACCCGATTCGCCCTTCATCCAGACCTGGAAGGCCTCCGCCTCAACACAGAGACTTAGCGAACAAGCCCTTAAATGAACATTTCTTCATCCGACGTCGCATGTTCGACAGTCGGGCGTCCACCCCGGCTCAGGTGTGCCAGAGCCGATCTGATCCCGCTCAAAATACCGTGGACTTCCCGGACTGGGAAAAGAACCCCGCGCTGAACGATGCCGACTGTCTGCTGGACGCGTGTCATGGTATCGTCCAGAACCATTTCGGCCCGTTCCATTTGGACCTTGGCGCGTGTACTGGCATCGCTCAGCAAATCGTCCACCTTGGCCAGCTGTTGCCTCGTCACATCGAGAATGGCGACACTGCTGGAACCTATCTTTCCAATATGCAGTTCCGCGCTCTCGACAGAACGTTTCGAAGCGCCGATAATGCTTTCAATAGCTGGCCACGCCCCCAGCAACTTCGTCCGGAGGTCGCGCGCCACAATAAACAGACCTATCAGCGCCACGGCTTGTCCAAGCAGAGCGATCGCCGCAATTGCAACGAACACCGTAATAAGAATCTGCAGGGTATTTTGGTCCATTTGAGCGCAGTATCCTGATCAGAATCCAGAATCGCTTAGAGACCCTCTCCCGGATGACTGCCGAGACCGGTCGATCCTGCGGAAGCCGCTTTCACATCGCCAACCGCCTCACGGTATGCTTGTTTACCCGCTTCAACGGCGGCGTTTAAGGTATCACGGTGCCGTTCTACGGTCGTACGGCCCTTCTCGTACAGATCGGAAGCCGATTGCTTCACATCCCCGGTCCGCTGCTTAACGTATTCAGTGCCGTCTTGAGCGCGATTTTTCAAATACTCGGCGCCTTCGCCGGCTTTGTCAGCCAGGATTTGACGGGTTTCCTCGCCGGATCGCGGCGCCCAAAGAATGCCCGCAGCCACGCCGATTCCTAATCCTAAGAGAAAATAGCCGAAGCCATTTCTTTCCTCCATTACAACCTCCTTGTTATTCATTGATTATCTGTTGTCTAATACGGCTTATTGCAGTTTACAACTTGTAGAGTATGGCCACTAAACAAACGTTTCGCCAGAGGGGTGCCAAGAAGAGCCCCAAGCTCGATGAAAATTCACTTTGGGACTACGCGTTGCGCGCTCTGAGCCAACGCGCCCACTCCGCGAACGACATAAAACAGAAGCTGTCCCGCCGGGCCGAATCGCCGGATGGGGTGACCGCCGTCATGGCCAAACTGCGTAAATATGGCATGGCGGACGACAACAAGTTCTCTGAAACATACGCTTCGTCACGCCTTCAGAATAACGGCTTCGGACGTTTTCGCGTACTGCAGGATCTACGCACCAGGAGGGTCTCCTCAGGCGTCGCCGAGAAGGCCGTTGAAAAAATTTTCGACGGGGTCGATGAAAACGAGCTGGTTGAACAATTCCTGGCGCGCAAATACCGGAAAATCGATCTGCCCGCGTTTCTCGCGGAAGACAAGAACATGGCTTCCGCTTATCGCCGCCTTCGTATGGCGGGCTTCAGCTCGCGCTCTTCACTGGCGGCCCTGAAAAAACACAGCAAACGTTCGCAGGATTTTGATCCGCCCGATGAAAACGAGTAGAGATCCCAAGCCTAAAATTTAACCTGCGGAACTTTCTTGTCTTCCTCGTTGGTCTTAAAATACGCGTCGTCCTTCTGAAATCCGAACACCGAGGCCGCTATGTTCTTCGGGAACAATTCCACGTCCGTGTTGTATTTCATGATTGCCTGGTTATAGTCGCGACGCGAAACGGCGATGCGATTCTCGGTACCCGCTATCTCATCCTGCAGCCGCAAAAAATTCTCGTTCGATTTAAGTTGCGGATAGTTCTCGGTCAAAACTAACAGCCGTCCCAAAGCTCCGGTCAACTGGCCGTTGGCGGCAATCTCATCGGTTTTACTGTGCGCGCCCAGCAAAGCCGCGCGCGCATTCGCCACTTCGCCAATCACCGTCTGCTCCTGCTTGGCATACCCTTTCACGGTCTCCACCAGATTGGGGATTAAATCGGCGCGGCGCTTCATATCGTTATCTACCTGAGCCCATTTGCCGTCAATCTCGTTCTTTTCGGTGACGAGTTCATTTCGCGAACCCATCAATTGACTCCCAATTATCAAGCCCGCAATCACCACGACGCCCAGAACTATAAATGCGCCTTTCATAATCGTTCTGCTCCCCTTATCCCTTTAAAGAAATCCAACGATACTACTTTTGCAGCCCATCCACAAAGCGAACCAAAGCGTCGGTTTCGTGCAAATAGCCTTCCAGCAGCGAAATGGAACTCACTCCCGGCGTCAGCTTCCCCGTCTCTCTCGCCGCAAGTATCGCACTGAACGTTTTCAGCGGTGTGTTCAGCGCTGCCTCAAGGCCCGTAACAATTTCGCTCTTCTTCCAATGCGGCGGATTGTTGCTCAAAATCAGCAAGTGCCGCCCCAACACGCAGAATGTCGAGATAGAGTCCGTGAGCAACTTCAGAAGGTGGTCGGGACGGGTCAGCAACTCAGCGGCCTTCTGGCGCAAACGGATCTGTTTCGCGCGCAATTCATGCTCCACCTGGGCGCGGTAGAACGTGTTTTCAACAATTAGATCTTTGATCGGGTCCACCCCGAAAAGTACCCGCCGAAATTCCCGCATGTCGTGAAATTCCATCGGAAAACAGTCGGTGGAGGTCCCCACTTCTCCGGCCGTCATCAGCAGCGGCGGAGGGCTGCCCCGCTGCCGCCACCAGTGAAAGATAGGCTGCGATTTAGCCAGTTCTCCGGGCGTAATTCGGTCCAGAACGCATAATACGTTCAAATCGGAGCTTTTCTTTTGCCAATCGCCGGCCGCTGCCGAACCATACAAAATCACCGATACCAGCCGCTCGCCCAGCGCCGCTTTCAACTTGTCCACCAACTCAGCCAGCGCTTTCTCCAGGATTTGCTGATCTTCACCAACCACTGCTTGCTCCCCCTCCGCCGGAATCACCGCCGCCAAACCCTCCGAACCCGCCGCCCCCGCCTGAACCGCCGCCGAAACCACCGCCTCCGCCCCATCCGCCACCGCCCCGGCCTGAGTTCAGAAGACTTGAGAGAATCATGCCGGTGAGAAATCCGCTGCCGCCTCCACCTCTGTAACCGCCGCCGCCGCCGCGCCGGCTTAGCAGCAACACCAACACGAAAAGCACTCCGAAAATAATCAGCGGTATGGGAATGCCCCGGCCCGAATTGTCCGGCTGAGTGCGTCTTACCGGCGCGGTACTCTCAGAGAAGGGAAGATTTTTTCCCTGCGAGATCTGGGTTGCCATCTCCCGCGCGCCCTCTAACAAAGCACCGCCGTAGTTATTGCCCTGCAACTGTGGCCGCATCGTGCGCAGAATACTGCCGGAAAAGCCATCAGTAAGAAAAGGCTCGACGCCGCGCCCTACCTCAATGCGGCTCTTTCGATCCTTGACGGCCAGCAGCAGTAATACGCCCTGGTTGTCTTTCTTCGATCCCACGCCCCATTTGCGAAACAGTTCGAGCGTGAAGTTCTCAATCGGCTCGTTGTCCAACGTGTCAATCGTCACCAACGCCAACTGCACGCCAAGTTCCTGCTCTACTTTGGTGCAAAACGACTCAAGTAGCTGTTTTTGCTCGGGATCCACGACATGGGCGAAGTCGCTCACATAGCCGGTCGGCGCGGGAAGCGAGGCCACGCTGGCCGGGTAAGCCGGCAGCGCGACAAGCGCCGCAAGAGCGATCAGGATGCACAGGCGCACATGGACCCAGCGTGAAAAGGAGCGGCCTTGCATGAAAGATTGAGCTTATCAGGCGTTGCGGCGTTCAGCGGGAACCAGCCTGTCCAGGCGTCTTAAAGTGGGAAAGAACCAACTCCAGGCAGCGACAATCAGAAGCGTGCCTAACCCTCCCAGCACCACCGCCGGAATAGCCCCAAACCATTGCGCTGTAACTCCCGACTCAAACTGCCCTACTTCGTTCGATGCACCGATGAAAACCATGTTCACCGCGCTCACCCGGCCGCGCATTTCGTCCGGAGTGCCAAGCTGAATCATCGTCGAACGCACAATCACGCTCACCGTGTCTGAAGCGCCAATTAGAAACAACATTGCCAGGGAAACAGCCAGGTTGCGCGACAGTCCAAATGCCACGGTGAATGCGCCGAATCCCGCTACGCACCACAGCATGGCGGCCCCGGCGCGGTTTTGCAATGGCCAGTGAGCGATCATGATGCTGGTAAGTACCGCGCCAATTCCCGGTGCGCTCCGTAGAATGCCTAAGCCGCTCGCGCCCACATTCAAAATCTCTCGCGCGTAAACGGGCAACAGCGCTACCGCTCCGCCCAGCAGCACCGCAAACAGATCGAGCGAAATCGCGCCCAACACCAGCTTATTGCTCCAGATGTAGCGCAGGCCCTCCAGAATCACGCCAATAGACGCGGCGGTTTTCGGACGTTCCCAGGCGGCCAGTTTCAATCCTCCAATCAGAAAGAACCCCGTCAAATAACAAGCCGCCGCACAGCCGTAAACAAAGGCTGGAGTTCCCGTGAAGCCATAAAGGAGACCGCCTAACATGGGTCCGGCGATGGTAGCCACCTGAAACACCGACGAGTTCCAGGCAACTGCATTCGGGAAGATGTCTCGCGGAACCAGCAGCGGCAGGAAAGCCTGTGCGGCAGGCGCATTGAACGCCCGCACTGTTCCATTCAGCAGCAGAGCCGCGTAAATCGGATAGGGACTTGAGATATGCCGCAGCGTAAATGTAAGAAGCAACAGTGAGCAAATGGAAAACGAAGCCACGCACGTTTGCAGAATTCGCTGGCGCGGCTTGCGGTCGGCCACGTGACCGGCCAGCAGAAACAAGCAGATTCCCGGTAGGAATTGTGCCAGTCCAGCTAAACCCAAATCGAGCGGCCGATGCGTAATCTCGTACAACTGCCAACCGACCGCCACCGATTGCATTTCCGACGACGCAGTCGTTAGTAATCGTGCAAACAGGTAAAAGCGGAAGTTAGGAAAACGAAACGCTGCGCGGGACGAGCGCACTGTCGAATCCTCTGGCGTTCGGCCCAAGCGACCAGTTTGCCATACTGCGGCGACATCAAATTTGTGATCGCCTGTCCGCGAATCAAAAATTGGCGTTGAAATCGGCGGCCCTCTCTAAACGCCTGTTTTGTTTGGGACTCACGACAGAATTTTGAAACAAAGCAACGTCCGCCAAACACTCCGTGGAGGCGACGGCTCACAGCGCCCCAAAAGGAACGGCGATGGCGCATTTGAGACAGGCACGCGGCGCTGAACTAATGCGCTGTTGTTGCAAGCCTTTGAGATCAAGCCCTGCATTCACCCCTATGAACGTTGGTCTGCCAATTGCATACATGAATATCGGAACAACACCACCAAGGAGAAACAATGCAAATGCGTTCAATTATTTTTCGACCAATGGCTTGCCTGCCGCTATTAGCGCTGGCTCTGGCGCCCATGGCGTCGTCGGCGAGTCTTAAGAATTCTGCCATCGCGGATTGCCAAGTATGGAATCTCGATACGGAGGCATCCGACGCCCTGAGAGACGTCAAATCCCTCAGCGGAAAGCTGGCAAAGGACGCGAGTACCCTTGAATCTTTCAAGCGGCAGACCACGCTCGGTTGGCAGACTCACGCATATCAACTGACTCAAGTGCGAGAGCATATCAATGCCATCGGCAAGCGTCTCGACCGTCTGCAAGCGATTCAATCCATGACCGCGCCGTGGCAGCAGCGTGCCATTGAAGAGATTGTGCCAGTGGCGGCTGATATAGCGGCTCACGCCGAATCCGCCATTCAGCACCTGAACGAAAATCACAGATCTTTGCATGCTCCGGTTTACGCCGGCCATTTGACATCCATCTCGGATCGCTCCAACGAACTGAAATCATCGTTGGACGCCTTTCTGGAATATGGCGATACAGCGCAGAAGCTCGAAACTGTACAACAGAAACTCGATCGGCTGCAGATGACGATCGGTCTTACCGAATCATAGTCGCCGGTTATTCGCGGCGTGGGGAACTCGGAGTGCTCGGCAGGATTTCAGAGGCCGTCATCTCCGAGTTCCTCTTTTTTGACTGTCGCCTCCCTGTTGCAGGGAAGAAGATTGCGGATAGAATTTGCGATGCGCGAATTGCGTCATCGAGGCAGCAGCCGTGAGACGCGGAAAATCGGTCCATCGGATTAAAGGTTTCTTAAGATATGAAAGGTCGCTGCGCTGCGCCATCGCGCGTAAGGATAAGCTCGTCTTATAATCTATTGTCAAGATCCTTCAATGATCCTCCTATGGCACGGAAGGACGCTATCCGCGCACTCACAGTCACCGCGTCCACCATCGGCATCAGTACCGTGCATTACTTCACGCCGGACTCGATGTTGCAACTGCACTATCTGATCCAACGGCTGTTTTACGTTCCCGTCGTTTACGCGGCACTCTATTTCGGCTGGAGAGGAGGGATGGCGGCAGCCCTGTTCGCGGGCTTGGCGTATTTGCCGCGTATTCTCGCCACTTGGAAGCTGCATCCAAGCTTTTCCATCAATCAATGCGCGGAAGTTGTCCTGTTCTGCGTCGCCGGCGTAGTAGCGGGTCTTCTCGCCGATCGGGAGCGCGAACAAAAAAGGATCTTGCAACGGACGGCCGAACAGTTGTCGCGGGTTTATGGGGAATTGCAGGACAACTTCGAACGGATGAAGCGGGCAGAGCGTCTATACGCCCTAGGTCAGTTGTCGGCCGGACTCGCTCACGAGATCAGAAATCCTCTGGCGGGCATCGACGGAGCGGCTGCAGTTCTTCTTCGTGAGCGCCCCTCCGAAGAGCGAAGAATTGAATTTCTCCAGATCATTCAAAAGGAGTGCCGGCGCCTCAATCGATTGCTGACAAATTTTCTCAACTTTGCCAAACCCAGGAATCCCGAGTTCGCGCTCGCGCGCGTTGGGCAAATTCTAGATTCCGTGATCGCGCTGGCCGAGCATGCCATTCGCCGCAACCAAATTGAGTTCAGGAAAGATGTTGCGGAGGATCTGCCGGAGTTTGAATGTGATTCTGAGCAGCTCACCCAAATTCTTTTGAATCTAACCATCAATGCGATTCAGGCGATGCCCGAAGGAGGAGAGATTCTGCTCTCCGGCCGCCGCCAGGGCGGGAACGCCGTCATTGAAGTACACGACCAGGGGACGGGTATTAGCGAAACCGATCTCGAAAAGATATTCGACCCGTTTTTCACTACGAAAGAATCGGGCACTGGGCTTGGTCTTCCAGTCGCTCACCAGATCGCGGTGCGCCAGGGTGGCGTGCTCAGCGCGCGGAAGAACTCCGATGCGGGTATGACGTTCTCACTGGAGATCCCTCTTTCTCCCCCGAAGGCAGAAGAATGAAAAAACGTGTCCTGGTGGTCGATGATGACGAAAGCCTCAGGAGAGTCACCCAAGTACAACTGGAGCAAGCGGGCTATCAAGCGGCAACGGCTGCGGACGGGCGCGAAGCTCTGACGGTTCTCCAGAAATCGCCTGCCGACCTGGTTATCACCGACTTGAAAATGCCGGGCATGTCGGGCCTTGAATTGCTCCGGCGCATACGAACCGATTACCCCGGGGTCCTGGTTGTAATGATCACCGCCTTTGGCACCGTTGAGAGCGCTGTCGAGGCCATGAAGGCGGGAGCGTACGACTACATAACCAAGCCTATACATCCGGATGAGCTCGAACTGGTCGCGCGGCGATCACTCGATCATCTGCAATTGATCGAAGAGAACCGGACGTTGAAGAGCAGCCTCGATGCAAAATACGGATTCGAAAACATCATCGGCCGATCGGACTCCCTGCTTTTCGTGTTGGACATGGCGGCTAGGGCTGCGCAGACTGACGCCACGGTGCTGATTCACGGTGAGACCGGCACCGGAAAAGAATTGCTTGCTAAAGCCGTGCACTTTGGCAGCGGCCGGCGGGAAAAGCCCTTTGTGACCATCAACTGCGGCGCGATTCCCAAGGATCTGTTGGAATCCGAGCTGTTCGGACATGTGAAGGGATCCTTTACCGGCGCGCTGGCCCACAGAAAAGGCAAAGTTGAATCGGCGGATGGGGGAACGCTTTTTCTCGACGAAATCGGCGAGATGCCGCTTGAGCTGCAAGTCAAGTTATTGCGTCTCATTCAACAAGGGGAGATCGAAAAGGTGGGAGCGCCCGCCGCCAGCACCGTGGATGTCCGCATCATTGCAGCCACCCACCGCAATCTTCAGGCCATGATCGAAGATGGAACCTTCCGCGAAGATCTCTACTATCGCCTCTCCGTCATCCCTTTAGATCTGCCGCCATTGCGCGGGCGGCTCGATGACATTCCTCAATTGGTGCAGCATTTCTTTTTGAAAATAAAGCGGAAGCATGGCCGGGAAGATCTTGTTCTGCCAATCTCGTTGCTGGCGTATTTCAGCAATTACCGCTGGCCGGGAAACATCCGCGAGCTCGAAAACATTATCGAGCGGCTGGTTGTTCTGACTCCAGGGAACGAAATCGCGCTGTCGCATCTGCCGGCGTTCCTGCAGCAGCAGCATCCATCCGTTGAGACGCTGAATTTGGAGCTTCCCTCCCAGGGCATCAGCCTTGAAGCCATCGAGAAAGAACTGATTCTGAAAGCACTCCATAAGTTCAAGTGGAATCAGACCCATGCTGCGAAATATCTTGATATCAGCCGCAAAGCGCTTATGTACCGAATGGAAAAGTACAGTATTTACAGGCCCGGCGGCGCCTCTCAGGACGAGGAGGAAACCGGGGAGGCCGTTGAATAATCGTTCCGCTGTTCAATTTGCTCCGTTCCCGCAATCGCTTCTCCTTTTTATCGGCTTAGGAACGAATCGAGCGTCCACAACAGGCCGAACACCACGATGCCGATCGCGAACAATCTCATTGTTATAGCGGCGTAGCTTCGAAGCGAGTACCGTCGCGGTGCGTAATCCGTGGCCGCAGGCAATTTATCGTGCATCTGTTCTTGGGTATTCTCAGGTGTCTGCAACACAATCTCCTTTTTTCTTCTCCGTCATGAGTGCAATCGAAGGACCACGCGGATTCACTTTCACGTTCCTCGGGGAAAAGTAAGGAATGATTCTTCACTTGCTCGAAAAGGAACAGTAACGGCACTTTTGGGGCACCGCGAAGTTTCTTCGACAACGGCAAGTAGCCCATCGCGCGATCTGGATTGGCTGCAATTGCAGAGATTGCGTTGTGCGTCCGCCTCTGCCGCGCCGAAGGCGGATTGGTACTGCGCATGCACTGTTAATGACAGCGGGTTGCGGACATACGTTATGCAATCCGCCAACAATCAAGCAACTACGAAAGGAACCTACAATGAGCAAATCGCGAGAGAGTAATTCCGCGGAGTCGATGGATCGGGGGCAGTCTTCTGCCGTGAGTCGGCATAAGCGGCAATTGATCGACGACGAGATCGCATCCCGGGCGTACGATCTATGGCAGGAGAAAGGTTTTCCCGAAGGCTCCGCCGAAGAGAACTGGCTGCAAGCGGAACGTGAACTGGAATTGCAGGATACGGAACTTGCGGCCTGAGAACTTGCTCTCGCTCTGATCGTCTCCCGCAAGGGCGAGGGCGGCAGGGAAGCCGCAAGGCTTCATTTGTTGAGGGCTTCGGGCCGTTCTAGATACGGGAATCCCGTTGAACGGCCCGAGTCCACGCGTTTCCCGATCGCCAATTATCCTTGTGTTCGCGCCGGGGGCTGGCGGCTCCATTTCACATCCGGCACGGTAGTACAAACTAGCTGTATGAAGATAACGCAGAGCGCCTCGCGGATCTCATTTCTTTGCATCCTCGGGGTCGCGGCGTTCCCTCAGAGCGTGCCGCCCGCTGCGGCAAAGCTCTCCGGGCCGGAATTCCTGTCCTTCGATGAACTAAGAGAGATCGCCGCGGCAGCCGAACCCCAAGGCATCCTGGCGGAAAAATTGAACAACCTGCTCACGACCCCATTCTTAGGAAGGTATGCGGACGAGAATGGGTACGGCCCGCGCCGCCCAGCCGGTCAATATCTGGGGCCTGTCATCCGAACGGCATTCTGGAATATCGAACGGGGGCTCAGTTTCGATCTGATCGAATCGGCGCTCGACAGCCCTGAGCGGTTCCAACAGGCCTCCGTACATCAAACCCGGGCCGGGAGTAACCGTCAAGCCGTCGATGAGCAGCTCCGTAGGTTACACGATGCAGACGTCGTTGTTCTAAATGAAGTCGACCTCGGGATGAAAAGGACCGGTTACCGCGATGTCTCGCGCGATCTGGCTGCTGCGCTCCACATGAATTATGCGTACGCGGTCGAGTTCGTCGAAGTAGACCCCATATTCGATCTCGACATCGAGCGAATCGATTTGCCGGACAAAAATCAGGAGCAGCGCCTTGCGGAAGACCTGAAGGTAGATTTGCTGCGATATCGCGGCCTTCACGGAAATGCCGTGCTCAGCCGCTATCCAATCGAACGCGCTCGCGTCCTCCGTCTGCCGGTCTGCTACGACTGGTATGGCAAGGAAATCAACGCCATCGCGAAACTGGAACAAGGCAAGCGGTGGACTGCCCAAAAGCTGTTTCGCGAACGGGTCCAGCGCGAAGTGCGCCGTGGTGGCAGGATGGCGCTCATGGTTGATCTTGCGGTCCCCGGCCTGCCTACGGGGAAGTTGACCGTTGTCTCGGCTCATCTTGAAAATAAGTGCCCGCCTGCCTGCCGTCAGAAACAGATGAGCGCCTTGCTCACCGCCATCCGGCAAATCGATAATCCAGTGGTGCTCGCGGGAGATCTCAACACTTCCGGCAGCGATGCCACCCCTACTTCGCTGCGCAACGAGATTATGAAACGGGTGGCCGACTACCGCTTCTGGATCTCGCAAGGGATATCTTTTTACAGTCCCGTCCCCCAGTACCTGCTCGCCCCTTTACGGTACTTCCATAGCTATCTCGATCCCACGGCTTGGCATCTTCCATTCATATGGGAAAACCGGGAGCGCGGGCTTTTTAAGGAAGTTGAGAGCTTCCGGTTTGCCGATAGTTACGCGTTCGATTTCAGAGGCAGTACCGAACGAACCCTCAACAATACGCGCCGAACCTTGGCTGATAGTAATCAACGGGGGCGCAAGGGATTCGTTCCGACGTATGCATTCGAAAGGAATTTCGGGGGTTGGGTTGGCAACTTCAAGCTCGATTGGTTCTTCGTCAAGCCCTTTATCCAGAGCCCGCGCGCCCTCCATCAGAGCTATCGGTTGGCGCCCCACTTCCCGGTCACGATGCGGGAGTTGAACGAATCCGTGGAAGGGCGCATTTCAGATCATCCGCCCCTGACTGTTGATTTGCCTATGACGGAACCAAAATCGGCACAGGGTGGTTCTCGCTGAAATTGGGCAAGCGGGTTAACCGCCGCCAACTTTCCCGCGCGAACATATCGCTGCTGGCAGGTCCGTCGCCCCCCGCCATTGCCTTAAAACAGGCGGCCCTGGCAATTTTGCGGCCGCGTTCCGTAATCGGGAGGCTTGTTTTAGGCGGTTTCTAAAGGACTTCCGGCCGCGCACGGCTTGGCACGCCGATTGCTTTTAATAATTGCGAAACCGATGATTCCATCGGCAAAACAGGAAGGGAATTTCAATCATGTATCAGTTACAGCGCATCGACAGTTCTGAAGCCGCCAGGAACGGATCGGGACAATATAAGGAACGGCTGCTCGCGGAGAAGGCGCGGCTTCAATCTGAACTCCGCGGCCGCTTGGAACTTTTGCACAGCGGACCTGTGGCCGTGGAGGATCAAGCGCCTCTGCTTCACGAACAGTTCGTTTCGATTCAACAAAATAACTTCGCGTACGAAAAGCTGAAGGCCATCGATTCAACGCTCCAGCGCTTAAGGCGCGGGGAATACGGCATCTGTCAGGAGTGCGGCGATTCCATTTCCGAAAAGCGCCTGAAGGCGATTCCGTGGACTGCTTATTGCCGCTGTTGTCAGGAGAACGCCACCGCCCCTGCTGCTTTGCGAGTTGTGCGGCAAGCTCTTGCCGCATGATTTTTACTGCGGATTGCAATTAATAATTACGAATTCGAACCCAACTCAACAAGGAGAACATGAAGTGTATCGACATCTGAAACAAGCCGGTTTGCTTTTCTTAATTGCGTGCGGAACGCTCTTAACTGGCGCTTTGCAGGCGCAAGATAACGGAGGCAACCAGAACTCAACTGCGCCGGAAGCGCGTATAACTCACCAGGTGCGTCATGAATTAGTAACGTTGCCGTATTACGGCGTCTTCGACAATCTGGAATTCAGCGTCGATGGTTCTGCCGTAACTCTTCGCGGTCAAGTAGTGCGTCCCACTTTGAAGAGTGACGCCGAAAACGTTGTAAAGCGCATCGAGGGCGTGGAGTACGTGAATAATCAAATCCGCGTCCTTCCGCTCTCGCCTAATGACGACCGCATTCGGCTAAAGGCCTACCGGGCAATCTACCGGCAGCCTGCTCTGAACCAGTACGCGCTTCGGGCCGTGCCAACCATTCATATCGTTGTTGAGAATGGCCATGTCACTCTTGAGGGTGCCGTTGCAAGACAGATGGACAAGAATATCGCGAACATACAGGCGAATACCGTGTCCGGTGTCTTCTCAGTAACAAATAATCTGCGGGTCGATAGCTAAGCGCGATCAGCATCCGGCGGCGGCGCAGAGTTGCACAATATCGGCGCACGGCAAAGGTCGTGCGCCAGGCTTTGCAGTAGACTCTTGATAGTGCCGCTCTTTAATTAAGAAGGAGACTCATGTCTACTGATAATCTCGATCGCCGCGATTTTCTCAAAGTTACCGGTGGCTTGAGCGCCGGTGTAGCGCTCGCCGCCAAGGGTTTTGCTAAAACTGCCAGCAAGATGAATCCATCGCGCGTTATCGGCGCCAACGACCGCATCAACATCGGCTTGGTCGGCTGCGGCGGCCGCGGTTCTTCCGACGCCCGCACATTCACCGAATTTGCCGAAAAGAACAACAACGCGTGCCAGATTATCAGCGTTGTTGACCCGTATGAAAAACGCAAGCGCGAGCAAGCCGAACTTTACAAGGCAAAAGGCTTTACCGATTACCGCGAATTGCTGGCCATGCCGGAATTAGACGCCGTGATTGTCGCCACGCCCGATCACTGGCACGCCAAAGTCGCTCTCGACGCCATGGGCCTGGGTAAGGATGTCTACCTTGAAAAGCCCATGTGTCACACCCTCAAAGAAGTGGAAGAACTGATATCTACTGTCCGCGAGAGCAAGCGCATTGTTCAGGTTGGCTCGCAGACCACGTCGGCCGATCAATGGTGGAAAGCGAAGAAGGCCATTGCCGACGGCATGATTGGCAAAATGATCATGAGCCAGGGTTCTTATCATCGCAATTCCATTGAAGGCGAGTGGAATTACGATATAGATCCCGCGGCTGGTCCGGATGGCACAGGGGATAACCATATCGATTGGAACCAGTGGCTCGGCCCGGCCCCCAAGCGCCCCTATGATGCCGACCGTTTCTTCCGTTTCCGCAAATACTGGGATTACTCCGGCGGCATCGCTACCGATTTGTTTTTCCACGTCGTCGCGCCTTTGAACATCTGTTGGGACAAGCCTCAGTACCCCAGCAAAGTGATGGCTTCCGGCGGCAACTATGCTTTCAACGATCAGCGCGAAGTGCCGGATACGTTCCATCTCCTCGCCGAATACCCCGAAGGCCATTCCCTCGTTCTAAGTTCTTCCATGGGCAATTCGCAGCACATTCCCGGTTTGATCCGCGGCCACGAAGGCACCATCATTATGGTGGAGCACGGCCAATTTGAAGGCTCCACGCCCGATATCACGGTGAAACCGCAAATCGTTCGCCTGCCTGAAAAGGAAAACGGCCACTCCATTCGCGGAACATTTCCCGATTACAAGTTCGGTAAGGAAGAAATCAAAATTCCCGTCGAGCAATACGACATGATGCAGGCGCATATCGGCAATTTCCTGCAATCGATGCGTACTCGCGAGAAACCTCACCTGGATGTCGAAACCGCGGCTCACGCCCAAGTGCTCATCAGCTTGGCAGTGGAATCCTACCGTGACGGCAAAGTCAAATACTGGGACGAAAAAAACTGGAAATCGAGCGAAAAGCCAATTAAGGCTTAGTGGCCCAGTCACAACATAAGTACAGCAGGGTCGAGCGCGAACGCCGGTTTCTTCTCAACCACTTGCCGACTGACGCAAATGTGGTCCGAACCCGGCGCATCACAGACCGCTACATCGACGGTACTGCTTTGCGCTTACGGCAGCAGAGTGACGACCATGGACCGGAAATATTCAAGCTCACCCAGAAGATTCCAGAACGGGCAAGCGGGGTGCAGCAAGGCTTCATCACAAACATCTACCTCAGTAACGACGAGTTTCGAATCCTCGCGCAGCTTCCCGGCGAAGCAGATCAGTAAGACTCGTTACAGCGTTCCGCCTTTCGGAATTGACGTATTCGAAGACGCCTTAGCTTAGAAGGTCTGATCCTAGCTGAAGCCGAGTTCGACCCGGCGCTGGAGGCGGATGCTCTGACGCTTCCTTCGTTCATCGTCCGAGAGGTATCCGCGGACAGCCGATTCACGGGAGGTCAACTTGTGCGCTACGCGGCAAGAGATCCAAGCTTGGCTGCGGGAATATGGAATCGGCTCACATGATCATTGAGAATTCAGGTGACAAGTAGATTCCCCGATTCTCCTTACGTTGCGCAGACTCCAGCTTATGGATCGGCCGCAACACAGGGCGCCCGGCCCAACGGCGATAGTCTACTCAATACGCAGGGCCTCAATCGGATCTATTCTAGCCGCCCGGATGGCCGGGACGTAGCTCGCAATGGCCGCTATTAAAATCAACAGGCAAGCGACTGTAACGAACGTTAGCGGGTCGAACGCACTCACTCCGAAGATTAGGCTCGACATGTAGCGTGTAAGTGCGAACGCCGCGCCCATGCCCATGCCGATACCTGCAAGAGAAAGGGTCAGGCCGCCCTGCATGATGTAACGCGCCACGGCTTTGGGCTCGGCGCCAATGGCGACGCGGATGCCGATTTCACGCGTGCGCAACGTCACGGTGTAAGCCAGTACGCTATAAAGACCCATCGCGGCTAACGCAAGTGCAATCGCGGCAAAAACAACCAACACCATAAGGTTGAAACGGCGGGGCGCAGACCAGTCGCGGAGCGCCGCTTCCTCCGTCATTACCTCCTTCACGGGCTGATCTTTGTCGATGTTCCAGACCTGGTGCTTGACCGCATTCGCCAGTGTCAGCGGATCGCCCGCGGTGCGCGCCACCAGCAAAAAATCATTTAGATGCTGGCCCGGCAGATAGAGTTCCGCGCCCTGCTCGTTGTCCGGTCCCATCTGGTGCTCATTTGCCACCAGGCAGGCGATGCGGTACGTTGTGTTCGTTCCGTGCTCGTTGCCAAAGATGACCTGCTTGCCGAGCGCGTCCGTACTCGGGAAGAATTTGCTCGCAAAAGCTTGATTCACCACCGCAACGTCTGGATCCGCTGATACTGCCTCTTGGCGCGTAAAGGTCCGGCCCTCGATGAGGCGCATCTTAAGAGTTTCAAAATAACGGTCGCTGACGCGCGCCCAATCTGTGACGGGCAGATTGTTGCGATCCTGCGGCCGGCCCGGAATTTCGAAACTCGATTGGGAAACAGATTTCATCGGAAGCGCGGTCGTTATGGCGGCCGAGCGGACACCGCTCACATCGCGGACCGATTCAATCAGCCGGTTGTCGAATGCGGCAAGCTTTGGGGGCGTGTTGTAGAGGTCGCCCGGCAGCGTAATGCGCATAACCAGCAGATGATCCACGCGAAATCCCAAGTCGGTGTTCATGAACGCAACCAGGCTGCGAATCATCAAGCCCGCGCCTATCACAAGCACCAGCGAGAGAGCGATCTCGCAGACCACCAACATGGCGCGCAGCCGGTGTGACGAGCCGGTCACGCCGCGCGCACTTCGGTTCAAAACTTCGTTGATGTTCCCTCTCCACGAGTGTGAGGCTGGGATCAGGCCGAACAGAATTCCAGTGACAATGGCAATCAGGGCCGTGAAAAGCAGCACGTTGTGATCAATGCGCAGCTCGTGCAAAGCGAAGGCATCCGGCGGCGCCATGGCTAGCAACAGCCGCACGCCCGCGAAAGAGAGAACTAGGCCCACCAGCGCTGCTGCACAGCTCAATAGCAGACTCTCGGTAAGCGTCTGACGAAATAGACGCCACCGGCTGGCTCCAATCGCGGTACGCACGGCCATCTCTTTGTCGCGGGCGACGGCGCGCCCAAGCAGCAGATTTCCGGCATTAGCGCAGGCGATCAGCAGCACGAAGCCCACGGCGATCTGCAGAACCAGCGCCGCGCGCCGCAGGGAAGGGTCCGTGTTCGCTTCGCTCAGTGTCTCCACGTTGATCCCGAAGCCGCCCTCTTCGAGCGGAGTGTGCGCCAGGCGCGCCTGAATCGTGTGCATCTCGGCTCGTGCCTGTTCCATCGAGACCCCATTCTTCAGCCGGCCGAAAACATACAGGCTCGAGGCCTCATCTTGGTGCGCCTCCGGATGAATATTCAGCGGCGCCCACAACTGCGGTTTCTTCTGTTCCTCGCCGCCCCAGATGGCAGGAAAGGCCACGGCGGGCGGCAGCACGCCAATTACGGTGTAGGGCTTGCCGGAGGCAAAGATGGTTGCGCCCAAAATCTGCGGATTGCTGTTGAAGCGGCCCCGGTAGAGCTCATCGCTCAGCAGCGCCACAGTCCCTTTGCCGTGCTGCATCTCAGCAACGGTGAACCCACGTCCCATTCGAGGTTGAATTCCGAGCAGCGGAAAGAGGTCGGCGGTCGCCACTCCGGTCTCTACCTGTTCGGGCTTACGGCGGTTATTGTCGGGATCCGTAAGCGTGAGCATCTCGTCGCGCCACGCTGCCAGGTACGAGAACGAATGCTCCTGTTCCTTCCATGCACGATAGTTTTGCGGACGTACCGGCATTTGATTTGCCCACATAAACGACAGCGCGGAATTCTTCTCCCACAGCATGAGCACGCGATCTGGATCGTGCCACGCACTCAGTGAAAGCGGATTCAATAACACCGCGTTGACTACGCTGAAGATGACAGTATTAGCCCCGATCCCCAAAGCAAGCGCAAAGACCACCGCCGCCACAAAACTTGGCTGACGCCCGAAGGTGCGCAAAGAGTATCGAATATCCTGCCACAACGTTTCCATTGAATCCGTAAGACTCCTCTTTTTTGAGGATAGCGATAAGGTCGCCAGCCTAAGACTCTTCTAATGGGGCTGGTCGACGGAGCTTTCTGGAAATTCTGACGTGGAGGGTGTGTGGCTTGGCATCGACGCCAGTAAAGGGAACTTCCGAGATGGTTGCACATTTCCGTCCTGATCGCATGTTTGTTGTGCCAGGCGTGAATGCTCAAGTGCCGATCACCGGCTCTGAATACCGAGCTGGCTCGGACGGTGGTGAGTTACCGTGCTCAGCCTCCTGCCCCGATCCAGAGTCCGGAGGCGTGCGTTCGCGCGGCCTCCGGGTGATAGATAGAAGTACTGGCATCCCACCAATGACTTCTATGGCCTCAGTTCTTGTGAAGCCAGCGTCAGAACAGTGGTACTTCACTGGACTGGAACTAAATCATGTGTGGAGTTCCTAAGGGATCCGGTCTTGCAGTCGCCTACAGGGCATCAGACACAATGCCTTCTTGGTGCCGGGATACCGTGCAGTCCCCTTATCCTACATCCGCATACAATCAGTTAAGATCGGTTATTAATGCGTCGTCATTCCGCCAATGCATCGGTCCCATTCTCTACTCCTAACACTTACTGCCCTCTCGGTCGTATTCACCTCAACGCATCTGGTAGCCCAGCGAGAGAGCAACTCAGCACCCTCCCCCTTAGCCTTTCGACAGACTACCCCTGATCAGACAGCCCCCAGAAGGGAGTTACCAGAGGAGTGGCAGGCGTGGCTCGATGAGGACGTTGTCTACATCATCACTGAAAAAGAGAAGCACGCATTCATGCATCTCAAGACGGACGATGAGCGCTGGAAATTCGTCGAACAGTTCTGGCTCGACCGCAATCCCGCGCCAGCGATGCAACGGAACCAGTACAAAGAAGAGCATTATCGCCGAATTGGATACGCAAATTCTAACTTTGGATCGAGATTTCCTGGGTGGCAGACTGATCGGGGCATGACCTACATTCGATATGGGCCGCCCGATCAGATCGTCGCTCATCCATCTGGTCAGCCCGGCTTGCCGTCTGAAATATGGACTTACCAGCAATTAGCGGGGGTGGGCGCAATGAGCGTTCAGTTTAACGAAAGCGAGATAAGTGGCGAATTCGAAATGGCTCCCGCAGATTCAAGGCAGATGAAACCGCCGTCCGTAGTTTTCAAGACCGGGAACTTCGTTCGGCCGCCACAGCCTACAACCGGGATAGAGACGTATAGGCTTGGTTTGCGGAAGCCTTTCGTCGGATTCGAAGATTTGGCGGCGGCCACGGAAACGTTTCGGTGGTTGCGCTCATTGGCGAACGCAATCGCGACTTCCGGCAACACGGAAACAAGGCGCATGCAAGCACGCGCAGACTACGTGAGGCTCACGGGCGCAACGACGCTAGTAAGCCTCACTATCCAGATCAGCAATGAGGATCTGCGCTACAAGAGTGAAAACGGTCATCAAGCGTCAATAAAGCTTTACGGTCGCCTTCGTCGACTATAGGGCGCCACGTCCCATGGTTTGAGGACACGATCATGCCTGATCGGCTCTACGCCGCGGCTGAAGGTTCAGTGATCTGTTCAAAACATCTTCTCGTGGCGCCCGGCACATACGATTTGAAGATGGCAGCCAGGATCACTGAGGGAGATCGCATAATGACCACCGAAATCCCTGTCGTCCCCGCAGACAAACCGGGGGAACTAGCATCGCATGGCGTTGTGCTCGGCGATTCGCTCGAACAGACGATTGACCAGGGTTTCTGGAATCGGGCCGTTCGCATTCCGTACCGCAAAGATACGCCCTCGCATCGATAACGTCTTCCAGCCTTCCGACACGATGGGAATCTATGCTGAATTTTATAATTTTGGATAGACGAGAAGACTCAGAACCCAAATGCCAATTTCGAAATCGAAGTCATCGGCAAAACGGAAACCCGCGTTTTACTCAGCGGGGTTGACAAGCTGACAGACCGGTCAATACACGCTGAAGATAACTGCTAGCGATCTTACTAGCCATCAGATTCTGACGCGCAGCGCCGATTTTTCAGTCGTTCCGAAACCATGAAGGACGCGTCACTCGGTAGTGTCAAGTCTTTTGTGTAAACGCTTTTCAAAAAGTCCACTTAGTTGTCCGCTTCGGCCTCATATTGGATTTCTTGGGCAGAGGCGGGAGTGCTGTCAAGGCCGAGCGGAGCGAGCCCGTTAGGGCTGCCTTGACAGTGCTCCCGCCCCTGCCCTATTGACGCTCAGGAGGGCGAAGCGGACTCTGCGCCCGGTAGCGGAATTCGACCCGGCCACAGAATCGCGAATCGATTCAGCGCCTCTTTCCAGTTCTGAATCGTGTGCCACTTCTTAGATATGTTGCGCAGCGCCAGGTAAAGCAGCTTGCGCGCCGCCTCTTCGTTGGGAAATGAGCCGCGCGTCTTGATCACTTTGCGCAAGGTCATGTGCAACGACTCGATGGCGTTCGTCGTATAGATGACCCGGCGAATCTCGGCAGGAAAGGCGAAGAACGGAATCACGCGTTCCCAGTGGCGGCGCCACAACGCCGCAATCGTCGGATACTTGTCCTCCCATTGCGCGGCGAATGCCCGCCAGATGCTGCTCGGCTTGCAGGGCGCTGGGGGCGCGGTAGATCTCGCGTAAATCCGCGGCTACGCGCTTGCGCTCTTTCCAGTTCACATAGTTCAGGCTGGCCCGAACTAAGTGCACAATGCACAACTGCACTTGCGTTTTCGGAAACACCGTCTCAATCGCTTCCGGAAAGCCCTTCAGCCCATCTATGCAAGCAATTAATATGTCTTTCACCCCGCGATTTTGCAGCTCCGTCAGCACCTGCAGCCAGAACTTAGCGCCCTCGTTAGCGCTGGTCCACAGCCCCAAAACTTCCTTGTTGCCATCCAGCGTGATCGCGATGGCTGTGTAGATAGCACGGTTCTGCACATGCCCGTTGTCGCGCATTTTCACGTACAGCGCATCCAGATACACGATCGGATACAACTGCTCCAACGGCCGGCCTTGCCAGGCTTGCACTTCTTCCAGCACCGCATCGGTCACGTTCGAGATTAGCGCCGGACTCACCTCCACCTGGTACATCTCTTCCAGGTGCGCTTGGATATCGCGCGTCGTCATGCCGCGCGCATACAGCGATAGAATCTTGTCGTCGAAGCCGGTGAACCGCGTTTGCCCTTTGGGCACGATCTTCGGCTCGAACGTCGCCGCCCGGTCGCGCGGCACCGATAGTTCGATCTCGCCAACCTCGCCTTTTACTTTCTTCTTGCTGCTGCCGTTCCGGCTGTTGCCGCTGCCGTACCCGGCTGGGTCATGCTTCTCATATCCCAGATGCGTCGTCAGTTCCGCCGCTAACATCTTCTCCAGCAGCGCCTTGCTTAGCTGCTTCAACAGCCCGTTCTGCCCCATGATGTCTTCCGGCTTCTGGTAGCCTTCCAACAATTGCTCTAATACTTCTTCCCTAATTGCCATCGCCACAGGTCTTCTCCTTCTAACCTGCGTTTACACAATCCTTTGTACACCCTCCGTCACTCCCGACTGTAACCCAATTGAAATACTCAAAAACCCTGAAATAATCCCCGCCAATCTTTTCAAAACCGCCTCAAACTCAAAAACAATCCCAGTAAATGCATCCAAAAATCCCTTAATTCGATCCGCTCCAACTGTAAAAGAGCAGCCACCCAGCTTTTCGGACCACCCAAGCCCCTTACCCCGCAATCCACCAGTTCAAAAAACTGAAAACTTTTATCTCCCACGTTTTCATTCACTTACCTCTTCAGAAAACCATGCTCGGCCAGCCCTCTTCTCTATCCTCAAAAACGTATGGACGCCCGCGAACTCTATGCCGCCTCTATTAACCGCCCCCGAACGGCACCTTTTAGCCACTTAAATCGTCCAGCGCCGCTTCCCAGTCATGGCCTTCGCCTCTCTCATAAAGCCCCTCGGGGCGCGCGCGCTCGCACTGCCAAAAAAGAAGCAAACTCCGCGGACCTTCGCGTCGCGCCCTCCCTCCCTGCCGCTACCCTCTTCCGAGCATTCCCCAAAATCGCCCCGCCCAAACCATCGCGCTACCACCATTCCGCCTTCATCCCGCAAGGCCCAACCCGGCGGCCCATGACCCGATTTATTCCCCACTCCCCTCTATATATATTTATAGGCGGTAGAAACCCCCTGGCGTCCTCCATCCCCACGTTCGTTGAACCGCAAACCCAAACATGGTCAAATAAAGTGATCGGCCCTCCGATCCGCCGCTTTTCCTCGCG
Organism: Bryobacterales bacterium; assembly: GCA_963718465.1. Classification (GTDB taxonomy): domain Bacteria; phylum Acidobacteriota; class Terriglobia; order Bryobacterales; family Bryobacteraceae; genus Bog-105. The sequence goes on along the minus strand of CAVQZK010000036.1, from coordinate 38,943 downwards.
GCAACCCCACATCCTAGGAGTCCACAGGTTGGAGCAAGCAGTTCTCGCCCTGGAAGACGGTACAGTCTTCGAGGGGGTCAGTTTTGGTGCGCCGACGCAGCGTACGGGTGAGGTCGTTTTTAACACCGCCATCACCGGGTACCAGGAAATTTTCACCGACCCGTCCTATTGCGGCCAGATCGTCGTCCTCACTTACCCGCAAATCGGCAACTACGGTTCGAATCAATACGACAACGAATCCATCAGTCCCTTCATCGAAGGTCTAGTCGTCCGCGAAATCTCACCCGTCGTCAGCAATTGGCGCTCGAACGATAAAGCCGAAAGCTTTCTTGCCAAAAGCGGCATTCCCGTCATTGCCGAAGTCGATACCCGCAAACTCGTTCGTCATCTGCGCGATCGCGGAGCCATGCGCGGCATCATCGCAGTCGGCCCGCAGAATCTGGATCACCTCATCGCCCAAGTCCGCAACTCCCCTTCCATGACCGGGCAAAATCTCGTTTCCCGCGTCTCTGCCCCCGCTAGCTATCAGTGGACCCAAGGCGTCGATCCCGTCTCCCCTTCCGATAAGGCGCCCGCGGCTCTCGAACAACGTTATCACGTCGTCGCTTACGATTACGGCATTAAGCGCAACATCCTGCGCCATTTGGTGCAAATCGGTTCGCGCGTTACCGTCGTGCCTTCTGAAACCACCGCCGAAGATGTCCTCTCGCTCAAGCCCGACGGCGTCTTTCTCTCAAATGGCCCTGGTGATCCTGAGCCTCTCGAACATCAGGCCGCGCAAGTAAAAAAACTTATCGGTAAAGTGCCCGTTTTCGGCATCTGTCTGGGCCATCAGATCCTTGGTCTCGCCTTTGGTGGCAAAACCTACAAACTCAAATTCGGCCATCATGGCGCCAATCATCCGGTGCTTAACCGGCGCACCGACAAAGTCGAGATCACTTCGCAAAATCACGGCTTCTGTGTCGATCCCGCTTCTCTCCGCGATTCCGAAATAGAAATCACCCACCTCAATCTGAACGATCAAACTGTCGAAGGCATGCGCCATCGCAGCCATCCCGTTTTCTGCGTGCAATATCATCCCGAAGCCTCGCCCGGCCCGCACGATTCGCACTACCTCTTCAACGAATTCGCCGCCGTTATGAAGGAGGCTTCCTAAGATGCCGCAAGCCGCACCGATCTCAAACGCATCATGATCATCGGCTCTGGCCCCATCATCATCGGCCAGGCCTGCGAGTTCGATTATTCCGGCGCTCAAGCCTGCAAAGCGCTTCGCCAGGAAGGTTATGAGGTCATCCTCATCAATTCGAATCCGGCCACCATCATGACCGACCCTGAGCTCGCCGACCGCACCTACGTCGAGCCTCTCAGCCTCGCTTATGCCGACCGAAGTCATTCGTAAAGAACGCCCCGATGCGTTGCTCTCTACCGTCGGTGGCCAGACTGCCCTGAATCTCTCCGTCGAACTCGCCGAAGCGGGCGTGCTCGAACAGTACGGCGTCGAACTCATCGGCGCGAAGATCGACGCCATCAAGAAGGCCGAAGATCGCCTCCTCTTCAAAGACGCCATGCGCAAAATCGGTCTCGACATGACCCAATCGCAGTTGGTCAACAACGTCGATTCCGGCCTCGAATTCGCCGCCCGCATCGGTTACCCCATCATTCTGCGGCCAAGTTTCACCATGGGCGGCACCGGCGGCGGCATCGCCTACAACCGCGAAGATCTCGTCGAAATTCTAGAGCGCGGCATCGATCTGTCGCCCGTTCATGAAGTCTTGATCGAAGAAAGCGTACTCGGCTGGAAGGAATTTGAGCTTGAAGTGATGCGCGATCTGGCTGGCAACGGCATCATCGTCTGCTCCATCGAAAACTTCGACCCCATGGGCGTTCACACCGGCGATTCCATCACTGTCGCCCCTGCGCAAACGCTTACCGATCGTGAATACCAGATGATGCGCGATGCGGCCCTGCGCTGCCTGAACGAAATCGGCGTCGATACCGGCGGCTCCAACGTGCAGTTCGCCATCAACCCTCAAAACGGCCGCATGGTGATTGTCGAAATGAATCCGCGCGTCTCGCGCAGTTCCGCCCTCGCCTCAAAAGCAACCGGCTTTCCCATCGCCAAAATCGCCGCGAAACTTGCCGTCGGTTATCGTCTTGACGAAATCAAGAACGACATCACGCGCGCCACTCCCGCCTGTTTCGAACCCACCATTGATTACGTCGTGGTCAAAATCCCCCGCTGGCAATTCGAAAAGTTTCCCGGCGCTGAGCCCGTTCTCGGCACGCAAATGAAATCCGTCGGCGAGGCCATGGCCATTGGCCGCACCTTCAAACAAGCCCTCGGCAAAGGCCTTCGCAGCCTTGAAACCGGCAAGTCTTCCAGCGTCGGTTCACTCGATCCATCGCTCATCCCCAAGCGCCTCATCACCCCGAATCCGGAACGGCTCGATTACATTCGCTTCGCCTTCGAGCGCGCCTATTCCGTCGAGCAGGTTCATGAGATGACCAGCATCGACCCCTGGTTTTTGCAGCAGGTCTTCGAAGTTGTCGGCCTTGAAAAATCGCTCGAAGGCCGCAAGCTCGAATCCCTCACGAAACGCGAATTCCGCAAACTCAAGCGTGATGGCGTGGGCGATCGTCAAATTGCCGAACGCCTTGCTGTCGAACCCATGGCCGTTCGTGAAGCCCGCAAGAACTTAGGCGTAAGCGCCGTCTTCAACCGCGTCGATACCTGCGCCGCCGAGTTCGAAAGCTTCACCCCCTATATGTATTCGAGCTACGAATCAGAAGACGAATCGGCGCCCACAACCCGCAAGAAAGTCATGATTCTCGGCAGTGGTCCCAATCGAATAGGACAAGGAATTGAGTTCGATTACTGTTGCTGCCACGCCTCCTTTGCCTTGCAGGATTTCGGCGTCGAATCCATCATGGTGAACTGCAATCCTGAAACCGTCTCCACCGATTACGACACCAGTGACCGTCTCTACTTCGAACCTCTCACCCAGGAAGAAGTCCTGAACATTTACGACACCGAAAAGCCCGACGGCTTAATCGTCCAGTTCGGCGGCCAAACACCTCTAAATCTGGCCATGCCGCTCAAGGCGCTCGGTCTGCCCATCATCGGCACCGATCCCAGCAATATCGATCTCGCGGAAGATCGCAAGCTCTTCGGCAAATTGCTCGCCGATCTCAACATTCCTTCGCCGCCGCATGGTACCGCCACCAGCATGGAAGAAGCCTGCCAAGTCGCGCGCGGTCTCGGCTTTCCCGTTCTCGTTCGGCCTAGCTACGTTCTGGGCGGCCGCAACATGGTCATCGCTTACAACGAAGAAACCGTGCGCCGCTACATGCACGAAACGGACAGCTTCTCTGTCAAGCGTCCCGTGCTGATCGACCGCTTCTTAGAGGACGCCACCGAAGTCGACGTCGACGCTCTGTGCGATGGCGAAAACGTTCTCGTCGCCGGCATCATGGAGCACATCGAAGAAGCCGGCATCCATTCGGGCGATAGCTCCTGCGTTCTGCCTTCCATTTCCATCGGCAAACAAACGCTCGCCGTCATTCAGGAGTACACCGCCAAACTCGCGCGCGCGCTGAACGTCATCGGGCTGATGAACGTGCAGTACGCGCTGAAAAATGGCGACGTCTACGTTCTCGAAGTGAACCCCCGCGCCTCGCGCACCGTGCCTTTCGTCAGCAAAGCCACTGGCGTTCCGCTGCCGAAGATTGCTGTCGGTCTCATGCTGGGTAAGAAGCTCGATGAATTCAAATCGCTTACTAGCGGCATCGTGAATGGCGTGTTGCCCGTGCCTAATTACTTCGTAAAGAGTCCCGTTTTTCCATTCAACAAATTTCCCGGCGTCGATCCCGCCCTGGGGCCTGAAATGCGCTCGACGGGCGAAGTAATGGGCGTCGGTCAAACCTTCGGCGAAGCCTTTGCTAAAGCCCAACTCGCCGCCGGAGCGCCCATTCCAGACAGCGGCTCGCTCTTCATCAGCGTCAACGATCGCGACAAACAAGCCGCCGTCGAAATCGCCGCCAAGTTTCGCGAATTCGGGTTTACTCTCTTCGCCACCCGTGGCACCGCCGCTGCTCTGAAGGCCGCTGGCTTGCCTTGCAAAACCGTCTTCAAGGTCAACGAAGGCCGGCCCAACGCCGTCGATCTTCTCAAAGCCGGCAGCCTCAAGCTCGTCATTTACACCACCACCGGAAGCCACTCGTTCCCAGACGAACAAACCATCCGCCGTAACGCAGTCACGTATCGCACGCCGTGCATAACCACCATGAGCGGCGCCCGTGCCGCCGCCGAAGCCATCGTCTCCCGCCGCCGCGATCCCATCCGCGTCTGGAGCTTGCAGGAACTACATGCTGCACAGGAGGTGCAAGCGTCTACTGTCTAAGGCCGCTGTTTGGCATGCTGTCGCAGCTTGGGAATGAACTCCTCGGCCAGGTTGATGGCCAGGTCCGCGCCCAATCCAATGAAACCCCGCTCTATTCCGTCCGTGACGGAGCTGTTACTCGGCGGCTGCCAGGTATTGATCAGAAATGCCGCGCCAAACGCACTCCCTACGCGCGAGTAGGCGAAAGCATTTTTGCCCGAATCTGTCTTACACATAAACACCTGCTTGAATGCGCTTTTGAAGCGCGCTTTCTTGCTCGTGTCGTCCGATGGAAAATAGCGCGGGTCTTGATGCAGTGCGCTCTCCAGGGTGAACTCAAACGTCGCGCGTGCGAAGCTGCCCGCGAACGCCGATCCGTAGCGTTGTGCAAGGCCTGCGCCGTCTTGCCCCCACTCTACTGGGATATCCAAGGCTTGGCCGCCCAGCGCTGCCACGCCTGCGCCTAGAAAGCTGCGAACCGCAAAACTCTGGATTACACGGTACTCGAACTTGTCGCCTACGCTTAAAGGCTTAATCGCGGCTGCTGTCTGGCCAAAAGCTGTGGCGCACGTCACTAACGCTAGCAAGCAAGACTTCACTTCTTCGTTGCCCCCTTCTCTCTGCCCGGTTTTCGGTTGATCTTCAAAGCTCCGGCTCCTGAAATAACCGGATGCCCGCAATGCCCTCTGCACCGCCCTTCATGCAATCCGCGGCGTTGTCCCACGTCACACCGCCCAGCGCGTACACCGAGCGCCTCAGCTTGCATGCATTCGCCAGCATTGCCACTCCAAGCGGCGTACCCTTGCCCGGCGAGACGAATACTGGACCGAACGTAATCAAATCCGCCTGCGCATCCCGCACCTCTTCCAGCGTGTGGCACGATCGCGCCACCAGTAAGCCCGGCAGCACCTCTTTGGGTGCCTTGGCGGGCAGATGAACGCCATCTGCGCCCGTTACCTTCGCCACATCGGAACGTGAATTCACCAGAATCTTCGGCCTCGCCTGCGGCCGAATCTCGTTCTGGCGTACTTCCAGAACCGCCAGCGTGAACTCAAACAACTCGCGCGCGCTCAAATCCTTCTCGCGAATCTGGACCAGATCCACTCCCAGGTGCATCTGGTCGCGAATCACCTCCAGCAAGCCGCGGAATCCGCCCACGGCTTTCCGGTCGGTGATGTAGTAACGCTTCATTTCGCCAGGAAGTATACAGCAGACGATGGAATCTCAACCCGCAACAGCTCCAGCCCTCTTACGCCGTCAAACTCAGTCTCGCTCATCTCCGCTGCTACGTTGTGTTCGAATTGAACCCGCACGCCGCGCATCGATGGACTGACGCTTTGAACCGCAAGCGTAATCTGGCCGTTCTTCGCTGAAACCCGCGTCTCCGTTTGCCGGATACACAGATAGCCATGATCCCCAATCAAATGCCCCTTGAAATAAGGCCCATCAATTTTCTCGCCCAGCACTTGCAGCCGGCTTGTATCGCGCCCCGGATCGAGACCTTCAATCACCGCCGGCAGCAGGTTATAAATCCCCAATGATCGGGCCACCTCCAGATTCGCTGGACACGCAAACAACTGCTCGCGCGGGCCGCATTGCGTAAACCGCCCCGCTTCCATCAGGAACACATAATCCGCCACCTGCAGGCATTCGTCCAAATCATGCGTCACCAGCACAATGGGCGCCTGCAATCGCTCGCGCGTCGTCTTAAGAACCGCATAAAAGGCCTGGCGCAGCCGCAGGTCCAAGCCGCGTGTGGGTTCGTCCAGCAGCAGCAGCCGTGGCTCGCTCAACAGCGTCCGCGCCAGCGCGGCGCGTTGCTTCTGCCCGCCTGAAAGCTGCGCCGGTTTCCGCTCCGCCAATTCTCCCAGTTCGAATGCCTCCAGCAGGTCGTTGATTTGCCGCCGTTTGTTGAGCCGTGTCTGCTTCGCCCCAAAGCGCAAATTCTCCATCACCGTCATGTGCGGAAACAGCGCATGATCCTGGAAAATATATCCGCATCTGCGCTTCTGCGGTGAAAGATGCACGCCTGTTGCGGCATCGAAATAAAGCTGGTCGTCTATTAAGATTCGACCCTCATCCGGCTTCGCAAACCCGCCCAGGCAGCTAAGCGCCAGCGTCTTGCCCGCGCCGCTCGGACCCAGCAAAACAGTAACGGCGGCATCGCTCTTCAAGTCGACGTTCAACTCGAATGCCGGCGAAAGGCGCTTTACCATCCGCGCGTCAACTTTCATGCGGCCGTTCCGACGGTTTCGCCAGCCCTCCAGCGGCCCACAATAGTGCCAGCGCCGTCGCTGAAACAACCAGCACCAGGATGCGTGCCAGTTTTCCGTTGCCCGATTCCACCGCATCGAAAATCGCCACTGATAGCGTCTGCGTGCGCCCCGGTATGTTCCCGGCCACCATGATTGTCGCGCCGAAATCGCCTAAAGACCGGGCGAAGCTGAGCGACGCCAGCGAACTCAAGCCGCGCCAGGCTAACGGAAGCGTCACCCGCCAGAATGTGCGCCACTCGGAAGCGCCAAGGCTGTGCGCTACCCATTCATAGCGGTAATCGACGCCCTCAAGAATCGCCCGCGCTGCCTTGATATAGATCGGAGCTGAATGCAGAATCGCCGCTACCACCGCAGCCTGCCAGGTGAAAACCAGCGGCTGGCCGAAGACCACTTCATAGACATGTCCGATGGGCGAAGTTCTGCCAATCAGCACCAGCAGGTAATAGCCAAGTACCGTTGGCGGCAAAACCAGCGGCAGCGTAATCAATGAATCCACGGCGTTCTTGCCCCGGAAGTTCTTATGCGAAAGCCAATAGGCCGCGAATGTTCCGAAGACCAGAACGAAGATCGTGGCCAGTGCCGCAACCCGCAGACTGAGCCATAGCGGGAACCAGTCGATAGCGCTCGGTGCCGTCATAATCGGGCTTTGGCGACTCTAAACGGCTAAGAACTAACAGCCGTTTTATTCGAACTCGAAGATGACGCGGAGAAGTCGCGTTCCGAAAGCGTAATGGCGGTAGCGAACCGGAATTCACCCGGCCTCATGCCAAGCCACTTGGCCGTGTGATACGCCGCTAACTGCATGGGTACGACGTTGACAATCGGCGTGAAGAGTTCGGGAACATCATCCGGCCAATCGCATAATGAATCCACACCGTGCGGCAGTGGATTCGGTCCTACCCAACGCGCGTGACCGCCCAGCGCCACTATCTTCTCGGCCAGCACCCGGTCTAGATCCGCAGTCGCTTTTTGAGTCCCAAAAATCACTGCCCGAAACTGATCGTGAATTACTTCCACCGGACCGTGCCGGAATTGCGGCGCGGACATCGCAACTGCCGTAAGCTTCGCCGCCTCGTGCAGCAGCAGGCATCCCGAATGAACCGTAGCCATCGTAGGTCCGCGTCCCAGCAGGTAAATAGGAACATTGTTGGCAAAGAATCCCGGCCAGCCGCCGCTGAATCGATACCACTCGGGCACATATCGGAAAAGAATTTCGATCGTTTTCTCCAGATCGGTTTTGATCGGCCCGCCCAGTTCCTCCGTAAACGCCGCCCCCAACAGCAGCAGCGCAACTACACTGCCGGTATAGGTTTGGATGGCAACTAATTGATCGGTAAGGCTTTGAATCAGAATTGGACAATCCGACTCACGCGATAAGGTGCTTTCTGGGACGTTCACTACCCCCACCACCTTGCATCCGCGTTGCTTAGCTACGGGCAAAAGCTTAGTAGCTTCGATGCTTTCCCCCGAGCGCGACACCAGCACAAGCGCCGTTTCAGAATTCAGAAGTTCCGATTGAAAATAAAGCAGTTCCGATGTTTCGATCACCGAAACCAGAATTCCACGGGCGGCTAGGAAATTGGCCAGCGGAATACACGCGTTCAGCGATGCGCCCATGCCGCTCAAAATGATCCGTTGGGCCGAACGCAGCAGATTCTTGGCGTTGTCCAGCGCGCGCCGCCCATCCCCATAGTGATGAGCCATCACTGAACTCAATGAGCTCGCCTGCGAAAGGATGTTCTCAACCATTGGCGGATTCGGCATTCCGGTCTCTAGCATCATAATCTAGTCGCTTGGCGGCTCCTTTGCCGCCGCCTCTTTCATTGACGCAGATCGGTACTTTTTCTATCCTGCGAAACTAACTTTCTGCAATCCCTGCAATGGCTTACTCAAGGCTGCCCGGCAGCTTAACAAAGGGGCGAAGATTTTAGAAAGGACTTGTATTTGTGGGCGAACGGGAGTAAGATTTCGCCAAGAGTGAATTTACGCTGTGCTTTGTCGACACAGCGAAACCGATAACTAATCTATCGGACGACAGCGGCTCAAAGTCGAGCTGTCCCACGACGGAAGGAGTGATCCGGTATGGACCTCACTTTTCATTTGATTCTCTGCGGCGTACTTGGTTTGGCCCTGGTGGCCATGTATCTTTACCGCAGATACCTGGAGAATCACGAAGACCATTACATCCATTTGCACGACGACTCGCACGACTCTTCCATTATCAGCAGCCAAACAGCTGTCGCGAAGCGCGTGGAACTCGTCGATAAAGTAAAGACTGGCTTGCTGGTTGCCGTAATCGTTTACGCTGTTGCGATCGCGGCGATGGCGATTTACCAGGGCTGGATCGGCAGCGGAAAATTGAGCTAAGGTTCAAGGCCCTACCAGCGGCGGAATATCCTGGTTAGGATGCGCCTCCCTCTAGTGTTGTGGCTCTTGTTTCCGCTGAGTCCGGCTTTCGCGTTTCAAGCGCGGAGCGATTGGCATTTTGCAGTGTCCGGCGACTCCAGAAACTGCGGAGATGTTGTTATGCCGGCCATTGCCCGCAGCGTCAACGCGCGCGGAAGTTCTTTCTATTGGCACTTGGGCGATTTCAGAGCGATTTACAGGTTCGATCAGGATTACGCCCAAGCGCACCAGCCCACTGGTCCGAACGGCGTTTTGGCCATCAGCGACTATCTGCAAACCGCCTGGCAGGATTTCATAGATAATCAGCTTGAGCCGTTCGGCGCCACTCCGGTTTACCTGGCTTTTGGCAACCACGAACTCATCCCTCCCAAGAACCGTAATCAAGCCATCGATCAATTTGCCGATTGGCTGAATGCCGAGCCGATCAGGCGGCAGCGGTTGCTCGACAATCCGCACGATCATTCCATCAAAGGTTATTACCACTGGACTGTTGACGGCATCGACTTCATCACTCTCGACAACGCTTCGCCCGATCAGTTCGACAGCGCGCAGCTGAAATGGCTGCAGTCGGTACTGAATCGCGACGCCGCAAACACCGCCATTCGCGCGCTGGTCGTCGGTATGCACGAGGCATTGCCGGATAGCATTTCCGCGGACCACAGCATGAACCAGTCTGAGACCGGGACCGAAAGCGGACAAACTGCTTACGGCTGGCTGCTCGAATTCAAACAGAAATCGAACAAGCCGGTCTACACTCTGGCGAGCCATTCACACTTTTTGATGGAAGGAATTTTCAACACCGATTACTGGCGAAATCATGGCGGCGTATTGCCTGGTTGGATTGTCGGAACTGCCGGCGCGGAGCGCTATTCGCTGCCGCCTAATTCGAAAGATGCAGCCATGGCTCGCACGAAAGTGTACGGCTATCTCTATGCCACCGTTACCCGATCGCCCGAAGACCCGGTTCATTTCCAATTTGTCGAGCTGGCGGAATCGGACGTGCCCGGCAATGTGGTGGCTAAATATTCGCAGCCGTTTATTCACGACTGCTGGGTAAACAATCCCGTTCAATGACTTCGCTCAGCGCACGCCGCTTAGCTGCTTTTCAGTATTGGCAAGCCGCAGATGGGTGAGCACAACTTTGAGAATCGCCAGCGCGGGCACGGAGAAGAACATTCCGGGCACGCCGCCGATTTTTTCACCCGCTAAAACGCCGAATAAAACCAGCAGCGGATGAATCTCCACGCCGGCGCTCATCAAATAGGGATTGAGAACATAATCCTGGAATACGCGGTAAAGCGCCCAGAAAATAATAATCCAGAGCACGCCGCCTGAGCCTGGCGACGCCGCTAACCACCAGGATGATGACGAGTGCAGCGGCCGGACCAATCACCGGAATGAACTCAAGCGTGCCCGCTGTCCCGGCGAGCAGTAAGTCGTAAGGTTGGCCCAAAATGCTCAAGAAGATGGCCCATGCGGCGAAAGATGCCGTGGCCAGTATAACCAACGTTCGCATGTAGCTCTGCAGCATCACATGGATTTCACTTAGAATCGACTTGAGCGTGGCTTGCTGAGCGGGCGCCAAAGAATTCAAGAGCGCCGATCGCATGTCGCGAGCGTCTTTCAAGAAGAAGAACGCCAGAATAGGCACCAGAATCATGGGTACCAGGCTGCTGACGCCCGACAGAATCTCGGTGCTGGCCCGCTGAATGAACGGCACCACCTGCTGCTGCAAGCCCGCCGCCTGTCTTCGGATTGCGTCCATAATCTGCTCGCGAACGGGTTCCGCCCAGGGAGGAAGAGGAAGAGTGGCGAGCCGGTTGGTGGTTACCATCGCGGGCAGCTGTTTGGCCAGGCTGACGGCTTGGGATGCCAGCTTAGGAATAAGAGCAAAGCCGAGTCCAACCAACAATCCCACCAGCAGGATGTACACGATTCCCAAAGCCAAAGTGCGCCGTTTCGGTATAAACCGTTCAATCAGGGAAACAATGGGCGACAGGATATAGGCGAAAAAAATGGCGGCCGCGAAAACCAATAAAGTGTCACGAATAACGAACGCTAAGAATAGAAGTAGGCCGAAGAGAAAAACCGTCCAAACGATCTGAAGCGCGCGCCTATCAATCCCCAACATGACTGTTAGACTAACAGTTGTCTCGTATCCTCACAGTTTTGATTTGACCCTCAATTCAGCTCAAATATGGCAAGTTCCACTCGGGAAATGCGGTCTCTGGTTGCGGAATTGCGCGATTTGGAGCAGCGGCTGCGCGCCGGCGGCGGACCAGGAAAAGTAGAGAAGCAGCATAGGGACGGCAAACTTACCGCCCGTGAGCGAGTAACCCGCCTTATCGATCCGAATAGTTTCTTCCTTGAGATAGGCCTGCTTGTCGCATTTGATAAATACGACGGCCAAGCCCCCGCTGCCGGCGTCGTCACCGGAGTCGCCAAAATTGAAGGGCGGCCTGCGGTGATTGTGGCTAACGATGCCACCGTAAAAGCCGGCGCCTGGTGGCCCGAAACCATCACCAAAATTTTACGCGCGCAGGAAGTCGCCATGCGCAATCGAGTTCCGATTGTCTATTTGGTGGATTCAGCGGGCGTCAACCTTCCCCTGCAAGATGGCATCTTCCCCGGCCAATACGGCGCGGCGCGAATCTTCTACTACAACTCGTTAATGCGGCGGCGCATGCACATCCCGCAGATTTCGGCCGTGATGGGTCCGTGCATTGCCGGCGGAGCGTACCTGCCTGCCTTGAGCGACGTGATCATCATGGTGGATAAGGTCAGCTTCATGGGGTTGGGCGGCCCTAATCTCGTGAAGGGCGCAGTGGGGCAAATCACCGATTCGGAAACGCTGGGCGGCGCGCAAATGCACACCTCAATCAGCGGTGTGGCGCATTACCGGGCTGCCGACGATGCGGCATGCCTTGAATTGATCAGGCAGCAATTTCGTCAGATGCCCACTCCCGTGCGGATTGCCAATAGCGCTGAGCCGAAGTCGAATACGGAGGGTTTGTACGACGTGCTGCCTCCAGATCACCGCTTGCCGTATCGCATGGAAGATGTGCTCGATCGCCTCTTGGATGCAGGTGAGTTCCTGGAATTTCAACCGGAATATGCGCCCGAATTGCTGTGCGGCGCAGGGCGGCTTAATGGCCGCAACATCGGCGTCATCGCCAATCGGCGCGGATTCTTAAAGACTAAGACAGGTCCGCGCATCGGCGGCATAGTGTACACCGAATCGGCGCGCAAGACCGCTTATTTTGTCGAGAACGCCGAACGCAATCGGCTGCCGTTGCTTTATCTGCAGGATGTATCGGGATTTATGGTGGGCGTGGAAGCTGAGACCGGAGGAATCATTCGAGCCGGCGCCGAAATGGTGGAAAGCATGGCCTGTGCCACCGTCCCAAAAGTGACTTTGACCATCAATCACGCCAGCGGTGCGGGCTATTATGCGATGGCTGGCCAGGGCTTCGATCCAAACTTTACCTTTTGTTGGCCGACCGCGCGCATTGGAGTTATGGAAGGCGATTCAGCAGTGCAGGCGGTACATGGCCCGGAGTTAGAGAAACTGAAGGCTGCCGGAAAGCCCGTGCCTGCTGAACTTAATGACAAGGTTGCCCAGACGCGAGCTGATTATGACCGTTGGCTGGACGCGAAGTATGGGGCCGCGCGCGGCCACTGCGACGCCATCATCGATCCGGCCGAATCGCGCAAAGTTCTGGAACTGGCCTTTGACGTCGCTGTGTTCAAGGAGCACACCGAACATTTGCCTCTGCAACTGTTGGGCTTTGAGGAAGGTTGGGGGCAAATGGCTTCCGCGCCGTGCTCCTCCCCGAGGACTAAAGTTATAATGCAAACGCCCTATTTGAGTGAGCCATGGACCTTCTCATACACGACCATTACCGGGTTCTTCACTTAATTCTGAACCGTCCGGGTAAGCGGAACGCGCTCACCTTGCAGATGTGCAACGATCTGGTGAGCGCAATAGATGGAGCGCAGAACCGGAGTGACGTCGGCTGCATTTTGATTAGCGCAGCGGGCAACGTCTTCTGTTCCGGCATGGATTTGGATGAGACCAGCGAAGATGGCGCGAGCTGTGAACTGCTCAAAGCGCATGAAAAGCTTTTCACGGCGGGCGCGACGTCGTTAAAGCCTATCGTTGTGAGTGTAAACGGCCCGGCGCTGGCGGGTGGTTTGGGCCTGGTGGCGCAAGGGCATGTGGTCATCGCGTCCGAAAGCGCGGTGTTCAGCCTTCCCGAGATTCGCATCGGTTTTTGGCCATTTGTCGTGTACCGGTCGGTCGAAGCGGCTCTGGGTGTGCGGCGGACTCTGCAACTCAGTCTTACCGGCTGCCCTTTCCACGTCCGCGAAGCGGCCGAGTGGGGGCTGGTTCATCATATTTGCCCAGCGGCGGAGTTGAACGACCGGGCAAAAGGGGTTGCGCGAGAGTTAGCGAAATCGAGCCCGCTGGCGATCAGCGCCGGGCTGGAGTATGTTCGCAGCGCGAAGGGCAAGGCGTTGGAAGAAGCCGGTGAGCTCGCCTCAACCCTCCGTGCGAAGCTGATGGCAAGTGACGATTTCAAGGAAGGGATTGCCGCTTTCAAGCACAAGCGTGAACCCCTTTGGCCTAGCATGCCGCCCGATTTCTACGCGACTCGCGATCATCCTCCTGGCCGGGGCTAGCTGGGCGCTGGCGGGTGAAACGCCTACTTTCAACCAAGACATCCTGCCCCTGCTTCAGACGCACTGCCAAAGCTGCCACCGTCCCGGCGAGATCGGACCGATACGGCTTGAGACATATAAAGAGGTAAGACCCTACGCGGCGGCCATTCGCGAACAAACCAAGCTCCGCAGGATGCCGCCCTGGTTTGCCGATCCCTGTTGCGGGCGTTTTTCGAACGACCCTTCTCTTTCATCAAGCGAAATCGAGACCATCGCGAAGTGGGTAAAGGCCGGTGCGCCCGAGGGCGATCCGGAAAACCTGCCCGTTAAGACCTGGAATTCAGAGTGGCAGATTGAGCAGCCCGACGCAGTGCTCGAAATGGGCGCGCCCAAGGCCCTACCGGTCGCCGGCGACATTCCTTATCAAGAAATCATCATTCGCACCCATTTCAAACAAGACCGCTGGGTGAGGATGTCTGAGATTCGGCCGAGTAATCGTGCTGTGGTGCATCATGCCGTGGCTTATATTCGCCCGCCCGGTTCGGCATGGCTGCAAGGCGCTCCGGTTGGTGTTCCCTTCAGCGCCGATACACTGCCTACGCCGAAATTGCGTCGTGACGCCATGTGGACCGATAGCGATATTTTGTTGGTATATGCTCCGGGCAGTTCGCCCGATGCATGGCCCGAAGGCTTCGCGAAACTAGTTCCGGCTGGTTCCGACATAGTCTTGCAACTGCACTACACAACCAACGGTAAAGCGGCAGAAGACCGGACGAAGATTGGCATGGTGTTTCTAAAAGCGCCTCCGCTGAAGCGTGTTTTGACGCTGCAACTCACGAACGACAAGTTTGAGATTCCACCCGGCGACTCCGCTTATCGCGTTGAAGTACACGGATCGATACCGAACGACGCGCTGCTACTGAGCTTCTTTCCTCACATGCATTTTCGCGGCAAGACCTTTGAGTACAACCTTTTGCAGATGGGTGGCCGTGTGCGCACGCTACTACGCATTCCCCGCTACGATTTTTTCTGGCAATTGAGCTACCGGCTGAAAGAGCCGATTGCGTTGAAGGCAGGAACAATTTTGCAGGCGGTGGCCACGTTCGATAACTCTGCAAACAATCCGCACAATCCCGATCCAACTGCGACGGTGCATTGGGGCGAGCAGACGTGGGCAGAGATGATGGTAGGGTTTTTCGATGTGGCGGTGGAGCCGACTGTAGATAAGCAGCGGTTTTTTGACAGGGGGAACTCTGAGCTCCCGCATTGAAATTGACTCTGCTCGGTTGCTGCGGTACGGTGTAAGCGGATGGACGAAATCACTTTTCAGGTCTTGCGAGACGAGGATTCAGGAATGCTCGTCGCCTCTTGGGACGCGCCGGCCGGTTTCGGAGGTATTAGCACGCAAGGCCGGGATCTTAGCGACTTGCAAGCCCAAATTATCGAAGCGGTGGCAGTTCATTTCGACGATGAACCGCCGCAACGTATTCGTCTTCACTTCATCAGCGACCCAATTCTCGTTCACGCGTGAAATTGCCTCGCGATCTTTCCGGGACTCAAGTCGTCAAGTCCCTTCAAAGACTCGGCTTCACTGTCGTTCGACAGAAAGGCTCTCATATCCGCCTGACCAAGGGCGATAAACGGGTCACGGTTTCCGGCCCATGGTTCCATCGCGGTAGGCACCCTGCAAAATATCCTCAGGCAAGCGGAAATCGAAGCCGAAGATTTCCTGCGGGCACTCTAGACCTCGCAACGATCAGCCGAGTTGACACACCTAATTGCGTGGCCTGAACTCTTCCACTTCAAACGAGTTTCTCACTACCGCCCGCAACTCCTCTAATGACCCTATGTAACCGGTTCCCAGCGCCTGCGTAAGCGCATTGCCAGCGGCCGTCGCTTCGGCTGGACCAGCCAGCACTCGTCTGCCTGTCACATCGGCCGTAAGCTGATTCAGCAGCGAATTGCGCGAACCGCCGCCAATGATGTGAATAATCTTGATTTTCCGGGCCGTCAGAGATTCGAGCAGTTCCAACACCTGCTTGTAGCGCATCGCCAGGCTGTACAGAATGACGCGCGTAGTGCAGCCGAAATCGGCCGGGGCCTCTTGCCCGGTCTTTTTGCAGTATTCGCGAATACGCTGCGGATGGTTGCCGGGAGCGATGAACTCATCCAGATCGAGCACGGTAGTCGAAGGCGTGGCGGCCGTCGCGGCATCCATGAGATCTGCATAAGAATAGTCGTTGCCTTCGCGCGCCCAAGCGCGTTTACACTCCTGCAGAACCCATAACCCCGGGATGTTTTTCAGAAAGCGGATCTTGTTGCCGACGCCCACCTCATTTGTAAAGTTCGCTTCGAGCGAAGCTTCGTTGATAACCGGTTCGTTCAATTCAACGCCCATCAACGACCAGGTGCCGGAACTGATATAGCACCAATCGTCGCCACCGCGCGCTGGAACGGCTGCAACGGCGGATGCGGTGTCGTGCGAGCCTGTCGTATAGACCACCGGCTCATTTTTAAAATTGCAAAGGTCAACGATGTACGGCAGCACCGGGCCGAGTTCCATGCCCGGATCGATCAAGTTCGCAAGGAAGCCGGCTTGTATGCCGAGTTGGCGCAGCATGTCCGTGGCGAACTGCTTTTTAACAGGATCGTAGAACTGCGATGTGCTGGCGATCGTGCGTTCGGCGCGATGCACTCCCGTGAAGAAATAGTTGAATAGGTCGGGCATGAAGAGCAGGTGCGCAGTTTGCTCTAACACTTGCGGCATATCGCGTTGGGCCGCAAAAAGCTGACAGAGTGAGTTGATCTCCATGAACTGAATGCCGGTTTGCGCGAACACTTTAGCTCGCGGCACTCTATCGACGATCTGTTTGATCGTTCCCGAAGTGCGCGAGTCCCGATAGTGGCGTGGATTATCCAGCAGACTGCCATCTGCTCCGAGCAGACCGAAATCAACGCCCCAGGCATCCACCGCGATGCCATCCAGATTTTCGACGGCTTTGCCCGCCAGGCGTACTCCTTCGCACATTTCGTGAAAGAGCCGCAACGTGTCCCAATAGATGCCAGTGGGAAGACGAACCGGAACGTTGGGGAATCGGTGCAATTCCGCGAGGTCAATTTTGTGGTCAGAGAGGTGGGCCAGCATGGCGCGGCCGCTTTCGGCGCCCAGATCCAACGCTAAATAACTGTGCTTCATCTGAAGAAAGATGAGTATATCTAGCGCGCGGGTACCAAGGAAGGTTTAAACGTCTTCCGGCGCAATCAGCGGCTCCGAATCGCGGCCGCGTTTGCGCTCTCCCATCAGCCGCGCTTCAAACATCAGCAATACTGCCAGCACAAATACCGCTATTGAGCCGCACGCCGGTACCAGCATCACATATTGCATGCCGAAAAATTGGTCCACATAGCCCAGCAGCCAAGGTTCGCTCATCGCTCCCGTGATGGCGATGGAAATGGCGCCGTTCCAGAAGCCGGGGTGGTATGAGAATCGATCGTCAAGCTGCTCTGCTATCAGCGGGTAGATGGGCGCATAACCCGCGCCAATCAGAACCACCGCGGCGATGGCCCCAAAGCGCGTTTCAGTGAAGGTCAACACGCCATAACCGGCCAGCGCGAGAATGATACTGCCCAGCAGCAGCCGCCGGTGATTCAGCCAATCGAGCAGGGCTTGCGCAATCAGGCGGCCCACTATGAGCGCAAAGAAATAAAATGCGAGAATGCCGATGGCCCACACCGGATTTATGCCCAGCCGGTGAATGAGAAACAACGGCAGCCAGCAGGCGATTGCCCATTCGTTTCCGAATTGAAAGAAGAGCAGCAGGCTGAAGAGCACGGTGGCAATGCTGCGCAGATCTTTCAGCATTTCGCGAGCCATGTCTTCTTCCTTGGCAATCACCGGGCGGCACGCGCGGCGAAAATTTTTCGTCAGGAACACCAGGAAGAATAGGACCGGAAAGATGGCCAGCACAGCCATCTCCAACTGCACCGATCCCGCAAAATAGGTCGCCCCGGTCATGATGGTGGCCACCAGGCATCCGCAGCCTAAGAGCGAACCGGCTATATTGGCGGCAGCGGCGGGAGCTTCCGAAAAATACGGTTCGGAAGCATAGAGCAGCGCCGTTGAAAGGCCGCCGGCGGCCAAACCCATTCCGGCCACAGCCAGAATGCGCCAGTAAGCCTGAATGGGCGGCGACAAAAGGGCAAGCGCCGCAAACGCAATGGCCGCGACGACGCACGAAATCATCGCCAGTGTGCGCAGCGATATCGATCTCACCCAGCGTTGCCCGATGGTCGCGGCCACCACATAGCCTGCGCTCAACGCCAGGAAATGAAGCCCGATCACCTGCGGCTCCACATCTATGTGGTACTGCCATGCAATGACCAGCGAGCCCAGTAAACCGATCAGTATCCCTAGCAGCAGGAAGCCGCTCAGCCAAGCCGGCGAGTGAGCAATGCTGACAGTTTTTTGTAAATCCTTTTCAAGATCCGTTGACACGTTCGAAGAGTAGTTTATACAATCAAAGCATCACTGAAAAAAGGAGGTGGTCCAGTCGAATGATTTCTGGTAGTAGAGACTGTAGCATACATTCCACGCGCGAGGTGGCCGACTCTTAAAGTCGCCGTTCGTACGTTCAGGTTTCGTTTCAGTGACGAGGCCGAGTTCCTGTGGACCGGCCGCCCCGTCGCGCGTTACGTGGCTAGAGTATACACCGCATAGCCCCGGATAGGTGAGCCTGAGGGCTGCCGTCCGGGGTTTTGCATGTTAAACTGAAAGTAATCCCACCCGTAGTTTGCTGAAAGGAATCCACCCAAAATGAAACCCGGGATTCACCCCGCCTATGACGAAGTGAAAGTGATCTGCGCTTGCGGCTCGGTGTTTGCCACGCGATCTACTCACAAGGGCGATCTGCGCGTCGAAATCTGTTCCGCTTGCCATCCCTTCTTCACGGGCCGTCAAAAACTGATCGATACCGAAGGACGAGTTGACCGCTTCCAGAAGAAGGCCGCTAAAGCGAAAGAGATGCAGGCTCAAAAGAAAGCGGCGGACGACGCCAAAACAGCGGCGCGTAGTATCAGCGCTATTCGCGCTTAATCTTTCGCAACGAAATGCGTGGCGCCTATTGCGGCGCCACCAAACCCTTCCGAATCGCAAATAACACCAGTTCCGCCGTGCGATGGATGTTCATCTTCTCCATCAGATTGGCGCGGTGAACCGAAACCGTGTTTACGCTCAGATCCAGCAACCCCGCGATATCTTTATTCGATTTGCCCTGCGCAATTAATTGCAAAACCTGTTTCTCGCGCGGCGTCAGCTTGCTCAATTCATCGTCCTGCTGATGCGCTACATACTTCAGGCCGCTTCCGATAAAACGCTTGCCTTCCGCCACGGCGCGAATGGCGCCAACTAGGTCCACATCTATTGCCGACTTGAGCAGATAGCCCTTTGCGCCTGCGTCCAGCGCGTTACGCACATAGTTGTCGTCGGCGTGCATACTCAACACCAGCACTTCCGTACCTGGCAGATGCTTCACGATCTCTTTTGTCGCCTGAACGCCGTCCAGTTCGGGCATCGATAGATCCATCACCACTACTTTGGGCTTCAGTTCGTAGGCCATGCGGATGGCTTCCACGCCGTTGGCGGCTTCGCCCACCACGCTCATACCTTCGTCGTCTTCTAAAATTCTGCGGAATCCGCGACGCACCAGGCTATGATCGTCGGCTAACAATACTGTGATTTCTTGGCTCATGTTCCTTCACTTATGCTTTAGAGCTGATTGGCTCTTCCAGTTCCTCTTCTTCTGCCATTTCGGACGCCCTCTTATCTGGACGTAGCGGCATCACCAAAGTAACGGTTGTGCCCTCGTTCATTTCGGAAGCAATCTTCAAAGTGCCGCCTAGTAATTCCGCGCGTTCCCGCATTGCAATCAGCCCAAGGCCGCGTTTAGCTGGCTTCTTGGCTTGCGGCAGCCCACGCCCGAAATCCTTCACGATCACTGTCAATGTATCCAAACTGAATATCATCTCGATCAGCGCGCTCTTCGAACCGGAGTGTTTCGCGGCATTGTTCAGAGCTTCCTGAACGATACGGAAGCAGTGCGTGGCCGGTTGTCCCGTGATGCGTACTTGCTTGCCCTGGACTTCCGCTTTTGTCTCAATGCCCGTCTGCTTCTGGAACACGTCGGCATACCACTCCAGGCCTTTCACCAAGCCATAATCGTCGATGATCGACGGATGGAGCATTTGCGAAAGGCTGCGCATTTTTTCGAGCGTTGTGTGGACAATCTCGCGCACTTCACTCAACTCCGTGCGAAAGGGCGAATCGGCGGGCAGCCCTTTGCGCTCGGCGCGTCCCAGCATGGCGCCTACGGCGGTCAGAATCTGTCCGAACTCATCGTGCAGTTCGCGCGATACCGAACGCAGCACCTCCTCTTGAAGCGTAATGAGCCGGGCCGCTAAAACCCGCCGTTGGCGCGACAATGATTCCAGCTTGTCGAAGATTTGCCGGTTTGAATAGATCAGGTACAAGCTGGTAATCAGAATCCCCAAAATGGTGGCTGCTAGAAACGCGTACATGTCGCGTTCCACCCGGTCGTAAATAGCGGCTACCTTCTGGTCGGCTCTTTCTTCGGCTTGATTATTTCGCAATAGCAAGCCCGATACCACTTCGGCCAGCTTTGCCTGCCGCGAAAAAAGATTCGTGGATGCCAGTCTCCGGGCCGCCGCTTCGTGCCCGGCGTTGGCCGCTTCGAACACTTCGTCGGAATTCTGCCAGAAGTCTTTAAGCGCGCGAACTAAGGCGGCATGCCGGTCGGCCCGGCGCGTAACGGGAGCAAGCTTCTCCTCTTCGTCAATGGCATACTGCAAATCGCCGTGCAGCCGGTCTAGTTCGCCGCGATACGTCGCTATGGGCTGGTGTTCGGGCTCGCGAATCATGTCGCGCAACTTCAGTCCAATCGCGCTCAAATCGCCTTCCACCTGCAGCAGCAGCAGGGAATCGTGTCTGTTTAGGTCAATGGTGTCGGTTTGCAGGCGTCGCAGGCCGCCTAACTGATAAAGCGTATAAGACGAAAATCCAGCCACTGCGGCGAGGGTAAACAACAGGCCCAGCAGAAGGCGAAGCGTGGGTGAATTTGCCATTCCTAGCAGTTTTGAAAGGCAGCGTTCCGAAGTCCGCTCACCTGCTCAATAATAGAATGACGATATATAGGGCCGAATTGTTGCCGCATTCAAGAGGATAAGTTTCCGGCTATTCGCAACGTTCGCCGCCCGGCAATCGTCAAACTCAGATGGCAATACCGACGGCTAAACGCCACAGTCTAAGGCTGTTCGCCCTTCTGATGCTGCCTGCTGCCTTGGTTTTTGGCGGATTTGCTTCACAACCTTGGGATAAGCCGTCCAACACCTGGACGCCCGGCGACGTGAATCGCATCCTGGCCAGTTCCCCTTGGGCTCAGCAGGCCGACGCCGTTATGGCCGACCCGCGCGACAGTCCAGACCCTCAGGCGGATAACACTCCCGTTCCGCCGCCTTCCAATCCGGCGATTAATGGTCCTGGCGGAACTAGCGATCCGACAGCCCCGCATTGGAATGGCCAAATCGCGCGCAACCGGATGGGCCATTTGGCGACAGTACCGGTGACAGTGAGGTGGGATAGTGCCAGGCCGATTCGCGAAGCTCTCGAAAAAGCGGGAACGCCGAATAAATCTGAAGCCATTGAAAACTATGTCATAACGCTGCAGGGACTGGTTCCGGCAGGCAAATACCGTTCTGTGGGACAGACCGAAAATACCTCGCAAAGCGATGGCTCGACGGATGCCCGCAATCCGGAAGAAGTATTGGAAGCCTTTATGGCTTACTCGCGGTTATTGCCCCGCGGCAGTGCTGCCATCCGTCCGGAAAACGCGCGGCTCGAGGCCGAAACAGGCACTGTTTACATCTTCTTTCCACGAACTCATCCCCTTGGTTCCGGTTCAAAAGAAGTGGATTTCGTCACTCATTTCGGCGCCCTGAACGTACGCGCTAAATTTCGCTTGGCGGCTATGAAGTATCAGGGAAAGCTCGATCTCTGAAAAGCCAGTAAATCTACGCCCTAACAAAAAGTTTATAAACTTTTCCGCCGATTGCTGTTTCGCCATACGATACGAAGGTGTAACATAATTGCAAGATAGTACCTTAACAAAGCTCCATGGATCCTCTAGTCTGCAAAGATTGCGGAGGAGAGCTGCGCCGGTCCAGACGCAAACCTCTCGAACGAATCCGCTATGCCGAAGCGCATCGCTGCAAAGACTGCGGCTTGCGCCACAAGATCTCGATGTGGTCACGGGTCCGTGACGTTCGTTATACCAAGTGCCCGAAGTGCAGTTGTCATGACCTCAGCATTCTAAAGAAGGTCGACAAGATCGACACGATGCGTAAGAGCCTTTGGAATTTCGTGAACCGGATTTTAGGCGGGACGCTCTATCATTGCTGGTTCTGCCGCCTTCAGTTTTACGATTTGCGTTCGCGCAAGCAGCCCGCGCGGCCGGAAGCGCCGGCCTTGGACGCAGAGGGTGCCGCGAAACGGTCGGGGCAAGTTCCGGAGATGTTTCGGAGCCTCTGAGAACGTTTTTTTAGAGAGCTTAGCCGACTGTCGGATAGAATGCATATGTCTATCAACCAAGCCTCTAATGCAACGCCGTCGATTTCTCTCATCTTCTCTGGCCGGATCGGCCATGTCACTCTCCTCTTCTAGTTCGCTCTGGGCTGGAAACCACGCCCCGGCAGCAAGCTCAGGCCGCGAATATTACGAACTCCGCGCCTATAAACTTCAGAACGGCGCTCAGCCTAAACTGCTCAATCAGTATCTTTCTGAAGCTCTGATTCCCGCGCTGAACCGCCAGGGAATGAAACCTGTCGGAGCTTTCGATCTGTACCTGGGGCCGGAAACGCCGACCGTCTACGTGCTCATTCCGGCCGCGTCTTTAGAGGCTCTGGTCACTTCCGAACTCCGCTTGGCGCAAGACGAAGAGTACATGAAAGCCGGCGGCCCCTTTATCAATGCGCCCGCCAAGGAACCCGCGTATGTGCGGATGGAAAGCTCTTTGATGATCGCTTTCGAAGGCTACCCGAAGCTCACCGTGCCGCCCGTAACCGCCAAAAACGGCGCGCGCGTATTTCAACTGCGCACCTATGAAAGCCCCAGCAACGGCGCGCACCGGCGGAAGGTGGAGATGTTCAATGCCGGCGAGTTCGACATTTTCGCGAAGGCTGGTTTCTGGAACGTCTTCTTTGGCGATACGCTGATCGGCCCGCGTCTGCCTAACCTGAACTACATGCTCAGCTTTGCCGATCTGCGCGAACTGGATGAAAAATGGAAGGCGTTTGGAAACGATCCGGATTGGAAAAAATTGAGCGGTTCCGCCCGCTACAACTACGAAGCAATCGTTTCCAACATAAACAATTTGATACTGCGCCCGGCGTCATATTCACAGATTTAGAATGCTCTTCGCGCGCTTTCTGATCGCCGGAATGGCGGCGGCTCTCGTGGCTGCCGCCGCGGATAAACCAATCCCACTCTGGCCGCACCCCATCTCGGAGTTCAATCCTGGGCCGGAACACGACGCTACTACGGCCAAAGACAAGCCAGTCGCGGGAAAGGCCGTCATCCGCCTGGCGAATGTCACAGATCCGGCTCTCACTTTCTATCCTTCGCATGACAAAAGCAACGGCGCGGCCGTCGTGGTGTTCCCCGGCGGGGGTTACAGCATTCTGGCTCTCGATTTGGAAGGCACGGAGATTTGTGAATGGCTGAATTCCATTGGCGTAAACGCCGTATTAGTCAAATACCGCGTACCGGAACCGCCGGGCGTGCCGCGTTATGCCGCGCCGCTGCAGGATGCTCAAAGAGCCATCGGCATGGTGCGGGCAAATGCTGGAAAATGGCATATTGATTCAAAACGAATTGGCGTGCTTGGCTTTTCAGCCGGCGGCCATCTTGCCGCCCTGGTGAGTAACAGTTATGCAACGCGAACATATGCGCCTATCGACGCCGCGGATAGTGTCTCTTGCCGCCCCGACTTCACCATCTTGATCTATCCCGCCTACCTTACGGCGGAAAATGACCGGTCTGTACTTGCGCCAGAGTTCACTGTAACCGCCCAGACGCCTCCCACATTCCTTGTTCAAACGGAAGACGACCCCATTCACGTTGAGAACAGCCTCACCTACTACCGCGCGCTGACCACTTGGAAAGTGCCTGCTGAGATGCACCTCTTCAGTGCCGGCGGACACGGTTATGGATTGCGGCCTAGTTCCGAACCCGTGACGCAATGGCCCAAGCTAGCCGAAGCGTGGCTTCGTGCGCGCGGCATCTTGCAGTAACTAGGGCTGCTGCATACAACCAGCAAGCATGGGTTAACCTGTGGGTTCACCGCAAATGGAAATTGTTGCCGTTGGCTTACTGTGGTATGTCGTATTCCTTTTCTCGACAGTGTGCCATGAAGCTGCCCATTCGCTGGTCGCCAAATGGGGCGGCGACTTGACGGCATCGCAGGGTGGACAAGTCACTCTGAATCCATTGCCGCACATTAGGCGCGAGCCCTGGGGGATGGTGATCATCCCGTTTGTTACATACTTCATCAGTCACTGGATGATGGGTTGGGCCAGCGCGCCTTACAACCCGACTTGGTCGTACAATCACCCTAGGCGAGCGGCCAAGATGGCGCTGGCTGGTCCCGCCGCTAATTTTCTTCTGGCAGCCGCAGCCGTTCTCTGCATCCATGCGGGTTTGCTGACGGGAATCTTTACTCCGCCCGATTCGCCGGCTTTCTCGCAGGTGGTCGACGCGGTTTCACCAGGAGCCGCCGAAGGCGCGGCAAAGTTCCTAAGCCTCTTGTTTTCCCTCAACGTGCTGCTTGGGACATTCAACCTGGTACCCCTGCCGCCGCTTGACGGCTTTAACGCGCTCTGCATATTTTTGACAGACAATAGCGGCCGGCGTTTTCTGGAATTCGGCAACTCCATTCGCAGGTACAGCATAATCGGGCTGTTTCTCAGCTGGCGCATTTTTGGGTCCATCTATCAGGACATATTTTCTTTAGCCCTTAGAACGTTGTATCCCACACTCAGCGCTCTCTAGAGACTAAACAGCTACGGCGCATTTTTCATGCCGCCACCTCCACAACAATGGCGATGCTGCTGGGCTCGGGGATGGGCTCGCCATCTTCGCGCATGCCTGCCAAGTGCAGCGCGATGGCCTCCCGGATTAAGCGTTGTACCTCTTCTCGTGTTTCGCCCACTGCCACGCAGCCGGGGAGATCCGGCAAGTAGGCCCCCCAGTCGGTATCGGGCTGCTTTTCAATGAT
Organism: Bryobacterales bacterium; assembly: GCA_963718465.1. GTDB lineage: Bacteria > Acidobacteriota > Terriglobia > Bryobacterales > Bryobacteraceae > Bog-105. The sequence continues at coordinate 13,878 of CAVQZK010000036.1, read as the reverse complement.
GACTGTGTACTGAAAATTCACGTTAATCGCCAGTAAATGGAATAACGCTGGCCGGACATCTGATAGAACGGCTTGAACGTCATTCCTTCACCGCGGAAACTCAGGGCGTCGTCCTGCTTGATCCAATCGGCGGGTTGCTTGCTCGCGGCTTGAAATTGTGGAACCGGAGGCCCCGGGTGCTTCGACATTTCAGGACCTTCCGGACCGATCTCGATAGATTCCGTCAGTCCCGTCCGGCCCAGCCCGCCTGCCAGTACCAGCGACCCGTATAGGATGGCTCGCAAATTCCGATCGTCTGGCATCGCCTCATATCGCAACTCCATGGGCAGCTTCATTTCCACGCGATCGCCTTTCGCCCAAATTCGTTTGATGGATAAATAACTTCCCGGCGCAGCCGAGATTTCGCTGGTCTTTCCGTTGATGGTCACGCTAGGCGACGACGAAAGCCAGGTAGGCACGCGAATATGCAGACTCAGAGCCACGGGTTGATCTGCATCCGTCACGAACTCGGTCGCAGCTTCTTCAGGGAACTTCGTCTGCTGGCGGAGACGAAAGTTTCTGTCCGTCCAATTCAATTCTGAAGCGATAAACAGGTTCACGTAAACGCCGTCGTTGTCGTGAAAATAGATGCTGTCGGCCAACTTCGAATATTCTTCCGCGCCGGTTCCGGTGCAGCACCAGAAGCTGTCGTATTTGGTCGCGAACGTTCGCCAGGCGCCCGGCACGATGCCCAGATAATACTGCGTCTGGCCGTCTTCATTGATCGTCCCCAAGCGGTGATTCAGCAGAGTGCGTTCGTAATAGTCAAAATAGCGCGGATCGCCTGTCCACATGTAGAGCTTGCGGGTCAATTTCAGCATGTTGTACGCGCAGCAACATTCGTTAGTAGCATTGCCCAATTGAAGTTCGGCGGCGAGTTTGTTCGGCCCCACGAGCCAGCCTTCGTTGGTGCTGGTGCCGCCTGTAACGTAAGTGCGGGCGCCGGTCACTTCCTGCCAGAAGTATTCAGCCACATCGCGAAAGCGCTGGTCGCCGCTGATTTCGTAGCGTTGAGCTGCGCCGATCACCTGCGGGATATGAGTGTTTACGTGCAGCCCTCTAAGTTCATCGCGGCGCAGAGCGAGAGGATTGAAGAAGCGCTTCTTGGTGAAGCGGTCGCCCACCACCGCAAAGTGCGAGTCATAGGCAGCTAATTTGTAGAGCAGATCGTTCATGCCGCCATATTCGGTATCGAGAACCATCTGCAGATGTTCTTCGGGCATTGCGCCAGTGTACTTATCCGCCCACCTAGCCATGCCGGTCACTACTTCCAGAGATTGCGCATTGCCGCAACGCTCATGCATGTCCACCAGGCCTGCCATGATTTTGTGGATGGTATAGAACGGCGCCCATACTTTCTCGCGAGCGTTCAGGCGGTCGAAATATTCCGTCGGAAACGCGCTAAGATAGCCGCCCTGGAGTTTAGACTGGCATTTGGCCAGTTCGGAAACCAGATATTCTCCGCGCGATTTGAACTCCTTGTCGCCGGTGGAGGCGTACATGAGCGCGCAGGCCGAGAGATAGTGGCCTACGAAGTGGCCGCGCAGTTCGCAATCGGGTTTCTCCCATCCTCCAAGAGGTTCAGCGTTGGACGAAAGACCGGCGTTGACGCGGAAGACGTGCAGAAGACGGTCGGGAGATTGTTCGAGGAGGAATTTTCGATTAGCCTCTTGCGCGCGCTGAAAGACACCGGGCAGCAAACGGACCTCCGCTACAGCGAAGTGGTGCATTTTGCGAGGCTGGTCATTACGAGTGAATTCGATCGGACCGGCGAACGGCATGCTTTCGGGCAGAGTGCCTTCAGAGACACGCGGAGCGGCGGGATCCGCTGGCACGGAGGCCGAAGTAATCTCGTGCTTCTTTTCCTGCCCGGCCAAACTGCCCGCGGTAAATGCAAGAGCGCCGGTAAAGCCTCTTCTGGTTAACTTTGCCATTCCATTATTCCCTCCTTTACAGTCAGCTTCGCTCCCGTAGCCTGCACCACTTGCGCCACAGACACTCCGGGAGCGAGTTCTTCAAGCAGTAATCCGTGCGACATGACGCGTATGACCGCCAGTTCAGTAATCACGGTATCAATAACTTTCAACCCGGTAATGGGTAGAGTGCATTTGGTCAGGATTTTGGGTTCGCCGCTCTTGGTGGTGTGCTCCATGGCCACGATGACGCGCCGCGCGCTGGCAACCAAATCCATGGCCCCGCCCATCCCTTTGACGACTTTTCCGGGTACCATCCAGTTCGCCAGATTGCCCTCTTCGTCCACTTCCATGGCTCCCAGAATGCTGAGGTCGATATGGCCGCCGCGAATCATCGCGAATGAATCCGCACTCGAGAAGTAAGCTGTTCCAGGAAGTTCGGTGATGGTTTCTTTGCCGGCGTTGACCAGATCGGGGTCTTCATTGCCTTCAAGGGGGAACGGACCCAGTCCCAGCATGCCGTTTTCCGATTGAAGAATTACCTCGACACCCGCCGGTACGCAATTGGCAACCAGCGTGGGCATGCCTATGCCTAAGTTGACGTAGAAGCCATCTTGAAGCTCGCGCGCTGCACGGCGGACAATGAGGTCGCGTTTCTCAACATCTTTCAATGCCATGCTAAGCCTTCCTCACGGTTCGGCGTTCAATGCGGTGTTCGTATTTTTCGCCCTGGACGATGCGTTTGACATAGATGCCAGGGGTCATGACGTCATCGGGAGCGATACCGCCCGTTGGAACAATCTCTTCCACTTCTGCAATGGTGATTTTGGCGGCGGTCGCCATCATGGGATTAAAGTTGCGGGCCGTTTTACGGTAGACCAGGTTGCCCTGGCGGTCCCCCCGCCAAGCTTTCACCAGCGCGAAATCGGCCGTGAGCCCGCGCTCCAGCACATAGCTGCGGCCATCGAACTCGCGCACTTCTTTATCGTCGGTCACTATCGTCCCGACTCCAGCAGGAGTGTAGAAAGCGGGAATGCCTGCCCCGCCGGCGCGGATTCTCTCCGCCAAAGTTCCTTGCGGGATCAGGGTGACGCTAAGTTTACCGGCGATGACCAATTGTTCGAGAAGCCTGTTTTCGCCCACGTAGCTGCCCAGATGCGAGGCGATCATCCCCGCTTCGAGCATCAAACCCATACCGAAACCGTCGATCCCCATGTTGTTGCTGATCGTGTGCAAGCCCTTTACGCCTTTATGCACCAGCGCGGCGATCAGGTTTTCAGGAATGCCGCAAAGACCAAACCCGCCCAGCATCACGGTTGCGCCGTCGGGAATATCGGCGACCGCTTCGGCGGAACTGGCGACAACCTTGTTCACTCTTGAGTCTCCGGCGCGGCCAGCGCAGCGGCCGCTTTCGATGCGGTTTGCCTGCCTAAGGCGCCGGAAATCATACGGCAGGCCGCCCCCAACATCTTAATATCAATTCCCGTTTCGATATTCATGCCATGCAGCATGTAGACGACATCTTCCGTGGCTACATTGCCGCTGGCGCCCGGAGCATACGGGCAACCTCCAAGCCCGGCTATCGATGAATCGACCACCGCAATACCTAGCTGGAGCGCCGCCAGAATATTAGCCAGAGCTTGCCCCCACGTGTCGTGAAAGTGTACTGCAAGCTGCTTGATGGGCACTCTTTCGGCAACGGACTGAATCATGGCTTGCGCTTTGAGCGGAGTTCCCACGCCGATGGTATCGCCCAGGGAGATCTCATGACAACCCATTTTCGCCAGTTCACCTACAACGTCTCGAACGGCCTTCGGCGATATTTCACCCTCATAGGGACAACCGAGGGCGCACGAGACATAGCCGCGAACTCTCACATTTCTGTGCAAAGCGATGTTCGCTACGGCAGCCAGGCGGTTGAGGCTTTCCGCGATGGAACAATTGATGTTGTGCTGTGAGAAACTCTCCGATGCCGAGGCGAAAATGGCTACCTCTTGAACGCCGGAGGCGAGCGCAGTTTCTAGGCCCTTTAAATTCGGAACAAGCGCGCTGTAGCTGACGCCCTCGGCCCGGTGCAATTGACGAAACACCTGTGCCGTATCCGCCATTTGAGGAACCCATTTCGGAGACACGAAGCTGCCGCACTCGACCCAGGCAATGCCGGTATTCACCAGCGCTTCAATCAGCGCGACTTTCGTTTCAACGGAAACATAGCCCGCTTCATTCTGCAAGCCATCGCGCGGCCCGACCTCAACGATCTTCACGCGAGGCGGATAGTTGCCCGGCATTGGCTACTCTTCGGCCTTCGTCCAATCGGGCTTGTATTTCGCTTTGGCCCGCTTGGGCTTCTCTTCTATAATGCGAGCCGGCTTAGGGCTGCCCACCCGTTCGCGCGCGATGGCCTTCAGCCGTTTGTTCTTGTCCAGCTTGGGCCGTTTGCGGGTGGCCATGGATTCACACAGCCCAACTGAAATCGCGTCCTGAGGGCTTTGCCGCCTTGTCATTCTCTAACAGGCGCATCAGTTCCAGGCGGAGTGCGTCGACCAGCGCGCGCCAACTGGCGTCAATAACATTATCGGAGATTCCAACGGTAGCCCAACTGGCACTGTGGTCGGTCCATTCAACCAGCACTCGAACCTTCGACGCCGTGCCGCCCTTCGCGCCGAGCACGCGAACTTTGTAATCTGTGAGGCGAACATTAGCGATGGCCGGATAGATGGAAGCGAGGCACTGGCGCAGGCAGATATCGAGCGCGTGAACAGGACCGCTCCCAGTGGCCGTTGATGAATGAACGGAGTCGCCCACCTTAAGAGTGACGCTGGCGGTGGTAACAGTTTCGTCGTTGACGCGAACGGTTTCAGGCGAACGGGTTTGCAGCTTCGTGGATACTTCGTAACTGACGACATCGAAAGGATGGAAGCCCGGGTGAGCGGCTTCGCGGACGAGGAGTTCGAAAGTGCCTTCGGAGGCTTCAAAATCGTAGCCTTGATGCTCCATCTGCTTGATGCGCTGAAGAATTTCACGGCGCTCGGTTTCGGCCAGATGGTCGTCATTCAGGCCAAGCTGCTTCAGCTTATATGTGATATTGCCGCGCCCCGAGAGGTCGCTGAGCAGGACGCGCTGGCGATTGCCCACCATCTCGGGCTGTACATGTTCATAGGTAGCGGAGTCTTTCAGCACTGCGCTCACATGTATTCCTCCTTTGTGCGCGAAGGCGCTTGGACCCACATAAGCTTGATCGCGGCGAAGCGGGAGATTAGCCAATTCGGAGACAAAGCGGGCGACACTAGTGAGCTGTTTGAGATTCTCACGGCCGATGGTGGTATGCCCGAGTTTCAGTTCGAGGTTGGCAAGGATTGAGCAGAGATTGGCGTTTCCACAACGCTCGCCGTATCCGTTGATACAGCCTTGCACATGCGTGACGCCGCCTTCCACCGCGACTAACGTATTGGCAACGGCAAGCTCGGAATCGTTATGGGTGTGGATACCGAGGACGCCATCGAAGCGGCTGCGGACGTCGGCCACGATCTCGGCCAGGCGCATGGGCATTGTGCCGCCATTGGTGTCGCACATGCAGAGTACGCCGGCGCCGGCGTTCTTAGCGGCTTCGAGAGTTTTCAACGCATAGGCGGGGTTGGCTCGGTAACCGTCGAAGAAGTGTTCGGCATCGTAGACCACTTCGCGGCCGTGCGATTTCAAGTAACCAACGGTATCGGCGATGATCTGGAGGTTTTCTTCTTCGGTGATGCCGAGCGCGCGGCGCACATGGAAATCCCAGGTCTTCCCGAAGATAGATACCACCGGTGTCTGGGCGGCGATTAATTCAAGCACGCTCGCATCTTTCTCAACCGGATTCTTGGCCAGGCGGGTTGATCCAAACGCAACCAGTTTGGAATGCTTCAACTTCAACCCGCGAGCGCGATCGAAGAACTCCTTGTCTTTGGGATTCGAACCGGGCCAGCCGCCTTCGATGTAATCGATACCGAGCTCGTCCAGCTTGCCGGCGATGAGTAACTTGTCTTCCGCGGAAAAAGAGACGGACTCGCCCTGAGTGCCGTCGCGAAGAGTGGTATCGAACGTGAAGATCTTCATGGAGTGACTTGCAGTCCCTAAAAGTTGTGTTGTAACGCCGTCCAAAAAACTTGCATATAAATGAAAAGGCCACCGGCTGGTTTGTTCCCCGCCGGTGGCCTCTTGAAGTTGCGAACTTACACGAGGTCTCAGGCAGGGCCGCTAATGGCCAGGATAATAAGCGCGCCGCCCTGAATAAGAAGAAGCATGAGACCTGGGAATTCTTATTATATTACACGCACGTGCTTTAGGGCGGTGTGAAAAACGGTGCGCCGTACAAAACGCAGGAAAAGTGAGCCCACCCAGCCTTCGTGCTTAGACTATAAAAGGACCAATGAACCAAAGCCATCAAAGTGACCGGCGTCTGATAAGACGAATTCAGCTAGACAACCTGCTCTCATTTGGTTCCGACGCCGTACCGCTGGAGTTGGAGAATCTGAATGTTCTTATTGGGCCGAACGCGGCAGGTAAATCGAACCTGATCGAGGCCTTATCGCTCCTCCGGGCCACACCGATATCGGCCGCCGCATCGAATAGCGATCTTCGAGGGGTGTTGCGGCGGGGCGGCGGTGTAAACGAATGGGTATGGAAAGGAGAGAAGGAGAAGCCAGCCTCCATCGATTTTGTTCTGAATTACTTGAAGAGCAAACAAGGTCTGCGGCATATCCTCTGTTTTCGCGGCGGTGAACGGGGATTTCATTTGGAAGACGAGCGGATCGAAAACGAAGAGCCAGGAAGAAGTGGGGAGCGCGAACCCTATTTTTATTACCGGTACCAGCACGGGCAGCCTGTGGTGAATACCAAAGGAGCTGGGAACGAGCGAAGGCTAGCGCGTGAAAACGTTGACAGGGACCTCTCCATATTGGCTCAATTTAAAGATTCAGAAAAATATCCAGAAATTGCATATCTTACTGGCGCCTATGAGAAAATCCGTATCTACCGCGAATGGGCTTTTGGACGGAACACCGTGTTTCGCGAACCGCAGAAAGCCGATATGCGGAGCGATCGCTTAGAAGAAGATTTTTCGAACCTTGGGCTTTTCTTGAGCCGTTTAAGAAGGACGCCTAAAGCCAAGACGGCGATCTTGGAGGGTTTGAAAGACCTTTACGAAGGGGTGAGCGATTTTGATCTAGTTGTCGAGGGTGGAACAGTCCAGGTGTTTTTCACCGAAGGCGATTTCTCCATACCGGCGACACGGCTGTCGGATGGCACGCTCCGCTATCTTTGCCTGCTAGCAATTCTTTGTGACCCGGAACCTCCTCCACTTATTTGTATCGAGGAGCCGGAACTTGGCTTGCACCCAGACATCTTGCCGAAGCTGGCGGACCTGCTTGTTCAAGCATCGGAACGCACGCAGTTGATCGTCACGACCCACTCGGACGTTCTTGTGGATACGATGACTGAACGTCCTGAGGCGGTGGTTGTGTGTGAAAAGCACCACGGCAAGACCGAGATGCACAGGCTTAAGAAAGACGAACTGAAGGTCTGGCTGGAAAAGTACCGGCTCGGGGAACTATGGACCAGCGGTCAAATTGGAGGAACCCGCTGGTGAACGCAACGCTTTACCTGGAAGGAGGAGCAATTGGCGCGGGATCGAAAGAGCTGAAGATACGCTGCCGGCAAGGATTCCGGAAGCTTTTGGAAAACTGCAGCTTCAAAGATCGGATGCCTCAATTGGTGGCTTGCGGTCCCAGAGACTCGGCATTTGACAGGTTCAAAACGGCCATGGAAGGAAGGGCTACAGGCGACTATGTAGGCTTATGGATTGACAGCGAGGATCCATTGAAGGAACTTGATTCGGCATGGAAGCATCTGTGGCCCGCGATGCATGGGTCCGGCCAGACGGAGTCACGGACGATCAAGTGTTGTTCATGACAACTTGCATGGAGACTTTGATAGTGGCTGATCGAGAAGCTTTGAAAGAGCATTACGACGCCAACTTACAGGAATCCGCCTTGCCTCCTTTAGCGAACCTGGAAAACCGCGCTCGAGATGAGGTTCAAGAGAAACTGTCCTTGGCTACGCGTAACTGCAAGAATGCTTACATGAAGGGTAAGAGGTCGTTTGCAATTCTGGGAAGACTGAACCCTGAAACATTGCGCAAGCACCTGCCGAGTTTCGCCAGGGCCCGGCGAATTCTTAATCAAAAGCTGGAGTTCTCGTAAACTATTGCTGCCTATCTTCGACGGACATTCCGTTTCTGGCGAAGCAGGCGTTCGTGTTTCTTAATATCCGTTCCAATGGTCGGCAAAGATCTTGGCTATTGTGTAGATGCTCTGCATGGGATTTGCGCCCACTGAAGTTGGGAAGATACTCCCGTCGACGACGTACAGCCCCTGTGTTCCCCAGACGTGAAAGTCCTGTCCAACCACGCTGTTCTGCCGTGCGGAGCCCATCTTGTCGGTCGCCTGCATATGAGCCGATGTCACCATGGTGCGGTTTGGGATGAAATGCAGGTTCTTCTCTATCATTGCCGCCTGATCTGGAGAGGTGACAATCTCCGGACTAAGCTCGGTGGCGGCGCTTAGTTCACCAAGAATTTTTTCCGTAGTGGGAAGGTACACCTCTTGCGCGCCGGCTTGGACATGATACGGATAGCTTCCGCAACGCCTTCGGCGAAACGCAGCTTGTCCGCCTCGGACAACGTGTAATGGATCTCGGGTTCGCCGACAACTCAGTTTCCGGATCGCCGACTAATCCTGGCATGATCGGTAAAGGCTACGCCGATTTGCGTGATCTACCCCTAGCAGGAACCTGAATCGGGATCATTCGGAAATTGGCCTGTCATAGCTTCGGATCTCGAAAATCGATCCCTGCCAGCGATATGATTCAAAAGGGCAGGACGGGTGGCAACCAATTTGAGACGTCGGCCATAGCAGACCAGCAGATGAACTGGTGGGGCACTGGATACGGATTGACGCAAAGACCGCGGCGTTCGCCCTGATCGGGCACAAGGAGCACACGAACATGAAGCCAAAGAACACGATCTGCCTCTGGTTCGACAAGGACGCACATGAGGCGGCGCGCTTCTACGCCATCACCTTTCCGGATAGTAGAGTAACCGCTGTTCACGAGGCTCCCGGTGATTATCCGGGCGGCAAGAAGGGCGAAGTGCTGACGGTGGAGTTCACCGTCCTGGGCATTCCCTGTCTCGGTCTAAACGGCGGCCAGGCGTTCACGCACACCGAGGCCTTTTCCTTCCAGATCGCGACCGAGAATCAGGAAGAGACGGATCGTTACTGGAACGCGATCGTCGGCAATGGCGGCACGGAAAGCCAGTGCGGTTGGTGCAAGGACCGCTGGGGCCTCTCCTGGCAGATCACCCCGCGCGCGCTAACCGATGCGCTTGCGGCTGGCGGCGTCTCGGTACGCGCCCGCACCTTGCCTTTGTGCATGTTCTGCTCCGCGATTGTTTGCTCAATCTGTTTTTTCACGGTACGCGCCCAGGTTGCGTCTGGCTGCAGACGGAGAGCAATTTCGATTGTCTTCCGAGCCATTTTAGGATCGTTCAGCCTCAAGTACGCCGTCGCCAAACCACAGTATGCCTGATAGAACTTGCGATCCGCATTAATCGCCTGCCAGAATTCGAACCGCGCCGCACCCGGATCGCGGTCCATTAATTGCCAGGCTTTGGCGTAGTCTTCGCGCGCGACGTGGCGCTCGAGACCGGCGTAACCCGCAAATGCAAGAGCCGCCGTAAGCACAATTGCCGCAACCAGTTTAGCGGCCGGTTATTCCCCAGCTTTGGCTGCGGGTTGTCACGCACGGCAGATAGCAGCGCTGCCGGAGGCGGTCGGTGTGCTTTCGTTCCGGGAGCGGGAAATTTCTCGTTACTGGTGATGGCTTCGTTCAGGCGCTGAATGGCAGACTCGAACTGGTTATCGAATGCATCCACCCATTGCACATTGCCCAGGAAATAAATTAAGTCGGGCGGTGGTTCCACCTCGGCCGTGCGGAAGGCAATCATCCGCAAGCCGGCTTTATCAGCCAGCTCCAGTTCACGCGAGATTTGCCGACTCGCCTTCGTGCTTGCCGAGAGAATCACCACCAACGTATGGCAGCGGCTAACACCTTCGACTATTCCAGTGGCCCATTCTTGCCCCGGACGAATGTCGCGAGGCGCAATCCAACAGGAAATCCGGGCCTGTTCGAGCGCTGCGCAAACGCGCTTCGCTGTCGCTTGGTCGTCGTGCTGATAGCTGATAAATACGTCTCTTGCCACACTCACATCCCTGTGCAGAACGCCGTTGCAAACCGAGGGCCACGGCAGCTTGAACCGGAAAACTCCCGGTCTTTCAGTGAATATTAGTGGTTTTCAGCCGTTCAGCGTTTCTGCACTTTGCGCGCAGACACTTTTGGATAAAAAGCTAGACGAGTTCTCGCACGCGATCCTTGGCCACAGCAGCGGCGATCTTCTGCCAGTCTTTCGTCCCCTTGGCCATCGATTCCGCGAAATGAAGCGCCTGTTGCGGTTTGACGCGCGCCGGCATGGGAGGCTCATTTTGATCCACAATCGCCTCCACCAATACCGGCCCTGGCGTGGCTAAGGCGTTCTCCACGATGTCCGCGCACTCGGCGGCCGAATTGATAGTGAATCCAGGTATTCCGAACGCCCGCGCCACGGCGGCGAAATCAATTGGCTGCAAGTCGCACACATATTCCTGGTTGCCCAGAAACACCAGTTGCTCCCATTTAATCTGGCCCAAGGAATCGTTGCGAATCACGAAAATCTTAATAGGCAGCTTGTATTTGACGCACGTAGCGAGCTCGCCCATCAGCATGGTAAAGGCTCCGTCCCCTACAAACGCCACGACGGTACGCCCGGGATGTGCAACCTGCGCTCCGATGGCGTATGGAAAACCACAGGCCATGGTCGCCAGATTTCCGGAACAGCTATGCATCTGCCCGCGCAGCGAAGGAATCTGCCGCGCCCACCAGGTTGTAATGGTCCCGGAGTCGGCCGCTACAATGGCGTCGGCCTTCAAGCGTTTGCCCAATTCGTACGCCACTACCTGTGGTTTCATCGGTGAATCCGTGGCAGTGCCACGCGCCACCATCAACTCGCCCCAATCTTTCATTCCCTTCTGCGCCTTTTCGAGAAAGCTTTTGCTCCTCTGCTTCAGCAGGGGGATTAGGGTTTCGAGGGTCCCAGCGCTGTCACCTACCAGCGCCACGTCCGCCGGATAACGCAAGCTGATCCGCACCGGATCGAGATCAATCTGCACACACTTCACGCTGCCCGGCTTCGGATAATATTCGATGTACGGCATGCTGCAGCCGACAATCAGGAGCGTGTCGCAATCCTCTATCGCGTTCTCAGAAGGCAAGGTGCCCAGCAAGCCGATTCCTCCCGTGGTGTAGGGGCTGTCATCGGGGACACACGATTTACCCAAGAGGGACTTAATGATGGGCGCGCCGAGGAGTTCAGCGGTTTTCTCCAATTGATCGCCTGCCCCCAATGCACCGCGCCCGGCTAGAATGGCCACGCGTTTCCCGGCATTTAGAATCTGCGCCGCCGCCGTCAGATCCTCATTACCCGGCGTCTTGGCGCCCATGGCAAAAACGCTGTCCACATGATTCGGTTTGTTGCGCATGGAACGCATGTCGTCTTTTACTTGCTGGTCTTGAATGTCCACTGGAATGGTGATGTGGGCCACGCCCCGGCGTCCCAGCGCGGTGCGGCAAGCCAGTTCAGCGATATTGCGCGCATGTGCCGCGCCCATTATCCGTTCGTTAAAATACGCCACGTCGGCAAACAGTTTGTCGAGCGGGACATCCTGTTGGGTATGTGTCCCGATCAAATCGTGAAACTGCAGGCCGGTAATAGCCAGCACCGGTTGTCCATCGAGCTTGGCATCGTACAGACCGTTGAGCAGGTGAATGCCGCCGGGGCCGGAAGTGGAGAGACAAACGCCAAGTCTGCCCGTGAATTTCGCGTAGCCGCAAGCCGCCAGCGCCGCCGCCTCTTCATGGCGGACCTGTATAAATCGAATTTTGTCCTGCCGCTTCCGCAGCGCTTCGATAACGCCATTAATGCCATCGCCAGGGATGCCGAAAATTGTATCGACTCCCCATTCGATCAAAGTCTCTACAATCACGTCGCCCGCTGTTTTCGCCATGTTACGTTGTAGCTCCTATGGTTCTAAGACCGCTCTGTTCACCAAACGTGACCGGGCCTTAGATCAGAACAAATGTCAGTAACCGCCGTTATAATCGGATCCGCTCACCATCGCCGTGCGGCCGGAGTGAATCTGCGCGGCTTCGAATGCACCATTTCCGTCGAGAGCATAGACGCGGCATTGGCCGCGGTGGAGGCGAGCGGCGGCAGAATCGTGATGCAAAAATGCACGCTGGCAGGCGTCGGACAGCTATTCTTTTTTGAAGATCCAGAAGGCAATTCAGCTGGCGCCATGCAGTATGAACACCCGCTGGGCAGCTGATTATTTGCCTTGGTACTATCCTGAGCAATATGAACCGTCGTGAGTTTCTCGCGCTCGGCGCGGCAACTCCGCTGGCTGCCGCTATGTCGAACTCAGATCAAAATGTTAAGTTAGGCATCGATCTCTTCAGCTTGCGGGCACAGAAGTGGACCCCGTTTGAAGCGCTTGATTATTGTGCTGCCCGCAAGGTCCAGGTGGTCCATTTTTCTGAGATCCGCTTCATTGGCAACTTGGAGCCTGAACATCTGCGGCAAGTCCGGTCGCATGCGGAGAAGCTGGGTCTTGAAGTGGAAATCGGCATGCGCTCTATCTGCCCCACTTCCAAAATGTTCGAACCAAAGGACGGCACCGCCCAGGAGCAACTGAGCCGCATGATCACGGCCGCTCACAATGTCGGCTCTGCTATTGTGCGGGCTGTTTTAGGAAGCGGCGAAGACCGCAAGCCCTCCATTGAAGCGCGCATCGAAGACACAGTTCGCGTTTTGAAGAGCGTGAAATCTCAAGCTGCCGGCAACGGTATAAAAATCGCGATCGAAAATCACGCTGGCGACATGCAGGCCCGCGAATTGAAAACTCTGGTGGAAGAAGCCGGACGCGATTTCGTGGGCGTTTGTCTCGATTCGGGTAACCCGCTCTGGACGATTGAAGATCCGCACCTGACTCTAGAGATTCTGCATCCCTACGCGCTGACGAGTCACGTACGCGACAGCGCCGTTTGGCAAGTGCCGCAAGGCGCCGCCGTGACCTGGGTAGAGATGGGGCGGGGAAACGTGGACATCGATTCCTACTTTCACAAATATGCCGAGCTCTGCCCGGGCAAAGCTCTGTCGCTGGAATCGATAATCTTCGGCCCGCGCATCCTGCCGTATCGAGATCCCAAGTTTTGGGACGCTTTCCGGCAAACGCCGGCCTGGGAGTTCGAACGCTACCTGGAAATTGCCCAGCGCGGCAAGCCTTATAAGGATGAGCCTTGGGAAACTGCCGACGAGGCTCAACGCGAGCGCACCGCACTTGATGCGAGCCTCAGCTACACGAAAAAGCTGCTGGGGCGCGAAGCTTAAGTCAACAACCCGCGGACTTTTCCTTCTAATGCGGCTTTTCCGGCTCCGGTGCCGAGGAGCTTCTCCAACAGGCCAAAATCGGCATCAATGACGACATCGCGATCACCCACCAGCACCGAACCCTTTACGGGCGTGCTGAGAACTCCCATCTTGGCTAAGAAGGAGAAGTTGAGCGTTGACCCGATCCACTTTCGCTCTTCGTTGACGATCTGAAGCGGCAGACTTCCCACACCCTTAAAAAAGTCGTCAAAAGTCCGGTCGACGTTCTTGATCACCTGGTCTTTTGTTTTGGTATGTGAGATCGTGATCCGCATATCATCTACGATACTCCTGAAAATTGTGACTTGTAAGGTC
>CAVQZK010000035.1:0-18033 GCA_963718465.1 Bryobacterales bacterium | reverse complement strand
CGGGAACGGAGAAATGTGCTTGGGAAGCGAGCGGCGGGAGGTTAGTACCGGGCAAGCGGTATACATTCCCAGCGGGGTGTTTCATCAACTTACGAATACCGGCGCAACACCTATGCGAATGATTTACTGCTACGGCGCTGGGGAGGTAGCACATTGGAAACAGGAGCTGGCTGGGACGCTGCCTAGGGCGGGCGTTGACGCGCCTCCGTTACCCGCAGGCGCACATCCCCAATGCGTGGACAAATCCGAATGAGCCATCAAATAGGCATCATTATGAACGGCGTCACGGGACGCATGGGATTGAATCAGCATTTGAGGCGTTCGATTTACGCGATCATGCAGCAGGGCGGATTGCGTATCAGCGAAACGGAAGCAATTATGCCCAAACCTCTGCTGGTGGGGCGCAATGAAGCGAAACTGCAAGCCATTTCGAAGGAGTTTGGCGGCATTCCATATTCGACGGATCTGGCGGCCGCTCTTGCGGATAAGAGCTATTCCATCTATTTCGACGCCCAAACAACAGCTCGGCGCGCGGAGGCAGTTCGCAGCGCGATTGCCGCTGGTAAACATGTTTATTGCGAGAAGCCGATTGCGGACAACTTGGAGACGGCGCTCGATCTATATAAGCGAGCGCAAGCGGCAGGATTGAAGCACGGCGTGGTGCAAGACAAACTTTGGCTCCCGGGATCGCTGAAGCTCAAAACTCTGCGCGATCTCGGTTTCTTCGGGAAGATACTTTCGGTTCGCGGGGAGTTTGGCTATTGGGTGTTTGAAGGTGACATTGTTCCGGCCCAGCGGCCATCGTGGAATTACCGGAAGGAGGCTGGCGGCGGAATCATTATAGATATGCTGTGCCACTGGCGTTACGTGCTGGATGAAATATTTGGTCCTGTGAAGTCCGTTTCCTGCCTGGGTGCGACCCACATTCCGCAGCGCAGCGACGAGAGCGGCGCGGCGTACGACTGCACGGCGGACGATTCGGCGTATGCCACATTTGAAATGGAAAACGGCATCATCGCGCACTTCAATTCGAGTTGGTGCGTCAGGGTCAGGCGGGACGATTTGCTTACGCTGCAAGTGGATGGTACCAAGGGCTCGGCCGTAGCGGGATTGCGCGATTGCTGGATTCAGCATTACGGCGCAACGCCCCGGCCAGTATGGAACCCGGACATTCCTAACCCATTGACTTTCCATGAGGGGTGGCAGAAAGTGCCGGAGCAAGAGAGTTTTGATAACGCGTTCAAGCGTGAGTGGGAGTTATTCCTGCGGCATGTTGTGAGCGACGAGCCGTTCCGGTGGAATCTACTGGAGGGCGCTAAGGGAGTGCAACTGGCGGAGGCGGGGATTGAATCATGGCGCAAACGGAGGTGGGTGGAACTGCCGCCTCTTTTAGCTTGAGACTGAACTCCGCGAAATGAGTCAAACCAGCGGAGGTTTGTCAAATATGGCTGATACTAAGAAATGCGCGCATCCGTCGTGTAATTGCCGCGCCCAGGAAGGAAGCGATTTCTGCAGCTCGTTTTGTGAAGGCGCTGGGAAAACTCCCGACATTCAATGCGGATGCGGCCATCCGGACTGCGCTTCGCAAGGGAGGTTATAGCTCTTACTGCTTCTTTGGGAGGCTGGCAACGTAAGCGGGCCAGGCGGCGCGAGCTCCATCGGCAAAGCTCTGTAATTGCGTGTAATCGTCGGCATAAGTGGTGTACATCATTCCCACAACGCCCGGAACTCCTTCGGCTTCGTGCAGTTCCTTCTTAGCTACGTCCGCGCCCGCGCCGCGATCATAGAAACCCGCGATCATTTGCCGATGAGGTACTGGCTGTTCGGGGTTCATGCCCGAAAAGAAGGTGAGCGATTTTTTCAGATTGTCCAGATTCCAATTCACTATCGACACGTCAGGCGGGATCCCCTTCCAGTCGCCAGCCAGCGTGCCCTCGACATGGTAGAAATTATCGTGGGCATTCTGGGTTGGGTCGAACATATCGTTCCAGACCCAGAGTGGAGCGTTAGGCATGGAATTGCGGTAAATATCGACGGTTTGGCCAAGGCTCCAAGCGACCAGTTCACCAGCCGTCATATTCTTTGAGCGGCAGCGAAGGCAGGAGTTGGCCTGGCGGATCTCATCATAACCCAGAAGAACGGCTGAATTTTGCGGAAGAACCTTTTTGATTGCCTTGGCATTCTTGGCTATCCATTGGTAAACACCGGGTTCAGTCAAACACATTCCAGCTTCGTTATCAATAGCAATAGGGAAGACGGCATAGTAATCGGCCGCAACAATCTGCCCGGGTTTAAGCCGGGTATTTGCGGGCAAGGTGAAGGCCGGCGGAAGGTGATAAACGTTATGGAATGCCGGAACGCCGGGCGCCATATCGGAATCTGCAACTTTGTTGTAATCGGAGCCCTCAGCGAAGACGGTGGCGGGATTCGCCGGGTCATATACCTTAAAAGGCGCTCCCTCGCGGTGGGCTACAAAGACGAGGCCGGTTTCTTCCAGCAGGATGTTATCGAACAGTACGGTTCCCTTCGCACCGCCCCAGATGCCGAAGTAAAGATACACTTCAGTGCTGTCCTGGCTGTTGAACATCACGTTCTTTTGCGCCCACTCTTGCGTGCCGCTCCCAGAAAGGTAAGCGACAAAGCGGGACTTGTTAGTATCGGCGGAATCCAGCACTTCAACCGCGGGACTGTTCGCACTGAAATTTTCAAACTTGTAAAAGAACGATAAGTAATATTGACGCCATGGCTTGACGGTTATTTTCTGACGAAGCCTGCCGTTGCCGGCGGGATCGGTGATGGCTCCGGCGGCGGTGCCTGAAATACCGTGAGGACTGAGATCGATACCTTGATCGCCGGTATCGAACCAACCGGCCTTTCCCGCATTAAAGTTGCCGTTTACCAATCCCGGGAAGCTGTTTTTGAGGTTCAGCTTCTTGCTGGAAGCATCCACTTCAAATTCAGTGCCAATGACACGCTGCGCCTCGGCCCAATTCGGATTGACGGATAGAACGTCGTTCGACCAGCCAAAGGGCGCAGCTAAAGCGATCGACTTCAAATGATGTTTCTTAGCCGCATATTTCATGACCTCTTTCATGCGGTCGTCGTTATCCGGCGACCAATCCGGATTACCCATGAAATTGAATCCGCTGTCCCAAAAAACCACGCCGTTATAGCCGGCTTTGGCGGCCTTATCAATTAATTTCTTGCTGCTGTCGACGGAATCTTCGGTAGTCAGATAAGAGTGGTGAAAATACCAGAGTTCGGGAGAAGAAGTTTGAACAAGCACCTGCTGAGCGGCGTAAGCAAGCGCTAACAGGCTGACACCGGTGCTATAAGCAGCTATGACTTTGAAATCCATTCGCTTAGCTGGGTTATCGCCTGACGCGATGGACTTCGCTCCTTTTTTGCTGTACTAAGCGGTACCCCAGGGTTTAGCTTCTAAAACGCCCTTGTAGCCATTTTTCATGCGGTCTTCAATGATGGCCCAGACTTTCGGATCGCAGCCTTTCCATTCGGCCACGGCCACGTTGCCGAGGTAAGGCAAATCGGCCACGCCCATTTTGCTGGAGAAGAAGCCGCCCACTGTCAAACTGCGGAATTGAGTGAAGAACGAGGCCCAGGGATGATCTTCCTTGGCGGCGCGATCCGGGTATGCAATGCGATCAAGAATCTGTTTCTGCTGCTCGGCGGACGAACCGACGAAGTCTTTTTCAAACAAGTGGCGCGATTCGCGGTCGAGCCACATAAGGCCACCGAATATTTCAGCGCGCAGATTCTGGTTGCCATCCTGATCGGTGCGGAAAGCGATCCAGTCATCGAGAAATTCCGGAACACCAGCCTGCGAAGCGCTGCCGCTCCGCTCATCGGCGGGGATGATCAGGTCGGACAACACCTGAACCGTTTGCCATTGATGATCGTCGAAGGTCTGGCGCTGGTATGGCCCCTTAGGGGACGCCGCAGCCGCCTGATGCGCCATGTGGGCGTGAGCGTCGTGAGACTGGGCAGCGGTATTGCCCGCCACAGCGACAGCGACAACCGGTGCCGCGCCGAGAATGCTGAATAGGTTGCGGCGGCTGACGCCCGTGTCGTTTTGTGTGTTCTCTGCCATAAGCTCTGTTATACCTTTACGTTGAATTTCTTGACTTGATCGACAATGTAATCGGACGTCCGCCAACCCAGCGCCGAGATAGTCAAAGTCGGGTTCTTATCGGCGTTGCTGACAAACGGAGCGGCATCGGTAATGAAAAGATTCTTCACGTCCCAGGCCTGACAGTATTGATTGAGGACCGACGTTTTGGGGTCAGTACCCATCTTCGTGGCGCCCACTTCGTGAATGATTTCGCCGCCGCGGGCGATACCCCAATTATCGTTCTCACCAGAGCTGCGGGTGACAACGCCGCCCATGGTCTCAATAATTTCTTTGAAGGTGTCCTGCATGTGCTTGGCTTGCAGGATCTCATCTTGGCTCCATTTAAAATGGAAACGAAGCACCGGTATACCCCACTGATCGACCACGCTGGGATCAATCTCACAATAGCTGTCTTCGTTGGGGATCATCTCGCCGCGGCCGGCGAAATGCACCTCGGCACCGTACAGTTTACGCAGGTTCCGCTTTAGTTCGAGACCGTAGCCGCCGCCCAGGAACTGCTTTGCATAACCGCCTAAGGCTCCCGAGCCCGGCATGCCGCGGCCGCCCCCAATTTCAATGTGATAGCCGCGGGCAAACGGCATCTTGTTCGCCGCTTGCTGCTTATAGTTCCACCACGGCATATAGAGATGCATGCCGCCCACGCCGTCTTCGTTCTGTGGAGGAAGATCCTGCAAGATGGGCAAATAGCCAGCCACTGAGGAACCTACGGTATCCATCACGTAGCGCCCAACCAGGCCGGTGGAATTGGCGACGCCGTTCGGAAATTGGCTGCTCTTGGAATTGAGCATGATGCGCGCAGTTTCGCAGCAACTGGCCGCCAGGACGACAATCCTGCCGCGCACTTCAATTTCGTTGCGGGTTTTCTTGTCGACATAGGAAACGCCGGTGGCGAGTCCATCGGAACCAACTACTACCTCGCGCACCATCGCGCCAGTGCGAACTTCCAGGTTGCCGGTTTTCAGAGCGGGGTTGATATGCACGCCGGGCGAGTTGAAGTTGGCATTCACCGAGCACGAGCGGCCGCATTGGGCGCAGTAATGGCATGCGGGACGCCCATTCAGGGGACGCGTTAAAATCGCCAGCCTGGAGGGAACGCAAGGAATGCTGAGCTTGTCGCAAGCCGATTTAATCAGCCGTTCGTAGGCGCGTGGAGCGGGCGCAGGCTGGAACTTTCCATCGGGCGTATTCTCAAGCCCTTCGTGAGTGCCGAAGACGCCTATGAGTTCTTCCGCCTTATCGTAGTAAGGGGCAAGATCGTCATAAGTGATGGGCCAATCGAAACCCTTGCCGTCACGGCTGTATGGTTTGAAGTCGTAAGGGCCCATGCGCAGCGAAATGCGGCCATAGTGATTTGTACGGCCGCCCAGCATGCGCGCGCGCCACCAGAGCCAGTCGGAACCAGGCGCATTGGTGTAAGGCTCGCCAGGGACCGTCCAGCCGCCAACGGTGGTAGCGTCAAAATGTCCCCAGGGGCGATCGTGCGTGCCCGCGCCGCGATGCGGAACCTGGTAGGGCCATTCGAACATCTTCGAATTCTTGGTGCAATCGAACCAATCGCCCGCTTCCAGCATGCAGACCTTCGCGCCCGCAAGTGATAACACGTGAGCGGCCACACCGCCGCCTGCGCCGGAACCGACAATCACCACGTCGTATGTTTTTGGGGCGGTTTTAACTTGTGCCATGTCACTTATTATGTTTATCACTTGAACGATGAAGTAGAACGGGAAAACTCCCGCGCCGAGTAATCTCGTACGCGGGAGTTGAAAAAAAACGTAGAGCTTAGAAGTAAAAACGAAGCGAAAGCTGCAAATTGCGTACGTCGTTGGTCTTGCCCGTTATCTTGCCGAACGTTGTGGCATTAGTCGGGTCCAGGTTGACCGGGCTGAGGTTGGGATGGTTGAAGGCGTCAAACGCTTCGGCGCGGAACTGGAAACCGAATCGCTCGGTCACAGCAAACTTCTTGAAGAGACCGAGATTCCAGTTCTGAAAACCCGGGCTATAGATCACGTCGCGAATACCCGGTTGCAGGTTGAAGGTCCCAGGGGCGGGCGCTGTGAAGATTGGCGTACCATTCGGATTTGTCGTGCTAAACCAGTATTTGTTTTGACTGCCGTTGGCCGCATCGAAGTTTCCGGGATACGAAATGTTCCCGTTCATAACCCAGTATTCGCCAATCGTGGAGCCAACTGCGGTTCCGCACAAGCTCCCGTCGACCCCAACGCCCGCGTAATCGTTTGACTTACCAACGCTGCAAGGCTGACCGGTTTGCGCCTGGAAGATACCGCTGATTTGCCAACCCCCCAAAGTCTTGCCGGCGAAATTGTGCTGATTGCGGAAAATTGGCAACTCATAAAGGAAGTTGAGAATAAACACATGCCGGGTGTCGAACTCAGAAGGGCCCCAGAGATTGCCGGCGTAGTAAGTGTCCGGAATAATGTCGCGCTGGTTTGAGCCACTGTCCATGCTTTTCGAGAGCGTGTATGCGGCGCCAAACAGCAACCCTTTCGATAGCCGCTTGTTCCACGAAATTTGCAGCGAGTTGTAGGTTGAACTGGCGACGTTGTCGGTTTCGCGGATCGAGTTGTAGCCAAGGAAGGGCCGCAGCGCGTCGATGCTCACGCCCGGATTGGCCGCAACAATGGCGGGAGTCGGTTGATTAATGTCCGATTCGCGCTGCTGATGCAGACCGCGGCGGAAAACGTAACCGACGCTCAGCAACGAGTTGAGGAAAAGCTCACGTTCAACAGTGAAATTGTAGTTCCAAGCTTCCGGGTTCTTGAAATTACGGCTTTGGGTGGTGACAGTTAAGGGAAGAACGTTAGTGGAAGTGCCGCCGGGGTTATCAGCATTGCCGAAACTAACGTTGGCGGTTGGCTGGAAGGGAGGGTTGCCGCCGAGGAAGACCGAATCGCTGACACCCAAGCGCGTGATGAACCGGCCGCCGCCAGTACGGATAACGGTTTTTTCATCCAATTGGTAGGCCACGCCGACCCGCGGCTGAATCTCCCCCCATTGAATCTTCGAATAGTAGTTTGGATAAGAGCCGCCGCGAAACAGGTAAGTGAACGCGGGGTTATTGACCTCTGGGAATCGGCCGCCTGCATTGGGAAAGCTATCGCCGGGAATGACCATGCCGTTATAACGGTCGCCATTGCCGACGACCACTTGGCCGGCGTTCGAACCGGTACCGACAACGGAAACCGCGTTCGCCGGATTGTACAGCGCCGGATCGAAGACGATCATGTTGCCCCAGATGGCGTGATAGGGCTGGATCACCGTGTAGCGCACGCCATAGTTCACCGTCAACTTGTTTGTTACTTTCCAGGAGTCCTGAGCGAAGGGCTCGTAACTGGACCCGCGAAAAGGAGTGTAGGCGCGCTGCCCCAGTTCGGAATAGCTATCGAAGAGGCCCATGGCGACGTTAGCGATGGCATTGCCCGAATTCGGATGGTAGATGGACGACGTGCTTCCGCGCGCGTCAGTGAATGAGAACTGACCGTTCTGATTATTGGTACAAGTGGGGCAGGCGCTGACGTTGATTTCGTCATTATCGTTTTCACCCGACAGTTCGAAGTAAAATCCAAACTTCATGGTGTGACTGCTCTTCACCCAAGTCAAGCTATCGCTGGCGGTATAGATTGGGCCCGTGGAATGAGATGGATAGGGCCCTCCAGTCAGGCCCGTGAGACCGGTGATGTTCGCGGTTGGAATGCGATTCTCAATCAATTTGCCATTCGGGAAAATGTATGGATAATCGATACCTACCGTCGTGCGATCCAGAAAATGAGCAGCGTCGACCGGGATGTAAACGTCATCGAGGCTGACGGTGGCCACGGCTTCGTTCACCATGGTCGGACTAATGGTCCAAACGTAGTTGAGCGAGTTGGTCTGATTCGGCCGGTTGAAGTATTTTGGCGTTTCCGTAGGCGTGCCATCCAGCGGCTGGTATTCGTTGAATTCGTAGTTATTGCGCCGGAAAGAAATCCGCTGGCGATCGGTAAGATCGAAATCGGCGGCCAGCGTGTCCTTACGCTGATCCTGTGGGTGCAGCGCCGTGACGTAGAAGTTGTTATTGCCGTTAATGAAGTTTCCAACGGCAAGGTTCGGCATCGGGTACGCCTTCAAAATACCCAGGCCGTTGGGGCTGAGCAAGCTGGCCGGAATTCTGTTGTTGGGTATGGGCGCTTTGCTGGCCGGGTCGGTGAGCTGAACAACCTTGCCAAGAATGTTCTGCGGCCCTAGTGTGAGCAGTTCGCTGAAATCTCCAGTGCGCATGAGAGCTGTCGGCACCGTCCATTGCGCGCTATCGGTGAAGCGGTATTTGACCCACTCCTGGCCCCAATACCAGAAGATCTTGCTCCTATCCTTGTTGAATTTTCCCGGAATGTAAAACGGACCACCGACGTTGTAGCCATATTGGTTGTAGCGGAAGGGCGGGACAAAGGCCTGACCGTTCGTCTTGTTGCGCGTCCAGGTATTCGCATTGAACGCGTCGTTGCGAACATATTCATCAGCCGGCGCCGTGAAAGTCCTGGCCGCCTGCACGCGTCACAATGCGAATTTGGGCGCCGGAAGTACGGCCATATTCGGCGGCGTAAGCGGCCGTGAGGATTTGTACTTCAGACGTGGAGTCGACATCCGCGGCCCCCAGGCTTGTGCCGTTAGAACGCGTGCGGGTGGCAGGCGCGCCGTCGTAAGTAATCAAGTTCTCAGGATTGCGGGAGCCGTTGAAATTGGATGGGCCTTGGCTGAAGTTGAAGTTCAGGCCAGCCAGATTGCCGCCCCGCGCGCCGGGTACCAGGCTGGCGAGACCGATCGGATTGCGGCCGTTGAGTTCAAGAGAATCGATCTGGTCGCGGGTGACCAACTTTTGAACGCTCGCCGACTCGGTTTGCAGTTGCGAAGCTGAGGCAACAACTTCGACCGTTTCGGTAGCAGACCCGAGTGCAAGGACAGCCAGGCACATCCAGGGTGGACGCAGGATCGAGCTTGTTCCCGGTCGCTTCAAATTTCTTAAATCCCTTTGCCGATACCGAAACGCTGTACGAACCGGGCGGGATATTGGTGATCGAATATAGGCCGCCTTCATTGGACACAGCCGTCCTCTCCGTACCGGACGCTTCATTCTTCACCAACACCGTTGCATTGGGAACGACTGCTCCAGATTGATCCTTGACGGAACCGTTAATCGTGCCGTTGTCGGACTGTGCAAAAAGCCCGATAGTCAGCAAAAAGCATGAAATTGCGCCGATGCAGACGTGTGCAAGCCTGGACGAGACGGATGACCTCATATATTTCCTCACTAGCTGGGAGACTACTTGTGATCCTAGCTGCAAAGACCCCTCTCTACAGCCTATGATGCGAATGCATTACGCACTCGACTAGTGAGTATATTTCGCCGCGCGGGTTAGTGCAATATTGTTAGTCAAAAATTCACAATTTTTTTGAAATCAACCAGGGACGTACTGAGATAAGTACCGTTTGGCCATCACGAAACCCATCTTGAAGTCCGGGCTAAAATCCGGGCCTGGGTTGTCGTCAGCACCGTAGAGTGGGTCTTCCTGCTCAATACTCATCGACCCTGAGTATCCAACGTCTTGAAGAACATTGAAGAACTCCCGCCAGGGCATTGAGCCCATGCCGGGAATGCGATACCGCCACCAAGACGCCTTGTTTACCGGATTTATACCCCCGGCGCGTAGAGTTGGCCAAAGAATTTCTGTGTCTTTCAGGTGAACATCATAGATGCGGTCGACAAAATCTCTAGCCGTTTGGATAGGATCCATGAACTGGCGGACCAAATGAGACGGATCATATTGCAATCCCACATAAGGCGAGTTGCCGAAAGCTTTAAACAGAGCGGAAAAACCAACTGGGCTGGTGGCGATGTTTTCACCGTCGGGCCAAGGCTCCCAAAGAATGCGTACCTTCGAGCGCTCGCAGGCCGGAAAGAACTTCTCGTTGTAAACGCGAACAATCTCGTCCACCTGCTTTTGAAACGGCTTAGACGTGTCGCGGCCCGATTGCGTGCCGATATATGAAACGCCCAGTTTGCCGGCCAACTCAATCGCTTTGACGAAGTAATTGTTCGATCGCTCCCTTCGGTTCATATCGGGGTTGATGGAATCGCCGCCAACCTGCAAAGCGGAGACGTGCATTTGATGCTGGTCCAGTGTCGATTTGATGTCGGCTATTTGCTCGTCAGAGATTTTGGAGGCGTCAAGCGTTGAGCGTTGCGACGAGCCGAGAATCATGTTGGTAAAGCCAGCCTCTTTGGCCCAGGCCACATTGTTCGGCGTGTATGGCCCCAAAACGCCTAAAAGCGGCTTCCACTCCTTGTGGGGAGGATCGTCATCGCGGTGCCGCGCGGCATTAACTGATTTGGTGGCAAGTGTCGTGGCAACAGCCAGCGAACTGACAAGTGTCCGTCGAGTCATATGGATAAGAGTTTATATCGAGAGTGCTTAGCGCAGTTCCATGCCGCGGGTTTCCGGCACCCAGAAGGCAGCTAATGCGGCGGCAGCGAAGGCGACACCACAAGCGCCAAAGCCCCAACCCAGGCCGTGAGACTCGCCGATAGAACCGATGATAAAGGGGGCGAGCGAACTGATACCGCGAGCCGTGTTGTAAGAAATTCCCAGGGCCGTGGCGCGGATGGGCGTGGGGAAAAGTTCGCTGCCCATGACGCTGGAGCCGACAAAGAAGCCCGTCCCGAAGAACGCCGCGACGGACGCCGTGATTAAGATCGAGACAGGCTCGCGTGCCAGGGCAAAGGCTGGTACAGAGAGTGCCGCCAACGACAGATATGTGATGAGCGCACGCTTTCTACCCCATTTATCGGCAAGGGTTCCGAAAAAGAGATATCCGGGAAACATCCCGCACAGGTTCAGCACTACTAAGAACGAAGTAAAACCGAGAAGACTGAAATCGCGGCCGCCCTTCGAAACCGGCAGCGCGAGGTAAGCTGGAATCCAAGTAAACAGACCCCACCACGCAAACATGCCGAACGTGTTCATAATCAAAAGGGCGATCAAGCTTGGAAGGCACGCACGCCACAGCTCTTGCTTCTCTGCCTTGCTGGCTGGCAGTTTGCGGGAATGCCGCCATATGGCGGGTTCTGGAACGCTGCGCTGAATCCAAAAGATGATCAGCGCGGGCAGCACTCCAATGAAGAAAACCCAGCGCCAACTAGCGCGTGCCAAAACAAAATTAGCGACTAGCGCGGCAAGCGCATAGCCAATGGCCCAACTGCTCTGGACAAGGGCGAGCGCCCTGCCCCGCCATGCGCTCGGCCAAGTTTCCGCAACCAGCGTCGCGCCGGAATTCCACTCGCCGCCCATGCCTAGGCCAAGCAGAAAACGAAAGACAGCCAAAACAGTGATGGTGGTCGAGAAGCCGCAGGCGAAAGTGAATACCGAGTACGTCAGAATGCTCAGGCTCAACATCTGGCGGCGGCCCAGCCGGTCGGCAAAGAAGCCGAATGCGAAACTGCCCAGCGCCGAGGCAATCAGCGTTAAAGTGTTGAGAAATCCGGCGGTTGATTTCGTCATGCCGAACTCGCGCATGAGGGTGGCGAGGACGATGGAGTAGAGCATGACGTCGAAGGCATCGAGCATCCAGCCAAGACCCGCTGCTACAACGGTGCGGCGCTGCGCCGACGTTATATTGCCCCGCTCCTCAATATACTTTTGAGGGCCGCCAAAACGATAAATTAAAAAGTCGCGGAGGCGCTGTTCGGTGCCAACCAGATCACGGCCTTTATACATGGGGCCGAGAATGTCATCCGCCGGGATTTGCTTGTAGAACGCCGCGATTAAACGTTCGAATCCGTCTTGTCCGACAGCTCCGTAAACCTCGTTCTCTTCCACTACTTCTTCACGCCCTTGGTGTCCCGGCCGCCTTGATGCAAAATGATGTAGCTGACCTCTCCTTTTTCATTCGGAAAGAACTCGACCTCGGCGTTTACCACCTTCAGAAAGAATTTCGTCGGTGACTCGGGGAACACTGGAAACGCCGGTTGACCGGTTGCTTGCGTCATGAGTTGGTCGCCATCGAGCATGAACTTAACACTGAACGAAGGTGCCAGTTCATAGGTTCCCACGTAACGTGCGAGAACGGCACGGTCAACTTTCGTGAGAGTGCGAACCGTCGGTCGAAAATCGGGCCAGTTGTACTCCACTGCAATACTGCTCATGATCTCGGAAGCGAGTCGTGATCCGCCTTGCGCGTTGGTCATAACAACCGCGCCATCACCGCCGTTCTCGTAACCGGCGAACAGGCTTTCGAAACCTTCGTTCACTCCGCCATGAGAGAAATACCGGTTCGAGGCGGAACCTCCGATTTCAAGCCCAAGGCCCCAATTGCCTTGGCCTGGTGTCAGCATCTGCTTCGTGTGCTGCTGCGAGAGCACGTGATTCGCCTTGCCCTGAGCGGAGCGTTGAACCTCGATAATGTAATGAGCCAGATCAGTGGGATTGGTCCACAGGCCCGCGGCGGCCATCTCAGGATAAGTATGCGCGCCGCCCGGTATAGCGGTTCCATCGGCCGAGTATGGAGTAGCAGCAACCGTTCGAAGACTCGCAGGGAGGGGCTGTTCATAGGTGCTGCTGGTCATGCCGATAGGCGCAAGAACTGTGTCATGGAGCAACTTCGGGAAGGGTTGCTTTGTGACATCCAGCAGCATTTGCTGCATCACTGTGTAGCCTCCGCCGGAATAATTCCACTTGCTGCCGGGTACGCTTTCAACGCGAATGGGCCCGGTATTCGCCGGCTTCTCGCCATTCAGCACTTGTATAAGCGTGGGAACGGGTTCATTCGCCGCATAGCCTGGAAACCCGTGCACGGTGAACCCTGCGGTGTGCGTCAACAACTCCCGCAGAGTAACCGGAGCGCCAGACGCCACGGAAGCCACCGGGACTTTCCAAGTTGTAAGCACCGTATTCACATCTGCATCGAGCGCAAGCTTGCCTTCCTGCACCTGATGAAGCGCCGCCATTGCAGCCAGAGGTTTGCTGATCGAGCCAGCTTGAAAAAGGGTATTGGGAGTGACCGGCTTACTGTTCGTTTGCGCCACTCCGAATCCTTGAGCCCATTCGATAACTCCGTTGTGAACGACGGCAATGCTCACTCCCGGAACGTGCAGATCAGCCATTCGTTTCGCGAGAGTGCGGCATACCTCGGGTTCGCCTTTCACTACAACCGAATTAGGTAGGCAAGACTGCACTTTGTTCACATGCTGCCGGACGTTATCCGGCAACGCCGCTGGAGCCTGTATTGACCCGGCTGACGCCAGAAGTCCGCACGCGCAGACCAGGGTCGTTAGTTCGAGCTTTTTTGAAGCAGGCATAAAGGCCATTCTCTCAAGCCGCGCCTAGTGCAAGACCAAGATCATTTTGAGAAGGAGGAGAGCGCTCGGGAGGATAGTAATCATCCAAACTACCGGCGAGACTTTCCTGAGACCGCCCCTGTCCCGAATGGCCGGCACGATGAGGCGTCTTGCGGAGCTTGAGAAATACGCGCCCAGAATTGCAGCCAGGAGAATCGCAAAAGGGGCGACTGGACAAGCAGCGCAGCTGGAAAAATCGCAACAGGCCACTTACTGAAGACCACGTTGCGCGGCTGCTCATTATTTTTTGACGGATCCTCAATTGGCATCCACAACCGGAAGACCTTGTTAGACATGTCCGCCCTTCAGAATGCGCTTGGCTCTGGCCAGCCGGAGCACTCCAGCGAGACGGTCAGCTTCATTGATCGCAAGCTTTTTTCCGAGGGAAGTCAACCGGTAATAGCGCCGTCGCTCCGAGCCGAGTGCAGTGTCGGGAGCTTCTTCAACTTCCTGAATGAGATTCTCTTCCAACAAGGTTTTGAGTGAACCATAGAGAGTTCCCGGGCCAAGCCGCAATTTACCGCCGGTCTCTTCAGCAACCTGCCGCATGATGTCATATCCGTGGCGGTCCTTGTCCGCTAATGCAAGGAGGATGTGAAAGGCGGTAACGGGAAGCGGGTCGAGTTTACGTCTGGGCATATTTCGTTAAACGCTATATCGTTTAATGATTATCACGGAAGCGAACCTGCGTCAAGCACATATTTTTACGTGCCCTTTCTGTTAGGAATTCCCGAGGCGAACGACTACCTTAGGTGTGAGCAAGATGGAGTCCGGTTCGGCCCCGCTCGACCAGGACGGATTATATAAGGACGCAGTGGACGGCTATGGACCGGCCCTGGGCCGTCTCGCGCGCGGCTGCGAAGCCGACCCGGAGAAGCGGCGCGACCTGCTGCAGGAAATTCATCTCCAGCTCTGGCGAAGCTTCGGGCATTTCGATGCCCGCTGTTCCATTCGGACGTGGATCTATCGAGTCGCCCATAATTGCGCCCGGTCGCATGTAACTCGCGAGAGCCGGGTCTATTCAAGACTGGTGGATCTCGGACAACTGGATGAGGCAGCGGAACGCAAGGAAGATACGGCAATCGCGCTTCAGCGCCAGAATACGCTGGAACGGCTGACCAGCTTGATTCAGCAACTAAAACCAACCGACCGGCAGGTCATTCTCTTGTATCTAGAGGGACTGGACGGAGCTTCGATTGGTGAGGTCACCGGAATTTCCGCCGCCCATATGGCGGTAAAGATTGGCCGCATCAAAAGCATTTTGGCGCGCTGGTTTCATCAAGGAGTGACAAATGGAAAATGAACCATCCGCAAAAGATCCCAGAGAGATTTGGCAACAGCAGGTACTGGAGAAATATAAGATGTCCTTAGAACAACTTCGCTTAAGAGCACAACAACTCGCAGTCAAGATGCACTTGCGGTTCCTTGCCGTCAGCGGCGTCGGGGTTAGTCTGATTGTGTTTAATGTCTGGAACTTCAAATCCAGCCCGTACGCTTTCCAACGCGCGGGATTCGTGCTTGCGGCGGCTTGGGCCTTGTACACGTTAATCGAGGCTTGACAGAGTATTTGGCCGAGCCGTCTCGCCAGGGACGCCGACTGGTTAACCTGTCCCGCCTTTTCTCGAAATGAACTTCAGCGTCAACTCAACTACTCCAGCTACATCCGGCACAACCTTGCGGGTCCGATATTGTTCACCCTTTTGGTGGTAGTGGCGCCGAGCCTCTTAGGTGACCGGGACAGTCAGGATAAGTTGGTGAAAGGCGCGCCAGCTCTGATCTTGCTGATTATCTGGATAGTGATGTTCGGGATCATGCGAAAGCGTGAAAGGCAAAAGCTACGCAGTGAGATGGACGAATTAAGCGGCCTGGACAGCGATATTAGCCTCGACCGCCAAATGCGAAGTAGCTTACGACTTCTCCACAATCAAATTATTGGTCACATGGAAAACGCCTGGAACGCCATTCGCCCGAACGTTAATCAGGTTCTTGTCCATCTCCGTGGCAACCACGCCTTCCAACGTCACGTCGCCGTTCTTCACAATGATGTGGATCGGGGGCAGAGCTTGATTGCCGTAGCGATCGCCAAGGGCCGGATCGCCATAAATCGTTCTGGCCATCGTCCGGCGGATGTTCCAATCGTTAGGCGACAGCGGCAGAACCTCTATCTGATTGGTCACCTGAGTCACGCCTTCTATGCCTTTCACCACGTTCTCGGCATCGCTCTTCAATGTCGGCCGCGTGACGGCTCCCAGCAGCGTAACGGTACTGCCGTCGACCCTGAAAGCCAAATCATCGAAAATTGAATAGTAGGGAAGCATCACCAACTGATGGCGAACTTCCTGCACCAGCCGCGACTGGTTCGCCGGTCCATGAACAAACGCATCGTTGTGGTCCTTGCCTTTCTGCCCAAACGACTGCAGCGGCGACAGAAAGATACTAACTGCAATAAGCGGAGTAACTGCCTTTAACATTTTTTTCTCCTCAAAACATTTGGACTCCCCGAACCCAGGAAAGTTGCTTGATGCTATTCCGAGGAAGTGCTAATCCGCCAAAAAGTAGGCGAAGTTACTAGTACCAAGTTGCTAAAAAACGCCTACCTGAGTTTCCGGTGGAATAACTCCAAAAGCAAGCCGTGGCACTGATAGGCCAGCGCGGGTCGTATCTGTAGCCTTCGTCGCGCAGAAACGCGTGCGCGCCATTTACTTCGAGCCACTGAAAGTTCGCGCCCACTGTGTCCAGCCGCGCTTTGATCCGGTTCCGTCCCTCAGCGGGACATGCGGGTCTTGCCGCCCCCAGATGTGAAGCAGTTCGCCTTTTATTTCGGCCGCGCGTTCCAGGGAGTTGTCGTTCTTGCCCTTACCAAGAGACCCGGAATGAATGTCCGTCGCATAGAAACAAACCGCAGCCGAAATCTCCGGATTCATCGCTGCCCGGAACGCCAGATGGCCGCCGAAACAGATGCCCAGCGCCCCAAGCTTGCCGGTGCAATCTTTTCTCGATTGCAAATAACCAATCAAAGCGCGCGCGTCTCCGTCATACGAAGACAACTCTTTGGCGTATTTATCCTCGTTTCCTTTGTCGGCCCCAGCTTGGTCATACGCCAAAACTGTGCCCGCGCTCTCCAGTTCGTGATACACCTCTGGAACCACCACTATGTAACCCTGCCCGGCAATGAACGCCGCCGTTCGCCGAATCGGCCCGGTCACCTGAAAGATTTCAGAAAAGAATAGTACGCCCGGAAAGCTTCCTTCGGCGGTCGGCCGGAACACATAGGTATGCATAGGCCCGGTCGGCGTCTGGATCTCTTCAACGATGTCGTCTTTGATAGTCATGGACTTTCACCCAAGTCCATAAGATGGTACTACTGTGCGCGAGGCGCTTCTTCGTACGCCACTAATCCCTTTCCGTTTGAAAGACTCTTTTTACGGCAGCGCACCACTTGTCCTGTCCGAAACTCCCAGTTCTCGTTAGCGGGCATTTGTTCCACGATGATGTAATAATCGCGTCCCATGTGTTCGGCCTGAATCTGGCGCATGATATTCATTCCTTCGCCAACCAGGTTCACGTAGATTGTTGCCGGTTTGCCGCCAGTGGGCAGGGGCGCGGTTTGGACAGGCGCTTGTGGAGCTGCTTGCGGCGCAGGCTGGACCCGTGCGCAGGGCCGATTGTGGTTTCTATTGGCGGCCTGTCCTCTATTGGCGGCGTGGCGGCAAGCGGCTCACGTTCAACGACCGGCGCTGATGCGGTTTGCGGAACAGCCACGACGGGCTCCCGTTTCGGCTCAAACCTATTCACAACCTGCATCGGAGCAGGCGGTACGGGAGCAATGGGCAGGGAGAACGGCCGCAACCGGTATCGGCATTGCTATCTGCTGCTGACGCAGACTGAACGAATCACGCCCCCCGTCCTGGCGCGGTCAAGAAGGAAACTCGCGAAGGTAGCGCATAGCCAAATCAGCAGCGCCAAATACTTTGTGAAAAAACCCGGCATAGGGTCCGGTGTAGGGTTTAGCCAATCCTTTACCGGATAAAGCGCGACCATCAAAATCATACCGCTCACGGCCGCAAACGCCAGACTTTGCACACCGGACCGTTTTGCATCCTGGTCGTAAGCGAACAGCACTACCAATAGCGTTATGCCTGCCGCCAGCGCCATCTCGCTATGCAGGTTCGCCCAAGCGAGGCCCGCCCCAATAAACACCGCCATCAGCAGGACCGAATTATTTCTCGATGATTCCATTTTTCTCCAGCTACTCCCTCCACTGTAACGGGGCTTCGCCCGGCATTATGCTGAATAGGTCTATGAGCACACCCACTTTACTCTCAGCGCCTACCCGCATAACGGCCGCCGGTAATAAGCCCAAAGTGATTGACGAATACATTGGCCGAATCAATTCAAATACTTCTGAAGCGAGCGTGGCGCATATGCGGAGCCCAAGCGGTTGGCTGGAACCGGGTCAAACGCCGGATTTCGATGAGTTTACGGTTGTTCTCAAAGG